>NZ_JACIFI010000003.1 GCF_014197275.1 Xanthomonas sp. 3075 | reverse complement strand
CCGGGCTGAAGCCATGCCGACGGCACAACTCCGCCACGGCCATGCCCGCGTCGGCCTGCTTGATAAACCCGATGATCTGCTCGGTGCTGAATCTGTTCTTCTTCATGTCCGTCCTCTTGGGGGCACGGACTTTATAGCTTCAGCTGGTACGGCTCAGTGGGGGCAGGTCAATAGCAAGCAACCAGAAAGCAAAATATCCATAACTTTTCAAATGCATACACCTCAGTATCGAAGATTAGAATTTGATTGATCTGCTTTAGCCATCAAGCCGGTCGGCTGACTCGCTCCTGTGTTACCAGATGTCATAACTCTTCCGGAATCTTGAGATGACGTAGGAGATTGCGCTGAACCTTCCCCTTGTCGAGCTGGTGCAGGCGGGATGTAAGACCCAGGCGCCTGCCCCTGCGGCCCAGGCGATCCGCCGGCCGAGGCCGCGCCACCGATCTGCGAGTACGCCATGAAGCTGCCCAGCGTGCCCTGGAAGAAGAATGCTGCCATCGGCGGAGTCGTCAGGATCAGGAGCGTCAACAATACGCCCATCCCGCCCGTTTGCATGGCCTGGCTTGTGATGCCGTTCGTGAAATCGGTTTGCAACAACACGCCAAGTCCCTTGACCGCCCAGAGCGATCCGGCAACCTTCACAACCATCTTCATGCAGATCGACACCATGGCCGCCAGCACGCCCATCGAAAACATCGTGCCGATAACGTAACATCGTGCCGATACCGTAGAGCAACCATTCCTAGAAAATCTCTTTACTCGTTGCAGAATCAGCACTGTTATTTTTGGAACTTAAAGAGGATAGTAGAGTTGCAACACATCGTTGACTAAAGAAAACCCCGCCACCTTTAGCACGCAGGAATAAACCAGCAAAGCCTGCAATTAATATAATAAGAATAACCCTGCAGTGGAAGACGTCATCAATACCGTCTAAACTCGGCCAAACTACATGCTGAATAAGTAATCCGACAATCTTGGTGAGCACATTCCTTAAGAGCACTTTCTTCAGCGAGAGCTGCAGATTTATGTAGAAATGTATTAAGCCTTTCCAATGTCCGAGACTGGGCTTGGGCTACACAGCTGTTCTTGTAAACTAACGTTACCTTGCACTCCTCTCCACCAGTCTGAACGCAGAGATCCAAGGCTTTTTTCTTGGCAGAGGATTTTTTCTTCTCGCTATCAGAGGCGCCTAAGACTGAATTATCCTTGCTTCTTGCTAGTGCTCCCCACCTGGTATCCCACTGCCCGGTTGGTTGAGGAGCCCCCGACGAACCTGAGCTCATTGGCGCGCAGCCTGAAACGCCCTGCCCTCCAATCGGATAGTAGCCAGGTGGACAATTGCCCTCGGCAAAAGCCGTCTGTCCAAACAAAAAGATAGTAAAAATCAATAAAAAACCAATTTGCTTCATATTATTCACCGGAATTTCTATTTGACGCACGCCCGCCTGCCACTTGTGCTTGAGGCGCACTCGAACTGGCCACACGCGTATCTGCGGCTCTTAAGTTTTCAGTGCTATTAACTGTGCTAGACGGCGTAGCGGGAGTATAAGACCCCGGCGCCTGCCCCTGCGGCCCTGGTGATCCGCCGGCCGAGGCAGCGCCACCGATCTGCGAGTACGCCATGAAGCTGCCCAGCGTGCCCTGGAAGAAGAATGCTGCCATTGGAGGGGTCGTCAGGATCAGGAGCGTCAACAATACGCCCATTCCGCCCGTTTGCATGGCCTGGCTTGTGATGCCGTTCGTGAAATCGGTTTGCAACAACACGCCAAGTCCCTTGACCGCCCAGAGTGATCCGGCAACCTTCACAACCATCTTCATGCAGATCGACACCATGGCCGCCAGCACGCCCATCGAAAACATCGTGCCGATCCCGTAAAGCAGCCACTTCTGGAACAGCTGCTTGGTCTGGTCGAAGAGCAGGCACAGGATGAACAGCGGACCAAAACCAACGAACATCGCGATGTCCACTTGATACAGCAACAACATGGCAGCCGCCGTCAGCCCCGGACCACCTGTACCAATGCACGTTAACCACTGTGCGGTAGTTTTGTACTATTGCAGTCCTTCGTCATTCACTAATTGCAAGAATTCATTATTATTGCGAACAAAGTGCATACAGACCAGCTCCAATCGAACTGCTTTTAACGTAACCCATTAGTTAAAATAACTCCCATAAGGGCTGACCTAAGGAAAACTACAGCTCCAAAACTTGGTCGACACTAAATTCTAATACGCCCTAAAATAAGGATCACTGCAAGCAGCGTAAAATAATTTACAATCCGACACACCACTTGCCGCACAGCGACTAGTAGCCATTTGAAGAGCTTGCTTACTATCAGGCGCAGAGATAATACTTGAACTATTTGCAGACTCCGAATCTACGACAGCAACGCATGCATTTTTGTAGACAAAAATCACTTTACAACTTCCGCCTGCGCCCCCCTTATTACAATTATCAAGCGCGGTGCGGCGGGCAGCAGACTTAGATTTCTCTCCTGCAGTAGCTCCTAGCGTTTGTGTGGCCTTATCTTTCGCGAGAACTCCCCATCGAGTTTCCCATTCTCCTGTTGCTTGTGGTGCTGCGCCCCCCCCTTGATTATTGATGGGAGCGCACCCCACTGCTCCCTGGCCACCTATGGGGTAATAACCCGGAGGGCAATTACCCTCCGCGAGCAAAGGAAATCCCATTGCACAGGCCAAGGTAAATAAAATCAAAGAAAATAAAAGTCTCATAAATCCCCTACTAATTTCTTTCGGAAGCTCTGCTGCCGCTGTTTTGTTGTTGGATCGGCTCAGAGGCAACTAACTGGCGATTGCGTTCACTGCCAACGGATGCAGAACCTTCCAAAGGCCTTTGTGGCACGTAAGACCCAGGCGCCTGCCCCTGCGGCCCAGGCGATCCAGCAGCCGATGCAGCACCACCAATCTGCGAGTACGCCATGAAGCTGCCCAGCGTGCCCTGGAAGAAGAATGCTGCCATTGGAGGGGTCGTCAGGATCAGGAGCGTCAACAATACGCCCATTCCGCCCGTTTGCATGGCCTGGCTTGTGATGCCGTTCGTAAAATCGGTTTGCAACAACATGCCAAGCCCCTTGACCGCCCAGAGCGATCCGGCAACCTTCACGACCATCTTCATACAGATCGACACCATGGCCGCCAGCACCCCCATCGAGAACATCGTGCCGATCCCGTAAAGCAGCCACTTCTGGAACAGCTGCTTGGTCTGATCGAAAAGCAGGCACAGGATGAACAGTGGACCAAAGCCAATGAACATGGCAATTGCGACCTGGTAAAGCAACAACATGGCGGCTGCCGTCAGCGCCGGCCCGCCAGTACCAATGCCGGTAAGCCATAGTGCCGTGGCCTTCTCTCGTTCAAGACCTTGGTCACCGACCACCTGTAGCGAATCGATCGTGGTCAGCGCAACCTGCATCCAGGCCAGGCTTTGGTCGATCTGCTCTTCGGCCGTCTCCTCACTATTACCAGTAATCAAACCGGTGATTTCCTGAGGAACATCTACCGCGAGAAACTGGTGCAAGTCCTGCCCGAACATCCCCATTGAGGAGGCGACCATCACTACCAGCGCACCACGCGCCATGCCGGTGACCAATGCCATCATCGAATCACGGCTTCTCCCTGAAATGATGAGGTAGCCCTGAATCAGTACCCACAGCGTCATCAAAGTCAAGGCGATCCCACCGACCCAGACCATGAGACGGCGCATCGTCTCCAGCCCGAAATTGTAAATTTCGATCCGGAGATATTTGATGATGGCCTGAAAGAAGAAGAAATCTCCTATCGAGCCACTGTCGGCACTGAAGCTGGGCAGCCAACCGGATACTGTACTAGCGATGTCCATAACCATGAGACGCTTTCCTTGATTCTATCGATGCCTGAGCAAGAGCTCTGACCAGACTACTTGATATGCGATTATCGAGTCTGTTCGTTTTCCAGCGCTGCGCGCAACGCAAGATTCTTGACGACCGTCCCCAACAAAACTTCTTTGCCGTTCAATGCCTTCTTGGCAAGCGATTTCTGCTTATCTTCCATCAACACGATGTAAGACTCGTATGCCTGATTGCGGGAATTCCATGTCGCCATTTGAATATCCATCGAGTTGGACAGCACTTTGAGCTTGTACATCGCTTGCGCCATCTGACCGGATGTCCTATTGCCGACATTACCTTTGGCAATGATATCCAACTCGCGCTGAAACGCCGGCATGGTCGTCTCCAGAAAATCGATGGAATCGTTATACCGCTTATTTTTCAACATCTGGATAAAAGCACAGGTTTTTTTCTGCTGCTTATCGAGATCCTCAGTCTTGAGGGTTTCCTGAATCTTGCTCAGCACGATCTCTTTCAGCCCGGATACGCTAAAAATACTGGGGGCCTCGCCTCCGCAGCGTTCACGCACCATGAAATCTTCTTCTACCTTTACCAACTTCACTCCGTCAGGAAGCAAAGACTGATATGTGCTCAGGTCAATAAGCGCCATTGCTGCATCGTACTGCTGCTTCCAACGCTGCGCCTGATCAACAAAATATTGAATCTCCTGCGCATAATGTGCATTGTCTTTTGCGAACTGCGCGTACGACTGCACCTCTTGGAGAAAGTTTTCGACAAAATTCGTTGGGTCGAAGAAGATAATAGCTTGGCTATTGAGAGAAATCGCGCAGCCAACAGCCAAAACCAATGCGCGCAACTTACGCTTCAGCTTAACGGATTTCTGACCACCCTCAGTCTGATTACTCATCTTCTCTCTCCAACTTCCCTTATTCATTGAGCACCGCTCCTTAGACACAATAGCCACTAGGCTGCGGCCACTTGATGCTTGCTACTACGAGACCCTTTGCGCTTTTCGTAGAAATTTTCCAACCAATCTTCTGGCGACAATTCGCTGATATGAATGCCGCGCTTCACAGCTGCATCCTGAATCACCCGATGCATGATCTCGATGTTGTCGGTCGAAGCCGATATCACGGATAGCGCATCATCCATGCCGCGCAGATTGAGCTGACACACACTCGATGCATGCCCCTGCTTCACGAGGAAACAGCGCGACCGCTCATCCAGAGCAGTCACCACCTGGAATTCCGCATCGGTAAGCTTCAGGCCTTCGATGTAATCTTCCTTGCTTGCATTTGGATTAGGCAGCAGAATCAAGGTCGCCGTCTGCTCGATCAGCGCCGCCGCGATATCGCTCTTCAGCGCGTCTTCCGGGCTCTGAGTCGCAAAAATCCCCATACCATTCTGCTTACGAATGGTCTTCTGCTTGTTCTTGGCGAACTCCTTCAGGCCACCCTCGCCATCGAGGATCTTCCAGAACTCGTCCATCACATAGATGAGCGGACGCCCGTCGATCAGTGACTCCAGCTTATGCAAGAGATAATTGATGACTGGAACGCGGACTTCAGGGTTGTCGATCACATCGGTGTAATCGAAGCCAATGATGTTCGCGCGACTCAGGTCGACCGTGTCTACGGGATTGTCGAACACCCAGCCAAGAGAGTTACCCAGCGTCCAGCGCCGCATCCGGGCGTACAGCCCGTCGTCGCCCATGTTGGGAAGACTCTTCTGGAAGTTGCTCATACTGCGCAAATGCATCGGGGTGTCGAGCATGTTCTCGACGGCCCGATAGATATCCTCCTCTTCACGCGAGGTGTATTCGCGCTTACCGGCCAGCACCTTGATCAGGTCAGCCAGGAACTGGACATTCTCTTCCGATCGCTCGCACTGGAACGGATTGAAACCGGTGGGCTGGCCGTTCTCCAGGGCGAGATAATTTCCACCGCAGGCGCGAACAAAAATCTCCGCACCACGGTCCTTGTCGAAAAAGAAGATGGTCGGCGATGGTTCGTATTTCTGCACCTGGCTCAACAAGAAGTTGATCAGGGCCGTCTTACCCGTACCGGACTTGCCGATCACCATCGTATTCGCAATCGCTTTTTCACCGAGCGAATTTTCCGAAGGATGGGTCGCGTGGAAATTGAAATAGTACGGCTGACCATTGGTAGTCTGCAGCGTCGTGACGCAATCTCCCCACGGATTATTGTGCTGTTTGCCGGTGGCGAAATTATGCAGCGGTGACAAGCCAAGGAAATTCAGCGAACTGATATTGGCCAGACGCGTCCTGTAGCGCCAGTTTCCAGGCAGCTGAGAATAGAAGGACGACGCGATCGCGATATCTTCCTTGGCGGAAACGAAACTCGCATTCGAAAGTTCGGCACGTGTTGCCGCAATGTTCTGCGACAGCCGTTCCTGGCTATCGGCATAGATTGCGATCAGGAAGTGGTATTCGCCGAGCACAAAATTGCCCGAAGACAGCTGGTCCATCGCCTGGTCCAGCTCGATGATCTGGCTGACGGCCTTGTCCCCGGAGGAGATCATCATGCCCTTGGTACGGTCGAGCACCTTCAATGCATCCTGCCGTCCCATCGGGCTGAAGGAATGGGTAATGACGTACTCGAAGTCGAGATACTTCAGGCCGTTCAGAATGCCGGGAAATGTCGCCTCGGCGTATTCCTTAATGTTGAGAATGGCCCCGAAATGATTCCCCCCGTTCGGGGTCGTCACCAGGAAGTCGCCGGTCTTCGGCGAGAACGTGTGACGGCTGACCGGCAGATAATCCCTGATCGGCGCCGACAGTACCGGAACCGGCTCGTCGATTCGGTTGATCAGATAGCCAAAAAACTCGAGCGTCTCGGAGAAAACGACACCATTCTTGGCCTCATACATCCCTAGGCGATAAGGAGAGTAGTCGCGAATCACTGCTTCGACGTTGCCGGCCATTTCCATCAGCTTGGCAATCGCCTGATTTTGCTCGGCCTGAAGCTTGTCTACATTTGTCGACTTTTCGACGAAGCGCTTGCCTGCCACGACAGGGCGATAGATCATCGTCAAATAGAGCTCGTTCTGCATGATCCGCTGCGCCGAGAGCATTTCGAAATACTCATCGGAGAGATCCTGATTGAAGCGATGTTTGAATGAGCTCTTGTTTTTGAGGCGGCGCTTGCGGCGCACATCATGCACCCAGAACGCGACATTAACGAAATCCGGTGCGCGCAATGTCTGCAGCAGTCGATTGAAGGTGTTGTGCTTGTGTTCCAGATCCCAGTCCTCACGGCCGACGAAGGGCAAGCCCTCGAGATGCCATGTAATCAGGAAATCGCCGCCCGTGGTCTTGATGACCGCAGGTGCTACATGGGATGACAACGTGATGAAGTCACCAATTGGCGCATCTGGACTGAACATGCTCTATTCCATTGAAAACACGTAACTAGGGGCCCTCCATGGAACGGACCGGCAACCGTGCCGCCGGTCCGATTTCCAGGCTTCAATCTTTCGGCGCGGGTGTTCGACGATAATTGTTCGGCGAAAACACCCAATGCCCGGCGTGATCGCCAACATTCCTGACCTTGAACTGAAATTGAAGCTTCAAACCAAGCATTCTGAAAATCATTTCATCACGACGCGCCATTTGCCGCAGGATGAATATCTCCAGAGGCATGGCAGCCATCACCCACATCCTTGTGTACAGCGACAGCAGAAACGTGCCGCCCACAATCAAGAAGAACGGCAAGTACGGGACGCCAAGAAACATTGCAGGGCGCGTGCAGCCCCTGAAGACGACGTTCTTATGCATTCATGTACTGGCTGAGGTGCATCACCATCGCGGTGCACTTCTCGCCCTCCTCACCGATCAACATCGTCGCAATCTGACCAGCAGCACCAATAAACACACCGCCAATCAGAATTGGGGCGACATCGCCAATACGCTTATGGGCGAAAGCAATCTGATACCCTGAGAAGATAACGGCGATCGTGACAACAGCGATCGACGCCATGCTAAGCAACCCGTTGATATCTTCAAAGAAGCTGCAAACTCTCTTATCTGTCCCACCGTAGGAGGTACCGCCGGTTCCTTGCGCCAATGCCGCACCCGTAGCAAACAGAGCGACGGACGCAACAGCGTAGGCGATGGTCTTGAGCGTACGGCGTGCATTTGCGATGTCTTGGTCATTCAACTTCACGGTCAATCTCCTTGATGATGATTTAGCAACAACTACTGGCTGGCACCGCCGGCCGTTGGGTTTGCAATCGTCAGAAAACGAATGCGGTATCTACGCTTGGTGCGATTGGCGCAGTGATCTGATTCTGCTGGCCCGTCGGACGCGGAACTTTCGCTTTCTCTCCCCACGGCCGCACCATTACCGGGCCCGATGAATCGGCAGTACTGCCTGCCGCTGACGGCTCCTGTTGCATTTGGGGCAGAGGTGAACCAAGCGGCTCTCCTTGCTCTGGGGCGCCGCGCTTCGTCATCGCGTTGGTGACGACGTTCGCAAGCGCCGCATCGGCAGTTCTCATCAAAGCTCCCCGCGCATACTCGGAGAGGCTCGCAGGGGCGATCACCATTGCAGGATCGCCATTGCGCTGCGGTACGTACTGCGCCTTCTGTGCCATCCCTTGCACCCTCTCGACTGTGTCTTGGTCAACGATTCTACGCTCTATTTGCGTGTTTTGATGAGCCTGTGCCTGGCGTGGCTTTGGGGACTGCCCGGCTGTGCTCACGACCGCAATCGGAACAGCGGCCTCAGCCACCTGTTGGCCCTGGATGGAGGCATAGATCTTTTGCACATAGCCGTGTCGATATCCGGTGACGAAATTTCCGGAGTAATAGCAGCTGAACGATTTACCCCAGTCATTTCCGGACCGTGAATAGCACTCAGCCAAGATCTTGGAGCCTGCCTGCAGGTTGGAGCATTGGTGAAATGCCTTTTCGTAAGAACTCAGTCCGTATTTTGTCAGGTTGTAACGGTTCACCTGCGCCAAGCCGATGGAAAAGTTGTAGCCCTTTTCCTCCAGCATTTTGACGGTTGCCAGCGCTTCCCCCATGGTTTTGGGCTGACGTACGAGCCTACCGCCCACGACGCCAATGGCGTATGGATTGCTGGAAGACTCGACGTTCACCACGTGCTGCATCACAGACATGGGCACTGCCATGCCGGAACACGCAGCCATTTCAATTCCAGGAAGCATGATTCACCTCATCAACTCAATGTTTTTGGTGTCACCTAGCATCAATCAAAGGCACGTTCAGGATTGAAGTCGATACCCGTAATGTAGCGCCGCCCGGCATGCGCCTTGATGTGCACCACTACGTCAATCGTCATCATCAGCAAACGCTTGATAATTGCAAATTCCAGCCCAGATCCTTCAGCGGACGCCTTGACCATCAAAGCCAGCTGATCCCACGTTTGCTCCGGGCTGCCTGCATGGCAACTTGTGATCGAACCCGGGTGACCCGATGCGCAATTACGGATGAAGTAAAAAGCCTCATCTCCTCGCAATTCGGCCAAAATGATCCTGTCTGGCTTCATGCGCAGACAGGCTTCCATACAGCTCTTCGCCGACACATTGCTTGCACTCTGCCCCCCCTTTGAATAAAGCAGATGCACCGTGTTCTGCTGGGTCAAGAACAGTTCCCGCGCGTCCTCGATCGTGACCAGGCGCTCGTTATCGGGAATGTGATGGACAAGCGACTTCATGAATGTCGTCTTGCCACTACCCGTAGCTCCAGACACGACAATGTTCTTCTTGTAGAGGACAGCGCGCCGGAAGAATTCCGCGTAATTGCGCGTATGCCGCAACTCCAGCAACTCGCGATCCTGGTCAGTCAGGTTATGACTGGTTTCGAGGATCTGATCAAAAAAACCATCTTCCTGATACTGGGCCAACGTCTTCATGTGCTTCGACGGAAGACGGATGGTAATTGATACTTTGCCTGCATCGCACGCAGGAGGAATGACGAACTGGGCGCGCTGACCTGTTGGAAAGGTCAGTGAAACCACGGGGTCAGCGTCCGTTATCCGCTGCCCCGTGTTGCTTTCGTTGACCACTGCAGTACAGAACTGCCTGGCGCGCTCGAAGGTCAGGGTCGGCACCTCAACTTTCTGCCACCCAGACGCCGTTTCAAGATAAAGCTCTCCAGGACGGTTGATACAAATTTCCGTCACGTCCTTGGAGGTCATGTACTCGTGAATTCCCAGCACTTCATACTGGTAGCGCAGGAATTCACTGGATACGTCGGCAATCTTGGACTCGGCGTCCATCAAAGCGATCCGTCAGCGGCGCCGTGCAAGCACGGCAGTAAAATCAACATCCTTAGCCACGTACACGTTCACCACGACACCCTGGTTAATTGTGACCGTCGGCGGACGACGCATGTTCTCGTTCAGAGCCTCGCCTGCCAGACGCTCCATGGTGCGAGCAGTCGAGCTTTCATAAGGCTGCTGAATTGCCAAGCCATTACCTGTGATCGTCGTCGTCTGAGGCCCGTTCTCGGCGGCCGCATATTTAAAGATATCGGCCAGCATGCTGATCATCAGCGCAGATGTGATTCGGCTTCCCCAATGTGCGCTGTACTGACCCGGATGCCCTGCACCACCCAACTGATCCACACCAGGACTGGACATGGCAACGTCGATGCCGTTTGGGGTAGTAATGCGATCCCAGATCACGGAAACACGCTTGCCCGTCGGACCACCACCATAGCTTCCGTATATCTTGGAACCCTTGGGTAGTAGCAAACTGCGCCCGTTGATGGAATAAACAGGCTCTGTCAACAGACAAGATGTGAACCCAGGCACGTCAGTGATGATGCGCGTTTCAAGCACACATCGCAGATAAGTACCCCTGACCAGCAACGCATCAGGATGGTTGATGAAACTGGCGCTTGAGATGTTCTCAACGTCGGGACCGCGTTTGGTCTCGGTATTGGCAGGCAACGGCTCGCCACCTGGCATCCGGGACATCAGCTGACGGTACATATCATCAGAAGGCTGTGACGGCTCGCCCGCCCCGCCATCACTAGTACCGCCCTGCCCACCCGACCCCATTCCCGTGGATGCCATGCGCCGCTCAAGCAACGTGGGGCCACGATCACGCTGCGGGGCATCGGGAACAGGCTGGTAGTTGACCTGTGGCGGTGAACTCGGAAGCGCCGGCAACACGTCGATTGCATCCGGCTCACTCTGCTGCACTGGCTCCGGGTCGCGCTGCAAACTGGGAATCGTCGGAGTAGCAGTGCGCGCCATCTGCGTATCCTTCTTTGGCGCCTCTTCGTCGTCACGCGACTTCCGAAGCACCAAGAAGCCCATCAGGATGAGCAACGCAACGATACCCGCCAGGAACACCAGCGCTTTCCTGTTCAGCCGCTGATCTTCGGCACTTCGCAGGGTCGGCGCTGCGGCGTCCAGGTTGGGAGCATCGCCCTGTGCACGACTGTAGTAAGGGTTCGAACCCAGTGCTTCCTCGTGAGTTCCACCAGCAGCATCGGCCTGCTCACGACCTTGATCGTTGTTAGAAGTATTTGGACTCATTTCTTTGCATTCCTTCGCAGCCCGACCACGTTATCACCGTGACGGATGACCAGATAAGGGTACGTCCCGTGCACAACCAACGTGTTCCCTTCAACAGTGGTATTCACCACAAAGTCCTCGCCATGTTCCTGCTCACGACCAAACACCGCCGGGAAGCTACCGGTCTGAAATTCAGGAGACGGATTCAGCTTCAAATAGGTGAAACGGCCATCATCATAGGCACTGACCGGAATCAGCCATGCTTTTTTCTTGTTCCGCGTCGAATAGGAATAGTCGAAATAATACTGACGATCTTTAGCCAGCTCGCTGCTCAATAGCGGTTTAACTTCTTCTTCGACCGCTTTTTGCGCGACCGCGAACTGCGTATCGCCGGGATAAGTGAATGCAATCTTGTACTGTACGCCTTCCCGACGCGCCTGCTCGAGTTGGCGCCAATCGGTCGCAACCACCTTTAACTCGAAGATATAAGAATTCATCTCCGTACGAACCATCAGATTCGTATCCACGTCGACATTCTTGGGCTTCAGATAGAAGACATTGCCGCGCCTGGTGAGTTCCCAGCCGCTGCTAAAACCGGTACTGTAATCCAGAATCTTCTCATTCGGACTTAATTCAATCTGGGTCGTGATTCCCAACCCGGTCCGGACCTGGTAAATCTGATCAGGCTTATAATCATAGTAATCAACCGCCTGTGCCTGCACGACGACTGGCGATGCGGCGACTGCAATAAGGAGGGCTACTGCTAGCCCATATTTACGTCCACTACTCATCGGTTGCTTGCTCCCTCAGCAGTTCCAATGGAAATCGGTTCGGATATCTCTGACTCGACTGCTTGAGGCGCACCAGCTCCAATCGCAGGCAATTGCTCCCCTGCCGATGCAGGCAACTCACCCGAGCCCTGTGGTGCTGGAGCAGCCTGGTCGACCGGTGCTCCAATCGTTCCCCCGTCATCAGCCGGAACAGGCACACCCTTCGAATAATCTGTATCGGCTCGATATTCGGCCACCTGGAACCCAAGCGGATTGAGCACTCTATCCTGCTCGGAGAACGCCACATCGTTGCGATAATCAAATCTCAAAGTGACAATTCGACTATCGAGGTACTTACTTGTACCGGTCCGCTTGTCGAATAAATTCCTTTGAATTCGAACTGAAGCACCACTGAAACCACCGTCTGGCCGAGCATCCAAAGGGGTCAAGCTCAGAATCTTGACCCTGATCGCTTTTTCACGACCATACATGACGAACGGATTGGCCGGATTGGCCCTCGCGTAGAGTTGTCGATAAGATGCAGCCACTGAGTCGGAGGACATCAAAAAAACCAAGTCCCAATCCCTCAAACCCATCAGCTGCGAATCGTAAGATTCACGTGCCAACACATATTGTGCAACGTTACTGCGGTTGACAGCCTCATTTGTGGTGATTTTCTCACCCTGAAAGGTTCCTGTCAGACGCGCAACGGTCGCAGTACCGGTATAGGCATCGGCCATCACCAAGAAAGGAATCTTCTCCTTTAAAGGAAGGATATAAAAATATCCTCCCGCTAGCACGATTGACAGTGCAACCGAACAACCGGCGACCATCCATGCACGCCGCTCGCTTTTGCGAGCCATGTCGGCAACAGTGATCTCATAACTGACGGCCTTGGCGACAGATTGCTCTACCTTGGCCCCCGCAGCTTCCTTCTTACGGAACATGGGTTATCCGTTGATTACAAAACACTATCGTCAGGTCAGCCCCCACAGGGAGGCAGCGGAATAATTTAATGATTCGTGGCAGACCCGGCAGCCGACGCCGCCGCTGGCTGTACAACGATTTTGTTACCGGCAACCGAGACTGAAACCCCCTGAGCCGCGTATACAGAACTCAGGCTGGATGCTGCCTCGCTAACATTCGTGCTGGCAATTTCGGACACTTCACCGAAAAGCGTGTAGTCCGAAAGTATCTTGTAATCCAGTTCCATGTTCGAATCCTTGGCCCACCGCTCCAACATCGCCTTCAACGTTCCATCCATAGGAGTCGCCTGGTAGACGTAGGACTTGTAAAGCGGAATCTCCATGGTGGTCTTTGCAAACCGATTGACCGGCTTCCAACGACCACCGAAGTCCGGAGCAGCCTTGGTCGCGCACGCGCTGAGCAAGATGATTGCACCAGAAATCACACACATTTTTAGGAACTGCGCTTGCCTCACGCTACATCTCCATGGCGGGAGTGACGGCTTTCGCCAGAAGGGTTCACAGTAGCCACTGGCTTAACATGAACCCAGAGGGGCCTTCCATTCCACTCACATCGAGAACTCAGCACAAATGCCTGAAGCTCCGAACAGACCGCGGCGGTGGAGGCAACTAGCTTCATCGAAAAATCATCGAAAACATTCCCTGTTAAAGACCCCAGCAGAGCCGCTCCGGCCATGCCCGTGAGTGCAAGAACGACCGCACCGTGCAAATCTGCACTGACAAAGCGGCCGCGTCAAGCATTAGTTAAAATTTCAGCAAAGCGTGCACAACCTCGCCCTAAAATGTGACTCAATTCACATTAAATGTGAATGGGCTCTACCCTTACTTTGTCTAGCAAACGTCGCGTGAAATATTTGTCTTCGTAATACCGGATCTTGTCGCATTTCACCGGGTGCGGGATGCCCTCGTAAAGGAAGACTTCCTTTTCGTTGCCCATTGCCTTGAGTTCCTGCGGGAGCATCAAGGCACGCCGCTCCTCCGAGGTGCTGCGCGTGGTCTCCCTGCCACGGGTGATGTTCTTCTTCTTGATGGTCGTGTAACCAAGCATCTCCGAGTAGTCGTTCGCGTCTTGCTGTTCCCGCGGCGCGTACAGAATTTGCAGGGCGTGGTTGGTGATGATCGTTCTTGACAGATCCTTGCCATAGGTGGCGTCCAGCTGCGCCATGCTCTGGATGATCGGCAGCAGACGCAGGTTGTAGCCGGCCATGTACGCGACCGCAGTCGCGATGATGTCTACCTTGCCGATGGAGGTGAACTCGTCCATCAACAACAGGCACTGATACTTCAACTCCGGGTTGGACTTGGGAAGTTCGCGGGTGTTGAGGTTGATGATCTGACTGAAGAGCAAGTTGATGATCAGGCGGCTTTCGGCAAGCTTGTTGGGCTGGATGCCGATGTAAATGGTCATCTTCTTCTTGCGGAGATCGGTCAGCAGGAAATCGTCTGCGCTGGTTGCCGCATCCAGGACAGGATTGATCCACGCGTTGAGCGGCTCCTTCAAGGTGCCCATGATCGAGGCGAAGGTCTCATCCGCCTGGGACAACATGTTGGCAAACGCGGAGCGTGCGTTGCCGCTGAGGAACCTGCGCTCGGAGAGCGACTTCAGGTACTTCTTGAGATCGGTGCCATCACCGGACGACAGGCGGTAGATGCCACCCAGTGTCGGGGCGCCCGCCCCACCGGGGAAGCCAAGCTGCAGCTCCTCATCCCGGTTCTCGAATAGATACAAGGCGAACGCCATGAAGGCGTTACGCGCCTGACTGACCCAGAATTTCTGGTCGTCGGACCCATCCGGGTACAGCATCGCCGCAATGCTCATCAGATCCGAGACACGAAATGCAGGATCGCTGGAGACGTAGGTCAGCGGATTCCAGCGATGCGTGCGGCGGTCTTCGGCAAAGGGATTGAACAGGAACACTTCGTGTCCCTGACTTGCGCGCCAACCGCTGGTCAGGTCGAAATTCTCCTGCTTGATGTCCAGCACGACGATCGATTCCTGATACTCGAGCAGATTGGGAATGACCACGCCGACACCCTTGCCCGAGCGCGTCGGCGCGGCGAGGATCACGAACTGCTGCCCACTCAACCTGACGAGTTTGCCGTTGAACTTGCCGACGACGATGCCGTTGCCGCTCGGCTTGAACAAGCCATGCTTGGAAAGATCGGATGCCCCGGCGAAGCGCGCATCACCATGCAGCGCTCGCGCCTTGGGCTTGACCATGAGCACAACCGCGATGGCCCAGATGATCCCCGGCACACCGAAGCCGATGATGCCGGACATCTTGATCTTGCTCGCGTAAGGCGCTACTTCCGGCAGGCTCAGCGCCTTGAAGTAACGGTAGTAGGTATCCCACGCGTACAGCCCGGTATCGAGCCGCAACAGCAGCAAAGTCAAATATCCAGACAGCAGATACCCAACAAGCAATGTCACCACGGTGGCGATTGCAATTATCTTTGGCTTGGACACGCGCCCTTACTCCTTGGGTTGCAACTCAACGGCAATTTAGCGGCGGACGCCATGTTTATGATCGATGGAGTCAGCCTTGCGCCCACCGCTTTCGCTCTCGACGAGCGAGTCGATCCAGACCTTGGCTTGATCCAATGAAAGATCCGGCGTTAGCCGCGTTCCGGCATCCGTCACCACCGCATAGGCCACCACTGCGTCGGGCGCATAGGTTTCATCGCGGGTGATTGCCACGACACGGTAGCCTCCCCTGGTCAGCACGGTGTGCTGATACTCGTCCATCGCCAGCCTTCCTTTTCGTCAGCGCGGAATGGATGCTAAAGCAAGACGTGTGATGGAGAAAGCGGTTTCGGTAACGCCGACGGAACCGCGAGTTCAGGCGATGGCGTCGAAAACCGCCAAGACTCGGATGGCGGGCGCACGACCCCATGCCTCCGCCCTGCGCGACGCCGAAGCGATTCGAACAGCAAGCAAGAAGAGCTCGCCGGGGGCCGGCGATTGGGCAGGTAGCGCACTGCCATTAAAAATGGCCGCATCAGGAGGAAACCAGGGGCCTCTAGCTACAGCGCTTGGTAAGGACGGCCAGCGCCTGACAACGGAGATCAACAAGGCGGGGGTAGAACTCGCATAACCTGCAAGGTCACCCAAAGGCAACTCGTCGAAACATCACGTGCAATTCAGATGATTTCGTTCAAACCACTCAAGTCGCCTGCAATCTGGACTTGGAGTGGTGGGCGGTACAGGGTTCGAACCTGTGACCCCTACCATGTCAAGGTAGTGCTCTACCGCTGAGCTAACCGCCCGTTTTCTGCGTCAGCATTGCGCTGTGCAGGGCGCGCATTCTAGCGCAGGGTTTTGATCACCACAAGCCCTGCCAGCAACGGGCCTGTCGTCCCGCCCTAGCCCAGGCTCGCGGCTTTCAGCTTCTGGATCTGGTCGCGAATCTGTGCGGCGGCCTCGAACTCCAGATCCTTGGCGTGCTGGTACATCTTCTGCTCCAGACTCTTGAGCTTGCCGGCGATCTCTGCAGGCCCCATCGCCCGGTAGTCCGGAGTTTCTTCGGCCACCTGACGCGACTTCGAGCGCCCCTTGCCCGCTTTCTTCTCGGCCGCATCCTCGCGCGCACCTTCCATGATGTCGGAGATCGGACGCGCTACCGACTTGGGCGTGATGCCGTGTTCCAGGTTGTACTCGACCTGCTTCTCGCGACGACGATCGGTCTCGTCGATCGCGGCCTGCATCGAACGCGTCATCTTGTCGGCATACAGAATGGCCTTGCCGCGCAGGTTGCGTGCGGCGCGCCCGATGGTCTGGATCAGCGAACCGGTCGAACGCAGGAAGCCTTCCTTGTCTGCATCCAGGATCGCCACCAGCGACACTTCCGGCATGTCCAGGCCTTCGCGCAACAGGTTGATGCCAACCAGCACGTCGAACTTGCCCAGGCGCAGGTCGCGGATGATCTCCACGCGCTCCACCGTGTCGATATCCGAATGCAGATAGCGCACGCGGATGCCGTGCTCACCGAGGTACTCGGTGAGGTTCTCGGACATGCGCTTGGTCAGCGTCGTCACCAACACGCGGTCGCCGAGCTTGATGCGCTCGTGGATTTCGGACATCAGGTCGTCGACCTGCGTTCCGACCGGGCGGATTTCCACGACCGGATCAATCAAACCGGTCGGGCGCACCACCAGCTCGGTGATCTCGCCCGCGGACTCGCGTAGCTCGTAGGGACCTGGCGTCGCCGAGACATAGATGCTGCGTGGCGAACGCGCCTCCCACTCCTCGAAACGCAGCGGCCGGTTGTCCAGCGCCGACGGTAGACGGAAACCGAACTCCACCAAGGTTTCC
Source organism: Xanthomonas sp. 3075 (assembly GCF_014197275.1). GTDB lineage: Bacteria > Pseudomonadota > Gammaproteobacteria > Xanthomonadales > Xanthomonadaceae > Xanthomonas > Xanthomonas campestris_B. Next base: position 254,768 of record NZ_JACIFI010000003.1, on the reverse strand, counting down.
TTACGCGAGCGATCGCCCTTGTACATCGCGCCGATCTGCGGAATGGTCACGTGCGACTCGTCGATGACCAGCAGCGCATCTGGCGGCAGGTAGTCGAACAGCGTCGGCGGCGGCTCGCCGGGGGCCTTGCCGGTGAGATGCCGCGAGTAGTTTTCGATGCCGTTGCAGAAGCCGACTTCGGCCATCATTTCCAGGTCGAACTGGGTGCGCTGCGCCAGGCGCTGCGCTTCGACCAGCTTGTTCTGCGAATACAACTGCTCCAACCGCTCCTTCAGCTCATCCTTGATCGTGTCCACCGCACTCAGCGTGCGCTCGCGCGTAGTTGCGTAGTGCGTCTTTGGGTAGACGGTGTAGCGCTGCAGCTTGCGCAGCGTTTCGCCGGTCAACGGATCGAACAAGGTCAGCTGCTCGATGTCGCCATCGAACAACTCGATGCGCAAGGCCTCGGTATCGGACTCGGCAGGAAACACATCCAGCACTTCGCCACGCACGCGGAATGCGCCGCGCGTCAATTCGAATTCGTTGCGGGTGTACTGCAGATCGGTGAGATGGCGGATCAACTGGCGTTGATCGATGTGCTCGCCCACTGACAGGATCAACCGCAGCGACAAGTAGTCTTCCGGCGCGCCCAGGCCGTAGATCGCCGACACGGTGGCCACCACCAACGAATCGCGGCGCGACAGCAAGGTCTTGGTCGCCGACAGGCGCATCTGCTCGATATGCTCGTTGATCGAACTGTCCTTCTCGATGAAGGTGTCCGACGACGGCACATAGGCCTCGGGCTGGTAGTAGTCGTAGTAGCTGACGAAGTATTCCACCGCGTTGTGGGGGAAGAACGACTTGAACTCGCCGTACAACTGCGCCGCCAGCGTCTTGTTGGGCGCCATCACCAGGGTCGGCTTCTGCACCTGCTCGATCACGTTGGCAATGGTGTAGGTCTTGCCCGAACCGGTCACGCCCAACAAGGTCTGCTTGGCCAGGCCGGCCTCGAAGCTGGCCACCAACTTGTCAATGGCTGCCGGCTGGTCGCCGGCTGGGGAGTACGGGGATACGAGCTGGAAACGGTCGGTCATGGAGCGGGTCTCGGGGGAGGACTACACGAAGCCGGAGGTCACGATCGGGAAAAATCTGACGCCCCATCAAGTAGGGTCAGACGTTACCTGAGCTATGGCCGCCGTAGAAACTGCTTTCTCCATGTCAAGGAGAAGCGCGATGCCAGCAGTGACTCGTTCGTGCACGAAAGGGTACACGGCAGTCGAACTACTGATCGTGATGGCACTCATCGGGATCATGGCGACCATCTGCCTGCCCAGCTTCAGGACGTTGATCGAATGGCAGCGAGCGCAGACACGGGTTCACCTACTCACCGGGCATCTAGCGATGGCCCGGAGTCTTGCTATCACTCATCGCATACCGGTCAGTGTCTGCCCATCGATTGATGGGGCGAGTTGCCGATCTGAAAGGGAGTGGAGCCAGGGATGGATCCTTTTCAAAGATCCGCAGCGTAGTGGACAGCCTGCAGACGTTCACTCGATCGTGCGGGTTGAACAGTACGCTGCAAGCGACAACATCAGCATCACTGGAACGATCGGCAGATCGCTTGTCCGATTCCTTCCGAACGGCCGCAATAGCGGTAGCAACATCACCATTAGCCTATGCACGCGCGCTCAACGACTGGCGGATGTCATCGTCAACAACTCAGGACGAACACGGTCCGTCCGCTATAGGCAGCCAACTAGTTGCTCTGCGCACTGAGCTGCAGCCAAAAAAAGAGGCCGCGACTAATCGCGGCCTCTTCAACATCTTGGCGCCCGAAGTTGGACTCGAACCAACGACCCCCTGATTAACAGTCAAGTGCTCTAACCGGCTGAGCTATTCGGGCGGGGAGGCGTATTCTAGATGCAACTTTGCAGGAGCGCAACACCTAGCACAAAGCTACCAGCAGCCTGGAGTGGTAGTTGCACTCGGCGTCTTCACCCCTGCTTGGTTCAACGTCAGCGTGCCGCACTTGTCCTTGGCCTGATTGCCCTGAGGCCCAGCGGTCAAGGTAAAGGTCGACTGCGTGGTCGCGAGCGTGATGCTGTATTGCGCTGTACCGCCCTCGCGCGGCGACTGGATGGTCGTCGACCCGTTTCCGAACTTGAAACTGGCATAGGTGTTGTTAGTCGTATGCGAGCGTTCCAACAACTGCGAGTATTCGACCAGGTCGGCCTTGGCCTGCGCTCGGCGAGACTTGCGAACATGGTCGGCGTAAGACGGGTAGGCGACAGCCGCCAAGATGCCGATGATCGCGACGACGATCATCAACTCGATCAAGGTAAAGCCACCGGCGCCGGCACGCTGGCGAAGTTGTCTAGACAGGGAGCGCGAGAGGTCTAAGGGCATTGACAATCTCCGTTACTGAAGCTGGCGCCAGGACTGGCGGCCGCAAGGATAAGGGACATACATGGGCGCGGCACCGGCTACGCTGACGATCATCCAGCAGCCCGAACCTGCAGGAACAGTAGGCGCCGCAGAACCATCCTTGGGATTGACCTTCGGCTCGAGCCTGGGCACGACCGACACACCCACGTCCTTGACCGGCGCATTGCCGCCAGTATTGAGCGAAATGCCAGCCGAACCGGTAGCAAGCGTGGAGCCACCAATCCCCCCCATTCGCACGCCGGATAGGGCTCCGACGCCGGTTCGCGGATTTAATCCGAACAACCAGTTCACACCATCGGTACTGCACCCGCTGCTGATCGCGAGCGGCGAGTAGGTGGGCATGAACAGAATTCCTGAAACGAGTTCGGGATAGCCCACAAATCGCTCACCGGCGGGCAGATCCACGTACCAGCCAAGTGCCAGGGCGGGAGCAGTCCCCTGCTGCAGCGATCGAGTGGTAGCGGAGGCGCCAGTACTGACCGAGTATGGAGTCAGGTTCGTCCTTGTGAGAGTTGAGGAAAGCACGCCATCCACCTGATCCGTGAAGCCATACAAACTCTGCGTCTGCAGCGCGGAACTCGCCAGGTTGTCTTTATTAAACGAGAAACTGCCCGTGCCGAACAAAACCAGCACCCCTCCATTCTCGCCGGAAGCGGCCTGCAGCCCACCAGTGATCGGCTGACGATAGTTTAGACCACCTTCGGAATAAATCCCGGTCGTGAACGCGGGGACGGTTACTGACGTTGCGGTCGAAGTGAGATCGAACTTCCAGATTGCTCCGCGAAGATCGGCCGCATAGACGGTATCGGCATATCCATCACGCGTGCGAGCTGGCTTATTGGTAGTCGGGTCGATCGTCAGATTATCGATGCGATCCAGTACAATAAGATTGCCGAGCCCGTTATTGCCGCTGATTGAAGTCCCCGCCTCAGTTGCCTCAATCATCCGAATCGTCGGTGTGGAGTTGGTTCCGATATCGACAACGAACAGCACCGCCTTCCCACTGGCGCTAGAATAACCATTACCAAAGATTGCCTTCCAGCTGACCGTCCCATTGGACGCGCGCACAGGGACGATGACGGGCTTGCCGAGCACATGCCCGATGTTCGCGCGCACAGCGGCATCGCCAGCAAGATCGTTGATCTCCCAGAGACGGCTACCGGCACCGAAGCTTGCGGGATTGCTAACGTCTAGTGCGAAGACACCCCGACCCCCTGCACCCGTGGTGCCGACCAGCGTCGTCTGCCAGGCGTTGTTGTAGTAGGTATCTCCTACGGCAATCGGACCATCGACAAAATAACGATGCTCAAAATTGAGCAACGTAGACGACTTAGTGGCTTGGTACGGAAGCAACAAATTTCCCATGTGGCCATAGGAAGTTGCCGGCACATACGCAAAGCGCTCGCGGCCACCACTTCCGGTAACGGCACCAGTGATGTCGATGCCGCCATCGAAAGCATGCAGCATGCCATCGTTGGCTCCTGCATACACCATATAGCTTTTGTTGCGCTTGCTATTCAGGTAGTTGGTATAGCTAGTCCCAAGCGTGCCGCCCAGGCTACGATATCCGTAGTCATCGACCGGGGCACTGATCACCGGTGTGGAATTGACGATATCGCCGAGCACAGTACTCCGATCGCGTAGCTTGCCGCCCTGCTGAACTTCGCCGCTGCGGTCGCCCAGCAGATAATTGGCTGCAGTCGGGGCGGTTGCACCAAGACTGGTCAGGTCTGACTCAGAGCAAAGCGACTGACTGGGATACAACGTCTTAGACAGACTGCATAGACCGCTTAAGCTGATGGTAGTGCCATCGAGCTTTCGCACGTTGCTGCCATCATTGAAGTACACATTACGCGCACTTGCAGTTGGCATTTGCGCAGCTGCCTCCCAGAGCGGCGTAAAGCGCGCCTCGCGCGTATCCGGATCGACAGAGACACTATTGGCCTTCAGCGTACTGGACCAATCCGTGGCGTTGTTCTTGATCTGGTACTCAGGAGTGACGGTCAACGAGCCTGCACCGATGCGCGCACCTGTCAACGCAAGGGTGCCAGACGGCGAGTTGGGGGCACTGGCAGCCGACAGCACGCGGCGCATGGCACTGGTCACTTCATCAGGACTCTTGGCGTTGATAAACTGACCACGACTATTGACCGTGGCGTGCCATAGCTCGTCAATGACACGACCATCGTCAGAAGTTACCGGATTTCCATTTCCAGTCCAGTCTGGGGCATTGGCGTAGGGGTCATCTGTAGCCGCTTGATTGACCTCATAGATATTCCCCTGCGCGCCTAATGTGATCGCATAGAAGTTCATATGCAGATCTTTCTGGCAGTCCAAACGCTTCCAATCCGCAGATGTCTTGGCGAGCGTCGCGCACTTTTCGTCCACAGGCACCAGCCCAGCCGGGAAGCCCGGCCCTGTCACTAGTGGCGTAGAAGCCCCTGAATAATAACTCGCAGCGATGTCAGCGATTGTATCGCTGTAACTATCAGCGAACGGCACGATGGGGAAATCCACCGTACCAGTGGAATCGGCATTGCCATAGCCAGTGACCGAATTGTTCTTGGTCGTGTACCCATCAGTAAATAGCATGCCGCCATTCTTCTGACATGCGCGCACCACCGGAGCTCCGTCCCCCGTCCGCCTAAATTGTTGACCCAAATAATCGATGGCCGCGCGATTTGGCGTGCCACCACTCGGCCTGAGACGATAAATTTGCTGAAATAAAGCCTCACGCGAATCATCGTTCGTGACATCATACATGGTCGGCTGAGCCAAATTATTGATTGTGAAATAACCGACCCGCATATTTTCAATGCCGGTCAATGCTCGCGACTCGGAGCCAATGATCGAGAGAATACGATTCCGGTGATATTGAAACCAATTAGCAAAATTTTGTTTGGCGTCATTATAAGCAGACGTATTAGCAGCGGAATAATTGCTCCGCAATATTTGATATCGCCGCATATTGCACCCCGGGCCGCATGCATTTGCGATAATTGGCCGATTGGCGTTGTTAGTCAGGTATCCTGCGGGCGCCGGGGCGGCGGCAGGCAAATAGAACGTTGCAGGGACGTAGGAGATTTGCACCGAACAATTTGCAGCCACCTGGGCATTAAAGCTAAGAGTTGACCAAAGTCCATTCGTGCCCGGCAGGCCATTTGAGTTGTTGGTATTGCACGCCCTAGCATTACCGCCCGTGCGATAGCGCGTCCCAGAAGGAATCGTCATTCCAATTAAAAACCGAAATGAACTATCGCTATTAACCTCTCTACTTACTCCAAGATTAACGGCAGTGTCGTAGCGGCTCATGCTTATCGTGCCGTCTTCCCAATAAACATCGGGGTCACGTGAATCCGCTCGAGCACTGCCAAAATCGGCCTGCGGCCATAAGCCCTTATTAGCATCATCGCCTTTGGATAGACTCCACGGTTCGTACTTGATATTCGGATCGAAATAATTAGCGTTATATGCTGGCGATCTTGCAAAACCAAATTGATCAATCGGCGGAAGAGCCACACCCGGACTATATGACGAATTATACAAGGGAAAAGGAAATAAATACACGTAACAGTCGACAAAACCATTACAGTCGGAACCATTATTAAAAAAACTTCCATCGGCGTTAAAGAAGCTGGAATTGACACTATTCCATTGCAGCCGCCCATCACCGCCTTTGAAAATACGCTCGAACGTCATTGAGTTCGAATCATCCACCGTCATAATAAATGCTGGCGCGACCGGACTGCCATTATTAAGTGGACCCTGTGCCAACTTTTCCTGACCCTGCGCCGCGATCAGGTTGTATACGAAGTAACCGCTCATCGCGATCAGGACGATGACGGAGGCGATAGCGGTTCGAACGGTGCGACGCGACATGCTCACGGCCTCAAAGCTTGAAGATGGAATCGATCGCCGCCGACGAAGATGCATCCGTCGTCGCATCGTTGGCGAAGGTGGTGATTTGATATACAGGAGTTACAGGATCTACCGTATCGCCCATCGCGAGCGAGCCGCCACCGATAATGCACGAGTCGATGCGCCGCACATTGACCGCCTGGTTCACCGACACGGCCTTATTACGCGCCCAAGCCACCGGATCGAATGCGGTATCGCAGTTTTGCTGGATATCCGTGTCGACCAACGTTGCGTCGCTGGGAGCACTCTTGCGATTGGCGATGGCTTCAATCGCCCGCTCGCTCCTTCGCGTCACGCCCTCGGCATTCTGGAAAGCGATGTTGGTCACCAGATAATTGGACGCCATTTTTTCCTGCATGCCTGCCACCTGCATGCCGGCGATCCCGATCAACGCCAGCAGAATCAGCATAATCAAGGCGACATAGAGCACTGCTCCACGAGGGCGGGAAGGCATTGGGCGGGGGCGAGCTACATTCATTGATCAATTCCCAAACAGGCGGTTGCGTAAGGCGATCGTGGATTCATAGGTCATTCGGTAGCGGCCATCCGTCTGGGTGGGCGGCGCAAACGAGACGCCCAACGCACTGGGATAACTCAACGCATTTGCCGGGCGTTCGGCTGTGGAAGGTGCAGGACTGCGCGCCAGGATGCCAACCTGAACTTGCCCGACCCGTCTCCACTGGCCAGCAGCAGTGGCATCGACCGCAGTGGATACGTCGCTCGCGATCGCCTGGGTGCTGATGTTTCCTAACGGGGGCGAGGTATTGGACATGTTCACGGTCTGATCGAGACCGAACAGCAGCTGCATGTTCTCGATCCCTTCGACCAACTCTTCCGGCGTGCCATAGTCGTCGACGCCATTGGACCGTGCACGCATTAGCGCAGGCTCACCCGAGGTTGTCGATGTACCGACGTAATACACCAGCGAGTCGGCGCGGTATATCATGGCCTGCCCGCTAGGACGGGTGGAGTAATTGGACAGATTGGTTCCTGTGGCGGTGACTTGGCCGCTGGCATAGGTGCCCTTGAACACCGTGGCATGGGCGCAGTCCGCAACCCCGAACAGGTTCGGAGCCGTCTGCCCCCCCTCTGTCAAACGCAATCCGGCAGAGGCATTGAAACCCACGACGCTGTTGCTGCCTGTGGTCAACGTTGTGATTGGCACGCCTTCAGGAGCTAGGAAACGCAGGACCAGGATATCGCTGCCGCCGCGCGGATTGAGCTTGGTGATCGACGCTGGCAGATTCGCTGGTACTGCCCAGTTATCTCCAAGCTTCAGGCTGCCGGGAGGCGTCGTATTAGGCGCCTCGTAGCCTTGCACGCTGATGCTGAAATCCAGCGGATGACCCGAGCCGCTGGCCGCGCCGGTAGTGACCACCGGGTCGCCCTCCCCGCGCACGAAATGCGCCTGGTCATTGACGCAGCCGAAATGCCCGGCCATGCGAATGTCGCGCTGGAGGAAATCCATGGCGAAACGTCCGTTTTCCTGTGCGCGCGCACTGCCTTCGGCCAGCATCGATGCGGTACGCGACGCAGAAAAGACCTGGATAACTCCCAACATCAGCACAAGGCCGATCACCATGGCGATCATCATCTCTATCAGGCTGATGCCCGCAGCGACGCGCTTGGAAGAAGGCCGCTGCGTCATAGCTGCGATACCAGGGTGAAGGTGGTCTGGGCGTTGGGATTATTGGCGTCCCAGCGCTGGTCTCCCCAACTAATGCCAACGGTGACCTGGCCGTTGTTATTGAGAACGGTTGCGCTGGCACCTTCTCCCAATGCGCGTACGACCTGGCATTTCCAACGCGCGATATTGTCAGCGATGGCCACGCTCCCGAGAGGTCGGCTGCAGCTGGCTGCGGTCACGCTATTTGCGGCAAAGGTGGCATCGGTATACCAGGCAGACTGGAAGCGGTTGCTTCGCATCTGGTCCATCAGGTCGTACGCCAGGTTGGTTGCCTGGGTGCGGTAGTTGGAACTTTGCACGAACCGCACATTGGCCGTCTGCAACAGCGCAAAACCAAGCAAGCCAAAGGCGAGAACCACGATAGCAATCAACACCTCAAGCAGACTGAATCCCTTGGTGCGAGAGGGCGAAACGAAGGGACGGAGACGCATCATTGGCAGGAGCTCTTCTGAGACGTGATCTGGCCGGCGGCATTGACGAACAGGCTACGACGCAGCGCCTGCCCATCACAGGTCACCGGCTGCAGCGTGATCTGTTGGTTGGTGGACGAGACCCTGCGCCCCCGCCCATCGAAGGCAATCACGGCGCCAGAAGGACCGGTACTGGACAGCGATGTGTCGATCGCGACGAAGCGCAGGACCGTATCGCCAGTCTTGAACGCCCCATCGCCATCTGTATCAGCCCAGGCCAGCATTCCTGCACCCCAGTTGTCGTCGCACGCGGTCCCGGATGCGCTGCCGCAGACACCGCCACCACGGCGATTGCGAATGGCCTCACTGCGCGCCACCGACAGCAGACCGAGGGTCTCGTTGGCGCTGCTCGCGACTCGATTGGAGCGAAGCGTTCCGCGGAAGCTGGGAAAAGCAATGGTGAGCAGGATCGCCAGCACGACGATCGCGATCATAAGTTCAACGAGTGTAAAGCCGGCAGATCGGCGAAAAGACATTGAACGCTCCCCAGCGTGACGTGTGCAAGATGCTACGCCCGCCCCCTAGCAACAAGCACAAGGGGGACGAACGGTTGTTTCAGGGTCACCGACGTATGCGTCGGACAATCTTTCCAGCGACTTACCTTCCCCATACCACTTTTCGGCTAGAGATTGGATACTCTTGAGTCCTAGGTCACCACCCGATAACAAGGCCGGTAGTCCCCCGATATCTTCATCCGGCGCTGCTCGACGAAGCCCCGCAGGAGCTCGTCCAGGGCCTGCATGATGTCCGGGTCGCCGTGGATTTCGAACGGGCCGAACTCCTCGATGCGGCGCATGCCGTCTTCCTTGACGTTGCCGGCGACAATGCCGGAGAACGCGCGGCGCAGGTCTGCGGCCAGTGCAGGTGCCGGGCGGCCGTGGTGTAGGTCCAGGGCGGCCATGGCCTGGTGACTCGGCTCGAACGGTTGTTGGTACTCCAACGGGATGTGCACCGACCAGTTGAAGTAGTACGAGTCCTTGTGGTCCTTGCGGTGCGCACGCACTGCGTGGACACCCTCGGCCATGCGTCGCGCAACTGCAACCGGATCGCCCACGATGATTTCGTAGCGGGAAGCAGCAGCCTCGCCCAGCGTGAGCCGGATGAAGCGGTCGATCTGCTCGAAATACGGCGCGGCGATGGTCGGGCCGGTCAGGATCAGTGGGAACGGCAAGTGGGCGTTCTCTTCGCGCAACAGGATCCCAAGCAGGTAGAGGATCTCCTCAGCCGTGCCGACCCCTCCCGGAAACACCAGAATGCCATGGCCGATGCGGATGAAGGCCTCCAGGCGCTTTTCGATGTCCGGCATGATCACCAGGTGGTTGACGATCGGGTTCGGCGATTCGGCAGCGATGATGCCCGGCTCCGTGAGGCCGATGTAGCGCGTGTGATGCTTGCGCTGCTTGGCGTGGGCAATCGTGGCGCCTTTCATCGGGCCCTTCATCGCACCCGGGCCGCAGCCGGTGCAGATGTCCAGCCCACGCAGGCCGAGCTCGTAGCCCACCTGCTTGGTATAAAGATACTCGTCGCGCGAGATGGAATGCCCACCCCAGCACACGACCAGGTTGGGGTCGGACGGCTGCAGGATGCGCGCATTGCGCAACTGGCCGAACACCGCGTTGGTGATGCCCTCGCTGGTATCGAGATCGGCGCGTTGCGCTTCGAGCTCGATCGCCATGTAGGCCAGGTCGCGCACGACAGCGAACAACAGCTCGGCCACACCACGGATGATCTCGCCATCGACGAACGCCATCGCTGGCGCACTGCTCAGATCGATGCGGATGCCGCGATCCTGCTGGTTCACCTGAATGTTGAAATCCGGATACAGATCACGCGCGGCACGCGGGTCGTCCGAGGCACTACCGCTGGTCAGCACGGCCAATGCACAACGGCGCAACAGCTCGTGCATGCCGCCACTGGATGCATCGCGCAGTCGCGCCACTTCCGCCTTGGACAACACGTCCAGACCACCGCGCGGGTAGATCCGCGCATCCACCACCGGCAGCGCCCGTGCTGCCGTACTGCTGAGTTCCATAGCTTGCTCCTGTCTTATGCACAAGACTTTAGCGTACTCACCCACACAAAAGAAAACGGCCGGGAGAACCCGGCCGTTTTCGCAAACTTAGACACGCTAGCCAGCTTTAGAACTGGTAGCGGAAACCCAGCTGCAGCGCCCAGCGGGAGATGCCCTTGTCGTCATAGACGGTCGCAGCATCTGGCTCATTAAACCGGTAAACGTATTTTTTGGTGGTCGGGTCGATACCGCCGTATTCGGCCACACCCTTGAAGCCCGGGAACGCATATTCGTCAACGCGACCCCACTTCTTGTTGAGCAGGTTACCGACGTTCATCACGTCAACCCAGATCTGCGCCTTGTTGCCATCGAAGAAGCCAGGAAGCTCCTGCTCGATGTGCAGATCGAACTGGTTGACCCATGAGTTGCGCACGGCGTTGCGGCCCGCAACCTGGCCCTTATGCGTGGACAGGTACTGGTCGTTGTTGACGTAGTTCCAGAACGCATTTTCTTCAGCCGCGTTGCGGAACAGCACATCGCCGCGCGCTGCAGGGATGTAGAGCAAGTCATTGAAACGACCATCGCCATTGGCATCGTTATCGAAGGTGTAGCTGTAAGGACGACCGCTACGACCCTGATAAACCAGCCCAACCTTGGTCGCAAAATCGCCGAAGAAATTATGCTTCCACTGCAACGTACCAAGGAAACTGTCCTTGATCTCGTAAGCCGAGGTTGCGTTCACTTCTTCATTTGCCTGGAAGGTTGCAGTATTGAGCAACTGCGAACCCGAGGTGGAGCTGGTCAGGCCGCTAACTTCCTTCGCATTTGAGTAGGTGTAGGCCAGGCTCCACGACCAGTCACTGTCGTTGAACGGCTTGCTCAGACCAACGGTGAAGCTCTGTGTGCCGCCCTTATCGGTCGAACGCGCGATGATGGCGTCGTTGAAATTGGTGTTTCGACGCGCACGAATATCCGTGCCGCTGTTCGCACAGGAGGAACCCACTGCTACACCGGTTTCGCGAAGACATGCGCTACCCAGAGAGTTCCAGCTGGCCGGATTAAGACCGTTGGGGTTCCAGTAGATGTTACGTCCATCCTGACCAACCTCGGTTGCGGTACCAAGATTGAGCTGCTGGTAATAGATCGCTTCCTTGACCTTAGTGACGACACCCTCCATCGAGGCAACAATGCCATACCATGGCAACTCGGTATCGAATGCCAGGTTGGCCTTCCACACCGAAGGCTGACCAAGGTCCTTATCGACGAAGTCGACCGATTGCGTTTGACCCGATACGCCGCGCGGCTGATTGTTGATGTCCGGCGTAAAGCGGATGCCACTGCTAGACGCGTTATTGAAGTTGTAGTCGGTGAACGCAAGGCCGGTATTGGAATACGGGTTGGACAGCCACACCGACGCAGCCGCACCCTGGAACAGGCCTACACCACCACGCAGCTGAGTCGGACGATCTGCATCGAAGGTGTAGTTGAAACCAAAGCGCGGCTGCCACAGGCCATTGCCGTCGATCGTTTCATCGTTACGCACGCCAAACGCGCCAAAGGCAGCCTGGTTGAACTGTGGCGAGTTCTTTACCATCGGCTCGTCATAACGCAGGCCGAAATTCAGTGTCAGGTTGCTGTTGACTGCCCAGGAATCCTGCAGGAATACGCCGACATTGCGCATGCCCCACTTCGCAGCGATATTGTCAATCCCTGTGGGCGAATACGAATAACGATATGCGTTCGGCAAATTTGCCTGGTAATTGGCAACGGAATTGAAGGTGTAGCTGCCGAAGACACGTGGCCCGTACAAGTTGTAAATGTCGTTGTCTTCGTAGTCGAAGCCGAACTTGACCGTGTGGTCATTCAAGAACAGGGTGCCGGCGAAGAACGCGTTCCAGGTTTCGGTGCGCAACTCGTTAGCCTGCGTATTGGCTTCGGTACCGAGGTTTAACGTGTTGTTGCCGAAACGCACAGCGATGGCTGGCAACTGCGATGCCGCAGTACGAACCGCCGAGTAATCGCGATAAGACACCTTGGCTTCGGTCGAGAACGTATCGGTCCAGTCGCTGAACAACTGGCCGGTGTAGGTCTCGAGTTCAAAGTCGCGCACATAATGGTACGAGTTCAACGCCAGCTGATTGTTACCGAAACCATTGAGGTTGGCCGTACTTTGCTCGGACTTGCCATAGCGGAACGAACCGCGATGTTTGTCGCTGATGTTCCAATCCAGCTTGAAGCCCTTCTCTTCCGAATCAGAATCCAGTGCCGGCAAGGCCAAGGCACCGGGATCGAAGCCGTAGACGTTGCGCGAGATATCGATCACCTGATCGACCTGCGCCTGGGTGATACCGACTTCATTGCTGGCACCAGAACCGGCCGGACCGTAACCGCTGTTGCCGGTGAACACGCCCTTGCCCTTGTACTTTTCGTAGTTAGCGAAGAAGAACAATTTATCCTTGACGATCGGACCGCCCAGGGTCAGACCATAAGTCGCTTCGTTATCGAACAGCTGTGGACGGATGTCGTTCTGGTTCTTACCTGACCAATCGTTTTCACGATATGTGCCGTAGACCGAACCATGAAATTCGTTGGTACCGGACTTGGTGACGGCGTTGATCACGCCACCGGTACCGCCACTGATCGTCACGTCGTAATTGGCCACGTCCACCGAGATCTCATCGATGACGTCCATGGAGAACGGTTGGCGCGGGGTCGGCAGGCTGTTGGATTCCAGGCCGAAGGCATCATTGGTGCTGATGCCGTCGACGCGGATCGCGTTGTAGCGCGGGTTCTGGCCGGCGATGGAGATTTCGTTGCGGGCCTTGTCGGTCTGCGCGACGCGCGGATCCAGACGCACGTAGTCCTGCAGGTTGCGGTTGATCGACGGCAGCGACTCGATTTCTTCACGGGTCACGTTGGTGCCGGTACCCATTTTGTTGGCGCTGAAAATGGCCGAACCGTAGTTGCCGGCGATCGCCTGCACGGTACCCATCGTCGCCAGATCGCCACCAAGGGCCGCATCGACCTGATTCACCTTATCCAGGTTCAGGTAAATGCCTTCGCGGGTGGTGTTGCCCGCGCCGGATGCCGCAATGGTGATGGTGTACGGACCACCCACACGCAGGCCGCGCGCGTTGTAGCGTCCGCTGGCATCGGTGGTGGCGCGGCTGACGGTTCCCGATTCGACGTGGGTGATCGTCACTTCGGCATTCGGCACCGGTTGACCGGCGCTGCTGGTAACCATGCCGGCGACGCCGGCAGACGTGCTCTGAGCGAACACCGGGGCAGCAGCAAGTGCGGCAACAAGGCCAAGCGTCAGCTTGGACATGCGGAGACAACGGGGGTGGGTCATTTCGGTAGCCTCGATACAGGTTGGGCAGTGACAAAAAGGCGCAGTCAGCCCAACCGTTCCCGGGGGTGGGCTGCCGATCATCTGGGGTCCCTTGCCGCGCGACTGGTTGCTGCCGCAACGGTTAACAACAGATTAACACGCTAAGGCCTGATTGTGACGGCCGCGTGACAAAACGCGTGCAGTGCAACATGAACATCTTCTGGGGCGGCGCAAGCGCCACATTGCGCAAAGTCGCAAGCAAAGCGAGACACATATCGCGCTTATGCGGAGTCGGGATTTGGCTGTTAAAACTACAGATTCGTAAGGAAAAGTAGCCGTCATCGATTCGATGACCTCGCCGGTCGCTCCGTGCTTCGTGAACATGCGCCCTGCGCAATCCATCAGCCGATTTGCGCAGCCCCAACGCATGCACCCGTGCTGCTACCAGAACGCCACATCCTGCCTGATCCGAATCGCCGCCGTATCGGCAGCGGCCCCATCAGCAGCTTGCGCAATCCAGTCCCCTGCAACGGCGGCCGGATCAAGCAACGCAGCGTTGGCTATGGAAAACCGCTCTCTGCCATGGAAATGGTCGGAGCCAGCCTGGCGCTCGGCCCACCTCAGCAGCCACCTGCCTTGTGCAGGACCGGCCCCACCCCAGCGCGGACCTCAAGATCGGCTAACAAACCGTAGCGAGCGGTCGTCAGGTTGGTGTGCACGGCGCGGAGGAACCGGAGTGGACGCGTGGTACACGGGGATTCCGAGCACCGTCCACACCCGCCTGACGGCGGCGCAGCAGGTTTGCTAGCCGCTCTAAATCGACACTGGCAACTTGAAATAAGTCCCCAACCCATCCAGAAACATCTGCACCGAAATGGCCACCAGCAACATGCCCATCAGGCGCTCGATCGCGGTCAATGCGCGATGGCCGAGCAGCTTGTACAGCAACGGGGCCGAGGCCAGGATCGTGGATGCACCGATCCAGGCGATCATCAGTGCCAGGCTCCAGTCCCATAGCCGCGTGGGTTCGTTGCTGCCCATCAGCATCACCGCCGCCATGCCGGACGGGCCGGCCACCAGCGGGATCGCCAGCGGCACGATGAAGGGCTCGCCGTCCGGGATCTCGCCCATCAGGCCTTCCGGGCGCGGGAAGATCATGCGGATGCCGATCAGGAACAGCACGATGCCGCCGGCGATCGCCACCGACTCCTGGCGCAGATGCATCAACTCCAGCGCGTACTTGCCGCCCCACAAAAATGCCATCAGCACGAACAAGGCGATCAACAGTTCGCGCGCGAGCACGAAGCGCTGGCGCCTGGGCGGCAGCGGCTTGAGCACGCTGAGGAAGACCGGGATGTTGCCCAGCGGGTCCAGAATCAGGAACAGCAGCAACGCCGCCGACAGAATGGTCATACCGAAGGGCTCCAGATCGCACCGCGCTGCGCTGCACCCGCCATGGACAACAACGTGACGCAGGCAGGCGCATAGCGTGCAGGGTCGACCGCGTCGCTGTCTTCCTGATGGGTAAAGGCACGTGCGCGCAGCGCGGTGCGCATCGGGCCGGGCTGTAGCCCGCTGATGCGCACCGGGCCGGCGGCAGTCTCGTGATGCAGGCTGGAGAGCAGGCCGCGCTGCGCATGCTGAGCTGCACCGTAGGCGCCCCAGTACGCCTGGCCGACGCGTGCCGGATCGTCGACGACCAATACCACAGCCGCATCACGCTGCTGGCGCAGCAGCGGCAGGCAGGCCTGGGTGAGCCACGCACGTGCGGTAAGGTTGACATGCAGGTTGCGCGCGAAATCTGCGGGGGCTGCAAGCTCGGCCGGCGTCAAACCGGCAAAATCGGCTGCGCAATGCAGCAGCCCGTGCAAGCCACCAAGTTCGGATTGCAGCCGTTGCGCGAGCGCGCCGTAATCGTCCGGCGTGGCGCCGGCCAGATCCAGCGGATACAGCAACGGTTCCGGCCCGGAGATGGCGACCGCATCGTAGACCCGCTCCAGCGGACGCACCTTCCGACCGAGCAGCACCACGGTGGCGCCGGCAGCAGCACATGCCTGCGCTGCAGCAGCGCCCAGTCCGCCAGCGGCGCCCGTGACCAGCACCACCCGCCCGGCCAGTACAGCCGCATCGGGCTGAGCCTGCGCCGAACTCACGGCTGGTACGCCTCGCTGACAATGCGCTTGAGCTCGCCGGCTTCAAACAGTTCCAGCGTGATGTCGCAACCGCCGATCAGCTCGCCATGAATGAATAACTGCGGGAAGGTCGGCCAGTTGGAATAGCGCGGCAGATTCGCGCGCACTTCGGCTTCTTCCAGCACGTTGATCGTGCGCAGCTGGTCGGCACCGGCAGCGACCAGCGCCTGTACGGCGCGACTGGAAAATTCACACATCGGGAACTGCGGGGTGCCTTTCATGAACAGCACGATCGGGTGTTGTTCGACTTCGGCCTGGATCCGTTCCATCACCGGCATTGGACTCTCCTGACTGGGAGCGGCAGGCCCGACCGCCGGGTCGGATAAACTTCCGCAAAGGCGCGCATTGTAAGCCTTCAGCACGGCCTGTCGCCGCACTCCCTTCGCTGCCACTGACATCATGCCGATCGAACATCTTGCACTGCCCTACTCCCGCGCCGCTCTGGAGCCACACCTGTCGTCCGCGACGCTGGAAGCGCACTACGGCGTCATTCATCGCAGCGAGGTCGAACAGCTCAACGCGCGCATCGAAGGCAGCGAGTTTGCCGAACTGATGCTGGAAGAGATCATCGCGCAGGCGCAAGGCACGTTGTTTCATCTTGCCGCGCAGGTGTGGAACCACAATTTCTATTGGCAGTGTCTGCGTCCGCGCGGCGGCGGCGAACCGCTGGGCCGGCTGGCCGACAGCATCGCCAAATCGTTCGGCGATTTCGCGCATTTCAAGCAGGAATTCAACCGCGTCGCGCTAGGCACCTTCGGCTCGGGCTGGGTGTGGCTGGTGCAGCGCCCGGACCGCACACTGGCCATCGTCGCCACGCCAAATGCCTCCACCCCGCGCACCGGGCCGGATACGCCGCTGCTCGCCTGCGACATCTGGGAGCACGCGTATTACCTGGATTATCGACAGGATCGTGCGCAGTACCTGGAGGCGTTCTGGAAGCTGATCAACTGGGAGTTCGTAGCCAGCCAGCTCGGCTAGCCACGTCACCGCTCGGGCTATCGATGCGTCCATCGATCATCGCCGGGTGGCCCCGACGACGTTCAAGAGGACGACACCACCGCCTGACAAGCCATTGCGACGGTCCTGCGTCGATGCATCACCGCACCTGCAGAGTGCATTCACCCAAGCGCGCGACCACCGGCCCAACCTGCGCATCGCGCTGCAACGCATTTCCGGCATCCGCCAGTGCACGCGCAAGCGCCTGCGGGGTGTCGGCACGCAGCGTTGCGTGCCCCACCTTGCGTCCATCGCGCGATTGCTTGCCATAGTCGTGCCAATGCCCGCCAGGCACCGCCAGAAATGCGGCAGCGTCCGGCATCGCGCCTAACCAGTTGAGCATGCAGGCATGGCCGCGCATGGCGGTGCTACCGAGCGGCAAACCGAGTACGGCACGCACATGGTTTTCGAACTGCGAGGTCTCGGCGCCTTCGATGGTCCAATGGCCGGAGTTGTGCACGCGCGGCGCCATCTCGTTGGCGAGCAATTGGCCGTCGCGCACGAACAGTTCAAGCGCGAATACGCCGACATAGTCCAACCGCTCTGCGATCGCGCGCGCATGCGCCTGCGCGGCGGCCTGCACATCGGCATCCACGCTGGCCGGCGCAAGGCTGGCCGACAGCACGCCATCCACATGCCAGTTCTCGGTCAACGGCCAGGTGCGGAACGCGCCATCGCGGCCGCGCACCGCCACCACGCTGACCTCGCGCTGGAACGGCACAAAGGCCTCCACGATCAAACCGACCTTGGCCGCCTGCGCGCCGAGCGCATCCCAGGCGGCATCGGCATCGGCCAGCGTCTTGATGCGGAACTGGCCCTTGCCGTCGTAACCGAAGCGACGCGTCTTGAGCACGCAGGGGGTGCCGATACGCGCCAATGCGGCATCCAGCCCGGCACGGTCGTCGATCGCTGCAAACTCGGGCACCGGAATACCGAGCTCGCGGAACAGGGTTTTTTCGCTGAGCCGGTCCTGCGCCACCGCCAGGGCGGCGGCACTGGGAAACACCGGCACTTGCGCAGCGAGCTGTTGCGCGCTGGCGGCCGGCACGTTCTCGAAATCGAAGGTGATCACCTCCACATGCGCTGCGAAGGCAGCCAGCGCAGCGGCATCGTCGAATGCGCCGACCTGCAATGACGCGACCTGCCCTGCGCAGGCATCCTCCGCCGGATCGAACACTGCAAAACGCAAGCCCAACGGCGCGCCGGCCAGAGCCAACATGCGCGCCAACTGACCACCGCCCAGAATCCCGACCGTGCTCATTGGCGCGGGTCGTCGCTGGCCATCACATCGTCGGTCTGCTTGGCGCGGAACTGCGCCAGCGCCTGACCGATCTGCGCCTGCTCGGACGCCAGCATCGCTGCGGCGAACAAGGCAGCATTGGCCGCACCGGCATTGCCGATCGCAAACGTGGCCACCGGAATGCCGGCCGGCATCTGCACGATCGACAGCAACGAATCCATGCCGTTGAGCGCCTTGGACTGCACCGGCACGCCGAGAACGGGCACTGCGGTCTTGGCAGCGAGCATGCCCGGCAGGTGCGCCGCACCGCCAGCGCCGGCGATGATCGCGCGCAGGCCGCGCTCGCCAGCCTGCTCGGCATAGGTGAAGAGCACGTCCGGCGTGCGATGCGCCGAGACCACCTTGACTTCGTAAGGCACGCCCAGCGCATCGAGCTTCTGAGCTGCGTGTTGCATGGTCTCCCAATCCGAACGGGAGCCCATCACGATGCCGACCAGCGGCGGGGAGTGGTTGGAGGTCATGGCCCTGCCCTGCGGTAAAGACGTATTCTAGCCATCTTCCACGCAAGACAAAGACTTCGATGGATCGCAAATTGCTCGACCTCCTATGCTCGCCCGACACCCGCCAGCCGCTCTCGCTGCTCGACGGCAAAGGCCTGGAAGCACTGAACACCGCCATCGCCGGCGGAAATCTGCAGCGTGCCGACGGCACCGTGCAGGCACAGCCGCTGCGTGAGGCGCTGATCACCCGCGACCGCAAGCAGATCTTCCGCGTCGACGATGGCATTCCGGTGCTGCTGGCCGAAGAGGCCATCGCTGCTGCGCAGATTGCCGACTTCCCCGAGAAGTGAATTCCTCTGTGCGTACGACCGTGCCGCAGGCGCCCCCGGCCGCGCTGGTGGATGCCGACGTGGCACGCGCACTGGCCGAGGACATCGGCACCGGCGATGTGACTGCGGCGCTGCTGCCCGATCAGGCCGACAGCGCCTATCTGCTGTGCAAACAGGATGCGGTGATTGCCGGGCGGCCCTGGTTCGACGCCACGCATCGCGCGCTCGACCCACAGGTGCGCATCGACTGGCAGGTGCATGAAGGCCAGCACGTCGGCGCCGGCACGGTGTTGGCGCTGCTGCATGGTCGCAGTCGTAGCCTTGTCAGCGCCGAACGCACTTCGCTCAATTTCATGCAGACGCTTTCGGCTACGGCCACCGCGACGGCCGCCTACGTTGCGGCAGTCGCCGGTACCGGCACGCGCATCCTGGATACGCGCAAGACGCTGCCGGGTCTGCGCGCTGCACAGAAATACGCGGTGCGTTGTGGCGGTGGCGACAATCACCGCATCGGGCTGTTCGATACGGTGATGCTCAAGGAAAACCATATCCGCGCCGCCGGCTCGCTGAGCGCTGCCGTGCACGCTGCACGTGCGCAGCAACCGCAGCTGCCGCTGGTGGTCGAAGTGGAAACACTGGAGCAACTGCGCGAGGCCTTGCAGGTCGGCTGCACGCGCATCCTCATCGACGACTTCGACCCGGCGATGCGTCGCGAAGCGGTCCGCCTCGCTGCCGCCTTGCCGCGCGAACGACGCATTCCACTGGAAGTCTCCGGCAGCGTGGACCTTGCCGGCATCGCTGCGATTGCCGCCGATGGGGTGGATTGCATATCCATCGGCGGTCTGACCAAGCACGTGCAAGCCATCGACCTGTCGCTCAAACTCGGCCCGCCGCCACGCTGACTTCACGCGTGCCCACACGCAGCTCTGTCAGCCTGTTGATATTGTTCTGTACAGGATCTGCGATGACTGGAAAACCTTGGCCGTGGGTCTGCCTGTTACTGGCAGCATGGGGCGGCAACGCGGCAGCTGCGGAAGTGTGCGATATGCCGCCGCGATTCGGCACCAGTCCTGCAGCAATCGCCATCGTGCGCAGTGCCTGTAACGAACACAGGTTGTGGCAACGCCCGTTTATCGATGCCAAAGGTCGTCTGGCCAGTCTTGGCGTGACCGAAGCCGAGTCCAGCTATCTTGCCGACCACGGCGTGGTGGCCTGGCAACGCGTCGCGGGTTATTGGCGCGACAGTGGCACGCTGGCATCGATGGGCGGCAGTGCGGGGGCATCCAGTTGCGCCGCGCTCGATGGCACGCGTTACACCGCCAGTGATTGCCGCGCCTTCCTGATCGACAACCCGTGGTCGGCCGCCTTCATTTCATGGGTGATGACGCAAGCGAGGTTGAGCGGTTTTCATCGCTCGGCACGCCACCTGGATTACATAAAGAGCGCGTATAACGACGGCGCCAGCGGCCCGTATCAGTTCACCGATCCGGCGGTGGAAAAACCTGCTCCCGGCGATCTGTTGTGCCTGCTGCGCGGGCGCAGCGCCGCGCTCGGCTATGCCGGGCTCAAGGCCGGACTTGGCGGTAGCGCCCCGATGCCATGGCAATCGCATTGCGACGTGGTGGTGGCGGCCAACGTCGGTGGCGATCGCACCTTGTATTTGATCGGCGGCAATGTGTTCAACACGGTAATGATGCGCAAGATGCCGCTGGACCGTGCCGGCCGCGTGGTGCTGCCGACGCCGCAGTCCGCCGGCAGCCAGGATCAGAGCGAAGACGGCCTGGGCATCGCCAGCGAATGCACGCCAGCGCACGAAGAACTGTGCGATTTCAATCGGCGCGATTGGGCTGCGCTGTTGAAGCTGCGGCCGGATGCAGCGATGACGGCGCCGCCGCCGGTTGAACCGTTGCCCGCCGCGCCAGTCACCTCGCCCGCAGACCAAACGATGCCGCCCGGTTTCCCGCGCGTTGTGCCGCCGCGTCCGCAGACGCAGCCAGCGCCGACCCAGCAGCCTGGGTGACGGGGGTCAAGGCCCTGCTCTCCCCTGGGGCGACAAAGGCGCAGCTCGCGCACCACTGGCGCGCGGGCCTTGGAAAGCTCCCGCGCCACGAACGCTGACTTTGGCGCGAAGCGGGGGCGAGGTGAGGGTTCATGGTGAGTGGTGAGGCCTTCGCCTTGTTTCAAACTGCACGAGGCTTCGCCACACCCTCATCCGGCGCTGCGCGCCACCTTCTCCCGCTCGCGGGAGAAGGGAATCTGTTGAAAGCCTTTCTTCCGGGGGGGGGGGAGAAGGGTCAAAGCCCATGTCATTACCGAGCACATACGAAAAAGCGGGCCGAAGCCCGCTTTTTCGTCATGCTCAGACAGTGGCGATTACTCGGCCGAAGCCGGCACGCCCTCGCCTTCTTCCACTGCCTTGATCGACAGACGGATGCGGCCCTGCTTGTCCACTTCCAGCACCTTGACGCGGACCAGATCGCCTTCCTTCAACTTGTCGCCGACCTTCTCCACGCGCTCGCTGGAAATCTGCGAGACGTGCACCAGGCCGTCCTTGCCGGGCAGGATGGTGACGAACGCGCCGAAGTCCATGATCTTGGCGACCTTGCCTTCGTAGATGCGGCCCGGCTCCACGTCCGAGGTAATCTGCTCGATGCGCGACTTGGCAGCTTGCGCGGCAATCGCGTTGACCGAGGCAATGATGATCGTGCCGTCATCCTGGATGTCGATCTGCGTACCGGTTTCCTTGGTGATGGCCTGGATGGTCGAACCACCCTTGCCGATCACTTCGCGGATCTTGTCCGGGTGGATCTTGATGGTCAGCAAGCGCGGCGCGTAATCGCTCAGTTCCAGACGCGGGGTGGTCAGTGCATGCGCCATCTCGCCAAGGATGTGCAGACGGCCGGCCTTGGCCTGCTGCAATGCCTGCTTCATGATCTCTTCGGTGATGCCTTCGATCTTGATGTCCATCTGCAGCGCGGACACGCCTTCGGCAGTACCGGCCACCTTGAAGTCCATGTCGCCCAGGTGATCTTCGTCACCCAGGATGTCGGACAGCACCACGAAGCGGTCGTCTTCCTTCACCAGGCCCATGGCGATACCCGCCACCGGCGCCTTGATCGGCACACCGGCGTCCATCAGCGCCAGCGAGCTGCCGCAGACCGATGCCATCGACGAGGAACCGTTGGACTCGGTGATTTCCGAGACCACGCGGATGGTGTACGGGAATTCTTCCAGGCTCGGCATCACCGCGAGCACGCCGCGCTTGGCCAGACGGCCGTGGCCGATCTCACGACGCTTCGGCGCACCGAAACGGCCGCACTCGCCCACCGAATACGGAGGGAAGTTGTAATGGAACAGGAAGTTTTCCTTGTACTCGCCGCTGACCGCATCGATCACCTGGCCATCGCGGGCGGTGCCCAGCGTGGTGACCACGATCGCCTGCGTCTCGCCGCGGGTGAACAGCGCCGAGCCGTGGGTACGCGGCAGCACGCCGGCCTGCACCGCGATCGGACGCACGGTATCCAGTGCACGGCCGTCGATACGCACCTTGGTCTCCAGGACCGAGTCGCGCATGGTGTGGTATTCCAGCTCGCCGAATTCCTTCGACAGCTCAGCGGTGCTCCAGCCCTCGGAGGCGACACGGCCGGCCAGCGATTCCATCACGTCCTTCTTGATCGCCGAGATGGCGTCGCGACGCTGCAGCTTGTCGCGCACCTGGAAGGCACCAGCCAGCTGCGTGCCGACCGCTTCCTTCAGCGCGTTGATCAGCGCGGTGTTCTTGGCAGGCGCAACCCAGGTGCTGGGCTTGGTGCCGGCTTCGACGGTCAGCTCGTTGATCGCGTTGATGACCTTCTGCAGTTCGCGGTGACCGAAGGTGACCGCGCCCAGCATCACTTCTTCGGACAGCAGCGCCGCTTCCGACTCCACCATCAGCACCGCGTTCGCGGTACCGGCGACCACCAGCTCCAGCTGCGAATCCTTCAGCTCGGCGATGGTCGGGTTGAGAATGTATTCGCCGTTCTTGTAGCCCACCTTGGCGGCGCCGATCGGGCCATTGAAGGGGGTGCCGGCCAGCGACAGTGCGGCCGATGCGCCGATCAGCGCGGCGATATCGCCGTCGATGTCCGGGTTCATCGACATCACGGTCGCGATGATCTGTACTTCGTTCTTGTAGTCCTCCGGGAACAGCGGACGGATCGGACGATCGATCAGGCGCGAGATCAGCGTTTCCTTCTCGGTCGCACGTCCTTCGCGCTTGAAGAAGCCGCCCGGGATGCGGCCGCCGGCATAGAACTTCTCCTGATAATCAACGGTCAGGGGGAAGAAGTCCTGCCCTTCGCGCGCGGTCTTTGCGGCGACGGCGGTGACCAGCAGTACGGTGTCGTCCATCTTGACGATGACCGCGCCGCTCGCCTGGCGAGCGACTTCGCCCGTCTCCAGGGTGACGGTGTGCTTGCCGTACTGGAAGGTTTTGGTGATTTTTGCCACGGAGGTTTTTTCCCTTAGGTGTTGCTGTCTTCGTTGGACCGTCGTCGACCCATGCCGAGAACGGGTGGCCGGGAGGCTCCGGCCCATGAACTACATGCTGCAAACAACGGAGTGCCAATGACCAAAACGAAACCGCGGCGCATCGCTGCGCCGCGGCGGTAGGACTCGATTAGCGGCGCAGGCCGAGCTTCTCGATCAACGACTTGTAACGCGCGTTGTCCTTCTTCTTCAGGTAGTCGAGCAGGCTGCGACGACGGTTGACCATCTGCAGCAGACCACGACGGCTGTGGTGATCCTTCTTGTGGGTCTTGAAGTGACCGGTCAGCAGCTCGATGCGCGCGGTCAGCAGAGCGACCTGCACTTCCGGCGAACCGGTGTCCTGGGCGCTGCGCTTGTTGTCTTCAATAACTTTCTGGGTGTCGACGGACATGATGTGTACTCGATAGATGCGTGGTCGACAGGAACGTGCATGACGCACCGTCGGACTCGCCGTTTGCTAGGAATGAGCGCGCTTGGCGCTGAAGGTGCCCCGATCGGGGCCGCGAAATTGTAACGTCGTGCGACTACGGGAACAAGTTGACCAAACCTTAACAAGCCGAAAGGTCGTTCAGTCCATTGAACAGCCGCTGCGGCGACAAACGCCCCTCGGCGTCCACCAGGCCTAGGCCTGAGGGGATTCCGTCGGGTCCGAACACCGCCACCTGGCCGGCCGGAAATGCGGCATCACGCAGGCGCTGGCCCATTCGGAACCGCGTCGCATGGGCCTGGTCGAGCACGATCCGCGCAAAATCGACCAGGCCGGCCTGGATCGGCAACAGCAATTCCTGTGCATCGGTACCGGCTTCCAACGCTGCAGATAGCGCCTCCAGCGTCATCATCTGCGGAGTGCGAAACGGCTCGACCCACAGGCGACGCAGCGACGCGATATGCGCACCGCAGCCCAGCACTTCACCAAGATCGCGCGCCAGGCTGCGGATGTAGGTGCCCGAGCCGCAGGTCACGCGCAGTTGCAGACGCGGCGCGTCGTAGCCGATCAGTTCGATCGCATGCACGTCGACCTCGCGCACCGGCGCATCGATCACCTCGCCACGGCGCGCCTTGGCATACAGCGGCTCGCCGCCCTGCTTGAGTGCGGAGTAGATCGGCGCCTGCTGCGCGATCCGACCGACGAACGGCGCCAGCGCCGCGCGCAAGCCATCGTCTCTCAGCCCGGGCACCGTACGTTCGCGCAATGGCTCACCATCGGCATCGTCGGTATCGGTGGTGATGCCCAACACGATCTCGGCGTCATACGCCTTGGCCGAGCCGAGCAGCAGGCCGGCAATCTTGGTGGCCTCGCCCAGGCATAGCGGCAGCAAGCCGGTCGCCAGCGGATCCAGGCTGCCGGTGTGGCCGCCCTTTTCCGCACGCAATAACCGGCGCGCAGCCTGCAATGCATTATTGGAACTGAGCCCAGCCGGTTTATCCAGCAACAGGATGCCGTGCAGCGGGCGATAGACGATGCGGGGTTTCAAAGGATCGGTGCTCGAATCGGGCGACCTGCGCGCCCGTGGGAGTCAGTGCCGCGCCTGAAACGGCGGCGGCCGGACAGCGCTCAGCGCTGCTCGGCGTCTTCGTCGCTGGAGGTGGCCTCCGGGCCGACGTCGTCCAGGTCACGCAGCAAGTTATCGATGCGCTCGCCGCGATCGACCGAATCGTCGTAATGGAAATGCAGCTCCGGCACATGACGCAGCTTCATCGCGCGCGCCAACTGCGTACGCAGCTGACCAGCGATTTCCTTGAGCCCCTTGACCGCTTCAGCCGAACGCTCCTGCTGCAGCGCGGTGACGAACACCTTGGCATGCGCCAGGTCGCGGCTGATTTCGACATCGGACACGCTGACCGACGGCAAGCCGTGGTCGCGCACGGCCGCGTGCACGATCGTGCCGAGGTCGCGACGCACCTGTGCCGACACGCGGTCGGTGCGATGGAATGATTTGGTTGGCATGGTCGTGGACCTGGTTGATTCGGAGGGCCAGTTGGCACCGAAGCCAAAAACGGACGCGGGCGGCCATGCCGCCCTCGCCTTGCAAAACTTGCCTTGAAACCGTGCTTGACGGAATCCGGGGCCCGCAGGCCCCGGCAGCCGTTACAGCGTACGCGCGACTTCGATACGCTCGAAGCACTCGATCTGGTCGCCGGGCTTGACGTCGTTGTAGGCCTTCACGCCGATACCGCACTCGGTACCGTTGCGCACTTCCTCGACGTTTTCCTTGAAGCGACGCAGCGATTCCAGCTCGCCCTCGAACACCACGACGCTGTCGCGGAGCACGCGGATCGGCTTGCTGCGCTTGACCACGCCTTCGATGATCATGCAGCCGGCAACCGCACCGAACTTGGAGCTGCGGAACACGTCGCGCACCTGCGCGATGCCGATGATCTCTTCGCGGATTTCCACGCCGAGCAGACCGGACGCCACCTGCTTCACCTGGTCGATCACGTCATAGATGATCGAGAAGTAACGCAGATCGATGCCGTTGGACTCGACGATCTTGCGTGCCGAGGCATCCGCACGCACGTTGAAGCCGATCACCGTCGCCTTGGAGGCCGCTGCCGAATTCGCATCGGATTCGGTGATGCCACCCACGCCGGAGTGGATCACGTTGATGCGGATGTCGTCGTTGGACAACGCCACCAGCGACTGCTTGAGTGCTTCCACCGAACCCTGCACGTCGGCCTTGATCACCAGGTTCAACACCTGCTGACCTTCGCCCTTGCCCATCTGGGCCAGGATGTCTTCCATGCGGTTGGTTGCCGAGGCGACCAGACGCGACTCGCGGCGCTTGGTTTCGCGCTGCTGTGCCACGTCCTTGGCCAGACGCTCGTCGTCGACGACCACGAAGTCGTCGCCGGCTTCCGGCACGCCGGACAGGCCGAGCACCTGCACCGGAATCGACGGACCCGCCGAGGCCGGCTGGTGGCCGGTTTCGTCGAACAGCGCACGCACGCGGCCGTACTGAATGCCGCACACCAGGTAGTCGCCACGCTTCAGCGCGCCCTGCTGCACCAGCACCGTCGCGACCGGGCCGCGGCCCTTGTCCAGCGACGATTCGATCACGGTCCCGCTGGCGCGGCCATCGGCCACTGCCTTGAGTTCCAGCACTTCGGCCTGCAGCGAAATCGCGTCCAGCAGCGTGTCCACACCGGTACCGACCTTGGCCGACACTTCGATGAACTGGGTATCGCCACCGAAGTCTTCGGCCACCACGTTTTCGGCCAGCAATTCGTTCTTGACCCGCAGCGGATCCGCGCCGGCCTTGTCGATCTTGTTGACCGCCACGATCAACGGAACGCCTGCCGCCTTGGCATGCGCCACCGCTTCCTTGGTCTGCGGCATCACGCCGTCATCGGCGGCAACGACCAGCACCACGATGTCGGTGATCTTGGCCCCGCGCGCACGCATCGAGGTAAACGCGGCATGGCCGGGCGTATCCAGGAAGCTGATGACGCCACGGCCGGTTTCGACGTGGTACGCACCGATGTGCTGGGTGATGCCGCCGGCTTCGCCAGAGGCGATCTTGGTGCGACGGATGTAATCCAGCAGCGAGGTCTTGCCGTGATCGACGTGACCCATGATGGTGACCACCGGCGGACGCGTCGTGGCATCGCCCTGCGCATCTTCGGCATGCGCCAACAGCGCGTCTTCGAAGTCGGCATTGTCGGCACGCACCGCCTTGTGGCCGAGTTCTTCGGTCACCAGGGCAGCGGTATCGTGATCGATGCTCTGGGTGATGGTCGCCATGACGCCCATCTTGAACAGCGCCTTGACCACATCGCCGCCCTTCAGCGCGAGCTTCTGCGCCAGGTCGGCCACGGTGATGGTTTCGCCGATCGCCACTTCACGCACCACCGGTGCGGTCGGACGCTCGAACCCGTGCGGGCCGCTATTGCCCTGATTGCCACCACGCCCGCTGTCGTTGCCACGGCGCGAGGACGACGAACCCGGACGACCGGTCGGCTTGCTGCGCACATTGGAACGGCGCGCGCGATCGGCCGCGGACAGATGCAGCTGCCCGGCAAAGCGCTTGGTCGCATCGTCGTCTTCGACGCCAGCCACCATGACGTGCGAACCGCGCGTCTTGTGCTTGGCGGCATTGTTGCGATCGTCCGGGCGTGCCGGCGTGGCCGGGCGCGACGCCGGCGATGCACCAGCCGGACGGGCCGGACGCGGTGCCGAAGACGGCGAAGACGGGGCACGCGCGGCAGGTGCCGACGGCGCAGCAGCAACCGGGGCCGGCGCACTGGCAGCCGCAGCGGCTTCCTCGGCAGCCTTGCGCTCGGCTTCTGCACGGTCTTTGGCGGCCTGCTCTTCGTCACGCTTGCGCTGAATCGCTTCGTCGCGCACACGATCGCTTTCGGCCAGCGCCTGCTGCTCGTCGAGATTGCGCTGACGCGAGGCGGCGAGCTTGGCCAGGATGTCGGCGCGCTCTTCGTCCGGCGTCATCGGCGCGGCACGGCCGCTGCCTTCATTTTCGGACTTCACGTAGGTGCGCTTCTGCCGCACCTCGACGTTGACCGTGGTCTTGGTGCGGCCGGCGTTGACCGTCACTTCCTGCAGCTTGCGCCGATTCAGCGTGATCTTCTTGGCTGCTTCGCTCGCCGCTTCGGCAGGCGCCTCGGCCTTGCCGTGCGTGCGACGCAGGAAGCCAAGCAGTTTCATCTTCTCGGTGCTGGTCACGACCTGGTCGGGACCGCTGAACTTCATTCCGGCCTCGGCCAGTTGAACCAGCAGTTTATCGACCGGCGTATTGACCAGTTCGGCAAGCTTGCGGATGGTGGTTTGCTGCGACATTCGGATCCTATGATCTGGTTGGCGCCCCCTCGCCCAGAGCAAGGGAAACGCTGATTCTAAGCCCTGATGGGGTCAGGGCGCGGTTCATTGCCGGCTCATTCGCCGCGCTCCAAACGGGCGATCTCCTCGGCGCGGGCCGCCAGGATCAGCGCCGCGGCGCGCTCCTGGGTCAAACCCTCGATGCCGAAGTCGACGATCTCGTCCGCTGCCAGGTCGGACAAGTCCTCGCTGGTGCGCACGCCGTGCTCGGCCAGAGCAAAGGCCGTTTCCTCGTCCATCCCCTCCAGCGCCAGCAGGTCCTCGGTGGGCTGAGTTCCTTCCAGGCCTTCTTCTTCTGCCAGCGCGGCGTTGAGCAACGCATCGCGGGCACGGGCGCGCAACTCTTCGACGATGTCTTCGTCGAAGCCTTCCACCGCCAGCAACTCGCCGACCGGCACGTAGGCGATTTCCTCGACCGTATTGAAGCCCTCGGTCACCAGGATCGCGGCGATTTCTTCGTCCACTTCCAGGCGGTCCATGAACAACTGGCGCGCGGAGGTCTGCTCGGCTTCGGACTTGGCGGCCACCTGGTCGGCGGTCATCACGTTGAGCTGCCAACCGGTCAGGCGGCTGGCCAGACGCACGTTCTGGCCGCCCTTGCCGATCGCCTGGGCCAGGCGATCTTCCGCCACGGCCAGATCCATCGAGTGCTTGTCTTCATCGACGATGATCGACTGCACTTCGGCCGGCGCCATCGCATTGATCACGAAGTTGGCCGGGTTCTCGTTCCACAACACGATGTCCACGCGCTCGCCATTGAGCTCGTTGGACACCGCCTGCACGCGCGAACCGCGCATGCCGATGCAGGCACCGATCGGATCGGTGCGGGTGTCGTGCGCGATCACGGCGATCTTGGCGCGGTCGCCCGGATCGCGTGCGCAGGCCTTGATCTCGACCAGGCCCTGACCCACTTCCGGCACTTCGAGCTTGAACAGCTCGATCATGAATTCCGGCGCGGCGCGGCTGATGAACAGCTGCGGGCCGCGTGGTTCCGAACGCACTTCGGCCAGGTAGCCGCGCACGCGGTCGCCCGGACGCAGTACATCGCGCGGAATGCCCTTGTCCTTCGGAATGAAGGCTTCGGCATTGCCGCCCAGATCGACAAAGATATTGCCGCGCTCGGCACGCTTGACCACACCGGTGATCAGCTCGCCCACGCGGTCCTTCCAGGCATCGACCACCTGCTGGCGCTCGGCTTCGCGCACACGCTGCACGATCACCTGCTTGGCGGCCTGCGCGGCGATACGGCCGAAATCCGGGTTTTCGATCTGTTCTTCGATGTAGTCGCCCACATCCACGCCGTCGGCTTCGTCGATGGCATCCATCAGACGCACCTGGCGATCCGGCGACTCCATCACCACATCGTCGGCCACCACTTCCCAACGACGGAAGGTTTCGTAGTTGCCGTCCTTGTGGTCGATGGTCACGCGCGTCAGCACGTCCTGGTCGGGATAGCGCTTCTTCGCTGCGGAAGCCAACGCGGCCTCGATCGCATCGAAGATCACTTCGCGCGGCACGCCCTTTTCGTTGGCCACCGCATCCACTACCAGCAAAAGTTCCTTGCTCATTTAGTCACTCCGCGCGCGGCTTGCCAGCCGCCGACTCGTTGGATGGTTTCTTCTTCTCGTGCCCGGGTTTTTTCGGGCCGGGCTTATTCGGTTTTTGCGGGGCCAGGCCCAAAGCGACCCAATCCGGCAGGATGCGCGCCTTGTCGATGTTGTCGAAGCCGATCTGTACGTCCTTGCCGTCGATGGCGAACACCACCGCGTCGGCCTCGGACTCGATCCGCACGATCTTGCCCTGGAAGCGGCGCCGACCATCCTGCGCCAGCTTCAACACGATCTTGGCGGACTCGCCGGCATGACGGGCGAACTGCTCCAGCGTGAACAACGGACGATCCACACCCGGCGAGGACACCTCAAGCGTGTAGTTGCCGGTGATGGGGTCTTCGACGTCGAGCTGGGCCGACACTTCACGGCTCACGCGCTCGCAGTCATCGACGTTGATCACACGCTCGGGCTGTTCGGCCAACGGCACATCGATATACAGGCGCAACGTGGCGCCACCTGGAGCGGGAAGATATTCCACACCCAGCAGTTCCAAGCCCAGGGACTCAACCGTTGGACTCAGCAGATTCGCGATTTCGGTCGCTTTTTCGCTCACAGACTGCCCTGATCAGATGATTGCCAGTAGAACCCCGGCAACCGGCAGCAAACTTTCCGGTTCCGGAAAAAACAAGGGGCCCGATGGGCCCCTTGCGTAAAAAAAGCCCGACCTCTCAGGGTCGGCGCAAAGACGGGAACATGCGTCTTTGCGATCCAAGAAGCTGAAGTACTGCCCTAAGGCATTGCATTAACGCAGCACTTCAAAACTTGGTAGCGGGGGCAGGATTTGAACCTGCGACCTTCGGGTTATGAGCCCGACGAGCTGCCAGACTGCTCCACCCCGCAGCAGAAGCGGAATTATGAAGAACTCGGGAGAAAATTGCAAGCCCCAGTTTTCCATCTGTTGAAACCCTGGTGGGTCTCAACGTCGCGGCGAATGATAACCGCATTGCAACAAAAACGAAACATCAATCACAACTTTATTTCAGGGCCAGGCAACACGCGCGCATGTCTGCCTGCAGCCTGGCGCAGACAGGCGTTACGCGAGACCTGCAAATGCGCGCTGGCACCACACCATGATCGGACTCCAGCTCACGCCCAGGGCCAGCAAGGCCAGCGCGTTGACACTGAGCACGATGCCCAGCACGCGGTCGTTGTTGGCCGGCAACGGCTCGCCGACCGGCTCATCGAAGTACATGACCTTGATGACGCGCAGATAGTAGTAAGCGCCGATTACCGCGCAAAGCACACCAACGATCGCAAGCCACAGCATGTCGCCCTTCACTGCAGCGCCCAACACCGCCAGCTTGGTCCAGAACCCGAGGAACGGCGGAATACCGGCCAGCGAGGCCATGATGCACAGCACCAGGCCGGCCATCCATGGATTGCGCGCGTTGAGTCCTTTGAAGTCGTCGATGTTCTCGGCTTCAAAGCCATTGCGCGACAACGCGATGATGGCGCCGAACGCGGCGGTCGACATGATGGTGTAGCTCACTGCGTAGAACATTGCAGCGCTGTAGCCCTCTTCACCGCCACCGGCAACACCCATCAGCAAAAAGCCGATATGTGAGACGGTCGAGTACGCCAGCATGCGCTTGAGATTGCTCTGCGCGATGGCCATCAGGTTGCCGATCACCAGCGACAATGCCGACAGGCCGCCAATCAGCAGATGCCACTGAGGCGACAACGGCCCCAGGCCCACTTCCAGCAGGCGATACGCCATCCCGAAAGCCGCCAGCTTGGGGGCCGAACTGATGAACAACGCGATCGGCGCGGGCGCGCCCTGGTAGACGTCGGGCAACCACATATGGAACGGTGCGGCACCCAGCTTGAAGGCCACGCCAGCGATCATGAAGATGGTGCCGGTCAGTAGCAGCGTGCGCTCCTTGGAGCCGTCGATCGCGTCATGGATGCCGCTCAGGCTGAGCGTACCGGTAGCGCCATAGACCAGCGACATGCCATACAGCAGCAGACCCGACGCCAGCGAGCCCAGCACGAAATACTTCATCGCCGCTTCGGTCGCCAGGCCGTTGTCGCGATTGGAGGCAACCAGCGCGTAGGAGCACAGCGCAAGCAATTCCAGACCCAGGTAGACCATCAACAGGCTGCCCGCCGACGCCAGCAGCATCATGCCGGCGGTGGCGAACAACACCAGCACCGGGATTTCGCCCTGATAGAGATTGCGCTCGCGCAGGTAGCTCCAGCCGTAGACCAGGCTCAGGCCACTGACGAACACGATCACGGTCTTCATCACATCCGCAGCCGTATCGCGTACGAACATGCCATGGAACGCTTCGCCCTGCCCGCCCGTGCCGGTGGCCAATAGCGCCAACACCACGGCGAGCACCGCGACGGAAAACAGGTGGGTCCAGACCTTGTGCCGCTGGCTGACGAACAGGTCGAGCATCAGCAGGGCAAAGGCGCCGCCGATCAGCACCAGCTCCGGAGCGAGCGGAGCCAGGTCAGCGGTGGTCAACGGCGCGAGCGTTGGCGTGGTCATCATCAAATCCTGAAAATCAAAACGTACGGCAAGCTGTTACAGCTTGGTCGCGGCAATCTGGGTAGCCAGCTTGGCGATCGATGGTTCCATCAGATCGGTCAGCGGCTTCGGATACAGGCCCAGGGCCAGCACGCCAGCGGCGAACACCCCCAGCACGAACGCCTCACGGCCATTGATGTCCTTCAGCTCGGCCACGTGTGCGTTGGCCACTTCGCCGAAAAACACGCGCTTGTAGAGCCACAAGGTATAGGCCGCAGTGATCACCAGTGTGGTGGCCGCAGCGAAGGCAATCAGCGGGTGCTTCTGGAAGCTGGCCAGGATCACCATGAACTCGCCAACGAAGCCGCTGGTGCCCGGCAAGCCGGCATTGGCCATGAAGAACAGCATGGCGAAGGTTGCGAACCACGGCATCACGTTGACCACGCCGCCGTAATCGGCGATGCGGCGGGTATGCATGCGGTCGTACAGCACGCCGATGCAGGAGAACATCGCGCCGGACACGAAGCCGTGCGAGATCATCTGCACCATCGCACCCTGCAGGCCGAGACGGGCGGCGTCGGTGCTGCCGTACTCGCGCACCAGGGTGAAGGCGATGAAGGTGCCGAGGGTGACGAAGCCCATGTGCGCGATGGACGAATACGCCACCAGCTTCTTCATGTCGTCCTGCACCAGGGCCACCAGACCGACGTAGATCACTGCGATCAACGACAGCGCGATGACCAACCACGCAAACTCATGGCTTGCATCGGGAACGATCGGCAGGTTGAAGCGCAGGAAGCCGTAACCACCGATCTTCAGTGCGATCGCCGCCAGGATCACCGAACCGGCGGTCGGCGCCTCGACGTGGGCATCCGGCAACCAGGTGTGCACCGGAAACATCGGCACCTTGACCGCAAAGGCGATCAGGAACGCGAAGAAGATCCAGGTCTGCTCCTTGGCGGTCAGCTGCAGCGCATACAGGTCGGCAAGCTGGAAGCTGCCGCCCTTCAGATATAGGTAGACCAGACCCACCAGCATCAGCACCGAGCCGAGGAAGGTGTAGAGGAAGAACTTCATCGCCGCGTAGATACGCCGCGGACCGCCCCAGACACCGATGATCAGGAACATCGGGATCAGCATGGCTTCGAAGAAGACATAGAACAGCATCGCGTCGGTGGCAGCGAAGATACCGACGGTGACGCCTTCCAGAATCAGGAACGCGGCGACGTACTGATTGACGCGCTTGTCGATCGAGCGCCAGGCGCCGATCAGCGCCAGCACCGTCACCAACGTGGTCAGCACGATCAACGCGACCGCGATGCCATCCACGCCCAGGTTGTAGCCGATGTTGTAGGCCGGGATCCAGGCATGCAGTTCGATGAACTGCATGGCGTCATTGGCCGTGTCGTAGCCCAGCAGCGGCAGACTCAGCACAAAGGTCGCCACCGCAACCGCCAGCGATGCCCATCGGGCAGTTTCGGCGTTGCGCAACGCAAGGATCAAGGCGCCACCGATAATCGGCAGCCAGATCAAGATAGACAGTAAAGGCCAGTTCGACACGTTTTCTTATTCCGTACAGGTCAACGCCAGAAATGCATCAGTACCGCCAACAAGGCGATCAAACCGATGATCATTGCGAAGGCGTAGTGATAGAGGAAACCGGATTGCGTGCGACGCAGCAGATTTGCAGCCAGGTCGATCAGTCGGGCAGAACCATTGACGACGACACCGTCGACTACATGGGTATCGATGGCACGTGACGCCTTGCCAAGAGCAACGCCGCCACCGGCGAAGCCATTGATCCAGAGCTTGTCGAAGCCGTACTTGTTTTCCAGCAGCCATACGAGCGGCGCGAACGCCTTGCGCGACTTGGTGGCCAGCTCCGGCTTCCACAGGTAGAACAGCGCGGCCAGCAGCAGGCCAGCGACGGTCAGGAAGAACGGTGCAGCCAGCATGCCGTGCAGCGCGAACGCCACCGGGCCATGGAACTCTTCGGCGAGCGCGCCGACGGTGTCGCGCGCCGGATCGTAGAAGTCGACAATGCCGGTGAAGAACGACACCGCCTGACCCTTCATCGCGTGCGCGGCGTGGTGGCCCTGCCAATCGGTGCCGAACAACATCGGGCCGATGGTGAAGAAGCCGATCGCCACCGACGGGATCGCCAGCAGGATCAACGGCAACGTCACCACCCACTTGGACTCGTGCGGCTCATGCGCTCCGTGGTGCCCATGGCCGTGGTCATCGTGGCCGTGGTCATCGTGGCCGTGCGCGTCATGCGCATGTGCGTCATGCGCATGTGCATCGTGCGCATGCACCTGTGCTTCGGCATCGGTATGCGCGCTGTCGTGATGGGCATGCGCACCGTGCGCGTGGGCATCGCGGAAGCGCTCCTTGCCGTGGAAAGTCAAAAACAGCAGACGGAAGCTGTAGAAACTGGTGACCAGCACACCACCGAGCACGGACCAGTAACCGTAGGTCGCGATCCAGCTATGCGATTCGTGCGCGTGGTGCGCAGCGGCTTCGATGATGGTGTCCTTGGAGTAGAAACCCGAGAAGAACGGCGTGCCGACCAGCGCCAGCGTACCGATCACGCTGGTCCAGTAGGTCACCTTCATGTACTTGCGCAGGCCGCCCATCTTGCGCATGTCCTGCTCGTGGTGCATGCCGATGATGACCGAGCCGGCCGCCAGGAACAGCAGCGCCTTGAAGAAGGCGTGCGTCATCAGGTGGAACACCGCCGCCGAGTAAGCGGACACGCCCAGCGCTACCGTCATGTAGCCGAGCTGCGACAGCGTCGAATACGCAACCACGCGCTTGATGTCGTTCTGCACGATGCCGATCAGGCCGGTGAAGAAGGCCGTGGTCGCACCGATGAACAGGATGAAGTTCAGCGCCGTTTCCGACAATTCGAACAGCGGCGACATGCGCGCCACCATGAAGATGCCGGCGGTGACCATCGTTGCGGCGTGGATCAACGCCGAGATCGGGGTCGGTCCTTCCATCGAGTCCGGCAGCCACACGTGCAACGGCACCTGCGCCGACTTGCCCATCGCACCGATGAACAGGCAGATGCAGATCAGCGTCATCACGCTCCACTCGTGGCCAGCAAACAGCTGCACCTTGGCACCGGCCATGGTGGTCGCGTTGGCAAACACGGTGGAGTAATCCAGCGAGCCGAACCACAGCAACACGCCGGCGATGCCGAGGATGAAGCCGAAGTCGCCGACGCGATTGACCAGGAACGCCTTCATGTTGGCGAACACCGCGGTCGGGCGCTTGAACCAGAAACCGATCAGCAGGTACGAGACCAGGCCTACCGCTTCCCAGCCGAAGAACAGCTGCAGGAAGTTGTTGCTCATCACCAGCGTGAGCATGGAGAAGGTGAACAACGAGATGTAGCTGAAGAAGCGCTGGTAACCCGGGTCCTCTTCCATGTAGCCGATGGTGTAGATGTGCACCAGCAGCGAGACGAAGGTCACCACCACCATCATCATCGCAGTCAGGCGATCGACCATGAAGCCGACATGCGCGGAGTAATTACCGACGTCGAAGAAGGTGTACAGGTTCTGGTTGAACGGGCTGGCGCCCTGCTCCACCAATTGATACAGGGTCAGGCACGACAGTACGCAGCTGACCGCCACACCGAGGATGGTGACGTACTGCGCGCCCTTGCGCCCCACCTGACGACCGAACAGGCCGGCGATGATGCTGCCGACCAGCGGTGCGAGCACCACTGCAATCAACAGACTCTTGGAGAGAGTGATTTCCATCTACAGGTCAGCCCTTCAACGTATCGACTTCGGCCACATTGATCGTGCGGCGCGTGCGGAACAGAGTCACCAGGATCGCAAGGCCGATCGCGGCCTCCGCAGCGGCGACGGTCAGGATGAAGAACACGAACAACTGACCGGCGGTGTCGCCGAGCTCGCGCGAGAACGCGATGAAGTTGACGTTGACCGACAGCAGCATCAACTCGATCGACATCAGCAACACGATGACGTTCTTGCGGTTGAGGAAGATGCCGGCCAGGGAGATGCAGAACAGCACAGCGCCCAGTCCAAGCAGGTGGCCCAAGGTAATCAAGACTTCGCCTCCTGTCCGTCGGCCGCATCGATCTGCGGCGCGACCTGTACCGGCTTTTCAACCGCCATTTTGACGATACGCAAGCGATCGCCCGCCTTGACGCGAGACTGCTCGGAGGCAATCTGGATCTTGATGCCGGTGCGCTTGCGCAGCGTCAGCATCACCGCAGCCACCACGGCCACGGTCAGGATCACCGCAGCAAATTCGAATGGCAGCAGGAACTCGGTGTACAGGCTCTTGGCCAGCCAGGTCAGGTTCGAGCTATCGGCTGCCTGCGCGGCCGCGTTGTCGGCCGGGAACGGCGTGACACTGCGTGCCTTGACACCAATCAGCGTGACCATCTGCGCCAGCATGGCGACCGCGACGATGACACCGATCGGCATGTACTTGACCCAGCCCTCACGCAGACGGCTGGTGTCGATGTCCAGCATCATCACCACGAACAGGAACAGCACCATCACTGCGCCGACGTAGACCAAGACCAGCGTCACGCCGAGGAACTCGGCGCCGACCAGCAGCCAGATGCAGGCCATCGAGAAGAAGGTGAGGATCAGGCACAGCACGGCATACACCGGGTTGCGCACGCTGATCACCGCACCGGCGGACACGACCGCGACGGCGGAGAAGGCGTAAAAAGCAATAGTGACCCAGTCCATCATGACCTCAACGGAAGGCGGCATCGGCAGCGCGACGCTCGGCGATCTCGGCTTCAAACCGGTCTCCGATCGCCAGCAGCTGCGGCTTGTTGACAATGTTCTCGCCACGCTTCTCGAAGTGGTATTCGAGGATATGCGTCTCGACGATCGAGTCCACCGGGCAGCTTTCTTCGCAGAAGCCGCAGAAGATGCACTTGAACAGATCGATGTCGTAGCGCGTGGTACGACGCGAGCCGTCCTCGCGCTTGGCCGAGTCGATGGTGATCGCCAGCGCCGGGCACACCGCTTCGCACAACTTGCAGGCGATGCAACGCTCTTCGCCATTGGGATAGCGGCGCAACGCATGCAGGCCACGGAAACGCGGCGATTGCGGAAACTTCTCCATCGGGTACATCACGGTGTACTTGGGCTTGAACGTGTATTTCAACGTCAGCCACAAGCCTCCGAGCAATTCGAGCAGGAGCAAGCTCTTGAAGTAATGGGTGATCTTGTTCATCAATTACACGCCCTTCTGGATCACGCCGTAAAACACCATCAACGCCGTCACTGCGATCCACACGATCGTGAGCGGAATGAACACCTTCCAGCCCAGACGCATGATCTGGTCATAGCGGTAGCGCGGGAAGCTGGCCCGGAACCAGATGTAGGCGCTGGCGAAGAAGAACACCTTCATCAGCAGCCACGGCCAACCGCCGGTCCACACCCAATTGATCCACGGCGAAATATCCGCTGTGACCCAACCCTGGATCGGGCTCAGCCAACCGCCGAGGAAGAAGATCGAGATCAGGAAGCTGACCAGGATCATGTTGGCGTATTCGGCCAGGAAGAACAGCGCGAACGCACCGCCCGAGTATTCCACCATGTGGCCGGCGACGATTTCCGATTCGCCTTCCACCACGTCGAACGGCGCGCGGTTGGTTTCGGCGACGCCGGACACCCAGTACACGATGAACAACGGGAACAGCGGAATCAGGAACCAGTCGAAGAAGCCCGAATTACCGCCTTGCGCCAACACGATCTGGCTCAGGTTGACGCTACCGGAGGCGATCATCACGCCAACCAGCGCGAAACCCATCGCGATTTCGTAGCTGACCACCTGCGCCGCAGAGCGCATCGCGCCCAGGAACGCGTACTTGGAGTTGGACGCCCAGCCGGCCAGGATGATGCCGTACACGCCCAGCGAGGTCATCGCCAGCAGATACAGCAACCCGACGTTGGCGTTGGACAGCACCAACTTGGCATCGAACGGCACCACCGACCAGGCCGCGAAGGCCGGCGCCAATGTCAGCAGCGGCGCGATGATGAACATCGCCTTGTGCGAGCTGCTCGGCTGCAGGATCTCCTTGAACAGCAGTTTGAACACGTCGGCGAAGGCCTGGAAAATGCCCATGCCCACGTACATCGGCCCGTGACGCACGTGCATCCAGCCGATCAGCTTGCGCTCCCAGACAACGTAGAACGCCACCGCCAGGATCACCGGCACGGCGATCAGCAGGATCTTCAGCACGATCCACAGCAGCACGCCGCCATCGCCCAGTCCGAGGAACCACTGGTGCAGGGGGTCGACCACGTTCAACAGCAATTCGTTCATGCAGCCACCACCGTTACACGACCGGCACCGAGCGGCGCGGTTGCGCCATGGCCGGATTCGATCCACACCGTGCCCGGTGCGACACGCTTGTCCAGTATCACCGGCAACGTCGCCTGACCGGCGTCGGTACCGACCTTGACCATCTGATGCGCGCCGACCTGCAACTGTGCGGCCTGGTCGGGATGCATCACCACGCAGGGCGCGATGTTGAGCGGATGCGACTGCAACGCAGCAGCACGCCGCACCACGGCATCGGTGCGATAGATCGCTGCGGTGGCGGCCACTTCCAGTCCGTCGCGCATCGTTGCCGGCTGCGCCGATGCCGCAGGAATGACGCTGCGATTCTGCATACCGGCACGCAGGCCGACCAGATCGATGAACTCGAAACCCGGAAGACCCAGCTCGCCGCCCAGCGCACGCAGGACGCGCCAACCCTCGCGCGCTTCGACCGGCAGACGGCCGGCGGCACGTGCCGTCTGCACGCGACCGTCGAGATTGGTCAGCGATGCATCGATCTCCGGCAATGCGCCGATCGGCAGGATCACATCGGCCACATCGCGCGTCGAGGCGCAGGCGAACTGGCTGAAAGCGACTACCTTGGCACCAGCCAGCGCGCTGCGTGCAGCAGCTGCATCGGCAAAATCCAGGCCCGGCTCGATGCCGTACAGCACAAACGCCTGACGCGGCTGCGCCAGCATGCCGGCCACATCGCGTGCGGTCGGCAGCACACCTTGCGCAACCAGCCCGACAGCGTTCGCACCCTGCGGAATCCGGCACAGCGACGCACCGGTGGCAGCGGCAAAGTCGCGTGCAGCAGCACGCAGTGCAGCGGCCTGCGGATGATTTTCAGCCAGTGCACCGACCACGATCACGGCACGCGTGGCGCCCTTGACCGCATCGCGCAAGGCCGCATCGTTCAGTGCGCCAGCCAGTTGCGACGGCGCAACGACCGTGCGGCTTGCCTGGGTGAAGGCAAAATCGAAATCGACCGGATTGACCGAATGGATCTGCGTCCGGTTCTGGATGTGCGCTTTGCGCAAACGCGCATGCAGCAGCGGCAGTTCGTGACGCACGTTGGTGCCGAACAGCACGACAACATCGGCCTGCTCGATCTCTGCAAGCGGCGTGGCGAAGGTTTCGGCCACTGCAGCGTCGGAGAAATCGCGGTTGAGCAGGCGGTGATCCAGATTGCCGCTGCCCAGGCCTTCGGCCAGGCGTGCGAGCAGCGCGCCCTCTTCGTTGGATGTGGACGGATGCACCAGCACACCCAGCGCGTCGCCGGCATTGTCGCGCAGGATCTGGGTCGCAGCGGCCAGACCTTCGGTCCAGCTCACTTCGGTCCACTCACCGTTGATCTTCTTCAGCGGCTTGACCGCACGGTCTTCCGCATACAGGCCCTGGTGCGAATAACGGTCACGATCGGACAGCCAGCACTCGTTGACCGCTTCGTTGTCGCGCGGCACGGTGCGCAGCACTTCGCCGCGACGCACGTGCAGGAACAGGTTCGAGCCCATCGCATCGTGATAGCCGAGCGATTCGCGCGCCATCAATTCCCACGGACGCGCACGGAACTGGAACACCTTGTTGGTCAGCGCGCCCACCGGGCAGACGTCGATGACGTTGCCGGAAATTTCGGTGGTCAGCGGCTTGCCGTCGTAGGTGCCGATCTGCAGGTTTTCACCGCGATACATGCCGCCCAGTTCGTAGGTGCCGGCGATGTCTGCAGTGAAGCGCACGCAGCGGGTGCACTGGATGCAGCGGGTCATTTCGGTGGCAACCAGCGGACCGATGTCTTCGTCCGGCACCACGCGCTTGCGCTCGTTGAAGCGGCTCACCGACCGGCCGTAGCCGAGCGAGACGTCCTGCAATTCGCATTCGCCGCCCTGATCGCAGATCGGGCAGTCCAGCGGGTGATTGATCAGCAGGAATTCCATCACGCTGCGCTGGTACTTCAACGCTTTTTCGCTGCGCGTGGTGACCTTCATGCCATCCATCACCGGGGTGGCGCAGGCCGGCGACGGCTTCGGGGATTTCTCGACGTCCACCAGGCACATGCGGCAGTTGGCCGCGATCGGCAGCTTCTCGTGGTAGCAGAAGCGCGGGATCGGAATGCCGGCCTTGTCGGCCGCCTGGATGATCATCGAGCCCTTCGGCACCACCAGGGACTGCCCGTCGATCTCGACGGTGACATGGTCCGGTGGCACGTTCGGGTTCACTGGTTGGGCGCTCATGCGGCCACTCCGACGTGCGTGTCGACGATCGAACGACCGTTGACGATGTAGTACTCGAACTCGTCCCAGAACTGGCGCAGGAAGCCTTGAATCGGCCACGCCGCCGCTTCGCCGAACGCGCAGATGGTGTGCCCTTCGATCTGGCCGGCCACGGTGCGCAGCTGGTGCAGGTCTTCCATCGTGGCCTTGCCGGCGACGATGCGCTCCAGCACGCGATGCATCCAGCCGGTACCTTCGCGGCAAGGGGTGCACTGCCCGCAGGATTCCTTGTGGAAGAACTGCGAGATGCGGCAGGCGAAACGCACGCAGCACACGCTGTCGTCCAGGACGACAATCGCGCCCGACCCCAGACCGGTGCCCAGTGCACGCAAGGTGTCGTAATCCATCTGCAAGCCAGGCATCTGCTCGGCCTTCAGCACCGGCATCGACACGCCACCGGGCACCACTGCCTTGAGCTTGCGGCCCGGGCGCAGACCACCGGCCATTTCCAGCAGTTCGTCGAAGGTGGTGCCGAGCGGCACTTCGAAATTGCCGCCCTTCTGCACGCAGCCGGACACCGAGAAGATCTTCGGGCCGCCGTTCTTGGTCTTGCTCAACCCCAAAAACCACTCAGGGCCGTTGCGAATGATCGCCGGCACCGACGCGTAGGTCTCGGTGTTGTTGATGGTGGTCGGCTTGCCGTACAGGCCGAAGTTGGCCGGGAACGGCGGCTTGTAGCGCGGTTGGCCCTTCTTGCCTTCCAGCGATTCCATCAGCGCGGTTTCTTCGCCGCAGATGTAGGCGCCGGCACCCAGCGCACCGTAGATATCGATATCCACGCCGCTGCCGAGGATGTTCTTTCCCAGCCAGCCGTTGGCATACGCATCGGCCAGCGCCAGTTCGAAATTCTCGAACGGCTCGTGGTGGAACTCGCCACGCAGGTAGTTGTAGCCCACGGTCGAGCCGGTGGCGTAGCAGGCGATCGCCATGCCCTCCACCACCGAATGCGGGTTGTAACGCAGGATGTCGCGGTCCTTGCAGGTGCCCGGCTCGGATTCGTCCGAGTTGCACAGGATGTATTTCTGCATCGTGCCCTTGGGCATGAACGACCACTTCAAGCCGGTCGGGAAGCCCGCGCCGCCGCGGCCGCGCAGGTTGGACGCCTTGACCATTTCGATGACGTCGGCCGGCGCGATCTTCTCTTCGAGGATCTTGCGCAGCGCGGCGTAGCCACCGGATTTCAGATAGCTCTCGTACGACCACGGAGTGTCGTAGTGCAGCGTCGTGTAGACGACCTGATGCGGCAACGGTGCCGGCCCGACCGGGCCCGAGGGTGCGTGATGATGTGCCATGTCTTACTCCAGCCCGTCCAGCAGCGCGTCGACCTTCTCTTTCGTCAGGTGCTCATGGTAATGGCCGTTGATGACCATCATCGGCGCTGCCGAGCAGGCCGCCAGGCACTCTTCTTCGCGCTTGAGGTAGACGCGGCCATCGGCCGTCGATTGCCCCAGCTTGCAACCCAGTTTCTTCTCGGCGTGCGCCAGCAGATCTTCGGCGCCGTTGAGCCAGCAGCTGATGTTGGTGCAGAACGCCACGTTGTGGCGGCCGACCTTCTCGGTCTCGAACATCGAATAGAAGCTGGCGACCTCGTAGGCCCACACCGGTGGCAGTTCCAGGTACTTGGCCACGCCGACGATCAATTCGTCGGTCAGCCAGCCCTGGTTCTGCTCCTGCGCAGCGTGCAGGCCCTGCAGCACCGCCGAACGCTTGCGGTCGGGCGGGAACTTGGCCAGCCAATGATCGATGTGCGCGCGCGTCTTGTCGCTCAGCACCACCTGCGGATCGACGTCGCGCGCCGCTTCGAAATTACCCGTCGCCTTCATCGGTCAACCTCACCGAAAACCAAATCGTAAGTACCGATCATCGCCACGACGTCGGCCAGCAAATAACCACGCACCACCGCGTCCATCGAGGACAGATGCGCAAAGCCCGGCGCGCGCAGATGCAGGCGGAACGGCTTGTTGGCGCCATCCGACATCAGGTAGCAGCCGAACTCGCCCTTGGGTGCTTCGACGGCGCAATACGTCTCGCCAGCCGGCACGCAATAGCCTTCGCTGAACAGCTTGAAGTGATGGATCAGCGCTTCCATGTCGTCCTTCATGCCTTCGCGGCTTGGCGGAGCGACCTTGAAATTGGTGACCATGACCGGGCCTGGATTGGCCCTGAGCCACTTCACGCACTGCTTGATGATGCGATTGGATTCGCGCATCTCGGCCACGCGCACCAGATAGCGGTCGTAGCAATCGCCATTGGTGCCGACCGGGATATCGAAATCCACCGCGTCGTACTTGGCGTACGGCTGCTTCTTGCGCAGGTCCCATTCGATGCCCGAGCCACGCAGCATCGGGCCGGTCATGCCCCAGGCGCGCGCCAGATCCGGGCTGATGATGCCCACATCGACGGTACGCTGCTTCCAGATGCGGTTGTCGGTGAGCAGCGTCTCGTACTCGTCCACACGCGACGGGAAGGTATTGGTGAAGTCTTCGAGGAAGTCCAGCATCGAGCCTTCGCGCGCTGCGTTGAGCTTCTTCAGCGCCCCACCCTTGTGCCAGCGCGATTCCTTGTACTTGGGCATGCGATCGGGCAAATCGCGATACACGCCACCGGGACGGTAGTAGGCAGCGTGCATGCGCGCGCCACTGACCGCCTCGTAAACGTCCATCAATTCTTCGCGCTCGCGGAACGCATACAGCATCACCGCCATCGCGCCCAGATCGAGCGCATTGGAACCGACCCACATCAGATGGTTCTTGATACGGGTGATTTCGTCGAACATGGTGCGGATGTACTGCGCGCGCTCGGGCGCTTCGATTCCCATCAGGGACTCGATCGCGCGCACGTAGGCGTGCTCGTTGCACATCATCGACACGTAATCCAGACGGTCCATATACGGAACCGACTGGTTGAACGGCTTGGACTCGGCCAGCTTTTCGGTGCCACGGTGCAGCAGGCCGATATGCGGATCGGCACGCACCACGGTTTCGCCGTCC
This sequence comes from Xanthomonas sp. 3075, assembly GCF_014197275.1. Classification (GTDB taxonomy): domain Bacteria; phylum Pseudomonadota; class Gammaproteobacteria; order Xanthomonadales; family Xanthomonadaceae; genus Xanthomonas; species Xanthomonas campestris_B. The sequence continues at coordinate 210,639 of NZ_JACIFI010000003.1, read as the reverse complement.
ATTTCCAGGATCAGACGCAGCACGCCGTGCGCCGCAGGATGCTGCGGGCCGAAGTTCATCGTGTAATTGCGGATTTCCTGCCTGCTTTCGACAGGATTGCTCGCGAAGGCATCGGTTGCCTGGCGGAACTCACTCACTTGGCGGTCTCCGACTTGCCCACTTCACCAGCGGCAGTCTCATAACGGGCATCGTCGCGAATCACGCGCGGCACACCGACGCGCGGCTCGACCGAGGTGACCGGCTCGTACACCACACGCTGGCGCTCTTCGTCGTAACGCACTTCGACGTTGCCGATCAGCGGGAAATCCTTGCGGAACGGATGGCCGACGAATCCGTAGTCGGTCAGGATGCGGCGCAGGTCCGGGTGACCATCGAAGACGATGCCGAACAGGTCGAAGGCTTCGCGCTCGAACCAGTTCACGCCCGGCCAGATATCGGTCAGCGATGCCACCACCGGCACCTGTTCGTCGGGTGCGTAGCAACGCACGCGCAGACGCTGGTTGTGCTGGTAGGAAATCAGCTGCGCGACCACCGCAAAACGCTGCTTGGGCATGTGTTGCGGATGCGCGCCGCCGGAGCTTTCCTGGCTGGGAAATTCGCCCCAGGCGAAACGGCCCACGGCCTTGCCTTCGACGCCGCGGCTGAAACCCTGCGACGACACGTCGGCGGTATCCCACTCGTCGCTGCCGTAACCCAGATGATCGACGCCGCACAGGTCGCTGAGCTGCTCGAAACCGAGCTCGTCGCGCAGGGCCAGACAGGTGGCATGCCAGTCGGCCGCAGCGACTTCCAGCGTCACTTCGCCGCGCGGCAATGCCACGGCGATCTGCGCACCGGCGAAACGTGCCGCTAGTCGGTCAGTGAAGGAGGATGCTTGCTCTGCCATGGGGGCTTGGCTGCTCTCGGTAGAAGAAGACGGGTGTCAGCGCGCGATCGTCTGGGTACGCCAGATCTTCTTCTGCAGCTGCAAGATGCCGTAGACCAGCGCCTCGGCGGTCGGCGGGCAGCCCGGGACATAGATGTCCACCGGCACGATGCGGTCGCAACCGCGCACCACCGAATACGAATAATGGTAGTAGCCGCCGCCATTGGCGCAGCTGCCCATCGAAATGACCCACTTCGGATCCGGCATCTGGTCGTAGACCTTGCGCAGCGCCGGCGCCATCTTGTTGACCAGCGTACCGGCCACGATCATCACGTCGGACTGGCGCGGCGACGGGCGGAACACCACGCCGTAACGGTCCAGATCCAGGCGCGAGGCGCCAGCGTGCATCATCTCGACGGCGCAACAGGCCAAACCGAACGTCATCGGCCACATCGAGCCGGTGCGCGCCCAATTCAACAGCGCATCGACGCTGGTGGTCACGTAGCCCTTCTCGAGCAGCGGGTTTTCGCCTTCCGGGCGCAGGATGTCTTCCACCCGGCCTTCCGGCATCGGGTTGGTCATCAGACGATCCAGGGTCTGAATCACTCCCATTCCAGCGCTCCCTTCTTCCACACGTAGATAAAGCCGAGGAACAACATGCCGACAAACAGGCCCATGGTGACCAGCGAGCGTGCGCCGATCTCCATGAACACCTGCGTCCACGGCACGATGAAGATGATTTCCAGATCGAACACGATGAACTGGATCGCGATCAGGTAGTAGCGCACGTCGAACTTCATGCGCGCGTCTTCGAACGCTTCGAAGCCGCACTCGTAAGGCGAGAGCTTGCGCGCATCCGGGGTACGCGGAGCGAGGAATCGACCGATCAGCATCAACACGATGCCGATACCGGTGGCGACGATCAGAAACAGCAGACTCGGCAAATATTCGGCCAGCACAGCGATTCTCTCTTGCCTCTGCCCGCACGCGCCGCGTGCCGGCATGGGGTATAGGCAGACCCCGCGCGCGGCATGCCGCGATGCGCAGGAACTGCAGCCAAACAATGGTGCCCAAGAGGGGACTCGAACCCCTACGACCTAAGTCGCTACCACCTCAAGGTAGTGCGTCTACCAATTCCGCCACCTGGGCATACGTTGCGCCGCTGGGCATCCCAGTGCGCAGCGTATTGTAACCGGCTTCAGCGTTTTTGTGCTGGTTCCGACGCGTTTTCTTCGCGTGCCGCAGGCGCTTGTTGCGCCGGTGCGGACGGGGCCGGAGCGGCAGGCGCCGGTTGCGACGGAGCGGTCGGAACCGCACCAGCGGCCGGAGCCTGCGGCAACGGCTGCGTCAATTCGCCCGCAGCGGCTGGCGCCGGCGTGGCCGACTGCGACATCACGCCCAGGTTCTGATCGGTGGGACGTGCGCCATGCGTGGCATACCACGCCATGAACAGGCTGATGCTGAAAAACACCACTGCCAGCCACTTGGTCGACTTGGACAGGAAGTTCGACGCGCCCTGCGAACCGAACACGGTGCCCGACGCACCAGCACCGAAGCCGGAACCGGCCGCCGCACCCGCACCACGCTGCATCAGGATCAGCGCAATCATCGCCAGCGCGACCAGCACGTAGACCACATTGAGGATCAACATCAGCATTTCGAAATCCGTCCCCGGACAAAACTTAATGGGTTAACAAGCGGCCGCCGCGCGTGCGATGGCCAGGAAATCTTCGGCGACCAGTGACGCGCCTCCGACCAGCCCGCCATCGACGTCAGGCTGTGCGAACAGCTCATGGGCGTTGTCGGGCTTGACACTGCCCCCGTACAGGATTGGCAGCGAATCGGCAATTCTAGCATCCGCCTTTGCGACTTCGCCACGCAGGAACGCATGCACGGCCTGGGCCTGTTCCGGGCTGGCGGTACGGCCGGTGCCAATGGCCCAGATCGGTTCGTAGGCCAGCACCGCCCGCGCGAAGCCCTCGCTCCCCACCGACGCCAGCACTGGTTCGAGCTGGGCACGCAGCACCGCCTCGGTCTGGTCGGCTTCGCGCTGTTCCAGCGACTCGCCCACGCACAGCACCGGAATCAGCCCGGCGTGGATGGCGGCAGCGAACTTGCGCGCCACCAACTCGCTGGTCTCCTGATGGTACTGACGGCGTTCGGAGTGGCCGACCAGCCCGTATTGCGCACCGACATCGACCAGCATGGTCGCCGAGACCTCGCCGGTGTAGGCGCCCTTCTCGTTGCTGCTGACGTCCTGGGCTCCAAAGGACAGGTGATGCGCTTCGAAGTCCTCGATGAGGTCGCCCAGGTAAGGCAGTGGCGGCAGGATGACGACATCGACACCCTCCAGGGGCATGTGCGCGGCGACTTTGGCCACCAGTTCGGTGGCGAAGGTGCGGCTGCCATGCAGTTTCCAATTTCCGGCAACGATCTTTCGACGCATCAGGTGCAGGTTCCTGAGTGGAAGACAGCCCACAGAATAGCCCATGCGTTGTCGGCAACCGGCACACTTCTGTCCATTGCCTGTCCCCTCCCTCCTGCAGCAGGAACCCGCCATGTCCGTTTCGCCTGTCTTCGCATTGGTCACTGGCGCCTCCAGCGGCATCGGACGGGAAATTGCGCGGGCTTACGCCAGGCGCGGTGTGCCGCTCCTGTTGACCGCGCGCCGGGTGGATCGGTTGCAGGCATTGGCCGACGAATTGCGCGCGCAGGTGCGAGTGGAAGTGCTGCCCGCCGACCTGGCCGACCCCGCGGCGGTGGAAACATTGGTAACGCAGATTCAGCGCAACGGCTGGACGGTGGGCACGCTGGTCAATAACGCCGGCTACGGCGTGCCGGGTCGTTATCAACATAACGACTGGGCCACGCATGCGCGCTTTCTGCAGGTCATGGTCGGTGCGGTGTGCGAGCTGACCTGGCGACTGCTGCCGATGATTCGCGCCAGCGGCCAGGGCCGCATTCTCAACGTGGCCTCGTTTGCCGCGCTGACACCCAGCGCCGATGGACAGACGCTGTACGCAGCCAGCAAGAGCTTCATGCTGCGCTTCAGCGAATCGCTGGCGCTGGAAAACGCCGACTGCGCGGTCAAGGTCTGCGCGCTGTGCCCCGGATTTGCGTGGTCGGAATTCCACGATGTGACCGGCACCCGCGCGGCGATGTCCGCCCTGCCCCGCTGGGCGTGGCTGCAGGCCGACGACGTGGCCGAGTACGGCATCAAGGCACTGGAGCGCGGCCAGGTGCTGGCGGTGCCGGGCTGGCGTTATCGGTTGGTCAACGCCGCACTGCACCTGCTTCCGCATGCGCTGGCATTGCGCCTGATGGCGCGCGGCTCGCATCGGGTGCGTCCATTGGATTAAAGACGTTGTGCGTCGATTGGCCGCGACATCGTGCACGTGCGCTTTCGCCCACACGCGTTTCCACGACGGCGGGCGGCTGACACCGCGGCGCCAGCAGTCGTCAGCCCGGATGGAATCGTGCGCAATCCCCACGGCACAGGCGTGACACATGCTGCACCAAGCATCGGGACTGTTCGCGCCTTTGCGGCGGTGCAAGCAGCCACCCTCAGTGGTTGACGATCTCGCCATGCATGGCGGCCAGCCGCGCGAGCAAGCGATTCTGCGTGCGGCGCGGAATCTGCCGTTGATCCATCGCCCAGTTCAGATCCTCGACCAGGGCGTTGAAGTCGCCTTCGCGTATCGCCAGATGCGCATGCGCCTGTTTCATCGACTTGGCAGTATCCGGGCACGGTCCGTCGCTGACATGGCAGAACTTCTGTACCAGGCGCTCGTTGAGCATCACGATATTGACGCGTGCGAACTTGTCGACGATGCGTTGATCGTCGGCAATACGCGACAACATGGTTTCCACCAGCGCCTCGATCCCGGCCTGTCCGCCGAGTTCGTCGTAGAGCGTGGGGCGCGGCTGCGTGGTGGCGCAGGCACTCATCAGGCCCAGCACGCACAGCAAGGACCAGCGCAGCCGTCGTTTCATCAGAACGCTACCTGCAAGGAAAGATAGGGACCGCGTTGATCGGTCAGCGTGGCGATATCGCCCAGCTCGGCCCAGGCAGCGGTCAACGACACACGCTTGCTGGGAAACCAGGCGACAAATCCATCCGCCCAGGCCTGCTCGCGCGCAAAACCCAGGTTGTTCGGCTTGTCGCGATATTCCAGACCCACCACCCACGACGGCGACAGCACGACTGCGGCACTGGCTTCCGCTACAAGCCGATAACCGTTGCGACGATCGCCGCCGAAGCCGAGCAAGCCGGTCTGATTGGCGCGGGTGGCGCGTAGCGTGCCGTTGAGCAGCAGCTGATAACCGCCCGCCCCTTGCAGCAACAACCGGCTGGCGCTGAGGTAGACATCGGTGCCGTGATCGTCGCGCGCGCCGATCGCCAACGGCAGCGTGCCATCGCGCAGCCGCTTGTATTGCACCCCCACGCTGACCTGCGGCGCCCGCCCGTACACCAGATCACCGTGCAAGCGCAGCTTGGCGCCGAACACATCCTGGCCGAGCGCATTCCACGGTAGACCCAGGCGATCCTGCAGCGTCCCCAGATCCAGCCGCTGCCGGGCCAGCGAGAGTTCCAGGCGGTTGCCGACAGTGAGCGCAGCGCCCTGCACATCGAGCCGGTAATCGCCGCTGTCCACATGCGTGGCGAACAGCACAGTGCCCAGTTCGTCGCGTGTGCCATAGCCGGACAACGTGGCCCACGGCACGATGCCGCCACCGCCGCTGCCTTCGATCGTCGACACCCCGCCGGTGGCGAGCAGACGCCCGTCGCCGGCGATGCCAAGCGCCGGTACCAGCGCAGCGGCGAACACGGCAACGGTCAGTGCGTTGCGCAGGCGCTGCCTCATCGGTGCGCTCCTGCCTGCGCCACCGGCGTCCTGCCGAGTTGACGCATGCACCAGGCCACCAACGGCGCTTCCTCCAACGGCGGCGCGTACAGATAGCCCTGCACCATGTCGCAGCCGTAGCTGCGCAACAGCCCCAACGCGGTGTCGTTCTCGACACCTTCGGCAATCACGCTCAACCCCAGGTTATGGCCCAGATCGATCGTGCTGCGCACGATGAAGGCATCGTCGGTGCCTTCTGCCAACTGCATGACGAAGCTCTTGTCGATCTTCAACTCGTTCACCGGCATGCGCTTGAGTTGAGCCAACGAGGAATAGCCGGTACCGAAGTCGTCGATGGACAGGCGCACGCCGACGCTACGCAACTGGTGCAGCATATGCAGCGCCGATTCCACGTCGCGCATCAAGGCGCTTTCGGTCAATTCCAGCGTGACGGACTGCGCCGGCACCGCATGCCCTTCGAGGCGGGCACGCACGAAATCGGGCAAGCCGGGGTCGGACAGATCCAGCGCGGACAGATTGATCGCCATCCCCAGCTCCAGTCCCTGCTTGCGCCATTTCGCCTGGCAGCGCAAGGCCTCGTCCAGCACGTAGCGGGTCAGCGAATGGATCACGCCGGAGTGCTCGGCCAGTGGAATGAATTCGTCCGGGCCGATCGCACCGAGCACCGGATGGTGCCAGCGCATCAGCACCTCGACCTGTTCGACCTGGTCGCTGCGCAGGCAGATCTTCGGCTGGAAGCGCAAGGTCAACTCGTTGTCGCCGACGGCCTGGCGCAAATCGCCGGTCAGGCGCAAGCGCCGCAGATGCTGCTCGTCCTGACCCAGCCGATACACGCTGGCGCCGACGGTGGTGACGTTGCCGCCTTGACGGCGCGCAATGTCGGCGCGCCGCAACAGGGTGTCCGGGTCGGCACCATGCTCGGGAATCAAGGCAATCCCGATACTGGCTTCCAGCTGGATACGTGCCTGCGGCAAGGCCAACGGGCGACGCAACTGCAGCAGCAGGCGCTGCGCATCCTGCTGCACGGTGGCCGCATCGGCGTGCGCCACCACCACCATGAATTCATCGCTGCCCAGGCGCCCGACCAGATTGGGCTCCTGCACCACTTCGGAAAGCCGACTCCCGGCTTCGACCAGCACCTGATCGGCAAAATCGTGGCCCAGGCTGTCATTGAGTTCCTTGAAGCGTTCCAGGTCCAGGATCAGCACCGCCGCGGTGCCGCCGCAGGCTACAGTCTGATCGACCACCTGTTGCAGCCGCTCCAGCAACCAGATCCGATTGGGCAGGCCGGTCAGCGCGTCGTGGCGTGCCTGATGCAGGATGTGCTGCTCGCGACTGGCGATCTGGTGCTGCATGCGCCCGAAACTGTCGGCCAGCTCGGCCAGCTCGCGGCCCGGCGGCACTTCGAGCGCGGTGTGGTAGTCGCCGCGCTGGATGCGCCGTGCCGCCTGTACCAGTTGCGCAACCGGCTTGCTCACACTGCGCGCCAGAAAGATCGCCACTGCGAGCGCGGAAGCGGTCGCCAGCCCGGCCAGCAGCAGGATGCGCAACTTGAGAATGCGATACGGCGCCACCGCGCGATCCAGCGATGCCTGCAACGCAACCCGCACATGACTATCGCCCTGGACCGATTGCAGTTTGACCAGATAACGCGACTGCCCCAGCGTCAATGGAATCGACGCCGCCTGCACATGCTCCGCGTCGGGCAACTGTCGCGCGAATTCGGCACGCGCCGCCGGCTCCAGGGTGGAGGCCAGCACGCGCACGGGTGGGCCATCGGTAAAGAAGGTGGCATCCAGCCCGGTGGTGCTACGGAAATCCTGCGCCAGGCCATCGCCGGATTCGTTGCCGATCGCGATCCAGCCCACGCGGGCGGGCGCCAGCACCTGCACCACCGCCAGCCGCACGATCTGCCGGTCCAACGCGACCACGCCAACCGCATGCCCATCGCGCTGCGCCTGCTGCAGCAAGACCTGCACTGCACGCAATTGCTCGGCCTGCGGGACGTCGGCCAGCCCGGTCAGGAATTCGCCATCCGGCGACAACAGCACGGCAGTCTGCGCCGACATGCGCGCGGCATGGTTGCGCAGTGCCGATTGCATGGTCGGCACATCGCCACTGGCCACCGCCGCGCGGAAACCGAAGTCGTCGGCAAGCACCGAGGCCGCCTGCGTCAGTTGTTCATCGCGCCGCACATTGATGCGTTGCCAGACGCGCTCGCCGATCAGCAGTTCTTCGCCGAGCTGCGCCTTGACGCTACGCTCGGTCGCCACCTGCACCGCGATGAAGGTCAACGCCTGCGTCGCGAGCACGACCAACACAAGCAAGGCCGCGATGCGGGTATGCAAGCGCATCGCCTTCACGGTTGCGGCTTCTTCGGATCGGCGCGGCGGAATTTATCCTGCAACGCGCGCACGCGCGGATCCGGCGGGGCGACCATCGGGGCGGCACCAGTGGTCTGCAGGACCACACGGCGCTGCACGGCATCGCGTGCGAGCAGCAATGGCTCGGCCGCCGGGGCGCCCTTGATGCGCGGATGCCATACCCGCAATGTGTAGCTGCCTGCAGGCGCATCGAGCTGCACGCGCCCGTCGCTGCCGGTCTTGCCGAAGTAAGGCGTTTCCAGCACCACGATATAGCCCAGCATCCAGTCATGGATATTGCAGCCAACGGTCACCAGGCCGGCTTGATCGAACCGCACCGGTGTCGCCGTGCTGCCCTGAAACAGCGGCAATTCGAAGCGTTTTGCGGCAGAGAACGAATACACCTGATGCTGGATCTGATCGTTGTTCGGAAACCGCACCAGGGTGCCGGTGCGCACCGCCAACACGGCCGGCACGAACTGCGAATTGACCTGATCCATCTCGACGGTCTTGGCTGCCGTCGCGGCAGCCGGACGCGCCGGCTCCAGGCTCACCACCGCATCGACCAACATGCCATTGGCATCGACCACGGTCACGCTGACCGCAGTCGCCATCGCCGAGGTCGCAACAGCGGCGGCCAGCAGCAAGCAACCAAACCCTACCCGTTTCACTCTCTGCTTTCGCATGAACCCGCGCCCCCATTGCACTCTGCAGCGGACGCCGGCCAAGTCCGACATCGCGCTCGCGATCAGACTGGGTTATCGGCCGAGGTGAACGCAAGCTTTAACCGGACGCGAGCGATTATCGGTGAATCAAACTGTGCAATCGGTCATTGCTTGCAAGGCGCGCATCGCTGCGCGCCTTGCCGTAATCGATGCAAACGGCGCGTTACTTCAGTTTGATTTCGCGCAGACGTTCTTCCAGAAAACCATGCGCGGTGATCGGCTCGGGATAACGGCTGGGATTGTCGGCACTGATGCACGAAGGCAGCACGTCGATCAGGAAATCCGGATTGGGGTGCAGGAAGAACGGCACCGAGTAACGCGGCTTGCGCGCTTGCTCGCCCGGCGGATTGACCACGCGATGGATGGTGGACGGATACACATGGTTGGTCAGGCGCTGCAGCATGTCGCCGATGTTGACCACGATGGTGTCGGCGTCGGCGGTGAACGGCACCCACTCGCCATCGTTGGAGCGCACTTCCAGCCCGGCGGCGCTGGCGCCGACCAGCAAGGTGATGAAGTTGATGTCGCCATGCGCGCCGGCGCGCACATTGGGAATGTCGTCGCTGGTGATCGGCGGGTAATGGATCGGTCGCAGGATCGAATTGCCGTGATTGGTCTTGTCGACGAAATAGTCCTGCGGCAGGCCGATATGCAGCGCCAATGCCGACAGCACGCGCGACCCCAGTTGATCCAGCTGCTGGTACAACCGATAGCCACGCGCGCGGAAATCGGGCACTTCGTCTGGCCACAGGTTCGGCTGCATCACCTCGCGGTACGGCGAGTCGTCCGGGATTTCGCGGCCGATGTGCCAGAACTCCTTCAGATCGAAATGCTTGGAATCCTTGGCGGTCTCCACGCCAAACGCGGTATAGCCCCGCGCGCCGCCGCTGCCGGGCACGTGATAGCGACGCTTCACCTCTTCCGGCAGCGCGAAGAACGCCTTGAACACGTCATACGCACCGTCGATGTCGGCCTGCGCGATGCCGTGATTGCGGATGCCGGCAAAGCCCCACTGCCGATAGGCCGCACCGAGCTGGGCGACGAAGGCGTCGCGGTCGCTGTCGAAACGGGTGATGTCCAGGGTCGGGATGCGGGCGCTCATACGGATATCTGCAGTCGAGGTCGAAAAGGGCGAAACAGCAATGGCCAGCCAATCAGATCAGCAGGCGATACAGCAGGTAGAACGTCGCGGCCTTGGCCACGACCACGCACACGCCAATGACGATCGACTCACGCCGCGTCACGCACTGCTCCGGAGAGTCGGTCGAGGGTGTCCTGCATCAGGCCGGCGTCGTCGGCTTCCACGGTCACGCGCACCACCGGCTCGGTGCCGGACGGACGCAGGAACGCACGCCCACGGCCCTGCACGGCGGCTTGCGCCTGCTGCAGCGCCTGCTGCACACCGGTCGCATCCACGATGGCCTTGGCCGCACCGCCCTGCAGCCGCACGTTGACGGTCTTCTGCGGCACCTTGGCCAGCCCACTCAAGGCCTCGCGCAGGCTGTGCCCATCGCGGCCCAGCGCTTCGAGCACCTGCAACGCGCTGACGATGCCGTCGCCGGTGGTGGCACGGTCCAGGCACAGCAAATGGCCGGAGGTCTCTCCGCCCAAGGTGCCGCTGCCTTCGACCAGGGCCTGGTGCACGTAACGGTCGCCGACCTTGGCGCGCTGGAACGGGATGTTCAATGCGGCCAGCGCCTGTTCCAGGCCGTAGTTGGTCATCAAGGTGCCGACCACCGTGCCGGTGAGCCGGCCGCTGGCCTGCCACGAGCGTGCCAGGATGTAGAGCAGGTCGTCGCCATCGACCGGATTGCCCTGGTCGTCGGCCATTAGCACGCGGTCGCCGTCGCCATCGAAGGCGATGCCGAGCTGGGCGCCACTCTCGCGCACCTTGGCGGCGAGGTTGTCGATATGCGTGGAGCCGACACCTGCGTTGATATTGAGCCCGTCCGGCGCCGCGCCGATAACCACCACGTCCGCACCCAACTCGCGGAACAGCATCGGGGCGATGTGGTAGGTCGCGCCATGCGCGCAATCCAGCACCATCTTCACTCCGTGCAGCGTGAACCCGCGCGGCACGCTGGCCTTGCAGAATTCGATGTAGCGGCCAATCGCGTCGCGGGTGCGGATCGCCTTGCCCAGGTACTCGGACTCCACCGTGTGGAACGGCTCGTCCAGCGCGGCTTCGATCGCCGCTTCGGTCGCGTCGTCAAGCTTCTCGCCTTCGGCGGAAAAGAACTTGATGCCGTTGTCGTAATGCGGGTTGTGCGACGCACTGATCACCACGCCGGCGTCGGCGCGCAGCGTGTTGGTCAGGAAGGCGATGGCCGGGGTCGGCATCGGGCCGATCAACTGCACGTCGGCACCTGCGGCGACCAGACCGGCTTCCAACGCGGCTTCGAACATGTAGCCGGAAATGCGGGTGTCCTTGCCGATCAACACCAACGGGCGCTTGCTGCGTCCCCGGGTGAGCACGCGGCCAAGCGCGTTACCCAGCCGCAATACGAAATCGGCCGAGATCACGCCCTGCCCGACCCGACCGCGGATGCCGTCGGTGCCAAAATACTTACGACTGCTCATGCGCTGCGGTGTTCCTGCCTAACGGGTGGACGCACGCGCCACGACGCGTGCGACGGTGTCGCGCGATCGCGCAACGACTCGGCTCATGCGGCCGCGTCTTGCGGATGCGGCTGACGCATCATCATCGTGGTCAACTCGGCAATCCGGTCGCGCAGGTCACGGCGGTCGCAGATCTGGTCGATGGCGCCGTGATCGAGCAGGAATTCCGAGCGCTGGAAGCCTTCCGGCAAGGTCTCGCGCACGGTCTGTTCGATCACGCGCGGGCCGGCGAAGCCGATCAATGCATGCGGCTCGGCGATGTTGATGTCGCCCAGCATCGCGAACGAGGCCGACACGCCACCGGTAGTGGGATGGGTCAGTACCGAGATGTACGGCAGGCCCGCTTCGCGCAGGCGACCGAGCGCGGCGGAGGTCTTGGCCATCTGCATCAGCGAGAACAGGCCTTCCTGCATGCGCGCGCCGCCGCTGGCGGAGAAGCACACGAACGGGCAGCCGACTTCCAGTGCCACTTCGGCCGCACGTGCGAAGCGCTCGCCGACCACCGAGCCCATCGAGCCGCCCATGAAGGCGAAATCGAATGCGGCAGCGACCAGTGGATTGCCCTTGAGCATGCCGCGCACGGCGATCAAGGCGTCGTACTCGCCGCTGCTTTTCTGGCTGGCCTTGATGCGCTCGCCGTAGCGCTTCTGGTCCTTGAACTTGAGCACGTCGACCGGGCCCAGCTGGGCGGCGATTTCGGTGAGCGGGCTATCCACATCGAACAGGGCCGACAGGCGCGCGCGCGCGCGGATCGCCATGTGGTGGTCGCACTTCGGACACACCTCCAGGTTTTCCTCGAGCTCGGGCCCGTACAGCGCGCTGCCGCAGTTGCTGCACTTCTCCCACAGGCCCTCGGGGACGCTGCGCTTCTTGGCCGGGGTGTTCTCGGTGCGGATGCCGGAGGGCATCAATTTGCTGAGCCAGCTCATGCGTGTATGACAATCCATGCAGGGCGGCCGCACGGGCCGCAGAGGGGCGACAGTCTAACGCGCTGCGGGAAGGCCGAGGTAGCGCAGAGGATGAATATGGGGTTGCGGTGGCAATTCGCAGGCTTGGGCCAGCGCGGTAGTGGTTGCGCGGGGGGCTTGGAGGAAAGGCAGGGGGCTGCGTCGCACGCGTCCTGACTTGCAGAGCTTGTGGTCGGGATGCACGTGGCGTTGCCTGCGGCCTTCACGCCCTCACGCCCACGCCCTCACCCCAACCCCTCTCCCGGAAGCGGGAGAGGGGCTCCACTGCGACAATCGATCGTCTGCCGACCCCGCAGCTACACCGCAACGACCAATGCCTGCCTTCTCCTGCCGCTACACCGCAACGACCAACCGCCTGCCTTCTCCCGCCTGCGGGGGAAGGTGCCCGAAGGGCGGATGGGGGCAGAGCGCGCCGGGGGATCCACACAGTTCCTCTTCCCCGCAAAAGGAGCTTCGTTCCTAGTGCTGGTCCAGCGCCTGGCGGAGCGGCGTCAGAAAGGCCTCGGCGCATTCGCGGGCAGCGCGCACGTCGGCGGCGTCGGCCAGCGCGGCGACCAGGGCGCTGCCGACCACCACGCCTTCGGCATCCACGGCCATGGCGGCGGCGCTGGCGGCGTCCTTGATACCGAAACCGGCCACCACCGGGGCGCCGGCACGCCGGCGTAGCTGGCGCAGGCGATCGCCCGCCGCGGTGGTGTCGAGCAGATTCGAGGCGCCGGTGACGCCGGCGAAGCTGACGTAATACAGATAGCCCTGGGCGCTGCTGCACAGCATGTCCAGACGCTGCTCGCTGGTGGTCGGCGAGGCCAGCGCGATCAACGCCAGGCCGACCTCGGTGAAGATTTCGCGGGTCTCGGCCGCTTCCTCGGGAGGCAGGTCGACCAACAGCAGGCCATCCACGCCGGCAGCGACCGCGGCTTCGGCGAAGCGCCGCGTGCCGTGGATTTCGATCGGGTTGAGGTAGCCCATCAGCACCACCGGCGTGGTGGCGTCCTCGCGGCGGAATTCATGCACCGCTTCCAGCACATAGGCCAGGCCGGCACCACGGCCCAGCGCGCGTTCGGAACTGCGTTGGATGGTGGGGCCGTCAGCCATCGGGTCGGAAAACGGCACACCGAGTTCGATGACGTCGGCACCGGCACGCACCAGCGCATGCATCACCGGCACGGTGGCCTCCAGCGATGGGTCGCCGGCGGTGATGAAGGGAATGAGCGCCTTGCGGCCGTCGGCACGCAGACGTTGGAAGGTTTCGTCGATACGACGCATTGAAAGACCTTGCAGAAGTTGGAGAGGCGGTGCGACCGCGTTACTGGATGTCCTGGTACATGGTTGCCGGTAGTTCGGCCAAGGCCTCCGCCTCGACCTCCACATCGAAACTGTCCAGGCAGCAGCCACAGCCGGTGTTTTCCGAAAGAAAGCGCAGCTGCGCCTTCCAGCGGCCCAGCCAGTCGTCCAGGAGTTCCTGTTCGCCGGGATTGTCCGCCAGCGCAGTGACGGTGACCCGCCGCCGCACCATCAGACTTGCACGCCTTCGCGTGCGGCGATGGTGTGCACGTCCTTATCGCCACGGCCGGACAGGTTGCACAGGATCAGCGCGTCCTTGGGCAGCGTGCGCGCGAGCTTGATCGACTGGGCGACCGCATGGCTGGATTCGAGCGCGGCCAGGATGCCCTCGGTATGCGCCAGCAAATGGAACGCCGCCATCGCCTCGTCGTCGGTGATGCCCTGATAGACCACGCGCCCGCTGTCGGACAGGAACGAATGCTCCGGGCCGACGCCCGGGTAATCCAGGCCGGCGGAGATCGAATGGGTTTCGGTGATCTGGCCGTCGTCGTCGCAGATCACATAGGTGCGGTTGCCGTGCAGCACACCGGGGCGCCCGGCCGCGATCGAGGCGGCATGACGGCCGGTGGCGAGACCGTCGCCGGCCGCTTCGGCGCCATAGATCTTGACACCCGGGTCGTTGAGGAAGGCATGGAACAGGCCGATCGCATTGCTGCCGCCGCCGACGCAAGCGCTGAGCGCGTCCGGCAGGCGGCCGAAGTCTTCCAGCATCTGCGCACGCGCTTCGCGCCCGACGATCGCGTTGAAGTCCCGTACCATGCGCGGATACGGATCCGGGCCGGCCACGGTGCCGATGATGTAGAAGGTGTCCTGCACATTGGTCACCCAGTCGCGCATCGCTTCGTTCAGCGCGTCCTTGAGCGTGGCCGAGCCGGAGGTCACCGGCACCACCGTCGCGCCCAGCAACTTCATGCGGTAGACGTTGATCTTCTGCCGCTCGATGTCGGTGGCGCCCATGTAGACCACGCATTCCAGACCCAGCCGCGCGGCCACCGTGGCACTGGCCACACCATGCTGGCCGGCGCCGGTCTCGGCAATGATGCGGGTCTTGCCCATGCGGCTGGCCAGCAGCGCCTGGCCGATGGTGTTGTTGATCTTGTGCGCGCCGGTATGGTTCAGGTCTTCGCGCTTGAGCAGGATCTGCGCCCCGCCCACTTCGCGGCTGAGCCGTTCGGCGTGGTAGATCGGGCTGGGCCGGCCCACGTAATGCTTGAGATCCTTGTCGTACTCGGCGATGAAGGCCGGGTCCTGGCGCGCCTGGTCGTAGGCGGCAGCCAGTTCCTGCAACGGGCCGATCAAGGTGTCGGCAACGAACCGACCTCCGAACTTGCCGAAGTGGCCGGCAGCATCCGGATAGGCGTGAAAGTCACTGATGGGCTGGGCCGACATGGGAATCCTCTGCAGCAATGCGGTCATACGAGAGTGGTCACTCTAGCGCAGCCAAGGCGAGCGATAAATCGATAAGATTGCTGCAACCTGTGATCTGGACTCACATATGAACACGCTACTTCCGCCGCTGGCAGCGCTGCGCGCCTTCGAATCCGCCGCTCGCCTGCAGAGCGTCAGCCGGGCCGCACAGGAGCTGCACGTCACTCACGGCGCCATCAGCCGCCACGTGCGCGCGCTGGAACAGGCCCTGGGCGCGGCGCTGTTCACCCGCCAGGGGCGCGGCCTGGTGCTCACGCCTGCCGGCGCCCGGTTGCGCGATGCGACCGGCGAAGGCTTTGCGCTGATCGGCGCCGCCTGGGCGGCGTTGCACCGCCCCGCCAACGAGGCGCCATTGGTATTGGGCTGCTCGGGCAGCCTGCTTGCGCGCTGGGTGATCCCGCGCCTGGGCCGGCTGCAGCAGGATCTGCCGCAGCTTCGCCTGCACCTGTCGGCCAACGAACAACCACCCGGCCCGGCGCTGGATGGCCTGGATGCGGCACTGCTGGTGGACAGCCCGCCCTGGCCAGGCGAATGGCAGGTGCATGAGCTGGGAGTGGAGTGGATCGGCCCGGTGCTGAGCCCAAACCTAGCGCGGGCCGCCCAGATCGATGAAAAAACGCCCGCTGCCTTGGCGGACCACCCCTTGCTGCACACCCGCTCGCGCCCGCAGGCCTGGCCGGAGTGGGCGCAGGCGCACGGCGTGGCGCCCGAGGCACTGCGCTTCGGTACCGAATTCGAACATCTGGTCTATCTGCTGGAAGCTGCCGCCGCCGGCCTGGGCGTGGCAATCGCACCGCAGCCGCTGGTCGCGGCAGATATCGCCGCCGGGCGACTGCTGGCACCATGGGGATTTACGCCAACGCGCGGACGCTGGGTACTGTGCGCCGCAAGGCGCAATCCGGATCCACGCATCGAGCGGCTTGCCGCCTGGTTACGCGATGCGCTGAGCGACGATCAGGTGCATACGCCAGCACCGAGTGCTCAGCGCAGTTGAACCCAACCATCAAGCAACCGCGTCATCGGCCAGCAGGCAACCGGGCAATCGAAAGCCGCGCTAGACCTTTTCAGCGCAAATCACCGAATCCCGAATCACGCCATCTCGTGGCAGTCGGCGCGGCGCACTTCTTCGACGAATCGGCGCATCTTGTGGCCGTCCTTGATGCCCGGCGCCTGTTCCACGCCGCTGGACACGTCCACGCCCCACGGCAGCGTGGCCACGATCGCGTCGAAGACGTTTTCGGCGTGAATGCCGCCAGCCAGCAGGAATGGCCGATGCAGCCCTGTCGGCAACCGCGACCAATCGAAGGTCTTGCCGGTGCCGCCGCCTGCGCCCGGCGCATGGCTGTCGAACAGGAAACCGGCGGTATTGGGATAGGCCAATTGCAAGGTGCGCGCGTTGGCGTCTTCGCCGCTCACGCCTGCGCCGCCCATCGGCACCGCCTTGAGATACGGCAGGTTGAAGCTGCGACAGAACGCGTCGTCTTCTTCGCCATGGAACTGCAGCAGGGTCGGACGCACGGTACGCACCACTTCGCGCACTTCTTCCTTGGAATTATTGCGGAACAACGCAACCACATCGACCATCGGCGCGGTGGCCTGGCGCATCGCGCGCGCCTCGGCCGGGGCCACGCGACGCGGGCTGCCATGCGCAAAGATGAAACCCACCGCGTCCACACCCAGCTCACCTGCCAGTCGGATATCACCGGCGCGGGTCATGCCACAAAACTTGATACGGGTGCGGTACAGCGATCGATTCATTGGGTAACCTCAGCGGGCAGATGCCACTCTGCGGGATACAACGGCCCGATGAAGACCAGGCCTTGTGGCGGCGCGGTCGGCCCGGCCACAGTGCGGTCGCGTCCGGCGAGCAATGTCGCGATCCAGTCGGCCGGTTGTTCCCCGGTTCCGATCAGTATCAGCGAGCCCACAATATTCCGCACCATGTGATGAAGGAATGCATTGGCCTGGACCTGCACCTCCACCACTTCGCCAAGGCGGCGCACGCTGATGGCCTGCAGATTGCGGCGCGCATGCAAGGCCTGGCATTGCACGCTACGAAATGCGCTGAAATCGTTCTCGCCCAACAACGCCTGCGCGGCCGCATGCATCGCCTCGGCATCCAGCGGACGACGCTCCCAACTCAAGGTCTGGCGGTACAGCGCCGGGCGTATCTGACGATTGAGCAGGCGATAGCGGTAGCGACGTGCGCGCGCGGAAAAACGCGCATGGAAATCGGGTGCCGCCGGCACGCACCAGCGCACTGCGATCGATGGTGGCAGGCGCGCGGTGGTGCCCAACATCCAGCCGCGCGGCTCGCGGCGCGCGGCGCTGTCGAAGTGCACCACCTGACATTCGCCATGCACGCCGGCGTCGGTACGGCCTGCGCAGACCACCTGAATCGGCGCATCGGCAACCGAGGACAATGCGGCCTGCACGCTGGCCTGCACGCTTGGCCCACCATGCTCACCCAACTGCTGCCAGCCCTGAAACTCGCTGCCGTCGTACTCCACGCCCAGCGCGTAACGCATTGGAACCTGCCTGTGATTGAATCGATGGGGCGCGTTGACTAAAGCGCGGCGCGCTCGGACCACACCGCCAGCGTACTGCCACCCGGCTCGCGGAAATGAAACCGGCTACCGCCGGGAAAGCCGAACACCGGCTTGACGATCTCGCCGCCGGCAGCACGCACGCGCTCAAGCATCGGCGCCAGGTCGTCGGCATACAGCACCACCAACGGGCCGCCTTCTGCCGGCGCTGGCGCAGTGGCCCGATAAAAGCCTCCGTCCAGACGGCCATCGTTGAAGGCCAGATAATCCGGGCCGTAGGCTTGAAACTGCCAGCCGAACACCGTCTCGAAGAAGACGCGGCTGGCTTCAGGATCGCTGGACGCAAATTCCACGTAATCGATCCGACGTTCGCGTGCGGCCGCCTGTGCTGCGCTGAGGCTGTCCATCGCCGGGCTCATGCCAGCCGCTCCAGCAACGCGGCGGCTTCGGCGCGGGTCGCCTCGTCACCGGTTGCGGCAACTTCCAGCAACAGACCACGCGCAGTGTCCTTGTCGCCAAGGTCCAGATAGGCTACCGCCAACTCGAGACGATCGCGCCCTGCGGAGGCGAACTCCCTGTACGTCGCCGCACTGGACGCAGCGTCCGGAGCGACAGGTGCCTGATCGGCATCCAGGCTGTCCTGCGGGATGCTGCCCGGTGCCGCCGTGGGCGCCTCGTCGACAGCGGGTTCCGGCGCGATCCCCTTCCCGTTGACAGCGTGCTCCGGCTCCATCGACTCGACGTATGCGGGCACCGCGTCATCCTGCTGCGGACCCACCACCGCCACTGGCGGGGTGGCACGCAGCGAGCGCCAATCATCGACCGCCGGCGCCGCAGCAGGCTCGGACAGCAGCGGCTCGCGCCGCAGCATATCCGAGAGCGGTTGCTGCGCCTGGTGGGTACGCTCCTCTTCGCGCAGATCGACCTGCTCGAATTCGGTTTCATGCAGCACCTCGCGCTCGCTGGCAACGGTCGGCGATGCGTCCTGCGGCGCGGCGGTGTCCGCTGCTGCGATCGCAGGCGGCACGAAGTCGAACTGGCGACGTGGCAGCGGCGGCAACGGCGACGGTTTGCGGCGACGTGCGGCCAACCACGCGACCACTGCCACCACGAGCAACACCAGCGCGCCAATCAACCACAACGGGAAACCGCCGTCCTGCTGGGCCGCTGCCGGGGGCTGCGCCAGGCGCTTCTGCGCGGCCGCCAGGTCGGTGTCCTTCATCGCGATCAGGGCTTGCTGTTGCTGCTTGAGTTTTTCCAGATCGGCCACGCGGGTGCGCAGATCCTGCAATTCCGCATCGCGGGTGGCGATGTCTTCCTTGGCCTGTTGCAACTGTTGATTGGCCGCCATCTCGCCCTCGCCTTCGGCACTGGTGCCGGACGTGGCGCCGGCCTTGTTGGTCTGAATCGGCACCGCCGGGGCGATTTCGAGCCGCGCGCCAGTCGTGGCGGCCGTGCTCGCAGCAGCAGGCGCAGGCGTTGGAGCAGCACCGGCCTGGGCCGGTTGCGGGACTGCCGAACGCGCCTGCCGCCATTGGGCGGCCTGTTCGCGCACCATCACCGCCGCCTCGGCGGCGCCGACCTGAGCCAGCGCCTCTTCCTGCGGCCTGCGCAGCACCGCGCCCTGCTTGAGCCGGTTGATATTGCCGCCGATGAAGGCATCGGGGTTGGTCCGCAGCAGTGCCAGCATGGTCTGATCCAGCGAATGCTCGCTGGAGCGTGCCACTGCTGCGGCGATTTCCGACAAGGTCTGCCCCGCACGCACTGCCGGCAAGGCATCGCCGGCCAAGGATGAGGCGGCACGCGCAACAGGGCGTGCCGGCGCAGCGCCGGCGCCGTCCTGGCTGGAGCGCTCGTCCACTGGCGCAGGTGCGGCCGCCGGTTCGCGCGCAATGGCGTTGCTGGCACCGGCGCGCGGGGCTTCGATGCCCGGCCCGGCGCTTGCGGCGGCGGTGTTGGGCGCATCGACCAGTGCGGAATACTCGCGCACCAGTCGGCCCTGGCCCCACTCCACTTCGATCAGGAAGTTGATTGCCGGCTGGTCCACCGGCTGGCTGCTGGTCACGCGGATCACCGCACGCCCGCGCGCGTCCTGTGCGAACTGGAACTGCAGGTTGCTGACCAAGCCCTGCGGGCGTTCCAGCCCGACCCGCGCAAAGGTGGTGGCCGATGCCAAGGCCACGCGTGCGTTGTCGAGCTCGCCGGGCTCGTTGGAAATGACCGGAATCTCGGCCACCAACGGCTGCCCGGGCCTGGACAGTACCCGGATATCGCCAAGCCCCAACGCCATGGCAGCGCCGCTGCAGGCCATCAGCAGCAGCGCACCTATTGCTTGTATCGGACGCATCGCGCCCCTGCCCCTATGTTTCATGGGCATCAATATAGCCGCTGGATGGACGAAAAAGTCGGCCCCGGCATGCAGAGCATTGGGGCGGTCTCAATGGCGCACGGTGTGACATGCCGATGTGACCGATGCAGAGCAGCGACCACGTCGCGGCTTGCGCGCGCATGCGTCATGCGCCGCGCCGCACGGATGGCGGATGGCGGATGGCGGATGGCGGATGGCGGATGGCGGATGGCGGACATGTTGCGATACGCCGATGGCGTGCAGCTACCGCATTGCCGTCGATCTACACGTGTGGATTGCCGCTTGATACAGGAGCGAGCACGCCCGCTCCTGCAACGTTCACGGTGGTATCCGAGCTGGGCTGAGGCCTGCAGCTGGCCCGGGCATGCAGCCGCGACAAGGACATCGCGCCGGCATGCGGCATGCGGCATGGGCCTGGAAAATCGCACGGGCAACATGGCAAACGCATACGAGCGCACCACAGCAGCGCACTGCTACGCGATAAGGCGTCGCGCGGAACGCCTTACCGCGCGAGCGCGTTTCCAGCGGGACTCAGGCGGCTCAACCTTCCTGCGCAACCAGTTCGGCCAACTGCACGGCGTTGAGCGCGGCGCCCTTGCGGATGTTGTCCGAGACGATCCACAGATTCAGGCCGCGCGGATGCGATAGATCCTCACGGATACGGCCGACGAACACCGCGTCCTTGCCGGAGGCATGCGTGACCGGGGTCGGGTAGCCGCCGGGCTTGCGCTCGTCCACCACTTCGATGCCCGGCGATGCGGCCAGCAGCGCGCGCGCATCTTCCACGGTGATCTTGTCGCGGGTTTCGATCGCCACCGCCTCGGAATGGCCGTAGAACACCGGCACCCGCACCGCGGTGGGATTCACCTGGATGGATTCGTCGCCCAGGATCTTGCGGGTCTCCCAGACCAGCTTCATCTCTTCCTTGGTATAGCCGTTGTCCTGGAAGTCGTCGATGTGCGGGATCAGGTTGAAGGCGATCTGCACCGGGAAGCGCTGCGGATCGATCTGCTGGAAGCTCAGCAACTCGCTGGTCTGCTTGCCCAGCTCTTCCATCGCCGAGCGCCCGCCGCCGGAGACCGATTGGTAAGTCGCCACATTGATGCGTTCGATCCCGTACTTGCGATGGATCGGGCCGAGCGCGACCAGCATCTGCATGGTCGAGCAATTGGGGTTGGCGATGATGCCGCGCGGGCGCTGCTTGAGCGCTTCGGGATTGACTTCCGACACCACCAGCGGCACATCGTCGTCGTAACGGAATGCGGAGGAATTATCGATCACCACCGCGCCGGCGGCGGCGAACTTGGGGCCGTATTCCTTGGACACGCTACCGCCCGCAGAGAACAGCGCGATGTCCACGCCAGTGGGGTCGAAGTCGGCCAGGTCCAGCACATCGACCTTGCCGCCATTGAACTCGACCTGCCCCCCCGCCGAGCGTGACGAGGCCAGCGCGTACAGGGTGGCGACCGGGAAGTTGCGCTCGGCCAGGATGCTCAGCATGGTCTCGCCGACAGCGCCGGTGGCGCCCACGACCGCGACGTTGAAACGACGGTTTTCGTTACTCATAAGGGAAGTCTTTATCGAAAGAGGAATGAACAAAGAACGCACTGCGGGCTGGGTTCGGGGAACCTCCAAAGCTGGCCGCGGAGGTTCCCTAACGTTTGGTCGTGGTGGTTTTGGTCGCGCCGGCTTTGATCGCTTCGCCATCGCTCGCGCCCACGCGCACACCGCCCTGTTTGGCAGCGGCCACCGCATCGGCATTGAGCGCGCTCGGCGGATGGCCGGCATGGGGGCCTGCGCCCAGTGCGGCGATCAGGTTGTCCACCGCCAACTGCACCATCGCCCGGCGCGTGGCCAGGCTGGCGCTGCCGATATGCGGGGTGAGCACGACATTGCGCAAGGCCAGCAACTCAGGGCGTACTGCAGGTTCGCCTTCATAGACATCCAGGCCGGCACCGGCCAGCCGCCCGTTGGCGAGCGCATCGGCCAGCGCGATTTCATCGACCAGGCCGCCGCGCGCGATGTTCACCAGCGTGGCGGTGGCGCGCATCTTGCCCAGCGCTGCGGCGTCGATGATGTGATGCGACTGCTTGGTGTACGGCAGCACCAGGACCAGGTGATCGGATTGCGCCAGCAACGTATCAAAGTCTACGTACTGCGCACCGAGCGCCTGTTCGGTGGCGGCTGGCAACTGGCTACGGTTGTGATACAGCACGCGCATACCGAAACCGTGCGCACCGCGGCGCGCGATGCCCTGCCCGATCCGGCCCATGCCCAGGATGCCCAGCGTGCTGCCGTGGATATCGGCGCCGAGCATGGTCTTGAACGACCACTGCCCCCATTGCCCGTCGCGCAGCCAGCGCTCGGATTCGGTGATGCGGCGTGCGGCGGCCATCAGCAATGCGAAGCCGAGATCGGCGGTGGTTTCGGTCAGCACGTCCGGCGTGTTGCTGGCCAGGATGCCGGCCGCGCTCAGCGCATCCAGATCGAGATTGTTGTAGCCCACGCCGACATTGGCGATCGCGCGCAGCTGCGGTGCGGAGGCGATTTCTGCCGCGCCGATGCGCTCGTTGAGCGTGATCAAGGCACCGTCCAGCGATGCCAATTGCGCGGCCAGGTCGGCCGACGCGTAGGTGCTTACGCGCTCGGTGGTGAGCAGCTCGAAATGCTCGCCCAACTGCGCGACGACGTCGTCGAACAGCGGCTGGCTGACCCACACCTTGGCGCGCCGCGACTCAGACATCGCGCTGACCGGGAATGCGTGGCGACACCTCGCCAACATCGCCGCATTGGGCGCGATGACGCAAGGCCTGATCCATCAACACCAGCGCCATCATCGCCTCGGCGATCGGGGTGGCGCGGATGCCGACGCAGGGATCGTGGCGACCGGTGGTGATGACATCGACCACGGCCCCATCCGCATCCACCGTGGCGCCAGGCAGGCGCAGGCTGGACGTGGGCTTGAGCACCATCGAGGCAGTGATCGCCTGGCCGGTGGAAATGCCGCCCAGGATGCCGCCGGCATGATTGCTGAGAAAGCCTTCCGGGGTAATCAGGTCGCGGTGTTCTGTGCCCTTCTGCGCGGCGCTGGCAAACCCGTCGCCGATCTCCACGCCCTTGACCGCATTGATGCTCATCAAGGCGGCGGCCAGTTCGGCATCGAGCTTGCCGTAGATCGGCTCGCCCCAGCCCGCCGGCACGCCACCGGCCACCACGTCCACGCGCGCGCCGACCGAATCGCCGGATTTGCGCAACGCATCCATATAGGTTTCCAGCTCCGGCACCTGCTCGGCGTGCGGCCAGAAGAACGGGTTGTCTTCGACCGCATTCCAGTCGAAACCGGTCGGGCGGATCTCGCCCAGCTGCGACAGGAAGCCGCGCACCAGCACGCCGTAGCGCTGCTTGAGCCACTTCTTGGCGATCACCCCGGCCGCCACGCGCATGGTGGTCTCGCGCGCGGACGAACGCCCGCCACCACGCGGATCGCGGATGCCGTACTTCTGCCAATAGCTGTAGTCCGCATGCCCGGGGCGGAACTGCTGGGCGATGTTGCTGTAGTCCTTGCTGCGCTGATCGGTGTTGCGGATCAGCAGCCCGATCGGCGTGCCGGTGGTGCGGCCTTCGTACACGCCGGACAGGATTTCGATCTCGTCGGCTTCGCGCCGCGCCGAGGTGTGCCGGCTCTTGCCGCTGGCACGCCGTTGCAGATCGTGGGTGAATTCTTCCGGCGCGATCTCCAGCCCCGGAGGGCAACCGTCGACAACGCAGCCGATTGCCGGCCCATGCGATTCGCCGAAGGTGGTGACCGTCAACAGGCGGCCGAAACTGTTACTGCCCATGACGGCATCCTCTCAACATCGCAGCAGGTGGTGTGGCGCGAACGATGCGCGGCAGATGACGTGCCGCCACCAGCA
Organism: Xanthomonas sp. 3075; assembly: GCF_014197275.1. Lineage (GTDB taxonomy): Bacteria > Pseudomonadota > Gammaproteobacteria > Xanthomonadales > Xanthomonadaceae > Xanthomonas > Xanthomonas campestris_B. The sequence goes on along the minus strand of NZ_JACIFI010000003.1, from coordinate 186,634 downwards.
TCGGTGCCATCGCGAACAGGCCGCCGAACACCATCAGAAATACGTCCAGCTCGCCATCCCCGCTCAGCAACCAATCGGCGAGCAAATACACTGCGACGCCGACGCCGACCAGCAAGCCGAGTGTCACCACCAGCGTACGCCGCTGATGCGTGCGTAACGCTGCATCCGAACTGGCGGCCACGATCCACGCCGACACCAGGCCGAAAAACGCCATCAACCCGAAGCCGATCTCCGCCGCCGCGCTCAACAAGCGCTGTGGCAAGGGACCGCCGTACATCGGGTCGAACAAGCGGAACACCACGTCGATCAGGCCGAGCGGAATGCCGACGCCGAAGATGGACACCGGCACCAGCAACAGCAGATCGCTCAGCTGCGGCCGGGCGACGGACGACTCAGCGCGCACTGGCCAACTCGGTGATGCGTGCGCTGTGGGCGACCAACTCGCTGCACTCGACGGCGAAGATGCCCATCTGCCCGACCTTGAATTCGACCCAGGCAAAATCCACTTCCGGCAGCAGCTTGATCAGGTGCTGCTCGGACTCGCCCACTTCGCAGATCAACAGACCATCATCCTTGAGCCGTTGCGGCGCATCGCGCAGGATCTTCAGCACCAGGTCCAGGCCATCATCACCCGCACGCAAGCCCAGTTCCGGCTCGTAGGAATACTCCTGCGGCAGCGCGTCGGTTTCGTCGTTGGTGACGTACGGCGGATTGGTGACGATCAGGTCGTACTGGCGGCCGCCCAGCCCGGCGAACAGGTCCGACTTCAGCAAGGTCACGTTGTCGGCATGCAGGCGCGCCTTGTTCTCGGCGGCCAGCGCCAGCGCGTCGTCGCTGATGTCCACGCCGTCCACATCCCACTGCGGGTTGTAGTGGCCCATGGCGATCGCGATGCAGCCCGAACCGGTGCACAGGTCCAGCGCACGCGTGACTTCGCGGCCGCCCAGCCAGGGCTCGAAGCCGGCTTCGATCAGCTCGGCGATCGGCGAACGCGGCACCAGCGCACGCGCATCGCTCTTGAAGCTCAGGCCGGCGAACCAGGCCTCGCCGGTCAGGTACGCCGCCGGCACGCGCTCGTTGATGCGGCGCTCGAACAAGCCCAGCACCTGTTCCTTTTCCGAGCGCAGCAGGCGCGCCTGGCCGTAGGCCGGGCCCAGGTCGTGCGGCAGGTGCAGGCTATGCAGCACCAGCTGGGTGGCCTCGTCCAGCGCATTGTCGTAGCTGTGCCCGAAGGTCAGACCGGCTGCATTGAAACGGCTGGTGCCGTAGCGGATCAGGTCGATGATGGTGTGCAGTTCGTCGGCCGCGGCGGCAGTCATGGCAACAACTAAAGAGGAATCGGGCCACGATTATAGAGGTCGGATCGGTATCATGAGCGTCCGTTGCAGTGGAAACCGCCATGTTCAATCGCAATACCGGCATCGTGCTGCTGGTGGCGCTGGCCGCCGGGCTGGGGCTGTTGCTGGGCCAGAAATTCCTTGGCGGCACACCCAGCTCGCCCTGGCCGCCCACCCAGACCATCACCTTCTATCCGCAGCCACGCGCTTTGCCGCAATTCAGTTTGCGCCAGTCCGACGGCACCCAGCTGGTGCCCGGCGAGCTGAAGGGGCATTGGACGCTGGTGTTCCTGGGCTTCACCTTCTGCCCGGACGTCTGCCCGACCACGCTGACCGATCTGGCGGTGGCGCAGCAGCAGTGGGAAAGCATCCCCGACGGCTTGCGCCCGCGCGTGCTGTTCGTGTCGGTGGACCCGCAGCGCGACCCGCCGGCCCGCCTGGGCGAATACGCGCATGCCTTCCACAAGGACACCCTGGCCGCCACCGCCGACGTCCCGGCGCTGGAACGCTTCGCCACCGCGCTGGGCTTCGTGTTCCGGAAGGTGCCGGGCAAGGGCTTTGCGGACAATCCCAACGACTACAGCATGGATCACTCGGCCAGCATTGCCGTGCTCGATCCGCAGGGCCGCCTGGCCGGGCTGATCCGCCCCCCGCTCGACCCGAAAGCGATCGCCACCGACCTCCAACAGCTGACCAAGGCAACCGCTCCGTGAGTCTCGTCACTTCCCTGACCTACGTGCTGCCGCACCGGCTGCTGTCCTCGCTGGCGCGTGCGCTGGCGTATTCCGATACGCCGTCCACCAAGCAATGGTTGATCGACACGGTGACGCGCAAGTTCGGCGTGGACCTGAGCGAAGCGCTGGAACCGGATCCGCGCGCCTATCCCACCTTCAATGCGTTCTTCACCCGCGCACTGAAGCCTGGCGCCCGCGTGCCGGACGCCGACCCTGACGCATTGCTGATGCCGGCCGACGGCCGCATCAGTCAGCTGGGCCCGATCGAGAACGGCCGTATCTTCCAGGCCAAGGGGCAGTCGTTCACTGCCGCCGAACTGCTGGGCGACGCCGAGGCCGCGCAGCCGTTCAACGACGGCCTGTTCGCCACCGTCTACCTGTCGCCCAAGGACTACCACCGCGTGCATATGCCGTGGACCGGCACCCTGCGCGAGACCGTGCATGTGCCTGGCCGCTTGTTCAGCGTGGGCCCGGATGCGGTGCGCAACGTGCCGCGCCTGTTCGCGCGCAACGAACGTTTGGTGTGCCACTTCGACACCGACTTCGGCCCGATGGCCTCGGTGATGGTGGGCGCGCTGCTGGTGTCGGGCGTGGAAACGGTGTGGAGCGGCGTGGAGATTCCGCGCTACGGCGATCGCATGACGCGGAAGGATTATCGCGGCAAGGGCATTGTGCTGGAGCGGTTTGCGGAGATGGCCCGATTCAACTATGGCTCGACGGTCATTGTCTTGCTACCGCCTGGCGTGGCCAACCTCGATGACGCACTGGCTGCAGAGACATCGGTGCGCCTGGGACAAGCGCTCGCACGCCGGCAAGTGGGCTGACGCGCGGCGGCGCGTTCGGCAGTCGGGCGCTTGGTTCGACTGAGGCGCGACGCGACGCCTTCTCGGGAAGCTGCGCGTTTGCGACCGAATGCCGTGCCGGACACACTCAAGGATCGCCCGCAGGAACGCTCCCCATGAAAAAACCCTCTGCATTGGCCGCGATGTGCGCACTACTGGCAAGCACACCGGCGTATTCGATGACCTGCACAAGCAACCCGGCACAGTTCGACTTCATGCAGACCTCGGCCCAGGTCTTCTACTTTGGGACGGAAGACAAGGTCAGGGGAATCTACGAAAAACTCAGGCAGCAGGTCGGCGACCCGCGCAATCATGCGCGCACGACGCTGTTCTTCGCAGACGACGGGTTGCAGCGGCTATCCCGGTCCTATTGTGAAAGCCACACATGCACAGGCATGGATGTCATCAAAGGGCTTCAACACTGCTCAGCTGCCGGCAAGGAAAAACCGGGCACGCTCTGCCGCCCGCTTGCCGCCATCTACGAAGGGAACGTCTATTGCCTGCTGGCGCCTGGCCTGGACACCTATTCGAACGAAAAACCGTTCGTGAATTTCAATCCCTATGGGGACGGCGGGGAATGGTGATTCCATGGCGGCCATGCCTGTGTGACAAAAACCGATAGCTGGGCTTGAGAAGCACCCCGAGCGCGCCGTGTTCCCTACGAAGCGATATGCAGGATCAGCAGGAACACCCATCGGGAAAATGCAGCATTGCGGAAATCAGCCTGACTCTGCGCGCGACATGCACGAGGCAGGCATGCTACCCGCTGGCAATGGCCCATCAACGCAAACGTGACTGCCTGCCGGCACCAGCCGAGAAAGCGCAAACGGTTCATCGGCGCCTTACCCGCCGTTGCAGCACCGAAGTGCGCGCGAGCGCGCCGCAGCAGCGGCATAGATGCAGCGAGACAGCTGATTCAACAATGATCGATACCAACACCGGGCGGGATATCTTCATCGCCAGCACGCTGAGCGCGGCGCATCTCGGCGGGTTATTCGGCACTGCGTTTGACGTCCCGCCCGACGGCATTGTCCTGCCTGAGGCATCCCACGACCAGTTGCATACGGCCTGGGCACAACCCGCTCGCATGGTCATCCACGCGCTCGAACCCGATGGCGATTTCGCCTTCAAGCTTGCCATCGATCTTGCTACGCCGATCGCAACCGATCGCCTCGTCACCCTCGCCAGGACTCATCGGATGACGATCGCCTGGGCCGTGGACGAAACATCGCCGCTTGACGACTATTACGTCGTTTTTCCCGATGGGATGACCCGCATGCATCGGCTCGTTTTCCGCGAAACCGATGCCTCGTATGCGTGCCTGCTGGCGCCAGCGCACGCTTGCTCAGGCGACCCCGATGAGCGGCTTTCAGACCCATGACGGCGTCGGTGCATCCGCGATTGCGGCGGGTCTTGTCGTCCTACCGGGTGGATGAGGACAGACGCCACCACGGCGATGGGCCCAGCCACTGTGGCGCCGTCACCGTTATCACGACGCGCCTCAGCGATCGCAACCGGCCAGCTTGATGCTCTGCCCCGGCTTGAGCGCATAGGCCGGTGCCTTCAGGCGATTGGCCTTGGCCAACTCCTTGATCTCGCACTGGAACTTTTGTGCGACCCGGCCGAGCGTGTCGCCCTTGGCGACGGTGTAGCTGCGCGCCTGCTTGGCCTTGGGCTTGGCGATCGCCGGCTGCCCGGTGGCCACGGTGGTCGGCACGCCGGCCATCGGGCTGACATCGCCCACCGCCACGCTGGGCACGTACTCGGGGGCGCTGCTGCGCACGATCGCACTGTTGAGGTCGGCGGTGATCAGCGTGCGTGCCAGGTCCGCGCGCGGGCCTTTCACGCAGTAACGCGCATACAGGCTGACGATGCGGTTGGTGGCATTGATGACCGTGCCGGCCGGAATCCAGCCATCGGATTCATAGCGCGGATTGAGATTGCGCAGCGCGCGCATGTAGCCATCGCGCGTGCCCATGCTGCCCAGGCAGATGGTGAGTTCGTAGATGGTGGTCGACTTGGCGAGCTTGAGCGTGGCCGGCTGCGCATCGAGCTTGGGAAACTCCACGCCGTACTGGCGCGGGTGCAGGAAGATCCACGCCGCCGCGATCACCATCGGCACGTAATCCTTGGTTTCTGCCGGAAACTGGTTGTAGACGTCCTGCTCCCAGAACCCGCGGCCGCCGGACTGCGCAAACACACGCGCAGCGCGGCCTTCGCCACCGTTGTAGGCGGCCAGCGCCAGCTCGATGTTGCGGTTGAGCCCGGCCATGCGCTCGTTGAGGTACGCAGCGCTGGCCTCGGCGGCGCTACGGGCATCGAAACGCGTATCGAAGCCGGTGCCATCCGGGCCCAGCCCGAAACGACGCCCCGTCGCCGGCATGAACTGCATCAGCCCGGCCGCACCGGCACGCGAGCTGGCGTGCACCTTGCCATTGGACTCCTTGGCCATGATGCCGAACAGCAGCGCTTCGGGCAGGCCGCGCTTCTGCCATTCCGGCCACATCACCCCGCGCAGATTCTCGTAGTTTTCGTAGCTGGTCAGCAGCGCCGGGCGCATGTCGGTCAACCAGCGCCGGATGCCGGCCTGCACCGCCGGGTTGTACTGCACCATCTTGTCGAAATCGTGGCGCTGGTCGTTGAGCAGCGTGGCCGCCCGCGCGGCTTCGGGCACACCGTTGGCGGCCGGGCCCAGGTGGTCCGGGTCGGCCTGCAGCAGGCTGTCGTCGTCTTCCGGATCCTCGGCGGCCGGGGCCTCGGCATCGGCGCGCGCCTTCAGCAGGCGCTTGTAGGTGGCCAGCTGATTGGCAACCAGGCAGCCGCGCTGCTTGATACAGGCGTCGATGACATCTTCCATGTCCTCCAGCGCGGCATCGCCTTCGGCGGTGCCCTTGGGGTCGGAGTTGTTCACCAACACCAATGCATCGCGATAGCGCTTTTCGGCAGCGGCCATGCGTGCATCGAGCACGGCGGCCTTCTCCGTGTCGCGTTTGGAAATGGCGTGGGCGGTGGGGACGATAGACATCAGCGCCACCACGACCAGAACCGGCCATGGGCGCAAACCAAAATGAGCGAGCGGCATCGTAGGCAGTACAGCGGAAAGGCTGGCAGGGTAGCTGCCGGGGCGACACCGGGGCAAGGCGAACGGGACGCCAGGGTCAGTGGGCCGTTAGATTGAACGCTGCGTCCGGCGCCTGGAACGTCCGCGCAATCAGCTGGTGGCAGGCGCATCCGAGTGATATGTGCGCGCTGTGTGCCGGCACTTTTTCGACCTGTATTGACCCGTCCCGAAGCACGCTCCGGCGGCGGCCCTTGTCTTCCAGCAATGCCGGATAGACTCCGTTCTTTCCTCCCTGGATCCGTGCAATGGCCTCGTTCCTGTTGGGCAAAGGCGTCACCGACGATCGTCCGGTTTTGCTGGAAGCACGCTTCGGCAACCGCCACGGGCTGGTGGCCGGCGCCACCGGCACCGGCAAGACGGTCACTTTGATGACGCTGGCCGAAGGCTTCTCGCGCCTGGGCGTGCCGGTGTTTCTGGCCGACGTGAAGGGCGACGTGGCCGGCCTGGCGGTTGCCGGCGATGGCGCAGCCGGCGTGCTGCAGCGCGCCACGGATGTGGGCCTTGCCGATTACGCGCCGGCCGCCAGCCCGGTGGTGTTCTGGGATCTGTACGGCCAGCTCGGGCATCCGGTGCGCACCACCGTGAGCGAGATGGGCCCCACCCTGCTCGGGCGGATTCTGGAACTCAACGACACCCAGTCCGGGGTGCTCGACATCGTGTTCAAGCTGGCCGACGACCGTGGCCTGCTGTTGCTGGACCTGGACGACCTGCGCGCACTGCTGGCACTGGTGGTCGAGGAGCGCAAGGAACTGTCTACCAGCTATGGCCTGGTCTCCAGCCAATCGGTGGCCGCGATCCAGCGCGCCTTGCTGCGGCTGGCGCAGGATGGCGGCGAGCACTTCTTCGGCGAGCCGGCGCTGGAGTTGGCCGACCTGATGCGCGTGGCACCGGATGGCCGTGGAGTGATAAGCATCCTGGCGGCCAATCAGTTGGTGCTCAAGCCGAAGCTGTATTCCACTTTTTTGCTGTGGCTGCTGTCGGAACTGTTCGAGCGTTTGCCGGAAGTGGGCGACCTGGAACAGCCCAAGCTGGTGTTCGTGTTCGACGAAGCGCATCTGTTGTTCGACGACGCGCCTGCCGCGTTGGTGCAGCGGATCGAGCAGGTCGTTCGGCTGATCCGCTCCAAGGGTGTGGGCGTGTATTTTTGCTCGCAGTTTCCCGACGACATCCCGGACAACATCCTCGGCCAGTTGGGCAATCGCGTGCAGCATGCCTTGCGTGCGTTCACCCCGCGCGACCAGAAGGCAGTCAAGACCGCCGCGCAGACCTTCGTGGCCAACCCCAGACTCGATGTCGCCACCGCAATTTCCAGCCTGGGTACCGGCGAGGCGCTGGTGTCGCCGCTGCAAGGCAAGGGCGTGCCGGCGCCGGTGCAGCAGACCCTGATCGCCCCGCCGCGTTGCCGCATGGGCGCCATCAGCGCCACCGAACGCGCGCAGGTGCGTGCGGCCAGCCCGATGGGCACGCGCTACGACACCGCGATCAACCGCGAGTCGGCCGCCGAGATGCTCGCCCGACGCGTCGAAAAAGTCGCCGAGCACGGCGCCGCACCGCCGGCGCGCACCCGCGAAGACGACGAGGCCCAGGACAGCGGGTTCGGCCAGGCCGTCAAGGACGCGGTATTCGGCACCAGCCGCCGCCAGGGCATGCTCGAAGCGATGGCCAAGCAGACCTCGCGCACGGTCGGCAACAAGATCGGCCAGCAGATCGTGCGCGGCATCTTCGGTAGTATTTTTGGTGGGAAGCGCTGATTACGCGAAAAACGGCAAGGACGAACCCGATGCGCACGACATGGATCCATGTCGGCGCGATTGCACTGCTTGTTCTGGCTGCGGCACCGTGCCTCACGCAGGAACCGCAACACGATCCTGACCACGACAACACACCAGGTTCCTGCTAGGGCCTGATCCAGTGGGCATAACGCCGCCAGCATCTTCCCGCCGGACATTCCGTGGGCAGAACGCAACTCGCCGCTTACCCCAGCACGCCATGCAACTTGGCGTACTGCAGCAACATGATCGTCTTGGCATCGGCAATTTCGCCGGTAGCAATCATCGCCAGCGCAGCGTCGAGCGACAGCTCCAGCACCTCGATCTCTTCGCCATCTTCTTCGAGTCCACCGCCGTCGCCGACCTTGTCGCCGTCGAAGTATTCGCCGACGAAAAAGTACAGGCGCTCGGTCACCGAGCCGGGGCTCATGTACGCCTCGAACACCTTGCGCACGTTGTCGATCCGGTAGCCGGTCTCCTCTTCGGTTTCCTTGCGGATGCAGGTCAGCGCATCGTCCTGGTCGAGCAAGCCGGCGCAGGCTTCGATCAGCATGCCGTCGGGATTGCCGTTGAGCAGCGTCGGCAAGCGGAATTGGCGAGTGAGCATCACCGTGTGCTTGGCACGGCTATAGAGCAGGATGGTCGCACCGTTGCCGCGATCGTAGGCCTCGCGCGACAAGGTCTGCCAGCGGCCGTCCTTGCGTTGGAAATCGAACGTCACCTTGCGCAGCACATACCAGTTGTCAGACAGCACATCTATGCTGCGAATACGAACCTGCGGGTTGCCAGTGGCAGATGAATTCAAGCGACACTCCTTGTGTGCGATGCAAGCAATGCAGCGTTGCCAAGGGTCACGCCGCATCGCTCAAAAACCGCAACGATTGCGGTGGCCGACATTCTACCGATCACGCATTGCAGCGCCAGACGATCGTTGACACCGCTGGACCTGTCAGACGCTATCTGCAGCGCATTCACCCTGTCTTGCAAACACGACGTATCCGACGGCGCGGCGCTGAATCTGGCCAGAGCAAAGCGGTATGCCGCCAGCTCGCAACCAATCCCGAGGCGACCGGCATCGACATACAACGGCGTTGCGCTCTGCCCTTACCGTCGCGGTCCCATCGTCCCAGGCAGCCCGTACATGCGGCAACCAACGCAGGCCGACCCCACGGCCGCTGCGGTTGCCGATCGCGGGCCGACCAATCCATATGCCGCAGCAACCCGAGCCAACGGCTGCCCACACTGTCGCCGCCTTCCCTCTGAGCGGGCCAGAACGCCCCAATTGCGCAGCGACGCACACCACCGCACAATCCCGTCACGTCAACGCCTGGAGAGCGTCATGGAAGACCGTTTTCGCGCACGCAAGGTTGCCGCGCAATCCGCGCTGGCGCCGTTCTGGACCCGTATTCCTGCCATCGCCACCTATCCGTTGCGTGGCTCGGCCCTGTACGCGTTGATCGCGCTGACGCTGTGCTGCGCGCTGCTGGTGCTACCCGGCATTCTGAAGCTGCTTGTCCTGGGCGTGCTGGGCATGGCCATGTACACCTACGCCTTCGACATCCTCCGCCACAGTGCCAACGGCGAGTACGACGCGCCACGGCTGGGCTACAACAGCTTCGATAGCGCGGTGCTGCGGCTGATCCTGCTGGCGTTGGCGCTGGGCATCGTCATTGCGGCGGCAGGCGCGCTGGCCGGCAAGCCAGGCCTGACAATCGCGTCACTGGTGGTCCAGTTGCTGCTGCCGGGCATGTTGATCTCGCTTGCCATCGACGGCAGTCTGCGTCGCGCACTCAATCCGGCGGTGTCGCTCGACATGGCGCTGCGGATCGGCTGGCCGTATCTGGCTGCATACGGGCTGCTGTACGTCATCCAGGGCAGCAGCACGGCGGCAATCCTGCTGGCGATGCATTACCTGCCTCCGGTCGTGCGCGAAGCGACGGTGGTGATTGCCTCTATCTGGGGCCTGTTCGCCAGCTTCCACCTGATGGGCTATCTGGTTTACCAGTACCACGAGGAACTGGGCTATGCGCCAAGCGGTGGCATCGCCCTCGAACGCGAAGACCCCGACCAGCGTTTGCTCGACGATGCAGAGCAGCACGTGCGCGAGGGACATTCCGGCGACGCGCTCCAGGTCCTGGGCGGTGCGGTACGCTCGCGTGCGGTGAGCCTGGCGGTGCACGAACTGTATCAGCGCCTGCTCCGTCAACAGCAACGCAGCGACACGCTGCACGAACACACCCGGCAGTACATCAGTCGCTTGCTGCAGGAAAAACAGCAGCGCCGCGCCCTGGCGCTGCAGCGCGAAGCACTGGATGGCAATCCCGCATTCACACCGTTGCTGCCCGAACAGGCGACCTTGCTGGCCGAACGCGCCAAGATGGCCGGACAGTTCCAACTGGCAATCGACGGCCTGCTGGCCGCCATCGGTGCGTGGCCGCGCGATCCGATGCTGCCGGCATGGTCGCTGGACGCCGGCCTGCTGCTGGCCGAACGCTTCGGCCGCGATGACCAGGCCCGTGCAGTCTTGCACAACGCCCTGGATCGCTGCGACGACGCGGCGCAACGCACCAAGCTGGAAGCCGCACTGAAAGCGGTCGCGATTCAACCGGCGTAACAGGCACTCAACGGACCGCCGATCGTCGATCTGCAATCGCGGACATCAGCACGCCAACGCAGTTACCCGTTGTCGAGCAAAAAGCGCGCCTTGCTGGCCTGGGGTTGTTCGGGAAACTGGTTTAGCACCAGCTGCAACACCCGCATACGTTGCTCGCCAGCCTGGCGTTCGCCATGCCGCAAGGCGAGCGCAAACCAGCAGTGGGCGAGCGCGGCGCGTGGCACGCCGAGCGCGTATTCCGTCAACAGCCGCTCGGCGTCGGCCAGCAGCCCGTTGCGCAGGCATGCCTCGACCAAGGCGATGCGTGCGGACACGGCGCAGTCGATCCCGGCCTTGCTCAATTCTGCAGCCACCGCCAACTGGACACGCGTCTGCTCTGCAGTGTGGGTGTGGGTGCGCAACGACGTTTCCGCATGCTGCACGCTGTCCTGGCTGCGGCCGGCATTGCGCGCGGCGCGATATCGCGCAACTGCTATCTCCAGATTGTGCGGCTGCTCGATGGCCAGCTCGGCCAGCAGGCGTTCGGCTTCGCTATTTTCCATGCGTCCCAGATGCCGTTGCGCGCGCTCCCAGCGGTCGTCCACCAACACGGCATCGCCCTCTTCCATGAAGTCTGCGCGGGTCTGCCGCAGCAAGACCAGCAACGCCCCGAGCAGCGCACCGCTGACCAGCCCGCCGGCATGCGCCTCGAAGGCGACATTGCCCTTATCGCTCCACAGCAGGCTATACAACTCCCAGCCCAACCACAGCGGCAACAACACGATCGCCGGCCCACGCACGTAGTTGAACACCACCAGGAACCAGTAGAAAAAGCGCACCTTGCGCCGGCCCCAGACCACGCAGAACGCGCCCATCAATGCGGCAATCGCACCGGAGGCGCCCAACCCGCCACCGGGCTGGCCCCAACGCCACCACAGGCTGACCGCGCTCGCACCGAAGCCGCCGAGCAGATACAGCAGCAGGAACCAACCGCTGCCGATCGCGCCTTCCAGCAAGGTGCCCAGCGCCAGCAGAAACAGCATGTTGCCCAGCAAGTGGTCGATATCGCCATGCAGGAACGTCGCCGACAGCATGCGTGCCGGCGACCATTCCGAACTGCGCTGCAGATGGCGTAGCGTGAACACCTTGGACAGACGCGCGTCGTAGGGCGCGCGTAATGCGCGCCATTGGCGCAAACCGTCCTCGTCCTTGAACAGCGCGCCGCTGCGCAGTGCCTGTGCGAACGCCACATCGTGCATCGTCAGATGCGCCAGATACGCGATGCGCTGGCGCCCCGGCACCGTATCCAGCTTGGCCTGGCGCGCGGCGCGCAGCCTGGCGTCGTCGGTCTGCGCCAGATAGCGCGCATGCGCTTGCGCCTCCAATGCCCCCAGACCGGATTCGACGTAGTAGCGCACGGCGTTTTCGACCAGCGCGTCGTCCTTGCGCTGATAGCCCAGGTAGACCACCGCATTGATCAGCACCAGCAGCAACGTCACCCAGGGAATGTTCTGGCGCGACCAGGGCTTATGCAGCGGCATCAGCAGCATGACGACGTCCGTGTCCGAGAAAGCGCAAAGCTTCGCTGTGCGGCGGCAGATGCGCAAGCCGGCCATGCGCGCTAGCATCGCGCCCCCGCCGTCCGAAGCACCGCCCATGAGCCGCTGGCGCCCGCCTGCCGAAAAAAGCACCGCGCTGATCACGCCCGACGGCCATGCCCGGCTCAAGGCCGAGCTGGAAGAGCTCTGGCGCGTGCGTCGGCCGGAGGTGGTGCGTGCGCTGGCTGCGGCCGCCGCCGAAGGCGACCGTTCGGAAAATGCCGAGTACACCTATCGCAAGAAGCAGCTTGGCGAAATCGACCGGCGCGTGCGGTATCTGAGTAAGCGGCTGGAAGCGCTGCGCGTGGTGGACACCGCGCCGACCGACCCGCGCGCGGTGTTCTTCGGCGCACAGGTCGAACTGGAAGACGCCGATAGCGGCGAACTGCTGCGCTACCGCATCGTCGGCCCCGACGAAACCGACGCCGGACGCGGCTGGATCAGCATCGATTCGCCGCTGGCGCGCGCACTGCTGAAAAAACGCGTGGATGACGAATTCGACGCGCAGTTGCCGTCCGGCAAGCACACCTTCGTGGTGGTGTCGGTGGATTACGCTGCGCAGTAGGCAGCCAAGAACGCGCCACGGCGATCGATCAACGCAGCGTGTGCCGCAGCTGACAAGCGCCGGGCGGTAGCCAACCCGCGCTCAGGCGGCGCTCTCCACCGCTGCGCCGCGCATTGGTGCGGTGGCAAGCCGACAGCTAGCCATCGCACATGACGCAGGCCGCCTCACACCATCTGCAGATTCAACGCGCGCCCCTGCTGGATCGGCGCATTGGCAGGCAGTGCATCGCCGAACAGATCGTGCTCATCGCTGTCGGTGATTTCCACATCAATCAGGTCGCCGACCTTCAGTCCAAGCTCGCCGCCGTTCTGGATGTGCACCAGGCCATCGATTTCCGGTGCATCTGCACGCGAGCGCGCCACCGCGATATCGTCTTCGATCAGATCGACCAGGCATTGCTGCACGCTACCGATCTTGGATTCCAAGCGCGCGGCGGAAATCTCCGCCTGCCTGGCCATGAAGCGCGCCAGGCGCTCCTGCTTGAGCGCTTCCGGCACCGGATCGGGCAATGCGTTGGCGCTGGCGCCGTCCACCGGCGAATACGCGAACGCGCCGACGCGATCGAGCTGGGCCTGATCCAGGAAGTCGAGCAAGGATTCGAACTCGGCATCGGTCTCGCCGGGGAAGCCGACGATGAAGGTGGAGCGCACGGTGATCTCCGGGCACATCGCCTTCCAGCGCTGCACGCGCTCCAGCGTCTTCTCGACTGCGCCGGGCCGCTTCATCAGCTTGAGGATGCGCGGGCTGGCGTGCTGGAACGGAATATCCAGATACGGCAGCAGCTTGCCTTCGGCCATCAGCGGAATCACATCGTCCACGTGCGGGTACGGATACACGTAATGCAGGCGCGTCCACACGCCCAGCTCCGACAGCCCTTCGCACAGCGCCTTCATGCGGGTCTGGTACATGCGGTCGCGCCACGGGCGCTCGGCATACTTCAGGTCCACGCCGTAGGCCGAGGTGTCCTGCGAGACCACCAGCAATTCCTTGACCCCGCCGCGCACCAGCCGCTCGGCCTCGCGCAGCACTTCGTCCACAGGGCGCGACACCAGGTCGCCGCGCATCGAGGGAATGATGCAGAAGCTGCAACGGTGGTTGCAGCCTTCGGAAATCTTCAGGTACGCGTAATGGCGCGGGGTCAGCTTGATGCCGTAGTCGGGCACCAGATCCACGAACGGGTCGTGGCGCGGCGGCAACGCGGCGTGCACCGCCTCCATCACGCTCTGGTAGTCCTGCGGGCCGGACACCGCCAGCACCTGCGGATACGCTTCGCGGATCTGCTCCGGGCGCTTGCCCAGGCAGCCTGTGACGATCACCTTGCCGTTGGCGTTCATCGCCTCGCCGATCGCGTCCAGCGACTCGGTCACCGCCGAATCGATGAAGCCGCAGGTATTGACCACCACCACATCGGCCGCGTCGTAGCTGGGCACGATGTCGTAGCCCTCCACGCGTAGCTGGGTGAGGATGCGTTCGGAATCGACGAGCGCCTTCGGGCAGCCAAGGCTGACGAAGCCGACTTTGGGGTTCAGCTGGGACATGGAAGCAGGAGCCTGGGGAACGGAGCGGCCTGGGGCCTGAGTGCGCCGATTATAGCGGCGCCCGGGCGATGCCCTGAACCGCACCGCCGGCCAGGCCGTTCGGCAGCGGCCGACCCCATCTTGCCGATAGCGGGCAGAGACCGCGAAGGCACGTTGTCGCGGTCGCGCGTGCACCGCCCGCGCCTGCCTGGCAGCGAACGCAGCCTCCGCGAGCGCGGCGCTTAGCGAGATCCTCACTACCGCGTCGCCGATCCAGTCGATAATGCGCGCCTCCCCCGCACAGCATCTGGAGTTCCCATGGGTCACTGGACCACGCTCGACACCCCCGACGGCCAGGTCGCCGCCTGGCACGCCACACCCGCCACCAGCCCGCGCGGCGGCCTGGTGGTGATCCAGGAGATCTTTGGCGCCAACGAACATATCCGCGCAGTCGCCGACGACTACGCCGCACGCGGCTACGAAGTGCTGGCACCGGCCTTCTTCGACCTGGAAGAAAAGGATGTGCAACTGCCTTACGACCAGCAAAGCCTGCAGCGCGGCCTGGCGCTGGCCAATGCGGTCGGCCTGGATCGCGCGGTGGAGGTGGTGAAAGCCGCCGCCACCCTGCTCTCGCGCGCCGGCAAGGTCGGCACCGTGGGCTATTGCTGGGGCGGCTCGGTGGCGCTGCTGTCAGCCATCCGCCTGGGCCTGCCCTCGGTGAGCTATTACGGCGGCCGCAACACCCAGCTGCTGGACGAAACGCCCAAGGCGCCGGTGATGTTCCACTTCGGCGAGCAGGACGCCAGCATTCCGCCCGAGGCCATCCAGGCCCACCGCGAGAAACTGCCGCAGATGGAGACCTTCGTGTATCCGACCGGCCACGCCTTCAACCGCAGCATCGACCCCACCCATTACGACGCCGACAGCGCCGAGCGTGCGCTGGAGCGCACCCTGGGCTTCTTCGACGCGCATCTGGGATGAGCGGGACTGCAGCGCACATGTCCGGCACGAGCGACTTCCAGCTCGATCCGCGCCTGGCCGCAGACAGCGTGTTCGTCGCCGACGGCCCGCTGTCGCAGGTGCGGCTGGTGGACGACAGCCGCTTCCCGTGGCTGGTGCTGGTGCCGCGGGTGGCCGAGGTCAGCGAGTGGATCGATCTGGATGGCGGCCAGCAACGCCTGTTGCTGGCCGAGATCAATCAGCTCTCGCAGCTGCTGCGGGTGGAGCCGGGGGTCGCCAAGCTCAACATCGGCGCGCTGGGCAATATCGTGCGCCAGCTGCATGTGCATCTGGTCGGCCGTCATCCCGGCGATGCGGCCTGGCCAGGGCCGGTCTGGGGCAGCGGCAGCGCGCAGCGCTTCGACGCCGATGCGCTGCAACAGCATGTCACTGCGTGGGCGCAGCGGCTACGATAGGCACCCGTCTTTCAACCACTCTTTCGCATGAAATCCAATGTCGTCGCCGCGCTGATCCTGATCCTGGTCGGGCTATTGTTTCTGGCCAACAACCTGGGCTGGACCAATCTCAGTCTTGGCCGGCTGATCGCTACGTGGTGGCCGGCGGCGTTGGTCGCCTGTGGTGTGGGGATGTTGTTTGGGCGGGGCAAATAGCCGGGAATGGGGAATCGGGATTGGGGAATCGTAAGAGCGGACTTTGGGCGCTGTTGATTCCCCCGCTTGCCTGGTTGTCTTCCGAGAGACGTTGCCCTGCTTGCGCGCTAGCCCGTCCAGCCCACTGATTCGCCAGCCCGTGCCCCGGCTGCCTGTCGGCTTTGCCGACATGACGTCTGTCATCCTCAATCGTTGACGTCCGGCACCTGATCGACAGGCGCATCGCGCGCAGCATGGCCTCACACCTACCGAGCACACCGCCATGCGCTATCGCCTGATCCCCGCCCTGTTCCTGATCACGCTGGGCACGCTCTTCCTGCTGGACAACCTGGGGCTGGCCAGTATCGATCTGGGCCACCTGGTTTCGACCTGGTGGCCGGCGTTCCTGATCGCCGCCGGCGTACGCCACCTGCTGCGCTACCGCGAGCGGGCGACCGCGACCTGCTGAAGGTCATGGCCGCACCACGGCATCAGGTACGCGGCAAGGTCACGCCGGTCTGGCCCTGGTACTTGCCGCCGCGGTCCTTGTACGAGGTCTCGCAGACTTCGTCGGACTGGAAAAACAGCATCTGCGCCACGCCTTCGTTGGCGTAGATGCGCGCCGGCAGCGGCGTGGTGTTGCTGAATTCCAGCGTGACGTGGCCTTCCCACTCAGGCTCCAGCGGGGTCACGTTGACGATGATCCCGCAGCGCGCATAGGTGCTCTTGCCCAGGCACACCACCAGGGTGTCGCGCGGAATACGGAAATACTCGACGGTGCGGGCCAACGCAAAGCTGTTCGGCGGGATGATGCAGACATCCGATTCGACATCGACAAAGCTGCCAGGATCAAAGTGCTTCGGATCGACGATCGTCGAGTTGATGTTGGTGAAGATCTTGAACTCGCGTGAGCAGCGCACGTCGTAGCCGTAGCTGGAGGTGCCGAAGCTGACGATGCGCTGGCCAGCGGCGTCGTGCTTGATCTGGCCGGGCTCGAACGGCTCGATCATCGCGTGCTGCTCGGCCATGCGCTTGATCCAGCGGTCGCTCTTGATGCTCATGCGGTGTTCCTTGAAGACGGAAGGCGACGGGCCGAGCGGCCCGCGCGAAGACGGCGAATTCTAGCAAGCGACCGGCACCGACGGCCGGCCGGTGCGCTACAGCAACGAAGCCGAGATCGGAATGCTGGCGCGCGGACGCTTGCCCAGCTCCTCGGACAGGCGCGCGGCGGCGGCCAGATAAGCCTGCGCTGCCGCCGACTCCGGTGCCGCCACCACGATCGGCTGGCCGGCATCGCCCTGTTCGCGGATCGCGATCGCCAGCGGCAACGAGCCCAGCAAGGGCACCCCGTACTGCGCGGCCATGCGCTCGCCGCCACCTTCGCCGAACAGATGCTCGCGGTGACCGCACTTGGAACAGGTATGCACCGCCATGTTCTCGACGATGCCCAATACCGGCACCTCGACCTTTTCGAACATCTTCAAGGCCTTGCGCGCATCCAGCGTGGCGATGTCCTGCGGCGTGGTGACGATCACCGCGCCAGCCACCGGGATCTTCTGCGACAGCGTCAACTGGATATCGCCGGTACCTGGCGGCAGGTCGATCAGCAGGTAATCCAGGTCGTCCCACAGCGTGTCGTTGAACAGCTGGGTCAACGCCGAGGTCGCCATTGGCCCGCGCCAGATCATCGGCGTGTCCTGATCGACCAGCAAGCCGATCGACATCGCCTCGATGCCGAACGCACGCAGCGGCTCGATCGACTTGTTGTCCGGGCTGTCCGGCCGCCCGCTCAGGCCGAGCATCGCCGGCACGCTCGGCCCGTAGATATCCGCGTCCAATACACCCACGCGCGCGCCCTGCTGGTGCAAGGCCAACGCCAGATTCACCGCCGTGGTGGACTTCCCCACTCCCCCCTTGCCGGAGCCGACCGCGATCACATTGCGGATCCGCGCATGCGGCGCCAGTGCGCCCTGCACCGCATGCGCGGGGATCCTGCGCTCGCCGGTCATGCGCGTGCGCCCTGAAAGGGCTTGATCGCCTTGCTTGAAGCGCGTTGCACCATCGTCGTCATTGCCTATCTGATTCGTCGTGTGCTGCCACGGCTGCGATGGGTACATCGCCGACCGCAGCGCTGGAAAGATCGTCAGTTTACCGACTCGGCCACGGGCAGATGCGTTTCCAGCCGTCACCAGATAGGTGTGCTGCTCGCTCATGCATGTGCCAGCCGACACACTATTTCATAAATGTATTAAATTATTAAGCAATTGTTGCGCTCGGAACCTAGCTCAGCCAGGGCTCGGCAGCAGCACTGTTTCGCCAAATCCTAGAAGAGGAATCCGCAAGTTCCTCTGGAGGCGTCTTCCACAACACACACAGCGTCATCGCTTGAGCACCGCGTTATTGGCCGTGCTGGCCGCTTCTGCCGGCCACGCTGCCGCGCAGTCAGAAAAAACGGGGCGCACCCGGCACCACCGATCTGGACAAGGTCACCGTCACCGGCTCGCGCATTGCGCGTACCGGCTTTGTCACACCCTCGCCGGTCACCGCGATCAGCGCCGAGGAAATCCGCGCCACCGGCGCGACCACCATCAGCGATCTGATGGCGCGCATGCCTGCGCTGACGCCAGCCCGATCAGGAACGGCTCGTACACTTGCCAAAAGTTCCAGTTTGGCTATCAGTTCCCCGGCTTAAAGAGCGACGTCGACAACGCCACCCGCCATGCGACTACTTCCGCTCGGACTGCAACTCTGCGCTGTACGACAACCGCGGGCGGTTCTCTATCTGGGCGCCACTGTCCGATTCTGAGTCAGCTCGATGGCTGCGGTATCAAAAGGGCCCGATGAGCGAGGTCTTTTTGCACAGAAATATTTTCAAATGAAACCTATAGCCATGGACGTGACGATTTCCGCCGCTTCCATGCCGGCAGTGTTCGGTGGCAGATCGACGTCCTGCATCACCCGTACTAACAAAAATGAATACTTGCAGCAATTTGGTGCACACACATGCCGAGCGCCGGCAATTTGTGCGCAAATCCACGCATTAGATGCGGATTTCAACATTTTCATTAACGAAGCATTCAAACTGCTTGCGACCGGACGCACAGATTCATTACGTTCGCATTAAGGCCATCTGACTCCCCGATGACCGCCCTTAATCGAACTCAAGCTGAAGGTCAGGAATGAGCAACCAATTTCGTCGCCAAGTCCTTAAACGCACCGCCCTCGCCGTCGTGCTCGGCGCCTGTCTCGCCAATGGCGCGGTCTACGCGCAAAGCACCACCGGCAGCATTTACGGCAGCGCCCCCTCCGAAGCCGGCAGCACCATCGTCGTGCAGAGCGACACCGGCCTGAGCCGCACGATCACCATCGACGCGAACGGCCGCTACAACCTGGGCTCGCTGCCGGTCGGCGCCTACACGGTCACTCTGAAACGCGGCGATCAGGTGATCGATACCCGCAAGAATGTGCAGTTGCGCGTGGGCTCGGGTACCGAAGTGTCGTTTGCAGGCGCCAGCGCCGCAGGCAGCAATGCGGATGCGACCACGCTTGGTGCAATCACGGTCACTGCGGCCAACGCACCGAAGATCGATGTCAGCTCCACCAGCTCTCGCTCGGTGATCACCTCCGAGCAGTTGGCCACACTGCCGCTGGGACGTAGCGCCGAAGCGATTGCGTTGCTTGCGCCGGGTGCGGTATCCGGCGCCGGTGCATTCAACAACGGCTCGCGCTCTGTGGTGTCCTTCGGCGGTTCTGGCGTCACTGAAAATGCGTACTACATCAACGGCTTCAACGTCAGTAATCCGCTCAGCAACTTGGGCGGCGTAAGCCTTCCGTATGGCGCCATCGACCAGCAGGAAACCTATACGGGTGGCTACAGCGCCAAGTACGGTCGCTCGACCGGCGGCGTGATCAATCAACTGGGCAAGCGCGGCACGAATGAATGGCACTTCGGCGTGCAAACGGTTTGGGAGCCGGATTCGCTGGCGAGTTCGCGTGGCGATGTGTGGTATCCAAACAGAACACTCCCTGATGGATACGAATACGACACCCCTGACCAACCCGGCACCCTGTATCGCGCAGGCAAAGACAATAAGCAGACTCGCACTGTCTATAGCGCATATGCAGGCGGCCCCCTGATCGAAGATCGGCTATTCATCTTCGTGGCCGGTGAGACGGAAAAGGTCGATGGTGTAGGAACAAATGCGAGCAATGCGAGCATTCAAGCTCGTAATAATTACGAATATAGCACTCCAAAGTTTTACGGAAAGCTGGACTGGAACATCAACGACAGCAACATTCTGGAATACACGCGCGTTCAAAACACTGATCGCCGCAGCGGCTACTACACTTCATTCGATTATGACGGCGAAGTGAGTGGTGAGCGCACTGGAACTTTTCCGGATACATTCAAGATTAAAGATAGCTATGACATCTTCAAGTACACGAGCTACTTGACGGATGATCTGACCTTAAATGCTACCTGGGGACGCAGCACTCAGCATAATCAGCAATTCAACCCCGCTGTTTCTGACCTACCATTCCTGGGCAGCGTCACTAGCCAGAACCCTGCGTTTAACGGCGGTACGCCGATCCGCAACGATCAAACGACCAACCGCGCGAAGGCCGACGATCCGATCAACAAGACGCGCAGCCTGCGTCTGGAGCTCAATTATCGATTGGGCGACCACGACATCACCGCTGGCGTGGACAACATGTACTTCAATGCCTATGACGAAGGCGTACGTACCACTGGCCCCGGTTACCAATGGATCTATGGACGTGCTCTCACAGAGCAGACACCAGTACGTCCCGGGCTAGGAGTCGGTCCGGCCGGACCGGGCTCGAACGGCTTCTACGCCCAACAGCGCATCTTCACCACCACCACAAGCATGGCCGTGGAGCAAAAAGCGTATTACCTGGAAGATCGCTGGCAAGTCAACGATAACTGGCTTGTGACGCTCGGTATCCGCAATGATCAGTTCACCAACTTCAACAGCGATCACGTCGCTTACGTGGATAGCGGTGACCAGTGGGCTCCGCGTCTGGGAGCAAGCTGGGATGTCTTTGGTGACTCATCTTTGAAGGTATTTGCAAATCTTGGTCGCTACTACCTAGCGCTTCCCAACAGCGTTGCTATCCGTGGAGCATCGGCGTCCACCTATACGGATCAATATTTCACCTACACAGGTATCGATGCCAACGGAGAACCGACTGGCTTGACCCCATTCGGCCCGGGCGCGGTCTCGGCCAATGGCGAATTTGGCCAAGCACCCAACCCAGGTGCATTTGCACCGAGCGATTTGAAATCCCAGTATCAAGACGAATTGATTCTTGGCTTTGAAAAGACAATCGGTGAAAGTTGGAATTCGGGCGCCAAGGCAACGTATCGAAAGCTGGAAGCGGCAATCGACGACGTCTGCGACATGCACAACGATGACTACAATGCACGTGGCGACCTGAAGCTTGCATCGCAAGGAATCGATCCCAGGACCATCGATATCCCGTATTGCGTGATCTTCAATCCGGGCAAGACCAATACCTACAACCTCGCAAATCTCGACGGATCGGGTTTTACCCAGCTGCAGATGTCCCAATCGGACTGGGGTTTCACTGACAAGGCCAAGCGTAGTTACGTTGCCGTTGACCTTTTCTTGGAACACCCGTTTGATGAAAAGTGGTATGGCCGCATCGATTACACCTGGTCGCGTAGCTATGGCAATACCGAAGGTCAAGTCAAGTCCGACATCGGCCAATCTGACGTTTCCAAAACGCAGGACTGGGATGCTGCGGCGCTGATGTATTACGCGGGGGGTAGCTTGGCAAACGATCGTCGCCATCAACTGAAAGCGTTCGGGGCCTACCAGATCACGCCCGAATGGATGGCGTCAGCCACCCTGCGCGTAATGTCAGGCACCCCGGCTTCCTGCCTTGGCTACTTCAATGACCCAGAGAATCCGGATCCGATCAACTACGGATCGGCCTATCACTATTGCGGAGGTCAGCCATCGCGACCTGGCGATGCCGGCCGGACCCCCTGGATCAAGAACATGGACTTGGGTGTGACATATCGTCCCTCGTTCGCCGATCATAAACTGGCCGTTGGCTTGCAAGTGTTCAACGTCTTCAATGATCGTTCGGTCACGCGCATCGATGGTGTTTATGAGACCGATCCCGGACTGGTTTCAAACACATATGGAATCGGCCTAGAAAACTATAGCTACAACACTCCGCGCTACGTGCGCCTGTCTGCATCCTACGACTTCTGATCACAAGCACCGGAAGCGTCGTCCTGACGCTTCCGGTGAATTAGTGCATCCGAATTAGCCATGACCCTTAGCTGCAGCAACCCTGCATTTTTTCTTTTCTAAATCAACCTAATTCTAGGCGGCGATGACTCTGACTGAAGAATGTCGGGCCAGCAATTTCGAGGAAAAATGGCCCACTCTGTAGCCTGTAACGATAACTCGGCTGCAGACTTAGGACCAATAAGGAAAGAGTACGACCCACGCCTCAAGGGAGTTGGGGCACAACAAGGAGCCAGTTGAATGAAAAAAGTACTTTTGGCCTCAATCTTTGTGGCGATGAGCGGCCTTACTGTCACCCCGGAAGTAAAAGCAGCGACCCAGTACGGCCGTACCTGGATGTGGTTCGATGCCAACGAAAACTTAGTTGGTCAGAGCATCCTGTATTGCAGCAACCAGACGGAGCATCAGGGGGCGACATCGACCGCCAAGCGCGTCATCATCAGCTATGTATGCGATACGCGTGAAGTCAACTCGATCAGCTACACAGGGTTGTCACAGCAGTTGCGCTCTGACTTTTGCAATACATGGGGGCAAGGCATGTGCGAAGACGGCCCATGGCCAAACGGCTACTTGACCAGCCCGTGGCAGCGCGGGTTGTACAACTGATAACCGATGAGTTAGCTGCGGCCAGTCCACTTGCATCTGATTAGTCCTGACCGTCAGCTATAGCACTTCCGCGCTTTTCCCTAAACAGCCTAACTTAATACGGCGATAAGTTCTTGGCTGGAAAAAGTCGGGCCAGCACCCGCATAAGCATCGCAGACAGCAGGCACCGTGGAAAACCTCAGGACAAATAGCGCCGTCTGCAGGCCGATAGCGATAAGCCGCCTGATAGACATGGCTAATCAGGTAATGCATTGCTCAAAGGCCTTGGTTCTCGGGGCCTTTTTTTCTTAGGGAACCTCTGAACAACGCACCACAGATACGCGACACTACCCGCCTCATGTTGAGGAGTGATCCATGCAACTGACGTTCGGTGACGCTGAGGGCCTGGGCAAGCGCAAGCAGACCCGGCGCGAGATCTTTCTGGCCGAGATGGAGCAGGTGGTTCCGTGGCAGCAACTGCTCGGGCTGATCGCGCCGCACTATCCGGTGTCGGGCCGGCCAGGGCGGCAGCCGTACGCACTGGCGACGATGTTGCGGATTCATCTGCTGCAGCAGTGGTATGCGCTGAGCGATCCGGCGATGGAAGAAGCGCTGCACGAGATTCCGACCTTGCGGCGCTTTGCCCAGCTCGGTGGCTTGGACGACATTCCCGACGAGACCACGATTCTCAACTTTCGCCGCCTGCTGGAGACCCATGGCCTTGCCGCACGGATGCTGGAAGCCGTCAACGCGCATCTGGTGCGCAAGGGCCAGAGCCTGCGGTCGGGCACGATCGTCGATGCGACGCTGATCGCGGCGCCCAGTTCGACCAAGAATGCCGACCACGCGCGCGACCCTGAGATGCATCAGACCAAGAAGGGCAATCAGTGGTATTTCGGGATGAAGGCGCACATCGGCGTGGATGAATTTTCCGGGCTGGTGCACCACGTCCATTGCACAGCCGCCAATGTCGCCGATGTCACGGTGATGCACACGTTGCTGCATGGCAAAGAAGACAGCGTGTTCGGCGATAGCGGCTACACCGGTGCGGACAAACGCGAAGAACTGCAGGCCTGCAAGGCTGCATTCTTCATCGCCGCCAGGCCCTCGACGGTGCAAGCCCTCGGCAACAAACGCCAGCGTGCTCGGGAACAGCGTTGGGAACACTTCAAGGCCAGCGTGCGCGCGAAGGTGGAGCATCCATTCCGGGTGATCAAGCGCCAGTTCGGCTACACCAAGGTCCGCTATCGCGGCCTGGCCAAGAACACCGCGCAGGTGCTGACCTTGTTTGCGCTATCGAACCTGTGGATGAAGCGAAAGCAGTTACTGCCGACGATGGGGAGCGTGCGCCTGTAACCCGGGGAATTCCCAAGGAAAGCTTCAGAAATTGCGAAAAATCCGAAGATCCAAACGCGACTCTCCGGAACGATGCGACATCCCGCACTCTCAGGCCTCATTGTTCAGACCTTCCTTAGCTCGCGGGGGGCGCGTGTTTTAAGCAATAGGCATCACCCACCCAAAATCACCCGAGCCGCATTATGCCCAGGCGCTCCGGTCACACCGCCGCCGGGATGCGTCCCGGACCCGCACAGATACAACCCCGGCACCGCACCGCGATACGCGCCCTGCCCGAGCATCGGGCGTGCGCTGAAGAGTTGATTGAGGCTGAGCGCGCCGTGGAAAATGTCGCCGCCGATCAGGCCGAAGATGCGCTCCAGATCGAGGGGGCTGAGGATCTGCCGGCCCACTACCGATGCGGCGAATCCTGGCGCGTAGCGCTCGACCGTTGCAATCATCAGATCGGCGACTTCCTCGCGATGATCGTCCCAGTGCCGGCCTTCGGGAAGTTGCGGTGCAACGTGCTGACAGAACAGGCTGGCCACATGCTGGCCGGTCGGTGCCAGCGAGTCGTCCAGCGTGCTGGGTATCAGCAATTCGACCACCGGTTCGCGCGACCATCCCGATGCGCGTGCGTCCTGCCAGGCGCGATCCATGTAATCCAGACTCGGAGCCAGGATGATGCCGGCAGTGAGATGATCGCCAGCGCCTGGCAGCGCCGTGAAATCGGGAAGACGCGACAGCGCGACGTTCATGCGAAAGGTGCCCGAACCGCAGCGGTAATGGGCGATGCGTTCGCGCGTGGCCTCCGGGACGTCCTCGGCTCGCATCAAGCGCTGATAGAGCAACTTCGGGTTGACGTTCGCAACCACGGCACGCGCGCGGAGCGTTTCGCCATCGGCCGTCACCACGCCCACCGCATGTCCCTGTTCCACCAGCACCCGCCCCACCGCACAGCCGGTCCGAATCTGCGCGCCAGAGTCGCGCGCACTGGCCGCCATCGCCTGGGTGATGGCGCCCATGCCGCCGATGGCGTGACCCCATGCGCCCTTGACGCCATTGCTCTGCCCGAACACGTGATGCAGTAGTACATAGGCGGTGCCCGGCGTGTACGGACTGGCGTAGTTGCCGACGATGCCGTCGAAGCCGAATAGCGCCTTGATCGGCGCGCTTTCGAACCAGCGATCCAGATACTCGGCGGCCGAAATGGTGAATAGGTCCAGCAGGTCTTGCCGCAACGCGAGCGGTAATTCCTGCAGTTGCAGTCCCACCTTGCCCGCACGCCACAGCTGCGGCAACGCACGCAGCCATCCGGCATCGGTGACATCCGGTGGCGGCTGCAAAGCCAGCGCACGTAAGACATCGGCCAGTTGTTCCAGGCGCGCCTCATAGGCTGGCAGTGCAGCGGCATCGCGCGCGGAGAATTTGGCCACTTCCACAGCGGTGCGCGCTGCGCCCGCGAGCAGGTACTCGCCAGTGGGCAGCGGCAAGAAGTTGTTGATGCGGCGCGCCACCACGCGTAACCCGTGCCGCTCCAGCGCAAGATCGTCGATGACCTTGGGCTGCAGCAACGACACCGTGTAGGACGCCACCGAGTTACGAAATCCGGGATGAAATTCTTCGGTGACCGCTGCGCCGCCAACCACGTTGCGCGCCTCCAGTACCAGCACGCGTTTACCGGCCCGGGCCAGATACGCAGCGCATACCAAGCCATTATGGCCGGCGCCGATGATCAAAGCGTCCAACGGTTGGGAAGCGGTAGACATGCAACCGTATATAGCACCGCTTGCACAGCTGGACCATTCGGGCCTTAGCGGCCACCTCGATCGCTATCGGCAGATAAGCATCGATGGCCGGGCCAAGTAGTGACCACTAATATGGCACGAAGCCGCAGCGCCCGGGGCCAGAAGACACCGGAGTGCCCCTGCGTATCGCCGCCCGCGCAAGGCTGCCGTAACCACGAGCACCACCAAGCCAGCGCTTCTACACACCCCGCACCCATGACCTTCGACACCATGCCTGTCGGCTGGCGAGGCGTAGAGTGCCGGCCACGGCCCCGTGACGGGGCTCCCCAATCGACTGTTGCTCCTGGAGCCTTTGTGATTCGAACACCTCATCTATTGACGCTGACCCTGGCCGTGGCGGCCGCGCTGAGCGGTTGCAAGAAGTCCGATGACGCCGCACCTGCGGCCCCGGCTGGCGATACCGCGGCGGCCGCGCCCGCCGCACCCAAGACCCTGACCCTGGACCAGAGCAAGCTGCCGGCGGTGAACCAGTTCACTGCGGCCGACCTGGATGCCAACGGTAATGCCTGCACCGACCTGAACGCCTACGCCAACGCCAAGTTCCTGGCCGCCAATCCGGTGCCGAGCGATCGCACCAGCTGGGGTGCGTTCGAGATGCTCGACGAGCGTTCCAATGCAATCCAGCAGCAGTTGGTCGAACAGGCCGCAGCCGACACCAGTGCCACCGGCGTGGAAAAGATCGTCGGCGACCTGTGGTCGACCGGCATGGACGAGGCCAAGATCAACGCACAGGGCATCGAGCCGCTGAAGCCGGAGCTTGCAGCGATCGACGCCATCAGCGACCAGGCCAAGCTGGTCGACTATCTGCGTAGCAGCGCCGCCAAGGGCAACAACGCGCTCTTCAGCTTCGGCGCGGAGGCGGATTTCAAAAAGTCCAGCCAGAACATCGCTTTCGCCATGCAGGGTGGTCTGGGCTTGCCGGATCCGGAGTACTACACCAGCGCCGCCAACAAGGTCAAGCTGGAGGCCTATCAGGCACACGTGGCCAAGGTGCTGGAACTGTCGGGTGTGGCTGCAGCCGATGCCGTCGCGCAGGCCAAGCAGATCGTCGCCTTCGAAACCCGCCTGGCCAAGGTCTCCAAGACCAGCACCCAGCTGTCGCGCGATGCCTTGCTGGCCTACAACCCGATCTCCCCGGCCGACGCCGACAAGCTGACCCCGAACTGGTCGTGGACCGAGTTCTTCAAGTCGCAGGGCGTGGCCACGCCGGAGATGTTCTCGCTGGCGATTCCGGCCTTCCACCAGGAAGTGAGCAAGATGATCGCCGATACCGATCCGGCGATCTGGCGCGCGTACCTGCGCTTCCACACTGTCGATGGCGCCTCGCCGTACCTGAGCCAGCCGTTCGTCGATGAGAGCTTTGCGTTCTACAACAAGACCATGCGCGGCCAGAAGGAAATCAAGCCGCGCTGGAAGCGCGTGCTGGCCACCATCAACGCTCAGGCCGGCGAGGCGCTGGGCCAGCTGTATGTCAAGGTCGCCTTCCCCGCCGATTCCAAGGCCAAGATGGAAACGCTGGTGACCAACCTGCGTACCGCGCTGAAGGCCCGCATCGAAAAGCTCGACTGGATGAGCCCGGAGACCAAGACCAAGGCGATCGCCAAGTGGGAAAGCTTCACCCCCAAGATCGGCTACCCGGAAAAGTGGCGCGAGTGGAACGGCCTGACCACCGGCCGCGATAGCTACCTGGGCAACGTGATGGCGGCGACCGAGTACAACTACAAGTGGAACCTGTCCAAGATCGGCAAGCCGGTGGACAAGACCGAATGGGGCATGAGCCCGCAGACGGTCAACGCCTACTACAACCCGCTGCAGAACGAGATCGTGTTCCCGGCGGCGATCCTGCAGCCGCCGTTCTTCGACCCGAATGCACCGGAGGAAATGAACTACGGCGGCATTGGCGCGGTGATCGGCCATGAGATGACCCACGGCTACGACGACCAGGGCAGCCGCTTCGGCCCCGATGGCAACTTCATCGCCGATCCAGGTTGGTGGACGCAGAAGGATCTGCAAGCGTTCAAGGCACGCACCGGCAAGCTGGTCGCGCAGTTCGACGGCTATCGCACCCCGGCCGGCGACAAGGTCAAGGGCGACCTGACCCTGGGCGAGAACATCGCCGACCTGGGCGGCCTCAACACCGCCTACGACGCGATGAAAACCGCCACCGCCGGCAAGGACGATCCCAAGACCGACGGCATCACCCGCGACCAGCGCTTCTTCCTGAACTGGGCCACGGTGTGGCGCCGCAACTTCACCCCGGAAGAACTGGTGGTGCGCCTGAAGACCGATCCGCACGCACCAGCCAACTTCCGCGCCATCGGTGCACCGTCGAACATGCCGGCATTCGCCGCCGCGTTCTCGTGCAAGGCGGGCGATGCCATGGTGCGCCAGGGCGATCAGCAGGTTGTGATCTGGTAATGGCGCGATAGCGCACTGGTTTCAAAGACGCGGGCGTCGATCAGTGGATCGTCGCCCGTTTTTTTTGCGGCAGCCTGCAGTTTTTTCAGTGTGCGATGCCTGCCAATCCAGCTGCGTGGCGCAGCTTGCCTGCCGCATCGCGGCACCGTCCTCAGGCATGCAAGAACACGTAGTCGCTTCGGTCATGTCACGATGCCGCAGGTACTTCGCCAACGACGCCGTCTGCGCGCCCGGATCGCCGGTTTTTGTCCTTCGTGACGTCCACCAGATATCCGGCGCCACGCAGGACTCCTACCAGCCACACCCAGCTTGAATTCAAGCCTCAACAAAGCTCAACACGTACGTCCGCAAGGCAGCGTCCGCTTATGCTCGACGTTCTTCTCTGCGGCCGACGTCCATGTCATCCCTCAAGACTTCTACGCTCGCCCTGGCATTGATCGTCTCGCTGGCAAGCTGCAAACGCGCGCCCGACGACAGCAGCGCACAGACAGATGCTGCCAAGCCTGCACCGACAGCTGCGCTGCCATCTGCAACACCGGAAACGCCGGCGTTCGACATCAGCGAGCTGGATCAGACCACGAACGCGTGCAAGAACCTGGACGACTTCGTCAACGGTCCGTGGAAGAAAGCCAACCCCATTCCCGCAGACCGCACCAGCTGGGGCGTGTTCGATGTGTTGGCCGAGAAGAGCCTGCTTACTCAGCGACAGATTGTCGAAGATGCAGCAAAACAGGCGCAAACACAGGCCGATCCGCTCGCGCGCAAGCTGGGGCTGCTATACGCCTCCGGCATGGATGAAGCCGCCATCGAGGCGGCGGGCGATCACCCCATCCGTGCGCAACTGGATGCGATTGCCGCGTTGAGATCCGGCAAGGATGTGGCCGACTACATCACACAGCGGTATGCACAAGGCGATGGCAACGTCTTCGAGTTCGGTGCAGGTGCCGACTTCCACAATGCGCAGCAGCAGATCGCCTTTGCCAACGAAGGCGGGCTGGGCCTGCCGACCAAGGACTACTACACCGCCCCCGAGCATGCCTCCATCCGCGAGGCGTATCTGGCCTACATCATCAAATCGTTCGAGCTCACCGGCAGCAGTGCCGATGCGGCCAAGGTGCAGGCAAAGGACGTGATGGCACTGGAATCGCGACTGGCCGCCGCATCGCTTGCTCCCACCGACGCACGCCAACCCGACAACCAGTATCACTTCGTCAGCCTTGCACAGGCCGACAAGCTCACGCCGCACTTTTCCTGGCAGACATTCTTCGCTGCCCAAGGCGTGGACATCGGCACCGGGTTCTCGCTGTCGCAGCCGCGCTTCTTTGCAGCGTTCGACCGGCAGTTGGCCAGTGCACCGATTGCCCAGTGGCAGGCCTATCTGCGCTTCCACGCCATCGATGCGGCGTCCAGGCACCTCAGCAAGGCCTTCGTCGACAACAACTTCGCGTTCTACGGCAAGGCGCTGTCCGGGCAGCCGGAACAACGGCCGCGCTGGAAGCGCGTCCTGGGCGCAGTCGACAGTGTCATGGGAGAAGGCCTGGGTCAGCTCTACGTGGCCAAGGTGTTCACGCCCGAAGCAAAACAGCGCGCCACCGAACTGGTCGACAACGTGCGCAACGCGCTCAAGCAACGCATCGAGAATGTCGACTGGATGAGCGCCGAAACCAAGGCCAAGGCGATCGCCAAGTGGAATACGTTCCTGCCCAACATCGGCTACCCCGACACCTGGCGCGACTGGTCGGGGCTGGAGATCGTTCCGGGCGCCTACTACCAGAATCTGCAAGCCGCAGCCAAGTTCAACTACCACTACGACATCGCGCAGATCGGCAAGCCAACCGACCGCAAGCGCTGGGCGATGTCGCCGCAGACCGTCAATGCGTATTACAGCCCCAGCACCAATACCATCAATTTTCCGGCCGCGATCTTGCAACCCCCGTTCTTCGATGCCGATGCCGACGACGCAGTGAACTATGGCGCCATCGGCGCGGTGATCGGGCACGAGGCCACCCATGGGTTCGACGACCAGGGCAGGCAATTCGACGGCGGCGGCAACAACGTCAACTGGTGGACGCCCGCTGATCGCAAGGCGTTCGAGCAACGCGCCGACACCTTGGTCAAACAGTTCGATGCCTACGTGCCACTGCCCAGCCACCCCGAGCTGCACGTCAACGGCAGGTTGACCCTGGGCGAAAATATCGCCGACCTTGGCGGAATCAATGTCGCCTACGATGCGCTGCAAACGGCGTTGCATCAGCATCCCGAGCGTGCGCTCACGATCGATGGATACCGTCCGGAGCAACGGTTCTTCCTGGGTTTTGCGCGCAACTGGCGTGAGCAGGTGCGCGAGCAGCAACAGCGGGTCTATCTGGCATCTGACCCGCATTCGCCCAGCAATCTGCGCGCCATTGCCGCGCCATCGAACATGCCGGCCTTTGCACACGCGTTTTCGTGTAAATCCGGCGATGCGATGGTGCGCGCAGACAAGGACCGCGTGGTGATCTGGTAGCCGGGCACAAGCGCTTTCGGTTCCCTTGCGCTCCTGACAGGCCCGCACCCGCGGGCCTGTCGCGTTCATGCAAGCGGTGCCCACCGAGGGCAACCGGCGGTCAACGCCCGCCTGCACGACGCGCAGCCTTGCTAAACTCCGCCGACTTAACTCTGGCCACCCTTCTTCTCGATGCCCACCATTCGTCCGCTTGCCCTCGCTCTTGGCTTCAGCCTGATCACGCTGCTGTCCGCCCCCGACGCCGACGCCGCTCGCAAGAAGAAGGCCGCCCCCAAGGCACCGGCCGTGCCTGCCGCCTGCTCCGATTTCTACGACTACGCCAACGCCGGCTGGCTCAAGAGCAACCCGGTGCCGCAGGCCGGTGCGGTCACCGCGCTGGGCCAGTTGTCCGAACGCGCGCTGGCGCAGCAGCGCGAGCTGCTGGACGCGGCGATGAAGACCCCGCAAGGCAACGTGCAGAAGCTGCTCGGCGACTTCTGGGCCAGCGGCCTGGACGAGGCGGCAGTGGAAAAAGACGGCTCCAACCCCATCGCGCCGTTGCTGTCGCGCATCGACGCAATCAAGAAGGCCAAGGATGTGCCCGCTTCCATCGCCGCGCTGCATCAGGTCGGCATCCCGGTCGGCTTCAACTTCGGCCCGGACGTGGATCTGAAGGCGCTCGACCGTCACATCGGTTACTTCATGCAGGGCGGCATGGGCCTGCCAGATCCGGCGTTCTACACCCGCACCGATGCCGACACCCAGGCGCTGATGGGCCGCTACCGCGCCTACGTCAAGCAGGTGCTGGCGTTGACCGGCACCCCGGCCGACAAGCTCGATGCCGATGCCGCCTCCGTGCTGCAGATCGAAACCGCGCTGGCACGTAGCGCGCAGTCGGTGCAGGGCATCAACAACCCGTTCAACAACTACGCCCCGATCGCCACCAAGGAGCTGACCAAGCAGTACAAGAACCTGCGCCTGGCCGACTTCCTGGAAGCGCAAGGCGTCAAGGACGACCTGGTGTCGATGGCCGACCCGGCCATGTTCAAGCAGCTCGACAGCATGATCGTCAGCATCAAGCCGGACCAGTGGAAGGCCTACCTGCGCTGGCGCGTGGGCGATGCGATGGCGCCGTACCTGTCCAAGAGCTTCAGCGATGCCGAGTACCAGTTCCGCGGCCGCCTGCTGCGTGGTGACGCGTTGCCGCCGCAGCGTTGGCAGCAGGTGCTGGACGCGATCAACATCGCTGCCGGGCCGATGCTGGGTCGCGAATACGTGGCGCGCTATCTGAGCAGCGACAACCGCCGCCAGGCCGAAGCCATCGCCGATCAGGTGCGCGACGCGCAGCTGGCCGCGCTGGAGCGTACCGGTTGGGGCAACGGCGAGGTGATCGCCGAAGCCAAGGCCAAGCTGGCTGCGATGAAGATCGAAGTCGGCGCACCGCGCCGCGATCTGGACTACACCGTGCAGCCGATGGGCCGTGGCAGCTTCGGCGGCAATATGCTGATCGCCTCGACCTGGCGTCACCGCGAGGAAATGAAGCGCATCGGCAAGGGCAACGCGGACCGTCGCTGGGACGTGCTGCCGCAGCAGCCGGCGGTGGCCTACGACATCGCCCAGAACCGCCTGATCGTCACCGCTGCGGTGCTGCAGCCGCCGGTGCTGACCAGCGGCGGCACGCCGGCCGCGCAGTACGGCGCATACGGCGCGCTGGTCGCGCACGAAATCACCCGTGCCATCGACGCCAAGGGTTCGCTGGTGGATGCCAAGGGCGAGTTGCGCAGCTGGTGGACGCCGGCCGAGAAGAACAGCTGGACGCTGCTGACCGGCAAGGTGGCCAGTCAGTTCGCGGCGTATCCGTATCCGGGCGTGCCCAACGTCAAGGTCAACGGCGCACAGACCGCCGAGGAAAACCTGGCCGACCTGGCGGGTGTCGAACTGGCCTGGCAGGCCTTCAGCAAGGCCCAGCCGGCGGCAACCGAAGCCGACAAGCAGGCGTTTTTCACTGCCTGGGCCGGCTTGTGGGCACAGCAGTTGTCGCCGAACGAAGCGGTGCAGCGTGCAAGCGCCGACATCCGTGCGCCGGGCCAGTGGCGTACCAACGGCCCGCTGTCCAACCTGCCGGAGTTCGGTGCCGCTTTCAGCTGCAAGCCGGGCCAGCCGATGCAGCGTGTGGATGCCGAGCAGATCAAGGTCTGGCGCTGATTTCTGACACCGGATCAGTATCGGCAATAAAAAAAGAGCGCGGCGTCCGCGCTCTCTTTTTGTCTGTCTCTCGCGTTGGCTCTACCTCGCAGCGCCGCGGCTGATCCGCACACGGCCCAGTGCGCGATGAGGCGTTACCCGACGCCACGGATCCGCTTCACCGCGCAAGCGCAGGCCAGCCCTCGTGCCGCTAGCGCTTAACGCACCACGCGCAAGGGCGGCTTGCGTCCACCCTTGCCACCACCGGACCGCGACTGCCCCCGCCAATGACGGATCAGCAGCCAGCCGAACAACATGCCGCCCAGATGCGCGAAGTGCGCCACACCCGGCTGCCAACCGGTCGCCCCCAGCACCAGCTCGATCGCGCCGAACACAAGCACGAAGGTACGCGCCTTCATCGGGATGGGTGGAAACAGCAGCATCACGCGCTGATTGGGGAACAGCATGCCGTAGGCCAGCAACAGCCCGAAAACGCCACCGGACGCACCCACCACCGGCATGCCGTTTTGCAGGAACCAGGCCACCAGCAGCTGACACACGCCGGCACCGGCCACACAGACCAGGTAATACGTCAAAAAGCGCTTCTGGCCCCAGGTCTGCTCCAGCGGCGCACCGAACATGAAAAGCGCCAGCATATTGAAGAACAGATGATTGAAACTGCCGTGCAAGAACGCGTACGTCAGCAGCTGCCACGGCATGAAACTGGCGCCAGGCGAGAACGCATCGAACCCGTTGGAGATCGGCCACAGCATCAGTGACGACAGCGCCGCATCGGAGGGCAGCAGGCCGGCACCCAGGTCGCCCAACGCCCACTGCAACAGGAACACGCCGATATTGGCGATCAACAGCGCTTTGGTGACGGGCGGCAGTTTGGGCAGCATGGCAGCATCCTTTGGAATGCCAACCATCATAACGGCAAGCTTATGAAGGCCCCCACACGGCCGCGTCCAGCCGCTGCGCGGCGCTGGCACGACGAACACGCCCACGCTCCACCTGCACCCCTTCTGCGCGCAGGCGCCGGCATTGCTCGCGATAGCCCGACGAGCCTTCCGGCAACGCGATCCGGCCATCGCTCCGCAGTACACGGTGCCACGGCAGCTGCGGGTCGTCGTTACCGCTGAGTACGCGTGCCACCAGCCGCGCGCGGCCCGGAAGGCCCGCGCGCGTCGCGACGTCGCCGTAGCCAGCCACCTCGCCGGAAGGAATCGCACGAATCACCGCGAGGATGCGCAGCCGGGCCTGCTCGCCGGAAGGCACCGCAGCGTTGGACACACCACGCGCCGTTGGCTTGGCTGCCGTATCGGTCGTCGGTTGGCGAGGCTTCGACATCAGGCAAGGCGCCAGTCAAGGGATCAAAAACCCCTCTCCTGCCGGGAGAGGGCTCAACGCGCTGCTCGGCTCCAGCAGCACATCACTCAATGCATCAACACGATCTCTTCGGACGAGGTGGGATGAATCGCCACGGTCTCGTCGAAGTCGCGCTTGGTCGCGCCCATCTTCACCGCCACCGCAAACCCCTGCAGCATTTCGTCGGCGCTTTCACCCAGCAGGTGCACGCCGACCACACGCTCTTGGTCACCCACGCAGACCAGCTTGAACAGGCTGCGTTGCGGCGCATCGGCCAGCGCGTGCAGCATCGGACGGAAGTTACTGCGATAAATGCGCACCTGGCTGCCGTGCCGCGCGCGCGCCTGCTCTTCGGTCAACCCGACCTGCCCGAGCGGCGGATGCGAGAACACCACGCTGGGCACGCCGTCGTAGTCCATGCGCGCATCCGGCTGATTGCCAAACAGGCGATCCATCAGCTTGCGTCCGGCTGCGATCGCCACCGGCGTCAGCCCTACCTTGCCGGCGACATCGCCAATGGCATGGATGTTGGGCACCGTCGTGGTCTGGCCCTCGTCCACCACCACCTCGCCCTTGTCGCCCAGCGTCACACCGACGGTGTCCAGGCCAAGCCCGGCCGTGTTGGCGCGCCGCCCCACGGCGAAGAACACCTTGTCGAACACCTCGTTGCCCTGCTCGCTGGTGTGCGCCGGATGCCCTTGCACACGCAACCGCCCTTCCTGATCGCGCTGCAGACCGGTGGTGGTAAAGCCGAAATGCAAACGCACCCCCAGATGGCGCAGGTTGTCGGCCAGTTGCAACGTCAGTTCGGCATCGAAGCGCTCCAGCAAGCGATCGCCCTGGACGAACAGGTGCACGCGGCTACCGAGCGCCTGCAACAACCCGGCGATTTCCACCGCGATATAACCGCCACCGACAATGGCCACCTGCGCAGGCGCATGACAGAGATTGAAGAAGTCATCGGAGACCTCTCCGTATTCGGCACCGGGTACGCCGGGGCGCGCTGGATGCGCACCGGTGGCAATCACGATGTGCTCGGCTGTCACCGTCACGCCATCGCCGCCCATGAGGGTGTGGCGGTCGTGCAGGACGCCGCGCTGTGGGATCAGCACCACCCCGTCCTCGTCGAGACGGCGGCGGTAACTTGCATGAATGTTGGCGATGTAGCCCTGCCGGTGCGTCACCAACTCCTGCCACGCCAAGGTCGGGCGTGGCACATCGAAGCCGAGTGCGCTCGCCAGTTCGATCTTGCCGGCCAGATCGGCCGCCAGCCACATCGCCTTCTTCGGCACACAGCCGAGATTGACGCAGGTGCCACCCAGCTCGTTCGGCTCCATGATCGCAACACGCGCGCCGTATTTCGCTGCACGAAACGCGGCGGCCAGTCCGCCGGAACCGCCACCGAGAATCACCACATCGTAGTCGTAACGCGTGCTCATGCAGGACGCCCCGCGCGGTAAGGGTGCAGGCTCCGCGCAGGCGCGCGGCGCGTCATCGGATCGGCCATTCTTTGTCTGCTTGCAGTGCTGATACTGCCGCCGAGCATGCCACGCCCGGCTGCGAGCCAGACGTGAGGACGTCCCGGCACCAACACATCGACGCGCGCGCTGCCTTGCGCGCTAGCGCACGCCGCGCCGCATCGGCGGCGCATGCAGATAGGTCACGCTGCGCCACAGCCATTCCATCGGCCCGAAGCGGAACCAGCGCAGCCACAGGCGACTCAACACGACCTGCACTACAACCACCGCCAGCGCAAACGGCA
Source organism: Xanthomonas sp. 3075 (assembly GCF_014197275.1). Lineage (GTDB taxonomy): Bacteria > Pseudomonadota > Gammaproteobacteria > Xanthomonadales > Xanthomonadaceae > Xanthomonas > Xanthomonas campestris_B. The sequence goes on along the minus strand of NZ_JACIFI010000003.1, from coordinate 150,719 downwards.
GTTGCCACACGCGCGGCAACTGTTCGAAATACCCCAGCCCGTAACCGTAGAAGATCCACGTACAAACCACCGATTGCATCAGGTAGTTGGTCAGCGCCATGCGTCCGGCAGGCGCAAGCCATGCCAGGCGCGGCGCCAGGCGCACCACCCACGCCGCATACCCCAGGCTCATCAGCGGGCCGGCAATCAGCGACAAGGCGGCGGCGCCCGACAGGCGCAGGTCCAGACGCGCAGGATCCATCCACGGCTCCAGCATGTAACTCGCCAGCATCACCCCCAGCCCCAAGGGCAACACGCCATAACGCAAGGTCTGGAACAGACGCGGGAAGCGCTCCGGTGCGGCGATGGCGCCGCTGCGCACAAACCAGCTACCGAACAGAAACATCCCCAGCATCGCCGGGCCATTGATGCTCAGCCCGGTCATCGCCTGCTGCGTGTCATGCCAGCGTTGCAGCGTGGCCTGCAGATAGGTGCCGCTGCCGAAGGCCGCACGTTGCGCCTGCACGTTTGCCAGCGCCTGTCGCGCTGCATCGACCGTGGCGGCATTCCAATCCGCTGCAGCTGCCGGATCGAGCTGCGTCAACATGCCCACCAGCCCGTACAACAGCATCAATCCAGGGGCACACAGATAGACCAGCCCGGCAAGCCACGGCAGCGTCGCCGTCGGCACCGAGCGTGCCGTCAGTAACAGCAGCGCCAGCAATGCGTAGGTCACCAGAATGTCGCCGGACCACAGCAGCACTGCATGGGCCAGCCCGATCGCCAGCAACCCGAGCGTGCGCCGCAAATACATGCCCATGAACGGGCGCCCGGCCTGCTCGGCGCGTTGCGCCATCACCGCAAAGCCCATGCCGAACAACAGCGAGAACAGCGTGTAGAACTTGCCCTGCACGAAGATGTAGACCAACGCATCGGCCACCCGGTCGGCGCCGTGCCAGTGCGGCTCCACGCCGGTGACCGCCAGATCGAGCGGGCCGACAAAGGCTTCGATGTTCATCAGCAGGATGCCCAACAGCGCAAAGCCGCGCAGCACGTCCAGCACGACGATGCGCTCGGTCGCAGCAATGGGCAGCAGAAGATCGCGTGTGGTCATGTTGGCTCGGATAGCGGGGCGCGGCGCTCGCAAGGGACAGAATGCAAACAGCCCGCCGAGGGGCGGGCCGTCTACACGACACAGCAACGATGCAACGCCGCCGACGAAACATCCAGCGAGCGGGCCGTCAGACGAACACGAAAGGCGCTTGGGAATCGGCACACACACCGCACATGCCGATGCCCCGCACTGCTCGCACCCGTCTGCCGGCGACAAGGACATGTTCACGCCTGCGCAGATGGGTGACTAAAAACAGAGCGAGTGGTCGTCACCCTGTTGCGGACGGCGCGCTTACAACCGGAGTGTCCGCATGATGCATGCCGATTCCGGGCATCGGCGCGCCCGTCTGACGGCTGCGTCGTGGTCTTGTCGGCCGCGCTTAGTGGTGATGGCCGCCTTCGCCATGCACATGCCCGTGGTCGCGCTCTTCCTGGGTGGCTTCACGCACCTCGATGATCTCCACGTCGAAGTGCAGATCCTTGCCGGCCATCGGATGGTTGAGATCGACGTCGACCACACTCATGCCGACCTTCTGCACCGTCACTGCGCGCGGGCCGAAATTGGTCTGCAACACCACCTGCGTGCCCGGGACCAGCTTGGTGGCGCCGAAGTGCTTCTTGGGCACGCGCTGGCTCAGGCCTTCGCGGTATTCGCCATAGGCTTCGTCGGCCTTGACGTCCACGCCGAAGCTCTCGCCGGCCTCCTTGTCCATCATGGCCGCTTCCAGACCGGGAATGATGTTGCCGTGGCCAACCATGATCGCCAACGGGTCACGCTCCTTGGAGCTCTCGATCGGCTCCTGGCCAATCTCCGAAACGGTGTAGTGGAAGCGGACGACGCTGTCTTTTTCGATCTTCATGCCTGACTCTGAATAGGCTGCCCGGTGGCAGACGGTGGAGGACGGCTTGTCGGCCGCCGGGTGCGCCGCCATCATGGCGACCTTTCGAACCGCCCATTATCCCGGCTCCATGCATATCACGCCAGTTTCCGCCGCTCCCGCCCGTCGTGCAGCGACCAGCCTGTTGCTGGGGCTGCTCCTGCTGCTGGGCGGTTGCGCGCAAGCGCCGGTCCGTCGCCCCGCCGCCCCGCCGCCAGCGGCGCGGGTATGGCCGCAGGTGCCTGCGTCGAACCCGGCCGCCGCCAACAACATCCTGATGCGTGCGTTGGGTCTGGTCGGCACTCCGTACCGCTTCGGTGGCAACACGCCCGAAACCGGCTTCGACTGCAGTGGGTTGGTCACGTATGTCTATAAAGACGTGCTGGCATTGTCGCTGCCACGTACCTCGCGCGAATTGGCTGCGGTGCAGGGCCCGAAAATTCCTCCGGAAAAATTGGCGACCGGCGATCTGGTGTTCTTCGGTTCAAGCGGCAACGTGACCCATGTCGGCATTTATGTCGGTGAAGGCCGCTTCGTACATGCCCCCAACACCGGCGGTACCGTCCGCCTGGATTTCCTGGATGGCGCCTACTGGCGTGACCATTATTCAGGTTCAAAACGCGTATTACTTTAAAATGTGACGTACATCACAAGTAATAAAACGGAAATTTAACCTTTTTTGAACTTCATGATTCTTTCACCAAGGCATCATCCCGCATCGACAGCAGAATTGTGATTCCCGCGTGACGAACGACGAACAGATCAAAACTGGCGCCGCACCGCTTCCGCATCGGAAACCGCTCCGCCTGCTATGCGCCACCGCTCTCTGGTTAGCCGCCCTTCCCGCCCTGGCGCAGACCGCTAACGGCGTGCCACCCGCTCCGCAGACGACCACGCCAGACAGCGCCGTCGCCGCCGAGAAAGCCGCAACCCGCAGCCGCGCCGACGCCGCTGCCACCGCAACACTGGCCGCCCTGCTTCCGCATCTGGCCGCCAACGACGCCATTCCGCTGATGGACCGCTCGGCGATGTTCGCCGGTGACCTCAGCCGCCTGCTGGCCAATTACGACGTTTCGCAGAGCGCAGTCAATGCCGCTCAGAACGCCGTCGCCGACAGCCGTGTGCAAGTGATCCTGCAACGCGCCATGGCTTTGCTCGGCACCCCGTACGTGTGGGGCGGCGAATCCACCGAAGGGTTCGATTGCAGCGGCTTGGTTGGCTACGTGTTCAAGACCGCTCTCGGCATCGACCTGCCGCGCGTCTCGCGCGACATCGCCCGCGACGAGTCTGCCGAACTGATCAAGGACCCGAGCGCGCTCAAGGCCGGCGACCTGGTGTTCTTCGGCAAGCGCGGTCGCATCGACCACGTGGGCCTGGTAGTCGGCGACGGCAAGTTCCTGCATGCGCCCAGCCGCGGCAAGGACGTGCGTGTGGATTCGCTGGCCAGCGGTTACTGGAGCGAAAAGTTCATCCAGGCGCGCCGGGTGCTCTGATCTGGTGACCGATTCAACTGCATGACAGACGAAGGCCGCGGCGATCCCGCGGCCTTTTTCGTGGTCCATGGGCTTGCGCGATCAACGCGCAACATCGGCCTTGTAATGCGCCATGGTGTCCTCGATGCCCTTGCTCAGTTCCATCACCTTGAGCGCGTACTCGGCCAGGCGCTGATCTTCCGGGGTGTCGGGCTGCCATGAAGGAACCTCCACCGCTGAGACACCATCGGGGTCCATCGCCACGAACACGATGATGCAATGCGTGCACAGGCGCGAGTCGCCGCCCATCGGGCTGCGCGCCCGCACATCGATGGCGAAATGCATGCTGGTGCGCCCGGTGTAGACCAGCTTGGCCGACACCGCGACCAGATCGCCGATCCGCACCGGCGCCACGAAGCGAATGCCGCCCACGGCCACGGTGACGCAGTAATGCCCGCTCCAGCCACTGGCTGCGGCAAATCCCACCTGGTCGATCCACTTCATCACCACCCCGCCATGCACCTTGCCGCCGAAGTTGACGTCGCTGGGCTCGGCCAGAAAACGAAATGTCAGATCACGTTGTTGGCCAATCACTGCACGCTCTCGCAAGGAAATGAGCTGAAAGTGTGCCATGCGCGTGCGTTGAAGGGATCTGCTTCGCGCACTCGGATGCGCTCACGGAAAGCACGTCCCTGCGCTGGCCTTGCAGGTCTCTCATGCCCGCCGCACCTTATTACCAGACTTACACGCACCGGAGGCGTGCGTCTCGGGCCTTGGTGCGCAATCGCTTGCTTCAGGCTGGCCAGATCGTCATCGATCACCGGTGCCCGGACAGGTGGCACATCTGCAGCAACGCGCGTACACGCGCTAGCGAAAGTCACTTACTCTCGGCATCCGGGCAAGGCCACCCGCAGCAGGAAGCAGCGCGTCATGTCGGACCGAAGACGATTCACCATCGAGCATGCGCGGCGGCATCTGGAACGCGACGGTTGGCCGCGCTTGCAGATGAGCGCCATCGTGTTGATCACGGCGACAGGCGGGCTGCTGGCCTCGTTCCTGCTGCGCAATGCCGGCGTCGATGCGATGGCGGTGCGCTACACGATGGCGACGCTGGTCGCCTATGGCCTGTTCCTGCTGCTGATGTGGGCATGGGTACGCTGGCGCAACGACGTAGACGGCGAACTGGCGGGCGACTGCGTCGACCTCGGCAGCAGCGCGGCGCAAGACACCTCGGGATGGGCCGGCCACGGCGGCAACTCCAGCGGCGCAGGTAGTTCCGGCACGTGGAGCGCGCCATCCGGATCCACCCCGGATGTTTCCGGCGACGGCGCACTCGCCGACTTCGTCGATGGCGAAGCCGGACTGCCGGTCTTGGCGATCTTGGCAGTGCTGGCCGCCGCCGCAGTCGCAATCGTTGCTGCCGCTTGGGTGGTGTGGTCGGCGCCCGTCTTGATGGCCGAGCTTCTGGTGGACGCGGCGCTGGCAGGTGGGCTGTATCGACGCATGCGCGGCGTGCAGGCGCAAGGCTGGTGGTGGTTGTGCGTTCGCCACACGCTATGGCCGCTGATCGGCGTGCTGACGTTCGTTATCGTGGTCGGCGCGGTCGCGCAGCACAAGGCGCCGCAAGCAACGACGTTGATGGAGGCCATCCAAGGGCGATGACCCCGCCGGGTTACCGTCCCTGGTTGTCCTGCTTGCGAAGACACAACCATGGAAAATGCGGCTGGCGCAGCTTGAGCATGCGGCGCACACGCGCACGCAGACGACGCGGATCGAACAGCCATTGCACTGCAAACGCATCGAAGGCGGCGTAGGTGTGCTGGTGATATTGCCCGGCCAATGCCGGCACGCCCAGACCGGTGAAGTAGCGCAGGCTGCGTGCAGCGCTTTGGTCGGCACGTTGCCGGTCTGGATACAGCGGGCTGTCGAGGATGTGCAACTCGCCGCCGTCGCGCAGTTGCGCAAGCAGGCAGCGCATCAGCGCGGCAGGATCCGCGAAATACTGGATGCACGCCGGCACCACGATGACGTCGAAGACAGCCTGCGGCAGCGCAAAGGTCTGGATATCGGCAGCGACAAAACTCAGCCGTTGGTCGTGACCGAAGACGCGCGCGGCCTGCGTGAGCTCGGTATGATTGACGTCGATGCCGCACACGTCGCGCTGCAGCGATTGCGCCAGCAGCTGCGATAACCAGCCGTTGCCGCACCCCAGTTCCAGAATGGCGCCCTCGCCGGCGCGTGCCTGCAGGTGCTGTACCAGCAACCTGCTGGACAGCGCGCGCACCTGCCATTCCAGGCTGGTACCGAGCTTGCCGCTGGGGCGCGGCAGGCTGCGGACCTGCGCATCGGTATACAACCGGCCTTCCTTGCGCCGCACGTCCAGATAGCGATCCTCGAACGGATCTTCGGCAAGCGTGCGTTGAACGAACACGCCATCGACGCTGTCCAGCGCAGGTAGTTGCGCCAGGCACTCACGCAACACGGGCAATCCAGCCGTCATGCGTTGCGCTCAGCGCAGCGGCTTGGCGTTGTCGGCGGGCGGATCTTCCAGCCCCACGTTGGTGGATGCCGATTCGTAGACCTCCTTGTCGAGCAGGCCGGTTTCCTTTGCCACCAGCACCGGCACCAGCATCTGCCCGGTCACGTTGGTCATGGTGCGCATCATGTCGAGGATGCGGTCGATGGCGTACAGGTACCCGATCACTTCCAGCGGCAGGTTGGCTGCGCTCAACACCACCGTGGCCATGATCACCGCAGTGCCTGGCACGCCGGCGGTGCCGAAGCTGCCGAGCACCGAGGCGATCAACACCACGAAGTATTGATTGGCGGTCAATGGCACGCCGGTGTATTGGGCAATGAACACCGCACACAAGGCCGGGAAGATCGCGCCGCAGCCATCCATCTTGATGCTGGCGCCCAGCGGCACCGCGAACGCGGCGTAGTCCTTGCTGACGCCCAGGTTATGCGTGATCGAGCGCATCGCCACCGGCATCGCCGCAAAGCTCGACGAACTGACGAACGCCACCTGCATGCCGGGCGCGGCGCCGCGGAAGAACTTCCACGGATTCAATCCGTGCAACAGCAACAGGCTGCTGTAGACCACCATGATATGGATCGCGCAAGCCACATACAGCGCCAGCACGAAATTGCCGAATGGCAGCAGCTTCTCGAAACCATAGCTGCCGACCAGGCCGGCAATCAGCCCGAAGGTGCCCAGCGGGGTCATCTCCAGCACGAAGCGCGTCACCTGGATCATGATGTCGCTCAGCTGCCCGGTGAGCTTGCGCGCCTCGGCCACCCGCTCGCCGAGCTTGACCATCGCAAAGCCCAGCAGCGCGGCGAAAAAGATCACCGGCAGGATCGACCCGCGCCCGGCCGCCAGCACCGTTTCGCCGGCCGCGTTGGTCTTGGTGCCGATACCGGTCAGTGCGTAGAACGGGTTGGAGGGCACCACGTCCAGCAGCACCTGGATCGGGCTGGGCACATCGCGTGGTTTCCAGGCCGAGTCCACGCTCAAGCTGAAATGACCGGCGCCCGGTTGCATCAAGGTGCCAACGGCCAGGCCCACGCCCACCGCCAATGCCGCGGTGATGACGAACCATAGAAACGTGCGCCCACCGAGCGCGGCGACCGATTTTTGCCCGTGCAGCGAGGAGATCGCATTGATCACCGCGAAGAACACCAACGGGATCGCGATCATCTTGATCAGGGTGACGTACAGATCGCCGAGTGGGCCGAACCACACATCGGCCGCCGGGCCCATGGCCCAGCCGGCCAGCGCGCCGAGCACGAAGCCGGCCACCACGCGTTGCCAGAACGGAATGCGCAACCAGGCCGAGACCAATGTCATGCGTCGAATCATCCGGGGGGGGGGGAAGTGCATGCACCATAGCCCAGGCCCGCGCTGCCCGCGAGGCCACGGCTGGAACAGCGGTGTGTCATCTGTGTGACGCCAGGCATCCCGGCATAATGCGCGTTGATTCAGTCACGAGTTAGATGCCGATGCGTTATCGCCTGCCTGCCCTCGCCGCCCTGACCACGCTGTGCGTGGCCGCCTGCGCCGCCACCACCGGCACCTCCGCATCGGCACCCGCCGGCGTGCGCGTGGAGGTGCCGCAAGTGACGCACCCTGCGGGCGAGACGCCGCAGTGGTGGTATCGCTCGGGCGCGGCGCGTGCAGCCGGCAATGGCGCCATGGCCGGCCGGGCGCGCAACGTGATCCTGTTCCTGGGCGACGGCATGAGCCTGACCACGGTGGCGGCAGCGCGCATTCTCGATGGTCAGCGCAAGGGCGGGCCGGGCGAAGAGAACCTGCTGTCGTGGGAGCAGTTCCCCGCGACTGCCTTCAGCAAGACCTACAACACCGATTCGCAGACACCGGATTCGGCCGGCACCATGACCGCGATCACCACCGGCGTGAAGTCGCACATGGGCGCGATCGGCGTCAGCAGCGGCAGCCGCAGCGACTGCGCCGAAAGCCTGGGCAAGGGGCTGCTGAGCTGGCTGCAACTGGCCGACAGCGCCGGCATGGCCACCGGTCTGGTCACCACCACCCGCCTCACCCACGCCACCCCGGCGGCGACGTATGCGCATTCGCCGGAGCGCAACTGGGAAAACGATACCGACCTGCCCGAGGCCGCACGCACTGCCGGCTGCCAGGACATCGCCCAGCAACTGCTGTCGACCGCGCGCTACGGCCGCGGCCCGCAGGTGGTACTGGGCGGTGGGCGCAGCCAGTTCCAGACCGTGCAGGAGCGCGACCCGGAATACGACGACAAGGTCGGCCTGCGCCTGGACGGTCGCGATCTGGTCGCCGAGTGGAAACAGGCGCACCCGCAGGGCGCCTATGTCTGGAACGCGCAGCAGTTGCACGCGGCCGCCGGCGCACCCGCGCTGCTGGGCCTGTTCGAGCCTGACCACATGCAGTTCGATCACGACCGCAACCGCACGCCCGAGGGCGAGCCGAGCCTGACCGAGATGACCCGCACCGCGATCCAGTCGCTGTCGCGCGACCCCAATGGCTTCGTGCTGATGGTCGAAGGCGGCCGCATCGATCACGCCAACCACGCCGGCAATGCCTACCGCGCGCTGGACGAAACCGTCTCGCTGTCCGATGCGGTGCGCACCGCCGTGCAGACCGCGCCGCCGGACACGCTGATCATCGTCACCGCCGACCATTCGCACACGCTCAACTTCGTCGGCTACCCGGTGCGCGGCAACCCGATCCTGGGCAAGGTGCGCGGCACCGGCGGCGAAGAGGGCGACCGCACCCAACTGGCCACCGACATCACCGGCCAGCCCTACACCACGCTGAGCTACGCCAATGGCCCCGGCTACACCGGCGCCAGCAATGCGCAACCGGCCGGCCCCAAGAAATACCCACACGAACCCAGCAGCAACGAGCCGGCCCACGGCCGCCCCGACCTGACCCATGTCGACACCGAAGCGCCCAGCTACATGCAGGAATCGCTGGTGCCGACCAAGTCCGAGAGCCACGGCGGCGAAGACGTCGGCATCTGGGCGACCGGTCCGGGCAGCGCGGCGTTTCGCGGCACGCTGGAAGAGAACGTGATCTACCACGTCATCGTCCAGGCCACCCCGCGCCTGCGTCAGCGCCTGTGCAAGGCCGGTACCTGCGACAGCGCCGGCGTGCCGGTCCAACTGCCGGCAGCGGACGCGTTCGTGGCCGAGACGACGGCCGCCGCTGCCAAATGATCCGATCGCCGAAGCGGCCCCGGATGCCGCGATGGGCAGGCTTGGCGTTGCTCACGTTGGCGGCGGTGGTCATTGCGCCCTCAGGATGGGCGCAGGACGAGGCAGTTTGCCGACTGGGCGATCCGAATGCCGATCATGCCATCGTGCCCGGCTGCAGCGTCGGCAGCGACGGGCGTCTGCGGCTGTCGTCGCACGTAGCGCAACAGCTGCGCTTCGATGCCGACGGCCTGTCCGTCCTTCTGGTCAAGGACCAGTATTACTACGTGCGCGCCGACGGCAGCAGCCTGCCGGTGATCCTGTCGGACAACGGCCCGGACGCTTTCACCGAAGGTCTCACCCGCGGCGTCTTCCACGGCCGTATCGGCTTCTACGATCTGCGGCTGCGCGAAGTGGTCCCGCCGGTCCATGGCTACGCCTGGCCGTTCGCCAACGGCGTGGCCCGGGTCTGCGACGGCTGCCGCCCGGGCACGCCCGACATCAACGGATACACACCGATGCAGGGCGGGCGCTGGTACTACATCGACCGCCGCAACCGCGAGGTAGCGCAGCCGCAGCATTGAGTCAGACCGCGGCAAGGGCGATCAGCCGCCCCGCTAACGCGGCGATCCCGATGTGGCGATGCGTGCGCGTGGCCGTCGCCGGGCGGGGCGGCAACGGCCGGCGATCGCAGTGTCCTGCGACAGTAGAACGGCGGCCGCCCTCTGGACGCGGCGGCGCAGCGCCGATGCGCTTCGCTGCCATCGTGCCAGCCTCTAAAGTAGTGCGATGACCACCCGCTCCCATCCCGCACCGCAGTGCGAGGTAACCGCCGCCCTGCCCGAGCCTGCGCCGGCCGCCGTGCTGGTCGGCTTCAGCGGCGGGCTGGATTCCAGCGTGCTGCTGCATGCGCTGGCGCAACAGCCGCATTACCGGCGTGCCGGGCTGCGCGCGGTCCACGTCCACCACGGTCTGCATGCCGACGCCGACGCCTGGGCCGCGCACTGCACCGCGTTTTGCGCTGCGCTGTCGCTCCCGTTGCAGGTCCTGCACGTACAGGTACCGCGCGACAGCGGCGACGGGCTGGAGGCAGCGGCGCGACAGGCGCGCCGCGCAGCCTTCGCCCAGGCGCTGGCCGCCGACGAATGGCTGGCGCTGGCGCAGCACCGCGACGACCAGGCCGAAACCCTGCTGTTGCGCGCGCTGCGTGCCTCCGGCCCGGACGGGCTGGCGGCGATGCGGCCATTGCGCGACTTCGGCCACGCCCAGCTGTGGCGTCCCCTGCTGGCGCTGCCGCGCAGCGCCTTGCAGGCGTACGCGCAGCGGCACGCACTGCGCTGGATCGAAGACCCAAGCAACGCCGACCCCGGCTTCGACCGCAACTTCCTGCGCCTGCAGGTGCTTCCGCTGCTGCGCCAGCGCTGGCCGCACGCCGCCGACGCGCTGGCGCGCAGCGCGCAGCTGTGCGCCGATGCGAGCGACCTGCTGCTGCACGAAGATCTGGCGCTGCTGCCCGGCCTGCTGACCAGCGACGGCGCGCTGGACCTGCGGCGGCTGCGCACCCAACCGGCCACACGCAGACCGCGCCTGCTGCGCGCCTGGGTCAGCGCAGCGGGCGCGCCGCCGCTGCCCGCGCACGGCGTCGCCGCGCTGGACACCGAGATCGCCAACGACGCTCCGGACCGGAATACCCGTTTCGCCTGGCAGCAGGTCGAAGTACGCCGTTGGCGGCAGTGCCTGTTCCTGCATCGCCCGTGCGCGGAATGGCCAGCGCAGTGGCAAGCGCAATGGGATGGGCAAACTCCGCTTGCGCTGCCCGATGGCGCGCAGTTGCGCCTGCATGGCAGCCCCGGCCTGCGGTTTGCGCAGCCGCTGCTGGTGCGCGCGCGCCAGGGCGGCGAACGCATCGTGCTGCCGCAACGTAGCCATTCGCACCAGCTCAAACACCTGTTGCAGGCATTGGACCTGCCGCCGTGGCAGCGGCAACGCCTGCCGATCCTATGCACGCACGACACGGTGCTCGCCGCTGGCGATCGCGTCGTCTCGGCCAGCTTGCACGCCTGGCTGCAGCACAACCACGCGCGCCTGGAATGGTGCAGCGGCACCTAGGCGAATTCATTGACCCACCTGCGTGCGCGCCGCACACTTTAGTCATGGTCAAGAAATCATCGAACGAAACATCCCCGGTTGCCCGCTTCGAACAGTCGCTGGAAGAACTCGAACAGCTGGTGCAGAAGATGGAAGTGGGCGAGCTGAGCCTGGAGCAATCGCTCACCGCCTACGAGCGCGGCATCGGCTTGTACCGCGATTGCCAGCAGGCGCTGGAACAGGCCGAGCTGCGCGTGCGGATGCTGACCGATCCTGCACGTCCCGAGCTTGCCGAAGCCTTCGAACCGCCGTCGCTGGACGGCGGCTGAGGTGAGTTCCGCGCTGCTGGACCACTGGATCGCCCGCACCGAACGCAGCCTGGACGCCTGCCTGCCGAGCCCGGTGCTGGCGCCACAGCGGCTGCACGCCGCGATGCGTCACGCGGTGCTCGGTGGTGGCAAGCGCATGCGGCCGCTGTTGGTGTACGCCACCGGCACGCTGTTCGGCGCCGAGGAAGAGCGCCTGGATACGCCGGCAGTGGCGGTGGAGCTGATCCACGCCTATTCGCTGGTGCACGACGACCTGCCGGCGATGGACGACGACGCGCTGCGTCGCGGCCAGCCCACCGTGCACATCGCCTTCGACGAAGCCACTGCAATCCTGGCCGGCGATGCCTTGCAGACGCGCGCGTTCGAGCTGTTGGCCAGCGCACCGGCAAGCGCCGAGCTGCGTGTCGGCTGGTTACAGAGCCTGGCCACGGCTGCAGGCGCCGCCGGCATGTGCGGCGGTCAGGCGCTGGATATCGATGCCACCGGTCAGCTGCAATCGCTCGCCGATCTGCAACGCATGCATGCGCTCAAGACCGGTGCGCTGATCCGCGCTGCGGTGCGCATGGGCGCGCTGACCGGCGGCGCCGCACCCGCCGATCAGCAGCGCCTGGACGACTTTGCCGATGCCTTGGGCCTGGCCTTCCAGGTGCGCGACGACATCCTGGACGTGGAATCGAGTTCGGCACAGCTGGGCAAGACCGTCGGCAAGGACGCGGCGCAATCCAAGTCCACCTACCCGGCCCTGCTCGGCATGCACGGTGCCAAGGCGAAATTGGCCGAGTTGGCGACGCGCATGCACGACGTGCTGCAGCCTTACGGCCCACCCGGCGACACCCTGGCGACGCTGGGCCGGTTTGCGGTGGACCGCGCGCACTAGAGCATTGCGTTCGTTCAGGCGACCGCGCCGCCGGTACCGCCGCGCGGCGCCTCTGGTGCTGGCGCCCTGCGCCAGACCCACGCCCAGTCACCAGCGCATGCGCAGTCATCGGCCGGCATGGGTAGAGCCGTGCGCGCCATGATCATGGCGCCCGTAGGCAGACAACAGGGCACCGACACCGATCCGCGCACGAACGACCGATCACGCCAGCGCAGCCCGCAGCCACGGCGGCCAATGTCGCAGGAACCGATGGACAGGACACGGCCGCTCCCGTGCTGCCAGCGGACTCGCATCGCACGCTCTCGTACGCCTGGGCAACGGCGTCGTTCAAACGATCGCAGCCGCCGGTTGCGCACAGCGTGCGCCAGTGCACGGCGCAAGCGTTGAGCGCCCTCACGCAAGCGACGTACCGCGTCACAAAATGAAACTTCTCTTTACGTAACTTTTCACACAGGAATTTATGCGGATGGCTTGCAAAGCGTGAACGGATACGCAAATTTCAGCTGAATTGTCATCATCCGTGTCCGCATTTGTCATTCAGTGACCATGAACAGGTCAAATGCGGCATCAATTGGCTCTCTTGTTGCGTCTGTTCACTCTGCCTAGGTTGACGTGTCCGCGTTCGCGGACATCCCCCGACCTCATGGAGAGTCACTGGTGAAGAACGTTTTTTTCGCATCGTTTGCAGCAGGCACGCTGGCCGTTGTTGGCGTGCTCGGATCGGCGCAGGCGCAGTCCGCGCGCGGCCCGGTTCCGTTGACCATCGAACTGGCACCGGTTGCCGATCAGGCCGGGCGACACCAGGGCAAGATCGCGGTGACTGTCACCAATAACGGCAGCCAGATCGCCCGCGTGCCAACCTATCAGCTGCCGCTGCAGTCGCTGGACAACGGCATCCTGGAAGTGAGCCGTGACGGCGCGCCGGTGGCCTACACCGGACGTCTGGTCAAGCGCGGCCTGCCCAAAGCGGCCGACTTCACCATCCTCAAGCCCGGCCAGAGCGTGCAGGGCGAGGTCGATCTGGCGGGCGCTTACGACCTGTCCACGAGCGGCAACTACACCATCCAGGTACGTTCGTCGCTGCAATACGCCTCACTGGCCGACGGCAGCCTGATGAAAGCGGCCAACGGACAGCCGGCCGTGGCCACCAGCACCCCGCTCACCGTCTGGCTGGACGGCGCACGTCGTGGCGTACAGCGCCAGCTCGCAGTCGGCCCGACCGCCGTGGTCAACGGCATCAACTACCTCAACTGCAGCACCACGCGCACCAACCAGGCCGCCAGTGCCGTCACTGCCGCACGCAACTACTCGCAGAACGCGCGTACCTACCTCAACGGCGGCAGCACCGGCGCGCGCTACACCACCTGGTTCGGCGCCTACAACGCCTCGCGCTACAGCCGGGTCAGCTCCAACTTCGTCAACATCGACAACGCGCTGGACCAGAACAACGGCCAGCTGACGATCAACTGCAGCTGCGAAGCGGATCTGGCGGACGCCTTCGCCTACGTCTATCCGAACCAGCCGTACGAGATCCATGTCTGCAACGCGTTCTGGAGTGCGTCGACAACCGGCACCGACTCCAAGGCCGGCACGCTGGTGCACGAGACCAGCCACTTCACCGTGGTGGCCGGCACGCAGGACCGCGTCTATGGTCAGTCCGGCGCGCGCAGCCTGGCGATCAGCAACCCGGCCCAGGCGATCACCAACGCCGACAGCCACGAGTACTTCGCCGAGAACACCCCGGCGCAGAACTGATCGCGTCATCGCTTGAAACGACAAAGGCCCGGCAGCGATGCCGGGCCTTTGCGTTACGCGGCCGGATTACTTGATCAGGCGCAGCGTGAACGGATAGCGGTAATGCTCGCCGTTATTGGCCTTGACCGCGGCCATGATGCACAGCACCAGGTTGGCGACCCACACCAGGGTCGGCACAAAGAACAGAATGCCGAACGACACCATGGCCAGGATCACCGCAGCCACGTACGCGATGATCACCGTGATCTGGAAATTCAGCGCTTCCTTGGCCTGATCGGTGGCGAACGGCTTGGACGGGCTGGCGTCCTTGCTGATCAGCCAGATCACCAGGGCGCCGATGACCGAGGTCAGAATGCCGAGCAGATGCGCGGCCAGCGCCAGGGTGCGCTCCTCCGACGGCGTGCTGGTGCCGGTCGGCGGCGGCGGCGGTGCGGTGTGTGTCTCGAAGTCGCTCATCCTGTCTTCCATGCATGGGTGTGGTGCGGCCGACTATAACAACGATTCAGGCTACGACCAGTGCAGGAAGACATGGTCTGGTTTGAGTGACCTACCACGGGCGATAGCACGCATCCTCCGTTTAGGCGATGACGCCAGCGAGAGTGTTGCGGCATGGCGCAGCGGTGTCGGGTTCGACCCGTTGTCGCTGCGACCTGGACAGGCACCCGCCGTGCGGCTGGGGCGGGGAGTCCAGACTGCGCACGCGCTCGGCTGGCCGAACGCCCAGGCGGCGTTGCTGCACCGCCCCGCCCCGCCCCGCCCAGCCCGCAGCCCGCCGACCATGCCCGTCAGGCATGGCAGACCTCAGCCGGGATCGCCGGTTCAGCTATCGCCGGCCACGGTCATGCGGTTGATCAGCACCGAGCCGATCTTGACGTGCGAGCGCGGGTCCACGTCGTTACCGACCGCCTCGATGCCGGCGAACATCTCGCGCAGGTTGCCGGCGATGGTCAGGCCATCGACCGGATAGGCGATCGCACCGTTTTCGATCCAGAACCCACCCGCACCGCGCGAATAATCGCCGGTCACCGGATTGACGCCGTTGCCCATCAGCTCGGTGACCAGCAGACCGCGCGACATGCCGCCGATCAGCGCGGCCAGATCGCCCGCGTTGGCGGTGACCTGCAGGTTGTGCACGCCACCGGCGTTGGCGGTGGTCTGCAGGCCCAGCTTGCGCGCCGAGTAGCTGCCCAGCACATACCGCTGCAGCACGCCGTCGCTGATCAGTGCCGAACGCCGCGTGGCCACGCCTTCACCATCGAACGCGGCCGAGCGCAGGCCGCGCCGCAGATGCGGCAGCTCTTCGATGTTGAACCAGTCCGGGAACAACGTGGTACCGACACTGTCGAGCAGGAAACTGGCGCGGCGATACAACGCGCCACCGGAGACGGCGCCGAGCAGGTGGCCGACCAGCGAACGCGCCACTTCCGGCGCGAACAGCACCGGCAATTGGCCGGTCGGCAACGACCGCGGTTGCAGACGTGCCAGGGTGCGTTCGGCGGCATGGCGGCCGATCGCGTCTGGCGCTTCCAGGTCTTCACGTGCCAGCGCGCTGCTATACCAGCCGTCGCGCTGCATGCCGTCGCCCTGGCCGGCGATCAGCGCGCAGCTGATCGAATGATGGGTACCGCGCTCGCGGCCGATGAAGCCATGCGAGTTGGCGTACACCGACAGACTGAGCCCGGTGCTGGCGGAGGCGCCGTCGGAATTGCTGATCCGGGCATCGGCGTCGCGGCCGGCGGTCTCGCAGGCCAGCGCCAGGTCCACCGCCGTGTCGGCGTCCAGCGCCCAGGGGTGCCAGCTGTCCAGCTCGGGGAAGTCGCGCGCCATCAGCTCCGGGTCGGCCAGGCCGGCGGCCACGTCGTCTTCGGTGTAGCGCGCGATCGCGCAGGCCTGCGCGACGGTGGACTCCAGGCTGGAATCCTGCAGATCGGCGGTGCTCGCGCTGCCCTTGCGCTTGCCGAAGTACACCGTCACCGCAATGCCGCGGTCGCGGGTGGATTCGACCGTTTCCACATCGCCCAGGCGCACATTGACGTCCAGGCCGCGCTCTTCGCTGCAGCTCACTTCGGCCTGGGTGGCGCCGGCCGCACGGGCGCGCTCGAGCAGGCGTTGCGAGATATCGGTCAGTGCATCCAGGCGCTGCAGGCTGTCGTCGGTGACACGGGTTTCGGAGGAGAGTGCGTTCAATGCTTTATCCTTTGGATGCGGATCCGTCCGCGAAAGCCCGGCCATCATGGCCGGACTGTCTGAATTTGGATGCGGATCCTTCCGCAGAAAGCTCGGCCATCCATGGCCGCAGTGTCTGAATTTGGTGCGGAGTCTTCCGCCGGAGTCCGGCCGTTCGTGGCCGGAAATTTAACTAACCAAGTTTCGGGATGTAGTGGCAATGCGCGGACGCGATGAAGATACCGGTGAATTTCGTGGCGCCAGCCGCAGCCAGCAACGGCGCGAGGCGCTGGAAATTTTCGACCTGGGCGAAAAGCTGGTGGCGCTCACCCCGGCGCAGCTGGCCAAGTTGCCGGTGCCCGAGTCGTTGATCCCGCATATCGAAGAGAGCAAGCGCATCACCTCGCATATCGCGCACAAGCGGCAGCTGGCGTTTCTGGCCAAGCACATGCGCCGCGAGGACGACGACACGCTGGCAGCGATCCGCGATGCGCTGGATGCCAACAGCGACACCGCGCGCCGCGAAGTGGCCGCGATCCACCGCGTCGAGCGCTGGCGCGAGCGCCTGCTCGCCGAAGGCGACGTCGCGCTGGCCGAACTGCTGGAAGCCTACCCGGCCGCCGATCGCCAGCAACTGCGTCAGCTGGTGCGCAACGCGATCCACGAACGCGCCAAGAACAAGCCCCCGCGCGCCTACCGCGAGCTGTTCCAGGTACTGAGAGAGCTGTCTCAGGAGCCGGGATTGGAGAGTGGGGATTCGGGATTGGAAGACGAAGAATCGGCGTCGGAAGACGACGAATAAGGCTCCGCCCGATCCATCCAGCCCCGAAACGGCGATCCCTGCCGTTGCCAATCCCAGATCCCTGCTCCCGGATCCACCCAAGTGGAATCCACCACACCCCGCAGCCCCCGCTGTTGCGATTCCCGAATCCCGAATCCCGATTCCCGAATCCCCGCATCTCAGGCCTGCGTTCCGCCAACCGTAATACCGTCGATCAACAGCGACGGCTGGCCGACGCCGACCGGCACGCTCTGCCCGTCCTTGCCGCACACGCCCACGCCTTCGTCCAGCGCCAGGTCATTGCCGATCATGCGCACCTTCTGCATGGTCTCCGGGCCGTTGCCGATCAGCGTGGCGCCCTTCACCGGCGCGGTGACCTTGCCGTCTTCGATCAGGTAGGCCTCGGTGGCCGAGAACACGTACTTGCCGCTGGTGATGTCGACCTGGCCGCCGCCGAAGTTGACCGCGTAGATGCCCTTTTTCACCGAGCGGATCATCTCCTGCGGGTCGTGCTGGCCGGCGCGCATGTAGGTGTTGGTCATGCGCGGCATGGTCAGGTGCGCGAACGATTCGCGGCGGCCGTTGCCGGTCGGCGCCACGCCCATCAGGCGCGCGTTGTGGGTGTCCTGCATGTAGCCGACCAGCACGCCGTCTTCGATCAACGTGGTGCACTGCGTCTGCGTGCCCTCGTCGTCGATGTTGAGCGAGCCGCGGCGGCCGTCCAGGGTGCCGTCGTCGACGATGGTCACGCCCGGTGAGGCCACGCGCTCGCCGATACGGCCGGCGTAGACGCTGGTGCCCTTGCGATTGAAGTCACCCTCCAGGCCGTGGCCGACCGCCTCGTGCAGCAGCACGCCGGGCCAGCCCGGGCCGAGCACCACCGGCATCACGCCTGCCGGCGCGGGGATGGCATCCAGATTGACCAGCGCCTGGCGCAGCGCTTCGCGCGCAAAACCTTCCGGGCGGCCGTCGGCGAACAATTCGGCGTAGCCATAACGACCACCGCCGCCGGAATAACCGGATTCGCGCCGCCCGCCGTGTTCGACAATCACCTGCACGTTCAAGCGCACCAGCGGGCGCACGTCGGCCGCCAGCACGCCATCGCTGCGGGCGATCAGCACCGTGTCCACGCCACCGGACAGGCTCACCATCACCTGCTTGACGCGCGGGTCGGCGGCGCGCACGTACTGGTCGATGCGGCGCAGCAGCTCGACCTTGGTCGCGCTGTCCATGTCGTCGATCGGATCGGTGGCCGGATACAAGGCGCGGCCGCCGCCGCGCACCAGCGTGCGGGTGGATTGCGCGCCGCCGTCGCGCGAGATCGCGCGCGCGGACTGCGCCGCTTCCAACAGCGCTTCGCGCTGGATGTCGTCGGAGTAGGCGAAGCCGGTCTTTTCGCCGGAGATCGCGCGCACGCCGACGCCTTGTTCGATGGAATGCGCACCGTCCTTGACGATGCCGTCTTCCACGCTCCAGCTCTCGCGCCGCGAATGCTGGAAATACAGGTCGCCGAAGTCGATGCCCGGGCCCAGCAGGGCGCCGAAGGTGCGGTCGAGATGGCCGGTATCCAGGCCGGAGGGAAGCAGCAGCCGGGTTTCGGCCAGAGTGAGAGCGTTATCGGTCATGCAGTCAGGATGGGGCCCGCGCGCCGGGGAGACAAGTCGTTCGGCTGAACATGCCGCACGGCTATCATCGCGGGCCCATCGCCACGCCGACGCCCGCGCATGAAGCTCACTGCCCACGTCCTGGATGGCCACACGCTGGACATCCGCCCCGCCCCGCACGAGCGCGACTGGATGGACGCCACCGACCAACGTTATGCCTACCGCTGCCTGCCGCTGGCGATCGCCAACACGCATGGCTGGGAGCTGCTGTGCCAGGCCGGTTTCGAGGCCAGCTGGAACGGCAGCGATGGTCTGGATGCCATCCAGATCGCCGCCGATGTCGGCAGCGCGTCACCGGCGATCAGCCATTTCGGCTACGGCGTGCTGACCTTCCACGTGCCGTGCCTGTTTCGTACCGATGCAGGCATGGATCTGTTCGTCACCGGGCCCTTGAACCGGCCCAAGGATGGTATCGGCGCGCTGAGCGGCATGGTCGAAACCGACTGGAGCCCTTACACCTTCACCATGAACTGGAAGTTCACCCGGCCCGGGCGGGTGCGCTTCGACGCAGGCGAGCCGTTCTGCCATCTGTTCCCGTTGCCGCGACAGCTGATCGAACAGGTGCAGCCGCAGTGGAAGCCCTTGTCCGAGGCGCCGGAACTGGCGCAGCAACATGCCGACTGGACGCGCAGCCGCACCCGTTTTCTCGACGAGCTGCCGGATGCGCAATCGGCGGCGGCCCGCGAAAAATGGCAGCGCGGCTATTTTCGCGGTGTGGCTGGCGCGGATCGGCCACCCGTGCAGGGCCACCGCGCGCGCCTACGGCTGCCGATGTTCACGCGCGCCGACAGCGACGGCGACGGTCCGGTCGGTTGAGTCCATCAGCGCATCAGCGCACCCGGCACTCGATGCAGCGGGCCGACTGCCCGCACGAGGTGGAGAAGAGACGAAGTGGAGAACGCAGAGACCCGCCATCTGCGCGCAGCGTAGACGGCGTCCCCGCCACACACACGATTGAACGCGTCAGCGTGGCGATGCGCCCGATCTGGCTGGCCTGGCCGTCGGCGCCCCCGGTGCGGACGGCTTGCTCGGCGCACGTTCGCGCGCTTCGCGTTCCACCACATCCACCTGCGGATCCTTCCACGGCCCGGTGACGTGGTAGGTCTTGGCGCCAATCGCGCCCAGCGGTTTGCCGAGCACCGCATTGGCGGCCGCGCCCACCGCCGCGCCGACCGGCCCACCGGCCACCGCACCGACCACGGTCAGCAGATTGCCGGCCTTGGGGTTCACGTCCACGGTCTGGTCGAAGGTCTGGGCACGCAGGTCGGTCTGTCCGCGAATGCTGATGTCGGCGGCCGGGCCTTCGATGCGGATGGCATCGGTACGCGCGAAGCCGCCGCCAAAGCGGACCTCGCCGTCCAGCTTGTTGAAGGCCAGGCCCTTGGAGAAGAAGTCGCGGAAGTCGAACATCAGCCGACGCGGCAACTGCGCCACGCTGAGCAGGCCGAGCACCCGGCCGGCGCCGGGGTCCACTTCCAGCAACTGGCCGTTGCGCACGTCGACCGTGAGATTGCCGTCCAGCGAGCCAAGCGCAAAGCCGGTCGGCGGACCCTGCCAGCCGGCATTGAGTTCCAGTTGGCCTTCGCCGCCGCGCAGCTGGCCGCCCAGGGTGAGGTTCTGCAACAGGTTGCCGAGGTTGCGGCTGTCCACCCGCGCCGACAGCCGGGTGCTGGCGGCATCGCCCTTGCCGCGCCAGGCGCCGGTCAGGCCGATGTTCTGGTCGTTGGAGCGCAATTGCAGCTGATCCACCTGCATGCCGTCGGTGAGCCGGCTGCTGCGTAACGTGGCCGTGCCCAGGGTCATCTTGCCGACCTGCAGGTCGTCGATATCCAGCGCCAGCGGTGGAATCGACACCGGATCGAATTCGGCCACTGCACGCCGTGCCGGCTCCGGCAAGGCACCGGCCAACGGGTCGCCGGGTTCGGGCGCGGCCGGTTCGGCCGGTGCGGCCACCGGTTGCCAATGCACGGTGGCGAGCTTGCCCTGCACCACCGCGCCATCGGCATTGGGCACGCTGAGCTGGCCGGCCAGCGATGGGCCGTCCAAGGTCACCGCCACCGCATCGCGGGTGGGGCGCAGGCGCAGGCGCGTCTGCGGGAAGACGCCGCCGATCATCAGCAGCTTGTCCACCTGCACGTCCACCTGCTGCAGCGGTACCGCGTCCTTTTTCGGGATTGCCGGCTGGCCCGGCAGCGGCGGCATGTCCGGGACGTTGCCGCCACGCGCCAGGCCGATCCACTCGATCGCATCCAGCGAGCTCGTGCGGCCGACGACCACCAGTCCATTGGCCGGCGGACGCTCGGTCACGGTGTCGGTGCCCATCACCACGCGCACGCCGGTCTGATTGCCCTGGCTGCTGGCCTTGAGCGCGACCAGCTTGCCGAACGCCACGTCGATATCGCCATCGCCGACCGGCAACGCGACCTTGACCCGCGTGTCCAAGGGCTGGGCGGCGGCCTTGTCCAGCGGCGCCGGCAGATCCAGGGTGGTGCCGATCAGTTCCGAGCGCAGACTCAGCAGCGCCTGCGCATCGGCTTGCCCCGGACGCGGCAGCGGTACATCCACCCCCACCTGCCAGGGCGCACTGCCATGCACGTACGGGCGCAGCCACTCCATCTGCGGGGCGCGGTCGAACAACTCACTGGCATCCAGGGTGGCGCCGAAGCGCGCTTCGAAGGCTTGCAGCGGGTCCTGCACGAAGTCGCCCGCGCGCAACGACAGATCGCCGATGCGGCCCTGGTGCTGCACGCTCAGGTGCTCGGCAGCGAAACCGGTATCGCGGTACTCGGCATGGCCGCTGACCTGGTCGAAGGCCAGATTCCAGCGCGCATCGGCCAGCTTGGCGCCCTGCAACGCCACCGTGCCCTGCAGATGGCCGCCCACGCCGTGCGTGCGCAACGGCCGCAGTAAATCGAAGCTCACCGTCGCCGGGCCGGACACCGCGATATTGCGCAGCGTGTCGCCATAGCGGCGCTCCAACGGACTCTTGCGCAGCATGCCCAGCAGTTGCGCGGCGTCGGCCTGGGTGGAAGCACGCACGTACAGCTCGGAGGTGGCGAAGCTGGGAATGCCGGCGTCCAGGGTGGCGATCGGCGCACCTGCCAGCTCGCCCTTGCCCTGCAACGAGAATCCGTTGCCGATGAAGCGCAGGTCGGCCTGTACCTGCTCCATCGCCGGCCACTCCGGATTGAAGCGGATCACGCCGTCGCGGATCTGCCCGAACGCTTCGAAGCGGCCGTCGTTGTGATCGAACGGCCAGTCGTCCAGGTCGCCGCTGACCAGGCCGGTACCGCCGGTGACGACACCGCCGGCCACCGCCATGTCCAGCCAGTCGATCGCCGCCTTGCTCATCTTGGAGCGGATCCAGAACGTGCGCGCCACCGGCAAGGCGACGTCGTCCAGTTGCGCGGCCAGCTGGATGCGCGGGCGGCTGCCATCGTTCTGGAACCACAACCCGCCGCGGACATTGGCGCCGTAGTCCTTGGCCTGTACACGCAGCGCTGGCGTGGCCACCTGCCAGCCGGCCCCCTCGCGCCAGCCGACGATCCGGCCGGCCAGTTGCACCTCGTGCACCACGCCAAAGCCGGTCGGCCAGTCGAACCGCAACGTGGCGTCCGGCGCGGTCTCCAGCTCGACCGCCTGCGCATCGCCATCGATCCGGCCGCGCAGGCCGCTGATGCCCGGCGAGTTGCCCACCGGCAGAAAGCCCAGCTCTTCGATCCGGCCCTGCGCCCGCACCGCGCCGCCCTGCTCGCCTGCAACCTGCAGATCGCTCACCCGCACGTGCGGCCTGGACAGGCTCAGCCAGCGCCGCAGGCCAGGCGACAACCGCTCGCTCAGGGCCGCCGCGGCGATCAAGCCGGAAACGTCCATCTTCTGCGCCACCACCGCATAGCGGCGCCCACCGGCAATGCTCAGCCCGTCCAGCTGCTGCAGCTTGGCCGCCTGGCCCAGCCGCAGCAGAGGCGCATCCAGCCGCCAACCGCCGTCGATGGTCTGCCAGCGCGCGCGCGCCTGCAGCCGTTCCCAGACCAGTGTGCGGCGCGCGGTCTCCTCTGGCAGCGCCGTACCGGACAAGCGCACTTGCTGCAGGTCGGCATCCACGGTGACCGCCGCGATGCGGCGCGCACGCAGCTGCGCCCACGCCTGCAGGCGTCCGCCACCGCCGTCCACGCGCATGCCGCCGAATTGCAGCAACGATGCCCATGCCGACAGATCGGCCGGGTCGGCCTGCGCGTAGGCATGGCCGTCGCCGCTGTCGCGATCGAACTCCAGCACGGTGGTCAACGGCGCACGCTGCAGATCGATCCAGCTGCGGCTGCCCACCTTCACCGTCGAGCCGCTGACGCGCAGGCGCAGGTCGATGCGCGGCAGCGTGGTGTCCAGCCCGATCGACGGGGCGATCACGTGCAAGCGCGCCTCGGCGACCTGGATCTCGCCAAGCCGGCGCAGCGCCTCCAACGGGTCGGACCGCTGCCCGGCCGGCAGGCCCTGCACCGACCACACGCCGTCATCGCTACGTTGCAGCGTCAGCGCCAATCCGCGCAGGCGCACTTCGGTCAGCGAATGGCCGGGCAACAAGCCGGCATACATCGCCAGCAGGATTTCGGCCTGGCCCACGCGCACCTCGCCATGCGGACCGATGCGCAAGCCATCCAACCGCAACAGCGGACCGCGCCGGGTCCACTCGGTCTGCAGGCGATCGAAGGCGATCGGTTGGCCGGCGCGCGCGCTCAGCCACGCGGCGACCTGCTGCGGCCGCTGCTCGGCCAACGGCAGCGCCTGGCTGGCCGCACCCACCAGCAACGCGATCGCCACCAGCGCAAGCGCGGCGGCGGTGATCGCATAGCGGCGAAACAGACGGAGACGACGGCGCAGCGGGGTGGGCATTAACGGCCGGGAATGGGGAATGGGGAATAGGGAATCGTAAGAGCACAAACCGCGCCGCGCGCACGATCATCCATCCGCGCACGCCGCCATTCTAAAGATGTCGCCAGCACCCCGCAGCGCGCCTTTCGCTCCACCCCCATTCCCGATTCCCGACTCTCTATTCTCCGCTTCACAGCAGCACCACATCGAACTGCTCCTGCAGATACTGGTCGTCGGACTGGAAGCGGATGCTCTTGCCCAGGAATTCTTCCAGTTCGGCCACCGCTGCGGATTCTTCGTCGGTGATGCGCGCAACTACCTTGGACGAGGCGATCACCAGCAGCCGCGCGGCATCGAACTGGCGCACCGCACGGGTGATCTCGCGGAAGATTTCGTAGGTCACCGTTTCGGCGGTCTTGATGGTGCCGCGCCCGCCGCACTGGCCGCAGGTTTCCGACAACTGCCGTTCCAGGCTTTCGACGGTGCGCTTGCGGGTCATCTCCACCAGGCCCAGCGGCGAGAACTCGTAGACCGTGGTCTTGGCGTGGTCGCGCGCCAGCGCCTTCTCCAGCGTGCGCAGCACCTGGCGGCGGTGCTCGGCATCGTCCATGTCGATGAAGTCGATGATGATGATCCCGCCCAGGTTGCGCAGCCGCAGCTGCCGCGCCACCGCCTGCGCGGCTTCCAGGTTGGTGCGGAACACGGTTTCTTCGAGATTGCGCTGACCGACGAACGAGCCGGTGTTGACGTCGATGGTGGTCATCGCCTCGGTCTGGTCGATCACCAGGTAGCCACCGGACTTGAGCGGCACCTGCTTGTTCAACGCGCGGCCGATCTCGTCCTCGACCCCGTACAGGTCGAAGATCGGCCGGTCGCCGGTGTACAGCTCCAGCCGCTCGGCCAGCACCGGCATGTACTTGGCCACGAACGCCTGCAGCTGCACGAAGGTCTCGTTGGAATCGACCTTGACCTTCTCCACGTCCTTGCGGATCAGGTCGCGCACCGCCCGCAACGGCAGGCTGAGGTCTTCGTAGATGATGCTGCACGGTGGCGCTTCGCGCCCACGCCGCTCCACCACGGTCCAGACCCGCGACAGATAGGCGATGTCCTCGGCCAGCGCCTCGGCCGGCTGGCCTTCGGCGTTGGTGCGGATGATGTAGCCGAAGCCACCGTGCTGGGCGGAGACCTCGCTGACGATGGTCTTCAGGCGCAGCCGCTCGGCCTCGTCCTCGATCCGCGCCGACACCCCGACGATCTTGGACTGCGGCAGCAGCACCAGATAACGCGAGGGAATGCTGATCTGGGTGGTGAGCCGCGCGCCCTTGGTGCCGATCGGGTCCTTGACCACCTGCACCACGATGTCCTGACCGTCGCGCAGCAGCTCCACGATCGGCACGGCCGCGGCCGGCGGCGGCGGAATCGGGGTCTCTTCGGTATCCACCACGCTGGCCGGCGCCGGCGCCGGACGCACCACGTCGTTGGCGTGCAGGAACGCGGCGCGCTCCAGGCCCAGCTCGACGAACGCCGCCTGCATGCCGGGCATCACCCGCTGCACCTTGCCCTTGTAGATATTGCCGACCACGCCGCGGCGCCAGCCGCGCTCGATATGCAGCTCCTGCAACATGCCGTTCTCGATCACCGCCACGCGGGTTTCGCGCGGGGTGACGTTGACCAAGATCTCTTCCGACATCAATGCGCTCCGAAGGCTGTGAGCAACTGCGAGGTGTGATGCAGCGGCAATCCCATCACGCCGGAATAGCTGCCGGACAAATGGCTGATAAAACGTTCTGCGCGCCCCTGAATCGCATAGGCACCGGCCTTGCCCATGGGCTCGCCACAGGCCGCGTACGCAGCGATCTGCGCGTCATCGAGCGTATCGAAGGTCACCTCCGACACCACCAATGCCTGCGCCGGGGCGCGCTGTGCGCAGACTAGAACCACCGCCGTGAGTACCTGGTGGGTGCGCCCGGACAACACGCGCAGCATCGCGATCGCATCGTCGACATCGACCGGCTTGCCGAACACCCGCTCGCCCAGCACGACCTCGGTATCGGAGCCCAGCACGATCGCGCCGGGGTCGCGGGCCTGCACCTGCGCCAAGCCGGCGCGCGCCTTGTGCAGCGCGACGCGTTGTACGTAGTGCGCGGGCGATTCGTCGGCTGCGCGCAACTCGGGCACGTCCAGTTGCAAGGTCTGGAAAGGCACATCCAGGCGTTGCAGGAGTTCTTGTCGGCGCGGCGACCGGGAGGCGAGATAGAGCATCCGACCAGCATACCCGTTGCCTGTGCTCGCCCGCTTGCTTGCGCGGGCGACAGTGGTCGCGCTTGACTCACAAGCTGTTCATCGCGCTCACAACACGCTCGCCGCACAGACCAGGAGATCTTATGCGACCCACCCTCATGCCATTGTTGCTGGCCCTGTCCATCGCTGCCGGAACCGCCATGACCGCCCACGCCCAGACCGCTCCGAGTTACACCATTCCCAACGACGGCACCCTGCTCAACGTGTCGGCCGAGGCGGAAGCCAAGCGCGTGCCCGACATCGCCACACTGTCTGCCGGGGTGGTCACGCAGGCGGCCGACGGCAATGCCGCCATGCGCCAGAACGCCGAGCGGATGAGCAAGGTCATGGCCGCCGTGAAGGCCGCCGGCATCGCCGACAAGGACGTGCAGACCAGCGGCATCAACCTCAGCCCGCAGTACACCTACAAGGAAAACGAAGCGCCCAAGATCAACGGCTACCAGGCCAGCAACACGATCAGCCTGAAGGTGCGCGACATCACCCGCCTGGGCAAGGTGCTCGACGCCCTGGTCGCCCAGGGCGCCAACGACATCAACGGCCCGAGCTTTTCGATCGACCAGCCCGAACCGGTCTACGACGAAGCCCGCGTGGCCGCACTGAAGAAGGCCCAGGCCCGCGCTGAAACCTACGCCAAGTCGCTGGGTCTGAAGGTGCGCCGCATCGTCAGCATCTCCGAAGGCCACAGCGGCGGTGGCGTGCGCCCGATGATGATGGCCGCCTCGCTGCGCTCGGCCAAGGCCGAAATGGATACGCCGGTTGCGCCGGGCGAAACCACGCTGTCGATCAACCTGGAGGTAACCTTCGAACTGGGGCGTTGATCGCCTCGCTCGCTGCGGCGACGTTTCAGACTGCCCTCTTCGGGGGCAGTTTTTTTTTGCGCGCACGCAACGGACGTGGCGTCCGCCTTACCGCTCGGCACGAGCTCATCGACAAGCGCCGGGCGCTCGCACTCTGCGGATCGGCCCGAGCCGATGCATGCGCCGGCGCCATGCCCGGCACTGCGAAATCGCTTGTGCCCCCGCCTGGGTCGCGGTAAACCTACGCTACCGGATGGAGTACTGCGTCCGGGTCGCGTTGGTCCTTTCCGCAGTTCCGTTCAGGAGGTGGATGATGGTTCGCACGCAGTCTCAGGTTTCTTTCCGCCCCACCGGCATTGACGCCTCGCGCGTTCTGGCGATGAGCACAGCAGTGGCCTTGCACTTGCTGGCCGGCGGTCTGTTGTTGATTCCTCTCTCGTACCGGTCGATTCCGCAGCCTCCCACGCCGAAAGAACGCTGGGTCATGCCCATCACCGTGCCGACGCCCCCTGTGCCGACACCGGTCTTTCCGATCGAGGTGAAGTTCACCCCGCCGCCCACGCGTACGCCGCCGACCACCGTGCCGGTGCAGCTGCAAGCGCCGGTGGTCAGTCAGCCGGCGGTGGTCGATAGCGCATCGCTTGCCCTGCCTGCGGTTGCCGACGCCGCGCCGGACAGCGCACCGGCCATTTCCGCACCCAGCGCGCCGGTCGAGGCAGGCCAGCTGCACTACCTGAGCTCACCGGCACCGAGTTATCCGGTGGCCGCGTTGCGTGCCGAACAGCAAGGCACGGTGCTGCTGCGCGTGCTGGTCGCCACCGACGGCCGCCCGACCGAGGTCAACGTGCAGACCAGCAGCGGTCATCGCGCCCTCGATCTGGCGGCACGTAACCAGGTCCTGCGCCACTGGCGTTTCCAACCAGCGATGCAGAACGGTCAGGCCGTGCAGGCGTATGGCCTGGTGCCGGTGAGCTTTTCGTTGAACTGAGCGCGATACGCGAATGCGGCGATTCGGCATGCGGGTCGCCGCATTCGAGCGTGACGCAGAGAGCGCCGACGATCTGCGTTTACACCAGACGACTCTTGGCTTGGGGGAAAAGCCGACGACGGCGTGACGCCACAGGAGCGCGACCCCGGCTGCAGCGCGGCGCGTGTTCAACATGGGGATTGCACTGTCGGGGCAACGCCGCAATCGCCACGACCGGTAGAGCAGTCAGCATCTTGCAACCCTCGGAGGCGCGTGGCCGGCGAGCAGGGCGCGCAGACGTCTGTCATCGCGGCTTCGAGGATTCCGCCGCCGCATGATGACGGCCAGCGCCGCAGTGGATGCAACTGCGTACGCCGTGCGCACCACTGACGCGCGGTGAAACTTACGCGCGGTGATACGGATGATTGGCCAGCATCGCCGCAGCGCGGTACAGCTGCTCGGCCACGATCAGACGCACCAGCATGTGCGGCAAGGTGAGTGGTCCGATCGACCAGCTTTCGCTGGCGGTTTTCAGCACATCGGACGCGTGACCTTCGGGGCCGCCGATCAGAAACGCCAGATCGCGGCCCTGCCCGCGCCAATATTCCATGCGCTGGGCCAGCTGTTCGGAACTGAGCGGGCGCCCTGGCACGTCGAGCGCGACCACATGCGCATTCTTGGGTAGCGCGGCGAGCACGCGGCGGCCTTCGTCGTCGATGGCGCGTTGCGCATCGCGGCCCTTGCCGCGCAGGCCCGGTTCGATCTCGACCAGCTCCAGCGGCATCCAGTGCGAGAGACGTTTCTGATATTCGGCAAAGCCCTGCGCCACCCAGGCCGGTGCGCGCTCGCCGGTAGCGATGAGTCGGCATTTCATCGTCACATGATATCCGCGTCACAGCCTGGGCAGTCCGTGGCGATTTGCCGTTGTGTGTCATCGCGTGGTTACAGCCGGCAATTAGTGTCACCCAACCACCCAGCCACGCAGGAGTCGTTCGATGCCGATTTTCGATCCCGCCCGCCGCCAGGTCCTCAAGGGCAGCGCCGCCGTCATGGCCGCCGGCGCCCTTGGCAGCTTGAGTGCGCTGCAATCACGCCAGGCACAGGCTGCAACCACCTCCTCGCCGCTGCAGCTTGCGCCGGTGCCCAGCCGCTACGGCCCGCTCGCGCCGGTGGCCGATCAGAGCACCGGGCTGCCGTTGCTGCAGCTGCCGCGCGGTTTCAGCTACCGCTCGTTCGGCTGGAGCGGCGATCGCATGGACGATGGCCAGCCCTGCCCCGACCGGCACGACGGCATGGCCGTGGTCGGCCTGCGGCGTCCGGATTGGCGCCCGGGCAGCGACCCGCTGCGCGGCCTGGAATACGTGCTGATCCGCAACCACGAACGCGGCGCCACCACGCCGCTGCGCGCGCCGGCCATGTACGACACCGGCATCGTCAGCGGCAGCCAGCAGGCCGGCGGCGGCACCACCACCTTGAGTTATGGCAGGCGCGGCTGGGGCAGCCTGGAGCCGAGCCTGGGCGGTACGTTGGTCAACTGCGCCGGCGGCCCCACCCCGTGGGGCACCTGGCTGAGCTGCGAAGAGATCAAGTCCGATACGGTCTCCAGCACCGGTCACAAACATGGCTACGTGTTCGAAGTGGACCCGGACAGCCATCGCACCACCGGGCGTCCGCTGGTCGGCCTGGGCCGCTTCAGCCACGAGGCAGTGGCGATCGATCCGCGCACCGGCATCGTCTATCTCACCGAAGACGACCGCAACAAGGCCGGGCTGTATCGCTTCATTCCCAACGATCGTCGCGGCCGCAACGGCTCGCTGGAGAACGGCGGCCGGCTGCAGGCCGCGCGCGTGCGCGGGCAGCGCAACGCCGATCTCACTGTCGCCAGCATCGGCCAGCAGTTCCAGCTGGAGTGGGTGGATATCACCGAGCCCGATCTGGACAGCATCGTCGCACCGACCGGCTTCCCGGATATCGGCGCCAACGACACCTTGAGCGGGCCGTTTGCGCAGGCCTGGGCCGACGGTGCGCTGCGCATGAGCCGTGGCGAAGGTATCTGGTACAGCTACGGCAAGCTCTTCATCGTCGACACCAGCACCGGCGTGGATGCGCAGGGCCGCCGCGGTTACGGCAATGGCGCGGTGTGGGTGCTGGACCTGTTCACCCAGCGCCTGAGCGCGCTGTTCGTCAGCGGCAATCAGCTTGCGGCGCATAACCCGGACAACGTCACCGTCAGCGCGCGCGGCGGCGTGGTGTTGTGCGAAGACGGCGGCGAGAGTCCGGACGAATACGGTCCCGGTGCGCGACTGCTCGGACTCACCCGCAGCGGCGAATCGTTCTATCTGGCCAAGAACAACGTGCAACTCACCTCGCAGCAGATCGCCGATGCCGGCAAGACCATTGCCGAAGGCGATTACCGCGATACCGAGTTCTGCGGCGCGTGCTGGGATCCGCTGGCGCGCACCTTGTTCGTCAACATCCAGACACCGGGCATCACCCTGGCGATCACCGGGCCTTGGGAACGCGGGCCGTTGTAGGCGAGGTGCAGGAAAGCAGGCTTCAGGAAGACGCCAGCGGCGTAAGCCCGCCGCAATGATCGCCAGAGCCATGCGCGGCCGGACGGAGCAGGTGTCCGTCCGGCCGCCTCTTAAGGCGGCTGACGACATGCCGCACGCCAATGACACTGTATGAACACCTCGCACGCAGCTGCGGCGACGGCCCCCTAAGGCGTCTTGCGCGCGGCGCGCATGAACGCTGCGCACAGACTGCAGCCAGACGGATTCGTGGCGCGCGGTAGACGGCGATTGCGCTACCCCGGGGCTGCCCGCCGATTCCGCGCAGCGCGCCGAGGACGCGGCGCGTCAACGCGCCCCGGATGGACGTGGCGCGCGTGGCGATTGCGGCATCCAGGTGCGTCCGTTCCAGGCAACGCGCCTGCGCATGTCGTGATCGCGCGACCGGCATGTCCATTGCTTGCGGAACGTGGAACAGCTCACGCCGCGAGGCTCGTTTGCCGGCTGGCCTGCCAACTCACTGGAGAACTCGACACTCCGCGCGGGCAGCAACGCAAAACACAGCAAGCACCGCGGCCTGCCAACTGGACGCGCGTGTCAGAACCAGGGCGCGTCGGGCATACTGGCCATGGCGCGTTGCAGCTTCAACCAGCGCTTGAGCGATTGCGGATCTTGCAGCTCGCGCAGGTCGTGACGCGCGTGGATCACCTCGTCCTCGATCTCGCGCTTGAGTTGCGCCATCAATCTGCTGAGCCGTTCGGGCTTGGGGCGCGACTGTAGATCCAGTCCGTATTCGGCACAGAAGTTCTCCGACTGTTGCAGTACCTGTTGCTGAAGATCCTTGCACTGCCGATCCAGCTCGCGGTTATAGTCCTGCAGCCGCGCCGCGCTCATCGCATTCACGCCTTGCGCGTCCAACAAACCGATTTCGGCCTGCAATTCGAGCAAGCCCAGCAGATCGCCAGCCTTGTAGGCGGCATTGAGCCGCTGCATGAGGAGGGTGCGCGAGGCGTGGTCGTCGGCGTCCTTGGCACGGTCCGGGTGCAGGTTGCCGGCCAGCTTGCGATACAACTCGCGCAGTGGTGGCGGTTCGGTACTTTCGACACCCGCTTTTTTCTCGGCACGCTTGCGACGTTGCGTGTGGCGTTGCTGCTGCTGCGCATGTTCCTGCTCCAACCGCTCGCTGACGCGCGCGTAGAGCTCTTCGGGCGAGTCGACGCCATCCAGTTCGTCGGCATCCAGCCCGTAGGCCTGGCCGAGAATCTGCTTTATCAGCGCATCGGATTCGGAAACGTCCTGATCGTAGCCGACTGCGCTATGGCGGTCGTATATCGGCCGCAGCGCGTCATGTCCGGCCTCGATCAGCGGGCCGGCGATATCGCATAGCAACTCGGACAGAAATTCGCGATCGGCCTTGCCCAGTTTGACCGTGGCGTGCGCGCGATCGAGCTCTTCGACCAGCGCGATATCGGCGGCGCGGCGATGGTCGAGCAAGGGCTGCAGTTCGCTGTGGTAACGCTCGCGCCACTGCGTAAGCGCCACCTGCCAGGCCTGCAATTCGCCGCGATGACGTTCCAGATCGCGCAGCAAGCGGTCGAAGCGCTTGCGTGCCGGCGACAGCGGCGCCCCGGAGGCCAGCGCAGGTTGGCTGCGCAGTTGCTGCAGCGCCTGCGAGGCAGGCGCATCGGTCGCGGGTCGGGCCTTGCGCGGCATACCCGGCTCACTCACTCTTCAGGATCGGCATCTGCATCGTCCGGACGCTGGTCGCCAACGGTCCACAGCCGCTCCAGCGCATAGAACTCGCGCACGCGCGGCAGCATCACATGCACCACCACGTCGCCCAGGTCCACCAGCACCCACTCGGCCTCGCGCTCGCCTTCCACGCCCAGCGGCATCACGTCCAGGCGCTTGGCGAACTTGACCACCTCTTCGGCGATCGACTTCACATGGCGGGTCGAGGTGCCCGAGGCGACCACCATGTAATCGCAGACGCTGGACTTGCCGCGCACATCGATCTCGACCACGTCCTTGGCTTTCAGTTCCTCGACGGCTTCGCGCACGGTGGCCAACAGGTCCGGCACGGACGGCGGCGGATTCGGAATGGAGGTCTTGATGACTTGAGCTTGGGTGGTCAAAGCGGGCAACTCGATGGAATTGGCGTGAATTATAGGCCGGTCCGGCCGGATGCGTGTTCAGTTAACCGGGCACGTGGCCATACAGGTGTGCGTGCGCGATGAAAGCCGCCACCGGCGGCGGTACCAGCGCTTGCCAGGCACCCCTGTCGGCAATGCGCGCGCGCACCGCGCTGGCCGATTCGCTGCGCAGCGGTTGATGCAGTCGCCACAGGCGGCCGGCCGGCGTGGTGCCCAGTTCGCCCGCGCTGGCCGCCCACCGGCCCTGCACCGCCTCGGCCAGCTGCGGCGCGTCGGCCAGGTCCAGCGCGATGCCCGGACGCGCGGCGATGACGAAGTGCGCCAGGGCGAACAGCGCTTCCCACTCATGCCAGTGGCTCAACCCGACGAAGGCATCGGCGCCGAGCAGCCAGGCGATCGGTGTGGTTGGGCCGAGTTCGGCACGCAGTTCGCGCAAGGTCTCGACGGTGTAGGACGGCGCGCTGTCATGGCTGGCGCGTTGCAGTTCGCGGGTGTCCAGCAGCAGCCCGGCGGTATCGGCCAGCGCCAGTTCCAGCATGCGCGCGCGTTGCGCGGCGGTGGCGCCGGGCGCGGGGCGATGCGGCGGATCGGCGGCCGGCACCAGATGCACCAGCGCGCCGAGTTCGTCGCGCGCGGCGCAGGCGATGGCGAGGTGGCCCAGGTGGATCGGGTCGAAGGTGCCGCCGTAGTAGACGTGGAGCCGGGAGTCGGGAATCGGGATTGGGGATTCGGAAGAGCGAGGCTTCAGCGCTGCGGAGCGGGAACCGATGAGCGGCGAGGTGGGAGCCGCGCTGCTGAAGGTGGCCGCAGGTGCGGCCTGGCCGGGTGTTGCGCTGTGTCGGGAGGCGGAGCGCGCGTGGCGGTTGGCGGAGGCGTGGTCTCCGGGGGCGGCATCGCCGGCTTTCACGCCAGCAATCTCACCGCGCGGGCTTCGGCCACGGCCACCAGCAGGCGTTCCAGGCCGACCCAGGGGTCGCCGTCGGCGCGGCCCTTGGCCATGCGATCGACCCGCGAGGCTTCGGCGACAAAGCGTTCCCAGCGACGCGGCTCGGGGTGGCGTTGCAACGCGCGCTTGAACGGCGCCTGGCGCGATTCCCAGATGCCTTGCGATTTCATTTCGGCAGCGAGGTTGCCCCCGTTGGCCTGCACCTTCGCCAGCGATGCGGTGCGTAGCAGTTCCTTGATGAGGATCGGCATCAGCGCGGCCACCGCCTCGCCCTCGGCACGCAGGCCGGCGAGCATGCGGATCACGGCGGCCGGCTGCCCGGAGAACGTCGTCTCTGCCAGACGGAACACGTCGTAGCGTGCGGCATCGGCGACCAGCGATTCCATCGCCTCCAGGTCGAGCACCTTGCCGTCGGCCAGCAGCACCAGCTTGTCGATTTCCTGCGCGGCGGCCAGCAGGTTGCCTTCCACCCGCTCGCTCAGGCGCTGCACGGCGGCAGCATCCGCACGCAGGCCCTGGCTGCGCAGGCGGCGCTCGATCCAGTCCGACAGCTCATGCGGTTTGATCGCCCAGGCCACCGAAATGGTGCCGATGCGGCCGATCGCCTCGGCCCACTTGCCCTGATGCGCCTTGCTCCAGTCGTTGGCGGTGATCAGCAGCACCACATCCGGCGGCGGGTTGGCGCAGAACCGGGTGATGACCTCGGCGCCGTCCTTGCCCGGCTTGCCGCTGGGCAGGCGCACCTCGACCAGCCGGCGCGGGCTGAACAGGCTGGGCGCGTTGAAGGTGGCGTCCAGTTGGTTCCAGTCGAACTCGCGGCCATCGGCGTCGAACACTTCACGCTCGCTGATGCCTTCGGCACGCGCGCGTGCACGCACGGCATCGGCTGCTTCCAGTACGCGTAGCGTCTCTGGACCGGCAATCAGATAAGCCGGCTGTAACGGCTGGCTGGACTGACCGGCAAGCTGCTCGGGGCGAAGTTCCATGACTGCGAAAGCGCGCGACGCTTAGTTGTTCGACGACGACTGCGATGCAGGCGGCAACGCGGCGGGCACGCTCGATTCGGGCGGTGTCGTTGGCTGCGCAGGCGGCGTCTCGGCTGGCGGCAGCGGCGCACTCGGCGTGCTTTCCAGGGTTTCGCCGCGTTCCAGACGGGCGCGCACCACGCTGTCGATACGACGCAGGATCGAGGCCGACATGTCCTTGCGCAATTCGTCGGCAAGGATTTCGCGCTCGGTCGCGGTACCGGTGGCATCGACCGGCGGGGAGACGTAATCGCGCGACAGCTCGATCACCTGCTGCGGCACCAGCACCGAGCCATTGGCGGTGGTGACCGAGAAGATCGCCGCGTAACGCAGGCTGTATTCCTGCGCACGGCCCTGGCTGTCGATGGCGATCGGCAGATCGCCCCAACGCTCGGACAACACCTGCACCTGCGCAAAGCCGGTCTTGGCATCCTCGTCGGCCAGGGTGGCGCCAGAGGCCTTGAGGCCGCGCCGCAGCAGCTTGGCCAGTTCGCTGTACTGCACCGCAGACTGCACTTTCACCGCCGGGGTATCGGGCGGCAACGCCAGCGAATTACGCAGATGGAATCCGCAGGCGGTGAGGCTCGACACAAGCACGAGGGAGGTAGCGAAGGCAGTAGGGAATCGAATCATGGGCACAGTCTGGATGAGCGCCCCGGCGGCGGCAACAGGCGGCTAGCCTGCCCGACACCGCGTGAACGGGGCTTGAGAGCGCCGCAGTAAAACTGCGGCGGCCGGTGATGACAAACGCGTCGCCACGCGCCAGTGAAATGAATCGGCAAGAACGACCGCAGTCCCCTTGCCTGCGCGCCAGTGCAGGAATTACCTGAAACTGCCGCATCAACCTAACCTACGCACCGCCACGCCGATCCGGCGAACTACCCGAAACGGCGGCTGCGACCCGACCAATCAGAACCAATCACCCCGCCACGATATTCACGATCTTGCCGGGCACGATGATGATCTTGCGCACGCTCAGTCCTTCCAGGAACTTGGCGGCGTTCGGCTCGGCCTGGGCCAGCGCTTCGATCTGCTCGCGTCCGGCATCGGCGGCCACCTCGATGGTGCCGCGCAGCTTGCCGTTGATCTGCACCGCCAGGGTCAGCGCATCGCGCACCAGCGCGGCGGCATCGACCTGCGGAAACGCCACGTTTTCCAGCAGCGTCTCGCCACGGCCCAGCACCTGCCACAGCGCGTGGCTGGCATGCGGGGTGATCGGGTTGAGCAACAGCACCATCGCTTCCAGCGCTTCCTGCCGCACCGCCCTGCCCTGGTCGCTGGCGTCGTCGAACTTGGCCAGCGCGTTGGACAACTCCATCACCGCGGCAATGGCGGTGTTGAAGCTGTGGCGGCGGCCGTAGTCGTCGCTGACCTTGCCGATGGTCTCGTGGGTCTTGCGGCGGATCGCCTTCTGCTCGGCGCTCAGCGCGGCGGCATCCAATGCAGCGGCAGCGCCTTCGCCCACATGCTTGTGCACCTGCACCCACAGCCGGCGCATGAAGCGCGCCATGCCGTCGACGCCGGCCTCGTTCCATTCCAGCGACTGCTCCGGCGGTGCGGCGAACATCGAGAACAGGCGCACGGTATCGGCGCCGTACTTGGCCACCATCGACTGCGGGTCCACGCCGTTGTTCTTGGACTTGGACATCTTCTCGGTGCCGCCGATAACTACCTGCCGTCCGGCAAATAAGAACTTTCCTGGCTCACCTTTTGCGTTTTTAGTCGAAACCATATTTAGGTTTGCTGCAAAAACGCCAACCTTATTAAGGTTTCCTTTACCTTCGACCAAATTCCCATCTAAATCCAAACTTCCTTCAGGGATCCACGCCGTTTTACTTCCATCAGCGTGAGTGTGAACACTTACTTCCGAGGGATTGATCCACTCTTTGTTCCCATCGGCTAATTCGATGTAGTACGACGGAGCGATGACCATGCCCTGGGTGAGCAGGTTGGTCACCGGCTCGTCGCTGTCCACCAGCCGCGCGTCGCGCATGAGCTTGTGATAGAAGCGGAAGTACATCAGGTGCAGGATCGCGTGCTCGATGCCGCCCACGTACAGGTCGGCCGGCATCCAGTAATTGGCGCGGCGGTCGACCATGTCGCGGGCATTGGGGCTGGTGTAGCGCGCCACGTACCAGCTCGACTCCATGAAGGTGTCGAAGGTGTCGGTCTCGCGCTCGGCCGGGCCGCCGCACTCCGGGCAGGTGGTCTGGCGCCAGCTCGGGTCGGTCTTGATCGGCGAACCGGTACCGGCAAATTCCACGTTCTCCGGCAGCACCACCGGCAACTGGTCTTCCGGCACCGGCACCGCGCCGCACTTGGCGCAGTAAATCACCGGAATCGGGCAGCCCCAGTAGCGCTGGCGGCTCACGCCCCAGTCGCGCAGGCGGTAATTGATCCGGCGCTGGCCCTGGCCCTTGCGCTCGAAGCGCTCGGCCAAGGCCTCGAACGCGCCACCGAAATCCAGCCCGTCGAACTCGGCCGAATTGATCAGTTCCAGCGGGCGGCTCTTGTCGGTGTACCAGTCGCGCCACTCGGTGGCGTCCCAGCGCTGCTCGTCGTCGTTGCGCGGCTCGCGCAGCTTGACCACCTGCACGATCGGCAGGGCGTACTTGTTGGCGAACTCGAAATCGCGCTGGTCGTGGCCCGGCACCGCCATCACCGCACCGGTGCCGTAGCCCAT
Source organism: Xanthomonas sp. 3075 (assembly GCF_014197275.1). Classification (GTDB taxonomy): domain Bacteria; phylum Pseudomonadota; class Gammaproteobacteria; order Xanthomonadales; family Xanthomonadaceae; genus Xanthomonas; species Xanthomonas campestris_B. The sequence continues at coordinate 113,675 of NZ_JACIFI010000003.1, read as the reverse complement.
CAGCACGAAGTTGGCCACCCACACCGGCACCTGTTCGCCGCTGATCGGATGCACCGCGGTCAGGCCGGTGGCCATGCCGCGTTTTTCCTGGGTTTCCAGCTCGGCTTCGGAGACGCCGCCGTGCTTGAGCGTTTCCAGCAGCGCGGCCAGCTCCGGGTTGGATTTGGCCGCATGCAGCGCCAGCGGGTGCTCGGCGGCGATCGACACGAAGGTCACGCCCATCAGCGTGTCCGGGCGGGTGGTGAACACACGCAGCGGATCCAGCGTAGCGCCGTTGGTGTCGCGCACGTCGAACTGGATCTCCAGCCCTTCCGAGCGGCCGATCCAGTTGCGCTGCATGGTCTTGACCGAATCCGGCCAGCCGTCCAGCTGGTCGAGACCGTCGAGCAGTTCCTGCGCGTAATCGGTGATGCGCAGGAACCACTGCGGAATCTCGCGTTTTTCGACCAATGCACCGGAGCGCCAGCCGCGGCCGTCGATGACCTGCTCGTTGGCCAGCACGGTCTGGTCGATCGGGTCCCAGTTCACCACCGCGTTACGGCGATAGGCCAGGCCCTTGCGCATCAGCCGGGTGAACATGCGCTGCTCGTGCACGTAATACTCGGGCGTGCAGGTGGCGAACTCGCGCGACCAGTCGATGGCGTAGCCCAGCGACTTGAGCTGACCGCGCATGTGTTCGATATTGGCATAGGTCCACTTGGCCGGCGCGGTCTTGTTCTTGATCGCGGCGTTTTCCGCCGGCAACCCGAATGCGTCCCAGCCCATCGGCTGCATCACGTTGTGGCCGGTCATGCGCTTGTAGCGGCTGACCACATCGGAGATGGTGTAGTTGCGCACATGGCCCATGTGCAGCGCACCGGACGGGTACGGCAGCATCGACAGGCAATAGAACTTGGGTTTCTCCGAGTTCTCGTCGACCTGGAAGGCGCGGGTGGCATCCCAGAACTGCTGGGCGGAAGTTTCGACCTGCTGCGGGTCGTAGGCGTTCGGTTCGACGGTGGACATTGGGAGCGGATGCTCGGGCGGTGCAAAGCGGAACAGGGTACCGCAGTGCGGCAGGCGCTCCAAACCGCAGACTCAGCCGGGCGCCCTGGCCGGCCAGCGCCAGGCGGCCACCGCCAGCCAGCCGACCCAGGCCAGAAACGCCAGACGCTGGGCGATGGCCTGCCGCAACAGCCCCGGCGGGCCGAACGCCAGTACCGCCACCAGCAACCCGGCGCCCAGGCTCAGCCAGGCCAGCGCGCGGGTGCCGGGCTGGTTGAGCAGCGCGGCGGCGATCAGCAACATGCCGGGAACGAACGCCACCGCCCACAGCAACCAGGCGCTGGCATGGGCCTGACTGGCACGGCCATCCAGGTCGGCAGGATCCAGCGGCAACGCGCCCATGCCGACAAAGGCCAACCCGGCCAGCACGATCAACTGCCCGCCCACGCGCAAGCCCCAACCCGACTTGGCCGGCATGCGCGCCAGCAGGCTGACCCCGGTGGCCATGCCAAGCGCACCTACCATCACGAACGCCAGCAGGTTGAAGCCCAGCGCATGCGGAACGCCGTCTGCGCCCAGCAGCGCCACCGGATGGCTGGCCTGCAGATAGCCGGGCAGCGCCACGCCGAAACCGGCCACCGCCAGCACGAACACGGTCGCTGCGATCAGCCCCAGGTAACGTTGGGCGCCCTCGATACTTGCCATCGTCTTGCTCCGACACGGGGCGCACGCTGCGCCGCCAGGACGCGGCATTGTCGTGCCGGGCGCGCGCGGCGTGAACCCCTGGCCTGGTGATGGCTGGCCTGGCTGTGGCCAGTCGCAGCATGGTCGGCCTGGTCATGCGCGAGTTGGTGGCAGCAGCCCGTGCCCGTTGGCCTGGGCAGGGCAACCTTGTGTCGGCCGGGTTTGCCACCATTACGTCCCACTGTTGCCGTCATCTCTTCAGGAAGCCCATGTCCGACAAGCCGCACGTATTCGATGCCACCACCGACACCTTCGAGACCGAGGTCCTGCAGAAATCGTTGACGACACCGGTACTGGTGGACTTCTGGGCCACCTGGTGCGGTCCGTGCAAGTCGCTGACGCCGATCCTGGAAAAGCTCGCCGCCGACTACAACGGCGCGTTCGAGCTGGCCAAGGTCGATGTCGACAAGGAGCAGCAGATCGCCGCCGCCTTCCAGATCCGCTCGGTCCCCACCGTGTTCCTGGTCAAGGGCGGCGAACTGGTCGATGGCTTCCCCGGCGCGATGCCGGAAGGCCAGGTGCGCGAATTCCTGACCCAGCACGGCGTGCTGCCGGCGGAGCCGCAGGTGGCCGAAGAGCTCCCGCCAGCACCGCTCGACCCGCAGGCGCAGGCTGCCGCACTGCGCGAGGCGATCGCTGCCGAGCCGGACAAGGACGAACTCAAGCTGGATCTGGCGCTGGCGCTGCTCAAGGTCGGCGACACGGTCGAGGCCGAGCAGCTGATCGATGCCCTGCCCGCCAACCTCGCCACCGACGACCGCGCGGTGCGCGCCAAGGCGCGCCTGAGCTTTGCCAACGTGCTGAAGGACGCGCCGGATGCCGATGCCCTGCAAGCCACCCTGGCCGCCAATGGCGCCGATCTGCGTGCGCGCCATCTGCTCGGCGTGCGCCACCTGCTCGACGGCAACGACGAGGCCGCGCTGGAGCAGTTCCTGGAAATGCTGCGACAGGACAGCAGCTTCGACGACAACCTGCCGCGCCGTAGCCTGATCGACGCGTTCCGCGTCATCGAAGACGAGGACCTGGTCGGCCGCTACCGCCGCAAGATGTCGGCGCTGGTGTTCTAGAGCGGCCGGCAAGATGGCGTAAGCGGTCGTCGGGGGTGCGTGCGGACGGCGCGCCCGGAACCGAAATCCACGCGGAGCACCTGCCGCTCCCGAGCACCTGCCGCGCCCGCCTGACGCCTGCGCAGTTGTCTTGTCAGCCGCTCTTCAGCGGATTGGGCGATCGGGCATCCGATCCGGCGGAGGTCGAGCCGGATTGCGACAAGGCGGCCAGGACTATCGGGCACCCCGCTGCAGTCGTGCGCGCTCGATGGCCTGCGCGGCTCGCTTCGGCGCCGTGCGGGGTTGTCCCAACGCGACGCGGACCACTGCGACGGACACGGTTCGCTCCGGAACTGCGCCAATGACCGGCGCACAAAGCGCATAAAAGCAGAGAAAAACGCCGCGATATCGACCTGAAGCGCACACACGACTTCTGGCAAACAGGCCGACCCTGGCGGCCCGCCTGCCATCCATACGCATGCGAATGTTATGCTGCGCGCCCGCCCTGCCATGGAACCTGGCCGCATGCGCGCTTCACTGTTCAAGCTCGGCATCAACCTGTGGCCGCCCTACCTGTTCGCCGGTATCCACGTCACCGTGTTGTCGGCCGATTACCGCTACGCACGCGTGGAGCTGCGGCAGCGCCCGTGGAACCGTAACTACGTCGGCACCCATTTCGGCGGCAGCCTGTTCGCGATGACCGACCCGTTCTGGATGCTGCTGACCATGCAGAACCTGGGGCGCGACTACTACGTGTGGGACAAGGCCGGCAGCATCGAGTTCGTCAAGCCCGGACGCGGCACGGTGAGCGCGGATTTCGTCATCGAAGACAGCGTTCTGGCCGAATTGCGCGATGCCACCGCCGGCGGCGAAAAATATCTGCGCTGGTTCGAAAACGAGGTACACAACCGCGATGGCGAGGTCGTCGCGCGCGTGCGCAAGCAGCTGTACGTCAAGCGCAAACCGGCACGCTGAGCATGTCGCGGGCCATGTGCTTTGAGGCGAGTGCAAAGCGGCCAGTGGCGCGCTGCCACAAGGCGAGCGCTTTCCAGCCTGGCCTGGGCAACGCGCACAGCGCAGTCTCGGCGCGCCATGGGCCACGTCCCCGCGGACAACAGGCCTGCTGCCGGGTGTGACCCATCTGCTGGTCGGCATCTGCGCTGTGTCTGTTGGTCCCGCTGTTCCGCAACGACCACGGCGCCACCGATCACCACACCAGCCGCATGTGCCTAACAGCCGGTAAGCGCGCAGCGGCTGCAAGCGACGGACTGACATCACCATGCCGGCGCACGCTGCCGGCGTTGCGATATGCGCACACGCGCTTTGCGTCCAGGCGCGTGGTCGGCAAGAATCGGGTCTTTCCTCCGCTGGCCGCTTTCATGCTTCTGCGCACCGTTGCTTCTGCCTGCCTGCTCGCCCTGGTGTTCCCCGCTGCAGCCGACGCGGCCTATCGCAGTCCGCAACAGATCCTGGAGGCATCGCCGCCCAGCGACTGGCGCGTGCTCGACCCGGACCGCGCGCTGTACATGGAACTCGATGGCGGGCGGGTCGTCATCGAACTGGCGCCGCAGTTCGCGCCCGCGCACGTGGACAACATCCGCACGCTGGCGCATGAGCGCTTCTGGGACGGACTCAGCATCTATCGGTCGCAGGACAACTTCGTGGTGCAGTTCGGCGACCCCGATGGCGAAACCCCGGCCAAGGCCAAGTCGCTAGGGTCGGCCAAGACCCATCTACCTGCCGAATTCGAACGCCCGTCGCAGGGCCTGAACTTCCAGCGCCTGCCCGACAGCGATGGCTGGGCGGCGCAGGTGGGCTTTGTCGATGGCTTCCCGGTCGGGCGCGACAACGCCAGCGGCAAGACCTGGCTTGCGCATTGCTACGGCACGCTGGGCGCCGGCCGCAACAACGACGAAGACAGCAGCATCGGCGCCGAGCTGTATGTGGTCACCGGGCAGTCGCCACGCCAGCTGGACCGCAACATCACCGTGGTCGGCCGGGTGGTCAAGGGCATGGAGTTACTCAGCGTGATTCCGCGCGGGCCGGAGCCGATGGGCTTTTACGAAGACACCGCGCAACGCACACCGATCCGCGCGATTCGCCTGGCCAGCGAAGTGCCGCTGCCCGAGCGCACGCCCTTGCAGCTGTTGCGCACCGACAGCCAGACCTTCCGCGATGTGGCCGAAGCGCGGCGCAATCGCAAGGACGATTTCTACAAACGCCCGGCCGGGCATATCGATCTGTGCAATGTACCGTTGCCGGTGCGGGCGCCGCCGGCTGGTTGATTCGGGATTCGGGATTCGGGATTCGGGAATCGGAAAAGCAGCGCCGGGCTCTGACATTTCGGACCTGCGAGCATGCTTGGTCCATTGCGTCATTGAAATTGGATGCATGGTCCTCCGAGGCTCAGCATATCCCGCACGATACTGATCGCGTGCGGCGGTGATGGCGCGGCTGCCAGAGACCTTGCGATTGACCTCGGTGCCGGATACCACTAGCGTCGCAGCCACACCAGCGCACTACGGACGCTTCATGCTCGCGCGCCCCCTCTACGCCTTGCTCGCGACCCTCGCTCTGGGCGCATGCGCCCACACGGCCGCCACCCCAGCCCCGGCAACCGTCACGGAGACATCTGCCATGAGTTCCTCATCAGATTCCGCAGTCACTCCCGCTGGCAGCGAACCCAGCGGACCGATACGAACGGCAGAAGATGCACTCACCCGCATGCTTGCCTTGATTCAAGCAATTCACCAACTGGACGATCTGACGCCTGACTACCTGCAGTCCAAAATGGGGGTTCCGGTGACGCGTGCGGCAGCTGATGCCAAGCGCTATGGTGCCAGTGCTCCGCTTACAAGTGAGTGGGGTTACAGCTTTGGCATGGACCAGACGCCTACTGCGGGGCGTTGGTTCGAGTTCACGTTTATTCCAGCGCAAGCGGGTGCTTCCCCCCCGATGACGGAGATCTGCAGGATCGATTTCGATACGTTTACCAAGAAGCTGGAAAACATCGGGTTTGTACGTCAACGAAACATAGTGGAAGACGGGCGATGGATGAGTGACTTCTTCAGCCGCCCAGGCATGCGCGTGGAGGTGTTTCCACGAGGTGAGGCTGATGCACCGCCGGAGAGGCCGGAGCACCACTGCGTTGAATGGATCTACATTCGTTGATCCAAGGAACGGCCATGCCATTGAGTCCACAGGCGCAAGCTATTGTTGATGACTTCGGGCACCAGCCAGGCGTCGCCCCCGAACATGTCACCAATCTGTAGGGTGTGCTAGCCGCATCGCCCGTTCTGCTTGACCAATTCAATGATGCGGTTGCCAAGCAACGCGTACTCAGTCTAAAACCTCTGACTGATCCGAATGCAGGCGGGACGTTCACGCCGGATGAGCGTTCCATCCGACTACCGCTGTCCAGGCTGTCCAATGGACATGGTGGCAAGTTGCTTGATTCCGGTGACATGACGTTTGTGCTGGGGCATGAACTGCAGCACGCCATGTACAGCCCAACCGCAGCTGTCTCCCGTAAGGCGTTCGAAACCGCTGCGGTGCAGATAGCCAAGACCACGCACGATTATTCGGACGCAGCGGAGAAGGTTTTATCAAGCAACCGTGTAGATGAAGCAAGTGCAGAAATTGCAGGCTGGAATGCAACCGTCAGCAGGGTAAAGCAAGCAAGGCCGGATGCCTCCCTGGAAGATATTTTTCGGGAAGCACCCGGCCGTATGCACGACTTCATTGATCGAACTGACGGAATGCCGCAATTCAATTACGCGCTCAAGTCCAACCTTACCTTGAACGCAGATATGACGATGCCCGTCACTCCTGCCAATGTCGAGGCAATGGGGGCAAATTTCTTCGACAAGGATGCCAAAAGCACCCGTATCGGCCACGCGGGTCAGTCCGACTACGCCAACCACTACGGTCCGTGGGTGGTTGGAACAGCTGCCATCTAAGAGCGTCACTACAACAAGTCAAAGCCCTGCGAGCCAGAGCAGCCAATGATCCTGGACATGCAGCGCTTGGGATTAAAGGAAGAAATCCTGGAGCGCAACGGCATCGATCTGGGCAGCAATACCCGTTCCATGCCTTACCTCGACAGCAGCACGCAGCCACCGACGCCCGGCCTGTTCCAGCACAGCAAGACGACGCACCTGCACGTGTCGCCTATCACTGCGCGCGAACTGGAACAGCAGCTGCGGGAGCGCGATCCGCAGTCGCCAGGGCAGTCAGCCCAGCTTCTCCCGTCAGACCCAGGCCATGCCGATCACCCGTTGTACCAACAGATCAGAGATGGGGTGCAAAAGCTCGATGCCCAGCATGACAGGGAGTGGGATGCATCAAGCCAGCGCATGACGGCCAGCCTGCTTGCGCTGGCAAAAGAGGAAGGGCTGTCGCGGGTGGATCATGTCGTGCTCAACAACCCAACAGCTCAGTTGGCCGGCAGCGAGAAGGTCTTCGTCGTCCAGGGGGCTCTCAATGACCCGGCACACCAGCGTGCACACATGCCGACCGTGGACGCCGTGCAGGCGCCAGAGAGCCAGTCGTTCGATCGCCTGCAAGCGATCAACCAGACTCAGGCCCAGACGCGCGAACAGCAGCAGGCGCTGGAGCAGTCGCAGCAAGCCGTTACCCAGGCCTGTCCGTCGATGACGCGCTGAGGTTCAACAGAAGAACACAGTTGCGTGCTGCCTTGGACGGACAGCGCCGCGTAGACAGTGTCTTCGTCTCTAGCAAGGACCTTGACAACAAACCCATGCACTACATCCGTGCGTACAACAAAGATCCCAGACACTCCACATGGATCTACTCCGATCCAACGCGACGCATCACCTCCGATGCGTCGGATTCAGTGCACCAGCACGCTTGCCTGGCGCACCTGTTCAGCGGGCGCGCTGACTGAAAGCCACGCTGCCCAGGATCAACACCGCGGCCACCAGCATGGTCCAGGTCAACGGTTCGCCAAGCAGCGACCATGCCAGCAGCGCGCCGAACACCGGGACCAGATAGGTCACCGTGGACGCACGCGCCGGGCCGATGCGCTGGATCAAACGGTAATACATCAAGAACGCCAACCCGGTGCACACCACGCCCAGCGCGGTGGCGCAGGCCCAAGCTACCGCCGGCACCGGTGTGGTCGGCCACTGCCACCAGGCCAGCGGCGCCAGCAGCAAGGCGCTGCAACCCAGCGTGGATGCCGCCGATGCGGCCGGTGGCAAATCGCCCATGTGGCGCTTCACCAGGTTGTAGCCGATGCCGTACAGCAGCGATGCCGTGGCACCGGCGAGCGCGGCCGGCCCCACGCTCAACCCGGCCGACTTGCCGGTGGCCAATACCAGCACACCGATGAAGCCGACCAGCAGCGCCAGCGCACGACGCGTGCCGATGCGTTCGCCGAAAAACAGGAATGCGATCAATGCGGTGAACAACACCGTCATCGCATTGCAGATCGCACCCACCGCCGCCGGCGCGTGTTGCGCGCCCCAGGCGAACAGCAGGAACGGCAGTGCAGAGTTGAGCACGCCGATCGCCGCCAGCATCGGCCAGCGATGCAGTGGGAAGCGTCCGCGTGCCAGCCACAGGAATGGCATCAGCACCAAGGCGCCCAGCGCCAGGCGGATTTCCACCAACACCACGGTGCCGAACATCGGTGCGGCCACGCGCATGAATAAAAACGAGCAGCCCCAGACAATGCCGAGAAACCCCAGTTCCAGCGGGGTGCGCCAGTCGCGCGGTGCAACGGCCGGTTGCATCGCCGGTTGCGCGCTCATTGCACTGCCTGCGCAGCGTGCCGTGATGCGTTGAAACCGCGCAGGACACCAACAGGCAAGCAAGCGGACATGGCACGATCATCGCTAAGGGGTGATGCAGCATCGGCTGCAACGGCGGGCGTCACAAGCGCGTAGTATCAGGGTGAGCCACAAATCTCATTCATGCCTCGATGAATCTGCGCCCCACCCTGCTGCCTGCGCTGGGCGTGTTTGCCGCCGCCGCACGCCATCAAAATTTCGCGCATGCCGCCGAAGAGCTGCACCTCACTGCCAGTGCGGTCAGCCACCATGTGCGCAAGCTGGAAGCGCTGCTTGGGGTCATCCTGTTCCAGCGCTTGCCGCGCGGGGTCAAACTCACCGCCGAAGGCCGGCAACTGGCCGATGCCGCCAGCGCCGCATTGGCCGAGATCGCCGCAGTGGCCGGCAACCTGCATCCGCGCGAAGACGCCATCCCGCTGCGCGTGACCACGCTGCGCTCGCTGTCGTATTGCTGGCTGTTGCCACGGCTGCCGCGCTTTTGTCGCGCGCATCCGCATATCCGCATGGATCTGCAATCGGACAGCGCGTTCTCACGCTTCGAAGAAGGTGGCCCGGAGGTGGGCATTCGCTACGGCCAGGGCGCGTGGCCGGGATTGACCTCGCATCATCTGATGGACGACGACTTGTTTCCGGTGGCCTCGCCGTCCTTGCCGGAAGTGGCCGCCTTGCGTACGCCGGCGCAGATCGCGCAATTGCCCTTGTTGAGCGACCTGTCCCCGCAAGGGTGGCGCGACTGGTTTCGTGCCGCCCAGGTGCGTGGCATCACGCCGCCGCCGATGCATACCTTCAACGACAGCACCGACGCGATGCGCGCTGCGGTCTATGGTCTGGGCGCGGTGCTGGCGCGCAAGCACATCGCGCAGCCCTACCTGCAACGCTACGAATTGGTGCGCCTGCCTGGACCAACGCTCAAGGCACGCTACGCCTACTACATCGTGCACCCCAGCCATCGCGTCCCCAGCCCTGCAGCAACGGCGTTCATCGACTGGCTCAAACGCGAAGCACTGGACGAACGTACCCCGATGCCGGCACTGCCGGCCGAACTGCGCACGTTGCAGGAAGGGGCGGATGCGGGCGCGAGCGAAGCCCGATGACGTTTGGGCGCACGTGGGCTTCGCGTCCGTAATCTCTCCCGGCGGAAGCGGAGGCTTTTGATCGACTGAGCGCAGCTACTTGGCCACTGCCTTCTCCCGCCTGCGGGAGAAGGTGCCCCAGAGGGGCGGATGAGGGCGCGCGCAAAGCCCGATGAAGTTTGGGAGCACAAGGACTTCGCGTCCGTACCCTCTCCCCACTCCCTCTCCCGGCGGAACAGGGGCTTTGAAGCAGGCCGCTCCACCAGGCGGCGCAAACGACTTGACAACCCACCCAAGCAAGATCATTAATTAGCTAATTCGTTAATTAGCTAAAACCTCTCCATGTCCATCGATCGCATCTTCGAAGCCCTTGCCTCGCGGCCGCGCCGGGAAATCCTGGCCTATCTGTCCGCGCAGGAGCTGACCGCCGGGCAGATCGGCGAACGCTTTGCAATGAGCGCGCCCGCCATTTCGCGCCACCTCTCGGTGCTGGCCGCAGCGGGCCTGGTCAGCAGCGAGCGACGCGGCCAGTTCGTGGTGTATCGGCTAACCCCCGACAACATGGTCAACACCCTCAGCGGGTTCGCGTTCGAGGTCTGCCCCACGGCCGGGCCGCTGCAACGCGAATCGCGCAAGCTGGCCAAGAAAGCCGGCTGACCCTGCCGTACTCTCCTGCCGTAAGGACTCGTCATGGACCAGCAACGGATCGTCGCAGAAACCAGTTTCCCCCGCGTATCGCTACCCTCCCATAGCGGCGGCCGGCCGGTGGAAGTCATGCTGATCGCGCAACTCGACCCCGGCGCAGGCGATAGCCTGATCGCGCAGGCCGGCGAGCGCCAGCGGCAGCATCCGGCCCATCACGATGCGCTGGACGAGCCATCCGCGCAGCTGTCGGCGCCGGACTTCGGCCATGACGATCCGGCCTCGCTGTTTTCGTTCTCGGTGGGTCCACAAGGTCATCCCTTTCACTGCCATGCCGGCAATCGCGTGGTCACTGCAATCACCGGCAGCGGCGGCGCGCAGCTGCGCTTCTGCACCGCCTCGCTGCAGCAGCTGGAGCAGGATCCGCACGTGTTCTTGCGCACGTTGCGCCATGTGGATCTGCCGGGCGACAGCTTGTTCACCGTGCGCTTCGGTGGCGGCACCTGGCACCAGTTCGCGCCTGCGCAAGACAATGCGCCGCACTCGGCGTTCTTCGCGTTGTCCTGTCACCCGGACGAGACCGGCGGCGCCCTGAGCGCTGCACAGCAGGCGCTGGTCGGCCAGGGTCAGGCCACCATCGCCAGTTTGACCGAGCTGCTGCCGGCGTCGGTCACCGCGCTGCTGCAAGCGGCGCCGTTGCGCGCCGCCGATGTGCCCACGGTCTGGCTGTCGTTCCATGTCAAACCGCAGAGCTGGCAGCAACGTGCGTGTAGCCGCATGCGTCGCTGGAGCGGGCGCTTGCGCCAGTTGCTTTCCCGCACCCAGCGCCCCGGCTTTGTCGCCACCAGCGTGGCGCCGCTGCGTCTGCGCACCTTGCAGACACTGCCGGCCGATGCGCTGCTGCGCGAGCAGTTTCATCGCGACGTGCATTTCGAAGATGCTCATCAGCTGCGCCTGGACACCCGCCAACTGCGCACCGACGGCCTACACGGCGTGCTGTGCGATCTGCTGCAGGCCTTCGTCGATCAGCCACCCGGTACGGTGAGCGGCTTGATGCGCCTGCGCAATCTGCTGGTCAAGCCGCTGGGGCTGCGTACCTCGCACCTGGGGTGCCCGGTCTCGTCCCTGCTCGACCCCAACGCCAAGCAGTTATTTGCCGGCCGTTTTCCGGTGCTGGCACAGCGTAGCGATGCCGATGGGCAACAGGTGCAGATCGTGCTGGGCGCCGATGACAAGCATCTGCGCTTCCGTTCGTCGATTGCGCTGCGGCGCGTGAACGACCACGAGATCGAGCTGACCACGGCCACGCGGGTGTCGTGCCGCAACTGGTTCGGTCGTGTGTACATGGCATCCATCCACCACGTTCACCACCACTACGTCATGCCCACCATGCTGCGTGCCGCAGTGCAACGCATGCGACATGCCGAACAGGTCGCGCCTGAAGCGGCGCTGGCACAGTCGGCGTGACTGCGCGCACGCACCATCACCTCGTTTTGTCCTGTCGGTGCCTAGGCTTTAGCTCCCCAATCCCTAGGACACGTCCATGCCTACTCTTCGCATGCGTATCACCGGCACCGACGACGACGCGCGTGCCATCGCCAATCTGTTGCAGAGCATCGACGGCATCGAGCACGTCGAAGAGGTCGATGATCTGATGCCGCACCTGGATGACGACGATTCCAGCTCGGCCGGTCTGTCCGACGACGAAGGTCCGGGCAGCCACGAGTTCGAAGTGGAGGCCGGCAACGAAGCGACCGCACAAAAGGTGCGCGACGCGGTGCAGGAACTGGCGCTGCAGCTGGACGTCTTCGTGGAATACGAGTTCGACGAGGGCTAAGCGCAACGGCGCCACTGCGTTGGCATGAGTGCATGCAGTCGCTGCCTTGCTGCCTCGCTGCCAGGCAGATCTCCACGGTCGCAACGTCGCTGCGCCGCCTGTTTTCGCAAGGCGGCAGCGGCATCCAACGCCTGCGACATTCGCCTTCGAACACCGAGCGGCTGACCGGCATTGCCGGCCAGCCGCTCGGTATTTCAGGCCATCCTGCGTCGGCGCGCGCGCCACCGCCACGCCTGCAACAGCAGCCAGCCGGCGATCAGCGCCAATACCGCAACCGGCAGCAACGCTGCAACCGCGCGAATGACGAAGGCCACGCTGGAAGAAAGATCCTGGCCGAACTCGGCCGCCGCTTCGGCGATCTCTCCCCTGCCCTGCTCGCCGCTCGTGCTGCGGAAGTTGAGCGTCAGCAACTGGGTGCGAATACGGCGCTGTTGTTGCGCCGCCTGTTGTTGCGTCTGTTGCGATTCTGCCTCGATCTCGGCAAGACGCTTGGACAACGCCAACAGATCGGTCACTGCCAGATCGCGGCGCTGCTGCAATTCCAGCAGGCGCGCATGTTCTTTTTGCAGCCGCGCCTGGGCCAGCCCGGTATCGGCAATCTGCTGGGCCAGATCTTCGGCGCGGGTGCTGCGTGCGGCAACATCGCCATCCTGTCCGCCCAGTTGCACCAACGGCTCGATTCCCTCTGGCACCACACGCACGCTCACGCTGCCGCTGGCGTTGCGCCCACCTTCCTGCTCGACCGACAACAACGTGCAAGTGCCGACCTGCTCGCTTTGGCACGCATTCCGCACCGCCGCGATGCGCTCGGCGATCTGGCCGGCAGGCAGTTCGATACGCACGTCATGCTCATAGGCCAGCGCATTGCCTGCAGACGCCGAGAGCTGTGGTACTGCTGGTAATGCAGGTAATGGTGCCGGTGCCGGCGCCGCGCCGCCGCCATCGGCGGCCATGTCCGCGTGCTGTCGCCCGCAACCGCCCAGTGCCAGCCCAAGCAGCAGCAATGCTGCATGCCGCTTCACGTCCCGCCGGATCGGCTGCCTGCCTTGTTCGCATACGTCGTGCATGGTGGTCCTCCTTGGAAAGCCGTCACTCCAGGTGAGTGACGGAGAAAACAGAGCGATACAGCCGCAGAATGGATGTGTGCGGCGCACGTGCCATCGGCATGGGCGAGCCCTATGTCAGGATTCTGCCACGGACCGCATCGGCCTGACCGCGCCCATCGGCTGACTGCATCGCCCGAAAGCGCGTCACCACCGTTGAACGGCATGCATTGATGCTCGGCAGTGCGTGGCCTGCACCAGGCCTGGCCGGAAGAGACGGGCGCGGCGCCCAACCCAGCCACGGCGGCGCGCCATCGCCCGCTCGGCCCAAGGCCACCGCGCGCCGTTGACCGATGGCAGGTGCGGACAGAGGCGCAGATGCCTATGCTGGTGGATTGTTTCCATCAGGATCCACGATGCGTCAACGCCTGCTCGTCCTCGCCCTGCTCGCCGGTCTCAGTGCCTGCCAGCAACAGCCCGAATCACCGCGCGCCAGCAGCGCCGATGCCAGCAGCCAGAAGGCGCAGACGCCGGACGCACGCTTTGCGGACCTGTCCAGGCGCGCCCTGGACACCTGGATGCAGCTGTCGCCGGTCACCGCCACCCAGACAGGCGACCACCGCTTCGATACGCAGATCGACGACCTCAGCACCGCCGGGCGCCAGCGCAGCCTGGATGCCGGCAAGAAGCTGCTGGCCGACCTGGATGCGATCGACGTCGCCACGCTGTCGCGCGAGAACCAGGTCGATGCCGCCATCCTGCGTAACCAGCTGCAATCGGAAATCTGGAACACCGAGGTATTGCAGAGCTGGGCGTGGGATCCGCAGGTCTACAACGGCCTGGCAGGCAGCGCGCTGTACGGACTGATGGCGCGCGACTTCGCACCGTTGCCCGAGCGCCTGACCTCGGCCACCCAGCGCATGGAAAAGATTCCCGGCATCTTTGCGCAGGCGCGCGCGAACCTGGACCCGGCACGCGTGCCGAAAATCCATGCCGAGACCGTGGCCAAGCAGAACAAGGGCATCCTCAGCATCGTCGACACGTTCATCGCGCCCAATATCGCCCAGCTCGGGCCGATTGAAGCGGCGCGCGCGCAGGCGGCCATCGACAACCTGCGCAAGGCCGTGACCGAACAGCAGACCTGGCTGGACACCGTGCTGGTGCCCAATGCCAAGGGCGATTTCCGTATCGGTGCGGAAAAGTACGACCAGAAGCTGAAATTCGCGCTGCTGTCCTCGCTGTCGCGCGCCGACATCAAGCAACGTGCCGAATCCGAACTCAAGCGCGTGCGCAGCGAGATGTACGGCATCGCGCGCACGGTGCTCAAGGACACGCCCGGCGCACCGAAACTGCCCGCTGCCCCCAACGACGATCAGCAGCAGGCTGCGATCGAGGCGGCGCTGGAACTGGCCTATGCCGAGAAGCCGGCCCGCGACAAGGTGGTCGATGCCGCCAAGGCTGCGCTGGCGCAATCCACCGAATTCGTGCGGCAGAAGGATCTGATGACGCTGCCCGATTCGCCGGTGGACATCATCCTTATGCCGGAATTCCAGCGTGGCGTGGCGGTGGCCTATTGCGATTCGCCCGGCCCGCTCGACAAGAACCTCAAGACCTTCTACGCGGTGTCGCCGATTCCCGACGACTGGAACGACAAACAGGTCGATTCGTTCCTGCGCGAATACAACACCCGCATGATCCAGCTGCTGAGCATCCACGAGGGCACGCCGGGCCATTACCTGGAAGGCTGGCACTCGGCCAAGTTCCCCTCCACGCTGCGTGCGGTGCTGCGCTCGGGCATGTTCGCCGAGGGCTGGGCGGTGTACACCGAACGCATGATGCAGGAACAGGGCTATCTGGATAACGACCCGCTGTTCCACCTGGTGCAGCTCAAGTTCTACCTGCGCACCATCGCCAACGCCATCCTCGACCAGGGCGTGCAGGTGGACGGCTGGGACCGCGACAAGGCGATGCACCTGATGACCCACGACACCTTCCAGCAGGAAAGCGAAGCCTCAGGCAAGTGGGTGCGTGCGCAGCTGTCGTCGGCACAGCTGCCGACATACTTCGTCGGCGTGCAGGAACATCTGGATACGCGCAAGGCGGTGCAAGAGAAGCTGGGCAAGGACTTCAACCTGAAGGCCTACCACGACCAGATGCTGTCCTACGGTGCGCCGCCGGTGCGCTTTGCGCGCGAACTGATGCTGGATCAGCCGATCAAGTGATCGATCCTTCTCCCGCGTGCGGGAGAGCGGGCTACTGCGGCGTTTGATGCATCCCCCCTTCTCCCGCACGCGGGAGAAGGTGCCCCGCAGGGGCGGATGAGGGCGCGAGCGAAGCCTGGTGTACTAAACACATACGCACCGGGCTTCGCCGCACCCTCACCCCAACCCCTCTCCCGCACTCGGGAGAGGGGCTAGATGTCGACTTCCTACGCCCGCGTGCGACCGCCCTTCTCTCGCATGCGGGCACTCGCGCATCGTCCCCCTCATCCATCCGCCGCAACGAACCCTCCGGTTTGCCGCGCCCACAGGCGTGCATATAGCCCGCCCTGTGCGATAAGTTGCGCATGCGTGCCGGTTTCCACGATGCGACCGGCATCCATCACCACTAATCTGTCCATCCGCGCGATGGTGGAGAGGCGGTGCGCGATCGCGATGACGGTCTTGTTGCCCATCAATGCGTCCAGGCTGTCCTGGATCGCCGCTTCCACTTCCGAATCCAGCGCCGAGGTAGCCTCGTCCAGGATCAGGATCGGCGCGTCCTTCAGCAGCACGCGCGCGATGGCGATGCGCTGACGCTGTCCGCCGGACAGCTTGACCCCACGTTCGCCCACATAGGCATCGAACCCGCGCCGGCCTTCGCCATCGACCAGCGTGTCGATGAAGCCTTCCGCGCGTGCCTTGCGTACGGCGTCCATGACCTGCGCGTCGCTGGCCTGTGGGCGGCCATACAGCAGGTTCTCGCGGATCGAGCGATGCAACAACGAGGTGTCCTGGGTGACCAGGCCGATCTGGCCGCGCAGGCTTTCCTGCGTGACCTGCGCGATGTCCTGCCCATCGATGAGAATGCGGCCCTGCTCCAGGTCGTACAGCCGCAACAACACGTTGACCAGGGTTGACTTGCCCGCGCCCGATGGCCCCACCAGGCCGATCTTCTCGCCTGCGCGCACCTGCAGATCCAACCCGGCGATCACGCCCCCGCGTTTGCCGTAATGGAAATGGATGTGTTCGAACTGCACCTGGCCGCGCGTCACCTGCAGCGGCACCGCATCCGGGGTGTCCTGCACGTGCACCGGCTGGGAAATGGTCTGCATGCCGTCCTGCACGCTGCCGATGTCTTCGAAGATGCCGTTGACCGTCCACATGATCCAGCCGGACATGTTGTGGATGCGGATCACCAGCCCGGTCGCCAGCGTGATCGCGCCCACGCTGATTTGCCCGCGGTTCCACAGCCACAGCGACAACGCGCAGGTGCCTACGATCAGGAAACCATTGGCCACCGCAATGGCGGTATCCATCGCGGTGGTCACCCGCGTCTGCCGGCGATGTTTCACGGCCAGCTCGTCGATCGCATCGCGCACATAGGCTTGTTCGTGGCCGGCATGCGCGAACAGCTTGAGCGTGGAGATATTGGTGTAGCCATCGACGATGCGGCCGGTGGCCTTGGAGCGCGCATCCGATGCGACCCACGCGCGCGCCTTCATGCGCGGCACGAAGAACGCCATCAACGCCACATACACCACCAGCCAGAGCAGCAGCGGCGCCATCAACCAGGGGTCGGCCTGCGCAAACAGCCACAGCGCGCTGCCGGTGTAGACCACGATGTACCAGAGCGCATCGACCATCTGCACCGCCGATTCGCGCAGCGAGGTGCCGGTCTGCATCACGCGGTTGGCGATACGCCCGGCAAAGTCGTTGTTGAAAAAGCCCAGGCTCTGCCGCACCACGTAGTTGTGCATCAACCAGCGCGAGCGATTGCTCAAGCCCGGCACGATCGCCTGGTTGACCAACAGATTGTGCAGGCCGGTGAACAGGGGCCGCGCCACCAGCGTGATCGCCGCCATCCACGCCAATTCGCTGGCATGACGACGGAAGAAGTCCGGTCCCGGTCGCTCGGCCAGCATGTCCACGATGCGACCGAGGAAGTCGAACATCGCCACTTCCACCAGCGCCAGCAACAGCCCGGCGATCAAGGTAGCCAGCAAAATCGGCCACAACGGCCGCAAATAATGCAGATAGAACCGCCATACGCTACGCGGCGGCATGTCCCGCTCGATGGGCGGGAAAACATCGATCAGGGATTCGAACCAGCGGAACATTGCAGACACTTTGTAAAACCGGGCGATCAGGCTAGCCGATCGGGCGTCAGACTGCTGTGGCGCCGCTGACAGGGCGCCTGCGCGATTGAGCGGCCAATCCGCGTGGAAGCGATGCGCGCAACAACCGCAAGACCGTCACAGTGAGCCGCCTCCAGGCTCATGGCGCTAACCCGGCTATCCGAGGACGACACGGCGCTGAGGCCAACGCGCCCGATGCATAAGGCAGCTGGCGGCGCTGACCCACCGCCCGCCCTCGTCCATCCGACGATCGGCCGCCCCCTGTGCGACGCGGCCAACCGCAAGTCGCAACCAGACAGCCAGGCGCATGCAGCCGGCGCGGACCAGCACCGCACTGGGAATACATGCCGATTCCGGACACAGGCCACGTGCGCACGACGGTGCGCGCAGTGATTGCCGTCACGCGCTGTTACGCGCGGACACGCGCAAGCAGGCGATTGACCTCGGCCAGATCGAACTGGCCCGGATCGAAGCGCCCACCCAAGGTGGCCAGCTCCTGCACGTGTTGCGCATGATCCGGGTCGGCGATGATCTGCAGCAGTGTCTGGTAGTGCGCAATTCCCTCGCTGTTTTCCGGCGGGCAGGCATTGGCACCGTCCACGCAACGGGCCACACGCACGTCCGCATCCGGCGGCAGGATCGCCTCGACCTGGATGCGATGCTGCCAGCCAGCGCCGGCGCCGTAGAAATAGTCGAACCACTCCAGCTCGCCCACCGCACTTTCCACGGTGACGCGGGCGGCATGCTTGAGCCGTGGCCGGTCCGGCACGTCCAATCCGGACTCACCATAGCGGCCGCCGCCCAGGTCGAATTCGTAAGGATGCGCACCGTTCCAGCCCATCACCGGCTGCAACACCCGATGCAGCGTGGCCAGGCGCAGCGCCCCCGTCACCAATACGCGACGCCAGATCAACGGCGCGCTATGCACCAGCGCCACATGCAGCTGGTACACCGACGCGGGCGCGGGCACCACCTGCTGTGCGGCTTTCTTTTTTGCCTTGGTCATCGTGTCTTGGTCGTCTATCGCAGTCGCCAGTATGGCGCGAGCAGCCTGCGCCTGCATCGCGATGACACTGACATGCGCCAACGACGCGGAAAACTTGCCCACACCACCGCCGCATGCAGCGCGATGCGGTATGTCGCTGGAGCGGTGATGGACGATGCCGCAGACCGTAGCGCCAGCAGCATCCAGCACACGCCACAGAACGCCCTCGCCGGCCCGGTCTCACCCAGCACCAGCGCCACGACCTGGCAAGCGCAGGCCAAACAACAGGTCGTACAGGATCGGAATCAACCCCAGCGTCACCAAGGTGCCCAAGGCCAGGCCACCGATCATGGTGATCGCCATCCCGGTCCACAGCGGGCCGGCAAACAGCATCAGCGGGATCAAGCCGACGATGCAGGTGAGCTTGGTCATCACGATCGGGCGCAGGCGCTTGACCGCTGCGGCAACCACCGCCTCGCGGCGCGGCAGGCCATCGGCCAGCTCAGCCTCGATGCGTTCCAGCAGCAGCACTGCGTTGTTGACGATGATGCCGGCCAGCGCCAGCAAGCCGAAGGTGGCCATGAAGCCGAACGGATACCCGGTGATCACCAACGCCAATGCTGCACCGATCAACACGAACGGCACCGCCGACAGCACGATCAACACCTTGCGGAACGAGTTGAACTGCCACACGAACAGCAGCAGGATCGCGCCCAGTGCGTGCGGCATGTAGTGCAGCAGGGCCTGATTGGCCTCGGCAGAATCCTCCAGCTCGCCACCGATCTCCAGCCGATAGCCGGGCGGCAGCTTGAGCGCGGCCATCGGTGCCGACATCCGCTCGACGATGTCGGTCGCGGTCAAGCCTGGATTGCGTGCGGTCACGGTGATCGCACGGCTCAGGTTGCGCCGCTGGATCGCCGAAGGCTCGCTATCGCGCAGCACCGTGGCGACCGCCGCCAACGGCACCGGCGCACCACCGGCCTGCGGATACACCCAGGTGTCGCCCGGTGTGCCGTCGGCGGCACGCTCCTGCGCACTGCCACGCAACACGATCGCCACCGAGCTGCCATCATCGCGCAGCAACGAGGCGTCCACACCGCTGTAGCGGGCCTGCAGCGCCTGCGCGACGTCCTCGCTGCTCACGCCGGCACGCCGCGCCTTGAGCTGATCCACCTGCACCACATAGCGTGGAATGCGCGCCTGCCAGTCGTCCTGCACATCCACGGTACCCGGCACGGCGCGCAGCGCCTTTGCAATGGCAGCGGCACTACTGCGCAGCACCGCCTCATCGGGACCGACCACGCGATACACCGCCATGCCGGCTTCGGTCGCGCCCAGCGAAAACCGCTTCGGTTCGGCGCTTATCGCGGGGAAATGGCTGCGTACCTGCGCACGTGCACGTGCAATCACCGCATCGATGTCGGTGCCAGGGCGCACGCTCACGGTGAAATACGCCATGTTGGCCGCCAGCAGTGGGGGATTCAGGCCCAGCACGATGCGCGGGCCACCGTCGGCGACATAACCGATGCTGTCCACCACCTCCGGGTTGACCCGGCGATCGGCCAACCAGCGACTCAGCTCACTCACCGTGCGCAGGGTTTCACGCGCATCGCTGCCTGCCTGCAAGGTCACAGGCATCTGGAACTGCAGACGATCGGACTTGGGCAGAAAATCGTAGGGAATCGACACCAGCACCGTGACCGCCACCGCCAGCATCGCCACCATGCCGGCGATGAACAGCGCCTTGTGCAGCAGCAAGCGCTCGATGACGCAGCGGTAGCCACGATAGAACCGCGACGGCGCCTGGTCGCTGCCGTGCGCGACGTGCGCCTTGGCGAAATACAGGCACAACAGCGGCGTCACCGTGATGCTGAGCAACCACGAACCCAGCAAGGTCACGCCGAGCACGGTCGCCAGCGAGCGCAGATATTCATTGGTGCTGGTCTGGCCGAAGAAAAACGGCGAGAACGCCAGCACGATCACCGACGAGGAGGTCAGCAACGGGGTGGCCAGGGTGCGGCCGGCAGCGATGCAGGCCTGACGTCGCTCTTCCCCGGCAACCAGGCGGCGTTCGATGTCTTCGGCAATCACAATGCCGTTATCCACCAGCAAGCCGAGCGCCAGGATGATCGCCGCGATCGACACCGTCTGCAGCTCCACGCTCAGCACACGCATGACGATCAGCGAGGCGAAAATGGTCAACGGCACGATCGCGCCGACGATCAAGCCGGTGCGCCAGCCCAGGAACAGCATCACCACCGCCATGACGATGACAATCGTCTCGCCCATGACGTGGTGCATCTTGCCCATCTCGCGCTCGACCACGTCGGCCTGGAACGTGACCACATGCTGCGCAAACCCTGCGGGCAACTGGTGCGCGGTCTCCTCCAGTTTGGCGCGCAGCGTTTTTCCGAAGTCGGCGATGTTGCTGCCGGGCTTCATCGCCACCGACACCACCACCGCCGGCTGGCCCTGGTAGATGGCGGCGCGTTCCGGTGGGTCGGCCGGCATCACCTGCACCTGCGCCAGCGTGCCCAACGTCACCTCGCGCACACCATTGGCGTTGGGTGTCGGCAAGGTCAGCAACAGGTTCTGCAACTGCGCAGGCGTGCGTATCTCACCGGAGGTCGCAACCGTCATCGCCAGCCCCGACACCGTGGCCTGCCCGCCGGAGGCCACCACATTCTGCGACCGCAACTGCGCCATCACGCTGGCCGGACTCAGGCCGGTGGCCAGCAGCCGCGCGCGATCGAACGACACATACACGCGCTCGTCCTGCAGCCCGTACAGCACTACCTGCTCCACGCCGGGCAAGGTGTACAGCTGCTCGCGCATGCGCCGCAGCGGCGCACGCATCTCGCTCATCGAAAAGCCTGGCGCCGTGACCGCAATCGAGGCCACCGACACCCGGCCGAAGTCGTCGTCGATCGACGGCCCGAGCGTACCCGCAGGCAGTTGCGCACCGGCTTCGGTCGCCTTGGCGCGCACGCGCTGCCACAACGCCGGCAGATCCTGCACATCGTCATAGGCGGTCAGCTGCACGATCGCGCTGCCGGGCCGCACCGTGGTCACGATGCGCTTGATGCCGGCCAGTTCGCGCAAGCGCTCTTCGATCGGGCGCGCCAGCAAGGTTTCCACCTGCTGGCTGGGCATGCCCGGAAACGACACCGACACGACGGTATCGCGGACGGTGACCGACGGCTCTTCCTGCGAAGGAAAGCCGAGAAACGCCACGATGCCGCCCACCAGAATCAGCACTGCCGCAAACAACGTCAGCCGGCTCGACGTCATCGCCATCCGGGTCAGCATCATGGCGACTGCACTCCGCCCAGCTGCGTTTGCGCCTGAAACGGCATCACCGGCTGTCCATCGCTCAAGAAGCCCACGCCCGCGCTGACCACCTGTTCGCCTGCCTGCAACCCGCGCTGGACCTGGATCCGGCCGCCGACGATCGACCCGAGTTCGACCGCGCGCTCGACCACGATCCGTTGTGCCGGCCGATAGACGAACACGCTGGCCTGTTGGCGATTGAGCCTGGGCAATACCGCCGACAGCGGCACGCTGGGCGCGCCTGCGGCATGCGCGGGCAATTGCAGCAAGACGCTGTCGCCACTGCGCAACCCTTGCGGCGCGCGCGCCACCTCAAGGATTGCCAGCGCGGTGGCGCCGTTATCCAGCCGGCTGGACACGCTGCGCAGGCGCAACGTCAACGGCGCACCGGGCTGGCCCGCCAGCGTGGCCTGCACGGTTTGCCCAGGCGTCAGCCCGGCGGCGGCAACCGGCGGCAGATTGGCGAGCAATTGCAGATGCGCCTGCCCTTCGAGCTGCAACACCGCCTGCCCCGCCGCCACATCGGCCTGCGGTTGCTGCAGGCGTGCGACCACACTGCCGTCGAACGGTGCGCGCAACTCGCCCAGGCGCGATGCGCGTCGCGCCAGCGCCAGGTCGGCCGTTGCCACCTGCAGCTGCGCGCTGGCCGCATCCGCCGCCGCGCGTGCAGCGGTCAGCGTGGCCGCAGAGCTGGCGCCATCGTCGAACAGGGTTTGCTGCTGGCGCAGTTGCAGCTGCCGCTCGCCAGACTGGGCCATCGCCGCACGCAGGTTTGCCTCGGCCTGCTGCTGGCGCAACTGGATCGGTTCTGCATCCAGACGCGCCAGTACCTGTCCTTTCTGCACGCGATCGCCCACATCCACCAGCAAGGCGGCGATGCGTCCGCCGCTCTCGAATGCCAACTCGGCGCGTTGTTCCTGACGCACCATCGCCGGCATCTGCAGCCATCCGTCGTGACCGGCACCGAAGCGTTCCAGCTTGACCGCCCGCGGTGTCTCGGCAAGCGGTGCATCCGGCTGGCTGCAGCCGGCCAGCACGAGCACCAGGCTGCACCACGCCATGCTGCGAAAAAATTGCTTCATCACGCTCTCCCCTGCCAGGCGCCGCTCAGCGGCTATAGGTCACTGCAAACGTGCCGCCGACGAAACTGCGGCGTACAACCAGCGGGCTGTCCTCGGCGTTGTCGGCATAACGCGTTCCAGTCACGCCCACCGTGGTGGCCCAGTGATCGCCCAGCGAATGCGTCCAGCTGCTCCCTACCGCAGCGGCGTACACACCCGAGCCGGCATTGAAGCCCTGCAAGCGCGTGCGCGCTGCCTGCACATCGGTGACACCGAAATACGCCTGATTGAAACGACGGTCACCGGCATGCACGTCCAGATCCAACGTCACCGTGTCGCTGGCGCTGTGCAGCAGGGTGAACTCCACCCCGGCGCGATAGCGGTTGCGCCGCGCGTCGTCCTTGAGCGCAAATTCGGCTTCCGCGTTGACGTTGACGTACGGGGTGATCTGCTGCATCACCAGCGTGCGCGCCGTGACCGATCCCGGCACATCGCCCATCCCGGCCAACACCCGCGAACCCGGACGCCAGTCGCTGTCGCGTTGCAGCCGGCCCAGGTCGTAATACACCGATTGCGACACATAGAAGCCGGAATCGCTCTGGAATTGCAGACCCGCGCCACGCGCGGTATCGAAGAACATCATGCCGCGCTGGACCACCAGCACCGGGTTGGCCTGCACGCGGGCGCGCTCGGCGCCGGCATAGCGCGGTGCCGCGACCGCTGCTGCGCCCACGGTGATATCGGTATGGTCGCCCAACAGCCGCGAGCGACCGGTCAGATCGGTCTGCGCGTGCGCAAGGCACGGCAGCAACAGGCTGGAAGCGAGCAGGCAAACGTGCAGGGTGGCGTGACGACGCAGTTGCGTGGAACACACAATGGCCATGAAAATCTCCGTCAGCGATCAAGAAAGGGATGGCAGGCAAACGCCGTAGAACGCCTGAAACAGTGCGATCCGGCTCAGCACGCGTTGGCGTGCGGTGGTCAGGTAGTCCAGTTGCGCCTGCGTCGTGCGCAGGCGCTCGGTCAACAGCGTGGTGCGATCTTCCAGGCCTGCGTCCACACGCCTGGCCATCCGCGTCACGCGTAACTGCTCACGCTCGGCTTGCGCATGCGCACGTGGTTCGGAGTCGGCCAAGGTGGCGTGTGCGTCGAGCGCATCGGCAACCTCGCGGAAGGCGGATTGAATCGCCTGCTCGTAGGCCGCGACATCGGCACGCTGGCGCACCTGCGCCAGCGCAAGAGTGGCGCGGTTGCGGCCGCCATCGAACAACGGCAGGTTCAATTGCGGGCTGAAGCTCCACATGCCGTGGCCAGCAGAAAACAGGCCATGCAAGCCGTCGCTGGCGGTGCCCACGCTGCTGCTCAAGGTGATCGACGGAAAGAACGCAGCGCGCGCGGCGCCGATATCGGCGTTTGCCGCGCGCAACTCCAGTTCCGCTTGCTGGATGTCCGGGCGTTGCAGCAACAACGACGAATCCAGCGCACGCCATGCGGTGCTGGGCGTATCTGCGGCAATCAGGCTCTGCAGATCGCCGGGCACCGGCGCGCTGTCGTAGCCGGCCAGCAACTGCAGCGCACGCAACGCCGCCGCGTGGTCGTCTGCCCCCTGCAATGCCGCGACATGGGCCTGATCGGCCTGATGCTGCTGGCTATCGCGCTGGTCGCGTGCCATCAGCCCGACCTGGTATTGCTGCTGTGCCATCGCCAGCAGCGCAGTGCTGTCGGCATCCAGTGCTTGTAGTTGCTGCAGCGCCTGGGCGCTTGCCCGTTCGGCGACATAGGCGCGCAGCACCTCGGCAATCAGCGCGCCACGCGCCGCATCGCGCCCATGGGTGCTGGCCAGATAGCGCTGCCGCGCCGCCTCGGACATCGCCTGCAGCTTGCCGAAGAAATCCAGCTCGACATTGCCGATGCCGGCGTTGGCGACGACCAGATCCTGTTGGTAGCGCGCGTCCAGGGCCGGATCGTCGAAACGCTGCCGCTGCTGTTGTGCGCTCACGCCGATGGTTGGCACACGCGCCGCCCGCTCGATGCGGTAGTGCGCCCGCGCCTGCTCCACCTGCAAGGCGGCACGACGGAAGTCGCTGTTGTGCGCCAAGGCGCGTTGCACCAGCGGCTGCAGATCGCGATCCGGCGCGAATGTCTGCAGAAATACACGTTCCTGCAGATTCAGCTCGATGCCCACCGGCGTGTTCGGTGCCGCTGCGGCCACCGCCTGTTGGCTGCCGAAGGTCCCCGGCACAGTCACCACCGGTCGCTGGTAGGTGGGCGTCAATGAACAGCCGCCCAGCAACACGGCGAGTGCTACAAAACGCAGGGCGTGGGAACAACGATGCGCGGTCATTTGTGGAATCATGGTGTCGGAGCACACGAGCCAATCTCGACCGACATCCTCGACCTGCAGCGTCCAGGTTGTTTTCGGGAATTGTCCAGATTTGATCGAGACGACAGGGCAACACGCCATGACAGGCAAAAAGGTTCTGCTGGTGGAAGACGATGCGGACAGCGCCAGCATCCTGGATGCCTATCTGCGCCGCGACGGCTTCGAGGTGGCCATCGCCGGCGACGGCGAGCGGGCGATTCAATTGCACGGCCAATGGGCGCCGGATCTGGTGCTGCTGGACGTGATGCTGCCCAAGCTCAGCGGCATCGACGTGCTATCGGCGATCCGCCGCACCAGCGACACACCGGTGATCATGGTGACCGCCATCGGCGACGAACCGGAGAAACTCGGTGCACTGCGCTATGGCGCCGACGATTACGTGGTCAAGCCGTACAGCCCCAAGGAAGTGGTCGCGCGCGTGCATGCGGTACTGCGCAGAAGCGTGGTGGTGCGTGCGCCGGGCGAGCCGTTGCGGCACGGCCGCCTGAGCGTGGACATGGCCGCAGTGGTGGCCACCGTGCAGGACGCGACCGGCGATCAGCTGGCACTGGATCTGACCCCGACCGAATTCAACCTGCTCGCCATCCTGCTCAAGACGCCGTTCAAGGCCTTCACCCGCAGCGAATTGCTCGACGCCTGCCTGCCCGACAGCGATGCACTGGAGCGGGTGGTGGATTCGCACATCCACAACCTGCGCCGCAAGCTCGAAGTGCACGGCATCACCGGCGTGCTGGTCACCGTGCGTGCGGTGGGATATCGCTTTCAATGACGGCCCTGCGCCGCTTCGACGCGTGGCGGCGGCAGGCGCCGCTGTGGATATGGGTCGGCCTGCGGATGAGCGCGCTGGCAGTGGTGACCGTGGTGGTGATCGCCTTCGGCATGTGGTGCTATTTCAATCTGCGCGACAGCCTGATCCTGGGCAAGCTGCCAGCGGCTGCACGCGCCGAAATCGAACAACTGCGCGAACAGCCCGTTGCCAACCAGGCACGTCTATGGCAACTGTTCCAGCAGTACTACGATGTGGAAAATTTTCTGCCAGGGCTCGCCAACCCGGATTGGTGGATGCTGGGCGCCATGGTGACCGTTTCCATCCCGGTCATCGTGCTCTTCGGCCTGCTCGCATCGCGTCCGTTGTCGCGGCAATTCTCCCAGGTGGCCAATGCTGCCCATCGGGTCAGCGACGGCGATTTCGGCGCACGCGCGCAAGTGGTGTCCGGCGCGCCCGACGAGCTCACCGCATTGGCGAACGACTTCAACGCCATGAGCGGCAAACTGCAGCAGTACGAACGCGAACTGCGCGAATCCAGCGCGATGCTGGCGCACGAATTACGCACCCCGCTCAACGCAGCGATGGGCCGAGTGCAAGGCATGCTGGACGAGGTGTTTCCGAGTGACCCAGAACAGTTGCGGCTGGTGCATCGCCAACTGGAACAGATCAATCGGCTGATCGGCGACCTGCACCTGGTATCGCTGGCACGCGCCGGCCAGTTGGTGCTGGAGCCGGACAGCGTCGATCTGCACGCGTTGATTGCCGAGCGGGTGGAATGGGCCGGCCCGACGATCCACCAGCTGCAGATGACGGTCACCGTTCCGGCGCCGTCCGGGCAACGCGTGCGCGCCGACCGTCATCGGCTGGGCCAGGTCTTTTCCATCCTGATCGACAACGCGCTGCGTTACGCTGCCGCAGGCAAGCTGATGGAGATCGAGGTGCACCGCGAGGGCGCAAGCGTGCGGATCACCCTCGGCGACCGCGGCCCCGGCGTGGAGCCTGCGCACCTGCCGCATCTGCTGGACCGCTTCTGGCGCGCAGACAGTTCACGCGCGCGGCATTCCGGCGGCAGCGGCCTGGGCCTGGCGATCGCCTCGGCCATCTGCCAGGCGCACGATGGCCGCCTGCTGCTGAGCAATCGTCCCGGCGGCGGCTTGCTGGCCAGCGTGCAATTGCCGCTGTCGCCCTGACCTAGCGTCCAGCGCCAGAACGTGCCTGGCGATCGACGCCGGTACGCGCCGTCAGTGCCGCTGCAGGCTCGGCACCGCATCGGTCACGTTGGCGTGGCGACGCATGATCCAGTTGAACAGCGGCGTGGCCATCAGCGTCGACAGGATCGCCATCAGCACCAGCACCGAGAACAGGCCCTGCTCGATCACCCCGGCCTGCAAGCCGATGTTGATGATGATCAGTTCCATCAGGCCACGCGCATTCATCAGCGAGCCGATCGCCATCGCGTCGCGGTTGTTCTCACCGGTCGCACGTGCGGCGGCCCAGCAGGCCACGCCCTTGCCGATGAACGACGCGGCCAGGATGGCCACGCCAGCCAGCATGATCTGCGGCTGCAGCAACACGCTCAGCTGGGTCTTCAAACCCGAATAGGTGAAGAACATCGGCAGCAAGAACACCACCACGAACGGCTGCATCATCGCGCGCAGTTTGTCGGTCAATGCGCCCTTGGGCAGGCATGTGCCAAGCAGGAAGCCGCCGAACACCGCATGGATGCCGATCGCATCCATCATCCAGGCGCTGAGGCAGAACAGCATCAGGATCACCGCCAGTACACCGTTGCCGAGCGGTTGATCCGGCACCACATGATCGGCCAGACGGCGCAGCAGATGACGGCCGACGAACAGCATGAACAACGCATACGCAACGCCGCCGCCGATCGCCAGATACGCACTGCCCCAACTGCCACCGAAACTGGCCAGCACCACGGCCAGGATGCACCACGCCGCTGCGTCGTCGAACGCACCGGCCGTCAATGCCAAGGTGCCCAACGGACTATTGGTCAGGCCGCGCTCGTGGATGATGCGCGCCAGCATCGGGAACGCGGTGATGGCAATCGCCGCGCCCAGGAACAGCGAGGCTTCCATCAACTTGGCCTTCTCCGAGAACAGGCCAGCGACGTTGATCAGCCACGGACACAGGGCAAACGCCAACGCGAACGGCACCGCGATCCCTGCCAGCGAAACGCTCATTGCACTGCGATAGCGCGCGCGGAAATGATCGCCACGGAAGTCGGTACCGACCAGGAACATGTACAGGCCAACGCCGAATTGCGCGAACACATACAGCACGTCCATGGTCTGCTTGGGAAACAGCGCCGCCTGTACATCCGGCAGCAACAGGCCGAACAACGACGGGCCCAGCGCCACGCCGGCGATCATCTCGCCCACCACCTGCGGCTGCCCGACGCGCTTGGCCAACAGGCCCACCACACGGCAGATCAGCAGGATCACCGCCGCTTGCAGAAAAAAGTAGACCGACATGTGTGGAGTGGTCATGCGTGCGACAACATCCTCGAAAAGTGCGCGGATCATAACCAGCCGTGCCGGTGCGCGATAGCTGCAGGTAAGCGCCGCAGGGACACGGCGCATGTGGCAGAGGCGACGCATGCCGGATCAGACGGCCCCGACAGCAACCACATGCGTGACCTGCCCGCTCGGGCATGCGCCGCGCCACCGCACGCGAACGACGTCATCCGCCTCGATCGTGCCGGCCGCACGTCACGGCCGCTCACCCGACGCCACCATCCGCAGCGCGCGCGGCGCGGTGGCGACCGATCAGGGACGCATCACTTCTTCGCCGCCTGCTCCGCCACCACCGGCGTCAGCACCAGATCCTGAAAGTCGAAGCTGAAATCGGTCAGTGGCGAGACCGCCTGCATGCGCATCTCACGCACCGCGCCATCCGCAGTCAGCGTGAAATTGACGAACGCGTCGGCATTCAAGGAGCGGTCGTCCCAGCGCACGATGAAGCTGTCGTTCTGCCAATGCTCCAGTGTGCCGACCAATTGCGCGGTCTTGGCGAACTGCAGCCGCAGGCGCTTGCCGTCCTGACGGATCACCACATCGCCGTACCACGGGTCGCGATAGGTAGCCGCATAGCTGCGCAACGGCAACGACGGTGTGGAGCGCGCCATGCGTGCGTCCAGGTGTTTCTTCCAGCTGGCATCGGCATCGCCGTCGGCCTTGTCCACCGCCTTCGCATAGGCCGCGGTCCAGTCGGTGGCAGGCACCTGCAAGAACGCATCCAGCACCTGCAAGGTCACCGCATTGAAGGCCGCACCGACTTCCTGGTTGGTCAGCACCACCACGCCCAGCTTCTGGTCGGGCACCAGCGTCAGCCGCGACACCATGCCGGGCCAGCCGCCGGTGTGCCACACCAGCCGATGGCCGCGATAATCGCTCAGGCTCCAGCCTTCGCCGTAGCCGGCGAAGTTGGGGCGTGCCGCCTGCAGCTCCGGCACCACTGGGTCGGCAATCGCGATCGGCGTGATCATCGACCACATTTCCTGCTGCCGTTTGGTACTGAACAGCGGTGTGCCATCGGGCAAGATGCCGCCGGCCAATTGCACGTTCATCCACAGCGCCATGTCGTGCGCGCTGGAATAGATGCCGCCGGCACCGGAGTTGTTGGACCAGGTCAGCGGCGCGACCGTGCGCAGCTCGGTGAAGTCGTACTTGGCATGGCCCACCGCCGCGTTGTCGCCGGGCTGCAGATGGTCCGCATTGAAACGCGTGCCGCGCATGCCGACCGGGGCGAAGATGCGCTGCTGCAGAAACGCCGCATACGTCTGCCCGGAGACCTGCTCGATCACCTTCTGCGCCACCGCGTACAGGATATTGTCGTAGGCGTAGCGATCGCGGAAACCGCCCTTCAACGGGACCTTGGCAAGACGCTGCACCACTTCGTCGGTGCTGTAGCTGGTGGTCGGCCAGAACAGCAGATCGCCTGCGCCCAGACTCAAGCCGCTGCGGTGCGCCAGCAGATCGCGCACGCGCATTTCGCCACTGACATACGGGTCGGACATGCGGAACCACGGCAAGTGATCGATGACCTTGTCGTCGAGCGAGAGCTTGCCTTCATCGGCCAGGATCGACAGCGACGCAGCAGTGAACGCCTTGGTGTTGGAGGCGATGGCGAACAGCGTATCGGCCTGCACCGGTGCAGGCTTGCCGGTCTCGCGCACGCCATAGCCGCGTTCCAGCACCACCTGGCCGTCCTTGACGATGGCCACCGCAAGGCCGGGCACATCGAACTGTTTGCGCACGCGTTCCATCTGCGCATCGAACTGCTGCATGCCGGCGGGCAGCTCCGCTGCCTGCGTTGTCGTCACCAGGGTCGCCAGCATCAGCGCGCCTCCACTCAGCCATCGGTTCAAGGTCACTGCCGGGTCCTCATGTGCTTGATCAATTCGATCCGCCGGCGCTGGCCAGCGACAGCGACAGCGACAGCGGAGACACCAACACGCCGTTGGCGTCGGCGTACAGCCAATGGCCGGGCACGAACGCCACGCCGGCAAAATTCACCGGCACATCCACCTCCCCCAGATCGCGCCGCTCGGTCCGGCGTGGGCAGGCAGCCAGCGCCAGGATGCCAAGCGGCAACGTGGCCAGAATCTCCACGTCGCGCACGCAGCCGTGAATCAGCGCGCCGGCCCAGCCATTGGCCACCGCCTGCATGGCGATCTGATCGCCCAGCAGCGCATGCTTCAACGAGCCCTGTCCGTCCACCACCAGCACGCGCCCGGCGCCTGGTGTGGAGGCCAGCTCGCGCACGCGCGAGTTGTCTTCGAAGCAGCGCACCGTGCAGATCGGCCCGGAGAACGCGGCGCGCCCGCCGAACGGGCGGAACAGCGGCTCGGCGATGGTCGCCTCGGGAAAGCGGTCACACAGATCGGGCGTGGTCCAGGTCATCGATGTGGTCTCGGGTGGCTGGCGCCCATGGTAGCCGGCTGCGGCGCGCATGGTTCGCCTGGCGGTGGTGCGGGGTTCCAAGCGCTCGGGAACCCGCACGAGACCGCTACCGGCCTGCACGGCACGGCGCGGCGCATCGTCCCGACGGGCGGCCTGGGCCGGTCGGCGCAGGAATGCCGCAGATACGATGCGCTCAGCATCGCGTGGGCGTCGCCGCGCTTGCCGCTCGGCCAGCCCGCGGCGCGTATGTGACATTGGAATGCATGGCATCTGCTTAGAAATGCTGTGTGCCGATGCTGGTTCAATGCAATTCCGGGGCAACGACGCTGCTGCGGTGTCGATGGCAACCACCTCCATGCGTGGCGCGCCTGTGCTGGGTGATGCGTCACCGCGAGGCGTGGCACCGTCAGCGCTGACCGCCGATCTCGGCGACGCAATCCAACGATGCGCGGTCCCCGCTGCCGTTGCCCCGCTGTCACACTCCCATCAAACAGGCGTGCGCACCCTGATGACCGTCTTCACCCCATTCGATGCCGATCGCAAGCGCGGTCGATCGGCATGCTTCCACCTTATCGAGTGCCACGGCAATGACTGATCTGTTCGCTTCCGCATCGCCAGTGCTCGACGGCATCCATGTCGGCATCGGCGGCTGGGTGTATGCGCCATGGCGCGCCGGAATGTTCTATCCGCAAGGCCTGGTGCAGCGCCGCGAGCTCGCATACGCAAGCCGCCATGTCACCGCGATCGAAATCAACGGCACGTATTACGGCGCGCAGAAACCGACCACGTATGCGAAGTGGCGCGATGAGGTGCCACCCGGATTCGTGTTTTCCGCAAAGGCGCCGCGTCGCATCACCCAGTCGCGCAAATTGGCCGGCACCCGGGCGCAGGTGGAGGACTTCATTGCCGGCATCGTCGAGCTCGGCGACACGCTCGGACCGCTGGTGTGGCAGTTCGAGCAAGGGCATCGGTTGCAGGCAGACGATCTGCACGACTTTTTGTCGCTGCTCCCCAAACGCGCGGGCACGCATGCGCTGCGCCATGTGCTGGAAATCCGCGACCACGAGGCGGTCGATGCATCGCTGCTCGGCCTGGTGCGTCATCACCGGGTCGCCACCGTGTTCACCGACTCGGAGGTGCACCCCTCGTTTGCCGACCTCTCCACCGATTTCGTGTATGCGCGCCTGATGCGCAGCCAGGCGCGCCTGCATGCCGGCTACACGGCGCCGGCGTTGGCACGCTGGGCCGAACGCGTCCATGCCTGGCGGCGCGGCGAGGATGCCGTCGATCTGCCGCACATCGATGCCACAACGCAGACCACCCGCATGCCGCGCGAGGTGTTCGTGTTTTTCATCAGTGCCGCGAAAGAGCGCAACCCGGCCGCCGCGATGGCCCTGCTGCAGACCTTGGACGCGCGGTAGTGCTGTTGCCTGGGCGTTGACCCCAGGCATGGCTGCGCAGTGTCGCCAGCACTGCGCCAACCGCGCCGACGTGTCGGACGACAGCCGATGGCCGCTGCAGAACACGCGTGCACGATGCTGGTTGCCAACGGTAGGGCAGTGGCGCGCATCCAGGCTTTTTGGCGACAATGGCCTATGCCGATGACCGACCTGCGCAAGGCGCAACTGCAAATCCATTTCTGCGTCCTGCTGTGGGGAATCACGGCGATCCTGGGTAAGCTGATCACGCTGCAGGCATTGCCGCTGGTGTGGTGGCGCATGTTGATCGTGGTGGTGGCGCTGGCCTTGGTACCACGCGTGTGGCGCGGGCTGCGCAGCTTGTCCGCACGGGTGGTGCTGGGTTATTGCGGCATCGGCGCACTGGTGGCGCTGCACTGGCTCACCTTCTACGGCGCGATCAAGCTGGCCAATGCCTCGGTGGCAGCCACCTGCCTCGCATTGGCGCCGGTGTTCACTGCGGTGATCGAACCGTGGGTGACGCAACGCCCGTTCCGCCCGCGCGAACTGCTGTTCGGGCTTGCGGTCTTGCCGGGCGTGGCGCTGGTGGTGGGGGGAGTACCCGACGGCATGCGCGCCGGTGTGGTGGTCGGTGCGATTTCTGCCGTGTTCGTCGGGCTGTTCGGCTCACTCAACAAACGCATGGTGACCCACGCCGACCCGCTCACCGTCACCGCACTGGAACTGGGCGCCGGCACGCTGACCCTGACCCTGCTGGCACCGGCCATGCCGTTGCTGCTGCCATCGCTGCACGGCGACCTGCTGATCATTCCCAGCCTGCACGACGGCATCCTGCTACTCGCACTGTCGCTGGCCTGCACCTTGCTGCCGTTCGCATTGGCGCTGGTGGCGCTGCGCCACCTCAGCGCGTACTCGGTGCAGCTGGTGACCAATCTGGAACCGGTCTACGCCATCGTGATGGCGATCGCCCTGCTCGGCGAACAACGCGAACTGACGCTGCAGTTCTATCTCGGGGTGACGATCATTCTCGGCGCGGTGTTCCTGCACCCGGTGCTGGAACGACGGCGCAAGATCGTGCACCCGGAACTGCTTGGCACCGCCGAGGCGAAAAACATCGTCGAGTAAGCCGCACGGCACCTCACAACAGCCGCTGATGCGCCCGGCAGGATGGCCGGCGGCAAGCGGGATCGCTACGCGTTTCGCTCGCATGCGGCCCTACTGCAGCGCCACCACCTGATCGCGCCCACCTCGCTTGGCCGCGTACAGGGCCTGGTCGGCACGTTTGATCACCGCATCCACGCTTTCCTGCGGATGCAGCGTGGCCACGCCGATACTCACCGTGACCGGCAATGCACTCACCATCACCGCCACGCTCCGGCGCAGGGACTCGCAGTGCACCCGCGCCTGCAGCAGGTCCACATTGGGGAGCAGCAGCATGAACTCCTCACCGCCATAACGCGCGATCGTGCCGGTGCCGGCCACCTGCGCGCGCAGCAGCGCCGACAGCTCGCGCAACACCACATCGCCCTGGTCGTGCCCATGCAGGTCGTTGACGGTCTTGAAATGATCGACGTCCAGCAACGCCACCGACAACGGCTGACCGGCGGCACGGGTCTGCTCGGTGGCTGCCGCCAGCGCAACCGAAAACGCCCTGCGGTTGGGCAGGCCGGTCAATGGATCGGTCCGGGTCTGCTCGACCAGGTCGGCATTCAATGCATCCATGGCCGCGTAGTAGCCGGCCATCTGCTGCTCGTACCAATCGCGTTCCTGCAGTTGCTGACGCAGCCGCTTGCCGGCCAGGCGCAACTCCAGCAGATGCGCGGCCTGCCGCGACAACGCCTGCAAGGCGGTGCGCTGTTCGTCGCGCAGATGCGCCGGGGTCTGGTCGAATACGCAGAGCGAACCCAGCGCCATGCCTGCGCTGGTGATCAGGGGCGCACCGGCATAGAAGCGCACGCCGGCGCTGCCGGTGACCATCGGGTTGTCGTGAAAGCGCGGGTCGAGCAAGGTGTCGTCGACCATCAACACTTCATCCGGGCGCAGGATCGCATGCGCGCAGAACGAGATGTCGCGCGGCGCCTCGCCGCGTGGCGCGCCATGCGCAGACTTGAACCACTGGCGTTCTTCGTCCACCAGCACCACCGCCGCCATCTGCGTCTCGCACAGGGTGGATGCGATCATGGTCAGATCGTCGAATGCGCGCTCGGCCGGCGAATCCAGCACCTCGTATTGACGCAACGCCGCCAGCCGCTCGGCCTCGTTGCCCGGCAATTCCGGTTTGATCACCCTGCCCGCCCCCTGCTGGCTGTTTGCGGCAGAAGTATGCGCGAGCCGTCCGGGCCGGACTATCGGGATAGCCCGGACGGCACCACGCGCCATGTCGCCTACGTTCAGCCACGTGTGGGCGCGGTTGCTACCAGTCGGTGCGCTGCGGCAGCAGGCCGCGCAGTTCCGCATCGCTGAGATTGCGCCATTGCCCCGGCTTGAGCGCAGCCAATTTGATGTTGTCGATCCGCACCCGGCGCAACTGCGTCACGCGATAGCCGAACTCGGCCGCCATCAGGCGGATCTGCCGATTCAGGCCCTGCTCCAGCACGATGCGGAAGCCGAATTTTGCAATGCGCGCGGTGCGGCACGGCAGCGTGGTCTCGTTGTGGATGCGCACGCCGCGCGCCATGCCGCGCAGGAATTCGTCGGTGACCGGCTTGTTGACCGCGACCAGATATTCCTTCTGGTGGCGGTTTTCCGCACGCAGGATCTCGTTGACGATGTTGCCGTTGCTGGTCATCAGGATCAGCCCCTCGGACTCCTTGTCGAGCCGGCCGACCGGAAAGATGCGCTGCTCGTGGCCGACGAACTCGACGATATTGCCCTTGACCGAACTCTCGGTGGTGCAGGTGATGCCCACCGGCTTGTTGAGCGCGATATAGACATGCTTGCGCCCGCCGGGCTTGCTGGCAGCGCGCGTGCGCAGCGGCTGGCCGTCCACCAGCACGGTGTCTTCCTCGCCCACCACCGCACCGGTACCGGCAGGCACGCCATTGACGGTGACGCGGCGTTCGCCGATCAGACGATCGGCCTCGCGGCGTGAGCAGAAGCCGGTTTCGGCGATGTATTTGTTGAGTCGGGTTGTCATGCGCCGATTATCGGCGATCGCGCGGGATCGCGCTTACCGGGCCGGGCACACAATGGCCGCCGCAGCCGGCTGCGCTCGGAGCGCGCACCGCAATCGTGGCGCTGACACTTCGCCCGAGCACCGCCGCTGGCCACTGGCAGCATCGGCGGCGGTGTCGATCACCGCGCTATCGCGATACCGCCAGCAACGCCAACGAGGGCTGCAGCAGATCGTCCAATGGACACGGCCGATGCAGGCTGAAGCCCTGCACCTGGCCCACCCCGGCCTCGCGCAGGCTGGGGATATCGGCCTCGGACTCCACACCTTCGGCCACCACCTCGATCCCCAGCGCTAGGCCCACCTGTGCGATCGAATGCACCGCCGCACGGTCCACCGCGTCACGCGCGTAGTTGCGCAGGAAGCCGCAATCGATCTTCAACACGTCCACGGTGAATTGCTTGAGATAGCCGAACGAGGCCAGGCCGCTGCCGAAATCGTCCAGCGCCACATGGCAGCCGCGCGCGCGCACGCTCTGCACGAAACGCCGCGCATGTTCCAGGTCGCCGATGACGGCGGTCTCGGTGATTTCCAGGCATAACTTGGGCACCAGCAGCGGATAGCGGTCGAACAAGCCGCAGACCACGTCGAGAAAATCCGGCTGCGCGATCGATTGTGCGGACAGATTGACGTGGCACAGATCCAGCGCCGCCACATGCAGCGGGTTGCCGGCCAGCTGCGCACATAGGCGTTCCAGCACATGCACATCGACCATGCGCCCCAGGCCATAGCGCTCCACTGCCGGCAGAAATTCGCCAGGGCTCAGCACGCATCCATCGCGTGCGCGCAGGCGCACCAGTACCTCGTATTGCAGCCGCCCGGGGTCGCTCAACACCTGGATCTTCTGCGCATACAGCAGCAAGCGGTCTTCGGCGATGGCCTCTTGCACCGCGCTGATCCAGCCACCGTCGTGGCGCCGATGGGCCAGCGCCAGATCGTGCTCGCCGAAGCAGCGAATACGGTTGCGCCCCTCTTCTTTGGCTGCGTGGCAGGCCAGATCGGCGGCGGTCATCAGCACGTTGACATCGCTGGCGCCCTGGCGGATTTCCACCACGCCAAAGCTGCAGCTGGGCGTCAGCGGCCGCCCGCCCTGATGGCTCCACGGCTGCCCGAGCACGCCATGCATGCCCTCCAGCAGCGCCTGCGCCTGCGCCAGGTCGGTATTGGCCAGCAGAATCGCAAACTCGTCGCCGCCCAGCCGTCCCAGCCAGTCGCCCGGACGCAGCTGCATGGTGATCACATCGGCGAAATGGCAGAGGAACTTGTCGCCCACCGCGTGCCCGAAGGTGTCGTTGACCAGCTTGAAATGATCCAGATCGACGAAGCACAGCGCATGGCACAGCTGCGGCGATTGCGGCGGCTCGAGCAGACACCGCAGCCGGCGTTCGATTTCGTGGCGGTTGATCAGCCCGGTCAGGGCATCGTGGCGTGCGTGGAAGGCCACTTCGTCGGCCAGTTCGTGCGCCTGTGACACATCTTCGATCACCGCCAGTACCAGCGTCGGCTCTTCTGCGCCGGGCTCCACCAGCGAGGCGCTCCAGCGTCCCCACATCACCTCGCCGTCCGCACGCAGAAAACGCAACTCGGCCGATTGCAGCAACTTCGGCCAATCGATCACCCCCCGGCTATCCAGCGCGATGTCGTCCGGGTACATCACCTCGGCCAGCGTGCAGTCCTGCAGCTCTCCGGGGCGGTAACGCAGGATGTTGGCCATCGAGGCATTGGCATCGAGCACGCGGCCGTGCAGGTCGAACTTGACCATGCCCAGCGCCGCCTGTTGAAACGCGGTGCGGAAGCGGCCTTCGTGCGAGAGCAGATAATCGCGGATGCGGCGCATCGCCAGCACGCAGGTGGCCAGCACCAGCAGCAAGGTGACCAGGCTGAAGACCACCATCACATCGTGCAGCAAGCGCGCACAGCGGGTGAGCAACAGCAGAAACTGGTCGGCATCGCGGCGCATGCGTCCGTCCAGCAGACGCAGTTCGTCGCGCAGGGCCTGCAGCGCGCGCGGATCCGGGTGGCCGGTCGCGTGCACGGATGCGGCGCGGTCGGCCAGGCCGCTCAGGTGCAGGATGTCGGCGTCGCTGTCCTTCCACAGCGCGATCGCTTCGCCAAGGAACGGGAATTCCTGCCCATAGCGATACAAGCGCACCATGTGCGGCATGTCCTCCCGGGCATTGCCGCCGGCGGCCAGGCCTGCGTAGACCGTCGCCCAATCGATCGCGGGCCGTTCGATGGCCACGCGGGCCGAGCGATCGCCCAGCGGCACGTCCAGCGCCCGGCAGGCCGCCTGCAGATCGGCCGTCTCGCCGCTGCCAAGGTACCGCTCAAGCCAGTACACCGCGCCCTGCTGGGCATTGGACCAGCGGCTCTGGCCGACGATCCAGGCGGTGGACCCGGACTGGATTTCGATCACCAGTGCCAAGATCACCGTCATGCTGACAGCCATGCCGATCAGCAATGCCAGGGGAAGTGTGAGCCAGCCACGCACCGTCTGCATGGTCTGCCCACCGCTGATGCTGCGTGCTGCCTGCGCCATTGTCATGCCCCCGACCGCCCCTATGCGATTCAGGCGCCCAGTGGGTGCCTGAAGCCAGTAGCGGCCGCGACGGGAGAGTCTGTATGCCTGAGTGCGCGCGCCGCGCACGCGCACGCCGCCCGTTAGCATGGCTGACGGGCGACCGCATGGAACGACTCAAGACTGACGGGAGGGCCGGTTATTGCTATGCATATTTACGCATAGCCTTTACGCGCCGGCTGCGCGCCTCACGCCGCGCAGCCGATCTGTCAGACGTGCTTACTCGCCGCGCGGCTTGGGCGGACCCTTGCGATGCGGTGCGCCGGGACGGTCCATCGGTCGATTCGGACCGTTCGGGCGACCGGACGGCTTGCCGCTACGCGGAAAGCGCGGCTTGGACGGCGATGCGGCCGCCTCGCCTGCTTCCAGCTTGCGCATGTTGAGCTGCTGGCCGGACACCCAGACTTTCTTCAGGTGCGTCAGCAACTCGCGCGGCATGTCGGCCGGCAGGTCCAGGATCGAATAGTCGTCCTGGATATCGATACGGCCGATGTAGCGGCTTTCCAGACCGGCTTCGTTGGCGATCGCGCCGACGATATTGGCCGGCTTCACGCCGTGGGTGTGGCCTACTTCGATGCGGTAGCTCTCCATGCCGAACTCCGGCTCGCCACGCGGGCCAACCGGGTCGCGACGCGGACGCTCGGTGCCAGCGCCGTCATCGGCAAACGCCGGACGCTCGGCACGAGGCGGGCGTGCAGCACGCTCGCCATCGGCACGCGGGCCACGCTCGAACTTCGGCTCGAAGCGCGGGCGCTCTGAACGCTCGCCGCGATCGCTGCGCTCGCGCGGAGCGAATTCCTCGCGCGCGCCACGCACCGGCGGGGTCAGCAGGAACGGCGAATCGCCCTGCAACAGCTTGGCCATTGCCGCGGCGATATCGATCGCCGGCACGTTGTTCTCGCTTTCGTAGCGCTGCAGCAGATCGCGGTACATCTCGATCTGGCCACCGGCCAGGGTCTCGGTGATGCGGGTCATGAAACGCGCCACGCGGGTGTCGTTGACCGCATCCACGCTCGGCAGCTGCATCTCTTCGATCGGCTGCCGGGTGGCGCGCTCGATCGAACGCAGCATGCCCTTCTCGCGCGGGGTAACGAACAGGATCGCGTCGCCGCTGCGGCCGGCACGGCCGGTGCGGCCGATGCGGTGCACGTAGCTTTCGGTGTCGTACGGAATGTCGTAGTTCAGCACATGGCTGACGCGTTCCACGTCCAGGCCGCGCGCGGCCACATCGGTGGCGACCAGGATGTCGAGCTTGCCGTCCTTGAGCTGGGCGATGGTCTTCTCGCGGGCGGCCTGCTGCATGTCGCCGTTGATGGCGGCAGCGGCCAGACCGCGCGCCTGCAGCTTCTGCGCCAGCTCTTCGGTGGCGGCCTTGGTGCGCGCGAAGATGATCATGCCGTCGAACGGCTCGACCTCGAGAATGCGGGTCAACGCGTCCAGCTTGTGCAGGCCGCTCACCCACCAGTAGCGCTGGCGGATATTGGCCGAGGTAGTGGTCTTGGCCGCGATGGTGACTTCGGCCGGATCCTTCAGATAGGTCTGCGCGATGCGGCGGATCGCCGGCGGCATGGTCGCGGAGAACAGCGCCACCTGGCGCTTCTCCGGCAACTTCTTCAGCACCGCTTCGACGTCGTCGATAAAGCCCATGCGCAGCATTTCGTCGGCTTCGTCCAGCACCAGCGTCTTGAGCTGGGACAGGTCGAGCGTGCCGCGATCCAGGTGATCGATCACGCGGCCGGGAGTCCCGACCACCACATGCACGCCGCGCTTGAGGGCACTCAGCTGCTGGGCGTAGGGCTGACCGCCGTAGACCGGCAGCACGCGGAAGCCGGGAATGGCTTCGGCATATTTCTGGAACGCCTCGGCGACCTGGATGGCCAGCTCGCGGGTCGGGGCCAGCACCAGCGCCTGCGGCTTGAGCTGATTGAGGTCGGCGTTGGACAGCACCGGCAGCGCGAACGCAGCGGTCTTGCCGGTGCCGGTCTGGGCCTGGCCGAGCACGTCGCGGCCGGCCAGCAGCGCGGGAATGGTGGCGGCCTGGATCGGCGAAGGCGACTCGTAACCGACGGCGGCAACCGCCTTCATCACAGCGTCTGAGAGGCCGAGGTCTGCAAACAGCAGCGGCGCGGGAGATTCTTGGGTCATTGGGTAACTCCGGAGGCGCCGCACGGAGCCGGCAGGCGCAAAGCAGCATAGTGTGCGCTCTCAGCCCCCCTGCTGTCGAAATTTCCGTGACAGTCCGTTCAGCTTGTGAGGATTCGCCCGCTGCGGCGAATCATCTCTTCGACCCGTGTCACCCACCCGCCCGGCCGGAGCCATGTCCCTGGAAACAGACCTGCACACGCGCTTCAACGCCTTGCTGCAGCAGCACCGCGGCATCATCTTGAAGGTCGCGGCCAGCTATTGCCGGCATCCGGACGACCGCGCCGAGCTGGCGCAAGACATCACCGTGCAGTTATGGCGCGCGTTTCCCGGCTACGACGCCGGCCGGCGCTTCTCCACCTGGATGTACCGCATCGCCTTGAACGTGGCGATCAGCGATCTGCGCGGCCGCAGCCGCACGCCGCACGACCCGCTTCCGCTGGAGGCGGTGGCCGAGAGCATCGCCGACCCGCTGGCGCGCGACCCGGCGCACGAACAGCAAGTCGCCGCGCTCCATGCCTTCATCGCGCAACTGCCGCACTTGGAACGTGCATTGATGCTGCTGTACCTGGACGCCCACAGCTACCGCGAGATCGGCGAGGTGCTCGGCATCAGCGAGACCAACGTCGCAACGAAACTCAGCCGTCTGAAAGCGCGCATCCGCGCCGAACTCTGACCCCACTTCGCCAAAGGAACACGCCATGGAACTTGACGATATGCACCGCGCCTGGCAGTCGATGCAACAGCGCCTGGACCACCACGCCGCGTTGACCACTGAGCTCATTGGCGAGGTGCGCGGGTATACAGCGCGCGTCAGCCTGCGTCCGCTGTGGATCGGCCAATCCGCGCACCTGCTGTGCGCCATCGCGCTGAGCGCCGCGATCGCACGCAGCTGGCTTGCGCACACCGACCAGGCTGCGGCCGTCATCGGCGGGGTGCTGCTGCAGTTGTGGTGTAGTGCGCTGGCAATCTCTGCAATACGTCAGCTGCACTGGGTGTCGCAACTGGACTTCGCCGGGCCGCTGCTGCGCACACAGCAAGCGCTTGCCCAACTCCGACGTTGGCGCACACGCGTGGTCCCGTGGCTGGGCGTGGCGTTCTGGGTGCTGTGGGTTGCGGTGGCAGACATGCTATGGCGCACGCTCACCGGTCTGACCCTGCCCTACGACTGGCTGGCGATCAATCTGCTGGTAGGCATCGTGGGCGGCATCGGCACCTGGCTCGGCTATCGACGGCTGCAGCGCACGCGCCATCCGTGGCTGGAACGCATCGACAACGCACACGCCGGACGCGGCGTCATGCGTGCCGAAAGCATGCTGGACGACATTGCACGCTTTGGCCTCGAATAAGCTCGCCGTCGCCGCATTGCGCCACACCGCACAGTGGATGCGGCTAACACGCCTGCGTAGCGCTGCTGTCACCATTCCAACCGCAGGTGATGCCTTTGGGGCAGTGGTGTTGTCGGCTGCGACAGGCGGATAATCGCCGTCTTCCTGCCACCGAGCGCACCATGCAATTTCTGGAATTCGACCTGGACGGCGAGTACATCGAACTCAACCAGTTGCTCAAGCTGGCCGGCATTGCCGACAGCGGCGGCCAGGGCAAGGCGATCGTCGCCAGTGGCGCGGTCAGCGTGGATGGCGTGCAGGAACTGCGCAAGACCGCCAAGATCCGCCCCGGCCAGCTGGTGCAACTGGACGATGTGGAAATCCGCGTGCTGGCGCTGGACCCTGATGCGGAGCCTGCAGAATGAGCGTGGTGCAGATCAGCTGGCGCAACAACGCGCCCTCGGCCGAAGATCCGGACCACGATGTCTATATTTTTTCGATCGATGCCGATTCGGCGACGCCGTTCTGGTTCGAGCAATCGATTCGTGGCGGCCACGCCGAGCGCGGCGGTTGCAGCATGCTGGCCTTGCACGAGCTGGAAGGCTGGCAAGGCGGCTGGCGCGCAGACGTGACCAAAGCCGGCTGCGCCTGGGTGATTCCGTTACTGGAAGAAGCCTTGCGCAGTGGCGATGCGCGCACCGCGATCGATGCGATTCTTGCGCGGGTGAACGCACCGGCCTGAGTGCTGCGTGCTGCGTGCCTAACTGTAGCGCGCCCGATGACAACCGGCCCGATGAAAGCCGATCTGATCGAGC
Organism: Xanthomonas sp. 3075; assembly: GCF_014197275.1. GTDB lineage: Bacteria > Pseudomonadota > Gammaproteobacteria > Xanthomonadales > Xanthomonadaceae > Xanthomonas > Xanthomonas campestris_B. The sequence continues at coordinate 71,254 of NZ_JACIFI010000003.1, read as the reverse complement.
CCGCCCAATGGCCGCACGCGCCCCGAACGAGCGAATGACCGCATTGCTCGACCGCGCGTTGAACAGTGCTGCAAGCCACGAAATGCTGCGCACAGGCCGCCACCAGCGGATAGGCATGCCGGCTGCCGTCCTGTTGCATCGGGCCAGGCTGCTGTTCAACTGCTTCTGACACTGCCGCATTGAAGTCCGTCTGGCACATCGCCAGCAGCGCCTCCACCTGTGGCGGTGGCAAAACGTCAGCACCGCACCGGCACGATTGCCATGCACCGACAACGATGCGCGCAGTAGAACCAACCTGCCATGCGCCCTTGATCAGGATGACGCACTGCGCACGCATGGCATGCGCAGACCGTCATGCGTCACCAGCCCAACAGTGCGCGCACCAGCTTGATGATGCCCCAGAACGACACCACCCAGATCGCGCTACGCAGGTAGGGAATGCCTGCCGCATAGACCGGCACATAGGCCAGCCGCGCCCATAGGTACAGCTGCACACCGAGCGCGGTATCGGCATTGGTACGCCCGGCAACACTCACCGCCAGCACGGCGGCAGCGAAGATCGGAAAGGTTTCCAGATAGTTGCGGAACGCACGATCCAGCCGCGCCGCCACGCCGGTCAACGGCTTGGCCTGCCCATCGCGTGCACCGGCATTCCACTTGGTGCCGCGCTGGGCGGTCATGCTGGCCGAGGCGGCCAGCAGTTGCACCAGACCGAGCACCATGGCCCAGCCCAACATCTGCAGTTCGATTGTCAATTCCACGCCATTCTCCTAGTCGGCCGACGCGTCACTTGACCGACGCACGCAGGCTGTAGCCGGCGAGCCGCCAGGTCTTGTCCTCATCCAGGCGGAACGACACCAGCTCACGCACCGGCTGCTGCGCCTTGGCAAAGCGGGTCGGGAAGCTGACGTTGATGTACAGGCCTTCGGGCACCTGCGCGCCGGGGCCGTACTTGACCCGCGTCACCGAGCCCTGTCCGCGCCCGACCACCGCACCGAGGCGTGCGCGCTCGGCGCCGATCTGGCTGACGAACACGTCGCGCTTGACCGCCGTCTTGGCAACCTTGGAGGCGCCATCCCATAGCGAGGCCACCTGGTTGGCATCGACCATCTGCGCCACCCGCAGCGCAGCCTGGGTCATCTCGGTGTTCTGCTTGATCAGCTGTGCCTGCTGCGCAGGGTTGGCAGGCGGCGCCTGCGTCGCCGCGGCAGCCGCCGGACGTGCGGCGGTCTGCGGCTGTTGCGCAAGAACCAGCGAGGGAGCCAACAACAGTGCGGCAAACAGACAGGGACGGAGCATGGGGCGGATGACCTTATGCGTAGCAGACGGATGGGAACCACCACACAACGTGTGGCAGGCACGGCAGTCTAGAACCAGGCGCGTGCAAAACAAGCCAACACGGCGGAACGCCTCAGACCTCGCCGCCGGGTGGCACCGCCGCGACGCTGCGCGGTCGCCACAACCGCCAGCTCACCCACAACGCGCGCGCGGTCGCGGCGATCAAGGCCAGCAGGCTCAGCCACACCGCCAACGTCGCCGGCCATTGCACGTGCTGGGCTGCGGCGATTATCTGCAACACCTCGGCCACGCCGAACCCCACCACCACCAACACGGCAGATGGTAGATACGCCAACGCAATGCCTTTCGTCTTCCCAAGCATGTCGCCCCCCGGCTCCGTTTACATGCGGCGAACATAGGCAGCAGGCGGTGCGGTGCGCGTGAAGTTCATCCCTCGCCCTGCGCCGGGTCCGGGACCGGTTCAGCAGCCGACTCGGCTGCCGGCGCTGGTGCTGGCGTCCCGGCCGCCGCCTCGGACGTCGGTGCGGCGGCGGCCGGCAGCGCGGCAGCGTCGGTTTCGGCCAGCGGGCTTTCTTCCGGGCAGGCCGCATCCGGAAACCCGAAGCGCTGCTTCAAGGCCAGACCACAGGCATTGACCGTTTCCAGATCGGCACCCTCGCCCTTGCATTTCTGATCGAACGCGACCAGAAACGCGTCCTTGCGGCGCACGAAGGCATCGCCGCACTTGCGCATCTGGCGGATGCGTTCCAGATCGTCCTGCACCGCATTGGTGCCATCCAGGCCGTACTCGCGCAGTTCCTCTACCGTGAGCAGACGCAAGCTGCGATTGGGCACGGTCATCATCAGATCGGCCACGGCTACCGCCACGCCGTTGCGCTCCAGATAATCCTTGACGTTGCCGTAGACCTCGCGCAGCTCCCGGTTGAGTTCCGCGCGCGAGGTGGCCTTGGAACTGATCCGCATCATGCGGTGGATGCCGACCTTGCCGGCCACCAGGCGGTTGTCGCCCGCCGCCAGTACGAACACGCAGGCGCTGTGGCAGATCGAGCCTTCGCGCACCCAGATGGTCCAGTTGGATTCGCCGATCACATCGCCGGCGCGGATCGCCGCTTCCACCTGCCCGCCACTGGAATCCAGGTCGAGGATGCGATGCGGCAGACGCAGTTGCTCGGCCACTGCCGCCAGCCGCCACACCAGCGCGGCGAAGCCGGCATTGATCTTGCCGGCGTAACGCACCCGCAGCAGGCCGGTGTCGCGGCACGGCACGAGTGCGGCTTCCACGCTGGCCCGATCCAGCGCCGGCAGCAACGTGCCATCGCCCACCTCGGCGCTGTAATCGGTCGCGCAGCTGATCCAGGCCTTGCCGGACTCCAGCTCGGCCTGCGGCCAGCCGGCCTCGCCGGCCTGCGCACGTGGCTGCCGCGGCGGCGGCGTCACCGGCTCGGGCGTATCCACCGACACCATGTGGTCGCCATCTCCCGCCTGCCCGGCACCGGTTTGCTGCGCTGCGGTGGCGTCGGCAGAGGTGCCGGTGCGCTCGCATGCGACCAGCAGCAACACACACGACAGGGAAAGGCAGAGCAATTTCGGCATGAGGTGGCATGGCCGCGACAAAGATCGCGTGCAGTCTATGGCTGAATGGGTCGATGGTTTGACCCTGCCATGAACACGCAGGCCTGTCGCAGTGCTGTCCGAAAACGGCCAGCCGCTTGCGGGACGAGCGCATAGACTGGTGCCATGCAGCCCGCCACGCCCGACCGACTCCAATGCGACCGCGCCCGGTTGGCGCGCGATGCGCGCTTCGACGGACTGTTCTTCACCGCCGTGCGCAGCACCGGCATCTATTGCCGTCCGGTGTGCCCGGCGCCGCCACCCAAACCGGACAATGTCAGCTACTACGCCACTGCAGCGGCGGCCAGTGCGGCCGGTTATCGGCCGTGCCTGCGCTGCCGGCCGGAGTTGTCGCCGCAGGCGCAGCAGCATCTGGGCGAAGAAAGCGTGCAGCGCGCATTGGCGATGATCAGCGATGGCCTGCTGCAGGAGCAGCCGGTGCAGACGCTGGCCGATGCGGTGGGGTTGAGCGCGCGGCAACTGCAGCGCCAATTCGTGCGACAGCTCGGCGCCACGCCGATCCAGGTGCACGGCACCCGTCGGCTGCTATTGGCCAAGCAGCTGCTCACCGAGACTGCCTTGCCGGTCACCGAGGTCGCACTGGCGGCTGGCTTCAACAGTTTGCGGCGTTTCAATACGGCATTTCTGGATGGCTGCGGGATGCCGCCGTCGGCATTGCGCAAGCAACGCGTCGAGGTGCCCGGCGGCGAGTTGACCTTGCGCCTGGGCTATCGTCCGCCGCTGGATCTGCCTGCGATGCTGGCCTTCCTGCAGCGGCGTGCGATTCCCGGCATCGAGCAGGTCGACGCTGGCAGCTACCGCCGGGTGATCGGCACGCCGGGCAAGGCGACGCTGATCCACGTCAGCGCCGCGCCGCAGCGCGCAGAGTTGTTGCTGCGCATCGGAGCGACCGACCCGCGCCAGATTCCGCAGATCGTGCGGCGGGTGCGCCGGTTGTTCGATCTGGATGCGGATCTGCAGGCCGTGCATGCCACGCTCGCGCAGGAGCCATTGCTGGCTGAAGCGGTCCAACGCCGCCCCGGCCTGCGCGTACCCGGTGGCTGGGACGGATTTGAAGTGGCCGTGCGCGCGGTACTGGGCCAGCAGATCAGCGTGGCCGGTGCGGCGACGCTGGCCGCACGTCTGGTCGATCGCCACGGTGGCCAGCATGCCGACATGCCGCCCGGATTGGATCGCAGCTTTCCAACGCCTGCACAACTGGCCGACGCCCCGCTGGAACAGCTCGGGCTTCCGCGTGCACGCGCGGCCACACTACGCGCGCTGGCACTGGCCTGTGCGCAAGGACGGCTGCATTTCGGTGCCGGCCAGCGCCTGCCCGATTTCATCGCCGCCTGCACTGCGTTACCCGGCATCGGTCCGTGGACCGCGCAGTACGTGGCGATGCGCGCGCTATCGCACCCGGATGCATTTCCGGCCGGCGACCTGATTCTGCAGCAAGTGCTCGGCACGCCGCAGCGCCTGAGCGAGCGCGCCACCGAAACACGTTCGCAGGCATGGCGGCCATGGCGCGCCTATGCCGTGCTGCACCTGTGGCATCTGGCCAACGATCGCAAGGACACCCGCGCATGAGCACATTGCAGTACGACACATTCCCGTCGCCGATCGGCGCACTCACCGTGGCCGCCGACCACAACGGCGTGCAGCACATCCTGTTCGCGCAGAACCGCTACGATGCGCCCGGTCGCGCACACTGGACGCATGATCCCGACGCGCCGCTGGTGCACGAAGCGCGCACGCAATTGCTCGACTATCTGCACGGCGGGCGACGCCGTTTCGATCTGCCGCTGGCACCGACCGGCACCCCGTTTCAGCTGCAGGTCTGGCACACGCTGGCGCAGATTCCGTTCGGGCAGACCTGGAGCTATGCGCAGCTTGCGCATGCCGTTGGCCGGCCCGCCGCCAGCCGCGCGGTGGGTGCCGCAAATGGCCGCAATCCGCTGCCGATCGTGCTGCCGTGCCATCGCGTGATCGGCGCCAATGGCGCGTTGACCGGCTTCGGTGGCGGCCTGCCGGCCAAGCAGGCGTTGCTGCAACTGGAAGGCTGGTCGCCACGCCAGTGCGCGCGCGCCGACGACCTGTTCGCCACCGTTGCGGCAACGCATACGCCCTGACTTCGCGACGTCACTGCCACGCCGTAAACTGGCGCCATGATCGATCGACGCGTTGTGTTCACCGCAGCAGCCATTGCCCTGCTCGCAGCCTGTAGTTCCCGGTCCCCGTCACGCAGCGCGCAACCGCAGTTGCCGGCAACATCGGTATCGACTGCCGCTGCGCCCAGTAGCGCGCCGCATGCATTGCTGCTGATTTCCATCGACGGCCTGCGCGCCGACATGCTCGATCGCGGCATCACGCCCCACCTGTCGCAGCTGGCGCGCGATGGCGTGCGTGCGCGCTGGATGACGCCGTCGTATCCGTCGCTGACCTTCCCCAATCACTACACCCTGGTCACCGGCTTGCGCCCGGATCACCACGGCATCGTGCACAACAGCATGCGCGATGCGGAGCTGGGCGGTTTCTGGCTGAGCAAGCGGGATGCGGTGACCGATGCGCGATGGTGGGGCGGCCAGCCGGTCTGGGTGGGCGTGGAAAATGCCGGAATGCACGCGGCCACCTGGTCGTGGCCGGGCAGCGAGGCGGCCATCCAGGGCGTGCGCCCGACCCATTGGCGCCATTACGAAGAAGGCGTCGCCATGGACGCGCGCGTGGACACCGTCCGGTCCTGGCTCAAGCGCTCCGGTGCCGAGGCCAACCGCCTGGTCACGCTGTATTTCGAACACGTGGACGAGGCCGGGCACGACCACGGCCCGGAATCGCGCGCGTACGCCGACAGCGTACGCGCCGTCGATGGCGCCATCGGCCGCCTGCTGGCCGGCATGCAGCGCGACGGCACGCGCGAGCGCACCAACATCATCGTGGTGTCAGACCACGGCATGGCCGAAGTGCCACCAGGGCATGCGATCAGCGTGGAAGACATCGCACCGCCGGGCCTTGCCACCGCCACCACCGACGGACAGGTGATCGGGTTCGAGCCCAAGCCGGGCCAGCAGGCCCACGCCGATGCCACCCTGCTCGGTGCGCATGCGCACTACGACTGCTGGCGCAAGGCCGCGTTGCCGGCGCGTTGGCATTACGGCACGCACCCGCGTATTGCGCCGATCGTGTGCCAGATGCACGAAGGCTGGGATGCGCTGTTCCCCGACAAACTGGCCAAGCGCACACACGCGGGCATGCGCGGCTCGCACGGCTTCGACCCGGCCCTGCCCTCGATGCGCGCGGTGTTCCTGGCGCAAGGCCCGGACCTGGCGCAGCACACGACCTTGCCCGGCTTCGACAATGTAGACGTGTATGCGTTGATGACACGGCTGCTGGGCATTGCCGCCGCGCCCAACGACGGCAACCCGGCCACCTTGCTGCCGGCCTTGCGCGCGCCGCCGGCCGATACGCACTGAACCCGGCGCGGATCCACGCAATCCGCTCTGCCGCGTGTCTCATGGCCCGGATCGATCGTCGGGCAACCACATAGCGACCGACACGCGGACATAAAAAACGCGGCGCAAGCGCCGCGTTTCGGTGTCGCGAAGTGGGCTGGGATCAGCCGGCCTTGGCAACGGTCTTCTTGGCAACGGCCTTCTTGGCCGGGGCCTTGACCACGCCCTTCTTGGCAACCGGGGCAGCTGCACCCACGACAACCTTGCTCACCGCGTGCAAACGCGAATTGCCGTAGCTGGAATTGTAGCGCTTGCCCTTGGCGGTCTTGCGGTCACCCTTACCCATGTTCGTCGACTCCTGAATGTGAATACAAAATCCCCGTGCTGGCACGGGTCTGGCGAGGTTTACGCCGGCGGCGCCCTCGCGCAAGGCCGGCAAGCCTATCACGTCGGCCTCGGCCAGCGCAGCTTGGCGAGCCCGGCAGCGCTGTAGGGGCGTACGAACTTGTGCAGCAACAGCGAACGACCGGCAGCGCTGACCGCCACGCAGGCGCTTGCCTGGTGACGGGTTAGTGCGCGCAGTTGGCGTCGTGCACGTGCACATGCCCGTGGTTCAAGCGCAGATTGACCAAGTGGGCGATACCCACCAGCGCCCCGCCCAGTGTCATCACCACTGCGTGCGGCACCACCGAGTGATGCAACGGGTCATACAACAGGCCAACCCACAGCAACGCCAGACCCGGCAGCAGCAGCGCCAGCGCATGCAACGCCTTGTGCCGGCGATAGCCCAGCACCAGGCTGAAAAGGCCCAGCAAGGTCACGAACACCACGATCGCCAGCTCCACGCCGTCGCCCAGCCAGAACGACAGGCCCAGCGAGGGGGCCAGGGCCAGCACCAGCGGCAGCACCGCGCAGTGCACGGCGCACAGCAGCGAACCGGTCGCGCCGAAGCGGTCGAGCAGGTGACGAAGGGACGGTAGAGGCATGACTTCCAGCAGGTGCTCACAACGACGTGGAATAATATAACATATTCCTCACTTCAGACTTGTGCCACTGCGTTGCGCGGTGCAGGTCTTGTCCTCGGCGCAGGCGAACTGCGCCTTACCATTGATATAAAGTAACAATTACAGAGTCAGGCCCGCCATGCATTCTCGCCTCGTTTCGTCGTTCCGCCGCACCACCCTCTCGCTGGCATTGACCAGTCTGCTGACTCCTGCCCTGGCCATGGCCGAGGACGCGCCGGCCGTTGCCGACCCGCAGACGCCGCCCAGTTCGGACACGCGTCACGACGCCACCCATTCCAGCGGTCGCCACGTGAAAGACCTGGACAAGGTCGTGGTCACCGCCAGCCCGTTGCGCGATGCGGCCGGCGAGTTGAGCCGCCCGGTCGAAGTGCTGGCCGGCGAACGTCTGGACGAAGTGCGTAGCGAGAGCCTGGGCGAAACCGTGTCCAGCCTGCCCGGCGTGCAGAGTTCCAATTTCGGCCCCGGCGTTGGCCGGCCGATCATCCGCGGCCTGGACGGCCCGCGCGTGGCGGTGCTGCGCGATGGCCTGTCCACCCAGGACGTGTCGACGGTCAGCCAGGATCACTCGCCGGCGATCGAACCGTTCCTGGCCAACCAGATCGAAGTGCTGAAGGGTCCGTCGACATTGCTCTACGGCTCCGGCGCGATCGGCGGCGTGGTCAACGTGGTCGACGGGCGCATCGCCGAAACCCCGGTGGACGGCTTCAGCGGCCGCGCCGAAGTGCGCTTCGATGGCGGCGACAAGGACGGCAACACCGACATGTTCCGCGTCGATGCCGGCAATGGCAGCGGCCTGTCGATCCACGCAGACGGCGTGTATCGCAACCAGAACAACTACGACACCCCGGAAGGCCCGCAAGCCAACTCGTGGATCGATTCCAAGGTGGGTTCGGTCGGCGCCTCGCTGTCCGGCGACTGGGGCTTTGTCGGCCTGTCGGCCTCGCGTTTCCGCGACAACTACGGCAATCCCGGCGAACCGGGCGACCTGTCGATCGGCGAGCGCGGCGTGTCGTTGAAGCTGCAGCAGGACCGCTACGACCTCAAGGGCGGGCTCACCGATCCGTGGGGCGAGGGTAGCGCGCTGCGTTACAGCTTGGGCCACACCGATTACGCGCATACCGAGTTCGAAGGCGAGGAAGTCGGCACCGTGTTCACCAAGCGCGCCAACGAAGGCCGCGTGGAAGCCTCCTTCACCTTCGGCGGCGGTTGGCAGACCGCGTTCGGCCTGCAGGGCAGCGACACCACCTTCCAGGCAGTGGGCGAAGAATCCTTCGTGCCCAAGACCGACACCCGCTCGCTCGGCGTGTTCGGCGTTGCGCGCAACAGCTGGGACCGCGTCACTGCCGAAGTCGGCGCGCGCGTGGACAAGGTCAAGTACACCACCGACATCGGCGTGGACCGCGACTTCACCCCCACCAGTTTCTCGCTCAGCAGCGGCTTCCGCTTCAACGAACAATGGCGTTTGACCGCCAACCTCGACCACGCCGAACGCGCGCCGGCCGAAGAAGAGCTGTTCGCCAATGGCCCGCACATCGCCACCCTCGCCTTCGAGATCGGCGATGCCGACCTGAAGACCGAAAAGGCCAACCAGGCCGAGCTGGGCCTGAACTTCCAGAACGAGTGGGTGGATGCCAAGGTGGCGGCGTACTACAACCGCTACAACGACTTCGTCTACATCGTCGATACCGGCAACCAGTGGTTCAACGAGGAAGACAACGACTTCCTGCCGATCCGTCAATGGACGCAGAACGATGCGGTCTTCCATGGCTTCGAAGGCGAGGCCACGTTCCATCTGGCCAACAACGACACCGGCGCCTGGGATCTGCGCGTGTTCGGCGATACCGTGCGGGCGCGCCTGAAGGAGGGCGGCAACCTGCCGCGCATCGCACCGGGCCGCGTCGGCGCGCAGATGCGCTGGAATGCAGATGCATGGCGTGCCTCGCTCGGCGCCACCCGCACCATGAAGCAGGACAAGGTGGCAGTGAACGAAACCGCCACCGACGGCTATACGTTCGTCGATGCGCATCTGGCCTACCACGTGGATCGCGGCAGCAATGCGTGGGAAGTGTTCCTGGACGGCAACAACCTGACCAATCAGGACGCACGCGTGCACACCTCCTTCCTCAAGGACGATGTGATGCTTCCCGGCCGCAGCGCCTCGTTCGGCGTGCGCATGTTCTTCTGACGGCGCTCTCTCTCCCGCCGTCATAAGCGAGGCCGCCTTCGGGCGGCCTCGTCATTTTTGGCGGCAGGCCTGCCGGCATCGGCGCAGGGCAACGAACCACCTAGCGGCGCTGCGAACGCAGCGGGACGACGCAAGATGCATGGATGTTGGCGCAGACGACCTCGTCGGTCTCTTTTCACAAGGCACCTCGGCAGGCAATCGCATCACTGCGCATCCTGCGCACGACCATCGCAGTCGGTGTGGCGCGCCGCCCCGGATGCGAAGCAGGTCAACGCACCACGATGCGTTCTGCCTATCGCCATTCAATGGATCGCAACATATCGCGGCGAATCCTGTGCCGAAACCGTCGCATCGCGTGCGTGGATCGGCATGCCATGCAGAAACTGTGCAAAAGGTCACGCGAGTGTCGCCCGACGCTTGGCTTGCGAGCGCGGATTGCACCATCTTTAATCGGTGCAGCATCGATCGACAGGCATTACCAGCGTCGGCTGTGCGAACGCGCACTTGGGGGGAACCGACAGATGACCCGTTCGCATCCATCAGCGGTTCGGGCAGACGCGCTTCACTGGTTCTTTGGCAATGGACAGACATGGACCCTACTGCATGCTTTGCGCGTTTTTCCTGTTGCACGCAGCGTGCGCTCTCGCCTTGCACCGACGGCATGTTTTCGGCGTTGCTCGAGCGGACGTGATGCGCGCGGCCACTGCCGCGCGGATCTACTTTCAACTTCTGCTGGCTCTTCTGCTTCCGGCTCGATAGGCAAGGCCCGAATGTGTTGAGGCAGTTGCACCGACCGATCGCCTGATCGGCCGGAAGTGGGGACTGCGTCGTATCGCTCGTGCCTATCCTCTGACTGGAATCAAACGGAATGAACTGTTTTCGCAGGCACCCTCTCGCGCTCTTGATCGGTACCCTACTGATCACCGGGGCACCACTGTCGGCAGGGGCCGCCACACCGGCGGCCTCTGCCACCGCCACCGCCGCTTCCAAGGACAAGGCCGGCGATCCGCTGCTGCGCTACCAATGGCATCTTTCCAACCAAGGACAGGCGGTGATCAGCGACAGCCGCCCGGTACCCGGTGTGGATATGGACGTGGACATCCTGCATTCCTTGCAAATCCGTGGCCACGGCGTACGCGTCGGCATCGTGGACGACGGCCTGGAACTGCGCCACGAAGATCTGGCCGACAACGTCTTGCCGAACGGCTCGCACAACTTCGGCGATGGCTCGCACGACACCACTCCAATCGACTCCGGCAACGGCCATGGCACCTCGGTGGCTGGGATCATCGGGGCGGTCGGCTGGAACGGGCGGGGCGGACGCGGCGTCGCGCCGGAAGCACTGCTGGCCGGATTCGATCTGCTCGCGCGCGATTCGTCCGACACCGATGCAAACATCCGCTACGCATGGGGCGACGGACCGGAGGCGCGCAACATCGATATCTTCAACAACAGTTGGGGTGCTCTTGCGTACAACTACGTGGACATGCCCAGAGAGGATCAGCGCTCCTGGGAAGCATTGATGGCCTCGACCCGCAATGGCCTGGGCGGCATCTATGTCAAGGCCGCAGGCAACGGCTTCAATTCTGTGTTGACCACTGACGACAAGGGCAACACTGTCGATATATGCGGTGCCGCCACGCGCGCGTTGAATGTCGGCTGCTCACAGGCCAACACCGATCCAACGAACAACCTCATCGGCATCATCGTGGTCGGTGCCATCAATGCGAAAGGGGTGCGCTCGTCTTACTCCTCCAGCGGCTCAGCGCTATGGGTCTCGGGAATCGGCGGAGAATTCGGGTTTCAGAGCAAGTTTTTTCCTGGTCTCGATGAGCCGGGCATCTACGATCCGGCGATCGTCACCACCGACCTGACCGGCTGCAGCGCCGGGGCAAATTTGGACGGTGTCCTGCCCGTCAACGCACTGGATACCAGTGCATCCAAGATCGACGCGTCGTGCAACTACACCGCGCTCATGAATGGCACTTCCTCAGCGACTCCAACGGTCTCCGGCGTTGCGGCGCTGATATTGGGTGCCAACCCGGGCCTGAGCGCCCGCGATGTCAAATACATCCTGGCCACCACCGCACGCCAGATCGATCCTTACCAGCCGCGCGCGACGTATCAAGGCAGCGTGATCGACCCGGGCTGGATCACCAACGCGGCCGGACACCGCTTCAGCAACTGGTACGGCTTCGGACTGGCCGATGCCGCGGCAGCGGTGTACAAGGCCGGCAACTTCACTCCGCTGCCGCCGATGCGCGACACGCAATGGATCGCGTCCACCGATGCACCCAGCCAGATCGGCGGGCCGGCAAGGCCAGGCACGTTGCGCATCCGCATCGAGCAGGCGATGAAGATAGAAGCGGTGCAGTTGTCGCTGCGATCGGCGCATCTGACCCCGAGCAATCTGCGCGTGGTACTCGTCTCGCCCAGCGGCACCCGCAGCGTGGTGGCCACGCCGTTCTCGGTCCTGGACCCGGCGGCCTATGCCAAGACCGGCTTCTATATCGATCTCACCTCCAGCAATGCCTTTCTGGACGAAACCTCACGCGGCATCTGGACACTGGAAGTCACCGACATGAGCGAACCCGGCAAGACCGCCGCGCTCAAGACCTTCAATCTTCGCATCGTGGGGCACTGACATGAAGATCGCTCTTGTTGTTTCCCTGTTGCTGGGCTGCAGCGCTGCGAGCGGCATTGCGCATGCAGCGCAGGCGGCCGACCCGCAGACCCTGTCGGCGGCGGCCACCGGCGCACGCTTCCGCTCCGGGACCGAGACATTCCGCATGTTGCCCGCCACGGTCATCACGCAGAAGATATCCGCCGTCGATGCCAAGCCGAGATCGGGGCCTTCCGGCGTGGCGCGTGCGGGGTCTGCCACGCCGTCGCCGGGCGGCAAGGTGCTCGCACGCATCGGCAACTTCCTGGTGGTGCTCGACCCGCCTGTCAGCGCGGCCCGCAGTCAAACCGCCACGCCAGAACGCACGCTCGCTGCCGCGGTGAACGAGCGCAACGACCGGGTCGTGCTGGTCAGGCCGCAGGTGAAGCTGACCGGCACCACGCCTGCCACGGCAACCGCGCTGGCCGGAAGGACCGGCGGCAACATCGTCTACGCCTCCCGGGTGGACGGCAGCGCGGTGATCGCCTACGACTCGATCGAGCAGGCACAACGCGCTGCGACCCAGCTGCAGGGCAGCAACGGCATTACGCAGGCATCGCTGGTGGTGATGCAGTCAGTCAGGCAGCCGATGTGACACCCGACGGCCGCAGGCAGACACCTGCGACCGTCGTCTCTGGCGCGCTGTCATCGGCGCCATCACCGCAGTTTTTCTTCTGATGAGGGGACATGATGATTTTTTCCTCGCAGCGCTCCGCGCTGTCGTCTGCGCTGCTGCTGGCACTGTGCCTGTGTACCGGTGCGGCCAGTTCGGACAAGGTAGCCGCGCAACCCGCTGTAGGCGTCGCGGTCAAGCAGAAAACGCAAGGCGACGATCCGCTGTTCCGCTACCAATGGCATCTGCTCAACCAAGGCCAGCCGGTGTTCGGCGACGGACGTCCACTGCCCGGCGTGGACATGGACGTGGACATCCTGCACGCGCAGGGCATCCGCGGCGCAGGCGTCAACGTGGCGGTGGTCGATAACGGGCTGGAGATTGCGCACCCGGATCTTGTCGACAACATCCTGCGCAACGGTTCGCACAACTTCTTGAACGGTTCCAACGACCCCACTCCGCCGGCGAGCGACATCGACGGCGATCATGGCACCGCAGTGGCAGGCATCATCGCTGCGCGGGGATGGAACGGCATCGGCGGGCGCGGCGTTGCACCGGAAGCGAAACTGGCCGGCTTCAACGCCAGCGACACCACCGATGGCAGCACCCAGTACGTCAACACCCGCTATTCCTGGGGCGATGGGCCCGAAGCCCGCGTGATGGATGTCTTCAACAACAGCTTCGGGGTCTCGGCTGCGTTCTATCAATACAGCGACACCGACGAACAACGCTCACTGGAACGGCTGATGCAGGCCCAGCGTGGCGGCAAGGGCGGCATATACGTCAAATCGGCGGGCAATGATTTCACTACGCTGTTGGATGTGGATGCACAGGGCAAGCTGATCGATCGCTGCAGCGACCAGACCCGGCAGCTCGGCGTTGCCTGCAGCACGGCCAATATCGACAACTTCAACAGCCTGTCGACCATGATCGTGGTCGGTGCGGTCAACGCCAACGGGGTGCGCGCCAGTTACTCATCGCCCGGGTCTGCACTGTGGGTATCCGGGCTCTCCGGCGAATTTGGATTCCAACGCAGGTTCGACCCACATCCGGAGACCTTCAAGGCGTCGTACGGGCTGCTCAATGCAACCAGCCCGCAGCCGTTCTATTCGCCAGCGATCGTCACCACCGATTTGAGCGGCTGCAAAGCCGGCAACAATCGCGACCGCACGCGCGCAATGCAGAATGCGCTGGACAGCAGCAAGTCCAAGATCGATGCATCGTGCAACTACACCGCACGGATGAACGGCACCTCGGCTTCGGCCCCTACCGTCGCAGGCGTTGCGGCGTTGATGCTGAGTGCCAACCCGCAGCTGACCCTGCGCGACGTCAAATACATCCTGGCGACCACTGCGGTGCAGGTCGACCCCAAGCAGCCAAAGGTGTTCTACAACGGCAGCGTGATCGAGCCAGGCTGGATCACCAACGCGGCCGGACATCATTTCAGCAACTGGTATGGGTTCGGCCTGGTGGACGGAGCCGCCGCAGTGGAACGCGCCGTGCATTTCACCTCGCTGCCGGCGATGAAAGACACCCAGTGGACGGTCTACGACGGCAAAAGCAGCACCATCGGCGGTGCCGGGTCACCTGCACGATTGTCGATCGACATCAGCCAGTCCTTCAAGGTGGAAAGCGTGCAGCTCTACTTCTCTGGCACGCACAAGGATCCTCGCAACCTGCGCACCGTGCTGGTCTCGCCCAGCGGCACCCGCAGCACCGTGATGACGCCGTTTTCCACGCTCGACAAGAGCGACGAAGGCTTGGTGGTGTTCCTGACGTCGAGCAATGCCTTCCTGGACGAACCCTCGGCCGGACGCTGGACCCTTGAGGTGGACGACATGCTTGCCGACAACGGCAAGGAACAATTGACGGAATTCGAAATGCGCGTGGTGGGCCACTGACATGAAGACATCTCTGATCGCCCTGCTGGGTGTCGTTGCAGCCAGTGTTTGCGCGCCCGCCTCGGCACAAGTGTTCGATAGCGCACGCCTGCGCGCTGCCGCGACCGGGCAAACGGTTGTAGTGGGTCGTGCCAGTTTCCGGCTGATTCCCGGTGCGGTGGTCCGCGTGGCCGACACGGCGCGCGCCGCTGGGCGCACGGCGTCGCTGCAAAGCACGCAAACCAGCGCGGATGCGCCGTTAGCGCGCTTCGATCGCTACGCCGTCTATCTCGACAGCGCGAGCGCCGCACGCACCGCAGCGCTCACGGAACAACCGGCGACTGTCGCGGCAGCGCTGGAAACGCGCAGCGGCCAGCTGGCACTACTTGGCGCCTCGATCAAATTGTTCGACACCACCCCTGCCATCGCGCGTGCACTCGCAACGCGCACTGGCGGCAAGCTGGTCTATGCATCGGCCATCGATGGCAGCGCGATGATCGGCTACGACTCGGTGGCAACTGCCCTGAAAAACTGTGCGCAATTGCAGGGCAGCGCGGGCGTTGGAGCGATCAAGCCCGACGTGATTCCGCGCGCGGCACGGCCGTTGTAATGCGGCTGCGGTGATGCACGCCACGCTGTCACCATGGGGGGCAGCGCGGCGCAATGACGCAGCCCGCGTTACACCGGCAGCGGGCTACGTTCGGCGAAGTGTCCACGCCAATACGGGTAATACGGATACGGCGGCTCCACCGCGCTCACCGCATCCAGACGTGCGCGTTGCTCGGCGGTCAACAACCAACCGACTGCGCCCAGGTTCTGGCGCAACTGGGTTTCGTCGCGCGCGCCGATCAACACCGTGCTCACGGTGGGCCGTTGCAGCAGCCAGTTGATCGCGATCTGCGGCACGCTGCGGCCGGTTTCTTCGGCGATCGCATCGAGTACATCGACGAGCGCGAACAGGCGTTCGTCGCTGATGGCCGGACCGGCGGCCGCAGTGGCATGCAGCCGGCTGTTGTCCGGTAGCGGTTGGCCCCGGCGCACCTTGCCGGTCAGCCGCCCCCAGCCCAACGGGCTCCACACCACCGCACCCACGCCCTGATCGATGCCCAGCGGCATCAGTTCCCACTCGTAATCGCGCCCGGCCAGCGAGTAATAGGTCTGGTTGGCGACGAAGCGGCTCCAGCCCTGTGCGTCGGCCACCGCCAGCGACTTCATCAACTGCCAGCCGGCGTAGTTGGATGCACCCAGGTAGCGCACCTTGCCGGCGCGGACCAGGTCATCGAGCGTGGATAGCGTTTCTTCCATCGGCGTCATCGCATCGAAGGCATGCAGCTGCAGCAGGTCGATATAGTCGGTGCGCAGCCGTCGCAACGACGCATCCACTGCACGCAGTAAACGAAAGCGCGAAGCACCTGCGTCGTTGGGTCCATCTCCGAGCCGCAAGCCGGTCTTGGTCGACAGGATCACCTGATCGCGGCGGCCCTGCAGCGCCTGGCCGAGCACATCCTCGGAGGCGCCATCGGAATACACATCGGCGGTATCGAACAGCGTGAGGCCCGCCTCCAGGCAAAGATCGATCATGCGCCGTGCCTGCGCCACATCGGTATTGCCCCATGCGGAAAACAGCGGCCCCTTGCCGCCGAAGGTGCCGGCGCCCAAACCGAGCACCGGCACCTTGAAGCCGGAACGACCGAGAAAACGTGTATCCATCGCACTACTCCGTGAAGCCGAAAGAAACTGTGCGCGCAGTGCCGGTCAATCCGACAGCGCGCGACGCCAAGCGCAAACACCCGCTCGCCGAAGACCTGCACCGATCGCGCAGGTCTGGTGAGCGCCTGCGGTAACTGCACACGCCACGCGCGAGGCCGCAAATCAACCGGGCTGCACGCACACGCCCGGCGCGACGGCACCACGACGATGCAGATGCACACTCCACAGCGCGATGCCCAGACCGACGACGGTCAGCAGTGCGGCAACCCATGGTGTGGCCACCAGGCCGGCGCGCGTGGCGATCACCACACCGCCCAGCCAGGCGCCCAGGGCATTGCCCAGATTGAACGCGGCGATATTGAGGCTGGAGGCCAGGTTCTGGCCGGCCCCGCGCGCATATTCGAGTACGCGCCATTGCAACGGCGCCACGGTGGCGAAGGCGGCCACGCCCAACAATCCGACGCACACCACCATCGCGGTCTTGTGATGCAACACAACGCCCATCGCAGCGAGCACCACCACCAACGCCGCCAGGCTGCCCAGCAAGGCGGCAGTGGGACGCCGGTCGGCCAGACGGCCGCCCAGCAGATTGCCGACGATCATGCCCACCCCGAAGACCAGCAACACCGGCGACACCGCCGCCTGCGCAAACCCGGTGACATCCACCAGCAACGGCTGGATATAGGTAAACACTGCGAACACGCCGGCGTAGCCCACCACCGTCATCGCCAGGGCCAACACCACTTGCGCACGCCCCAGCACCGCCACTTCCAGCCGCCATGACACCGGCGCGGTAGCGCCTGCGCTCGCCGGTACCCACAGCGCGACTGCCGCCGTGGCGAACACGCCAATCACCGCCACCGCCCAGAAGGTAGCCCGCCAGCCCAATTGCAGACCCAGCCACGCACCGGCCGGCACGCCCAGCAGAGTCGCCACGGTGAGGCCGGCGAACATCAGCGAAATCGCCGAAGCGCGGCGCTCGGCCGGGACCAGCGAGGTCGCCACCACTGCGCCCACGCCGAAGAAGGTGCCGTGGGCGAGTGAGGTCAGCACACGCGCGACCATCAGGCTGGTGTAGCCCGATGCCAGCGCGCAGGCCACATTGCCCAGGGTGAAGATCGCCATCAAGCCGACCAGCACGGCCTTGCGGGGCAGCCGCGCAGTTGCCAGCGTCAGCACCGGCGCACCGACGAACACCCCCAGCGCATAGCCGCTGATCAGCAGGCCGGCGGCACTGAGCGACACCCCCAGATCGGTGGCCACCTGCTGCAGCAGCCCCATGATGACGAACTCGGTGGTGCCGATGCCGAAGGCACCGATGGTCAGCGCCAGCAGGGCTGGCGGCAGACGGGACACAGGAGAGGACATGACAGGAACCAGGCAAGGACTGCGCACAGCCTGCGCCGCACAATCCTCTTCAAGAAGCCTTGTTATGCTGATTCACTTTCAATGCCACGTTGATAATGCATGGACCGTCTCGGCGATATCGCGCTGTTCCTGCGCATGCTGGACCTGGGCTCGATCACCGCTGCTGCGCACACGCTGGATCTGTCGGTGGCGGTGGCCAGCCAGCGCCTGAAACGGCTGGAACGCGACCTGGGCGTGCGCCTGCTGCACCGGACCACCCGGCGCCTGCACCCCACACCGGAAGGGCAGCAACTGGCCGCGCGCGGCCGGGTGCTGGTGGGCGACCTGGAAGCGCTGGCCGACGACCTGCGCGAGAGTGCCCACGACATCGGCGGGACGTTGCGGGTCACGCTGTCGGCCTCGTTCGGGCGTCAGTACATTTCCCCGCTGCTGCCCGCCTTCCAGGCCCGCCACCCGCGCCTGCGCATCAGCGCGCATCTGAGCGACGACCTGGTGGATCTGGTCCAGCAGGGCTTCGACCTGGCGATCCGCATCGGCGCGCTCGACGACTCCGGCCTGGTGGCCCGGCGCATTGCCGACAACCGCCGCATGCTGGCTGCCTCGCCTGCGTATCTGCAGCGACACGGCACACCGCGCACTCCCGAGGAATTGATGCAGCACCCTGGCGTGCTGCTGATGGGCCGCGATGGCCGCCAGGACCTGTGGACGCTGCAGACGCCGGATGGCGGCCAGGTGCGGGTGCGCATGCAGAGCCGCTTCGAAAGCAACTTCGGCGAACTGGTGCGCGATGCGGTGCTCGCCGGGCAAGGCATCGCGGTGCATTCGTACTGGCATATCGCCGACGACCTGCGCGCCGGTCGCCTGGTCGAGGTGATGGCCGACTACCGGCCTGCCACCTCGCAGATCAGCGCCGTAATGCCCGCGCGCCGGCTGCAGCCGCCACGGGTGCGTGCGTTTGTGGATTTTCTGCTCGAACATTTCGGCCAGACGCCGCCGTGGGAATCGGCAACGGGCGCATGAGCGCCTGCATGACGGCCTGCTGAAAACTCGCGTCGGCGGCGCGCATGCCGCACGCTACGTGTCGCCGTCCGCAGGTCCGGGCCAACTGTGCGCGCAGCGCGTTGCCGATGCCGGCAGCGCCACCACGCGGACGCCTTATGTCCGGCTGCGCTGCAGGCGTTTGCCAAGCGCGCGTCGCTGGGCATCGCTGAGCAGATGTCCGTGCGTACTCAGCAGACCGATGATCTGCTGATGCGCCAGCTGCGTGCGCCTGGCAAGCTCGTCAGTCGCCGCCTGTTCGATCGCCTTCCAGTCGGCTGGGGTGGAGGGAGCAGCAAGGGATCGGGGGTTTGCAGGCATGACGATCGGGACACCGGAGACAGGTCGCAAGAATACGGAATGTGCGTGAGTGATCGATCAGCGACATTGGCCTGGTGGCTGCGGCTCACTGCCACGTGCAGGCATCGGCGGCATTGTCGAGTCTGCCGCTGATGGGCGCACCACGGCGTCCCTTGTAGGACCGCACTACCGCGGCTGTGCCGCACAACGCCAGCGCACGAGCGTCCCGCATGCCCTCTGCCACCGCCGACCTGACCGACATCCTGCTGCGCCATGCGCCAGCCGACGGCATCCACGCCACGCCGATCGCCGGGTTGCACGTGATGCGCAGCGCCGTCGCCACCGACTCCATCCCCACCGTCTACACGCCGATGCTGTGCCTGGTGGCGCAGGGCCGCAAGCGCGCGATGCTGGGAGCCCAGGCCTATCACTACCATCCGCAGATGTACCTGGTGGCATCGGTGGACCTGCCCATCGTCGGCTCGGTGATCGAGGCCAGCGCCACGCACCCGTACCTGTGCTTTTGCCTGGACCTGGACACAGCGGTGCTCAGCGAGCTGGCGATCCACCACGCAGAACTTGCCGAGCCGCAGCGCGACACCGCAAGCGCCGGTCTGTTGCTCAACGCAGCACGCCGCAGCTGTACGACGCTGCGGTGCGGCTGGCAGGCCTGCTCGACCGACCGCAGGAGATCGCCGCGCTGGCCCCGTTGGTCACGCGCGAATTGCTCTATCGCCTGATGGCCGACCCCGCCAATGCGGTGGTGCGCCAGATGGCGATTGCCGACAGCCGTCTCAACCAGATCTCCAAGGCCGTCGTGTGGCTGCGCGAGCACTACGCGCAGCGTTTCAGCATCGAGCAGATCGCCGATCTGTCGGCGATGAGCCGCTCCACCTTCCACGAAGCCGATCCCGAGCTATTCCAGCGTCGGCAGCACACTGGTCTCCAGCTCGCGCCACCACAACGAGTATTCGCTCTGCACCGCCGTCACCGGCTGCACCGCATGCGCGCGCCGGATGGTGTCGGCACCGGCTTCGGACAGCCCGAAATGCGTCACCTTGCCTTCGGCGATCAGGTCCTTGACCGTGCCGGCCACCTCCTCGATCGGCACCGCCGGGTCCACGCGATGTTGATAGAACAGATCGATGCGATCGGTCTTCAGACGCGTCAGGCTGGCCTCGGCCACCGCACGGATCCGCTCGGGACGGCTGTCGAGCCCGGCGTCGGCATGGCCCTCCTTGAAGCCGAACTTGGTCGCAATCACCAACTGGTCGCGGTGCGCCACCAGTGCGTTGCCCAGCAATGCCTCGTTGGCAAAAGGCCCGTAGGCCTCGGCCGTATCGAAGAAGGTGACGCCTCGCTCCACTGCCGCCTGCAGCAAAGCGACGGCCTGCGTGTGCGCGGTCGCCGGCCCGTAACCATAGCTCAGGCCCATGCAGCCCAAGCCCAGCGCCGATACCTGTAAGCCGCTGTTTCCCAACTGTCGTCTTTGCATTTTTTGCTCCTGCAGCAACCGCCGCATCGAATGAGTCGGCTACGGGCGGCGACACCGCTGCAGCACCGATGCGCGACGATAGTCCTGTGCCGCCAGCGCATTGCACCGCAGGCCGCGCTAACGCTTATGAGCGAGCCTCATCAACGCGCAGCGCGCCCGCATCATGCGGCTGGATCCGCGCCTGCGGATGCAGACAACGCGCCACCGACCACTGCCATCCATCGCGCAGTGCTGACGTTGCAGTTAGAACCCGTTCGGCGCTTCGCGCTTGCCGGCGGTGGTCACCGCCGACGGTTGCGGCCGATACGCACGCAGAAACAGCGCTACCGCACTGGCGACATACGCCTGCTGCGTTGCAGCCGGTGCCTGAAACAGCTCGCCACGCATCGTCGCACTGGCCGGCAGACCGGTCATCAGCCCGAAGAAATGCACTGATGCATCCGGCAGGTCGTCGATCGCCAGTGTGCCCTCGGTGACTTCGCGCGCCAGCAGGGCGCGCATCATGCGGTCGTAGCGCTCGAAGCACAGCATCCACATCTCCTCGCGCATCTGGCTGGGCAACAACGGCGGGCGCACCAGTGCGTACGCGGCATCGTCCAACGCACTGCGGCGGGCCACGCGCAGCAGCGCTTCGGCAACGGCAATCAGGCGCTGATCCAATGGCCCGCGCGCCTGCAGCAATACGTCCCAGTGACTGCGCGGCGCATGCGCCAATGTCTCGAGCGTGGTGCGGAACAGCACCTCCTTGGACGCGAAGTACGCATACAGCGTGGCTTTGGACACCCGCGCCTGTCGGGCGATGCTGTCCATGCTGGTGCCCTCGAATCCGTCACGCTGAAACAGCGCACGCGCTGCCGCCAGGATCGCGCCGCGCTTGCCGGGTGGCGCATGCGCAAGCGGGCCGTCGTCGGCCGGGTTGGCGTCATCCATGCGGCTGCCCGGTTGCGACGCTGGCCACCTCCGGCTCGGCCGTCTGCAACCAGCCGCCACCCATGGCCTTGTAGAACGTCACCAGATTGGTCAAGCGCGACAGCTGCGTGCCGATCAAGGTCTGCTGGGCGCTGTACAGCGAGCGTTGCGCATCCAGTGCCTGCAGATAACTGTCGATGCCGCGCTCGAAGCGCGCCTGCGACAAGCGATAGCTATCGGCGGTCGCGTCGACCAATGCCTGCTGGGCCTGCAGTTGCCGGCCCAGCGTGTCGCGTTGCGCGAGCGCGTCGGACACTTCGCGGAACGCGCTCTGGATGGATTTTTCGTAGCGGGCCACTTCGATATCGCGGTTGGCCTTGGCCATATCCAGATTGGCGCGATTACGCCCGGCATTGAAGATCGGCAAGGTCAGCGTCGGCACAAAGCTCCAGGCGCGCGTGCCCGAATCGAACAGGTTCGACAGGCTGCTGCTGGACGAGCCCACCGAGCCGGTCAGGCTGATGCTGGGGAAGAATGCCGCACGCGCTGCACCGATGTTGGCATTGGCCGCACGCAGGTTGCGCTCGGCCTCCAGGATGTCCGGGCGACGCTGCAGCAATTGCGACGGCAACCCGGCCGGCACGCTGGCCAACACGTTGCCGTCCACGCTGGCACCGTCGGGCAACACGCGCGGCAACAAGGATTCCGGCACAGCCGTGCCCACCAGCAGCACCAGGGCATTGCGATCCTGCGCCACCTGCGCGGTGTAGCGCTCCACGTCCACGCGTGCGGTTTCCACCGTGGTCTGCGCCTGGCGCAGGGTCAGCTGCGAGGCGACGCCCAGCTCGAAACTGCGTTGCTGCAGGCGATAGCTATCGCTTTGGCTGCTCAGGGTGGACTGCGCCAGTTGCAGCGATGCCTGATCGGCAGCCAGGGTCAGATAGACGGTGGCGACTTCTGCGACCAGGCTGATATGCGTACTGCGCCGGGCTTCGGCGGTGGACAGGAACTGTTGCAACGCCTGTTCCTTGAGGCTGCGCACGCGCCCGAACAGATCCAGTTCGTAGGCACTGATGCCGATGTTGGCACTGTAGGTGCGAAACACCGCCGGCTGCCCGGGGATGGCAAGCTCGCTCGGCGTGCGCGAATTGTTCGCGGTGCCGGTGCCATCGATGGCGGGCACCAACGCAGCCCGCTCCACCCGGTATTGCGCGCGCGCCACCTCGATATT
Source organism: Xanthomonas sp. 3075 (assembly GCF_014197275.1). Taxonomy (GTDB): domain Bacteria; phylum Pseudomonadota; class Gammaproteobacteria; order Xanthomonadales; family Xanthomonadaceae; genus Xanthomonas; species Xanthomonas campestris_B. The sequence goes on along the minus strand of NZ_JACIFI010000003.1, from coordinate 48,479 downwards.
GAGTGCAGCCACGCGCAGGTCGCGGTTGTTCTGCAGCGCCAGCGCGATGACCTGCTGCAACGCAGGGTCGGTAAAGACCTCGCGCCAGCCGATATCGGCCACGCTGCGCGCCTGTTCGGTGTCAGCGGCACCAGGCGTTGCGGTGGACCCGACCCCGGCGAAGTGGTCCGGTACCGGCGCGTCTGGGCGGGTGTAGCGCGGCATCATGGTGCAGCCAGACAGCACGCTGGCTACCGCGATCGCGGCAAGTGTCATGCGAATCGGTGTCATGTCAGTGTCCTGTCGGTTGCGCAGTGGCGGGCGTGGCAGGCTGCACGCGGCGCTTGAACACGCCGCTAACCAGCACGAAGAACAGCGGTACGAAAAAGATCGCTAGCACCGTGCCGGACAACATGCCGCCGATCACCGCCGTGCCCAGCGCATGCTGCGCGCCGGCACCGGCACCGCTGCCGAGCACCAACGGCACCACGCCCAGGATGAAGGCCAGCGATGTCATCAGGATCGGCCGCAAACGCATGCGCGCCGCTTCCAGCGCCGACTCGATCAGGCTCTTGCCGTTTTCGTGCAGCTCCTTGGCAAACTCCACGATCAAGATCGCGTTTTTCGATGCCAGGCCAATCGTGGTCAACAACCCCACCTGGAAGTACACGTCATTCATTTTCCAGGTCAGCATTGCCCCCAGCAGCGTGCCGAACACGCCCAGCGGCACCACCAGGATCACCGAGAACGGAATCGCCCAGCTTTCGTACAACGCCGCCAGACACAGGAACACGATCAGGATCGACAGGCCGTACAACAGGCCGGTCTGGCCGGTGGAGGATTTTTCCTGCCGCGACAATCCAGTCCACTCGTAGCCGATGCCCGGTGGCAATTTGGATGCCGCCGCTTCCACGATCTGCATCGCTTCGCCACTGGACGCCGCGCCGGGCAGCGCCATGCCCAGGATTTCCACCGACGGCACGCTGTTGTAACGCTCCAACCGCGGCGAGCCCGATTGCCAGCTGGCGGTTGCGAAGGCGTTGAACGGCACCATGGTGCCGGCGCTGTTGCGCACGAACCAGCGGTCGACGTCCTGCGGGTTCATGCGGTACGGCGCGTCGGCCTGCAGCATGACCTTCTTGACGCGTCCCTTGTCGATGAAATCGTTGACGTACACGCTGCCCCAGGCGCTGGAAAAGGTGTTGTTGATGTCGGCAATCGACACCCCCATCGCCTGCGCACGGTGCGGGTCAATCTCCAGCTTGAACTCGGGCGTGTCTTCCTGCCCGTTCGGGCGCACCGCCACCAGGCGCTTGTCCTGCGACAACTCGGCAAGCAACTGATTGCGCGCCTGCATCAAGGCGTCATGACCGAGGTTGGCGCGGTCCTGCAGCATCAGGTCGAAGCCGGTGGCATTGCCCAACTCGGACACCGCCGGCGGTGCGAACGCAAATACCCTGGCATCGCGAATGTCGGCGAAGAAGGCACTCGCCTTGGCAGCCACGTCGGTGACGCCCTGCCCCTTGCCGGTGCGCTCGTCCCACGGCCGCAGCTTGACGAACGCCAGGCCGGTATTCTGGCCGCTACCGGCAAAACTGAAACCGGACACGGCAAACACGCCTGATACCGAATCCTTCTGATCGACCAGGAAGTGATGCTCCACCTGCTTGAGTACCTCGCTGGTGCGCGCATCGCTGGCACCTGGCGGCAACTGCACCAGCACGAACAACGTGCCCTGATCCTCGTCCGGCAAGAAGCCCACCGGCAACTTCATGAAGCCGACCACCACCAGCGCCAGCAGCACGGCATAGGCGAGCATGTAGCGCCAGCCCTTGCCCAGCATGTGCCGCACCACGCCTTGATAGCGGTGGTTGCCGCGATCGAACATGCGGTTGAACCAGCCGAAGAAGCCGGTGGTGGCCATGCCATGGCCTTTTTGCACCGGCTTGAGCAAGGTGGCGCACAGGGCCGGGGTCAGGATCATCGCCACCAGCACCGACAAGGTCATGGCCGAGACGATCGCGATCGAGAACTGCCGGTAGATCACGCCGGTGGAGCCACCGAAGAACGCCATCGGCACGAACACCGCCGCCAGCACCAGCGCCACACCGACCAGCGCACCGGAAATCTGGTCCATCGATTTGCGCGTGGCGTCCTTGGGCGACAACTGCTCCTCGCTCATCACGCGCTCGACGTTCTCCACCACCACGATGGCATCGTCCACCAGCAGGCCGATCGCCAGCACCATCGCGAACATGGTCAGCGTATTGATGGTGAAACCAAATGCGGCCAGCACACCGAAGGTGCCCAGCAACACCACCGGCACCGCAATCGTCGGAATCAAGGTGGCACGGAAGTTCTGCAGGAACAGGTACATCACCAGGAACACCAGCACCACCGCTTCGATCAGCGTGTGCACCACCTGCTCGATGGAGATGCGCACGAACGGCGTGGTGTCGTAGGGCTTTTGCACCTTCATGCCCGGCGGGAAGAATTTCTCCTGCTCTTCCAGGCTCTTGTCGATGGCCCGCACCGTATCCAGTGCATTGGCACCGGTGGCCAGCTTGATCGCCAGACCGGCAGCTGGCTTGCCGTTATAGCGGCCGACCGTATTGTAGCTTTCCCTGCCCAGTTCGATGCGCGCCACATCGCGCAGCCGCACCTGCGCACCATCGGTCTGCGTGCGCAACAGGATGTTTTCGAACTGTTCGGCGGTCTTGAGCCGGGTCTGCGCGGTGATGGTGGCATTGAGCTGCTGGTTGGCCACCGCCGGCAACGCGCCGAGCTGGCCGGCCGACACCTGCGCGTTCTGCGCCTGGATTGCGGTGCGCACGTCCACCGGGGTGAGATTGAAATTGCTCAGCTTGTCCGGGTCCAGCCAGATGCGCATGGCGTATTGCGAACCGAACAAGGTGGTGTCGCCCACGCCTTCGACGCGGCTGATGGTTTCCTGCACGTTGGCCGCCACGTAATCGGACAGGTCCGAATCGCTCATGCTGCCGTCTTCGGAAGTGAAGGCCAGCACGTTGACGAAGTTGGTGGCCGACTTGGTCACCGTCACACCCTGCTGCTGCACTTCCTGCGGCAGCAACGGCGTGGCCAGCGACAGCTTGTTCTGCACCTGCACCTGCGCAGTGTCCGGGTCGGTCCCGTTGTCGAAGGTCAGCGTGATGGTCACCGCACCGCTGGATTCGCTGGTGGAGGCCATGTAGCTGAGATGGTCCAGCCCCTTCATCTTCTGCTCAATGACCTGGGTGACGGTGTCTTCCAGCGTCTGCGCCGAGGCGCCCGGATAATTGGCAGTAATGGCGACGGCGGGCGGCGCGATGCTGGGGTATTGCGCGATCGGCAAGGTGGCGATGGACAGGATGCCGGCCAGCATCACGATGATGGCCAACACCCACGCGAAGATCGGACGGTCGATGAAAAAGCGTGCCATGTCGTGTGATCCGCCTTAATTCGCCGCACGCGGCGTGGTGGGCGCAGATGGCGCGCCCGCAGCGTCGGTGCGCTTGGGTTGCCATGGCACGGTCTTGACCTGGAGGCCGTCGCGCGCGCGCGAGGCGCCTTCGACCACCACCTGTTCGCCGGGCTTCAGGCCGCTGCGCACCAGCCACTGGTCGCCGACTTCGCGGTCGGTGTCCAGCACGCGCAACTGCAGTTTGTGGTCGGCGCCGACCACGAAGACGGTCGGCTTGCCGGCACCATTGCGCGAGACCGCCTGCTGCGGCACCAGCACGCCCTGTTGCTTGACGCCTTCCTGCAGCACCGCGCGCACGTACATGCCCGGCAGCAGATCGGCGTTCGGGTTCGGGAACACTGCGCGCAGGGTGATCGAGCCGGTGGCCTGATCGACGGTGACATCGGAGAACGCCAGCTGGCCCTGCAACGGATAGCGGCTGCCGTCTTCCAGCAGCAGCGAGACCTTGGCAGCGCCCTCGCCGACCTTTTCAAGGTCGCCGCGCGCCATCGCCTGCTTCAGCCGCAATACCGCCGCGCTGGGCTGGGTGACATCGATATAGATCGGGTCCAGCTGCTGGATGGTGGTCAGCGCGGTGGCCTGGTTTGCGGTCACCAGCGCGCCCGGCGTCACGCTGGAGCGGCCGATGCGGCCGGAGATCGGAGCGTCCAGACGCGCAAATGCCAGATTGATACGCGCGGCTTCCACGCTTGCCTTGCCGGCGGCCACGTCGGCCTCGGCCTGGCCTAGCGCTGCGGCGGTGTCGTCGCCTTCCTGCTGGCTGATCGCCTTGATCTGCGCCAGCTCGGTGTAGCGCTCGGCCTTGAGCCTGGCGGTGCGCAGGTTGGCCTGCGCCTTGGCCAGGGTGGCCTGGGCACTGGCATAGCTGGCGCGGTAGGTGGCCGGATCGATCTGGTACAGCGTCTGCCCGGCCTTGACCTCGCCGCCCTCGGTGAACTGGCGCGACTGCACGATGCCGCCCACCTGCGGGCGGATTTCGGCGATCAGGTACGGCACGGTACGCCCCGGCAGCGCGGTGGTCAGCGACACCGGCTGCTGCTTGACGGTCAGCACCGCCATCTCCGGGATGCCCTCCTCCGGCGGTGGCCCCCCCGGCGGGCTGCCGCAGGCGCTGAGCAGGACGGTGGCAGCAGTGGCAACAGCGAGCAGGGGCAGGCGATACGAGGCATGAGGACGCACGAGGAGGTCTCCGAAGGGACGCAGGATGGTTAAATCTAAACGGTACGGTTCGGTATCCTAATAAGCTCATCCGTGGGCGTCAAGCATTTCTGCCCAGTTGGTATACTTAAAGTCCAAAAGCGGAGTGAGTCGATGCGGGTCAGAACCGAAGAAAAGCGCGACGCCATCGTCCAGGCGGCCAGCGAGGTCTTCCTCGAACTGGGCTTCGAAGGCGCCTCGATGTCGCAGATCGCCGCCCGCGTGGGCGGCTCCAAGCGCACGCTCTACGGCTATTTCCCGTCCAAGGAAGAACTCTTCATCGCTTTCGCCCAGGACATGTGCGACAGCTACATCGACCCGTTGCTGGATGCGCTGGAGCACGCCAACGGCACGCTCGCCGAGACCCTGCAGCGCTTTGGCGAGGACATCCTCACCTTCCTGTGCGCACCCAGCTCGATCACCATCTGGCAGACCATCATCGGCGTGTCGGGACGTTCTGACGTGGGCGCGTTGTTCTTCAACGCCGGCCCCGAAGAAGGCATGCAACGCATGGCAGATTTCCTGCAGAAACAGATGGACCGCGGCCAGATCCGGTGCGCCGACGTCGTGATTGCATCAAAGCAACTTGGTGCCCTGATCGAAGCGGAAACCCTGATGCCCTGCCTGTTCGGCGCACTCAAAGATCCCTCGCCGGAGTATCTCCGCGATGCGACGCAGCGCGCCGTGGAGCTGTTTTTGGCAGGCTATGGATGCAAGAACACCGCTGCGGCGTGATGCGCGGCGGTGGTTTGATACGTTGGGTAAGCGATCAGTCGCTAACGCTCTCGCTTCTGCGGCTGCACAGCATTCGTGCACGTGCGCGATGTTCGAAGCCTTGTTGGTGTGACAACAACAGCGCATTTGGCTGCAGCGGAGTGCTACGTCTGCGCACTGCCGGCAACTAAGCGCGGCTAACAGAACTACTCACGCCAGCCTACTGCACAGGCCGGCGGATCTGCTGCCTGGCTGCAGCCCACCGTCGCGGGACACGCCGCAAGTACGTCCTTGTAAGCGCTTACGCGGCATCCATGCCGCGTAAGGTCCCACGACGCTGGGCGGGCAAGGACCAGTCGAGATGGTCGGCATGCATGGGTTTAAACACAGCAACCAGCGGAGTCTCTGGTGCGGTGTCCTCGCCGCTGGCGGGACCGTGTGGCGGCATGGATGCCGCCACCGAGCCTCCAGGGATGGATTCACGGCGTGTCCCGCGAGCGGTGAGGGCACCGCGCATTCGACCCACTCAGTGTTTGATCTGGACTTCTGACGGCATCCACCAAGATACGGCCGACAAAACCACTGCACTCACTGACAAGCGCTCGCTCGCCAGGTTTTGTTAGCTGCTCTAAGTGAACCGCCCTGCACTTGCCTGGCGATCCTTACTCTGTCACGGCGCACTTGGCGCACAAGCCATGCACTTCCAGCGTCTGCGCCTGCGGCTGGAAACCCAGCGCCTTGGCGCGGGCTTCCAGTTGCGCCACCACCTCGCGGTCTTCCAGTTCCACCGCGCTATGGCAGCGGTCGCAGATCAGGAACGGCACCGAGTGCTGGGCGCTGTTGGGGTGATGGCAGGCGACGAAGGCGTTGACCGATTCGAGCTTGTGCACAAAGCCATTGGCCATCAAAAAATCCAGCGCGCGGTACACCGTGGGCGGGGCGTCGGCGCCGACGCCCTTGCCTTCGCGCACCCAGTCCAGCAGTTCGTAGGCCTTGACCGGCTTGCCGGCGTCGGCGATCAGCCGCAGGACATTGGCGCGGATCGGCGTCAGCCGCAGGCCGCGTTCGCTGCACGCGCGCTCCACCGCGCGCACGAAACCGTTGGCATCGTCGACGTGGTGATGCGGTGCAGTGCAGGCATGTTCGTTGGGTTTCATCACAGGCTCCGGCGGTCAGCCCGCTCCTATCTTGATGAGTGCCGCATCGATGCGTTTCAAGGCACCCTCGCGTCCGGCCAGATACACCGTCTGCGAAATGTCCGGGCTGACCTGGGTGCCGGTAATGGCCACGCGCAGCGGCTGGGCGACCTTGCCCATGCCCAGTTCCAGCGCGGCGGCAGCGTCGTGCAGCGCCGCGGAGACGCTCTCCACGCTCCACTCGCTCAGCGCAGCGAGCAGTTCGCGCGCCTTGCCCAGCGGCACTTCGGCACCCAATTTCAGGTGCTTGATCACCGCCGCCTCATCGTAGCTTTCCAGCGGCTGGTACCAGACCACGGCCTTTTCGGCCATTTCCTTCAAGGTCTGCACGCGCTCGCGCAAGGCCACCACCACGTCGGCGGGAGCCGGGCCGGCGGCGACGTCGATGCCGAGCCGGGCGAGCTGGTATTCCAGCTGCGGGGCGATGCTGGCCGGGTCGTCGGTCTTGAGGTAATGCTGGTTGACCCAGCCCAGCTTGGCCATGTCCAGCCGCGCGGCCTTGGAGTTGACGTCCTTGACGTCGAACAGGTCGAGCAATTCCTGCCGGCTGAACAACTCCTGGTCGCCGTGCGACCAGCCCAGACGGGCCAGGTAATTGATCAGCGCGTGCGGCAGATAGCCGGCGTCCTTGTACTGCATCACATCGGCGGCGCCGGTGCGCTTGGACAGCTTGGCGCCCTGCTCGTCCAGGATCATCGGCATGTGCGCGAACTTCGGCACCGGCGCGCCCAGCGCCTCATAGATATTGATCTGGCGCGGGGTGTTGTTGATGTGGTCGTCGCCACGGATCACCTCGGTGATGCCCATGTCCCAGTCGTCCACCACCACCGCGAAGTTGTAGGTGGGGAAGCCGTCGGGGCGGAAGATCACCATGTCATCGAGCTCGCTGTTGGCGATCTCGATGACGCCCTTGATCAGGTCGTCGAACACCACCGTGCCGCCGACCGGGTTTTTGAAGCGGATGACCCGGTTGGGGTCGTCGCGGTATGGCAGCTTCTGCTCGCGGGCGGCACCGTTGTAGCGTGGCTTTTCCTGCCTGGCCATCGCGGCCTCGCGCATGGCGTCGAGTTCTTCGCGGGTTTCGTAGGCGTAATAGGCCTTGCCCTGCGCCAGCAGCTGCTCGGCGACCTCCTGGTAGCGGGCCACGCGCTGGGTCTGGTAGATCGGGCCTTCGTCATAGCCCAGGCCCAACCACTCCATCGCTTCCAGGATGGCGTCGATGGCCTCCTGGGTGCTGCGCTCACGGTCGGTGTCTTCGATGCGCAGCACGAATTGCCCGCCGCGATGACGTGCCTCCAGCCAGCAATACAGGGCGGTGCGGGCGCCGCCGATATGCAGGTAACCGGTGGGGCTGGGAGCAAAGCGGGTGCGGCAGGTCATGGAGCGCTCGGCGGAACGGGTGTCGGCCGATTTTACCCCGGGCAGCGCAGACCTGCCCGCTTGCGGCTCAGCGATTGCGCAACAGGTCGCCGTAGACCACACAGTCATCGCCGCTGCGCGCCGGGCCGGGCGCGTCGTACAGCACCAGCCAGGCGGGCGTATTGCCGGCCAACTGCTTGGGCAGGTTGCAGATCGCCTCGGCGCGGTCGCTGTCGGTGCCGTGCGGCAACACCGCCGATTCCAGCAGCTCGTGCTGAAAGCGCACCGGCGCCCGGTTGGCGGCCAGCACTGCGCGCGCGCCCGGCCATTTGAACAGGCGGATTTCACCGTTCAGCACCATGGTCGGGCCGGCCAGCAGGTACAGGTCGTCGCCGGAATAGTGCAGGTCGCGGATGCCCAGACCGCCCAGTTGCAGGAAGTGCTTGCGCAACAGCGTGCCGTCTTCGTCCAGCGGCGCCAGGCGTAGATGGTCGCCATGCGCCTGGACCTGGACCTGGATCTCCAGCATTGCCGACCAACCGCGCAGCACCGGCCCGCGCAGGCCCAGCAGCAGGCGCTGGCCGTCCACCACGATGCCTTCGATGTCGAAGCCGTTGTCCTTGCCGGGGATCTTCAGGAACGGGCCGAAATGCGGATCGTCGGCCAGCAGCTCGGTAAGCTGGTTGTGCTTGGCATCGCCCTTGAGCCGCAGTGCGCGACGGCCGTCGGCGGCTTCGCGCACCAGGTGCGGCGTGCCGTCGGCAGCCTGCTCGATCGGCAGGCACGCCAGCAGGCGGCGGTTGGCATCGAGTTTGAGCTTGGTCAGGCGCTTGGCGTTTTCGGCATCGTCGCGTCCCGGCTTGGCGTTCTTGCGCTTGAGCCCATGCGAGCCGATCACCCACAAATACCCGTCCGACAGCGCCATGCCTTCCAGATCCGCCTCCTCGGCGGCCTCGCCCGGCAGGTCCAGCAACTCGGCCAGCGCAAAGCTGCGCCCTTCGCCGAAGCGCAGCGTCTCGCGCTGCACGGGGGCGAGCTTGCGCAAGCGGTCCACTGCGCAGGCCTCATCGCCGGCCACCCACAGCCAGTCGTCGGTAAATGCAGCGCCGGACAGGTTGCTGTGCACCAGCGCGCCAGGCGCGAATTCGAGACGGACGCTATGCGGAATCAGGGTTTTCTTGGCCATGGGAACCTGGTGGGTGGCGTTGCTGGGGACACACGAAGTGGCGAACAAACAGTGACCTGGCAAGCGCGTGGCGCGCAGTGCTCGGCCGGGCGCGAAGGGGGTGACGCGCACCGCAGTGTAAGAGCGATGGATGGATGCCGCAGCGCGCGCCCACCGCGCCTGCCTGGAAGTGAGCGTTGGCCGCGCTAGGTCAATCGAACGCGGCCAGCTTGGCACGCGTCACCGTGGCAGCCAACTGTCCAGGCCAATCGCGGTCGTTGGCGACCTGCGCGTGGGCGCGGCTGGCCTCGAATGCGTCGAAGTCCAGCTCCGCGTAGGCCCACACGGCGTCGCCCTGGGTCTGCGCCAGCACGCCATCGGCCGGGAAACCGACATCCATCGGCGCGAACACCGCCGCTTCGCCGGTATTGACGTCCAGCGCCGGGCTCCAGGGCGCTTCCCCAGCGGTGACCGATTGCGCGACGAACACGCGATTTTCCAGCGCCCGCGCCAGGCAGCCGATGCGTACCCGCATCGCCCCGGCGGCGGTGTCGGTGCAACTGGGCACGATCAACAAGCGCGCGCCGGCCTCGTATTGCGCGCGTACCGGCAGCGGAAATTCGCTGTCGTAGCAGATTGCAATGGCCGCGCGGATGCCGTCCAGGTCGAACACCTTCACCGTATCGCCCGGCACGATCAAACCGGTGGCCTTTTCGAAACCTGTGAGCTGCAATTTGTCCTGCCAGCCGTGCAGGCCGTCAGGCGTGAACCAGTCGCTGCGATTGCGGTAACGGCCCTGCCCCAGGTCCAGCAGAAAACTACCGGCAATCAGATGCACCCGATGTTGGCGCGCGAGGCCGGCAAACAACCCCAGCCACGGCGTGCGTAGCGCCTGGATCGCTGCCAGCGATTCGGGCAGACCGGCAGAAACCTGCGTGGCGAACGTCGCGCCCAGTTCCAGCGCCAGATACTCCGGCAACACCACCACACGTGCCCCGGCAGTGGCGGCCTCGCTCACCAACGCGGACTGGCGTGCAGCGAACGCGGCGAAATCGGCGGGCTTGCCGATCGGATATTTGGCGACGGCGATTTTCATCTGGCGGCCTTGTGATGATGGAGCGATGAGGCGACGTGGATCGGTCACGACGACAACGCGCGCGTCCACACACGCAAACTGTGGTCGATCTGCCCGTGTTGCAACTCCGCCCAGGCCAGTTGCACGCGCATGTCCGGTTGCGGCGCATACCCGCGCTTGCGCCAGAACACGTCGTTGGGCCGAGCGTCTGCCGGCTTGCGTGGATCGTCTTGCGCACGCTCCACCGCGCAAAACGCTGTGAGCGCAAACCGACCCAGCGCACGTGCATGCGCTTCGCGCCGGTCGAAGAAGGCATGCCCGATACCCTGCCCGCGATACGCCGGCAACAACACCGATTCGCCGAAATAAAACACGCTGGCCGGGTCGATGCCGGCCGCGCGAAACGGCGCATGGAAGGCCTCGCTGTCGTCGAGCAGCGGCAGGCCGGTGGAGGCACCGATCACCGCATCGCCATCGCGCGCCAGCACGAACACGCTGTCCGGCGAGGCCGCATAGGCGGCCAGGTAGGCGCGCTCGTACTCGCTATCGCCTGCATACAGATACGGCCAGGCGCAAAATACGCTGATGCGCAGCTGCGCCACCGCATCCAGATGCGGCAGCACGTCGGTGCCGCGTACCGTCTCGACAATCAGGGATGAGCCAGTCATACGCGCCATGGTAAGCCAGCCGGACGCGGTGGCGATGACATGCGTCAGCGCAGCCAACCGTCCTTGCGTCGGTCCACCGCAGCGGGTTGCTGCCACAGCAACCACACTTCCGCATCTGCACAGGCCAGCAGCACGCCAAGCAGGGCATCGGTGCTGCGGGCCCAGTAAGTGCCGTTGCTCAAACGCTGCCAGGGGCCGTAGCTGCGCGTCCTTGGTGTGCCAGCCAGCGCGGCCTCGCTCTGCTGCGCCGCCTGCAAGCATCCGGCGTCGCCCATGCGTAACGCCTGCGCGGTCTCGGCCTGCAAACGCAGACCGATCACACCGCGACGCCAGTCGTGACGGATTGGCAAGGCCGACAACGGCGAACGTTCCCAGCCGTGCGGCAACGCTGCCGGAAGCAGCGCCACCGTGTCGATCCCGGCGGGCAGCAAGCGCTGCACCCGCCGGAGTACCTGTGCGTGAGCGAGCATGCCGATCTCAGCGCAGACTGTTGCCAAGCTCGTACCAATCGACCTTACGCGTCACCCACATGATGCTGGCCAGGATGCCGAACAGCAGCAGCGACCCCATCAGCAGCGAGTTGTCTTCGGAGACCAGCAGGCTATAGAGCACGCCATACAACGCCGTCAGCATCACCGAGAATCCTGCCGCGCGCGCCCAGCTACGCAATACACCGGACAGATAGAAGAACTGCAGGCCGATACAGGCCGCGGCCGACACCAGATACGCCTGCCAGAACGCGATGTGCTCGGAAAGACTCAGCAGCAGCAGGAAGAAGATTGCCAGCGCCAGACCCACCAGCAGATATTGCAGGGGATGGATCGGCAAACGCTTGATCAGTTCGAACAACACGAATGCCACAAAGGTCAGCACCACGAACAGGATGCCGTACTTGCTGGCCCGGTCGGCCTGGGTATACACGTCCACCGGGTCGACCAACCGCACTTCCAGCGTATCCAGCGACGACTGGCCGGACTGCAACTGCAGTTGCGCATCGCCGCGCACCTGCTGCAGCGTATCGACCGAGACCTGGCCCGACTGCAACTGCGATTGGGCACTGGTGGCCAGCGACGACAACGACCAGCTCGCCTCGAAACCGCGCTCGCTGATGGTCGGCGCATTCGGCAGGAAGCGCCCGCCGAACGAGGGATGCGGCCAGGCCGAGCGCAGCGCGATGTCGTTGCTGTCGCCGATGGGTGCGATCGCCAGGCTGCGGGTGCCATCCAGCACGAACGTCATTTCCACCGTTTTACCCTCGCTCACCTTGCCGGCCAGCGGGTCGGCCAGTGGCTGCAGGTCGGCATGGATGCCGGGCGAGCGTCCCGCCAGGCCACCTGCCCCGCTCTCCAATTTCAGCTCACGGCCATCCGCGCGCAGGCTCGGCGTACCGACCAGACCGCGCACGTCGGAGATGCCCACCGCCAGATGCGGCTGCCCATAGCTGCGCCCCTCCACGGCCGGATAGTCGAGTGGATCGAACCCGGCCTTGAGCGTTGCCTTCCACGAATACACCTGCACCCGGAACAAGCCGATCTTGCGCTCGGACGGGATCAACTCGCCGCTCAGGGTGAGCGTGCGCGGGGTCTGCAGCAACTGGCCGTTGTGCTTTCGCCACACCTTGTGCGGCTTGCCTTCCTCGTCGGGCTCGCTGACCTGCACATCCTGGGTATACGGCAGCACCCGCACCGGTGCGATGAACTGCTGCTCACCGGCCTTGCTTTGCGCCACGCGCTCCACGGCCTGATTGCGATATTGCACGCGGTCCTGCACGGTGCTGCGGATCAGCAGCAACGGGATCATCAGCAACAGGACCAGTGCGCCCATGGTGGCGAACCGTAATAACAGTTTCAGGGATTTCATCGGCCTTCCTCAGTCTGGGAGGTGGCCAGGATGCGAGGCGCCGGTGTCGGGGGTTTGAGGCGAACTTGAAGCGAATGTGAAGTGGGCGAACGACATGAGCAGCGACCGCCACTGTGACGTGGTGAGGGAATCCGGTTGTCACACGTCGAAAGTGCAACACAGGCCCGAGACAGGCTTCCGTTCCATCGACAGTACTTCGCACCACCGCCGCGCGCTTCGCCGCCAGGCGCAACGATGCGGATGCAGTTGCGTACTGCAGGGCCATACCTTCGTTTTTTGTCTTGTTTTGATCGCGGCTTTCTCAGCCCGTCGTTTTCCGATGTGTTTATTCAACTTCGCGCGTGCCGTACCCGGCATCGTTCAGTCCGCGTAACCGCTTGCCGGCCCTGATTCCAGAAGTGCGCACGACTGCATTCCTCTCTAGCCTGGAGTTTGCCTTCCATGAACAAGCAACGTTCGCTCGCCCTCTGTCTGCTCTCTGCCCTGAGCCTGTCCTCCGCTGTCGCGCAGGCGGCCGTGCATGGGATGGGTCTGAAAGCTTCGCCGCTGATGCAACCGGTCACCCCGTTGTTCGGAACCGCGAGCGCCGCCAAATCCCTTCCCGCCAGCGTGGACCTGACTGCCTGGGCGATCACGCCAGGCGATCAGGGCCAGGTGGGGTCATGTGCGTCGTGGGCAACCGCCCACACCCTGACCGGCTGGTATGCCAACGCCGGCAAACAGGCGCAAACCCGCTTCGCCCCGATGTATCTCTATACCCAGGTCAACGATGGCGTCGATGAGGGGTCCACGCTGGAAGCGCCGCTGGACGTCGCGCTGGCCCAGGGCATCGACACTGAACAGCATTACTCCTGGGGCAACTACAACTGGAAGAATCCACCCACCGCAGCCGACCGCGCCAACGCTGCCAAAAACCGCACGCCGTACAGCAAGTACACCGTGCTCTATTCATCAAGCGACGGCAACGGCGGACGCGCCTTGATCGAACAAATCAAACTCGCGCTGGCCGCGTCCACGCCGGTGGCCATCGGCTTCTATGTCCGGCAGGGTTTTGAAGAACTCACGCCCCAGAACCAGGTCGACTACGACATCAAGACGCCCATCCTGGGCGGGCACGCGGTGGTCGCGCTGGGTTACGACAGCGAAGGGCTGATTGTCGAGAACAGCTGGGGCACCGAGTGGGGCAACAAGGGCTTTGGCAAGCTGTCCTGGTCGGTGGTCGCCAAGGACGTCATCGGGGCCGACGTGGTGCACTAGGACACCGCGGATGCGCACCGCAATGCGCGGCTGACACCGATGCGGCATGTGCCCTGGCGCATGCCGCATCGGCAGCACCGCAATGCTGCCGCACTGGGCAGTGGGCAGCGGGTCTTTCGCACACCGCCTGCAGCGTCGTTTAGCGGGCGGGCAGGCGCAGGGTTGCGATCGCCCCCCCGCCGTCGCGATTGCCTAACGCGACTTCACCGCCGTGCAGGCGCGCGACTTCGCGCACGAACGGCAGGCCGAGCCCGGAACTGCGTTGTCCGGTCTGTGGGCGGGCCAGCGAATAGAAACGCTCGAACACCCGTTCCAGCGCGTAGTCCGGCACGCCGCTGCCGCGGTCGTGCACCGATAGCTGCACCTGCCCTTGCTGGATCTGCGCTCGCAACTGGATGGTGCTGCCTTGCGGTGAAAACGCGATGGCATTTTCCAGCAAGTTGATCAGCGCCTGGCGCAGCAGGAATCCATCGCCCAGCACGTACTGCTCGCGCGCCTTGTCGGATGCCGCGTCGCCTTCCAGCAGCACGCCGGCCGCCGCCGCGCGCGGCAATACTGCGTCCATTGCGGCCTGCAGCATGCCGGCAACCGCGATGCGCTCGCGCGTCTGCAGCCAGCCGTGCTGTTCGACCTCGGCCAGCGCCAGTAGCTTGTCGATGGTTTCGGTCAGGCGCTGCTCCTGCGCACGGATGCTGGCGACGAAGTGCTGGCGATCGGCTTCCGGCAATGGCTCGCTCAACAATTCGGACGCCCCACGAATCGCCGCCAGCGGGCTCTTCATTTCGTGCGTCAGCGACTGCACGTACTGCTCCACGTAGGCCTTGCCTTCCAGCTTGCGGCGCATGGTTTCCAACGCCTGGCCCAGGTCGCCGATCTCATCGCCGCGCGGTTTGGGCGGCGGCACCGGAATGCCCGAACTCACCGCCTGCGCGTAGCGATTGAGCCGGCCGATGCCACGCATCAGCCACCAGGTCATGCCGATACCGATCAAGGCGGAAATGCCGATCAACCAGGCGCCGCGCTGCAGGATGTTGCGCTGGCTGGCTTCGATGAACGGGTCGATGCTGCGATTGGGCTGGGCCAGGGTGAGTACCCCGATCAACCTGGTCGGCGCGTCCGGCGCGTAGATCGGCGCGGCCACGTGCATCACCGTGGCGGTCGGGTCGCCGTCGACCTCGGGGCTGGAACGCGCGCCATATTCGCCGCGCAAGGTGCGATAGACATCGTTCCAGCGCGAGTTGTCGCGGCCCACGTCGCGGCCCAGCGAATCGAACACCACGACGCCACGCGCATCGGTGACGGTGACGCGGTAATCCACATTGCCCTTGCGGAACCGCCACACCCAGGCCTTGGGGTCGCGCCGCTGCGCCTGCGCCACGTTGCGCGCAAAGCTGCCGGTGGCGATCTTGCCGGCGGCCAGCTCGCCACTGGCCATTTCCGCCAGCACGTTGGCCGCGTCCACCAGCGTGGATTCCATCGCCTGGCGCACCCCGGGTTTGACCTCGTTGACGAACACCCGCATCACGAAGAACGCGGCCAGCCCGACGATCAGGAAGAAGCCCAGAAATAGCTTGAGACCGAGCCGCATGTCAGCGGCTGGCCTCGATCACGCCACAGTGCCCGCAGCGGCAATGGCCACTGCGCGGAGGCAGGCAATCGCCAGCCGCAGGCCGACGGCGCGAACGCAGCAGCGCAATTCCTGCTGCCAGACACGCCCTCCTTGCGCCGGCCAGGTGCCTGTGGTCGCCGCGCTCAACCATGCCTATAGCTCCAGCGCATAGCCAAGGCCCCGATGGGTGCGGATCGGATCGGCCGGTACGCCGGCCTGGCGCAACTTGCCGCGCAGTGTCTTGATATGGGTGTCGACAGTGCGGTCGGCGCTGTCGGCGCTGGCATCCCAACCGCGATCCATCAGCTGCGCGCGGCTGAGGATCGCACCAGGACGTTGCAACAAGGCCGACAGCAGCGCGTATTCGTAGCGGGTCAGCGGCAGCAGCGCATCGCCATAACGGATGCGGCTACCTTCGCGGTCGATCGCAAACGCCCCCTGCGGCTGCCACCCCTGCTCGGCCACCTGGGCCACGCTGCGCCGGCGCAGGCGCGCACGCACCCGCGCCACCAGCTCGCGCGGGGAGAACGGTTTGGCCATGTAATCGTCGGCGCCCAGTTCCAGACCGAGCACGCGGTCGATCTCGTCGTTGCGGGCAGTCAGAAAGATCACCGGCACGTCGCTGAAACCGCGCAGCGTGCGGCACACCTCGAAGCCGTTGATGTCCGGCAAGCCTACGTCCAGCACCACCACATCGGCCGGGTCGGCGCGCAGCCGCGCCAATGCATCGCGGCCCAGCAGGCAATGCTCGGGCGCGTAGCCTTCGCTGCGCAGCGCGTACAGCACGGTATCGGCAATGGCGGCTTCGTCTTCGACGACAAGTACGCGGGCGGGGGTCTCTGACATGCCGCGCAGCATAGCCGCATGCCGGCGTGGCCCATAGCGCGCGCACTGCCAGCGCGCAGCGCACAGGCAAGCGTCGGCAACAGATCGTCGGGGCGGTTGCGCGCGCCCGGCGCCCCGCCCTCAAGACCATGCCGCCGCTGCATGCCGCCACGCCGCGCACCCGCGCGCAGCGCAAACGGCCGCGCACGCTCTACACTTCCCGGATGAACTATCGCCACGCCTTCCATGCCGGCAACCATGCCGACGTGCTCAAGCACATCGCCTTGCTGGCGCTGATCGACACCCTCAAGCGCAAGGACACCCCGTTCTTCGTGCTCGACACCCACGCCGGGCGCGGGCGCTACCAGCTCGGCGGCGAGGAGAGCCGCAAGACCAACGAGGCCGATGCCGGGGTGATGCGGCTGATGGCCGAGTCGACCCTGCCCGAGGTGATCGAGCGCTATCTGCGCGCAGTACAGGCCGACAACCACACCGTCGTCCGCCCGGCTACGCCCGGCCAAAAGCCGGCGCGCCCCACCGCCGGCATCCAGATCAATCATTACCCCGGCTCGCCGTTGCTGGCCGCGCAAGCGCTGCGCGAACAGGACCGCATGGCGTTCTGCGAGCTGCAGCCGGAAGAAGCCGAAGCGCTGAAGCGCCTGTTCGCCAAGGACAGCCGCGTTCGCGTGCATGCCGGCGATGGCTACGAGGCGATTCGTGCCTTCGTCCCCCCGCGCGCGGGCGAGACCAAGATCGGCCGCGGGCTGGTGCTGATCGACCCGCCTTACGAAGCGCAGGAAGCCGAATACCCGCAGGTCATCCACAGCGTGCGCGAGACCCTGGCGCGCTGGCCGCAGGCGATCTGCATGGTGTGGTACCCGATCAAGCTGCGCCGCAGCCTGCAGCCGTTCATGCGCAAGGCGGCCACGCTGCCGGCCAAGTCGGTGCTGGTGGCCGAGCTGCAGGTGCGCCCGGACGACTCGCCGCTACGCCTGACCGGCAGCGGGCTGTTGATCGTCAATGCGCCGTGGCAGTTCGACCAGGTGCTGGCGCCCGCGCTGCCGGCGCTGAAGCAGCATCTCGGCGAAGCCGGCGCCTCGACCCGGCTGGAGTGGTTGCGCCAGGACGGATAAGCCGGCGTGTCCGGCCGCTCCGGTCCCAGGGCGCGCCACAACACCCGCCCTGCACGCCACCCGGCCGCGTCCTTGCGGGAATTGGCCGTCAGCGCCCCCCTACGCCCGCAACGCCCGTCGTGGCGCGACCAAGCCGGCCGGGATCACGCGCTGCCGGTGACGCCCGCAGCAACGCACCTGAACCGGTCTGACGGAGCTGGCGAACACTGACGCATACTCACGACTGGATCACGGTCTCGCTCGGTAGAGTGAGATGAGAAGCACTGCCACCTTTCACATGACCCCTGGCGGCGCACCGGATTCGTTCACGGTTGTGCGCCGGGCGGGTGCCAGAATCTTCCGATCTTCAAGGAACACCGGTCATGGCCATTCGTAATCGCATGCCTCCGTGGCATGAAAACTTCAGTCTGCCCAATGGCCGCACCCTTTTGCTCCGCCCGATCCGTCCCGAGGACGGTCCGCCGTTGCAGGGGGCTTTCAGCCTGTTGGGGCCGGAGGAAATCCGCGCGCGCTTCGTGCGCTCTTCCGCCGAAATCACCCCGGAGATGGTGCAGCGCCTGACCCATCCCAATCCCAAGAGCGAAATCGTGCTGGTTGCCGCCGAGCAATTGCCGCCGGGCGAAGCCCTGGTGGGCGCAGTGGCGCGTGCCGCATTGGTCCCGGGCACCCGCCAGGCCGAGTACACCATCCTGGTCAGCAGCTTCGTCGCCGGCCAGGGCCTGGGCCGGCAGCTGATGCGCAAGTTGGTGAAGTGGGCGCGCCGCAAATACCTGGACTGCCTGTTCGGCGATGTGCTGCAAAGCAACGTGCCGATGCTGCAGTTGGCCGAGTCGCTGGGCTTCAAGCCGCAGCCGCATCCGGATTCGCCGGAGCTGGTGCGGATGGTGCTGGAGCTGGATGCCTGATTTGCCGGGATTCGGGATTGGGGATTGGGGATTCGGGATTTGGCTCAGAGCTGCTGATCTGTCGCTTGGCTGCAGGGCCCTTGCCCGCCCACCGTCGCGGGACAGGCCGCAAGTACGTCCGTGTAGTCTCTTACGCGGCATCCATGCCGCGTAAGGTCCCGCGACGGTGGGCGGGCAAGGACCAGTCAAGATGGTCGGTGTGCGGGGTGCAAGCAAAGCACGACCTGCGTTGTTTGGTAACGGCGCGCCCGCTCAGCTTCCCAAAACAAGCCGAGCAACGGGCAAGTTTTTAATGAAACAACCGACTAACTGTCTGGTGCGGTGTCCTCGCCGCTTGCGGGACCGTGTGGCGGCATGGATGCCGCCACCGAGCCTACAAGGACGTACTTGCGGCGTGTCCCGCGAGCGGTGAGGGCACCGCGCGCTCGACTAATCAGGTTTGTGACCTGCGCTTCCGGCTGCAACTTGCCCAACGGGTTGCTTGCCAAGGTTTGCCCGGTACCAGCAAGTCGGTACTTGACCTGACCCCCGGGGGACGCGCTTCTGCACAGGCGACTCGACGCCCGCTTTCACGCCGGATGGACCGGTCGTAGCGGGCGCTCTGATAAAATTGCGGGCTGATGCCGTCGCCAACCACCTTCCCCTCTCCGCCGCTGCCCAAGTCCGGCCAGCTCCGTGCCTATTGGCGCGCTCCGTCTTCGCCGACTGCACTGGCCTGGTCGATCGCACGCGCTGCCGAAGCGCACACCGGCCCGCTGCTAGTGATCGCGCGCGATAACCAAAGCGCGCATCAGATCGAAGCCGATCTGCATGCCCTGCTCGGCGAACAGTCCGCGCTACCGGTGGTGCCGTTTCCCGACTGGGAAACCCTGCCCTACGATCAATTCAGCCCGCACCCGGAAATCATCAGTCAGCGGCTTGCCGCGTTGCACCGCCTGCCCACGCTGACCAAGGGTGTGGTGATCGTGCCGGTGCAGACGCTGATGCAGCAGCTGGCGCCTTTGAGCTACATCGTCGGCGGCAGTTTCGATCTCAAGGTCGGGCAGCGGCTGGATCTGGAGGCGGAAAAACGCCGTCTGGAAAGCGCCGGTTACCGCAACGTGCCGCAGGTGATGGACCCGGGCGATTTCGCAGTGCGCGGCGGCCTGCTCGATGTGTTTCCGATGGGCGAAGCCACGCCATTGCGGATCGAATTGCTGGACGAGGATATCGACTCGATCCGCGCTTTCGACCCGGAATCGCAGCGCTCGCTGGACAAGGTGGAGGCGGTCAAGCTGCTACCGGGCCGCGAAGTGCCGATGGACGACGCCAGCATCGAACGCGTGCTGGCCTGCCTGCGCGAACGTTTCGACGTGGATACCCGGCGCAGCGCGCTGTATCAGGATCTGAAGTCCGGTCTGGCGCCGTCGGGCGTCGAGTATTACCTGCCGATGTTCTTCAGCAAGACCGCGACCTTGTTCGATTATCTGGACAAGCGCGTGTTGCCGCTGGTCGCCACCGGCGTGTCCAACGCGGCCGATACGTTCTGGGCGCAGGCGCAGGACCGCTACGAGCAACGCCGCCACGATGTGGAGCGCCCGCTGCTGACGCCGGACGAGTTGTATCAATCACCGGACGCATTGCGCGAGCGGCTCAACAAGCTGGCGCGCATCGAAGTCTGGGCCAGCGACCATGCGCGCATCGACGAGGCCGCCGCACTCGGCGATCAGCCGTTGCCGCCGCTGCCGGTCGCGGCAAAGGACGCGCCGGCGGGTCAGGCGCTGGCCTCGTTCCTGAGCCATTACCCGGGCCGCGTGCTGGTGGCGTCGGATTCGGCCGGTCGCCGCGAAGCCTTGATGGAAGTGCTGGCCGCCGCGCAATTGAAGCCGGAGGTCGTCGCCGACCTGCCCGCCTTCCTGGCCGCGACCACGTTGCGCTTCGGCATCACCGTGGCGCCGCTGGAAGACGGCTTTGCATTGGACAGCCCGCAGATTGCGGTGCTGACCGAGCGCCAGCTGTTTCCCGAGCGGGCCAACCAGCCGCGTCGCAGCCGCCGGGTCGGGCGCGAGCCGGAAGCGATCATCCGCGACCTGGGCGAGTTGTCCGAAGGTGCGCCGATCGTGCACGAGGACCACGGCGTGGGCCGCTACCGTGGGCTGATCGTGCTCGATGCCGGCGGCATGCCCGGCGAGTTCCTGGAAATCGAATACGCCAAGGGCGACCGGCTGTATGTGCCGGTGGCGCAGCTGCATCTGATCAGCCGTTATTCCGGCGCCTCGGCCGAGACCGCACCGCTGCATTCGCTGGGCGGCGAACAATGGACCAAGGCCAAGCGCAAGGCCGCCGAGAAGGTGCGCGACGTGGCGGCCGAGTTGCTGGAAATCCAGGCGCGCCGCCGTGCACGTGCCGGTCTGGCCTTGCAGGTGGACCGCGCAATGTACGAACCGTTCGCGGCCGGCTTTCCATTCGAGGAGACTCCCGACCAGCTGGCCGCCATCGATGCGACGCTGCGCGATCTGGGCAGCAGCCAGCCGATGGATCGCGTGGTCTGCGGCGACGTCGGCTTCGGCAAGACCGAAGTGGCCGTGCGTGCGGCCTTCGCCGCCGCAAGTGCCGGCAAGCAGGTCGCCGTCTTGGTGCCGACCACGCTGCTGGCCGAGCAGCACTACCGCAACTTCCGCGACCGCTTCGCCGATTACCCGATGAAGGTGGAAGTGCTGTCGCGCTTCAAGAGCACCAAGGAAATCAAGGCCGAGCTGGAGAAGGTCGCCAGCGGTGATATCGACGTCATCATCGGCACGCACCGGCTGCTGCAGCCGGACGTGAAGTTCAAGGACCTGGGCCTGGTCGTGGTCGACGAAGAGCAGCGCTTCGGCGTGCGCCAGAAGGAAGCGCTCAAGGCGATGCGCGCCAACGTGCATCTGCTCACGCTGACCGCCACGCCGATCCCGCGCACGCTCAATATGGCCATGGCCGGCTTGCGCGACCTGTCGATCATCGCCACCCCGCCGCCGAACCGGCTCGCCGTGCAGACCTTCATCACCGCCTGGGATAACACCTTGTTGCGCGAAGCGTTCCAGCGCGAGCTCAGTCGTGGTGGGCAGCTGTATTTCCTGCACAACGATGTGGAAAGCATCGTGCGCATGCAGCGCGACCTGGCCGAACTGGTGCCGGAAGCGCGCATCGGCATCGCGCATGGGCAGATGCCCGAGCGCGAGCTGGAGCGGGTGATGCTGGATTTCCAGAAGCAACGCTTCAACGTGTTGCTGTCGACCACGATCATCGAGTCGGGCATCGACATTCCCAACGCCAACACCATCATCATCAACCGCGCCGACCGCTTCGGTCTTGCGCAGTTGCATCAGCTGCGTGGACGGGTCGGTCGTTCGCATCATCGCGCCTATGCGTACCTGCTGGTGCCGGATCGTCGCTCGATGACCGCCGATGCTTCAAAGCGCCTGGAAGCGATCGCCTCAATGGACGAGCTCGGCGCCGGCTTCACACTGGCCACCCACGATCTGGAAATCCGCGGCGCCGGCGAGCTGTTGGGCGAAGACCAGAGCGGGCAGATGGCCGAGGTCGGTTTCAGCCTGTATACCGAACTGCTGGAACGCGCCGTGCGCAGTATCCGCCAGGGCAAGCTGCCGGATCTGGATGCCGGCGACGAGGTGCGTGGCGCCGAGGTCGAGCTGCATGTGGCCTCGCTGATTCCAGAGGATTATCTGCCCGACGTGCATACGCGCCTGACCCTGTACAAGCGCATTTCCAGTGCCCGCGATGCCGATGCGCTGCGCGAGTTGCAGGTGGAGATGATCGACCGCTTCGGCCTGCTGCCGGGCCCGGTCAAGCATCTGTTCGCCATTGCCGAGCTCAAGCTGCAGGCCAATGCCCTGGGTATCCGCAAGCTGGACCTGGGCGAAAACGGCGGCCGTCTGGTGTTCGAGGCCAAGCCGGCGATCGACCCGATGACGGTGATCCAGATGATCCAGAAACAGCCAAAGATCTACACGATGGACGGCCCGGACAAGCTGCGCATCAAGTTGCCATTACCCGAAGGCGCCGACCGGTTCAATGCAGCGCGTGGATTGTTGGCGGCGTTGGCACCGGGCTGAAGCGCGGCCAATGGTCGCGCTTGGCTGCGTAGTCGGTTCCGACACTGAATCACGCCAAGCGCCTCACCGATGGCGCATCGGCAGCAGACACGCAGCGCGACGCGATGCGGCATTTCGATGAAAGCCCATCGCGCCACCGTCACTGGCGCGTGACAAATACCGCTTCTTTCCAGCGTGATTTCTGCAAAAAAGCCGCAAGCCGTCACGTCCTTTGCATTAAAGAAAGCGGCCGACTTGCAGTTATCTGTCTTGCAGGACTGTCCAGGACATCCTTCGCCTGAGCCTGCTTGTGACGAACCTGAGCAGTTTATGCCCGGGTGGTGATGGGCTTCTCAAATCCATCATCCTGCTGAATTTCAACTAAATATTTCTGTCACGGGCCGATACCTGCATAGACCGGCATGTCCCTGTGTGCAGACCAGCTCACAGCAAGACCCGCCAGCGATCTTCCTTCGCGTCATGGCGCGCATCCGTGCGCCATCGCATCGCTTGAGGCATCAATGAACATCCCACGTTCCGATCTACCCGCACCACTGACGCTCGCCCTCGAAGGCGAGATGACGATCCGTCGCGCGGCCGAACTCAAGCCGCTGCTGCAGCCGGCATTGCTGCATCCGGGTGGCCTGCATCTGGACCTGGGCGCGGTCAGCGAGATCGATACCACCGGGCTGCAGTTGCTGCTGGCCACCCAGCAGGCGATCAGGGCAGATGGGCGGCCGTTTTCGCTCACCGATTCCAGCCGTGCGGTGATCGATGTGATCGAACTGCTCGGCCTGCTTGAGGCCTTGTATCCGCACGCGGTTGCCGGCCTCGGCGAACAGCTTCACTAAAGGATCAACGCGCGCATGGACATGAACCAGCTGATGCAGACTTTCCTGGCCGAGAGCCGGGACCTGCTCGAAGACATGGAACGCCACCTGCTCGAAGCCGAGCGTGGCGAATCCTCGCCCGATGCGGTCAACGCGATCTTTCGCGCGGCCCATACCATCAAGGGGTCGGGCGGATTGTTCGATCTGCCGCAGCTGGTCGGCTTCACCCATGTGGTGGAAAGCGTGCTGGACCTGGTGCGCGATGGCGCGATCACCCTGAGCTCGGAGCTGATCGGGCTGTTGCTGGTGTGCTGCGACCATATCCATGCGCTGGTGGAAACCGCCGCCGACCCCGGCCATGCCGATCCGGCCGCACTGGCGGCCGAAGCAGAGCCGCTGCTGGCGCAGCTGCAGACCTATCTGCAAGCCAGCGTCTGCGGCGTCACTGCCGCCGCCGTCCAGCACATACCGGAAAAACAGAGCGGGTATTGGCGCGTCACCTTGAAGCTGTATGCCGATGCGCTGCGCTTCGGCAACTCGCCGCTCAAGCTGATTCGCAACCTGCGCGGACTGGGGTCGGTGGAATCGATCAGCACCGATGCCAGCCAGTTGCCATCCTTCGACGATCTCGATCCGGAAGCCAACTATCTCGGCTTCCAGATCCTGCTGCGCAGCGATGCCGATCGCGCCGCAATCGAAGAGGTGTTCGAATTCGTCCTGGACGATTGCGACCTGGACATCACTGCGGTGCCGGCGCCGGTCGATGCGGCGCTGCACGTGGTCGCAGAACCTGCGCCTGCGGCGCCTGCCAGTCGCGCGCCCGCAGCGGCGGTCTCCGCTGCAGCCTCGGCACCGGCGCGTGCCGCGCCGGATGCAGGCGCACGCAACGCCGACGCGCGTTCGATTCGCGTGGATGCGGACAAGCTCGATCGCATGATCGACCTGGTGGGCGAACTCATCATCGCCGTGTCCAGCACCAACGCGAACGCGCAGCGCACTGGCGATGCGCAACTGCTGGAATCGGCATCGATCCTGGCCGGGTTGGTGGAAGACGTGCGCGAAAGCGCCCTGCAGCTGCGCATGGTCAAGATCGGTGGCACGTTCAGCCGCTTCCAGCGCGTGGTGCACGATGTGGCGCGCGAGTTGGGCAAGGACATCGCGCTGGTCGTTGCCGGCGAAGACACCGAGCTGGACAAGTCGGTGGTGGAAAAGATCGGCGACCCGCTCACCCATCTGGTGCGTAATGCGATGGACCACGGCATCGAGCCGGCGGACGTGCGCGTGGCGCGCGGCAAGCCCGCACGCGGCACGGTGGGCCTGAACGCGTATCACGACTCCGGCAGCATCGTCATCCAGATCACCGACGATGGTGGCGGCTTGAACCGCGACCGCATCCTGGCCAAGGCGCTGGAACGCGGCCTGATCGAACCCGGCCGTCAACTGAGCGACCGCGACGTCTTTGCGATGATCTTCGAGCCCGGCTTTTCCACTGCCGAGAAGGTCACCAACCTGTCCGGGCGCGGCGTGGGCATGGACGTGGTCAAGCGCAACATCACCGCGCTGCGCGGCACCGTCGAGATCGACAGCACTGCGGGCGTCGGCACCACCATCTCGGTGCGGCTGCCGCTGACGCTGGCCATCATCAACGGCTTCCAGGTCGGTATCGGCAAGTCGGTGTTCGTGGTGCCGCTGGACGTGGTGGAAGAGTGCGTGGAATTCACGCCCGACTACGCCAGCGACTACATCGACCTGCGCGGCAACGTGTTGCCGTATGTGCGGCTGCGCGAGTTGTTTGCGCTTGGCGGCAAGACCCCGGCACGCGAAAGCATCGTGGTGATCCGCCAGGGCGTGCAGCGCTTCGGGCTGGTCGTGGACACCTTGCTGGGCGAATGGCAGACCGTCATCAAGCCGTTGTCCAAAGTCTTTACGCAGGTCAGAGGCATCAGTGGCTCAAGCATTCTGGGCAGCGGCGATGTCGCGCTGATTCTCGATGTGCCCAGCCTGATCCAGCAATTGCATCCACATCAGGACGCCTTGGCGGCCTGAGCATCCGCAGTACCACTCATTTCCACCTCCGCGTCGTTCGTTGTTCCCTGAGACCAGGAAGCTGCCGCCATGTCACTCCGTTTCCCCATTGCCACGCAGTTGTGGTTCACCGCTGCTGTCGCTCTCGCCTTGCCGGTTGCGGCGATCGTCGCCGGTTTCGCGCTCTCGCTGTCGCATGCCGCCCTGCTCGGCGCCAGCCTGTTGGCTGCAATCGTAAGCGGGGTGTTGCTGATCGCCGCAATCCGCAGTGCTACCGGTTCGCTCGATCTTGCCACCACCACGTTGGACGCGTTCTCGCGCGGCAATTTCGACCTGGCCCTGCCGCAGGTGCGCGACGAACAGGCCGGCGACCTGTTGCGCGCGCTGCGCAAGATGCAAAGCGGCATCCGCCACGTCAACGACGAGATCAATCGCGTCTCGCGCGAACACGATGCCGGCGAGATCGATGCGCGTATCGATGTGGCACGTTTCGATGGCGACTTCCGCACCATGGGCGACGGCATCAACCGCATGGTCGCCGGCCATATCGCAGTGAAAAAGCAGGCCATGGCGTGCGTGGCCGAATTCGGCCGCGGTAATTTTTCCGCAGAGCTCGAACGCCTGCCGGGCAAGAAGGCTTTCATCAACGAGGTGGTCGATCAGATGCGCGGCAACCTCACCGGCATGGTCGCCGAGGTCAACCGCATGTCGGTCGAGCACGACGCCGGCGATATCGATGTGGTCATCGACACGCAGCGCTTCACCGGCGATTTCCGTCGCATGGCCGAAGGCATCAATGCGATGGTGGCCGGCCATATCACGGTCAAGAAGCAGGCCATCGCCTGCGTGGCCGAATTCGGTCGCGGCAACTTCACCGCGCAGCTGCCGCTGCTGCCGGGCAAGAAGCGCTTCATCAACGAGACTCTCGAACAGGTGCGCGGCAACCTCACCGGGCTGATCGGACAGATCAACCACATGTCGGCCGAACACGAAGCCGGCGATATCGATGTGGTCATCGACAGTAGCCGTTTCGATGGCGACTTCCGCAGCATGGCCAGCGGCATCAACCAGATGGTGGGTGCGCATATCGCGGTGAAGAAACTGGCGATGGGCGTGGTGGCCGAATTCGGTCGCGGCAATTTCGATGCGCCATTGGCACAGCTGCCCGGCAAGAAGGCCTTCATCAACGAAACGGTGGAGCGCGCACGCGGCAACTTGCGCAGCATTTCCGAAGTGATTCAGGTAATGGGCGCGATGGCCGACGGCGACCTCACCCACACCGTGGAAGGTCATTACGAAGGCGCGTTCGCCGACATGCAGCGCTACGTCAACACCACCATGAGCCGGCTGACCGAGATCGTCGATGAGGTCAACCGCAATGCCGAAAACCTGGCCAGCGCCTCGGAAGAGGTCAGCGCCACGGCGCAGGCATTGGCACAGGCCGCCAGCGAGCAGGCTGCCGGCGTGGAAGAAACCAGCGCCTCGCTGGAGCAGATGACCGCCTCGATCGGGCAGAACACCGAAAACGCACGCGTCACCGACAGCATGGCCGCCAAGGCCGCCAGCGAAGCAGCCGACGGCGGCGACACCGTGCGCGCCACGGTGGTGGCGATGAAGGACATTGCCAAGAAGATCGGCATCATCGACGACATCGCCTACCAGACCAATCTGCTGGCGCTCAATGCCGCCATCGAAGCCGCGCGTGCCGGCGAACACGGCAAGGGCTTCGCGGTGGTCGCCGCCGAAGTCCGCAAGCTGGCCGAGCGCAGCCAGATCGCGGCGCAGGAAATCAGCGCGGTGGCCGGTTCCAGCGTGGAGTTGGCCGAAAGCGCCGGCCGCCTGCTCGGCGAGATGGTGCCCTCGATCCGTCGCACCTCCGACCTGGTGCAGGAAATCGCCGCCGCGTCCGAAGAACAGACCGCCGGTGTCAGCCAGATCAATACCGCCGTGGGCCAGTTGAACCAGACCACGCAATCGGCAGCGGCCAACGCCGAAGAACTGGCCGCCACGTCGGAGGAAATGAGCGCGCAGGCCGAGCAGTTGCAACAGTTGATGGGCTTTTTCCGGCTCGGCAACGGCGGACGCAGCGCGACCTCGGCCGGCAGCAAGCAGGGCCCGCGCCGGCTCGCAGCCCACAGCGGCAACACGGCCAACAGCGCGCCTCCGCGGCGGACCAACGTACGCCAGATCAGCGCGGTGGCGGCAACGGCCGATGCGGTCGACGAATCGCAGTTCGCCAGCTTCTGAGGATCCGACGATGCAACCGCATAGCGCATCCAGCACGGCGGCACCGTCATCGACGGCGCCGCAGCAATATCTGACCTTCCTGTTGAACGGGGAGATGTTCGGCCTGGGCATCCTCGGCATCAAGGAGATCATCGAATACCGCGCACCCACCGACGTGCCGATGATGCCGCAGGCCTTGCGTGGCGTGATCAACCTGCGTGGCGCCGTGGTGCCGGTGGTGGACCTGCAGCAGCGCTTCGGCCGCAACCCCAGCGCGATCACCAAGCGCAGCTGCATCGTGATCGTGGAGATCGCGCGTGACGACGCGCACCAGGTGCTCGGACTGCTGGTGGATGCGGTGAGCGAGGTGCTGGAGATCGCACCCGAGGACATCGTCGACACACCCAGCTTCGGTACCGGCATCGCCCGGGATTTCATCCATGCCATGGGCAAGATCGGCGAGCGTTTCGTATTGCTGCTCGATGCCGATGCAGTGCTGAGCAACGATGCGCTCGCTCAGCTTCCTGTCGCCGACCTGGCCGCCTGACATGCTCCACATGCACGCAAGGACTTCCATGCGCCCTGCCCCTCTCTCCTGCAATTGCGCGCTGGCCGGCCCGGTGCTGGTCGTCGACGACAGCGTCGTCCAACGTGAACATGCGGTGGCGCTGTGCCGCCAGCTCGGCGCCACGGTGGTCGACGGCGCAGCCGATGGCCACGCCGCGCTGGACTGGTTGAGTGGCGCCACCGCCCCATCGCTGTTGCTGATCGATCTGGAAATGCCGGGCATGGACGGCGTGCAGCTGCTCGATGCGCTGGCACGCGGCCACTACGATGTGCCGGTGATCGTGGTCTCGCAACGCGGCGGCGCCTTGATCGACGCGGTGATGCAGCTCAGCCGCAGCGCCGGAGTCCGCGTGCTCGGCGGGATCGAAAAGCCGATGCAGCTGCAGGACCTGGTCACCGTGCTGGATTGCGAACCCGAGGTGGCGGCCAATGCACCGGCCTTTGCGCCGGTGGCGACGTCGCCGCTGATGTCCAGCGGGGGTGCAGCCGCATCGCGGCTGGATCGTGCCATGCGGCGCGGCGAGATCCGCGTGGCCTACCAACCCAAACTCGATCTCAAGGATGGCCGCCTGCGCGGTGTGGAAGCATTGGCACGTTGGCGCCGCCCGCAGGGCGACATGATCGGGCCGGACCGCTTCATTCCGCTGGCAGAACGCGAAGGCCTGATCCATGCCCTGACCCAGCAGGTGATCGACAAGGCGATCGGGCAGCTGGTGGATTGGCGCGCAGAAGGCTTGACGCTGACGCTGGCGTTGAACCTGTCGCCCAATCTGCTCAGCGAGCAGGATTTTCTCGAACAGCTGTGCGGCAAGCTTGGCGATAACGGTCTGTGCCCTGCCGACCTGGTGCTGGAACTCACCGAAAGCGCCCTCGTAGAGCCGGCGAATGCCTTGAGCATGCTGGCGCGTCTGCGCCTGCATGGCTTCGGTCTGTCGATCGACGACTACGGCACCGGCTTTTCGTCGCTGCAGCGCCTGGCCAGCATTCCATTCACCGAACTCAAACTGGATCGCAGCTTCGTGCATGCCGCCCATCGCAGCCGCAGCCAGCGTACCGTGCTCGAATCCACCCTGGAACTGGCGCATCGGCTCGAACTCACCGCCGTTGCCGAAGGCGTGGAAACCCCGAACGACTGGCGCCTGCTGCGCGAGCTCGGTTGCGACCTGGCCCAGGGCTATCTGATGGCCTCGCCGATGCCCGGACCGATGCTGTCGGAATGGTGGCGCGAACACGCCGTGCGCATCGCGCGCCTGTGCGACAACGCACTCCCCAGTGACGCGGATATTGCCTAACACATGAGCACTGCCACCCTCATCACCGAACAAGAGTTCGGCCGCTTTCAGCGCTTCATCTTCGAAGCCGCCGGCATCACCATCTCCTCCGGCAAGAAGGCCATGCTGTGCGGCCGCCTGGGCAAGCGCCTGCGCGAGCATCAATTCAGCAGCTACACGCAGTATCTGCAGCTGCTGGAAAGCTGCCAGGACCGCACCGAGATCCAGACCGCGATCGATCTGCTGACCACCAACGAAACCTATTTCTTCCGCGAGCCCAAGCATTTCGATCTGCTGCGCAAGCTGGCTGGCGAACATCGCGGCAGCCTGCCGCTGCGCTGCTGGAGCGCAGCCAGCTCCAGCGGGGAAGAGGCCTACAGCATGGCGATGGTGCTGGACGATACCTTGCAAGGGCGTCCGTTCGAAGTGGTCGGCACCGATATCAGTACCCGCGTGCTGGCCAAGGCGCGTACCGGACATTATGCGTTGCAACGCATCGACGGCATTCCGCAGGCCTATCTCAAACGCTACTGCCTGCGTGGCCAGGGCGACTACGCCGGCACCTTGCTGGTGGAACGCCGCCTGCGCGATCGGGTGCACTTCGCACATGCCAACCTCAATGCCACACTGCCGTCGCTTGGCAGTTTCGATGTGATTTTCCTGCGCAATGTGATGATCTATTTCAACGGCCAGACCAAGCGCGAAGTGATCCTGCGCGTGCTCGCCAACCTCAAATCGGGCGGGCATTTCTGCATCGGACATTCGGAAAGCCTGAGCGAACTCGACATCGATCTGGTGCAGGTGGCACCCTCGATCTTCCGCAAAGCGTGAACCAAGGATCCATTGTGTCGACAGCGTTCAACCGCACAACCGCCAGCCCCACGCCCAACCCCAACACCATCAAGGCGATGGTGGTCGACGATTCGGCGGTGGTGCGCCAGGTGCTGGTCGGCGTGCTCAACGACGCACCCGGCATCGAAGTCATCGCCACCGCTGCCGACCCGTTGCTGGCAATCGAGAAGATGCGTCAGCAGTGGCCGGACGTGATCGTGCTGGACGTGGAAATGCCGCGCATGGACGGCATCACCTTCCTGCGCAAGATCATGGCCGAGCGGCCCACCCCGGTGGTGATCTGCTCCACGCTCACCGAAAAAGGCGCACGCGTGACCATGGACGCACTGGCCGCCGGCGCAGTGGCGGTGGTGACCAAGCCACGGCTCGGACTTAAGCAATTCCTCACCGACTCGGCCGACGAACTGGTCGCCACCGTGCGCAGCGCCGCGCGCGCCAACGTCAAGCGGCTGGCCGCGCGCATCACCGCAACGCCGCTGGAAGCGGAGGTCAAACACACTGCCGATGTGATTTTGCCGGCGCAAAGCGGGCGCGCCCTGGCACAGACCACCGAGCGCATCGTCGCCATCGGCACCTCCACCGGGGGCACGCAGGCGCTGGAAGAAGTGCTGACCGCGTTACCGCGCGTGTGCCCAGGCATCGTGATCGTGCAGCACATGCCGGAGAAGTTCACTGCCGCCTTCGCCGCGCGTTTGAACGGCCTGTGCCAGATCGCAGTGAAAGAAGCGGCCAACAACGATCGCGTCATGCCCGGCCGGGCCTTGATCGCACCCGGTGGCAAGCACCTGCTGCTGCGCCGCAGTGGCGCGCAATACTTTGTCGAAGTGCTGGAAGGCCCACCGGTCAACCGCCATCGTCCGTCGGTGGATGTGTTGTTCCGCTCGGCCGCACGCGCGGCCGGCAGTAATGCGCTGGGCATCATCATGACCGGCATGGGCGACGACGGCGCTGCCGGCCTGCTGGAAATGCGTCAGGCCGGCGCGCGCACCGTGGCGCAGGACGAGCACACCAGCATCGTGTTCGGCATGCCCAAGGAAGCGATCAAGCGCGGTGGCGCCGACCGCATCCTGCCGCTGGGCGCAATGGCGCGCGAGATCCTGACACAGCTGCAATAACGCGACGGAGGCACGCATCTTTGGCTTGCTTCGACGCGCCAGTGCAGTCTCTTTTGTCTCGTCCATGGAAGTGCGATGCAATCCCGTCTTCCTTTCACGGAAGTCCGATGCAGCCACCTCTCCCGTCCACGGAAGTCCGATACACCGCCCTCCTACCGTCCACGAAAGTTCCATGCACCGCCCTTCTCCCGTCCACGGGAGAAGGTGCCCGAAGGGCGGATGAGGGCAATCGCCCCACCAGAACGCTACAACTGCGACTCCAGCGGCAACCAGCCCAGCACCGTCGCAGCACCACGCCGCCATACACTGGCGGCCGGCTCGCTGGCCCACACTTCCGGCGGTTGCGCGGCATCGTCATGCCAACGCAGTTCCCCCTGCTGCAGCGTCACGCGATAACTCACCGGAGCGCTGGTCTTGTGGGTGTACAGCCGCTCCAGCTCCGCAGTCACCGCGTGATCGTTGAACAGCAGGCCCATCTCGGTATTGAGGTTCATCGAGCGCGGATCGAGATTGAACGAGCCGATGAACCCACTGCCATCGTCCACCACAAATGCCTTGGTATGCAGGCTGGCCCCGCTGGACCCGAACAGGCTGCCATCGGGCTTGCCCATCGGCTTGAGCTCATGCAAACGCACACCATCGGCCAGTAACGGCACCCGGTAGTCGGCGTAGCCGCTATGCACCGCAACGACATCGTTGGCGGCCAGCGAGTTGGTCAGCACGCTGACGCGTACATTGCGTCGGCGTAACGCACCGATCCAGCGCATGCCCTCGTCGCCTGGCACGAAATACGGCGAGATCACCTTGAGCTCGCGCTGCGCATGCGCCATCTCGCCGATCAATACCGGCGTCATCCAGTCGGCCTGCGGCGGCGCGCCGTCGGCCTTTTCCGGCGGGTCGGACACGATGCGCGCGTGCTCAAGCCAATGCACCGGTCGGTCGCCCTGCATCAACGCCTGCACGCTTGGCGAACGGTGCAGGCGCTGCACATACGGATGCGCGCGTGCCGACGCCAGGCCGGCGTCCAGACTGCCGCGCAGCGCATCCAGCGCCTGCGGTTCTGCCGTCACCAGCGCAGCCAGCGGCAACGCATTGGGGCTGTTCCAGTACGCATCGAACACGTGCTCGGCCTGGCCCACCGTCGGCCCCATCAGCGCCGCATCCATATCCATGAAATTGGTGTCGCGCGCGGCATCGAAATACTCGTCGCCCACATTGCGGCCGCCCACCACCGCGATGCGGCCATCGGCGATCCAGGCCTTGTTGTGCATGCGCCGATTGATGCTGAACATGCGCAGCACCATCTCCACACCGCGCATCAATGTGCCCTCACGCGCGCGGGTGGGATTGAACAGACGGATTTCGATCATCGGGTGGCTGTCCAGCGCCGCCAGCACCGAATCGCTGCCATGGATGTTCATGTCGTCCAGCAGCAGACGCACGCGCACGCCACGGTCGGCGGCACGCAGCAGTTCGTTGTGCAACAGGTTGCCGGTGAAGTCGGCATGCCAGATGTAGTACTGCAGATCCAGGCTGCGCCCGGCCGCACGCGCGGTGAGCGCGCGCACCGCAAACGCATCGATATTGTCGGGCAGGATCACCATGCCGGTTTGGTTGGCATGCGCTCGCTGCAGCGGCGCGACGACTTGATCGATCGGCGTTGCCAATGCGGTGGCTGGCAACGCATGACTCACCGGGCCACGCTGACGATCGGCAAAGCGGCCGTAGCCGTACAGCGACAGCACGCTGCCCAGCACGAGCACCAGCGCCCCGATGCCGATCCATTTGAAGATGTTTCGCTTTGTCACTGCCGACCCCGTGTTGCAGAGCGCGGCAGTCTAGATGCTGCACACGCATGTCAATGTGCAGACGCAAGCGCACAAGCGAGCTCGACAAAATCGCAACAACAGCGGGTTTTCAGCGAGCACTGCCGCAACAGCGCTCGCTGGATGCAATCACGCTTACCAGATCGCGACGCGATCCTTGTCGCCACGCACCATCGCATCGCCGGGCTTGCACTGGAACGCCTGTGCAAACGCCGGCATGTTCGACGGCGCGCCATTGGCGCGGAAATTGGCCGGCGCATGCGGGTCGGTGTTCAAGCGCACGCGCAATTCGCCATCGGTGAAGTTGCGACGCCACACTGTGGCCCAGTTCATGTAAAAGCGCTGGTCCTGCGTATAGCCGTCGATGTCCTTGTTGCTGTCGGGCTGTTCCTTCAACGCCATTTGCAGCGCGTCGTAGGCCACGGTGAGGCCACCGAGGTCGCCGATGTTCTCGCCCAAGGTCAGCTTGCCTTTGACGTGGACGCCCGGAATCGCCTCATAGCCATCGAACTGGGCCACCAGCTGATCGGTGCGCTGGGTGAACAGCTTGCGGTCCGCATCGGTCCACCAGGTAGCGAAGTTGCCCTTGGCATCGAACTGGCTGCCCGAGTCGTCGTAGCCGTGCATCATTTCGTGCCCGATCACCGCGCCGATGCCGCCGTAGTTCAACGCCGGATCGGCCTTGGGATCGAAGAACGGCGGCTGCAGGATCGCCGCCGGGAACACGATCTCGTTGCGGGTGGCGTTGTAGTACGCATTGACCGTCTGCGGCGTCATATGCCACTCGCGCTTGTCGACCGGCTTGCCGATCTTGTCCAGCATGTAGCGATAGTTGAACGCCTGCGCGGCCTGCATGTTGGCCAGGAATCCGTCGCCACGGGTCTCCAGGCCCGACCAGTCGCGCCATTGATCCGGGTAACCGATCTTGGGGGTGAAACTGGCCCACTTCTCCAGTGCGCGCTGCTTGGTGGCGGCGCTCATCCAGTCGAGCTGCTCCAACCGTGCCTTGAGTGCGACGGAAAGATGCTGCACCAGCTGCTGCATCTGCTCCTTGGACTCGGCAGGAAACGCGGACTGCACATAGAGCTGACCCAAGGCCTCGCCCATCGCCTCGTTGACCGCATTCAAGGCGCGCTTCCAGCGCGGCAGCATGTCCTGCTGGCCACGCAGCGTCTTGGCATAGAAATCGAAATTGGCCTGCTCGAACGGCTTGGCCAGGTAGGGCGCCGCCTCGTCGATGCTGTGGAAACGCAGATAGGCTTTCCAGGTGTCCACCGGCGTATCGGCCAGCATTGCATCGAACTCGGCGAAGTAGCCCGGCTGACTCAGCGAGAACGTGCCGGCCGGCACCTTGAGCGTAGTGAACAACGCCTGCCAGTCGAAGTGCGGGGTCACTGCATTGGCGCCGGCCACATCGACCGGGTTGTAGCGCTTGGCCGGGTCGCGCAACTGGATCCGCGACAGCGAGGCGTTGGCCAGACGCGTCTCGAAGGCCATCACCGCCTTGGCCTGGGTGGCGGCCTGCGCTGCCGGAACGCCGGACAACTCCAGCACGCGCGCGATGTAGGCCACGTACTGCTCGCGGATCTTGGCCTGCGCCGGATCGGTGTAATAGCCCTTCTCGGGCAGGCCCAGCCCCCCCTGCCCGGCATAGGCGATCATCTGTTCGGAATTCTTGTAGTCGGCATTGGCGCCGAACGAGAACAGGAAGCCCTGCCCCTGTGCATAGCTGTCGCGCAACCACGCGGCGATCGACGCTGCATCGGTCAACCCATCGATCGCCTTCAACTGCGGCTGCAGCGGCGTGATGCCGGCCTTGTCGATCGCCGCCTCGTCGGTGCCGGTGCGCCACAGGTCGGCGATCTTGGCATCCACCGATCCGGCCGACAGCGTGCCGCGTGCCAGTTGCTCCACCAGCGCATGCTGGATGGTCAACGAGCGCTCGGCCAGCACTTCGAAGCTGCCCCAGCTGGTGCGATCGGATGGCACCGGGTTGGCCTTGAGCCATTTGGCATTGACGAACCCGTTGAGGTCCTGGCACGCGTTGATGGACGGGTCCAGATCGCCGGCGCCGAACGCCACGATCGGCGCATCCAGCTTGGACACATCCAGCTTGGTCGGCGCAGCCTGCGTTGCTGCGGGCGCCGGCTTGGCGGTGTCGTCGGAGCTGCCACATGCCGACAGCGTGACCACAATGGCCACCGCAAGCGACAGCGGCGCGAACTTGTTCAACATGATGACATTCTCCAAGGCACAAGACCGCGTGACACGCGGTCGAATAAGCAGGTCGCCAGCACAGTGCCGCCGACCAAAAGATGACCAATCACTGCAACGGCACCACAACACCCCAGCCTCCGCTGCCGCGTCCTGGAGCGGTAAACAACACGACCGCACCACCGTCAGGCGCGCACGGCCGCTGCGCGGAATCGGCAGGTGCCACGCGTATCCTCCGGTTCTGAGTGCGCCGCCCCCACCAGCTGACGACCGCTTGCTAGGTTTCGTCAGCCCCTCTTGGCAAAGAAGACGCCCCCCTCGATAAAGCACAGCGCGCGACCGGAACGCACGCTGTCAGCGTTGGCGTCTGCGCGCACACACCAGCCAGCGTTGCGGCGCAACCTTGCGCAACGGCATGCAGTTACTTGCGGGCGTAGAACGGCGCCATCAGCAGATACACCGGATACGCCAACACCATCAACACCAGCGCAACCTCATGCCCGGACGCCGCATCGGCCCATGCTTCCATCCGCCGCGACGGTCCGAACATACCAAACGCCAGCAGCACCAGGCCGATCACACAGATCAGCAGCGCCAACAACAGCGCCGAACTGGACACCTTGCCGGTGGCCAATGCGGCAAACGCACCGCTACCACCAGCCACCAGCGCCCCCAAGGTCACCAGATACGCACGGCAGTAGGTCGCGCTCATCCGATGGTGCTTACGTTTGCCGGACATCATGTCTCGCCTGAAAAAATATGCGCGGCGTCCGTCGATCCCCGACGCACGCTGCCTGCATGTAACGCACCACGCGTTCTTCCACGCGTGGTGCAACCTTGGGCACGCGCTACACGCAACGCGCGCAGCGCTTGGATTCAACGACGCACTTACTTCACCTTGCCCTGGTTGGCCACCGCTTCGGCAGCGCGCTTGGCCGCTTCCGGGTCGCCCAGATACCGGTAGCTCTGCACCTGCAGGTTGTCGTCGAGCTCGAACAGCAGCGGGATGCCGGTCGGGATGTTGAGCTCCAGGATCTGCTCGTTGGAGACGGCGTTGAGGTACTTGTAGAGCGCGCGCAACGAGTTGCCGTGTGCGGTCACCAACACGGTCTGCCCGGCCTTCAATTGCGGCGCGATCGCGTCGTGCCAATACGGCAGCACGCGCACCAGCGTGGTCGCCAGCGATTCGGTGCCCGGCAGTGCGTTGCGATCGAGCGTGGCATAGCGACGGTCATGGCACGGATGCCCCGGATCGTTGACGTCCATTTCCGGCGGCGGAATGTCGTACGAACGGCGCCAGATCTTGACCTGTTCCTCGCCGTGCTTGGCCGCGGTTTCGGCCTTGTCCAGGCCCTGCAGGCCGCCGTAGTGGCGCTCGTTGAGGCGCCAGCTCTTGGACACCTGCAACCAATCCTGGTCGAGTTCCTTCAACGCGCCCTGCAATGTATGGATGGCGCGCTTGAGCACCGAGGTGTGCGCCACATCGAACTGCAGCCCTTCGTCCTTCATCAGCTTGCCGGCCGCAGCGGCTTCCTGGCGACCTTGCTCGGTGAGTTCCACATCCACCCAGCCGGTGAAACGGTTGTCCAGATTCCATTGGCTCTGGCCATGGCGCAGCAGTACGAGTTTGCGGGTCACTACGGTTCTCCGATTGGGGGCCGATCAGGCTGCGATTGTAGCGGCAGCCGGCGCATCGCTGGCGTGCACGAGATCGCCACGTACAGCGCGCGATGCTGCGGTCATGCAACGGATCGATCCCGTATTCGCCGGTTGGGACGGCAGCGTGATTCAGGCGCGACAGTTGCAACAGCAACTGGCACAGCGCGTGGTGCTGCAGGATCAGGTGATCGTGCCGCCGCGGTTGCTCGCCGGATTCGATGTCGGCTTCGAAGATGATGGCCAGACCACGCGTGCGGCAGCGGTGCTGCTGGATGCAGACACGTTGACGCCGCTGGAAACGCATGTCGCGCGCGTGCCCACGTCGATGCCGTATGTGCCCGGCCTGCTCAGCTTTCGCGAACTGCCGGCCTTGCTGCAGGCGCTGGCACTGCTCTCGCGCCCGCCGGATCTGGTGTTCATCGACGGCCAGGGCATCGCGCATCCGCGCAAGCTGGGCATCGCTGCGCACTTTGGCGTGGTCACCGGCCTGCCCAGCATCGGCGTGGCCAAGCAACGCCTGGCAGGCCGCTTCGTCGAGCCGGGGCCCGAGCGCGGCGACCGGAGTCCGCTCCTGCTGGGCGGCATGCAGATCGGCTGGGCGCTACGCAGCAAGCCGCGCTGCAATACGCTGATCGTCTCGCCCGGGCATCGTGTCTCGATGCAGGGCGCACTGGACTGGACGCTGCGCACCTTACGCGCCTATCGCCTGCCCGAGCCTACGCGCCTGGCCGACCGGCTGGCCTCTCGGCGCGGCGATATTCCCACGGATCCGCAACCCACCTTGCTGTAACGGCGTGTCTCGCGCAGCCATCTGCACGGCGCACGTGCGGAGCGCGTGGCCGATGGCGCACCCGCTGAAAAATTCGGCGCCGACTCTTCGCAGAACATTCCGTTCTTGCGCCACGGCGCGCCCGCTCCGCACACCGCGTGCGAAGCTTTGGTTCCTTTCGCGCAGGCTCACGGCCATGACCATGCTCATCGCTCCCCGCGTCCATGACATCGGCGGACTGGAAGTCCGCCGTGCCGTGCCCACGCTGCAGGCGCGCAGCATCGGTCCGTTCGTGTTCGTCGACCATATGGGCCCGGCAGTGCTGGAGCCCGATCACGGCATCGACGTGCGCCCGCATCCGCATATCGGCCTGGCCACGGTGACCTTCCTGTGGTCGGGCGAGATCGGCCACCGCGACACGCTGGGCTCGGATCAGGTGATCCGCCCCGGCGACGTCAACTGGATGACCGCCGGCCGCGGCATCGCCCATTCCGAACGCACGCCCGGCCCCGAGCGCGCCCGCACGCATGCGCTGCACGGCATGCAGACCTGGATTGCGCTGCCACGCGCGGCCGAGGAAACCGCGCCCGCCTTCCATCACCACGCCGCCGCCAGCCTGCCGCAGCAACGCCGCGCTGGCGTCTGGCTGCGCGTGATCGCCGGCCGCGCGTACGGCGAAGAGTCGCCGGTGCGGGTGTTCAGCGGCACGCTCAACGTGGCACTGGATCTGGCGCCGGATGCGGAGATCGACCTGGACACCGGCCATCTCGAGCGCGCGCTCTACATCCTGGAAGGCGATGCGCAACTGGATGGCGCCGACGTGCCCGCACGCCACCTGATCGTGCCCTCGCCCGGCGCACGCGGGCGCCTGCGCGCCAAGACGCCACTGAAGGCGATGTTGCTCGGCGGCGAGCCGCTGGATGGGCCGCGTCACCTGTGGTGGAACTTCGTCTCCAGCTCCAAGGAACGTATCGAGCAGGCCAAGGACGACTGGCAGGCCGGTCGCTTCGGGACCATTCCCGGCGACGACAAGGACTTCATCCCACTGCCGCAGACCCCGGCGCCCCAGCCGGTCGATTACCCCTGACAGCAGCCAACGAGCAGGTCGGCGGCGCGCACTATGCCCAGGTCTCGCTGCGGACGTGACCGCACGCGGCCGATTGCAGTCGAGCCCGCGCGCCACGCTTGAGCTTGCAACCACAACTGTGGTAGTGATATCCACATTGGTTGGGGACATGTTGCGTGCGAGGCACGGCCGGGCGGGGAGCGCACGGGCTGATGCAGCGACACGGTAGGCGACGTCGTCCCTGTGCAGTCATCCATTGCCGGGGAACATTTGAATGAAGTCCGCATCCTGCCTTGTCGGTTTGAGCTTGCTGTTGGCCGCAGCCGTTGCCCACGCACAGACCGCGCCGGTCTGCCCGCCATTACCGCCGGCTTCCGGTCTGCAATGGTCCGAGCTCGCAGGCGCCGATTACCTGGTCTGCAAGGCGATGACTGCCGACGGGCGCCAGGTGGTGGGCATCATGCTCACCACCCGCGACCCGTCCATGGTGCTGGCGCGCGATCGCCGCGCGGAGAAAGGCCAGATCCAGCAGGAAGACTTCTACTGGTACAAGCTCGACCTGGGCGGCCGCGATGTGCCGGGCATGGAATCGCGCCGCGTCACCGTGGTCGAGCTGGGCAAGAAGCGCTACGCGCAGTTGTGGATCGATGGCGCCAGCACCGAAGAGCTGGCCTCGATGCAGTCGCTGGTGCAGAACATCGATCTGCAGCCGGCCAGCCTGGCACTGCAGCGCTGATCCAAAACGCCAATACAGCGCGGAGGCCCCGCGCTGTTTGGTGCGCTGCAGCGATAGTCAGCCGGCCAGGCGCTCGCTACCGGTCCAACCGTGCCGACTGTGTTGGGCGCTCACGCTGTAGCGCGCCTGCCAGTCCCAATACCGACGCAGCGGTCACGTAGAGCGGCGAGTCCGCGTGCAGCGAGCGCGTCGGTTCAGAACCGCCCTTCCTGGAAATCGACGAAGGCCTGCATCAACTCCTGCTTGGTGTTCATCACGAACGGGCCGTGCCGCATCACCGGTTCGTTCAGCGGGCGGCCGGCGACCAGGATCAGTTGCGCACCGTTGGCACCTGCGCGCAGGTGCAACCGCTCGCCACCGCCGAGCACGGCCAGTTCCTGCGCCGGCAGCGCACGAGTCGCACCGCCCTCACCCACCGCCACCTCGCCTTCGAAGACATACGCAAACGCGTTGTGGCCGCTCGGCAATACATGCTCCCAGGCCGCGTCCGGCGCCAGCGCGATGTCCAGATACACCGGGTCGGTGGCCGGCTGCACGATCGGGCCGCGCACCTCGCCCACCGTTCCGGCGATCACCTTGACCGTAACGCCAGGCGCCGGCTGCGCAACCGGAATGCGGTCCGGCGCGTACTCCTGGTACTTGGGGTCGGTCATCTTGTCGCGCGCCGGCAGGTTCACCCACAGCTGGAAACCGCGCATGCGGCCGGATTCCTGCTCCGGCATTTCCGAATGGATCAGCCCGCGCCCGGCGGTCATCCACTGCACGCTGCCGGGGGTCAGCAGCCCCTCGTTGCCGTGGTTGTCCTTGTGCCGCATGCGCCCGTCGAGCATGTAGGTCACCGTCTCGAAGCCGCGATGCGGATGGCTGGGGAACCCGGCCAGATAGTCTTCGGCCTTGTCGGTGCCGAACTCGTCCAGCATCAGGAACGGGTCCAGCTCCGGCAACTGCGACGTGCCGATCACCCGGGTCAACTTGACGCCCGCGCCGTCGGAGGTGGGCATGCCGCGAATCGTGCGCAGCACGTGTGCCGCTGCGGTGGTGGTAACGCTCATCGAACTCTCCCTGTGCGGAATATGTGGGTCTCATCATGGGTGCACCGGGCGCGCGGCCCAACCGCGACAGACGCAACCGATCGTTCCATTAAGCCCTTTCTGCAACCGCATGCCCCGGCACGCAAACGGGCGCCCTCTACGACCAAAGTTTTAGTCCCGACCGAAACAGTTTCATTGACCGCAGGCAGGCAGAGGGCGACCCTTGGGTGAATCGTTCCTGAGGGGTATGCATGAAAGGGTTCTCGAAGCTGGCCTGGGGCGCGCTGGCGCTGCTGGCCGCGTTCTGCCTGGGTACCGTGGCGCTGCGGCGTGGCGAGCACATCAATGCGCTATGGATCGTGGTGGCGGCGGTCTCGATCTATCTGATCGCCTACCGGTTCTACAGCCTGTTCATCGCCGACAAGGTGATGCAACTGGACCCAACCCGCGCTACCCCGGCGGTCGCCAACAACGACGGCCTGGACTACGTGCCCACCAACAAGCACGTGCTGTTCGGCCACCACTTCGCCGCCATTGCCGGTGCCGGACCGCTGGTCGGCCCGGTACTGGCCGCACAGATGGGGTATCTGCCCGGCCTGCTGTGGCTGGTGGTCGGCGTGGTATTTGCCGGCGCGGTGCAGGACTTCGTGGTGCTGTTCCTCTCAAGCCGCCGCAACGGCCGCTCGCTGGGCGATCTGGTGCGCGAGGAGATGGGCCAGGTGCCCGGCACCATCGCGTTGTTCGGCGCCTTCCTGATCATGATCATCATCCTGGCGGTGCTGGCGATGGTGGTGGTGAAGGCATTGGCCGAGAGCCCGTGGGGCATG
Source organism: Xanthomonas sp. 3075 (assembly GCF_014197275.1). GTDB lineage: Bacteria > Pseudomonadota > Gammaproteobacteria > Xanthomonadales > Xanthomonadaceae > Xanthomonas > Xanthomonas campestris_B. Next base: position 6,972 of record NZ_JACIFI010000003.1, on the reverse strand, counting down.
TTCACGGTGATCGCCACGATGCCGATCGCGCTGATGATGGGCGTGTACATGCGCTACATCCGGGTCGGCAAGATCGGCGAGATTTCGGTGGTCGGCCTGATCCTGTTGCTGGGCGCGATCTGGCTGGGCGGCAAGGTCGCCGCCGATCCGAGCTGGGGCCCGGCGTTCACCTTCACCGCCAAGCAGATCACCTGGATGCTGATCGGCTACGGCTTCGTCGCCTCGGTGCTGCCGGTGTGGCTGCTGCTGGCGCCGCGCGATTACCTGTCCACCTTCCTCAAGATCGGCACCATCCTGGCGCTGGCGATCGGCATCCTGGTGGTGATGCCGGACCTGAAGATGCCGGCACTGACCCAGTTCGCGTCCACCGGCGACGGCCCGGTCTGGAAGGGCGGCATCTTCCCGTTCCTGTTCATCACCATCGCCTGCGGCGCGGTCTCCGGCTTCCATGCGCTGATCGCCTCCGGCACCACGCCCAAGTTGCTCGCCAATGAAGGCCACATGCGCTACATCGGTTACGGCGGCATGTTGATGGAATCGTTCGTGGCGATCATGGCGCTGGTGGCGGCCTCGATCATCGAGCCGGGCATCTACTTCGCCATGAACAGCCCCGCCTCGCTGGTCGGGACCGACACCGTGGCGGTGGCGGCCAAGATCAGCGAATGGGGCTTTGCGATCACGCCAGAGGTGCTGGAAGCCACGGCCAGGGACATCGGCGAGCACAGCATCCTGGCCCGCGCCGGCGGTGCGCCCACGCTGGCGGTGGGCATCGCGCAGATCCTGCATCAGCTATTGCCGGGCGAGGACACGATGGCGTTCTGGTACCACTTCGCCATCCTGTTCGAAGCATTGTTCATCCTCACGGCGGTGGATGCCGGCACGCGTGCGGGTCGCTTCATGCTGCAGGACCTGCTGGGCAACTTCATCCCGGCGCTGAAAAAGACCGAGTCGTGGACCGCCAACATCATCGCCACCGCCGGGTGCGTGGCACTGTGGGGCTATCTGCTCTACACCGGGGTGATCGATCCGTTCGGCGGCATCCAGACCTTGTGGCCGTTGTTCGGCATCTCCAACCAGATGCTGGCGGGCATCGCACTGATGCTGGGCACGGTGGTGCTGTTCAAGATGAAGCGCGACCGCTATGCATGGGTCACCATCGTGCCGGCGCTGTGGCTGTTGCTGTGCACGACCTACGCCGGACTGATCAAGATCTTCGACAGCAATCCGGCGCAGGGCTTCCTGGCGCAGGCGCATAAGTACCAGGACGCGATCGCCAGCAACACCATCACTGCGCCGGCCAAGACGGTGGCGCAGATGCAGCAGATCGTCACCAATGCCTACGTCAACACCGGGCTGACGGTGCTGTTCCTGTTCGTGGTGGGCTCGATCCTGATCTACGCGGTCAAGACCATCGTGATTGCACGCCGCAACCCGCAGCGTAGCGACCGCGAAACCCCGTACGTGGCCTTGCAGCCACACCAGATGGCGGACCTGTAATGGGCACCCAACTCGTACTTGCCAGCCAATATCAGGTGCATCGCCGCATCTGGCGGCGGCTGATCCAGACCGCGCGGCTGTGCTGCGGCATTCCCGACTACGACAACTATGTGCGCCACATGCTGGAAAAACACCCCGACAAACCGGTGATGGACTACCCGGCCTTCTTCCGCGAACGCCAGGATGCGCGGTACGGCGGCAAGAGCGGGTTTCGCTGCTGTTGATCGGTGATCGACAGATGCAAACGCAACAGGGCGCGATGCGAATTGCGCCCTGTTGCGTTGATGGCAGGCTCATCCCGCCGAACTTGCTGAGCTACAGATAGTACGAGGCCTCGCTCAAGCAATGGCGCAGGCACAGGTCCTTGATTGCCACGCTGGCTTCGGCTCCGTGAGGGACGCCGATGATCTGTTCTTCGAAAAAAACGCTTCTTCACGTCCAATCTCCTCAAGGTAGGGAGTTGGACTCCAAATTGGAGCGCCACTCAAAGTCGAGTGGACGTCGGGCCCTGTGTGTCTACGCAACCCTGGGCGTATCAATGCGAGCACCGAGTCCGCGACCACCAGATCCACACTCAGGAACCGCCCCAGGTCCTGCTCGTAATAGCGCTGCTGCATGTAGGTCAGCTCCGGTCGCCCCGTCCATGGCGTGTCCGGTCAGGCGGCGGTTCTATTCCACCAAGGACGCCGCACGCACCGAGGTGTTCGACTACATCGAAATGCTCTACAACCCAAAACGCCGTCATGGTTCAAATGGCGACCTGTCGCCTGTAGAGTTCGAGCGGCGCTACGCGAAACGAGGGTCCTGAGTGTCTACGGAACCCTGCGTGTATCAGTCCTTGACGGAAATTTAAAGATCGGCACATCTTTACATTCAACGGACTCTCCAACACTGTTGCAACCCCTAAAATTTTCTACAAACTCCTTCGCAAGAGCCAGGTTTGCATCAGTTACACCCCTGACTATTAAATGTGTTGAATTTACATTTCTTGCTTTTGAATAGACAGCCTCGACTACCCCGCCCTGAAAATCGATAAATTTACACACCCCATCACCGTCAGTGCAATCCTCAAACTTACGGTCAACAATCTTGCTCTGAATGTTAGAATTCCTCCCGGAATAAACGGAGACACTTAAACCGCCAGCCATCTCGACCTCGTACACGAAAAAATCGGAAGGCAAACTAACTTTCACTTTCTCGCCGGGCGCTATACCAAAACAGGAGTTATCAGTGTAGATATTGCAGTATAAATAATTAATTCTTTTACTCTCAGCTGAAGCACCTGCAAAACCCATAAGGACAATCAACCCCAAAGCCAATCTAGGCGCGAAACTCAAATTTCTCATGTCCAAACTATTCCCCCCCTATATAAATGTTCTTTTTACTTGAAAGTATCTCACTAATATTCCTATCATCAGGAGGATTACCAAGCTCACCCATGAGGTTTTTTTCATATCCAGCTTCAGGAGTGCTCACGCGGTTCCCACTCGCGTCAACGGTAGCGGAGTAGTGATCGTCCGCCCTCATCAAATGTCCTCCTTCATGAGCTGCCTCCCCAGATGGCATTCCGCGGGAGGTTACATTCCACTCCCCAGTCTTACCATCACTGTTGACAAAGGACGCGCCCTGAGACGCTTTGTCTGACGTAGGCCCGGTAGTTAACGTTATTGTATTTTGCACTTTCTTTGGAGTGTCTTTAGTCACAGGAACAACCTGAACACTTACTTGTACGGACTTCCCCTTTACATTATAAGCCCTACTCCATCGAGCCGATATATCACCCTTTACTGAATCTATATTTGCTTGAGCAGCCCCCGGCCCAACGAAATTAATTGGAATATCAATACTTATTGAACCATCCTTCGCAGTAGTTATAACTGAATTGCGTCCATCCGGGTCCGTAAACCGATACGGATTGTTGTTCGCATACCAGTAGCGATTGAAGTTAGCCGCCAACACCGAATCTGCGGCCACCGGATCCACGCTCAGGAACCGCCCAAGGTCCTGGTCGTAGTAGCGCTGCTGCATGTAGGTCAGCCCGGTCGCCCCGTCCATGGCATGACCGGTGTAGCCGATGCCATCGACCGTCTTGCCGATAGGGCTGCCGTAGGGCTGGTAGTCGGTGCGCTCTACTACCTGCCCGGCCGTGTCAGTCACTGCAATCGGGCTGCCTAGCGCATCGGTATGCTGGAACTTGATGGCACCTGCACTGCGCGTGGCGAGCAAGCTCCCGTTGAGATAGACGTATTCGGTAGCGGCCTTCCCCGAGGCGTCTGTGTAGAACAGCTGCCCTGTATGGGTGTAAACCTGAGTCGTGAGGGTTGTTGACCGGCCAGCTAAGGTGCGGCGGCCGTATGCGTCGTAGGCGTAGTATTCCTTGCCGGTGACTTCTCGCAGACGGTTTCCGTAGTCAAAGGTGTAGGCTTGGGCATTCTTATTTTTGAGGTTGCCCTGCGGGTCGTAGCTCAGGCCAACGGTGGTGGCTCCTGCATTGTTCTGGACGTTGGTCAGACGGTTCTTGGTGTCATACCAGTAATTGTTCTCTCGAATACCTGGAAGCTTTGCGGTGAGGATGTTGTCCAGCACGTCGTAGGTGTAGCGGTTCCAGTTGTCGCCACCGAACCGCTCCGAGCCCGCCTCCATCAGGCGATCCAGTCCGTCATACCCCATGTAGCGGTTGTAGCCCGTGCCCCGCTGCTGATCGACAATGGCGCTGACATTTCCATTGGCGTCGTATTGATACTCGAACGAAGCGACGTTGTTGTCCCGCACCTGCTGGGGCATCTGACGCCCGTTGAGCACGAGCGAGTGACTCACACCATTGCCATAGGTGAACTGCCGCGCGGCTCCATTGGGGTAGTAGCCAATCCCCGTGGCGTAGTTGCTCCCCGCCTGGTCACGGACTGCAGTCGGCTGACCTAAGGCATTGGGTGCATAACTGATGACCAGCCCTGTCGGATACGTCTGATTCGCCAGCGCTCCGTTCGCGTCGTAGCCGTAGCCGATGGACCAGTTATACCAGCCGGTCTGGCCTGACGATTCGGACGTCATCATCCGGCGCTTGTTGTAGCTGTAGACGTTGACGAACGATGAGCCGCCCGAGTCGTTTAGGGTCGTCACCTGGCCAGGAAGCCCATCCGGTGTGTAGGACCAGTCCTGATTGCCATTCTTGTCGGGAAACCTAAGCGTCTTGAGGCGATTGCGAGTGTCATAGGTGCGCACAACCTGGCGGCCACTGGCAGCAGCGGCATCCAAGTCACAACTGGTCGTGCTGGGGAGGTCAAGGCCGCTGGCGGACCAACTCAAATTGCCGGCGGCATCGTAGGCCATGACCGTAGACCCGCTCTCGGGCTCAATCACTTTGCACAGCTGCTGGTTCGCGTCATAAACGTAACTACGAGCAGCAAGGCCCACGCCATGCTCAACTGGTGGCGGCGCAACCACTTGCACTACTTGGTTGCTGGACTCGTTTCCAAAGTCACCAACGGAATCCCGCATCCGCCAGCGCAGGTTGTATCCCCCTGCACCGAGGGGTGCCCGGAGGCTGAAGTTGAAGTCCACGCTGCCACCCGGTGGAACGTCTGAAACCAGGCCCACTTCGCCTGGAGACCACCCGCGCGTATCGCCAACCAACACTGTCCGATAGCCTTGGCCCTGACGCCAAGTAACGTTTCCAGTGTTCGTGAAGCGCACAGACCCGCTAACAGAACGTCCGGTCGAAAGCTGCGCGGGCATGTTCTGAGACACGAAGGCAGCATTACGCTGCATGGCAGGAATCGAGAGCGTTCCCGACCCATCAATGAGATTACTTGGCCCACCAATCGGCGAAATGCCGTGGATGTAGAACGGCTTGCCACCGTGGTTTCGGATTAGGTCTTCAGTGATCGGAATAGAAAAGCGGTAGTTGCTGCCTGACGCAGAGCACGCGCTTGCGATACCTGGCTCACTGGGAAGATTCGCACCTGCGCTGGCCACCGCTGCACCGCTACCAGCAGGACCACCCGCATACAGGTGAACGTCAATCGATCGGCGAAGCGCCGTGGAGCAAGCCCAACCGACAATGGCATTGTTTTGGATGCCATCGATGCGCCCCTTGACCACCGAAGCGGGCACAACCACTTCACCCGATCTAGAAATGGTGTCGTTAGCGGCACCCACTGGCGATATGCCGTGGATGTAGATCGACTTCCCGCCGTTCTGGACGATGAAGTTCTCGTCGATGGGGAACGAAAACCGATAGTTGCTGCCAGAAGCGCTACAGGCACTCGCAATACCAGACTCACTTGGCAACGTAGCAGCGGTGGCCCCAGCAAAGGTTCCGGACCCAGCGGAGCCACCCAGATACATATGCACATCGACCGAGCGGTTCAAATACGTGGAACAGGCCCAGCCAGAGATTGAGCCGTATGTGGCGCTGTCGATATTCCCCTTGATCAGCGAGGGGAGCACCTGAATAGAAGGTGCTCCAAACCCTCCGAACCACTCCTTCCCTTCCTGCATCATTCGCCAAGCAAATGAATATTGGCCTGGCGTCGATGGCGCAGTGACATTGAAATTGAAGGTTACGTTGCTGCCAATCGAGACGTTACCTGGCAATTCCACCCTTGAAATTCCCCAAGGGCTGACAGGAACCGAGCTGCCTCCATATCCGAGCTTATGGCCGATGCTTGAGCCCCACACCTGGTTGCCCATGTTTTGGTAGGTCGCGCTGACCGCATACGTCTGCCCAACAACCATCTGGGATGGCACGTTATAGCCCACCCAGCGGGCCTCATTGTCTGGAACGTCCGGACAAATGTTTCCTCTACCCGCAGGGCTGCCGTCTGGACATTGGCGAGCTGCGTGCGCAAATCCGGGCAACACGAGGAGTAGAAGGAAAACGACGCTGCATCTAAAGGTCCGAAGAGCCCTGAACTTGCCAGTGGAGCCAAGAACGTCCTTCGTCCTTTGACCAATTGCATCCATGCATTGAATCATTGCGCGCCTCGCTCAATCTTGATCGCCTTGCCGAAAACGTCACGAGCAATGCTGGTCCTGCTGGACTCTGGTAGCTCCACCCAGACAGGTGCGTCATAGACCGGTTGATCGAACACCTGGTAACCCGTGCGCGTCTGAGCACCACGCGGGTTGGTGACCAGGGTTTGAGCGCCAGGCAAATACTGCGTGATCGTGGTCAGGAGTCCCTGCTCACTGTCCTGGGATACGGCCGTGGACCCGACATCCCCCCGCCCTGAGTAGCGGCTTGGTTTAGAGTCCGGGGGTAATGATATCGGTGTTGGCCAGATGTTGGGCATAAGCAGCCGGGGTCATGCCGCCGATTGCTTTCTTGGGTCGTTCTTCGTTGTATTCGCGTCGCCAGCGTTCGATCTCGGTGCGCGCATGCAGCAGTGTCGGGAACCAGTGCTCGTTGAGGCATTCGTCGCGTAGTCGGCCGTTGAACGATTCGACGTAGGCGTTCTGGTTCGGTTTGCCGGG
>NZ_JACIFI010000002.1 GCF_014197275.1 Xanthomonas sp. 3075 | reverse complement strand
AGGTCCGTCGACGCGCCAAGTACCTGCTGATCGATACCGATGCTGGTGGCAGTGCGCTGCTGCATCTGGGCATGTCCGGCAGCCTGCGCGTGCTGTCCGGCGATGCGCTACCGCGCGCACATGATCATGTGGATATCAGCCTGGAAAACGGCCGCGTACTGCGCTTCAACGACCCGCGTCGGTTCGGTTGCTTATTGTGGCAATCCGATACACAGGAGCACGAGTTGCTTGCTGGGTTAGGTCCGGAGCCATTATCACAGGCATTTACCGGCGATTATCTTTATGCGTTGTCGCGCGGTCGTCGTGCTGCGGTCAAAACCTTTCTGATGGACCAGGCAGTGGTTGTCGGCGTCGGCAATATCTATGCGGCTGAAAGCCTGCATCGTGCGGGAATCAGCCCGTTGCGTGAGGCAGGAAAAGTTTCTCTGGAACGCTACCGACGCCTGGCTATCGCCGTAAAAGAAATTCTGGGATATGCCATCCAGCGCGGAGGCACCACGTTGCGGGATTTCATCAATCCAGATGGCGCGCCGGGTTATTTCGAGCAGGAACTCACGGTGTACGGACGCGAAGGCGAACCTTGCAAACAGTGCGGCCGGCCGTTGAAGCATGCCACGATCGGGCAACGTGCAACGGTGTGGTGCGGAAGTTGCCAACGTTAAGGCGCGTTGGAAACTTGCGCTGATGGCATGTGCAGATGGAGCACTCCGTCTTGGCAGTTACGCAGTCATTCCATGGGCTATGTGAGCTGCGTTTTTCCAGCGTCGCCGGAACCACTGTAAGCGTGCCTGCACCCTGGGATAGCACGGCTGACTAGTGAGTGCAGGAATGCTGGTGGGTTGCCGTGCCTCGCGCCACAATCGGTGCGTCCTGCGCGGCCAACCGCTGGCAGCGATCCATCCCGAGCAGGGGCAGGTGGAGGTGTATCTGGATGCGCCTGCGCAGCATCCCGAGCAAGGTCTGCTGGAAATGGAGGTGCATGCGCCGTATCGGCAGCTTGCGCCGGGTGCGCAGATGCGTGCGCAAGAGCAATGGATCTTGTTGCAGTACAGCGGAGCCGATGAGCCGCAAGCGCAGCAACAGTTCCTGTGCAGCAAGGCACAGGAGCTGGAGTTGCAGCAGGCATGTGTGGTGTCTTCGGCATCGCCTTGAGGCCCGCATTCACGTCCAGGCCGGGCTGTGGCTATGATGGCGCCATTCCCCGATCAGACCGATGCGCATGCAACGACGCCACTTCCTGAAGAATGCTGCCGCCGCCTTGGCCGCGCTCGGTTTGCCGGCATTACCGCAGTGGGCGTTGGCGGCCAAGGCCGTTGGTCTGCGTCGCTTGGGGCAGCCGCAGCCGTTCGACTACGGCTGGCTCAAGGGGCAGGCGCGTGCATTGGCCAAGGCGCCGTACAAAAGCCACAAGCAGCTGCTTCCGGGGTCGTTGGAAGCATTGAACTGGGATCAATACCAGTCGATTCGCTACCGCCAGGACCATGCGCTGTGGGCTGACGGCAATGGCAAGTTCCAGGCGAAGTTTTTTCATCTGGGCCTATATTTCCACACCCCTGTGCATATCTACGACATCGTCGACGGCAAGGCGCAGCAACTGGCCTACGATCCGGCGGCGTTCGATTACGGCAGCAGCGGACTCGGCGGCAAGCAGTTGCCCAAAGACCTGGGCTTTGCGGGGTTCCGGCTCAACACGCGCAAGGACACCGATCGCGATTTCTCTGCGTTTCTGGGTGCAAGCTATTTTCGTGCGGTGGGCAAGGAAGGCCAGTACGGGCAGTCGGCGCGCGGGTTGGCGATCGATACCGGAACCGGCGGGCCGGAGGAGTTTCCGGACTTCATCGCCTATTACCTGGAGCAGCCGGCAGACGATTCGAATACCGTCGTGGTGTACGGGCTACTGGACTCGCCCAGCGTTGCCGGCGCGTACCGCTTCGCCATCACCAATGGCGAGGTGCTGGTGATGGAGATCGACAGCGCGCTCTACCCGCGCAAGACCATCGAACGTCTTGGCATCGGACCGTGCACCAGCATGTACCAGGTCGGCGAAAACGATAGCCGCATGGATTGGGACTGGCGACCGGAGATTCACGACACCGACGGGCTGGCGATGTGGACCGGTGGCGGCGAATGGATCTGGCGCCCGTTGTGCAACCCGCCGCACCTGCGCTTCAACATGTTTGTCGATGAGAACCCGCGCGGGTTCGGTCTGCTGCAGCGCGATCGCAACTTCGACCATTACCAGGATGACGGCGTGTTCTACGAGAAGCGCCCGTGCCTGTGGGTGGAACCAAAGAGCGGCTGGGGCAAGGGCTCGGTGCAACTGGTCGAGATTCCGACCGTGGACGAGACCTTCGACAATATCGTGGCGTTCTGGAATCCGCAGGCCAAGCCGCAGCCGGGGCAAGAGCTGTTGATGGGCTATCGCTTGTATTGGGGCGCGCATCCGCCGGCCAGTTCGCCGTTGGCGCATTGCGTGGCCACGCGCACCGGGTTAGGGGGCATCGTCGGACAGAAGCGCAGCCATTTTTCCTGGCGATTTGCGGTGGATTTTGCCGGCGGCGATTTGCCGGCGGTGGTCAAGGATGCCAAGACCAAGGTCGAGGCCGTGATCCAGGTGTCGCGTGGCACGACCGAGATCGTGTCTGCGCGTCCACTGCACGAGCTCAAGGGCTATCGGGCGATGTTCGACCTGGTGCCGCCGGATGACAGCACCCAACAGATCGATATCCGCCTGTTCCTGCGCGCCAACGGCAAGCCGCTGAGCGAAACCTGGCTGTACCAGTGGACGCCGCCGCCGGCGAGCGAGCGCAAGCTCTACTAAGCACGGATGTGCGATGCGCTGGTGGGTGCCGGATGCGATGTCGCGCGGCGCGCCAAGCGGGTCTATCGCCGGTCTTGCGCACCGGCTAAAGCAGTCCGGCGGACGCAGCGCGTTGCCAGGCGTTGTGCTCAGGCCGGCGTCGAGCGATCGACCAGCTGCATGCGCGTCCGTGGGCGCTCGCACGCCAGCTCCACGCGGAAAATGGTGCCTTCCTTGCCGCTGGTGATGCGCAACTCGCCTTGATGCGCCTGCGCGATCTGCGCGGCCATATGCAGGCCAAGATCCACTTCCGGGAGGGGCCGGCCGGCGGTATGCACGTGCGTGGAGGCGAGCAGCACATTCAGCCGGCGCGGGTCGATGCCGTCCAGATTGCAGACCTCGATGCGCAGGCGCCCCTGTTCGGTGACCGCGACCGCCTTGATCAACGAACTCTGCTGCCCCTGCACCACGGCGTTGATCATCATGCTGCCGAACATCTGCGCCAGACGCACCGCATCGCCATGCACCGGCTCGTCGATGGCCACATGCGTGGACAGCACCTGGTTGGGGTAGGCGGCGCGGGTTTCGTCAACCACCTGCGACAGCGCATCGAGCAAATCGCTGCCGTTGCCGTAATCCAGCTGCAGCCAGTCGCGTTCGATACCGCGCGCAAAATCGCAGGCGAAATCGATCAGTTCTTCCATGCGTTGCAGGCTGCGTTGCAGGCTGCGGATGGCGCCGCCCTGGCGCTGGTTGAGCGGGTCGATGGCGAGCACGTCCACCACTGCATGCATGGACTGCAGCGGGTTGCGCAGGTCGTGGCCGAGGATGCCGATGAATTCTTCGCGCAACCGCGCCGAGGCGCCGGCGCGGCCCAGTTCGCGGCGTGCGCGCCGCGATTCCTGCGCGCTTTCTTCGGCGCGTTGTTCGGCCTGGATCTGCGCGGCCAGCAACTGCGCCAGCAGCTCGACCTTTTCCACCAACGGCGCGTCCATGACACGCGGTAGCGGGTCCAGCGCGCACAGGGTGCCGAACACGCTGCCGTCGTCGAACCTGATCGGCACCGAGACATAGCTCTCGAAGCCATAGAGTCGGGGCGAGGGGTGATCGCGGAAGACCGGGTGCTCGGAGGCGTGGCCAAACCACAACGCGTTGCCCTGGGTGCGCACGCTATCGCAGAAGGTGGTGGCCAGCGGCAGCTCGTCGCCGGGCGCCAGGCCGAACGATAGCTCGTCGCGCACCTGGCAGGTGATCCAGCGCGTCTCGGTGACGCGGGCGACCGCGGCGAACCCCATGCCGGTCAGCCGAGTGAGAATGGTCAGCACGTCGGGTACCGACGAAAGCCGACCGACACGCGCGATATCTGCACGTAATGCGGAAGGAAGCGGACCCATGCATTGCCTCCCGACAAGTGGATGATGGTCAGTCTACAGGGTTGTGGATGAGCCTGGTTGCATGCAGGTCGCCGCAGCGACTCATCACGATACGCTGGGTGACGTCGCACACGTGCGGTGGTGGTGGAATGCCTGGCGGGGCTTTCCGACGCATCACCGACTAGATCATTGACGGCAGATCGGCTGAATTCTTCAGTGCAATCGGCGAGCAGCGTGCCTGCCCGACCACCAGCGGCGCCTGCGCGACAGCGGGCGCGGCGAGAGGGAGGCTGCGACCGGTGCGCCGTGCGATGGTGGGGCGATGCCACCGTCGTCACCCGCCGATGCCGCGAAGACATCTCCACATCGCCGGCATCGGTGGCATCCCGAACACGCGTGACGCGGGAATCATGCTGGTGCAGGGGCGCGTTACGAGCCCGCCGACGGCAGCGGCAAGGCGATCTGCAACGGGTCGATGCGGCCTTCGCCACGCATGATCTTCTTGAACTCGGCGCGGCTGACCGATACGTAGCGCTCGTTGCCGCCGATCTCCACTTGCGGGCCGTCCTGCACCGCGTGCCCTTGCGCGTCCACGCGCACGGTCATGGTGGCCTTGCTGCCGCTGTGGCAGATGGTCTTGATCTCGTCCAGTTCGTCGGCCCAGGCCAGCAGGAACTGGCTGCCCTCGAACAGCTCGCCGCGAAAATCCGTTCGCAGGCCGTAGCACAGCACCGGGATGCGCAGCCGGTCGACCACTTCGCTCAGCTGCCAGACCTGCGCACGGCTGAGGAACTGCGCTTCGTCCACCAGCACGCAATGCAGCGCGCCCTCGGCCTGGATGTCGCGCTCGATGAGCTGCTGCAGCTCGGTGTCGCGATCGAACGCGCGCCCGTCTGCGCGCAGGCCGATCCGCGATGCGACCACGCCGCTGCCGGCGCGGTGGTCGAGTTTGGGCGTCAGGATCAGCGTCCGCATGCCGCGTTCGCGGTAGTTGTGCGCCGACTGCAGCAAGGTGGTGGTCTTGCCGGCATTCATCGCCGAATAATAGAAATAGAGCTTGGCCATCGGGTGATTTTACCGGGCCGGGCGGCTGCATGCAGCGCGTGCGGGCGTGCTGAGCGGCGCCGCTGGCTAACCGACGCCGGTGGGCGCTGCCGCCGCGCTTCCGATCCGCAGACCTGTCCCCACATGACAGCGCAGCGGCCGAGCTGAATCCGGCACGCCGGCCAGCCGCAGGCGACGCCGGTACAATGGCGTGCTCTGTCGGAAGCCTCTATGCACGGTCTCAATCCCCCGCAACGCGCCGCAGTGCTGCACTGCGAAGGTCCCTTGTTGGTGCTGGCCGGTGCCGGCAGCGGCAAGACGCGCGTGATCGTGGAAAAGATCGCGCATCTGATCGCGATCGGCCGCTATCCGGCCAAGCGCATCGCCGCGATCACCTTCACCAACAAGTCGGCCAAGGAAATGCGCGAGCGTGTGGCCAAGCGCATCCGCGGCGATGGCGCCGATGGGCTGACCATCTGCACCTTCCATGCGCTGGGGCTGAAGTTCCTGCAGATCGAACATGCCGCGGCCGGGTTGAAGCGTGGCTTTTCGATCTTCGATTCCGACGATGCCGCCGCCCAGATCAAGGACCTGATGCATGGCGCCAAGCCCGATGCGATCGAAGATGCCAAGAATCTGATCTCGCGCGCCAAGAACGCCGGCCTGTCGCCGGAACAGGCGATGGCTGCGGCACGCAGCAACCGCGAGAAGGAAGCGGCCAGCCTGTACGAGCGCTACCAAGCGCGGCTGACCACCTTCAACGCGGTGGACTTCGACGATCTGATCCGCCTGCCGGTGCAGATCCTGGAGGCCAACGAAGAGATCGTGATGGGCTGGCGCGAACGCATCGGCTACCTGCTGGTGGACGAGTGCCAGGACACCAACGATGCGCAGTATCGGCTGCTGAAGATGCTGGCCGGCCCGCGCGGCAACTTCACCTGCGTGGGCGACGACGACCAGAGCATCTACGCCTGGCGTGGCGCCAATCCGGAAAACCTGCAACAGATGGGGCACGATTATCCGGCGCTGGAAATCATCAAGCTGGAGCAGAACTATCGCTGCTCCAACCGCGTGTTGCGCGCAGCCAATGCCTTGATCGCACACAACCCGCACGAGCACTTGAAGACGTTGTGGAGCGACCAGGCCGACGGCGAACGCATTCGTGTGTGGGAATGCCGCGACAGCGAGCACGAGGCGGAGAAAGTGGCCGCCGAGATTTCGTTCCTGGGCACGGCCAAGCAGGTGCCGTGGAGCGATTTCTGCATCCTGTTCCGCGGCAATTTTCAATCGCGGCCGCTGGAAAAGGCATTGCAGCTGCTGCGCGTGCCGTACCACCTGACCGGCGGCACGGCGTTCCTGGAGCGACAAGAGGTCAAGGACGTGCTGTCGTGGCTGCGCCTGATCGTCAACCCCGAGGACGACGCGGCGTTCTTGCGCGCGGTGCAATCGCCCAAGCGCGAAGTGGGGGCGACCTCGCTGGCACGGTTGGCCGAGCTTGCCAGTGCGAAATCCGTACCGATGTCGCGCGCAGCCGAGTCGATGGGCGCACTGCAGCATCTGCCGCCGCGTGCGGCCAATGGCCTGAGCGCCTTCACCGATATCCTGCGCGACATGCGCGAGCATTCGGCGACGATGCCGGCTGGCGAATTGGTGCGCACCTTGGCCGAAAAATCCGGCCTGCTCAACGACCTGCGCAACCAGTCCAAGGACGAAACCGGCTTCCAGCGCCGCAAGCGCAATCTGGACGAGTTGGCCGAGTGGTTCGAAGGCGGCCCACGTGGCGCGAGCGCCAGCGATCTGGCCGCGCAGCTGGCGTTGCTGTCGCGCAACGACAAGGACGACGGCGGCAACCAGGTGCGCATGATGACCATGCATGCGTCCAAGGGTCTGGAGTTCCGCTACGTGTTTATCGTCGGCTGCGAAGACGGCGTGCTGCCGCATGAAGTGAGCCTGGAAGAAGGCAATCTGCAGGAAGAGCGTCGGCTGCTGTACGTGGGCATCACCCGCGCCAAGGAGCAGCTGTGGATGAGTCACAGCAAGCTGACGCGCAAGTTCGGCGAGCATGTGCGGCTCAAGCCGAGCCGGTTTTTCGATGAGATTCCGGCCGAAGAACTGCAGCGCGATGGCGCCGACCCGGTCGCCGATGCCGAGCGCAAGAAAGAGCGCGCCAGTGCCGGGCTTGCGGCGATCCAGGCGTTGTTCGACTGAGAGCAGCCGATCAAGCGACGGCGCTTGTCGTTGGGTGGGCGGGGCAATTGCGTGGTGCGGGGTTTGCGTCTGGCACCGCGCTCAGGCACGCGCTCGAGTACTGGCGGCGATTTATCGATCGTTGCAGGCGTGTCATGCGCTTCAACACGCATGCGAGTGGCTGCTGCACGGACCCGCACATGGACTGGCAGCGTGGCAGTGGCCCGTTGTCGAAAGACGTGCGGCTGGCCGCATGCAGCATGCTCTGTGGCCGTTGACCATCGACGTTGACGTACCAGGTTGGCGACGCCTGCATGCACGACGCTCACCGTCCGCTGGATCGGACGCGCATGCTCATCAGTGGTAGCGCGGCAAGGCTTGCCAGCGACATGCCTGCACGGCAGTCTGGTTTGCCTTGATGCCGGAGTGCGCCGTGACTGTCGTGATCGAAACCTCGCGTTTGCGCCTGCGTACGCTGGATCCCGAGCGCGATGCCGATGCGATGCTGGTCTTGGTCAACGACCCCGGTTTTATCGCTGGCATCAATGATCGCGGCGTGCGTACCCGCGAGCAGGCGCGCGATCATCTACGTGAGTGGGCACAGGCGCACCAGAAAAAATACGGCTTTGCGCACTGGGCGGTGGAGACGCGCGCCGAGGGGGCGTTTGCCGGCACGCTGGGCTTGTTGTGCCGCGAGACTTTGCCGGTGCCGCATCTCGGCTTTGCACTGCTGCCGGCATATCGCGGGAAAGGCTACGTCAGCGAAGCCGGGCGTGCGGTGCTGGTCTATGCACGCGATGTGCTGGGGTTGCCTCAGCTGTGTGCGATCGCCTCGCCGGACAATGCCGCTTCGATTCGCGCGCTGGAAGCGCTGGGGCTGCAGCGCGAGGGGCTGCGCGTGTTGAGTCCCGGCACCGACGCGTTGGCGTATTACACGATCGATCTCGCTCGCGCCGACATGGACAGCCCCCCAGGTGTGCGGCACCCTGCCGGCCTGCCTCCGACTGCATAAGGACACCCGCATGCCGCTGCTGGTCAATGCCTATTCCACCTTGCGCGAACCGCGATGGCCTGAGTTCCTGCCGCACGCCGCCGTGCAGCATCGCGACCATGCCGATCCGGAACTGGCCAACCATCTGCATGGCTTTGTCGGCTATGTGAATCAGGCCGGCGACGGGCAAATGACCCAGTCGCGCTATCACCTGATGCGGCATGTGCAGCGGGTGCGGCAGCACTTCAGCTTCGAGGTCGACGACAGCGCGTTTGGCGATCTGGCGGACTGGGCCGAGCAGGCCAATGCGGTGTGCTTTCTGGCCGACGGCAGCGTGCGCGACCCGCAGGGACGGGTGCTGATCAGCCAGGGCGAGCCGGCGCTCGATGACCAAGCCCAGGTGCCGTACCCGCCGGATGCGCGCGAGCGGCGAGCGCATCACCTGGCGCAACTGAGTGCACAGGGCATCCGCGTACCGCCGAGCTTGCCGCCGGTGGCCGGCGAGGGCGAAGCGCGGGTGCGCGACGCGGCGGCGGTGACGCAACGGATGCTGGCGTTGTTTGCGGTGGCCTTGCGTGCGGAGATGCTGGCCGCCGGCGATGCGCCACCGGCGCTGGACGAGGTGGAGGCGCGCTTGCCCGGCGTGACGGCTGCGCTGTCGCCGCAGGAGCGCGCCTTCTTTGCCGAAGCGCACCCAGAGCAGCAGATGCTGGCCAACGTCGGCTGGCGTTACGAAAGCCTGGCCGTGTTGCAATGGGCGCTGGGCCTGGCCGACGCCTTGCCGCAGCCGACCGCCCTGTGCGACGTGCCGCTGGCCGCGCAACGCGCGCTGGACCAAGCGCAGGCGCCCGCCCGCACGGTGCCGACGTTGCGGCCGCTGCCCGAACTGCTGGATGCCTTGGACCTGCATCTGCGCCTGCACTGGGCCGTGCGCCAGGCCGGTCACACCCAGCAGGCACCGCCGGCCGGCCTGGTGCCCGGCGTGGTGTACGAGCGTCATTACGCGCTCAACTGGCTGCTGCACTTCGAAGACGCGGACTGGGATGCGGTGGATACACCGACCTGAGCGGAGCGAGCACCGCTGCAACAGCGGCGCTGCGCGGCTCTCAGCGGCATGCATCCGCATGGCGTTGCGTCTTCGCGCCCGCTTCAGCGTGTGGTTTTCATAGGCGCTAGCCGAGGAAGGACATGGCATGGGTCAGCGAGCGGTCGGTCTGCAGATCCAGCAAACGGCCGTGCGCGTCATGCAACAGCAGATGGCCGGACTGCTCGCGCACCTTGACCGCGATGCCCGCAGGCCAGTCCAGCGACGCGACGATGCCGCCGTCATGGTGGCGCACCACCAGATAGCGCGAGCCGTGCGGCCAATGCAGGCCCACCAGGAACCCCGCTTCGAGCGCCACCACGCTTGAGCCCTCCGGCGCGCCGGCGGCGGCGCTGCGTTTGTGCAATCGGCACTGACGGGCCTTGCCGGTGTGCTGGTAGTGCAGCCAAATGTCGTCATCCGGATCGGCGCGCACATCCGCTTGCTGCGCGCTGCCGAGCCGATGCGCGAGCACCGGCGTTTGCGGCTCCACGCGCAGGGGATCGCGCGCCTTGAGGCGTCGCTCGGGCAGGCTGTAGGTCCAGTCCTCCAGGTGCTCGCGGGCCCGCACCAGGTACACCTCGCAATCGCTGAAGAATCCCGCCGCAATCACCGGGCCGGGCAGGTCGCCGACATGCCACAGCACGCTGTGCAGATCCTTGTCGGTATCGACCACCAGCAGCCGGTTGTCGACCACGATGCTCCAGCCGATTCCGCTGTAGCTGGGCGCAGCGTATTGCAGCGCGATCTGGCCAAGGTCGCGCACCGCATGGGTGATCAAATCCAGCCGATGGACGCTGGACACGCGCTCGCGGGGGGCGATCGCCAGGGCGACCTGTCCGCTGTCGGCGATGACCACACCAAAGGCAGGCGCCGGGTAGCGCCGCAGCAGGCGCCCATGCGCGTCCACCACCACCGCGCCGGCTTCGCCCAGGGCCAGCAGATAGCGGCGATCCGGGAGTGCAGCCACATCGTGGATGGCCGCCAGGCCGGCCTGCGGTGCCTGTAGTCGCAGGGTGGTGGCGCTATCCCATAGGCTGGATTGGCTGGCCGCGACGTGTGGTGTGAAGGCTGGAATATCGGCGCTGAGCAGGGGGTCCTTGGCCAGCTTCAGCAGCGTGGTCAGATCGCCGACGGACAGGCTGTTGCGTGCAAACGCATGATCGGCGGCAATCGCCGGCAGCAGCTGCCGCGCCAGCTGTTGCAGCGCGCGGTTGGGGGAAGCATCCACCAGCAGCGCTGCTGCCATTTCGCTGCGCGGTGCGGGATCGGCGGCGGGGTCTGCAAGCGCGGCGATGCGGTCGGCGTAGTGGTCCAGCGTGTCCGGCAACAGCTGCGCGCGCTTGACCAGGGCGCGTGCGCGCAGCGTGCTGCCGGCCTGTTCTGCGGCCAGCAGCCACTGCGCGGCCTGGTTGCGCGCTTTGTGCAGCGGCCACACCGCGTCCACCGCCGCCAGCCAGTCGCCGGCCTGCACCAGTGCCTGGCCCCATTCCAGCCGCAGCGCGTCGGCCAGTGCGCGGTCGGTGCCGTGCAGCAGCTGGATTGCGGCGGCAAAGGCGCCATCGCGGCGCGCGACCTGCACCGCACGCGCGTGGTCGCCGGACAGCATCAGCAGCCGGATGATCATCGCCGCCGACATGTCCCAGCCCAGCGCAAGCTCTGCGGCCTGTTTGTAACGGGCGTGCTTGACCAGATAGTCGAGCGCCTCCTGGCGCGCATTGAGCAATTCGGCCAGGACGAACACCGCACGATCGATCTGCCCCTCGCGGTCCAGGCGCGCGAAGGCGCTGCGATAGGTCGCGCGCAGATGCGCCTGCAGCTCTTCGCCCAGGCCGATGCTGGTGCCGGCGCCGCGCGTGCGCGACAGACTCAGGTCGCTGCGCCGCTGTGGCACCCCGAACGCCTGCCCCAAGGATTCGCCCACGCCATCGAGCGGCAGCGCGTTGCGCAAGGCTTCGTCCAGATCGCCGTTTTCGAACTGGCGCAGCATCCGGCGCATGTAGGCACCCTGGCGATGTCCGACCAGGCCGGCCATCCGCGAGGCAACCAGTGCGCGGGCAAGCCGCGTGCGCCACGCCGATACCGCTGCGGCACCCCGGCGTGCCGGCACGGTCGCGTTCTGCCCGGTGGCTGCCGATCCGTGCGACGTCGGTGCGTGCTCGCTGCTCAGGGCGCGCTGAGCGCGCGTCAGCAGGCGTTGCCACAGCGTGTTGTTCTGCACGTCTGGGCGCTGCGTCTTTAACGCCTGCAGGAACGCATCGCGCTCGGCGCTGGCTGGCGGGACGGCATTGCCCAGCAGTTGCCGCAGCGGTTTGCCGCGCAGCCGGTCCACCTCCAGCGGTGGCGCGCTCGGGCTGCAGTCGTAGGGCATGTGCAGCGGGTAGCCGGACACGTCGATCGCCTCGGAAGGATCCAGCGCCACGGCGTGTTGCCACTGCAAGACGATCACCTGGGCGCCATGGACCAGGCCGATATCGGCGGGGGGCAACTGCGCCGCCTCGGCGGCGGTCAACGCGCCCGAGAACAGGCCGCCATGCACCTGGCACAGCACCAGGCCGGGCGCCTGCTCGCAGACCAGCGCACGCGGCGCGGCAAAGCACAGCACATCGCCGTCGGCGAAGCGCAGCGCCCGGCTACCCGGTTGCCAGGCGCGCACGAGCCTGGCCAGGCGTTGCTCCGGGCCGAGCCACGCGGCCGAGAACCACAACGCCGACACCATCTGGCTGCCGTGCCACAGCGGGTAGCGCACGCTGCCGCCCACGTTGTTCGTGTGCGCGGGGTTAATCATGGCCGGGTTGCTCGGCCTGGCCCTGCACGACCATCAGAGGGGTCAGCCCGCCATCGCCCAAGATCCACGCCTGCCCCTGCAGGGTGACCAGTGCGACCCGCGCACCATCGCTGGACACCGCCGCGGCGCTGATCTCGCTGGCGGCGTGATGCAGCGTCCGCCGGCCGCTGGCCCCGATGGCGAGCAGCGCGCGACGATCGGCGCGCAGCACCAGCAGCAGGCTGTGCTGCGGCGCGTCCGGGTCGCCGATCAGGCCGATCGGTCTGTCGCCGGACGCCACGATCGCCTCGAATTCCTGAAAGCCATCGGCCGGCCCTCCGTGCAGCACCCGGTAGGCCAGCGAGCGGTCGCCGCCGGCCTGGCGGCTTGCCAGTTCGAGGGCGATGGCGCCACGCCATTGACCCTCCTGGACCAGGCTGCGCAGCAACACGACCGGCGGACGCGACCCCAACGGCAGCTGCAGGATGAGGTCCTGCTTGCCGGTGCGATGCAGGCGCAGCAGCCGCAGCTCTCCAGCGACATGGGTGGCGTAGAGCGCGTGTTCGGCATCGCCTTGCGCCAGCGCCACCACCTGCCCGGCGATCTCGCTGCCTTGCGCAACCCGCTGCCGCTGGTCGCCATCGCGCGTCCATGTCATCAGCCGGCCGTGCTGGTCCCACAGCAGGAACCGCTGCGGCATGCCGCCGCTGTTGAGCCACACGCACGGACGCAGCCGCACCTGGCCTGGCGCGGGGCAGATGCTCTGCCCGCTGGCCTCGATGGAGCCGGGCATGCCCTCGAGATTCCAGAACTCGGCCCGCTCCCGGATGGCCACGATGCCGCCCAGGTGCTTGTTCTGCGCCGCAAGGCACAGCGGCTGACCGCCTTGCGCCCATTGGTGGTAGCGCGGCGCCGCCCGTTTGGCGATGTCGGCGTGCTGCACCTTCACCATCGCGCTGCGCCAGCCGTCTGCCAGCAGCAGCGCGACATGGCTGCCGTCCGGGCTGAACAGCGGCGCATGGCGCAGCGAAAATTTGCCCTTGACCAGGTGTTTTGCGGCGTCGGCCTCGGCCGGGCGTTGGGTGTCGATGAAGTGCCCGCGCAGCAGCTGCGTGGCGGCCATGCTGGCAGGCACCGGCAACAGGCTGCTGCGGGTGCCGTGGCGCGTCTGCAGCACCACCTGCAGATGCGCATTGGCTGCAGGCAGGATGCCGGCCTGGTGGTGGAACGGTGACGCACGCACCGGTTGCGCGCCGATCCACCAGCACTCGCTGGTGGTCGGCGTGGCGCTTGCCAACGGCGCGGCCCAGGCCTGCGCATGCTGCGTGCCGGTCGCCTCGAAGGTGCGGCCCAGCAGCAGTTGGTGCAGCCGGGCGGGGCTGTCGGCGTCGTGCAGGTCGCCGGGCAGATGCGCCAGGCCCCAGACAAAGCGCGCATTGGCCGCCTGCGCACGGCGTGCCAGCAGGATCCACAACGCAATCTGCGCCAGGCGCGGTGCGCCCCATTGCGCCGGACCGGCATCGAAGATCGCCACCAGACGGGCATCGCGCGTGCGGGCCTGCATCCGGGGCACCAGGAACAGGTGCTCGGCGTGTGCGGCGCGGCGCAGGAATTCCTCCGGCAGTGCGTCGGCCAGTGCCCACTCGCTCAGCAGCAGGTGTTCGTAGCTGCCGCGCCGACGCAGATCGTCGATGCCGTCCGGCTCGCTGTCGCCCTCTTGGAGGCGCAGGCGACTGGCGCGTCCGAGCAAGGGGTCCAGGCGCACCAACCAGGTGCCGAGCTGGGCGGCGATGTGCGGGTCGAACCAATCCAGCCACAGCCGCCAGGCCTGCAGCGGGGCCGGCACCCGCAGCGCGGCGCTCACGCGGCCTCCCAGCGCTGACGGATCTGCGCCACGACCTCGGTACGCGCCGGTAGCAAGCGATGCAGCGGCAGCACCAGTGCAGGCGATCGCAGCAGCAGCAATGGCTGAGGCCCGTGCTGGCGGCGCAGCGCACGCTCCAGCAGTTCCAGCGGCAGGTCGGGGCGTTCGGCGGTGGGCAACCACAGGCCAGCGGCGTCCGCGCGCGGTGCCACGTAGTGCACGCCGTCGGCCCAGGGCAGCTGCGGCGCAGGGCCGGTCAGCAGCAAGGCCTGCGCCGTGGCGGTGACCAGTAAGCCCGCACCGTCGGGCAAGCGTGCCCATGCCGCCAGCAACCCGCGTGCGGCATCGCCCACGCCGATCACGCCCTGCGGGGCGACCGGCACCGGCTCGTCCTGCCACGACCAGTTCACGCGCCGCTGCCGATCTGCTCGATCAGGCGCGTGCGTTCGTGGGCCAGCTCGGCCGGCAGCGAGGCGGCCGTGAAGTTGGCATCGATCTCGCGCAGCAAGGCTTCGGCCATGGTGCGCAGGGCGGGAGTGTGCTGATCCTGCAGGCAGCGCTGGGCCGCCTCGACCAGCCGCGCGGTGCGCGAGAGCGGTTGCAGCGCGGCCTGTTCGACGGCCGCGCGCAAGGTGGGATTGGCAGCGGCGGCCAGCGTGCCGCGCAGCAGGTCCTGTGCGCTGGCTTGCTGCTCGCGCGTCGGCAGCACATAGAACAGCGGCCACAGATCGGCCTCGCTGGCCTGGGTGCGTCCGGCCAGCACGCAGGCGGCGGCGATCAGCCGCTGGGTCTTGACCAGACGACGGTCCGACAGCTGCATGCCTGCGCCGCGCAATGTGCGGATCGCCGCGGCGAGCGCCGTACGTGCGCCATCCATGTCCACCGCACGCGCCTGTTCGCACAACAGGTCCAGGTCGGCCAGCCCGGCGACAGGCTGCAGCCGCGCACGCTCGGCCTGCCATCCGCCGGCCAGCAGCGCGTCGAGTTGATGGTCCGCCACCGGGTCGACGAACAGATGCAGCAGGAAGCGGTCGCTGAAGGCCGCCAGCGCATCGTCTTCCGGCAGCGCGTTGGCCGCGCCCACGCACAGGCGCAACGGGCAGGGCAGGTCGGTCTGGCCACGGCGGAAGCGGCGTTCGTTGAGCAGCCCGAGCAAGGTGTTGAGGATCGCGGTGGAACCGAGGAAGACTTCGTCGAGGAAGGCGATGTCGGCTTCGGGCAACATCCCGGTCACATCGATCTGCACGCTGCCCTCGCGCAATTTGCGCAGGTCCACCGGGCCGAACAGCTCGGCCGGTTCGGTGAAGCGGCCCAGCAGATATTCGAAATAGCGCCCGCCCAGTGCGGCGGCGACGCGCCGTACCACCGCGCTCTTGGCGGTGCCCGGCGGGCCGATGATCAGCAGATGTTCCTGCGCCACTGCCGCGAGCACGATCAACTCGGCCAGCTGGTCGCGCTCGATCAATCCGGTGGTGGCGGCCTGGACGGTGGCGCGAATGCGCGCGGCGGCGGGATGGGCGTGCATGCAATCGGTCCTTCGAACAAATCATGCGGCGCGGTGCAGGCACCGGTGACCGCCTGTGGAACGGGTGATGAAGCGGTGGTACATGGCATTAACGAGGTTGCCACGACCGTGTGGGTATCCTGTCAGCTCACCGAGCCAGGGAGGCAATGCAATGACGATCGGCGAGTATTCGGAATTCTATCGCGGCAAGCGCGTGGTGGACTTCAGTGTGGACCAGCCCGCCAGCGGCGGCGACGTGGTGTACCGGCTGCGCCAGGACTACGAAGGCGAAGGCAGCCAGGCGGAGTTGCTCGACAGCCTGCTGGCCCAGGTCGATCCGGCCAGCATCCAGGCATTGATCATCGGCCCCTGGCGCGAATCCTACGAGGAAGGCCCCAGCGGCTATCTGCAGCGGCTGATCGAACGCCGCGATGAATTGAGCGCGCTGCGCGCGCTGTTCGTTGGCGACATGGTCTGCGAGGACTGCGAGGTGTCGTGGATCATCCAGACCGACTACACCCCGCTGCTGGCGGCGTTCCCGGCGCTGCAATCGCTGCGCGTGCGCGGTTCGTCCAAATTGGTGCTGACCCCGTTCACGCATACGCAGCTGCAGGAACTGGCGATCGAATGCGGTGGGCTGCCGTCTGCCATCGTGCAGGCGATCGCCGACTCCACGCTGCCGGCGCTGCAGCACCTGGAGCTCTGGCTGGGCGTGGAGGATTACGGCTACGACGGCGACCTGGGCACCTATCAGCGGCTGCTGGCAGCCATCGGCCCGGAGCGTCTGCGTTATCTGGGCCTGCGCAATGCAGCCAACACCGACGAACTGGCGACCTGGCTGGCCACCCAACCGTGGCTGGGCAGCCTGGACACGCTGGACCTGTCGCTGGGTACCATCGGCGATGCCGGTGCGCGGGCGCTGGTCGAAAGCACCCAGCTGGGCCAGCTGCAGCGGATCGACCTGAGCCATCACTACATTTCTGCCGACTGGCAGGCCCGTCTGGCGACGTTGCCGGTCACGGTGATCCTGGAAGACCCCGAAGAGGAAGAAGACGACGAGCGCTACGTCGCTGTCTCCGAATGACGTGAGCGCGCATTGGGTGTTGGTGGGGCCGCGCGACAGCCGCAGGGTCGCCGCCCTGCAGCAGGCATTGCAGGCGCAGGGGCAGCCTGTGGCGACGGTGTTCGATTATCTGCAGCTGCTGGACACCACGGCGCCGTTGCAGGACTGGCTGGCGCGGCATCCGGCCGCGCTGGTCAAGCTGGAATCGCCGGGCGAGGCGCCGGCGCTGCATCAGGCGCTGATCGTGCGCGGTTGGCACTGTCTTGGACAGCCCGGGCCGGCGCCTGCGCCATTGGCGCATGGCGAACTGGCGCATCAGCACCTGTGGCATGCCGGGTTTGCAGACCTGCTCGCCACCTTGCCGGCGGCGCGCTACCTCAATCCACCAGCGGAGCTGCTGGCAATGACCGACAAACGTGGCTGCCAGCAACGCTTGGCTGCGGCAGGGGTCAGCGTACCGACGCTGCTGGGCACGGTCGATGGCTACGCCAGCCTGCGCGAACGCCTGCAGGCCAGCGGCTGCACCCAGGCATTTCTCAAGCCACGCTACGGTTCCTCCGGGGCGGGCGTGCTGGCGTATCGCTGGCACCGCGACGGACGCCAGATCGCCAGCGGTTCTGCCGAGCTGGTGGTGCAGGACGGCCAGGTACGCGTGTTCAACGCCTTGCGCCAGCGCCGCTATACCCGCATCGAGGAGATCGCGCCGCTGGTCGATGCGATCGCCGCGCAGGGCGCGTATCTGGAACAGTGGATTCCCAAGCCGCGCGCGCCCGGCCTGCCCGGGTACCACTACGACCTGCGCGTGGTCGCGTTCGACGGCGTGGCGCGGCAACGTGTAGCACGTGCCAGCCGCGGCCCGTTGACCAATCTGCACCTGGGCAACCGGCGCCTGCCGGCGCAGGCCTGGCAGAGCGCCGAGGTGGATGCAGCCGTGGCCAGCACCGTGGCGCAGGCGGCCAGCGCGTTTGCCGACTGTCGCATGATCGGTTTCGACCTGATCCAGCGCGCCGGGCGCTGCCATGTGCTGGAAGCCAACGGCTTTGGCGATCTGCTGCCGCAGCTGCGCTGGCAGGGGCGCACCACGTACGAGGATCAGGCAGCCCTTGGTACCGTCTTCGCCACTGCTGGCATGACCGCCGATGCGCGCTGCGAGAACCGCCTGCATGGCTGAGATGCTGCCGGACATGCGCGCCATCGTCGGTGCGCACGACATCGTGCTGATCACGTTGGATACGCTGCGCTACGACGCTGCGCAGCGTTGTTTTGCGCGGGGCGAACTGCCGGTGCTGGCGCCGTATCTGCCGGCCGCCGGCTGGGAGCGGCGGCACACGCCAGGCAGTTTTACGTATGCGGCGCACATGGCGTTCTTCGCCGGGTTCTTGCCGACCCCGGCGCGCCAGGGCCCGCATCCGCGCCTGTTTGCGCTGGCCTTCGATGGCAGCGAGACCATCGTCGCGCAGACCCAGGTGTTCGCCGACAGCGGCGATATCGTCGATGGCCTGGCACGCTGCGGGTACCACACGGTGTGCATCGGCGGCACCGGCTTTTTCAACAAGCGCAACGCGCTCGGCACGCAGTTGCCCGGCCTGTTCCGCGAAAGTCACTGGTCGCCGGAGTTTGGCGTCACCGCCGCCGATTCGACCGAGCGCCAGGTCGCCCTGGCCTGCGCTCGCCTGGGCGACCCCGCGCTGCGCGATACCCGCTGTTTTCTCTTCATCAACGTCTCGGCCTTGCATCAACCCAATTGCCATTACGTGCCAGGCGCGGTGCGCGACGACTTCGACAGCCACTGCGCCGCGCTGCGTTATGTGGATGCGGCGCTGGCGCCGCTGTTTGCCGCGCTGCGCGCACGCGGCGGTGCGTTTGCCATCGTCTGTTCCGATCACGGCACTGCCTACGGCGAGGATGGCTACCATGGCCATCGCCTGGCCCACGAGGTGGTGATGACCGTGCCTTATGCCCATTTCCTGGTGACCCCATGAGCCTGCCTTCGTTGGCCGAGTTACTGCGTCAGCCGCCGTATCAGGCCTATTCGTACTCGTATCCGCACAAGACCAGTTACCGGCCGCTGCAGCCGGCCGTGCCGTTGTCGCAGGTCTGGGCCGACGAACCCCGGCACGCACTATTTCTGTACCTGCACATCCCGTTCTGCTCGTACCGCTGCGGGTTCTGCAATCTGTTCGCGCTGGCGCGCCCGGCACCGGCGCAGGTGGAGGCGTATCTGGCGCAGATGGAGCAGCAACTGCGCGCCACCGTGCAGGCCTTGGGCACACACCGCTTCGTGCGTTTTGCGATGGGCGGCGGCACGCCGAGCTATCTGGATCCGGCGCAATTGCAGCGCGTGTTCGACATGGTGGCGCGCCACGCGACGATTGCGCTGGACACCATTCCGGCCGGCATCGAGGTCTCGCCGGAAACCGTCGACGCCGAGCGGCTGCGGGTCTGCCGGCAGGCCGGCATCGATCGCGTCAGCATGGGCATCCAGAGTTTCAGCGCTGCTGAAGTGAGCGCACTGGTGCGGCCGCAGCAGCGCGACACGGTGGAGCGGGCGATCGCCACCATTCGCGCCCAGGACATCCCGACGTTGAACCTGGATCTGATCTACGGCATCGCCGGGCAGACCGTGGACAGCTTCCTGGCCTCCATCGACAGCGCACTGCAGCATGCTCCCGAAGAGCTGTATCTGTATCCGCTGTACGTGCGTCCGATGACCGGCCTGGGCCGGATCGAGGCCAAGAGCGGCGGGCGACGCAGCTTCGTGCTGCAACCCGAGCCGCTGGACGAGCGCCTGCTGCTGTACCGCGCCGGCCGCGACCATCTGCTGGCGGCCGGCTATACGCAGGTGTCGATGCGTATGTTCCGCGCCCCGCATGCGCGCGATAGCGACGCGCCGGTGTACTGCTGCCAGAGCGATGGCATGGTGGGCATCGGCTGCGGCGCGCGCTCGTATACCGCCGGCCTGCATTACTCCAGCGAATACGGGGTCAGCCGGCGCTCGGTCGCGGAGATTCTCGAGCACTATCTGGCGCGCGATCCGGCCAGCTTCGCCAGCGCCGACTACGGCATCGCGCTGGAGGCCGACGATGCCATGCGGCGGCATGCGATCCAGTCGCTGCTGGTGTTTCCCGGGCTGGACCGCGACGCGTTCCGTCAGCGCTTCGGCCTCGATTGTGTGGACGCCTTGCCGCAGCTGCAGGAGTTGCTGGCGCTGGGGCTGGCGCAGCAACACGGAGCGCTGCTGGCGCTCACCGCCGCGGGCATGGAGCGGGCCGACACCATCGGCCCGTGGCTGACCTCTGCGCCGATTGTCGAGCGCATGCAGCAGTACCAGGTCGGGTAAGCGGCCGATGCATCTGTCATTGCTCTATCGGGGACGGCTGAGCAGCTGCAATTACGCCTGCGATTACTGCCCGTTCGCCAAGACCTACGACAGCCCCGCCGCGCTGCGCCGCGATGCGCAGGATCTGGCGCGGTTCGTCGGCTGGGCACAGGCGCAGACGCGGCCGTTGTCGATCCTGTTCACGCCCTGGGGCGAGGGCCTGGTGCGGCGGCATTACCGCGAGGCGATGGTGCAGCTGAGCCAGCTGCCGCAGCTGCGCCGCGTGGCGATCCAGACCAACCTGTGCATGGGCATGCGCTGGCTCGACGCGGCCAATCTCGACCGCCTGGCGTTGTGGTGCACCTACCATCCCAGCCAGGTGACGCGCGCGGCGTTCCTGCAGCGCTGCCAGGCGTTGCGCGAACGCGGCGTGCGCCACAGCGTGGGCATGGTGGCCTCGCACGCGCACCTGGACGAGATCGAGGCGCTACGTGCGGCCTTGCCCGACACCACGCCGATGTGGCTCAACGCCTTCGATCCGCGTCCGCCCGATTACTACACGCCCGGGCAGGTACAGCGCTTGAGCCGGATCGATCCGCATTTCGGCTACAACCTCGCACCGCCGCCCAGCTTCGGCGCGCCCTGCCTGACCGGCGAATCGGTGCTGTCGGTGGATGGCGACGGCAGCGTGCGGCGCTGCCACTTCGTCGATACGCCGCTGGGCAATCTGTACGACGGCAGTTTCGCGGCGCAGCTGCGTGCCCGCAGCTGCCCCAACATGCGGTGCGATTGCTTTATCGGCTACGTGCATCGGCCGGACCTGCCGTTCCAGGCCGACTACGCAGGCGGCGTGCTGGAACGGGTACCGGCGACGGCGTGATCCGGCCAGTGCCGACCGGTGACTTGGCCCGAAGCGGCCAACAGTCTGGCAGGCGGTGATCGGGGAATGGCGCGCAGTCACCGCAGTGCGCGCCTGGTTCAAGCACCGGTCGCGCGCGGCTGGCGGCTTGGCAGGCGTTTCGGTCCCCGCGCTTACTCGCCCAGGCGGGTGCGCAGCTCGGTGACCTGCTCGCGCAGTTCCTGCAGTTGGTCTTCCAGGCTCTGCACGCGCGCTTCCAGGGCGGCGGTGTCGGCGCCGCGCGGCGTGCTCTCGCGCGTTGCAGCTGCGGCCTGCAGCGCATCCAGATCCAGCTCGCCGCTGAGCAGATGCATGTAGCGGTCCTCGCGCTGGCCGCTGGCGCGCGGCAGTTGCACCGCCAGGTTGCGCTGGATCAGCCGGTCCAGATGGTGGCGCACGTCCTCGGCATCGTTGAAACGCGCCAGCCGCTCGCTGCGCGCGAACAGCTCGCCCAGCGTCTGCGGGCCGCGCAACAGCAGCAGGCCGATCACCGCGACCTGTTGCCGGGTCAGGTCCAGCACGGTGCCCAGCCGATGTTCGTACCGCTCTGCACGCGAGGAGAACTGCTGGCGCACCAGGCCCAGGGTTTCCAGCTGGCGCAGCGCGTGATGCACCACGCCGGTCTGCAGGTTCAGCACCGGCTCGCGCGCGGTCTTCTGATTGGCGGCGACCTGCGCGGCGTTGACCGTGAGCGGATACGCGTCCGGCGTGGTGGCCTCTTTTTCGATCAGGCAGCCGAGCACGCGGGCCTGGGCGGTATCGAGGACGGGCGGGGGCGAGGTCTCTGTCATGGGTGACTCCGGGGCAATCAGCGCACAAGCATATGCCGATCCTGTGTCGGCGTTCTTCCGATGCGGGGATCACGCCGTGCGGCTTACGCCATCGAGGTCTGCATGAGCCAGGCCTGCATTGCGCGGTCACGATGAGTCTGCGCATGCATGCACCGGCGCAAGCACGCATCCGCAATAGCGGTGACAACCCGTCTGGCCAGGCTGCCATACGACCCGCGTGACAGCGATGGCCATCCCTGCGCCTCTGCCGCCGCTAATAGCGCGCCAGCCGCCAGAGCGGGCAATACGGCGCGAACCCGCTAAAATCGCGGGCTTAATGACCGCTCCTGTTCTGGTGGATGCCATGCGCCCCTCGCTTTACGCACCGTTGTCCCTGCTCGCCTGCACTGTGCTGGCCCTGAGCGCCTGCAAGCCCGGCGACAAGGAACTGGCCCAGCCCGCGCAGGATGCCGCCGCCAGCGCGACTGCTGCCAAGACGCCGCCGCAGGCCACCGCCGCACCGGCCGGCGACGACAACCTCAATGCGGTGCTGTGGATGCAGCGCTCGGAGGAATACCGCGCCGTCGCCGAGCAGACCTACCGCGCTGCGGCCGACAAACTCGATGCCGCGCTCAAGCAGCCCAAGTGGGACGCGCTGGTCCCCGAAGAACGTAGCAATGCTGCCACCGGCCTGAAGCCGGCGGTGGTGCTGGACGTGGACGAGACCGTGCTGGACAACTCGCCCTACCAGGCACGCCTGCTGCGCGACGGCAAGGAATACGACGAGCTCAGTTGGGACCAGTGGGTGGCCGAGAAGAAGGCCACCGCGATCCCGGGTGTGGTGGATTTCGCCAAGGCCGCCAACGCCCGCGGCATCACCCTGATCTACATCTCCAACCGCGCCGTGCATCTCAAGGACGCCACCCTGGCCAACCTGCGCAGCGTCGGGCTGCCGGTGGCCGACGACAGCGTGTTCCTCGGCCTGGGCACGGTGGTGCAAGGCTGCGAGCAGAACGGCAGCGAGAAGAACTGCCGCCGCCAGCTGGCCGGGCAGACCTACCGCGTGCTGATGCAGTTCGGCGACCAGCTGGGCGATTTCGTGCAGGTCAGCGCCAACACCAGCCAGGCCCGTGGCGCATTGCTGCAGCAGTACCACGACTGGTTCGGCGAGCGTTGGTGGATGCTGCCCAACCCCAGCTACGGCGGCTGGGAGCCTGCACAGTTCAACAACGACTTCGCCCAGCCCTGGCAGCAGCGCCACGATGCCAAGCGCGCCGCGCTGGAGGTAGCCCGATGAGCCGCGCACCGCTGCCGCTGGCCGCGCACGAGCGGCTGATCTTCGCGCTGGACGTGCCCAGCCATGACGAGGCGATCGCCTGGGTGGACCGGCTGGGCGACTCGGTAGCGTTCTACAAGATCGGCATGGAGCTGCTGGCCTCGGGCGAGTACTTCCATGTGCTCGATGCCCTGGCCAAGCGCAACAAGCGCGTGTTCGTCGATTTGAAGTTCTTCGACATCCCCGCCACCGTGGCCGGCACCATCCGCCGCTTGTCGCAATGGCCGGTGAGCTATTGCACCGTGCACGGCTGGCACGCCGGCATGCTGCAGGCCGCCGCCGAGGCCAACCACGGCGACATGCGCCTGCTGGCGGTGACCGTGCTGACCTCGATGGGCCGCCCGGACCTGGCCGCGATGGGTATCGACCGCGAACCGGTGGACGTGGTGGTGGAGCGCGCGCTGGCCGCACAGGCCGCCGGCATCGATGGAGTGATCGCCTCCGGCCAGGAAGCCGGCCCGATCCGCCGCGCCACCGGCACCGGGTTTTCGATCGTCTGCCCCGGCATCCGTCCCGGCGGCCCGGTCGGCGACGACCAGCAACGCACCGTGGGCGTGGCGCAGGCATTCAACGACGGTGCCGATGCCATCGTGGTCGGCCGCCCGATCCGCCTGGCTGCCGATCCGGCGGCGGCGGCGAATGCGATCCAGGCTGAGATTCGTACGGCATTGGGGCAGCGCCAGGCGTAGTGGGAGGCGCTTAATGGCATCCGCTCGCTAATAAAATCAACAAGTTAATTCAGTAGAATTAAAGTGTTGCTTTAACGTTAAGGGCTGCGTACGATGCCCTCGTCCGATGTCAGTCGGAAGCTGTGCCACTCATTGTCCACCGGGCTTGTCCCGGTTTTCGAAGGGATCGGGCCTTGTGCCCGATCCTTTTTTTTGGCCGTCAGAGCACGCTTCACCAGGATCGCCGGGGGCGACCGGCCACATGGCGGCATTGGATAGAGCGTCATCCCGCGCACAAGGCGAGCACGTATCGCAGCGAAGCCCGAGCCGAGTGCTGGCCGATAGCCGCCACCGCGTGCATGGGCTGATGTGCATCGAAGGGCTGAGTGCCCAGTTGGGCTACGCCGCAAGCTACGCTCCCATGGCGGGCACCTGCTTGATCGCCAGTGCGAGAACGCGCCAGACACGGTGTGGGAAAGCGACTTCACGTATATCCGCATGCATGCATGCATGCATGCAGGCTGGATGTACCTGAGCGTTGTGCTCGACTTTATTTTCTGGCAAGTCATCGGTTGGGCGATGCGTGATCGCGCCGATCTCGATCTGGTGTTGCAGGCCTTGTTGTCTGCACCCTGGCGGTGCAATCCCAAGGCCGTGCCCTGGCTCACTCGGATCAAAGCTCGGTCTACCACCGCACTGACTGGCAGAGCTTGCTTGCAGCTCGTGGCCAGGTGTGCAGCCTGTGTCGGCGTGGCAGCTGCCACGACAACGTGCCGGTGGAGAGCTCCTTTTGCCTTCTCAGACGCGCGCGGCTCAGGCGGCGTGTCCGCCCCATCAAAGACGCCGAACGCGCAGATGTGTTTGCCTTTAACGAGGTCTTCTAAAATCCCGAACGCCGCCATGGTTCCAATGACGAACTGTCGCCTGCAGAGTTCCAATGGCGCTACTCGCAACGAGGGGCCTGAGTGTCTACGGAACCCTGGGCGATGAACGCTGCCAGCGAGGGGCGGTTGGCGATGGAGGTGTTGGAGCCGGTGGAGATGCTGGCCAAGGTGCGCAGCGTCAGGCGGTGATGGAGCGCGCCGAGATCCCTTGCGATTGACCTCGGTGCCTGATGCCACTAGCGTCGCAACCACACCAGCGCACCACGGACGCTTCATGCTCGCGCGCCCCCTCTACGCCTTGCTCGCCACCCTCGCTCTGGGCGCATGCGCCCACACGGCCGCCACCTCAGCCCCGGCAACCGTCACGGAGACATCTGCCATGAGTTCCTCAGCCGATCACGTACCTGCAGATCCTTCCAAAAGTGGACCACGTACTGCGCAGGAAGCATTGGAGCGGGTACTTGAGCTGATTCGCACAAGCGCCAGCATTGAATCGTTCAATGCCGACCATGTGTCTCGAGCAATGGGCCAGTCGGTGCAGTATCGCGATGATGGTTCCGGGCGGTTTGGTGCCAGCGGAGTGCTGACCCGAGACTGGAACTACGGGTTTGGTGTCAACAGAACCGAAGTAAAGGGTGCATGGTTCGAGTTCCTGTTCCTGCCTAATCCGCCAGAAGCGTCTCCGTCTATGTCGGATATCTGCCAGATCGACTTCGAGGCATTTGCGGCACACCTCGAAAAAATGGGTTTTTCGCGACAGCGCAATATTGTCGAGGATGGACGATGGATGAGCGATATTTTTCAACGCCCGGGGATGCGCGTAGAGCTCTTCCCGCGTGGCGAGGCTGACGTCCCTCTAGCGCGCACCACTCATCAGTGCGTCGAGTGGGTTCAAATTCGCTAGTCCAAGGAGCGGACATGTTGAGCCAGGAAGCAAGCGCCGTGGTGGCATCATTTGGTCAGCAACCAGGTGTCACACGTGAGCATCTGGACAACTTCAACCGGGTCCTGAACGATTCGCCCGAGTTGACCCGCCAGATCAACGATGCAGTGCAGAAAAAGGTGCTGAAAGGCTTTGCGCCGTTAAACGATCCGCATGCGGGAGGCATCTATGATCCACGCGATCAGGAAATTCACCTGCCGCTTGCAGCGCTGGTGAATGATGCCAACGGCAAGCATGCAGCAGCAGGCGATTTGACCTTCGTCTTGGGACATGAAATTCAGCATAGCCTTTATAGTCCCACTGCTGCGCTTGCGCGAGAACAGTTCAAGACAGAGGCAATAAAAATTGCACGTAGCACGCACGATTACACTGCTGCTGGCGAGAAGGTGCTGGCCAGTAACCGTACGGACGAAGCAACGGCCGAAATAACCGGATGGAACGCTATCGTGAGCGCGGTCAAGAGTCGTAATCCTAATCCTACGCTTGAAGATGTGTACCTATTTGCGGATGGTCGGGCCAGAGATTTCGTCACGCGCAGCGGCTATCCAAGCGTCTATACGCCCAAGGAAAACCTGACGTTTAATAGCGACCTGACGTTGTCGCCCACGGCGAGTAACGTCGAGGCAATGGGAGTGAATTACTTCGACAAATCGGTCAAGGACACCCGTATCGGTCATGCGGGCCAGTCCGACTACGTCAACCATTACGGTCCATGGGTGGTCGGCACAGCCGCCATTTACGAGCGACACTACAACAAGTCAAAGCCCGGCGAGCCAGAGCAGCCAATGATCCTGGACATGCAGCGCCTGGGATTCAAGGAAGACATCCTGGAGCGCAACGGCATTGACCTGGGCAGCGACACCCATCCCATGCCATACATGGACAGTAGTACGCAGCCGCCAACCCCTGGGCTCTTCCAGCACAGCAAGGATACTCACCTGCACGTCTCGCCGATTTCTGCCCAGGCGCTGGAGCAGGAGCTGCGAGAGCGCGACCCACAATCGCCACCTTCCCCGGCGCAGACACCTTCACAGCCAAGCCACCCAGATCACGCGCTGTACCAGCAGATCAAAGGCGGTGTGATGCAGCTCGACGCCCAGCACGGCAAAGAGTGGGACGGGGCAAGCCAGCGCATGACTGCCAGCCTGCTTGCGATGGCAAAAGAGGAAGGGCTGTCGCGGGTGGACCATGTCGTTCTCAACAACCCCACGCCTCAGCTAGCCGGCGGCGAGAAAGTCTTCGTCGTGCAGGGCGCTCTTAATGACCCGGCTCACCAGCGTGCCCATATGCCGACCTTGGACGCCGTGCAGACACCAGAGGCCCAGTCGTTCGATCGCCTGCAAGCAATCAGCCAAAGTCAGGCCCAGGCGCGGGAACAACAGCAAGCATTGGAGCAATCACAGCAAGCCGTCAGCCAAACCGGCCCATCGATGACTCGCTGAGGCTTCAGCAGCGAAAAACATCCCATTCAAGCACCAAGTGCCGCATGGTCTGGTACGGGACACCCAAGACGG
This sequence comes from Xanthomonas sp. 3075, assembly GCF_014197275.1. GTDB lineage: Bacteria > Pseudomonadota > Gammaproteobacteria > Xanthomonadales > Xanthomonadaceae > Xanthomonas > Xanthomonas campestris_B. Next base: position 393,157 of record NZ_JACIFI010000002.1, on the reverse strand, counting down.
GTTAACGCGTCCTAGCGAAAACTGACATTCTGGCGCGCCCCTACAGAGCGGGGCTGCGATTTTGTGTAGAGAGTGTTGCAGGAGCGACTACCTACTGTAATGCCGCTGCCTTGCAATAGCGGTCGATGAACTGCTGATGCGTCGGCATGACGTCCACGCAATGGCCGATGGTCTGCGCGACGCTGGCAAGGAAACGTTCGGCGTCGTGGTCGGGCACCTGGTCCACCAGCGGGTGGTAGCCCTGCGGCAGGATCCCTTGGCCCACCATCACCTGCACCCAGCTGATCTCGGCGAACATTTCCTCGGCATTGCGGTAGAAGCGCCCGCTGTCGCGGAACAGGTCCAGGGTGAACTGCAACTCGGGGGTGATCGGCATCGTGCGGCAATGCCGCCAGAACGCGCTGTCGTCGCGTTCGGTGGCGTGGTAATGCAGCACCAGGAAATCGCGGATGCGGTCGAACTCGAACGCCAGCCGGTCGTTGTAGCGCTGCACCAGCACCGGGCTGATGCCCTCGCGCGGAAACAGCTCCAGCAGCCTGGAAATGCCGGCCTGGATCAAATGGATGCTGGTCGATTCCAATGGCTCCAGAAAGCCGCTCGCCAGACCCAGTGCCACCACATTGCGGTTCCAGAACTGCTTGCGCCGCCCGGTGGTGAAGCGCAACGGGCGCGGGTCGCCGAGCGCCTTGCCATCCAGGTTGGCGAGCAGCGTGGCGGCCGCTTCGTCGTCGCTGATGTGCGCGCTGGAATACACATAGCCGTTGCCGGTGCGGTGCTGCAACGGGATGCGCCACTGCCAGCCAGCCGCGCGCGCGGTGGAGCGCGTGTAGGGCGTGGGCGGGCCGACCTTTTCGCTCGGCACCGCCAGCGCGCGATCGCACGGCAGCCAGTGGGTGAAGTCGTGATAGCCGGTGTGCAGCGCTTCTTCGATCAACAGCCCACCAAAGCCCGAGCAGTCGATGAACAAGTCGCCGCTGACGACCTGCCCGGAGGCCAGTTGCAGCGATTGCACGTGGCCGGAGTCGGGGTGCAGCTGCACCTGTTCGACCAGGCCTTCGATACGGGTGACGCCACGCTGCTCCGCATAGCCGCGCAAAAATCGCGCGTAGTGCGTGGCATCGAAGTGATACGCGTAGGCGATATTGGCCAGCGGCGAATTGGCCGGCACGTCGCCGGCCGAGGTCATGAACTTGCCGCGCGTGGCGGCCACGGTGTTGAGCGTGTAGGCGCCCAGCGGCTGCGCCTTGCCGCGTGCATGCTGCTTGATCCAGTACTGATGGAACGGCAGCAGCCCGAGCGGATGCCCGATCTGGGTGCCGAAGCCGTGGATATACGACGTCCCCGGCCGTTGCCAGTCGACGAACTCGATACCGAGCTTGAAGCTGCCCTGGGTCTGGCGCACGAACTCGGCTTCATCGATGCCGAGCAGATTGTTGAAGGCCTTGATGTGCGGCACGGTGGCTTCGCCGACACCGACGGTGCCGAGCTGTTCGGATTCGATCAGCTGCACATTGAAGGTGGGGCCAAGCACGCGCGCGAAGGCGGCGGCCGCCATCCAGCCGGCGGTGCCGCCACCGACGATGACGATGTTGCGAAGCGGAGCGGGGATCATGGAGGTCCGGTCCTCAAAAGAAATAAAGCCACTGACAAAACGTCTGCGCGCACTGCCTGACGGTTGCAACCGGTGCGATATGCAGCACCAGTTGCACATGTTGACGCACCAAGCTGACCACTGCGCATTACGTTGTGTCAGCCGCTCCAGAAGCTGATAGGCGAACGGGGCCAATCGGCCCCGTTCGAATCACGCGCATCCAGGCGCGTGCGCGTGCAGGTTACGTTGGATCAGAACTTTGCGCCCACTTCGAAGATCACGCTGCGTGGCACGTAGCTGATCTCGCCGTTGTTGACAACGGTGATATCCGGCTCGAGCCGTCCGTTGCTGCCGAAGCTGTTGTATTCGTACTGGCTGAAGTTCTTGAAATCGAACACGTTGAGCACGTTGACCCGTGCGGTCAGCTTGAAGTCGCCAGCCACGGTGAAGTCCTTGGTGGCCTGCAGATCGACGGTGCGATACCCCCAGATCTTGCCACCCACCAGGAACTTGCCATTGCCCGGCGGAGTGACGCCGACCTGCTGGCAGGTGCCGCCATCGGGATCGGTGAAGCCGTAGCAGGCGATCGTATTGATCGGCTCGGGCGTGGCCAGCACCAGCTTGGCGCCGAAGGTGACGCCCCATGGGCCATCGAGCGAACCGGAAGCGACGAAGCGATGTGCCGACACCGCATCGGACTTCACGAACGGGTAGTCGCGAACGGTGGCCTTGTCGAACGCAAACGGCTCGTCGATGTTGCGGTTCTGGCGCGCGCTGGTATGCGTGTACGCCAGATTCAAGCCCCAACCCGATTCCTTGGTGTAAGGCTTTTCGGCCGACAGCAACACCTGGCTGCTGCGCTGCTCCAGACCGTTGTAGCCGATGACGGTATTGCGATAACCCGGCACCGGCTCACCCCACGGCACGCCGCCGTTGGCGTCGAAGTACGCGCCGTTCGGATAGCGGTTGACCAGGCTCATCACCAGGCCGTCGTAAGACAGGATGCGCTGGAAGGTCACATCGGTGAGCCAGTCGCCAACCTGGTTGCTGATGCCGATGCTGTACTGGTCGCTGTACGGGGTCTTGAGCTTGTTCTTGAACATGAAAAGCTCGGAACTGTCGCTGGTGCCGGGGATCGTGTTGAGCTGATCGATGCCGGTGAGGAACGCCGGATTCCACGGTGCACAGGCGCGGTCGTCGCGGAAGCAGCCCTGGCCGCTGGCGGCATCGCTGAAGTACACCACCACCGGCGACAGCGCGGCCTTGACCGATTCCAGCGCCAGCTGTTCGAACAGGTTGCGGTCGTAGGAACGGCCCGCACCGCCATGGATCACCGCCGCCTCATCGCCGAACAGGTCGTACGAGAAACCCAGGCGCGGCGCCCAGGCGTCCTTGAAGTTCTTGCGGTTGTTGCCGGTGCTGATGTAATCGGCCACGTTGACGCCGCTGGGCAGCAGGCGGTTGGCCCACGGCTGGCCGGGGTTTTCCGGGTCGTCGGAATACAGCGCATTCACGAACGGCTGCGAGGTCACGAAGTCGGTGTAGGCCGGGGTGTCTTCGTAGTCGTAGCGCACGCCGATGTTGATCATCAGCTTGTCGGTGGCGGCCCAGTCGTCCTGCAGATAGATGCCGTATTGCTTGGACGGCGACTCGACCACCGGCAGCTGGCCGGGGTTGTCGAAGGCGCGGATGTAGCGCACCTGGAACGGCACCGGCGCCACGCCGTTCTGGCTGACTTCGTAGCTGAACTGCGGATTGAGCGAGCTCGATTCGCGCGAGGTCAGCTTGATGTCGCGGTAGGTCACGCCGGTCTTGATGGTGTGCTCGCCGTGCCACTCCAGTGCATTGAAGGTCAGGTCGTTCTGGAACGACCAGCCCTTCTGGCTACGCAGCTTGAAGTCTTCGCCGCTGGCGGCGCCGGTATTGAGAAACACCCACTGGCGCGGGTCGGCCTCGGTGCGATCGATATAGGTATAGATCGAACCATTGCCCACGCCGCGCGGCGTCGGCAGATTGCGCGAATCCTCGGTGGTGAAGATGGCTTCGTTGAACCAGCCATCGGCACTGTGCTGCCAACGCAGGCTGGTGCGCTTGTCCTTGTTGATCTTGTCCACGGCGCGATCGGGCGCGTTCTGGCCGCCCACGTTGCTGACCTGGGTTTCGTCGCGGTACTGCGTGGCCAACTCGATGCGATCGTTGTCGGTCGGTTCGAAGTCGATCTTGCCGAAGTACAGGTCCTCGCTGAACGGCATGTTCGACGCGCCGTACTGATCGCGCAGGTTCGACGGCAGCAGCCCGATGAAGGGTGTCGCTTCGGCACTGGGCTGCACGCTCTTGGGTGCGACGTTGTCCTTGCCTTCGTAGGCGACGAAGAAATGCATGCGGTCCTGGATGATCGGGCCACCCAACGCAAAACCGTATTCCTTGGTCTGGGAATCGACCTTGCCGTCGGCTTCGTCCGGACGCTGCTTGCGCAGGTCCTGATTGGTGAAGCGATAGAACGCTTCGCCATGGAATTCGTTGGTGCCGGACTTGGTCGCCGCAGTGATCGCCGCGCCGCTGATCTGGCCATACTCGGCCTTGTAGTTGGACGTGACGACCTTGTACTCGCCGATGGCCAGCTGCGGGAACGGATTGCCCTGGGTTTCGTCCTGGCCGGCAATGCCGCCGCCGGAGACGTAGCTCTTCTGGCTCACGCCATCGATGTACAGGTTGCTGGCGCTGGCATTGGAGGCGCCGCCGCGCAGCTTGGTGTTGCCGTCCTGGTCGATGGTGAACACCATGCCCGGCACGGTGTCGGCGAATTCCAGGAAGTTGCGCGTGGCCTGCGGCAGCTGCTGGATCTGTCGCAGCGACACGGTGTTCCCCACTTCGGACGTCTTCACGTCACGAATCATCGGCGCGCTGACCGTCACCGTGTCCAGCGTGGTCGCATCGCCTGCGGGCGCCGCCGTCTCCGTGCCGAGATTGACGGTGGCGCTGGAGGCTACCGACAGGGTCACCGTGCGGCTGGCGCCGTTGGATTCGACCTTGTAGGTGCCCGGCTGCAACCCGACGATGGTGTAGTTGCCGGTCGCGTTGACCGGTGCGCGGCGCACCGAGCCGGTGGCGAGATTGGTGACGACGACCTCGCTGCCGCTCTGCGCGGAAGCGACCTGGCCACGCAACGTGGCGTTGCTGGATTGGGCCATGGCCGGCGTGGTGGCGAACAACGAGGCAGCCAGGGCGCAGCACAACAGGCTACGTGCGGGCAGGGTGGAAACGGTGCGGTGCTTCTTCATGACTCTCCCCCTCCCAGGGGTAAAGCGCGAACCAGTAAGTGACTGGCGCGTCGAGGTTGGTGCTGGGTATGGATGAAACGGATGCAGCGGTCGGCAACAGCAGGAACGGCAAACAACAAAACGATCGCGGAGGCAAGCGTGGTGCCCGCAGCGTCGCGTACATCAAGCGCCGCGCTGCAGGCACACACCGTCGATCGGTAAAACGACGCAAACCCTGCAGCCGGCCCCTCCCCATTGCCGTGGGGCCGGTGCAGTACCAGCGCCTGAGCGGACAACCGGCATCGATGCGCCAGCTGCCATCCGGGCCACCATTACCAGATGATGCGGGCGCTCATAAACAACGTGCGCGGCGGGGTGGACATCGCCCCGTACTGATTGATGCTCACGCGCGGGTCGTAGATGCCGGCACTGCCCCAGTCGATGCTGTACTGGTCGTAGTTGCGGAAGTTCAGCGCATTGATCAGATCGCCGCGCACCTGCACGGTCACCGCGTCGGTGATGTGCATGTCCTTGGACAACGACAGGTCCAGCTGGCGGGTGCCGAAGATGTCGCCACCGGCGATGAACTTGCCGCCGGGCGCATCCACCGAAACCACGCGGATATTGTCCGAGGTCGGGCCGCCGTACTGGTCGAAGGAGATCGCCTCGTTACGCGGCGGCACCGTGGCCAGGGTCAGCTTGGCCGAGCCGCTGATGCCCCAGAACAGGTCGTAGATGCCGGTCAGCACCAGGCGGTGGCGCGGCACTGCATTGAGGTCCAGGAACGGGTAATCGGCAATGGTGGCCGCATCGAAGCCGTAGCGATCGTCGTTGCCGCGATTGCCGCGCGCACGCGAGAAGGTGTACGCCGCAGTCAGACCCCAGCCGCTTTCCTGCGTATAGGCCTTGTCCGCCGACAGCAGCAGCTGGCCGGTCTTGGTTTCCACCCCGTTGTTGCCGATGATCAGGTTGCCGAAGCCCTGCGGCCGCTGCTCGAACGCCTGAGCGCCGTTCTGGAAGAAGTCGCCGTTGGCATAGCGGTTGCCCAGGGTGAAGATGAAACCGTCCTTGCTATGGATATACGACACCGTCGCCGAGGTGTTCCACTCGCCCAGCTGGGTGCGCAGGCCCAACGAATACTGGTCCGCATACGGCGTCTTCAGATCGTTGTTGAGCAGATCGATCTCGCCGTTGCGCACGCGCGCATCGACCAGGTTGCCCAGGCTGTCGGGGTTGCTCACAAACGCCGGATCGAAGGCGGTGCAGGTGCCGGGTGCCGGGACGCAATTGGTGGGCCCGGCAAAGCGGATGGTGTACTGCGCCAGCGCGGATTTGATCTGCTCCAGGCCCATCACGTCGAACAGGTTGCGGTCGTAGCTGCGGCCGGCACCGCCGAACAGCACCAGCGACTCGTCGCCACGGAAATCGTAGGAAAAGCCAAGGCGTGGCGCGAAGTTGTTGTTGTCCTGTTTGCGATTGCGCCCGTTGCTGATGTAGTCGTTGATGTCCACCCCGCCCTTGGCCAATTGCTCGGCGTAGGTAGCGCTGACGGCCGGGTCGGTGCCGGGGCCGTTCAAGGCCGCCACCACTTCCGGTGGGGTCACGTTGTCCAGGTACGAGGGAATCTTCTCGCCATCCCAGCGCACGCCGATATTCAATTGCAGCTTGTCGTTGACGTCCCAGTCGTCCTGGATGTACAGGCCAAGCTGCTTGCTGGTGGTGGTCACCGACGGTGCGGCACCGGCGAACGGCAGGTTGAAGCGTACCTGGTAGGGAATGGCCGAGGTGCCCGCGCCATCGCCCACCGCGTAGTAGAACGACGGGTTGGCCGCAGAGTTCTCGCTCTGGGTCAGCTCCACTTCCTTGTACTTCACGCCCATCTTGATGACGTGGTTGCCGTGCCATTCCAGGTTGTTGAAGGTCAGGTCGTTCTGGAAGCTGGGGCCTTTCTGGCCCTTGCGCTGGATCGCCAGCCCGCTGGTGGCGCCATCGTTGAGCAGCACGTCGTCTTCGGCGATGCCGCGCGTGTACACGGTCTGGCTGCCGATGGTGTAGGCGGTGGGATTGAACAGCACGTCCTCGTAGGACACGCGCGCCTCGTTGACGTAGCGCTCGCCGTAATGCTGCCAACGCAGGTCGAAGCGTTTTTCGGTATTGAGATTGATCTTGGAGGCGAGCGCGGTGGTCTGGTTGCCCACGCTGTCGCGGCTTTCCTCATCGCGGTATTTGCCGGTGAGCTCCAGGCGATCGTTTTCACCGATGTCCCAATCGACCTTGCCGAAGTACAGGTCTTCGTTGAACGGCCGGGTCACCGAGCCCAGCCGGCTCTGCACGCCCGCCGGCAGATCGTCGCTGAGCGCGCTGAAGCTGTCGGGTACGGCGACCGGATCGGCCGAGACCTCGAAGCCCTTGCCTTCGTAGCTGAAGAAGAAATGCGCCTTGTCCTGCACGATCGGCCCGCTCAGGGCGAAGCCGTATTCGTCCTGGTGGGTCTTGCGCTTGCTGCCGTCGGCATTGGGCGCGCCAGCGCGTTCGTCGGGTTGACGCGCGCGGAAGTCGGTGTTGCTGGTGCGGCCGAAAACTTCGCCGTGGAACTCGTTGCCGCCGGATTTGGTCGAGGCCACGATCGCCGCCGAGCCGACCTGGTCGAACTCGGCCTTGTAGTTGGAGGTGATGACCTTGTACTCGCCAATGGCCAGCTGCGGGAACGGGTTGCCCGCGCTCTGCTCCTGCCCGGAGACGCCGCCGAACAGGTAACTCTTCTGGCCGACACCGTCGATATAGACGTTGACCGCCGAGCTGCCCTGCGCGCCGCCGCGGATCTGGCTATTGCCGTTGGAGTTGGTCTCGAACTGCATGCCCGGCACGGTGTCGGCGAACTCCAGGAAGTTGCGCGTCAGCTGCGGCACGGTGCTGATCTGCTTCAGCGACACGTTGGTGCCCACTTCCGAGGTCTTGACCTCCTGCAGCGTGGTGGCGGTGACCTGCACCGCGTCCAGCGTGGTCGCCTCTCCGGCCGCTGCCGGCGCCGCCGCGCCACCGCCCAGGTTCAACGTGACCGAGGAGGCCACCGACAGGGTCACGGTCTGCGCGCTGCCGGAGCCGGCGTCCACCTTGTAGGTGCCGGGAGGCAGACCGACCAGCGCGTAGCTGCCGTCAGCGCCGGTGGGCACGCGCCTGACCGCGCCGGTGGCGACGTTGGTCGCGGTGACAGTGGTGCCGGCCTGTGCCGAGGCGACCTGGCCACGCAACGTGGCGTTGCTGGACTGGGCCATGGCCGGCGAGGCGGCGAACAATGAGGCGGCAAGGGCGCAGCAGAGCAAGCTGCGCGCCGGCAAGGTGGAGACGGTGCGGTAATTGTTCATGACTTCCCCCCTCCCAGGGGTAAAGCGCGAACCAGTGGAATCACTGGCGCGTTGAAACTGCATAAAGCGGGACAGCGGACAACCACGACAAGCAACACATGAGCAAGCAGCCGCGACGCGCCTTACGTCGGAGGCGCAGCACGCGGCGCGCTGGACGCGCGCACGATCAGTTCGGGAACCATCTCGGAAAACGTCTGCACTGCGGCATCGGCGGGCGGGGCGGGGGCATCGCCCAGTTGCTGATCCAGCAACAGCTGCAAGGCGCGCGCGCCCAGCCCGGCGATATCCACCCGCATGGTGGTCAACGCCGGCAGCACGTAGCGCGCCATCGGCACATCGTCGAAGCCAGCCAGTGCGATGTCGTGCGGCACCTTCAGCCCGGCATGGCCGAGCGCGAACAGGCAGCCCAGCGCCATCATGTCGTTGGCGGCGAACACCGCATCCGGGCGCGTGTCCTGCGCCAGCGCCTGGCCGGCACGGTAGCCGGATTCTTCATCGAAGTTGCCCGGCAGCACCCACGGCTGCGCCTGCGCATCCAGCGCCAGCTCGTCGCGATAGCCGCGCAGACGCTCGTGCGCATCGAAGTTGTCGGCCGGCCCGGCGATGAAGGCGATGCGGCGGTGGCCGCGCTCGCGCAGGTGCCGCGTCATCACCCGCGCGCCACCGTAGTTGTCCACGTTGAGCACCGGGCGCTGGCTGGCCGTGCCGGCGCAGTTGAGCAGCACCGCAGGAAGGCCGCCGGGCAGGGCGTCCTCGTGCACGCCGGAGTCGCCCAGCGAGGGCGACATCACCACCACCCCGTCCACGCGTCCGGGCAGGCGTTCCAGCGCCTTGCGCTGCGCCTGCGGGTCGCCGTGCGAGCTGGACACCAGCAGGTGGTAGCCCTGATCGCGCGCCACCTGGTCGATGCCGCGGATCAGTTCGGAGAAGAATTCGCCGTGCAGGTCCGGCAACACCACCCCGATGGTGTGGGTGCGCCGGCTGCTCAGGCTGCGCGCGGCGTGATGCGGGATGTAGTGCAGTGCGCGGGCGACCTGCAGCACGCGCTCGCGGACCGACTCGGCGACATGCTGATGTCCATTCATGGTGCGCGAGACCGTCGCCACCGACACCTGCGCTTCGCGCGCGACATCCTTGATGGTGACGCTGCCGCCTTCCGAGCGTGGCCGACTCATGGCGACACCGCCAAAACAATGCGGTTGCCGCCGCACGCCGGGTAGGGGCGCACGGTCCGCTGGCGCAGAGCGTTCGTGTCATAGATGCACATGAATGACATCGGCCCCAACCGATGGCGACCTCAGAGCGAGATGGGGCGCACGCTAGCAGGAACTGCAAGCGCTTACATGATGCGCCGCAGCATTCCACCAAATGCAGGCGGCACAAGGACTTGCGCCGCCGCCTGGACAACGTTGTCCGAAGAAGACAACAGCGGTCAATGTCGGACACCGGGTGACAACGTGCATGGAACTACGAAAATCTAACATTTGTTGCCGTACCCGAGCGCACGGTTGCTGCACGCCTTGCCGCCAGTGCACTCAGACAGCAAGATGCGCCGATCGATCAGGGGAAACAGCGTGCGCATGTCGCTATCTACCGTCCGTACCGGCCGGTTCCGGTTCATTGCGTGGGCGCTGCTGGCAGCGCTGTGCCTGGGCAGTTGCCAGCGCCAAGACAGGGCTGCTGCACTGCCTGGCGCCACCGCCGAGCCGGCCGCCGCGATGCAGTCGATGACCTTGCCCTTGCGGCGCAACGATCTGGTCGCCTATGCGCGGATCCGGGTCACGCCCGCGCAATACACCCAGTTGGAAGCGGCCTGGCGCAGTGGCGCCAGCCGCTGGCCGTTGACCGAACTGCCGCTGCCCAACGAGGTCGGCAGCCTGCTCGGCACCTTGTCGGCGCCAGGCGCCGAGCGCCGCTTGCAGCAGGCCTTCGATGCGCAACTGGCCGGGCAGTCGCAGGGCATCGCCCAGGCCGCGCAGTCGCTGGGCCAGTTCGGTGTGCAATACCTGCGTAGCCGCAACGACTATCAACCCGAGCAGCGCGCCCATTACATGCAACTGGTCGATGCCTTGAGCGCTTGGGCCGCCACCGCCCCGCTGGCCGATCGCGCGCGCGCCAAGGCCAGCATCACTGACCTGGTGACCGCTGCCCGCGCCACCGGCATTGGCTCGGATGCCGATCTGCAAGGCCTGGGCATGGAAGAGAGCCTGCGCCGGCTCGGGCCGTTCTGGGCGGCGGCCAAGACCGTGCTGGAGCGCTACGACCTGTCGCTGGACAGCAGCCTGGATGCGCTGCGCACCGGTTTGATAAAGCAGGACGGTGATCGCGCCCAGGTGCGTCTGCGCTATCCGCTGGCGGCCCGCGATATCGACCTCACCATCGCGTTGATCAAGCGCGACGGCCACTGGTATCAGCAGCAGACCCAGGACGAGGTGCAGGCGCTGCTCAGCGCCATGCCGACCCCGCCCTTACCCGACGCCGTTGCAGCGCCCGACACGCCGACGGCCGTACCTGCCGCGCCAGCGGACACCGGGCAACGCCCGGCTGGGCGATAATGATGGCGATGCCAGAACAGAATCCCCTGCCGTTCCCGGACGGCCAGCCCGCCCCGCCCACCCCGGCTGCCGCCGAGATCGCCGGCAGCACGGCGGTGCCGGCGCCTGCCGCAGCGTCGGCGTTGGACGCCGCGTCGCCTGTCGGGCCGGTCATTGCCGTCGGGCGTAACGCCAAACGCCCGTGGTGGGCGCGCCTGCTCGGTCGTCTGGTCGACCCGTGGTTGAGCCTGACCATCGAACCGGATCAACCCGGCCGCTACGACGACGGCCGGCCGGTGGTGTACGTGCTGGAAGACTACGGCATGTCCAATGCGCTGATCCTGGACAAGGCCTGCCGCGAGGCCGGGCTGCCGTCGCCGCTGGTGCCGCTGCCGGGTGACCCGCTGGAGCGCAAGCGCGCCTATCTGGCGCTGTCGCGGCGCAGTAGCAGCAATTCGCTGATCCCCGAACAGCGCGGCGGCAAGACCCATTCCGATTCGCTGGCCAAGTTGCTGCAGGCGCATCGCGTGCGCGCCGATCTGGACGTGCATCTGGTGCCGGTGTCGATCTTCGTCGGCCGCGCGCCCGACAAGCAGAGCGGCTGGTTTGCGGTGCTGTTTTCGGAAAACTGGGCGCTGGTCGGCCGCTTCCGTCGCCTGCTGTCGGTGCTGCTCAACGGCCGCACCACCATCGTGCGTTTCGCGCCGCCGATCTCGCTGCGCCAGACCATGGCCGAAGGCCTGCCGCCCGAGCGCACCCTGCGCAAGTTGCAGCGCGTGCTGCGCACCCACTTCCGGCGTATCCGCGAGGCGGTGATCGGCCCGGACCTGTCCACCCGCCGCCTGCTGGTGGACCAGGTGCTGGCTGCCGACTCGGTGCGCGAGGCCATCGCCATCCAGGCCAAGCGCGACAACTCCAAGCCGGTCGACGCCTGGCGCAAGGCGCACGCCTATGCCTGGGAAATCGCCGCCGACTATTCCAGCCCGGTGGTGCGCTCGGCCAGTTTCCTGCTGACCCACGTGTGGAACCGCATCTATGCCGGCGTGCTGGTGCATCACCTGGACAAGCTCAAGCAGGCCGCGCCCGGACACGAAGTGGTCTACGTGCCCAGCCACCGCAGCCACATGGATTACCTGCTGCTGAGCTACCTGCTGTATGAGCGCGGCATCGTGCCGCCGCATATCGTGGCCGGCATCAACCTCAATCTGCCGGTGGTCGGCACGCTGCTGCGCAAGGGCGGCGCGTTCTTCATCCGTCGCTCGATCAAGGGCAATGCGCTGTATTCGGCAGTGCTGAGCGAATACGTCGCCCAGCTGGTGGCCGGCGGCTATTCGATCGAATACTTCGTCGAAGGCGGGCGCTCGCGCACCGGGCGTCTGCTGCAGCCCAAGGGCGGCATGATCGCCATGACGCTGCGCGCCTACCTGCGCCAGCCGCGCAAGCCGGTGCTGTTCCAGCCGGTGTACATCGGCTACGAGAAGCTGATGGAAGGCAACAGCTACCTGGACGAACTCACCGGCCGGCCCAAGGAGAAGGAATCGATCTGGGGCCTGCTGTGGTCGATCCCCAAGGTGCTCAAGCAGAACTACGGCCAGGTGGTGGTGAACTTCGGCGAGCCGATCGCGCTCAACGACGTGCTGGCCAAGCACGCCCCGGACTGGGACGGCCAACCGCTGCCCGACGACGAAAAACCGACCTGGCTGGCACCGGCGGTGGATACGTTGTCCACCCAGATCCAGACCCGCATCAACTGCGCCGCCGACGTCAACCCGATCAACCTGCTGGCGCTGGCGCTGCTGTCCACGCCCAAGCATGCGATGGGCGAGGCCGACCTGATCGCGCAGATCGAGTTGTGCAAGAAGCTGCTGGCGGAAATGCCGTATTCGGACCGCGTCACCGTGACCCCGCACACCCCGGCGCGCATCATCACCCACGCCGAAGAGATCAACGTGCTCACGCGCGTGTCGCATCCGCTGGGCGATGTGTTGAGCGTCAGTGGCGACACCGCAGTGCTGTTGAGCTATTTCCGCAATAACGTGCTGCATTTGTTCACGGCCTCGTCGTGGGTGGCGTGCTGCTTCCAGAACAACCGCCGCATGAGCCGTGCCGGTCTGTTGCGCCTGGGTCGCACCCTCTACCCGTTCCTGCAGTCCGAGTTGTTCCTGCCGTGGAGCGAAGATCGTTTTGCCGAACGCATCGAACAGACCATCGACATGTTCGTACGCGAAGGCTTGCTGCTCAACGTCGCCGACGACGATGGCGGCGTGCTGACCCGCAACACCGGGCAGACCGACGAAGTGTTCCGCCTGCGCGCGATCGGCCATTCGCTGCAGCAGGCGTTCGAGCGCTATTACATCGCCATTTCGGTGCTGGTGAAGAACGGCCCCGGCGTGCTCGGTGCCGGCGAACTGGAAAGCCTGTGCCAACAGGCCGCGCAACGTCTGAGCCTGCTGTATGCCCCGGCCGCGCCGGAGTTTTTCGACAAGACCCTGTTCCGCGGCTTCATCCAGAAACTGCGCGAGCTGCGTCTGGTCTGGCCGGATGAGAACAGCAAGCTGATGTTCGACGACCGGCTGGATGTGTGGGCGAAGGATGCCAAGTTCATTCTCGGCCGCGAATTGCGCCACACCATCGAACGGGTCAGCCCGGCCGCAGCCAAGCCCGATGTGGTAGCGCCGCCGTCCGAGTGAGGCGGTCGGGCTTCTGCCCCATCAGGTTCGTGCACAACGATCGCTGCGCCCGGTTCTTGCGCCAGCGGATGGCTGCAGCAGGGGGCTGCAACAGCTGATCGGTGCAGCAGCGTGCTGCACTCGCTCATCGCTGTATCAGCTCGCTGCAATCGACGATTGCAGCCTCGGATCGTTGCAATCAGTGATCGGCCCACGCTCGCTTATCCCGCCAGCGGGAGAAGGTGCCCGCAGGGCGGATGAGGGCGTGCAATCCATCTCGCACCAGCAAGTCACTCCAACAGCGCAGCACCACACACAACGCAGGCTTCACACAAAACCGCCGTTGGTTTCATCGCGCACTTGCAGCCCTGCCGATAACATCGGCTGACCTTTCACAATGATCGGGTGCGTTCTACGTCAGGCGCGTCCGGCAGGAGACGTCCATGCGCGCAGCGATCCACACCCAATTCGGTGACCCGGCCCAGGTATTGGCACTCGGCGAGCGGCCCACGCCGCAGCCAGGCAAGGGCCAGGTGCGCATCGCCATGCGCCGCGCGCCGATCCACAATCACGACCTGTGGACTGTGCGCGGTAACTACGGCTACAAGCCCGCGCTTCCCGCCATCGGTGGCAGCGAAGCCGCAGGCGTGATCGACGCACTCGGCGAAGGCGTCGAAGGTCTGCAAGTGGGCCAACGCGTTGTCGCCGCCGGCGTCCACGAAAGCTGGGCCGAGTTCTTCCTCGCCAGTGCCTCCGGTGTCGTGCCGCTACCCGACGCATTGGACGACGACCGCGGCTGCCAATTGATCGCCATGCCGCTGAGCGCGCTGATGCTGATCGAATTCCTGCACGTGCAACAAGGCGACTGGATCGTGCAGAACACCGCCAATGGCGCCGTCGGCAAGACCGTGGCCATGCTCGCTGCCGCGCGCGGCATCAACGTGATCAACCTGGTGCGCCGCGATGCCGGCGTGGAGGAACTGAAGGCGCTCGGCATCGGTAATGCCGTGTCCACCGCGCAGGAGGGTTGGCAGGACCATGTGCGCGCGCTGGTCGGTGACGCGCCGATCGTGCGTGCCATCGACTCGGTCGCTGGCAGCGCGGCAGGCGAATTGATGGGACTGCTGGCCGAAGGTGGCGAACTGATTTCGTTCGGCTCGATGACCGGCGAGCCGCTACAGATTTCCAGCGGCGATGTGATCTTCAAGCAGGCCACCGTGCGCGGCTTCTGGGGCAGCAAGGTCACCACTGCCACCAAACCCGAGGACAAGCGCCGCATGATCGGTGAGCTGCTGAAAGCCGCACTCGATGGCAGCCTGGCCTTACCGGTGGAAGCGGTGTTCGATCTGCAAGACGCCGCCAAGGCTGCCGCCGCAAGCGCCGAACCGGGGCGTCGTGGCAAGGTCCTGCTGCGCGCTGGCTGAGCACACCGACGCAACTGGCTCAAAGACAGCAGGTGCGTCACCAAATCATTGAGACAAACGTCCCTCTCCTGCCGGGAGAGGAACGGCTTGCGCATCTGCCCGCGAGACTGCTGCCATCCGCCCTGCGGGCACCTTCCCCGCACGCGGGAGAAGGACATTGTGCGGCAGTGGAATAGCGAGCTCGCATGCGCACTAGCCCCTCTCCCGCTTGCGGGAGAGGGGTTGGGGTGAGGGGACGGCCCAAGCGACCAGCACGACCGGCCTCAGCGCAAGCCGGCGTCCACCATCAGACGAACCCTGCCTGCCCAACCGCCTGCCACCGCGACGCGGATCTCCACGACGGCAACGCCAGCCCAAGCGGCCGCACGCACGGCATCACGCCGGCTCGTCAGGCACCAGCTCCATTTCCAGCCGCGTGATGCAGTCCTTGAGATGCAGCTTGCGCTTCTTCAAGCGCTTCATCTGCAACTCGTCCTCCGGGTTGGCGGGCACGCGCTGGATTTCCTCGTCCAACGCGCGATGGGCGCGTCGCAACTCGGCGATCTGCTCGGCGATCTCGGCGGGTGAGAGAGTGTCCACGGTTCCGAGCATACACAACCACGGGCCGGCCGCGTCACCCGCGCTTGCCAACACGCCCGAGGCTGCCACAATGCCCACGCGCCATCGGGGAAACGACGGCGCGCCCTACCCATCATTGCCATGCGGCCACGGCCGTCGAGAATGGAGTCTTTACGATGCGTTTGCGTTCTTCCCTGCTGGCCCTGAGCCTGCTCACCGCCGCCAACCTCGCCGCAGCTGCCGACGCTGCCAAGTACGACGGCTTTCTGTGCTGCAACCTGCGCACCGACGGCAGCTGGATCAGCGACAGCAACTACGCCGAAGACGGCAAGCGCGTGCTCCCCGTCGGCACCCCGGTCAGCGTCACCGGCTTTGGCCGCAACCGCGTCAACCTCAAGATCGCCGGCGAAAAGCAGTCCATCGGCAACGACTACAGCCGCGACCTGGACAACACCGCCTTCGCCGCACGCTACGTCGTCACCGCCGACCCCAAGCTCAAGCTCGCCACCTTCCCGCCGAAGATTCGCCAGGCCATCAACGATGGAAAGCTCACCGGCGGCATGACCCGCGAACAGGTCCTGATGGCCGTCGGCTACCCGATCAGCAGCGAAAACCCGAATCTGGACGCCTCGTTGTGGCGCTACTGGCGTGACAGCTTCTCCGAGTACCAGGTGCAGTTCGGCCCTAGTGGCAAGCTGGTCAAGGTGACGGCCGATCCGCAGTTGATGAATCTGGTTTGGCTTCCCTGAATTGATCGGGTGGTCGCGCCTCGCGCGGCCACCTGAGTGGCCCTCACTGCCCGGCCGGTGTTTCGCTTGGTCGGGCGGAGAAACTGCTGGCGCCAGGAACGGACGTCTGGATTTTGGGACCAGCCAACCAGACCAGACGTGTCAAGCGCTAAGATTCGTCTTTGGTCAACCGGCCGCCAAAGACCGAAGCCCCTATGCAACGACATCCGGATCTGTACCCCAACGACGATAACGGCGACACCCTCTGGCACATCGCCCAGCAAGGGGTGGATCTTTCCAAGCCACGCGAGATCGCGTTTTCCGTCGTCTTCCCCACGAAGGAGTCGGCATTGGAATTCTCAGTGACGCTGCTCCGCTTCGAGCAGAAAGTTCGCTGCTGTCACTACGAGGAAAACGCGGCGTTTCCGATGGACGTGACGGTGTATCCGACCATGATCCCGTCGTACAAGGCGATTTCGGCTTTCGAAGAAGAGCTGGCAACGGAGGCCAGGCCGTTGGGTGGTTTGAATGATGGCTGGGAGTTTGCGGTGGATGACAAAGACGTCTAATGCAGTCAGTGTGCGAGAGCCTAGGATGCAGTTACTGCATCACTGAGCGCGTCGCAGTTTTTACAGCATTGACGCGTTACCGCGGCGACTGCGGCACGCGACGCAGCTGTGACACGTCGTAGCCCATGGCGGCGATACGTTGAACGGCCTGCTGATAGTCGGCATCGGACACCTGCGGGGTACGCGCCATATACCAGACGTAATCGCGCTTGCTGCGTGCCACGATGGTTTGCGCATAGTCTGCATCACGCCAGGCGATCACGTACTCGGCCTTGAACGGCCAGAGAAACTGCATGCTCCACAGCGCGCCATTGCCCTCCTTTGCAACCTGGCCAATGGGATGCATGGACTTGAGCGGCGCCTGGAAACTGCCCTTGCGAAAAGTAAACGTGGTCTGGATGCGGCCATCCGGTCGCAGCGCGTAGCGCTCCACGGCATCGTAGGCCTTGCGCTCGGGCCGGGTAGGAATGTGGGCGATGACGTACCAGTCGCCCATGAAGCGTGGCACATCAACGGTGTCTGCGCGGGGCAGGGCGGCGCCTGAATCGCTTGCGCCAGCACTCCCGTGGACCGCGAGTGTCAGTAACAACAGCATCGAACTATGTCGCATGGCAACCTCCATCAAAAGAGCATGTACATGGCCTACGTCGCCGCAATGCGCCTGGATGCGGCCCCATGCGATGCAGGTCCGGCCCAGCCGCAAGCTGGACCACTGTCGTAGTCAGATGACGGTACCGTGCGAGTCGTCATGGCAACGTTGAAGAGCAAGACCCAAGCGTTGCGCAGACGGCAGGAAGCGCGCGATCACAGGTCGGTGAGCGCTGGTTCAACGATCAGCCGCAGTGAGGATCACGACGTGCTTTGGACGCGCAGAGGGGACAGGACTTTCGTTCAGTGCCAGCGGTCGCGCCATGGCGGGCTGGTTGGATCTCGGGAGGCGGTTGCCCAACGGCATTCACCAAGGCGACACCGCCCCTTCCCCATACGGATAGATCGTCGCGATCCTTCCCTCCTTGTCGTGCTCCAACGGCGCCATCTTGATGCTGCGCAAATGCGTCTGTCCGCCTGATAACACCGCGTCGTGATAGAACAGGTACCACTGTCCGTCGAAAAGGCAGACAGAGTGATGCGTGGTCCAGCCGACCACCGGTGCGAGCAGCACACCCCGGTAGGTGAACGGCCCGTACGGGGTATCGCTGGTGGCGTAGCAGATGCGGTGGGTGTCGCCGGTGGAGTAGGACAGGTAATAGCGGCCGGCGTGGTGGTGGACCCAGGGGCCTTCGAAGAAACGGCGGGCGTGGTCGCCGGCGCGTATTGGGGTGCCGTGTTCGTCGAGGATGACGATCTCGCGGGTGGGCTCGGCCAGTTGTGTCATGTCTTCGCGCAGGCGCGCCACGCGTGGGCCGAGGGCAGGCGCGTCGTCTGCGGGTTCCTGATGGGTCGGTGCATAGACGTTGTTGCGGTAATGCTGCAGCTGGCCGCCCCAGATGCCGCCGAAGTACAGATAATGCGCGCCGTCATCGTCGGCAAAGACTGCCGGGTCGATCGAATAGGCGCCGGCGATGGGCTCGGGCTCTGCGACGAATGGGCCTTGCGGGCCATCGCCTACCGCCACGCCGATCTGGAAGAGGCCGTCGGCGCGTTTTGCGGGAAAATACAGATAGGTCTTGCCGTCGCGCTGGGCAGCATCCGGCGCCCACAGCTGTCGCTGCGCCCAGGGCACATCGCGCACATGCAGCACCTGGCCCAGGTCTTCCACCGGCGCCTCAGGGTGCGCCATGCGGAACACGTGATAGTCGGCCATGTCGAAATGCGAGCCATCGTCGCTGAAGGCAACGCCGGCATCGATGTCGTGGGACGGATAGAGATACAACGCACCGTCGAACACGTGGGCAGAAGGGTCGGCGGTGTAGAGGTGGGTGACCAGCGGTGCGGAGATGGCGGTGCGCGCTAGGGCCTGCAGTGCAGCGGTGGACGATTCATCGGACATGCGCGTACCTGTGCATGAGGTGGAAGGGAGTTGACGTCAACTGGTCGCCACGGGCGCGGCTTGTCGGCGCACGCCGAGTTCGCCTTCGATGCGGGTTTCCAGCGCCTTGTCGATTTCATACAGCGCCAGCAGCGCGGTGCCGAGCAGGAACGGGATGGAGGCGTACACGCTGATGGCCATGCGGATACCGCTGGTGACCGCGGCGCTTTGCTGCGGCAGGGCAGCGTCGTAGCCATAGACCGCCAGGATGCCGGCGACCAGTGCGCCGCCGACGCTCAGGCCGATCTTCAGCCCGCACAGCATTGCCGAGAAAATGATCGCGGTGGCACGGCGGTGGTTCTTCCATTCCGAGTAGTCGGCCACATCGGCAATCATTGCCCACAGCAACGGAATGGTGATGCCGTAGAAGAAACCATGCAGCACGTAAGAGACGAACACCCAGCCGATCGCGTTGGGTGGATACAGATAGAACGCGAGCAGAAACAGCGTAGAGATCAGCAAGGCACCGCCGAAGACATTGCGCTTGCCGTACCGGTCTGCCAGACGTTTGGAAAACCCGATGCCGACGATCATCGCCAGGATGCCGCCGGCACTGAACACGCTGAACGCCGATGTCGGCGCATCCTGCGGCCAATGCAGCGCGCTCATGCCGGCGCCGGTCAGCACGTTGTTGATCGCGGCGATAAACCGGTTGAAACCGGCGTCGTCGAGAAACTGCGCCAGTGCGCCAGGGTCGAGGTAGTACTTGAAGTAGTAGATGTACATCCCGCCCTTCATGGCGAGATTGACGAACACCAGGATGGTCAGCGCCAACATCACCAGCCAGGGTTTGTTACGCATCAGGTCGGTGAGGTCCTGGCGCACGCTGGTGCGTTGTTCGCTGATCGGCAACACCCGCTCGCGGGTGGTGAAGAAGGTGATCAGAAAGCATAGCGTGCCGACAGCGGCGAACAGCGCCATGGTGTTGCGAAACCCTTGCGCCTTGTCGCCGTTGCCCAGGATCAACACCAGTGGCAGCAACAGCACCTGGATCACGAACTGCGCAAACGTCACAGCCAGAAAGCGATATGCCGACAAACTATTGCGCTGCTCCATGCTGCCGGTGAGCACGCCGCTCAGTGCCGAATACGGCAGGTTGTTGGCCACATACACCAGCATCAACAGCGTGTAGGTGGCGAATGCGTAGGCGATCTTGCCCTGTTCGCCGAGTGCGGGCGTGTTGAACGCGGCCAGCGACAACGCGCCGAACGGCAATGCGGTCCACAGGATCCATGGCCGGAACTTGCCCCAGCGCGTGCGGGTGCGATCGGCCAGGATGCCGATGATCGGCGTGAACACGAATGCGCCCAGCAGGCCGACCACGAAGATCAGCGTGGCCGCTGCGCCCGCCGGAATGCGGAACACATCGGTGTAGAAGAACGCCAGAAAAGTGACCAGCGTCTGGAAGATCAGGTTGGCCGCCAGGTCGCCCAGGCTGTAGCCGATCTTTTCGCGCAAGGAGAGTTGCTGTGAGCGATCGTTCATGGGATGGGGCGGGGCTCAAGGAATGCTGCGGGAAACGCCGCAGCGCGCGATGCCGCCGATCGCGGCACGGATGTGCCACGACCGGCCGGCACGGCACTCAGAAGGTACCGCGGATGCCGAGCATGACGGTGCGCCCGGGTTGATACAGGTCGTAGGTGGCATTGGGCCAAGCGTAGGTGGTCCGCAGCGGCTCGTCGGTGATGTTGGTGACGTTGAGGGTGATCTGCGGTTTGGACGGCAGCCAGTCCAGCGCGTAGCTGGCCGATAGATCCAGCTGACCGCGTGCATCGGCGTTGAGGCGTGCGTAAGGGATGCCGTTCTGGTTGGCGCCGGAGATCACCATGTCGTCGTTCCAGGTGTAGGACAGGCGCACCGAGGCGGCGTCCTTTTCCCAGTACACGGTGCCGTTCCACAGGTTCGGGGCCACACCGACGGCGACGGCGGGAATGCCTTCGCCTTCGGAGGATTGGGTGACATGCGTGTAGTTCACGCTGAAGCCCATGCCGTCGATCAGCTTGTCCAGCGGCTGCACCCAGATTGCCTCGGTGCCGCGGATGTTGAGCACGCCATCGGCGTTGACCTGCGTCTGCACATCGACCGTGGCCGCATTCGGGCCACCGCGCTGCTCCAGGCCGGCCTGCTGGATCGGCAACAGGCTGTCGTAGGCCACGCCGAGATCGTTGAAGGGAATGCGACGCACGCCGTTGACGGTGAAGCCGCTGATGCGCTTGTTGAACAGGGTCAGGCCCACGTAGCCTTCGCCGCCGGTATACCACTCGCCGCCGAAATCCACGTTGGTGGACAGATACGGCGCCAGGTTCGGATTGCCTTGCGTTGCGGTCTGCGCGGACGGGTCGCTGAAATTGGTATTGGGCAACATCGCGCTGGGGTCGGGGCGCGTCAGCGTGCGCGAGCTGGACAGGCGCAGCACCACGTTGTCGGCGACATCCCAGGCCGCGTTGAACGAGGGCAGGGTTTCCTTGTAGTCCGAATCCAGCACCTGCACCTGGCGGACGCCGTTGATGGTGACCGGGCCGGTGATGGTCTGGTCGGTGGTCACGTAGCGCACGCCGGCATTCAGGCGCAGCGTGCGATTCCACACTTCGGTTTCGGCGTTGGTTTCGATGTAGAAACCCAGGTTCTTTTCGCGGATGCCGCCGGCCGAGGCACCGGTATTGGCGGAGTTGGTCTCCGGTGCGGAATCGCGTAGTGCGTAGTAGTTGGTATCGCCGAGGAAACGGTCGAAATCGGCGGTGATGAACCCGCCGGGGCCGGGCCGCAAATAGCCGGACAAGGCCGCGTTGGGAATTGCCGAACCGGGCCCGCCATTGCATACGTTGCCGCCACCGCCGCGGCACACCACCTGTTCCCACGCGGTGCTGTTGTCGAAGCCGCGGATGGTGCGCTCGGCCAGATCGTAGGCCGCGCCGATCTTGATGTTGCGCTTGTCTTCGCCGAACTGCAGGTCGGCGCGCGCACCGCGCGTTTCGGTTACGCGTTTTTCGTTCTGGATATTGACCCGGCCACCGTTCCAGCCCCAGCCAAGATTGGGGTCGTTGAGATCGAGCGGACTGGTGATCGAGGGTTGATCGCCGCCCTCGTTGCGGTAATCGACGGTGGTGAACGGCGAGGTGACCAGGATGCTGGGCGATTCGCGCGCCAGCCAGCTGCGGGTGGCGTTGGCCTGTACGTTGAGCTTGATGTCCTGATCGGCACCGAACAGTAGCTCTGCGCCGGGATTGACGCTCCAGAACTTGACGTTCTCGTGGTACGGACGCGCTTCCAGGAAATACTGCGCATTGGCAAAGGTCGCGCTGGTGACCACGTTGTTCTGGTCCAGCTGCATGCCGAGCGGGATCATGTTGCCGTTGCGGCCGATCAGATTCATGCTGATCCGGTTGGTGGTGCGCTTGGCTTCGGAATACAACGTGTCCAGGTAGAAGTGCATGCTGTCGGACGGCCGCCACTCCAGCGACATGACCGACGCATCGCGATCGCGGTCGCCATCCATGTGCACGGTGCGGCCCAGGCGCGGAATCAGCGCATCGCTGATCTGGTCGATGCTCAGGCCGGGGTTGCGCGCCAGCAACCACGCCGCATCGATGGTTTCGCCGGTGGTCAGGCCGCTGCCGGCGGTGGCCGGCACCCGGTCCGGAATGCGCCAGTTGCCGCCGCCGTTGACGTTGCAGGCCGCCGGTTGATTGGTTGCCGGCGTGCCCGCAGGCGGGGTGAGCCCGCACTGGGTGTAGGTCAGGCCGGGGTTGGTCCAGCCCACGCTCTCGAAGCCGCGCACGCCCAGCTTGCTGCGCACCGACGCCACGCCGAACAGCGCGCCGAGGGTGCCTGCCTCGTTGGTCCAGCTGCCCATCAGTGCACCACGCGGAGTGGTCTTCTCGCTGGTGCTGTTCCAGTCGGCTTGCGCCTGATAGGTGAAGTGCACGCCGGGGCGATCGAACGGCCGCGCGCTGCGCATGTCCACCACGCCGGAGACACCGCCTTCGAGCATGCTCGCGGTGGGCGTCTTGCTCACGGTGAGCTGGGTGAAGAATTCGGTGGGAAACAGGTTCAGATCGACTTCGCGGTTCTGGTTCTGCGCATTCAGGCCGATCGAGGCGGTGGCGATGCTGGCGCCATTGAGCGTGGTCTTGGTGAAGCTGGTGCCCAGGCCGCGGATGGCGATGTTGAGGCCTTCGCCGTTGACGTCGCGCGAGAGCTGCACGCCGGGAATGCGATTGAGCGACTCGGCGATGTTCATGTCCGGGAACTTGCCGATGTCTTCGGCAAACACGGTGTCGGCAAACCCTACCGAGTCGCGCTTGGCATCGGTGGAAAACTGGATGCTGCGCCGGTAACCGGACACGGTGACCGTATCGAGCTGGGTCACCGCATCGCCGCTGGCGGCGGTGGCCGGCGGTGTTTGCGCAGTGGTGGCGGCGCTGTCGGCAGCGGTGGACTGTGCCCAGGCGGCAGTGCTGGTCATGCCCAGCAGGATGGATCCCAACGCGCAGGACAACGCGGTTCGTGCGTAGCTGTTCTTCACCGTAATCCCTTCCCTAACAGGTGAGCAGATGTCCCACGCATCGCCCCTGCGCAGGGAGTGCCGCTGCCGGCGGTCGGCGCGGCGGTGGTGCAAGGTGGGAGACGGGCGATCAGTGGCGTTGGATGTTAGCGCTACCAAATTCGGAACAGCACGCTGCAGGGCAGCATAGTTGGCCGACTGCGGCGGCCAACGTTGCGGCGCGGCACGTCGATACGTCGCCGCACAGACATGCGCTTGCCGCGTGCTGCACTGCGCGATGGATTTATCGCGGCGGCATGGTAATGGTAGCGCTATCACCCGTGGCGCAAGGCCACCTTCGTGCAGGCGCAGTGGTCGATGACTCGAACCGAAGAACACAGCGGCAAGACCCCGAACTGCCTTCGAGATGCGGCGCCGCGTGGCGACGTTCGCTACGCGAATTCCCACTACCTGTTGCATGTAGCACCGTTGCGGTGGTCGCGCGCATGAGCCAGTTGCCGCCGGAAAGTGCGCCTGATGGCGTCGTGGAACGGTTGGGGCGTGTGCGCTGGCGTGTCTGCGCGTTGCTGTTGGCAGCCACCACCATCAACTATGTCGATCGCCAGGTGCTCGGCGTACTGGCGCCGTTCTTGCAGACACAGATCGGCTGGAACGAAATCCAGTACGGCTACATCGTCACCGCATTTCAGGCAGCGTATGCGCTCGGGTTGCTCTGCAGCGGTGCGGTGATCGACCGCTTCGGCACGCGCCTGGGCTACGCCCTGGCAATCGGGGTCTGGAGTCTGGCGGCGATGGGGCATGCGCTGGCCACCACGGTGATGGGATTTGCGATTGCACGCTTCTTCCTGGGGCTGGGCGAATCGGGCAACTTTCCCGCGGCACTCAAGACCGTGGCCGAATGGTTCCCGCGCCGCGAGCGCGCGCTGGCGACAGGCATCTTCAATTCCGGCTCCAACATCGGCGCCATCGTCGCGCCGTTGCTGGTGCCGGTGATCGCCACGACCTGGGGCTGGCAGGCGGCCTTCCTGTTCACCGGCGTGCTCAGTGCGACCTGGCTGGTGGTGTGGTGGCTCAGCTATCACCCGCCCGAGCAGCAACCGAACCTGTCGGCTGCCGAGCTGGCGCATATCCGCAGTGATGCGCACGAGCCGGTGCAGCAGCGGCTGTCGTGGTTGCAGGTGTTGCGGCATCGGCAGGCCTGGGCGTTCGTGCTGGGCAAGCTCATCACCGACCCGATCTGGTGGTTCTTCCTGTTCTGGCTACCGAAGTTCCTGCATGCCGAATACGGATTGAGCCTGCTGCAACTCGGCGCCCCGTTGATCGTGATCTTCGTGCTGGCCGATATCGGCAGCATTGCCGGTGGTTGGGTCGCCGGGCGCTTCATCGCGCGAGGGTGGAGTGTCAACCGTGCGCGCAAGACCGCCATGTTGATCTGCGCGCTGTCGGTGGTGCCGATCGTGTTCGCCGCGCGTGCCGACAATCTCTGGGTGGCGGTTGGCCTGATCGGCCTGGCCACTGCCGCGCATCAGGGCTGGTCGGCCAATCTGTTTACCCTGCCATCGGACATGTTCCCGCGCCATGCGGTCGCCACGGTGGTCGGCATCGGTGGCTTCGCCGGCGCGGTGGGCGGCATGGTGATCGCCACCTTCATCGGATTCCTGCTGCAGGCGACCGGCAGTTACGTGCCGGTCTTCCTGATGGCGGGCTCGGCCTATCTGCTGGCGTTGTTGGTGGTCCACCTGCTGGTGCCGCGCCTGGAGCCGGCGCACGTGCCGATCGATAATGCGGCTGCACCGACCGCATCGTCCTGAGGGAACCATCATGCGCAGATGCAATGTGATAGCGGGCCTGTTGCTGGCGGCGAGCAGTGCAATGGGTGTGCATGCGGAACCACTGGCGTCCGGTGCATCCAAGTTCCTAGGCAGCGCCTATGGCCCGCAACAAGCGCAACACTTTACCCAGTACTGGAACAAGCTCACCCCCGAGAACAGCGGCAAGTGGGGCAGCGTGGAAGCGGTGCGCGATCGGATGGATTGGAGCGGGCTCGACGCCGCCTATGCCTTCGCCAAGGCCAACGGCTTGCCGTTCCAGATGCACGTGATGGTGTGGGGCAACCAGCAACCGGAGTGGATCAAGTCGTTGCCGCCGGCCGAACAACGCCGCGAGATCGAGCAATGGTTTGCCGCCGTGGCGCAGCGCTACCCGGACATCGACCTGCTGGAAGTGGTCAACGAGCCGCTCAACGACCCGCCCAGCAAGAACGACACCGGCGGCGGCAACTATCTGCAGGCACTGGGGGGTAACGGTGAAAGTGGCTGGGAGTGGGTGCTGCAGTCGTTTCGGCTTGCGCGGAAAGATTTCCCGCGCGCGCGACTGATGATCAACGACTACAGCATCACCAACAACCCGCAGGCCACCCGGACCTATCTGCGGATCGTGCAGCTGCTGCAGCGCGAAAAGCTGGTCGATGCCATCGGCATCCAGGAACACGCCTTCGAGACCACGCCGGAGGTGGCGATGTCGGTGCATCGCGCCAATCTCGATGCATTGGCCGCCACCGGTCTGCCGCTGTACATCACCGAATTCGATCTGGACGGCCCAAGCGATGCGCAGCAACTAGCCGACTACCAGCGCGTGTTTCCGGTGTTCTGGGAACACCCCGGCGTCCACGGCATCACGCTGTGGGGCTTTCGGCCGGGGCTGTGGCGCGACAAGGAGGCGGCCTATCTGATCCGTACCGATGGCAGCGAGCGGCCGGCGCTGACCTGGCTGCGTCAGTATGTGGCCGCGCATCGCAGTGCTGCGCCATGAGCGCTGTACCACTTCTCTTTCGTTTGTTTGTCGACTGACCTATGCCCACACCCACATCCTTGACGCTGCACGACGACCGCCTGTTGCCTGCCGACCCAGGCACGCGCGCGATCGCGCGCCGCCTGTATACGCAGATCGCCGCATTGCCGATCATCAGCCCGCACGGCCATACCGATCCGGCATGGTTCGCCACCGACGCAGCGTTCGCCAATGCCACCGCGTTGTTGCTGGTGCCGGACCACTACGTGTTCCGCATGCTCTACAGCCAGGGCATCGGGCTGGATGCGCTGGGAATTCCACGTGCGGACGGGTCGCACGCAGCCGTCGATCCACGGACGGCGTGGCGCGTGTTTGCCGAGCACTACACCCTGCTGCGCGGAACTCCGTCGGCGTTGTGGCTCAATCACGTGTTCCACAAGGTATTCGATCTGCGCATTCGCCTGGATGCCGGCACAGCCGATCATTACTACGATCACATCACCGCCGCCCTGCAGACGCCGGAATTTCGACCGCGTGCGTTGTTCGAGCGCTTCAACATCGAGGTGATCGCCACCACCGAATCGCCGCTGGACACACTGCAGCATCACACCACCATCGCCGGCAGCGGCTGGCAGGGACGCGTGGTCACCGCCTACCGTCCAGACCCGGTGGTGGACCCGGAGCACGAACAGTTTGCCGACGCACTGCAACAGTTCGGCACGCTCACCGGCGAGGACGTGCTGAGCTGGCAAGGCTATCTGCGCGCACATCGGCAGCGGCGCGCGTTCTTTGCCGCGCATGGCGCCACCTCCACCGATCACGGTCACCCCAGTGCGGCCACTGCCGATCTCTCGCCGGGCGAGGCGCAACGGCTGTTCGATACCGTGGTGCGTGGCGCAGCCACACCCGCACAGGCCGAGTTGTTCCGCGCGCAGGTGCTGACCGAGATGGCGGCGATGAGCCTGGACGACGGGTTGGTGATGCAGCTGCACCCGGGCTGCTTCCGCAATCACAACCGGCCGTTGTTCCAGACTTACGGGCGCGACAAGGGCGCCGACATTCCGATGCGCACCGACTATGTGCATGCGCTCAAACCGTTGCTGGACCGGTTCGGCAACGACCCGCGCCTGCGGCTGATCGTGTTCACCCTGGACGAGACCAGCTATAGCCGCGAGTTGGCGCCGCTAGCCGGGCATTACCCCTCGCTGCTGCTCGGCCCCGCGTGGTGGTTCCATGACGCGCCGGAAGGCATGTGGCGGTTCCGCGAGCAGACCCTGGCCAGCGCCGGCTTCTACAACACCGTGGGCTTCAACGACGACACGCGTGCGTTTCTGTCGATCCCTGCGCGGCACGATGTGGCGCGACGCGTGGATAGCGCGTTCCTGGCCAAACTGGTGGCCGAACATCGGTTGGAGGAAGACGAAGCGGTCGAGGTGGCGATCGATCTGGCGTATCGCCTGCCCAAGCGGGCCTACAAGCTGTGAGGCTGTGCGCGGTGCAGCGATGCCCGCGCGCGCGTCTGGTGCTCAATGCGCAATGGCGCGATGTCCTCAATGGCCGCTGCCTGGCCATCGTGCGTGCGAAGCCAGGTGCACGCGGCGTCATCATCGTCCGTGTGGAATCGGACACCTTGCACGCGGCGAGCACGCAGGTCGTGGCGGAATGAGGCGGTGTGCGGCCGATGTAGTTCAGGTGGCCTTTCAACAGGAATCCAGCCATGCATAAACCCACCGTGTGTCCGGCAACGCGCTTGCGCATCGGCTTGGCCGCCATCGGCATCGTCATCGCATTGCCCGCGCTTGCCGCGTGCGACAGCCGCAGCAGTTCGCTCAAGCGCGCCTATGCCGATGGCTTCCTGGTCGGCACTGCCGTCAATGCCGACATCGTCTCCGGCAAGGATGCGGCCTCTGCCGCATTGGTCGCATGTCATTTCAACGCCATCACTGCCGAGAACGTCATGAAGGCCGAAGTGGTTTCGCCGCATCCCGGCGTGTTCGACTTCAGTGCCGCCGATGCGTTCGTCGGTTATGCGCGCCGCCACCACATGTTCGTGGTCGGCCACACGCTGGTCTGGCATAACCAGACGCCGGATTGGTTCTTCGTCGATGCGCAAGGCAAGCCCAATACCCCGCAGGCGCAGCTGGAGCGCATGCGCGCGCACATCGCGCAGGTGGCCGGACGCTATGTCGGCAAGGTGCAGGGCTGGGATGTGGTCAACGAGATCATCGACGAAGACGGCAGTTATCGTTCCACCAACTGGGTGCAGCGCGTCGGCGATGGCGACACGGTGGTGCGTAATGCGTTCACGTTTGCCCAGCGCTATGCGCCGAACACCGAGCTCTACTACAACGACTTCAACGCCTGGCGGCCGGCCAAGCGCGATGGCATCGTGCGCATGGTCAAGATGCTGCAGGGCGCCGGCATCCGTATCGATGGCGTCGGCATGCAGGGGCACTGGGGGCTCGACTACCCAAGCCTGCGCGACATCGAAGACGCCATCGATGCGTACGCCGCGCTGGGGATCAAGGTGATGATCACCGAGCTGGACGTCGATGTCCTGCCGCTCACCAAGGAAGGTCAGGTCATCGGCACCGGCCTTGCCCACAAGCAGTTTCAGCTACCGGAATTCAAGCGCTTTCTCGATCCCTATCGCGATGGCCTTCCGCCCGACGTGCAGGCGCAACTGCGTGATCGCTACGCCGAATTGTTCGCGCTGTTCTGGCGCAAGCGCGACAAGCTCGCACGTGTCAGCGTCTGGGGTGTCAGCGATGACATGTCGTGGAAAAACGATTATCCCGTGCCCGGCCGCACCAACTACCCACTGCTGTTCGATCGCAATCATCAACCGAAGCCCGCGTTGGATGCGGTGTTGGCGGTGCCTGCGGCCGCTAGCGAGCGCTAACGTGTCACGTGCGTGTATCTGCCTCGTGCACAGGCAGGATGGCATCATGGCCGCACTTCGCTAGTGGATTGACCGATGCGCTTGCCGCCCTATCTGCTGTTGGCCGTTCCGTTGCTCGCAATCCTCGCCGCCTGCACCAGGAAAGAGCCGCCACCGCCGCGTTTCACCGCGATCGGGCAGTTGAAAACATTCGATCGCCGCTTCAGCGAGATGGTCGCCAGCGACGCGCGCATCGAAAAGCTCAGCGAAGGCTTCATCTGGTCGGAAGGCCCGACCTGGGTCCGCAACGGCGGCTATCTGCTGTTCACCGATGTGCCGGACAACACGCTCTATCGCTGGTCCGAGGACGCGGGCCTGTCGGTGTTCCTGTCGCCGTCGGGTTATAGCGGCCCGGCGTTGGACACCCTGCGCGAACCCGGCGCCAATGGGCTGTACGCCGAACCCAGCGGCAGCGTGCTGCTGGCCGACTCCGGTACCCGCATCATTGCCCGGCTCGACCCGGCCACCCGCAAGAAGACGCCGCTGGCGACACAGTTCGAAGGCAAACGCTTTAACAGCCCCAACGATGTGGTTCGGCGCAGCGACGGCGTGGTGTTCTTCACCGACCCGCCGTACGGCCTCAAAAACATGAACGACTCGCCGGTCAAGGAGCTGCGCTTCAATGGCGTCTATCGCCTGGACAGCGACGGCAGCGTGCATCTGCTGGACGATACCCTGGGCTTTCCCAATGGGATCGCGCTCTCGCCGGATGAGCGCACCTTGTACGTGTCCAACTCCGACCCGGAGCGCCCGATCTGGATGGCCTATGCGCTCGATGCCAAGGGTGCCGTGACCGGCAGGCGTGTCTTTGCCGATGCCTCCGATTTGGTCGCCAAGGATGCGCCCGGCCTGCCCGATGGCATGGCGGTGGCCGCCGATGGCCACCTGTTCGCCACCGGCCCGGGTGGCGTGATCGTGTTCAATCCGGCTGGACAGCGCTTGGGCCGTATCGAAACTGGCGAGCCGATCTCCAACTGCGCGTTCGGCAATGACGGCCACACGCTGTACATGACCTCGCATGCGATGTTGACGCGGGTGCGGGTGAAAGCGCTTGGGTTGGAGTTTGCGCGCTAGAGGCTGTTCCAGGCGACCACAAAGCACAACATGCTGAATGTGCCGCTCCATCCTGGGAGCGGTCATTGGCTAGGATGACGCCCGATCGTCCGTGGCCGTGGCCGCTGTCCTGTCTCCCGCCAACATCGCGGGTTGAGGTGTTGCCGGTTACCTATATTTATCGCGCCATCTGCACGTCACTCAACACCAGCATGTCTTCCAGCTCCGGGCCGCCGCCACGGTTTGCGCTCCCTGCAACGAGATAGAGATCGCTGCCGATCGCCGCGGCCTGGGTGCCGTGCCGCCCCTGTGGTAAGGCTGCACGTGTCGTCCATGTGGACGTCGCCGGATCGAAGGCTTCGACCTCGTCGTGCGCCTTGACCTGGCGCATGCTTTCGCCGCCCATGATGAGCAGCTGCCCGGCGTGTGCGATGGCGGCGGCACCGGCGCGCGGGGTCGGTAACGCGGCCGGTGCCACGCGCCACGTGCCATGCCTGATGTCGTACACATCGACCTCGGAAATCGTCTGCGCCAACGTGTTGCCACTTTCGTGTGCCGACCTGCGTCCGCCGGCTGCATACACATTGCCATCGATCACCACCGCGTGGAAATGATCGCGCGCACGCGGTGCGTCGGGTAGCTGGGTCCATTGCTGCGTTCGGGTGTCGAACGCATCCAGCCACGGGACATAGCCCCGCATATGACCACGCGTGTTGCCGCCCACCAGATACAGCACACCGTCGTGCTCCACCGTGCCGGCAGAGCCACGGCGACGGTCTTTGGGAATCTCTGCACCAACCTGCCAGCGGTCGGTGGCAGGATCGTAGATCAGCATGTGGGTCAGTGAAGGTTCTTCCGGATAATTGCCGGTGAACCCGCCAACGAGGTAGATCTTTCCGGCAGATACCACCGCTTGCGCGTGATTCACGGCCAATGGCGGTTTGCTGCCTTGCGACCAGCGGCGCGTCCTGCTGTCGTAGATCGCCAGTGGCCGATCATCGCGGCCGCCGATCAGATAGAGACGCTCGCCGATCGACACCATGCTGTTCTCGTGGCGTGCATGCGGTGTGCCCTTGCCAGCCACTGCTTTCCAATGCACTGCGTGCTGCTCCGTCGGCGATCCAGGCGTGTGCACGGCGGTCCCGGCAAACGCAGGCAAGCATGCCGATGCAGTCGACAACAGAAGCACACACAAAGCATTTGCTGACGGTGTCATGGCAGATCACTCCCTGGATGCGGAATGGCAAGTGGATCGACACATCACCACCTTCTGCCGCTTCCAGGCAAGCTGATCAGTACCGGCGCCGTGCAAAGGCAGGCGCAGTCAACATGCGCATTGTCGAAACAGTAGAATGCGCGGGCAGGTCCATCGAGTTGCGCCAGTAGTCACCGAACGAGGGAACGCATGGCTTCCGATTCTTCCGCGACCGAACGCACCATCCCGCTGCTGCCAAGCCGTTCGATCGCGCGAACGCTTGTGTTCTATCGTCGCCTTGGATTTGTCGGAGACGCGCATCCGCATGATGCCGGGTACGCGATCCTGACGCGTGGCGAGGTGGAACTGCATTTCTTTGCGCATCCGGACCTTGAGCCGGCAGCCTGCTATGCAGGGTGTTACATCCGGGTTGGCAATGCCGATGAGGTCTACGCCGCCATGCGGGTGGCCGATCTGCCGACACGTGGCATTCCGCGCCTCGATCCGGTCGCGGACAAGCCCTGGGGCATGCGGGAGTTTGCGATTGTCGACGAGGACGGCAACCTGCTTCGGATCGGGCAGATGATCGAGGGCTAAGCGCATGCCGGATCTATCGAGATCTGCACGCGTGACGTGTACAGGTTGCTGCTGGGTGCGCTGCATGACCGCGCAGTGCGTGACCCCGTGTGGACAGCAGGGCTGCTTTGCGCAGGCGTATGCGGAGCTGGCATGTCATGTTGGTTGTCTACGTTGAGCTGATCGCCCGCGCTACGTCCGCTGGCTTGCCGTCGCCCAATGCCTTGTAAGCGATCTGCAGCGGCTCTACAAAACGCGCATCGCCACCGAGCGATGCGAACACCGCATCCAGCGCAAGAAACGCTGCGATGTCATGGCCGGCAGCGCCAGTGATCGAACGCCCAATGTGGCTTAGCGCCGTGTTCAACGGATCGACCAACGCCACACCATTTCCCGCCTGCCTGCGCACGAACTGCAGCCATGCCGCCACCGGCATGCAGAGGCGATCGACGCGTCGTCCGGCGGCCAGTGCATCGGCGATGGTGGTGAGCAAACGCACAGGAATCTTCTGCGAGCCGTCCCAGGCGATCTGCGCGAGCAGGTGGCGGATGGCGGGGTTGCGGAAGCGGGCGAGGATGGCGTCGATGTAGTGCTGCGCGTCGAAGCCGTGCATGGGGTGCAGCGTGGGGGCGATGTCTTCGCGCATCAGCGTTTCGATGAAGGCGGCAAGGCGCGGGTGGCGCATGCCGTCAGCGACGGTCTCCAGTTCGAGCAGGCTACCAAGATAGGCCAGTGCCGAATGCGGGCCGTTGAGCAGGCGTAACTTGGCGCGTGCGTAGCCGGCGATATCGTCGCTGAGAATCGCGCCGGCGCGTTCGAACGCGGGGCGGCCATTGCAGAAGCGGTCTTCGATCACCCATTGGCTGTAGCGCTCGCGCTGGATCGGCCAGGCGTCGTGCACGCCGGTCTGCGCTTGCACCTGTGCGCGCAGGGCATCGTCGGTGGCCGGGGTGATGCTGTCGACCATCGAGCGCGGGAAGGTGACGTGCTGGTCGATCCAGGAGGCAAGCGCGGGATCGTGCTGATCTGCGAGGTGCAGCACGGCGCGGCGCAGCAGGCTGCCGTTGTCGGGCAGGTTGTCGCAGCTGAGCACGGTGAACGGCGCGATGCCGTGTTGCCTGCGCCGGTCCAGGCCGGCGACGAGATAACCGATGGCGCTGCACGGGGTGGCGGGATGGGCGATGTCGTGCGCAATGTCCGGATGGGCGAGATCGAGCGTGTCGCCAGCCAGGCAATAGCCCTTTTCGGTGACGGTGAGGGTGACCAGGCGCACAGCGGGGTCGGACAGGCGGGCGAGCACGGCGGCTTGTTCGTCGCGCGCGCACAGCACCTCGCCGATGGCACCGATGACGCGCAGCTGCGGGTGTTCGTCGAGCAGGGCGAGCGTGTAGAGCCCATCCTGCGGACGCAGTGCATCGCGTACCTGCGGGTTGTGCAGGGAGACCGCGCAGATGGCCCAGCCGGGGTCGTCTGCGAGCAGGTCGTCGATATAGACAGCCTGGTGGGCGCGGTGGAAGGCACCGGCGCCGAGATGGACGATGCCGATCCGGGTCGCCGCGCGATCGTAGTCCGGACGGACGATGGCGGGCGGCAAGGTGTGAACGAGGTCTGTGCGCAGCGGGGGGAGTGCGGTCGGGTGGTCGGTCACTGCGGGGCTCTTTGCGTTATGGCTGACATGGGACGTGTGCTGCCCTCATCCGCCCTTCGGGCACCTTCTCCCGCAGGCGGGAGAAGCAAGCTCGGGAGCGGGCAGGCGCATGGCGCGATGCCTTGCTGGCAGCAGCGTGTGTGGGCGTGTGCGGCGTCTGCACTCGTCCTTCGGTTCCCTTCTCCCGCAGGCGGGAGAAGGGAGCCTCGGAAGCGGGGCATGGGACCAGGCGCACGTGTCAACGGTTGTCGGCCGCCTGTGCGGTGGTGACGGTGAACCGCTGTTGCGCGCGGATATCCGCGCTGGAGGCGCCGATCTGCACCTCGTAGGCACCCGGGTCCACCGCATACGCCTTGCGCTGCTCGTCATAGATGCGCAGCGCGGCGTGCGGAGTGATGGTGAAGCTCACTTCGCGCTGTTCGCCCGGTTGCAGGGTGATGCGCTGGAAACCGTGCAATTCCTTCAGTGCACGCTCGCGTTGCGGCTTGAGCGGATGCAGATACAGCTGCACCACTTCGTCGCCGGCGCGCTTGCCGGTGTTCTTGAGCATGACGGTGGCGCGTAGCGTGCCGTCGGCGGCCACGCTGCTGCGATCCAGGCGCAGATCGGAATAGGCGAACTGGGTATACGACAGCCCGTGGCCGAACGGATACAGCGGTTTGCCCTGGAAGTAGCGATAGGTGCGCCCGCGCATGGCGTAGTCGTCGAAGGCAGGCAGGCGCTCGTCTTCCTTGTAGAACGTGACCGGCAGGCGGCCGCCGGGACTGGCCTGACCGAACAGCACATCGCCCACGGCGCTGCCGCCACGCTGGCCGGGGTACCAGGCGAGCAGAATGGCGGGCACGTGTTGCTGCGCCCAGTCGATCGCCAGGGCCGAGCCGGTGGTCAGCACCGCGACCACCGGCGTGCCGGTGGCCTGCAATGCCTGCAGCAACGCGCGCTGCGGTTTGGGCAGGCGCATGTCGGTGCGGTCGCCGCCGGCAAAGCCGGGGTAATTGACGTCCATCTCTTCGCCTTCGACATCGCCGGTGAGGCCACCGACGAACACCACCACCTCGGCGTTGCGCGCAGCATCCACCGCTTCCTGCAGCGGCGGCTTGGCGCCGGGCATGCGCCAGGCCAGACGTACGCCGGCGTCGCGGGTGGCTTCGTAGTACTCCAGGCGCAGGTCGTAGGCCTTGCCGGCATCCAAGGCGACGCTGGCGGTGCCGCCACGCATGCGCGGTGCATCGGCCCACTGGTCGATGAGCAGCTTGCCGTCCAGGTACAGGCGCACGCCATCGTCGGCGGCCACTTGCAGCTCGTAAGTGCCCGATGTCGGCGCCAGCAACTGGCCGTGCCAGCGCACGCTGAAATCGTCCGGGCCGAGTGCATTGGCGGCGCTCAGTTCGCCGCGACCGACGGCATCGTCGGTGGGTCCATTGCGATCCCAGCGGAAGGCAATACGCGGGTCGATGCGGGTCAGCACCGGTTGGCCGGCCAATGCACGTCCACGGAAGTATTCACCGGTGAGGCCGTTCTGCTTGGCATCGGCAGTGGGGCGCAGATAACGCGTGTCGATCGGGGCGGCGGCGTTGGGGTCTTCGCGTCCCTCCACCAGGTCGCTGCCGCGCGCGTAGACCACCTGCGCCTGTGGCGCCGCATCGCGGATGCCTTGCAGGATGGTGACCGGTGCGGCGGGCGTACCGTAGTAGTTGCCCAGCAGCGACATCGGGTCGTCGGCGGTGGGGCCGACCACCGCGATGCGCTTGAGCGTGGGCTTGAGCGGCAGCACGCCATCGTTCTTGAGCAGCACCAGCGATTCGCGCGCGGTACGGCGCGCCAGCGCATCGTGCTGTGGCGACTGATTGCGCGATGCCGGAATCTGCGCCCACGGCACCTTGGCGGGCGGGTCGAACATGCCCAAGCGCATGCGCGTGGTCATCAAGCGCTTGAGCGAGGTGTCGATGGTGGCTTCGTCGATCAGACCGGCGCGCACCGCAGCCGGCAATGCGGCATAGGTATCGCCGCAATCCAGGTCGGTGCCGTGCTTGACCGCCAGCGCGGCGGCGGCTTCGGGCGTGGGGACGATCTTGTGGTTCTGCCAGATATCGCGGATGGCCGCGCAATCGCTGACGATGTAACCGTCGAAGCCCCAATCGTGGCGCAGGATGCCTTCCAGTCGCGTGCTGGCCGACGCCGATTCGCCATTGACGCGGTTGTAGGCACCCATCACCGCAGCGACCTTGCCCTCCTGCACCAAGGCTTGAAACGCAGGCAGATAGGTTTCGTGCAGATCGCGCTCGCTGGGATGCACATCGAAGTGATGACGGTCGGCCTCCGGGCCGCTGTGCACGGCGAAGTGCTTGGCGGTGGCATCGAGCTTGCGGTATGGGCCTTGCTGGGCTTGCAGGCCTTGCACGAAGGTGACGCCCATGCGCGCGGTCAGGAACGGGTCTTCGCCGTAGGTTTCCTGCCCGCGTCCCCAACGCGGGTCGCGGAAGATGTTGATGTTGGGCGACCAGAACGTGAGTCCTTGATAGCGCTTGTGCTCGCCTCGGGCGAGAAACGCGTGGTGCTTGGCGCGTGCTTCGTCGCTGATGGCGGTGGCCACCTCGGCCATCAGCGGCGTGTCGAATGTCGCCGCCAGGCCGATCGCCTGTGGGAAGACCGTCGCCCCGCCGGCACGCGCAACGCCATGCAATGCCTCGTTCCACCAATCGTAGGCGGGTACCTGCAGTCTGGGAATGGCCGGCGCGTCGTTCTGCATCTGCGCGGCTTTTTCCTCCAGCGTCATGCGCGATACCAGGTCGGCGGCGCGCGCGTCGAAGGGGCGCTGCGAATCCAGATACGGCGGTGGGGTGGCAGCCTGGGTGCTGGCGGCGGCCAGTGCCAGTGCCAGTGCCAACACGACGCTGCGTGTGAGCGCGCGGCGTGGAGCAGTGGCGAGGTGGGCGAAGTGCGGGTGCATGGTCAGTCCTCCTTGGTACGGTCCGGGTCCAACTGGGCAAAAGGCCCGATCATGCTGCCGACGAAGCCACCCGCCTGTGCGGTGCTGAGCATGCTGGCGTCATCGTTGCGGCGTAGCGTCTGCCAGCCGCGACCATCGGCATCGAAGGCGAAGCTGTACGCGCCGCCATCCCCAATGATCTGCAAGCGCAGTTGCGTGGTGACAGGCACGCGGGTGCGCGCCAAGGTTGTCGTGTTGGCGCCATCGCGCTTGTCGAGGAAAACGTCGAGTGCATCGCCGTTGCGGCGCACGCCAAGCGCATACCACGCGTTGGCGTTCTGAAACGCGGCCAGCCCGGCACTGACGCCGGAATGCGCGGGCACCGCCACCGCCGTGCTCGCGGTAAAGCGGGTGTGTTGCTGGCGACGTGCGAGAAAGGCCGGTGTCGCGCTGCTATCCAGGCCGTGCGTGCTGGCATGCAGCGTCAACCAACCAGAACGCGTGCGCAGGTCGGCCACATCCTGTTTGGGCACGCGCAGGAACAGCCACTCGCGCCGCAGCGTGGCGGTGTCGAAATCGTCATGCCAGCTGAAGTTGCCCGACAGCGGCGCTTGATCGATGTGCGGCTGCGTAGTGCGTGGTGCCTTGGCGCTGTACGGAATCGGCTTGCCGGCAGGCAGGATCGACGGCCAGCCATCGCGCCATTGCACCGGCAGCAAGAACGTTTCGCGCCCGGTGTTGTAACGGTCCTGCGCGTACGGGCGGCTGGCCAAAAATACCGCCCACCACTGCCCATCGGGTGTGTCCACCAGATCCACGTGTCCAGCATTGCTGATCGGGTGCGTGCGCTCGGCCGGCAGGTCGCGTTGGGTCAGGATGGGATTGTGCGGCGCCGCCTCAAACGGCCCCCACACGTTGCGACTGCGTAGCACCACCTGCGAATGCTGCGGCCCGGTACCACCCTCTGCGCACGACAGGTAGTACCAGCCGTCGCGGTGATACAGGTGCGGGCCTTCGATCCAGATCGGCTTGCTGGCCAGATCCACGCCGCCGTTGAGCAGCACCTTGCGTGGGCCGGTCGGTTGGTTGGTGGCGATGTCGAAGCGCTGCATCCAGATCGCGCGATGCCCCTTGTACAACGGCGTGCCTTCCGGTGGGCCGTTGTTGAGCAGATACGCGCTGCCATCGGTGTCGAAGAACAGCGACGGGTCGATGCCGTCGATGCCCGGCAGCCAGGTCAGTTGCGACCAGGGACCGGCGGCGTTGCTGGCGCTGGCGATAAAGTTGCCGCCGCTGTCGACCGAGGTCCCTACGACATAAAAGCGTCCGTCATGGTGGCGAATACTGGCGGCGAACATGCCACGCGAGACGGTCAGGCCGTCGTAGTTCAGCTGCTCGCGCCGCTCGACCACGTTGCCGACCTGCGTCCAGTGCACCAGATCGCGGCTCTCGAACACCGGAATCGCCGGGAAATACGCAAACGTGGAATTGACCAGGTAATAGCGATCGCCCACACGCGTGATGCTGGGGTCCGGGTAGAACCCGGCCAGCACCGGGTTGCGGTAATGGCCAGCCGGCAACGGCGTGGCGAACACCGCATCGTCGCCGCGATAATCGAACCAATCGAAGGCAACCTCGGCCTGCGCCTGCGCCTGCGCGGGCGCAGGCGAGGCCAACGCCACCAGCAGCGCCGCAACCACGGCCGGCAGCAGGCGCATCACCAGTCCCACATCGCGCCGTCTTCCAGGCGTGCGACCGGCAATTGCTTGGGCACATACGGATACTTGGCAGCCAGCGCCTCGTCGATCTCCACGCCATGCCCGGGCGTTTCGCCGCAATGCAGGCGGCCGTCCCGGAACAGGTAATCGTGCGGGAACACCGCGTTGGCTTCGTCGGAATGGAACATGTATTCCTGGATGCCGAAGTTGGGCACCCAGGTGTCGAAGTGCAATGCCGCGCCCATGCACACCGGCGACAGATCGGTGGCGCCGTGGAAGCCGGTGCGCACCTGATGCAACGCGGCGAAGTCGGCCAGGCGACGCACGTGGGTGATGCCGCCGGCGTGGACAATCGTGGTGCGGATGTAGTCGATCAGCTGCTGTTCGATCAGGTGCTTGCAGTCCCAGAGTGAGTTGAACACCTCGCCCACCGCCAATGGCGTCACTGTGTGCTGGCGGATCACTTCGAATGCGCGTTGATTCTCTGCAGGTGTGGCGTCTTCCAGCCAGAACAGGCGGTACGGCTCCAGGTCGCGGCCCAGGCGCGCGGCCTCGATCGGGGTGAGCCGGTGATGCGCGTCGTGCAGCAGCTCGATCTCATCGCCATGGTCACTGCGCAATTGCTCGAACAGTTTCGGCACCACACCGAGATAGCGCGGCGTGGACCATACCGTTTCGGTCGGCAGTTCGCTTTCGGCCGGCTCGTACGGTTTGCCGCCGCTGGAAATGCCGTAGGTCTTCTTGATGCCGGGCACGCCGCATTGTGCGCGGATGGCGATAAAGCCCATCTCGCGGAAGCGGCCCACTTCGTCGCTGGTTTCGGCGATATCGCGGCCGTTGGCGTGGCCGTAGACCAGCGCACCTTCGCGCGAGCGCCCACCGAGCAGCTGATACAACGGCATGCCGGCCATCTTGCCCAGGATGTCCCACAGCGCCACGTCCACCGCAGCAATCGCGCTCATCGTCACCGGGCCACGGCGCCAATACGCACCGCGATAGAAGAACTGCCAGATATCTTCGATGCGTCCGGCATCGCGGCCGATCAGGTTCGGTACCAGGTGTTCCTGCAGGTACGCCGCCACTGCCAGCTCGCGGCCATTGAGCGTGGCATCGCCCAGCCCGGTGATGCCGGAGCGGGTGCGGATCTTCAAGGTGACGAAGTTGCGGCCGGGGCAG
Source organism: Xanthomonas sp. 3075 (assembly GCF_014197275.1). Classification (GTDB taxonomy): domain Bacteria; phylum Pseudomonadota; class Gammaproteobacteria; order Xanthomonadales; family Xanthomonadaceae; genus Xanthomonas; species Xanthomonas campestris_B. Next base: position 353,900 of record NZ_JACIFI010000002.1, on the reverse strand, counting down.
GTGATGATGACGCGCGCCTCGACGATCTCGCGATCGCGGGCAGAGCCTTGCAGCGGAGCGGGGGAATCGGGAATCTGGGACATCGTGGTCTCGCTCAGGGGGAAGTGACGGCAGTAACGGGAAGTTCGAACGGACCGGCGGGCAGGCCGCTGCGGTCGTACAAGGTGCATACCGGGCTGTCGGCCCAGCAGTAGCGCACGCGCGTGGGATCCAGGCCGGAAGGAACGTGCAGGCTGATGGCGTGGTCGTGCAGCGTGGCGCTGGCATAGCGGCAGCTGTGTGCAGGATCGCCGCAGATTTCGAAACCGATCGGCGCATCGGCGCCATAGCTCAGCAGCGCCGTATCCACGTCGTCGAAGGCGATGCTGACGGTGTCGCCCTCACGTCGCACGCGACGCGGCACCGGGCCCGATGGCGCGATCGCCTCGCCATACACCACATGGCGCGCCGCACGCGCCAGGCGCCGGCCCAGCTCCTGCTTGTTGGCCGGATGGATGTCGTAGCGATCGCCGATATCGATCGTCACCGCCAGGCCGGCGTGTGCATCGCTGGCGACAAAGCGCCGTTGCGCCTCGCGCAGTTGCGCCCAGCCGCTGTCCACCGGTGCTGCGGACGGTGCGCCGTAATTGGCCAGTTGCACCACCAGCAACGGCAGTGTCGCGCCGAAACGCTGTCGCCAATCGCGTTGCCATGCCGTCAGCAGCGCAGGGTAATGCGCCGCATCGCCGGCGTTGGATTCGCCCTGGTACCACAGCACGCCGCGCAGCCCGAGGTGACCGAGCGGGGCGATCATGCCGTTGTACAAGGTGGTCAGCCCGGCCGCCGACGACCACGGTGCGCGCGGCGGGGTGCCCACTTGCGGCGGCACGATGCGGTACTGCCAGGGCGCGGTCAGCGGCAGCGTGCTGCCGTCGGCAAACTGCAGGGCACGCGATGAGGCATCCCCCAACAGCCCGCCACGCCGATAAGTGTTGAGCACATTGACCACGATGCTGTTGCGCCCGGCATGCAGCCGCCCGCGCGCGAGACGGTAGCGACGCGGCTGATCGGCCCCGTAGGTACTGCCCACACCTTCGCCGTTGACCCAGGTCTGGTCCAACTCATCCACCGGGCCAAGCAGCAAGGTGGCGTCCTGTGCGGCTTGCGCCTCGGTCAGCGCGACACTGGTGCGGTACCAGACCATGCCATTGAAGCCGACCAACTGCGGCACGCCCCAGTCGTCCCATGCGCCCAACGTGGCCGGTGCGTCTTGCCAGGTGCCAGGCGCATCCGGATGCCAGGGTTCGCCATCGCCGTGGGCATGCCACCAGGTCTCCCACAGCGCGCCCCAGCGCGGCGCAGCAGCCACCGGGTCCACCGCGTAACGCGCCAGCACATCCAGTGCGGGGCCATCGTCGCCGGCAGCGCGTAAGGCCGTTTCGCCGATCCACGCCTGCAATTGCGAGCCGCCCCATGAGGCATTGATCAGGCCCATCGGCACATCGACTTTCTTCTGCAGCTCGCGCGCAAAGTAGTAACACGCCGCCGAAAAATCCTTCACCGTCTCCGGCGTGGTGAGCTGCCAGCGCGCGTCACCGGCGAAGGTACGCTGCGGGGTCGGGCTGGATTGCGCGGGCACCTTGAACATGCGGATGCGCGGGTTATCGGCATCAGCGATCTCGCTGCGCGAATCCAGCGAGCGGTGTACTTGCAATTCCATGTTCGATTGCCCCGAACACAGCCACACATCGCCAATCAGCACGTCGCTCACTTGCTGTACCGCGCCATCGTTGGTGCTGGCGCGCAAGCTGTACGGGCCGCCGGCAGTGTGGGCCGGCAGGCGCGCTTCCCAATGGCCGTCACGGTCTGCACGTGTGAGGACCGGTTGTGCATCCAGCTGCACCTTCACCCGTTCGCCGGGCGCCGCGTTGCCCCAGACACGGATGGGCGCATCGCGCTGCAATACCACATGGTCCTGGAACAGCGCATGCAGCAGCGGTGCATCGGTTGCGTGCGCACAACGGGTTGCCAGCGATATCGACAGTGCCGCGATGACAACGGCAAGCGTGCGTGCGCTCATTTCGGGTGCCCCGGTGCATACGGAAATTTCAATGCCTGGTAGTACGCCAGCGGATGCGCGGGCGGCACCGTTCCTGGCGGCAACGCACGCCCGGAGACCTGTTGAAAATACGCAATGCTGGCATCGCGCCACCACTGCGCTTCGTCCTGCTGGATCGCCAGGAAAGCGGCCACCTGTCGATAACGCTGCGCATCGATCCTGCCGGCAAGGCCCTGCCATGTCGCGCGCATGGCACGCACCTCGTCCACACCGTGGTCGTAGTGCCACACCAGCTCGTCCCATAATTGCCGCCCGGAGGCCATGCGGTGATCCCACCGCACATGGTGGAACCACAGCAAATCGCGCTCCGGCACCCGCTGCACATCGCCGAACACGCGTGCCACCGGTGCGGCGTACTGCGCCACTGCATTGCTGCCGCTGGCACTGCGATCGAAGCCAATCCCGTTGCGGTCGGCGCGGTGGTAGTAGACCGGGTCCCAATCGGGGCGCTGGCTGCCGGCGTCCCACGGGGCGGGTCCGTAATGGTGGCCGCGCCCCATCAGGTGGTGCAGGCCGAGCGGGGTCATGTAGTCCACCACCGCCTCGCGCGAGCGCATCATCATCGACACGATCGCTGTCACCACGTCCGTCTCGTTGGAGAAGCTCATGCGCACCCACTCCTGCGCGATGGTCTGCGGCGACAGGTCCGGATTCCAGGCCAGCCGCCCGAACGCATACCAGTTGGCCTGGTCGAAGATCGAGCCGCTCCAGTTGCGGTCCGCCCCGATATTGGCCACCCCGGCAATGCCGGTCAGCCGCGTGCGACCGGCCTCCTTGAACAGGCTGCCATCCACGGTCCTGGCAACCGTCGAGCCCTTGCCGCGCGCATAGGTGTCGGCTTGCAGGGTTTCGGCAAACAGCGTGCCCAGATAGGCCAGATGGGTGGAAAACCCCAGGTATTCCTTGGTGATCTGAAACTCCGGCATCAACGGCGTCTTGCGCATCGCGCCGAACAGCGGATGGAACGGCTCGCGCGGCTGGAAGTCGATCGCCCCGTTCTTGACCTGCACGATCACGTTGTCGCGAAATTTTCCATCCAGCGGCATGAACTCGCTATACGCCTGCTTGGCACGGTCATCTGGCTGCTCATGCGAATAGACGAACGCGCGCCACATCACCACCCCACCGTGCGGCGCCAGTGCATCGGCCAGCAGATTGGCGCCGTCGGCATGGCTGCGTCCGTAATCCTGCGGGCCGGGTTGGCCTTCGGAATTGGCCTTGACCAAAAAGCCGCCAAAATCCGGGATACGCGCGTAGATCGCGTCGGCAGTGTGGCGCCACCACTGCTGCACCTGCGGATCCAGCGGGTCGGCGGTTGTCAGTCCACCGATCTCGATCGGCGCACTGAAGCGCGCGCTGAGAAACACACGGATGCCATAGGGACGAAACACCTTGGCCAATGCCGCCGCCTTGTCCAGGTACTGCGGGGTCAGGCTCAAGGCGTTGGCGTTGACGTTGTTGAGCACGCTGCCGTTGATGCCGAGCGATGCGTTGGCGCGCGCATAGTCGGTATAGCGCGGATCCAGGTAGCCGGGCAGGGTCTGCCAGTTCCACAGCGAGGCACCGGCATAGCCGCGTTCGACCACGCCATCGAGGTTGTCCCAGTGATTGAGCATGCGCAGCTGCAGACGCGGGGATTGGCGCACATCCAGCGCGGCGATCGATTGGCCGGTCTGCAGCAGGCGCAGGAAATGGAATGCTCCGTATAACGCCCCGACATCGCTGCCACCGACAATGGCAGTGACGCGATGCCCGTCCACGCTGACGCTGCGAATCAGATAGCCATCGCGGCCGAGGCCGGTGGTCTTCAATGTCAACACTGCGATCTGCGGCGCCGTGGCCGCGCCCAGCAGGATGGCGCCATCGCGCGTGATGGCGGCAGACGACGGCGGCGCGCCACCAAGCAGGCCCGACAATCCGCGCTGCAATTCCTCGCGCGCCGCCTGCAAGGTCGCCGAGTCGCCAGCCACCACCAGCTCGCTTGCGCTGCTGCGCAACTGCGCTGCATTCGCCAGCGGTTGGTAGCGCAACCATAAATCGTAGCCGTCTTCGGCGTGCGCACGGGCACTGGCCAGCAGGCCGCTGCACAGCAGCGCGACCGCAAGCAGCCATTGCCGTGAAAATGCCAGGTAATCCGCGACGTAGCGCGCTATTGCACGTGCGCTCATGCTGCAGACTCCATCGCCGTCAATGCACGCGTCGGCGTATCGCCGCTCTGCCTGCTTCCCGGTACCATGCAGCGCATCGTCATGCATGCAGAAGACGCTTGCGTTCCCGCAGCGGTCTGTGTGCATCGTGCAAGTTCGTCACCCACTTGAAGAGGCCACGCTTGGAGAAGGTCAGGAAATCGGTCCGCCGCACCAGCCGCGCGACCACCATCGATGAGGTGGCGGCGCTGGCGAAGGTCTCGCCGATGACGGTCTCGCGCGTGGTCAACAACAACGGCAGCGTGCGCGATGCCACCCGCGCACGTGTGCTGCGCGCGGTCGACAAGCTGGGTTACACACCCAATCTGGCCGCCAGTGCGCTGGCCGCCGCACAGAGCACGCGCATCGCGTTGATCTACAGCGACCCCAGTGGCGCGTACTTGCGTGAGTTGCTGTTGGGCGTGTTGCGGGTTGCCTCGCGTACCTCGATCCAGTTGGTCATCGATTGCTGGGACGACCTGGACGCCGATGCCGAACGCAAGGCAGCGCGCAAACTCGCCAAGGGCGTGGCCGGGGTGATCCTGCCGCCGCCGTTGTGCGAATCCAAGGCGGCCGTGCTGGAACTGGTGCGTGCCAAAGTGCCGGTGGTGGCGATCGCCTCCAACCATTTCAGTCCCGACGTGGCCTGCGTGCGCATCGACGAATTCGCCGCCGCCAAAGAGATCACCGAGCATCTGATCGCGCAGGGACATACGCGCATCGGCTATATCGCCGGGCATCCCAACCTGTCCGCCAGCACGCGACGCTTCGAAGGCTTTCAGGCCGCACTGGCCGACGCCGGCCTGCGTCTGGATCGGCATCTGGTGCAACCGGGCGACTACACCTACAAATCTGGCCTGGTCGCGGCCGAAAAATTGCTGGCGCGCAAACGCCGCCCCAGCGCCATCTTCGCCAGCAACGACGACATGGCTGCCGCTGCAATTTCGGTTGCGCATCGCCGTGGGCTGGATGTGCCGCGCGATCTGTCGGTGGTCGGTTTCGACGACACCTCCGCTGCCACTGCCGTCTGGCCCGAACTCACCACCGTGCAGCAGCCCATCGCCGCCATGGCCGATGCCGCGCTGGATATCCTGTTGAAGACGATTCGCGCCAAGGAGCGCACGGCGATGGTCGATCATGTGGTGGCGCACCTGCTGGTCAAGCGGGATTCGGTCGCCGCACCGGCGGCGGATACGACGCAATAGCCCTAACGCTGCACGCCTGCATGGGTGCAGACGGCAGGTGATCGCATGCATGTGCCAAGCGATCACCTACACAGCATCAACGCGTCAGATACTGGTTAATCAGGTTCTCGTAGGCTTCCTGACGGCCGCTGAGTTGCTTGGGCTCGTTACCGGCTGCGTGCTGGGCCACATCCACCAACGTGCTGGTGCCATCGGCGAACGCCGCACCGGCACCGCTGTCGAAGCTGGCGTAGCGCTCCTTGCGCCAGGTTTCCAGCGGCGAGGAGGTCAGCAGCGCATCGGCCACTTCCAGCCCGCGTGCGAACGCGTCCATGCCGCCGATATGGGCCAGGAACAGGTCCTGCGGATCGGACGATTCGCGCCGCACCTTGGCATCGAAATTCAGCCCGCCCGGTGCCAGCCCGCCCTGCCGCAGCACCACCAGCATCGCGCCGACCGTGTCGTACAGGTCGGTCGGGAACTGGTCGGTGTCCCAGCCGTTCTGCGGGTTGCCACGGTTGGCATCGATGCTGCCGAGCAGGCCGGCATCGGAGGCGACTTGCAGGTCGTGCTCGAAGCTATGGCCCGACAGCGTGGCATGGTTGGCTTCGATATTGAGCTTGAAGTCCTGGTCCAGGCCATGCTGGCGCAGGAAGCCGATCACGGTGGCGCTGTCGAAGTCGTACTGGTGCTTCATCGGCTCCATCGGCTTGGGCTCAATCAGGAAATTGCCTTTGAAGCCGATCGCACGGCCGTAGTCGCGCGCCAGGGTCAGGAAGCGCGCCATGTGGTCCTGCTCGCGCTTCATCTGGGTGTTGTGCAAACACGCATAGCCTTCGCGGCCGCCCCAGAACACGTAGTTCTCGCCACCGAGTTCGACGGTGGCATCGATCGCGGCCTTGACCTGCACCGCCGCCCGCGCCACCACATTGAAGTCCGGGTTGGTCGATGCACCATTCATGTAGCGCGGGTGCGAGAACAGGTTGGCGGTGCCCCACAGCAGCTTGACGCCGGTATCGGCCTGGCGCTGCTTGGCGATGCCGACCATGTGCTGCAGGTTGCGCTCGTATTCGCCGATGTCGTCGGCATCCGGCGACAGGTCGATATCGTGGAAGCAGTAATACGGCACGCCGAGCTTGGTGAAGAACTCGAATGCGGCATCGGCCTTGGCTTCGGCACGATTGAGCGCTGTATTGCCTACATCCCACGGATACGCACGCGTGCCCGGGCCGAACGGATCGGCGCCGTTGCCGCAGAAGCTGTGCCAATAGGCCACCGCAAAGCGCAGGTGCTCGGCCATGGTCTTGTCACCGATCTTTTTATGCGCGTCGTAGACCTTGAAGGCCAGCGGGTTGTCCGAGTCGCGGCCTTCGAAGCCGATCTTGCCGATGCCGGGGAAATATTCTTTGGCGCCGATGTAGACGGTGTTGCTCATGGGGTGAAGCTCCTGCAGAAGGGGAGGGGAACAGTGAAAGGCGTCACTACCAAGAACGGATCGCTGTGCGACTCGGCCAAGGCGCATCCAGCATCGCCATGGCGTGTTGCCTGCGCGCTCTGTCAGCCAGCGCATGGCATACGCGTCGATGCATTGCAGCGTCTGCGCGATGCGAAATGTTAGCGCTACCACAATCGCGACTGAAAAAAGCCGCGCGATGGAGCGAAGCCGAAGATGCCATGCCTATCCCGAGGGAAGCGGTCTGCCCGACTTTACCCAGCCCGGCGCCGAAAGGCTTGCTGCGCTGCGAGATACGACCTGTTCCGTAGCCACTGCGTTAGGTACCAGGTGATGTGATGGTGGGGCTGCCCTCACCCGCCCTTCGGGCACCCTCTCCCGCATGCGGGAGAGGGACTTGGTCAGAGACTGGTCTGGCCGGTTGGATCTGGAGCGCGCGCGCTGGCGGAAGCAGGCACGCTCCCTTCCCCCGTTCACGGGGGAAGGTGCCCGAAGGGCGGATGGGGGTTGCCGTCCCGCCACCCGTCCACCCGTCCACCCGTCCACCCATCCACCCATCCACCCATCCACCCATCCACCCATCCACCCATCCACCCATCCACCCATCCACCCATCCACCCATCCACCCATCCACCCGTCCGGCCCCTCAGCCACCATCCCCGGCAGCTACAATGGCTGGCTTATGACCGCTGTCCTGCCGCTGCCGCACCCCCTGGCCGACCCCGCGCCGCGCGACCCGCGTCAGCGGCTGCAGCGTGAGCAGGTGCGCCTGGGTAAACGCCTGCAACGCCAGGTGGGCCAGGCGATTGCCGATTTCGGCATGATCGCCGCCGGCGACAAGATCATGGTCTGCTTGTCCGGCGGCAAGGACAGCTACACCCTGCTCGATATGCTGCTGCAGTTGCAGCGCAAGGCGCCGGTGCCGTTCACCCTGGTGGCGGTGAATCTGGACCAGAAGCAGCCCGACTTTCCTGTCGATGTGCTGCCGACCTATCTGCGCGGGTTGGACGTGCCGTTCGATATCGTCGAACAGGACACCTATTCGGTGGTCAGCCGGGTCATCCCGGCCGGCAAGACCATGTGTTCGCTGTGCTCGCGGCTGCGGCGCGGCGCGCTGTATGCCTACGCACAGACGCATGGCGTGACCAAGATCGCGCTTGGCCATCACCGCGACGATATCGTGGCCACGTTTTTTATGAATCTGTTTCACCACGCCCGGCTCGCGGCGATGGCACCCAAGCTGCGCAGCGACGACGGCCAGCATGTCGTGATCCGCCCGCTGGCCTATGTGCGCGAAGCCGATATCGCCGCGTACGCGCAGGCGCGCCAGTTCCCGATCATTCCGTGCAACCTGTGCGGCAGCCAGCAAAACCTGCAGCGCCAGCAGGTCGGCAGGATGTTGCAGCAGTGGGACCGCGAGCAGCCCGGGCGGGTCGAGCAGATCGCCCGCGCGCTGGCCGATGTGCGCCCCGAGCAACTGGCCGACCGCAGGCTGTTCGACTTCCTGTCGCTTGGCCGCATCGGCGACGTGGCACCGTCTGATCCTGATCTCGATTCCACCGCGTGGTTGGCCGCCACCGACACCACACACGACAGCGACTGACGCGGCTCATCCGGTCAGCGTCCGTCTTCCACCCTCCACGTTTCTTTCTCTCTTCGGTCCAACGCATGTTCTTTCGCAATCTCACCTTGTTCCGCTTTCCCACCACGCTGGATTTTTCCGAAATCGATACGCTGCTGCCGCAAGTGCAGCTCAAGCCGGTCGGCCCGCTGGAAATGAGTTCGCGCGGTTTCATTTCCCCGTTCGGCCGCGACGAGCAGGAGCTGCTCTCGCACCGTCTGGAAGATTTCCTCTGGCTCACCGTCGGTGGCGAGGACAAGATCCTGCCCGGCGCGGTGGTCAACGATCTGCTCGAGCGCAAGGTCGCCGAGATCGAAGAGAAGGAAGGCCGTCGCCCCGGCGGCAAGGCACGCAAGCGCCTCAAGGACGACCTGATCCATGAGCTGCTGCCGCGCGCCTTCGTCAAGAGCTCGCGCACCGATGCCATCCTGGACCTGCAGCACGGCTACATCGCGGTCAACAGCTCCAGCCGCAAGAGCGGCGAGAACGTGATGAGCGAGATCCGCGGCGCGCTCGGCAGCTTCCCGGCGCTGCCGTTGAACGCCGAAGTCGCACCGCGCTCCATCCTCACCGGCTGGATCGCTGGCGAGCCCTTGCCCGAAGGCCTGAGCCTGGGCGAAGAGTGCGAGATGAAGGATCCGATCGAAGGCGGCGCGGTGGTCAAGTGCCAGCATCAGGAACTGCGCGGCGACGAGATCGACAAGCATCTGGAAGCCGGCAAGCAGGTCACCAAGCTGGCGTTGGTGCTGGACGACAACCTGTCGTTCGTGCTCGGCGACGATCTGGTGATCCGCAAGCTCAAGTTCCTCGATGGCGCACTGGACCAGCTCGAACACAGCGACGACGACGGCGCGCGCGCCGAGCTCGATGCGCGCTTTGCGCTGATGAGCGCAGAAATTCGCCGCCTGTTCCTGCTGCTGGAAACCGCGTTGAAGCTGAGCAAGGCCGAGTAACCAGGACGTCGCACCGTGGCGGCGTCGAGGCGCGATCCGAGCTTCAGTCAAACGCGCGGGGAGTCGAGGGGCACGCTGCCCTCGCCGCTTGCGGACACGCCGTGCATCCCTTGATGGAGGATCCTTGGCGGCATCCATGCCGCCAAGGATCCCGCAAGCCGGGAGGACACCGCGCCAGAAAGTTAATCGTTGGTCGCGTAAGAAACCTGCTTGCCGCTCGAGGTGTATCGGACGTCGAACCGGTGGCTCAGCATCGAAGATGCGCACATCACGCACTGCTCTTGGCCGTGCACACCGACCCTCTCGACTGGTCCTTGTCCGCCGACCGTCGCGGGAGTTATGCGGCATGGATGTCGCATAAGAGCCTCCATGGACGGATTCACGGCGTGTCCCGCGGCGGTCGGCGGGCAAGGGCTCTGCAGCCAGGCCGCAGAGCCGCTGCTCTGCAACCGACCCATTCCCACCGCTCGATCACCTGTCAAGGTGACCGAGAGTTGGACCTTCAGCACTGTCTGGATGTTTCAACGCCGCCTTGGTCGGGGGCGCGCTGCCTTCACCGCACCTGCCAGCGTGGTCGTGTGCTGATGGAAACCGTAATGCTTGCCGCGCCCACTTGGCGATGAGCGCAGCGTTTGTTGCCCGCTGCAAGTGACGCCAACAATGGCCCGGTACCGGCGTCCACCGCGCCTGCTCACGCATCGACGCTGTTGGCATGGGCGCGGCTCGCACACTGCGCGGACCATGCACACGTCGTTGTGGCGCGTGCGCCCAAACGGTTTGGGCTGCGTGTCGCGCATTGCGCCAGGGAGGGCGTGATGGATGCAGTGTCGCCGCAGCGCGCGTGCCCGCCGTCATCGGATACATCAATCGCTCCGTCTTACCACCTGACACATCCCAGCGCTATCCTGTGCGCATGTTCAAGCCCGTCCGCCGCCTTATCGCGCCCGTCCCGCAGGTTGTCGAACGCGATTGCGTACAGGTGCAACTGGACGGGCGCGAGATCGCAGTGCTGCGCGTGCGCGACCCGCGTGCGCGGCGCATCAAGCTCAGCGTGGACGAACGCGGCGCGCGGCTGACCTTGCCTATCCGCGCAAGCCTGGTCTCCGGCGAACGGTTTCTGCATGCGCATCTGGACTGGCTGAGCACCCAGTTGTCGCGGTATCAGCAGGTCGATGCCCTGCCTGCGCTGGAGCGTGGCGTTCCCGGTGTGTTGCCATTGCGCGGTGCCTTGCTGCCGCTCAGTTGGCATGAGGGGCGCTATGCGCGTATCGAGACGACCGACGCAGGCGCGCACTTCCATCTTCCCGCGCGATTGGGCGATGCCGGTTTACGCCGCACCCTCAAGGAATTCTACGAAGCGCAGGCGCGCGCCGATGTCGGCCGCTGGTTGCCGAGCTATCTGCCCGGCTTGCCGCGCGCACCGGCACGGGTACGCTTGAAGGTGATGTCCTCGCAGTGGGGCTCGCTCGCACCCGATGGTTCGATGGCGCTGGATCTGGCGCTGGTGCTCGGTCGCTCTTCCGCGTTCGAATACGTGCTGGTGCACGAGCTCTGCCATCTGCTGCAGGCCAATCATTCGCCGGCGTTCTGGGCCGAAGTGGAGCAGCGCTTCCCCACCTGGCGCGACGAACGCAGTTACTTCCACGAACACGGCCGCCAACTCAAGGCGCAGCTGCGGCGTATGTTGCAGGCAGAGTGAGCGTGGCCGCTGTTTCGCAGGCTGCGGCCCTGGCGACAACCACCGGCAGAGCATCAGCCAGCAGTGGCGCGTGCACAGGTGGACTCCGTGCCAGTTGGCGCCTCCTTATCGATGCCCATAACGCGACCGGCGCGCAGCGCGTCGTGAACTGCAGGCGTTGCCGCTACGTCCACTGGTACGCCGCGGCCCTGACGACCTGCCGACAAGCCAACGGCGACAGCCAGGGAAAGCGCTGCATCAGCGCCGTGCCGACCGTGGTCGCCGCAGTAGCCAGATCGTTGGCCGACAGCCACTGATCGGATCGATGAGCCGTTGTCCACACCTGTTGCAGCAGTTGCCGGTCGTTGTCGTCCAGCCGCGGGTCTGCGCAGACGCTGCCGACGAATGTCCAGGGCGTATTCCACGCGTCGAAGGACGCGATGGCGGCGACAAGGTTTTCAGCAGTACGCATTGCGCTACCTGATCCCGTTGGAGGGTGGAGTGGCCGATACGCCGCCGCTGCGCAAGCGCCGGCAATCGCTACATCCCCATGGCCCAACGCGCCATGCAGATGCGTGCGTGAACGCCGGCGCCATCGGTCTGTGCTCAGCCGCGCGGCGGCGGCAACCCGGCCAGAAACCCGTTGATTACCGCTGCCACCGCCGCAGGGGTTTCCATATGCACATGGTGCGTGCCCGGCAGCAGTTGCAGGCGCGCGTCGCGCATCAGCGCCACACGGTGATCGCGCAGCGTTTCGGGGAAATACACCTGCGCCGGCGTGGCGAAGATCGCCTGGGTCGGGCAGGCGACGGAGGCCAGCAGCACATCGATCTGCGCTTCGGTCATGCGGATGGCGGTCGGCAGGGTCAGGCGCGGGTCGATGCACCAGCTGTAGCCGCCTTCGACCACGCGCAGGCCGCGTTCCACCAGCAGCCGTGCGGCCGGCTCGGTGAGCTGATTGGCCATCATGCGCGCGCGCACCGGCATCTCCATCGACGGAAACACCCGCAGCGGTTGCTGCGCCAGCGTGCGGGCCGAGGCCACCGCATCGCGCAGGCGCGTTGCGGTGCTTTCCACCGGCCCGGCCAGTGCGCCCAAGGCCTCGATGGCGATCAAGGCGTCCACGCGCTCCGGCGCGGCGGCCGCCAGCAGGCTGGCGACGCCGCCGCCAAGCGAATGGCCGAGCACGCTGAAACGGTCCCAGCCCAGAGCATCGGCCACCTGCAACAAAATATCGATCGCGCTGCTGAGCGTGTACTCGGCACCGATCGGCAACCACGCGCTGTGGCCATGGCCGGGCAGGTCGAGCAACACCAGGTCCAGGTCCTGTGCATGCAGGTGCGCGCTCAGCGGCAGGAAACTGGCGGCGTTATCGAGCCAACCATGCAGCGCCAGCATCCGGCGCGGGCCGCGCTCGTGATTGCGCAACCCTGTGATCCGACCAATCGGCAGATCGCACGCAAACGGCTCCAACCTCATACGCGACGTGCCAACGCGGCCAGTGCCTGCGCATGCGCAGGGCTGGCGTTGAGACACGGGATATAGCTCAATGTGGCGTTACGCTCGGCCAGCGTTTCGGCAAAGCCCAAGGCCACTTCTTCCAGCGTTTCCAGGCAGTCGGTGGCAAAGCCGGGGCACACCAGATCGAAGCTGCGCACGCCGCCTTCGGCCAGTTTCCACAGCGTGGGCTCGGCATACGGCTGCAGCCAGCGTTCGGCGCCGAAGCGCGACTGGTAGCCCATCTGCCATTCGTCCGCGCCCAGGCCCAATGCGCTAACGATCGCCTGCGCGCTGCGCTCGCATTGCTGCGGATACGGGTCGCCGGCATTGGCCACGCGCTGCGGCAGGCCGTGGAAGGAGAACATCAGCTTCTCGCTGCGCCCGTGCGCCTGCCAATGCGCGCGGATCGAATCGGCAATCGCCGCGACCCAGCCGGCGTCTTCGCAATAGTCCTGGATCACCTCCACCGCGATCTCCGGCGCGCTCGGGCGCCAGGCATCGATCACGTCCTGGATCGAGGCGGTGGTGGTGGTCGAATACTGCGGATACAGCGGCAGCACCACGATGCGCTTGATGCCGCGCGCACGCAGGCCGTCCAGCGTCTTGCGCAGCGCGGGCTGGCCGTAACGCATGGCCCATTCCACATGCCAATCGGGCATCACCTCTTTCAGACCCTCGGCCAGACGGCGCGTGTACACCGCCAGCGGCGAGCCGTCCGGCAACCACACCTTGGCGTATTTCTCCGCCGACTTGGGGCCGCGGATCGGCAGGATCACGCCGTACAGCAGCGGTTTCCAGAACAGCGGCGGAATCGCGACCACGCGGCGGTCACTGAGGAACTCGGCCAGGTAGCGGCGCACGGCCGGGGCGGTGGGCGACTCGGGGGTGCCGAGGTTGACGACCAGCAGGGCGGTATCGGGGGTGGTGTTCATGCGCACCATTCTGGCAGAGCGCAGCAGTGCTGCCGAGGACAGCGTGTCGATCGGACGCATTGAGTGCATCTGCCGACCCGGTTGCGCTCACCACCGATTCATTGCGCCGCGACTAACGTCAGCTGGTTGATTTATCTTTGCCGGATTGTCCTTTGGAGCTTGTCATGCCTCGTTTGTCGCGCCTGGCCCTGTTGTTGTCGCTGACCTTCGCCGCCGGCCATGCCGTCGCCGGCCCGGAAGAGGACCAGCGCGCACGTAACGCGGTGCGGGTGCTCAGCGAGATCATGAAGATTCCCGAGCAGGCCATCCCGGACAAGTTGCTCGACGAAGCGCGCGCCATCGTGGTCATCCCGGACACGCTCAAGGCCGGCCTGGTGATCGGCGGCCGTCGCGGCCACGGCCTGATGTCGATGAAAAACCCCGACGGCAGCTGGTCGCAGCCGGTGTTCGTCAAGCTCACCGGCGGCAGCATCGGCTTCCAGGCCGGCGTGCAGTCCTCCGACGTGGTGCTGGTGTTCCGCAACGACCGCAGCCTGGACAACATCGTCAACGGCAAGTTCACCCTCGGCGCCGATGCCGGCGTGGCTGCAGGCCCGGTGGGCCGCAATGCCGCCGCCGCCACCGACGGCCAGCTCAAGGCCGAAATCTGGTCCTGGTCGCGTGCCCGTGGCCTGTTTGCCGGCGTCGCGCTGGATGGCGCGGTGCTGCAGATCGACGATGCCGCCGATCTGAATGCGTACGGTGGCGGCGCCACCCCGCGCATGATCTTCGAAGGCCGCACCAACGAGCGCCCGTCCACCGACGTGATCGCCTTCCGCGACCGCCTGGAAGAGGCCACCTACACCGCACGCGCCAATCGCGGCACCGACGGTGCGGGTACCGCGCCGCCATCGCCCACTGCACCGCCGGCCCAGGCACAGGCACCAACACAGGCACCATCGTCCCCGCCACCGCCGGCCAATGAAGCCAGCACGGTACCGATGCAGCCCGCCGCCACGCCCCCGCCGCAGCAGGGATTCCAGCCGGTGTCCGACGGCGAAATCCGCACCGAATCGCTGGACGGCAACCGCTGACGCGCTGTCATCCCCCTGCGCGGTGCGCTGGGGTATCCTGCGTCTTCCTTCTTCTTCAGCAAGCGAGCAGATCATGGGCGGTTTCAGCATTTGGCACTGGCTGATCGTGCTGGTGATCGTGTTGCTGGTGTTCGGTACCAAGCGGCTCACCAGCGGTGCCAAGGATCTCGGCAGCGCGGTCAAGGAATTCAAGAAAGGCATGCACGACGACGACAAGCCGGCCGGCAAGCTCGGCGACGACTCGCGCACTGCCGAGCAGGCGCGCGAGGCGCAGGCCGAACGCGACCGCGACGCGCGCTGATCCGGAGCGGCGTCGGTGTTTGACATAGGTGTTGGCGAACTGACGCTGATTGCGATCGTCGCCCTGGTGGTGCTCGGTCCCGAGCGTTTGCCCAAGGCGGCCCGGTTTGCCGGATTGTGGGTGCGCCGCGCGCGCGCGCAATGGGATTCGGTCAAGCAGGAACTGGAGCGCGAGCTCGAAGCCGAAGAGCTCAAGCGCAGCCTGCAGGACGTGCAGGCCTCGTTGCGCGAAGCCGAAGATCAGCTGCGCAACAAGCAGCAGCAGGTCGAGCAGGGCGCCCGCGCGCTGCATGACGACGTCAGTCGCGACATCGATATTCGCAGCGTTGCGGCCCCGGTAGCGACGCCGCTGGAATTGGCGCATGCCGATGATGTCTCCACACCGGACCACGCATCGGCCGCAGGCGCGCCGACCACGGCCGCACCGGTCATCGCACAGGCCCAGCCGATCGCCCCGGCGCCTCAGCACGTGCCCGTGCCGGCGCCGCATGATCCGCTGGTGCCGGCGCCGCATGCCGCCAGTGCGCACGCGCCGGTGACGCCCACACCGACCGAACCGACCACGATCCAGGAGAAACGGCCGTGAGCCTGTTCGACGACGCACAGGCCGAAAGCAGTCTGATCGAGCATCTGGTCGAGTTGCGCGCGCGCCTGGTGCGCGCCTTGATCGGTCTGGGCGTGGTGCTGGTGGCGCTGTTGCCGTTTTCGCGGGCGATCTATTCGTGGCTGGCCGCACCGCTGATTTCGCAGCTGCCGCTGGGGCAGACCATCGTCGCAGTGAATCCGGCCGGCGCATTCTTCGCCCCGCTCAAGCTGACCTTCTTCGTGGCGGTGTTCTTCAGCGTGCCGTGGCTGCTGTATCAGGCCTGGGCCTTCGTGGCGCCGGGTCTGTATCAACGCGAAAAGAAGCTGGCGTTTCCACTGCTGGCCTCGGCGGTGGCGCTGTTCTATATCGGCTGCGCGTTCGCCTATTTTCTGGTGTTGCCGGCGGTGTTCCACTTCCTGACCACGTTCAAGCCGGACATCATCGCCATCACCCCGGACGCCAATTCGTACCTGGATTTCGTGCTGGCGATCTTCTTCGCCTTCGGCGCCAGTTTCGAGCTGCCGGTGGCGCTGGTGATCCTGGTGTTGCTGGGCTGGGTCACGCCCAAGCAGCTCAGCGAAGGGCGCGGCTACGCCATCGTCGGCATCTTCGTCCTGGCCGCAGTGCTCACCCCGCCGGATGTGGTCTCGCAGCTGATGCTGGCCATCCCGATGTGCCTGCTTTATGAGCTGGGCATCATCGCTTCGCGGGCAGTTGGGCCGAAGAGCGACTAATCGGTCTCCCACAAGCCACTCCGCCGGATTGGACATGCAAGGCACCCCCGTCAGAGCAGTTGTTTGACGCGCCCGCGGGCAGCATCGCTGCAGTGTCATCGCGTAGCTGACAGCGCGCAAGACGCCCGGCGATCACCTGCGGGTTGGCAGTACGGTCGTGGGCGTGGAGATCAAGCAGATCGAGAGTGATCGGATCGCGGATCCATCCGACGGATGGATCCTGGTCAATAACCATCGGTTGGCACGTGCGTCAGAAGATCTTCCGAAGCGCGTGCCAACATGGGGATGGTCGGCCAATACCGGTATGCCTTGCAGTACCGATACGACCGGCCGAGTGATCATCTCGACCGGCGACGCGCAAGCAAATCAAGCAGCAAACACATCCGGGCGCGATGGCGCAGTTGGCTGGGCGACGCTGCCGTCGTGCGTGAACATCTGCTTCCAGGCGGCGTAGACCGAGCCGGCGAACACCGGCATCAGCACCGCCATCAACAACAGCTGGGCCAGCCACATCGCCACGGTCTGCCCGGCCACCAAGCCGACGATCAGCGCCACGATCATCACCGCGAAATAGATCGCGAAGATGGTGATGAAGGCGAGCAGGAAGAACACCAGCATTGCCGGCAGGTTGTGCAGGCTTGCCCGCAAGCTCTCACGCAGCGCATGGCCGCCGGTGCTGCGGTCGAACATCACCTGCGGCGGCATCACGAACAGCGCCAGTGTCATCGCCGCGAACGTGGCGATGGTCAGCAGCAGCCACAGCAGGATGCGGCCGGCCGGCAGGCTGGCGGCAAGCTGCTCGATCTGCACCGGGTCCGGCTGCGCGCCGGACTGGCTGATCTGATTGATCTTGACCATCACCTCGGACAACTGCTGCAGCCCGCTGGCGCCGATCATCGCCAGCAACAGCACGCCCAGCAGCAGGCCGGCGATCAGCTGCGGCAGTAGTGACACCAGTAGATGCGGCGCGCGGCCGTCCTGCAGGCCGTGCAGCAGATGCGATGGCTTGGCGATGCGGCCTTCGTCGACCTCGCGGATCGCCCACAGCAGGCCGCCCATGAACAGCGGGCCGGCCAAGACCAGCAGGAACTGCAGGGCCGGGCCCAGCAGCGGCACCAGTACCGACAGCGATACCACCAGGGTGGCCGCCACGCTCCAGATCACCCCCAGCGAGCCAAGCGCCAGCGGCGCCCGCTTCAACAGCGAGAAACCGGTCAACAGCCATTCTGCGCCGGCAGACGCCGGCACCTTGCGGATTTCGCTCATTCCCAATTCCGGATCGATACGCACCGGACCATCCGGCGTGCCGCGATTATCGCTGCTTTTGTGTGTGTGCGCCGGGATGAGCGTTCACTGTTTGCAGGCCACGGGCGTGATGCACGAACCGGCGCAGCAGTTTGCGGGCGATCGGCGCGGCGGTGACCTCGCGGGCGACCGTGCGGGCGCAGCAGCCATGGCGGGCAATGCAGTCGGCGCGCGCCTGCACATAGCCGCGCATGTGGTGGGTGGCGAACTCGGGGTGGAACTGCACGCCCCAGGTGGCCTGGCCCCAGCGGAAGGCGTGGCAACGGTCCTGGCGCGAATGTGCCAGCACGACGGCGCCGTCGGGCGCGCGCAGCACCGTCTGCAGGTGGGTGGCGTGAGCGGGGAACTGCATCGGCAGGCCGGCAAACAAGGGGTCTTGTTCGGCCGGCGGCTCCAATTCCAGCGCGATCGTGCCGGACTCGCGCCCGGCCGGGTTGTAGTCGACCTCGCCGCCCAGCGCGTGTGCCAGCAACTGGTGCCCATAGCAGATGCCCAGCAGCGGCATGCCTTGATAGGCGGCCTCGCGCAGCCATTCGGCACTGCGTTCGCTCCAGTCGGCGCGGTCGGTGACGAAGGCGGCCGAACCGCTGACGATGGTGCCGGCAAAGCCGTCGCGGCTGGGCAGGCGGTCGCCGTTGGCGACATCGATGGCGACGGTCTCATGCTCGGCCAGCCCGGCCGCAACGCGGATCCAGTGCTGGAAGCGGCCGTATCGCCTCATCGCCGGCACGGGACGGCCGGTTTCGATGATTAGGAACGGCAAGGCGGACATGCGATCGAAATCCAGCAGCGACGGATATGCCTGATTGTAGGCAGCTACGCGCGGGTTTTTCGACTGGCCTCCCAACGGATGCAGCTAAGGTTATGCCAGATGGCTATGTGTTGAGGGGTGGTTTGGGGGGGCGAGGGGGCCGGCGGCGCGTGCTGAGCGGCGATGGCTGAGGTGTTGCCAGGTCGGTCGCCAGTCTTTGCATCCAGTTGATGGTCAGAGCGGCGGCGGTATCGTGCGGATAGCCCTCATCCGCCCTCCGGGCACCTTCTCCCGCCCGCGGGAGAAGGGAAAGGCAGCATTGCTGGGCACGGGAGAAGGGAAGGCAGCATTTCCATGCGCGGGAGTCGCGGACATAAGCCCCTCTCCCGCTCGCGGGAGAGGGGTTGGGGTGAGGGCGGCCGCGCCGATCACGCCACCAAGCCAAGCCAATCCGCTCCGCTCATATGCGTTGCGCCTACTCCCGTGGCGGCAACACCGACAGCACCTCTTCCACCGTGGTCAGCCCGGCGGCGACCTTTTCCAGCCCGGTGCGGCGCAAGGTGCGTAACCCCTCGCCACGCGCGGCGTGGCTGAAGCTGGCCAGGTCGGTGTCGGCGCGGATCAGGCTGCGCAGGCGCGGGGTCACCGGCAGCAATTCGTACAAGCCCACGCGGCCGAGATAGCCGGTACGGCGGCATTCCAGGCAACCCACCGGGGCGTGCACGTTGAGCGTTTCCGGCAGCGCTTCGCCGGGCTCGCGGATCGCCGACCAGTCGTCGTCGCTGAGCGTGTGCGGGCGCTTGCAGTGCACGCATAGCGTGCGTACCAGCCGCTGCGCCAGCACGCCGTTGAGGGTGCTGGCGACCAGATAGTGCGGCACGCCCAGGTCGAGCAAACGGGTGATCGCCGAGGCCGCATCGTTGGTGTGAAGCGTGGACAGCACCAGATGCCCGGTGAGCGAGGCCTGCACCGCCATCTGCGCGGTTTCCAGGTCGCGGATTTCGCCGATCATGATGATGTCCGGGTCCTGCCGCAGCAGCGTGCGCACGCCGCTGGCGAAATCCAGGTCGATGTTCTGCTGGACCTGCATCTGGTTGAATTCCGGCGCGATCATTTCGATCGGGTCTTCCACGCTGCACACGTTCACGTCCGGCGTGGCCAGCCGCTTGAGCGTGGAATACAGCGTGGTGGTCTTGCCCGAGCCGGTCGGGCCGGTGACCAGCACGATGCCGTGCGGGCGCTCCACCAGCGCGCTCCAGCCGGCCGCTTCCTCGGGGCTGAAGCCGAGTTGCTCGATGCTCTTGAACGCCGAATCCGGGTCGAAGATGCGCATCACGCACTTTTCGCCGAACGCGGTGGGCATGGTGGACAGGCGCATTTCCACTTCGCGCCCGCCCGGCGAGCGGGTCTTGATGCGGCCGTCCTGCGG
Organism: Xanthomonas sp. 3075; assembly: GCF_014197275.1. Classification (GTDB taxonomy): domain Bacteria; phylum Pseudomonadota; class Gammaproteobacteria; order Xanthomonadales; family Xanthomonadaceae; genus Xanthomonas; species Xanthomonas campestris_B. Next base: position 334,117 of record NZ_JACIFI010000002.1, on the reverse strand, counting down.
GCGGCGGCGTTCGGCCAGGTCCATGCGGCCGAGCACCTTGATGCGGCTGACCACGGCGGTCATCACCGAGGGCGGCACTTCCAGCACCTTGTGCAGCACCCCGTCTATGCGAAAGCGCATGCGCCCGGCCTCGCGGCGCGGCTCCAGGTGGATGTCGCTGGCCCGCTGTTCGTAGGCGTACTGCAGCAGCCAGTCGACGATATGCACGATGTGGTGGTCGTCGGCATTGACGTCGCCGGCGCGGCCCAGTTCCACCAGTTGCTCGAAACTGGGCAGCCCCGCGCCGGGTTCGGCGCTGCGCACATCGCCGCGCGCGCCGCGCACCGATTGGGTCACGCCGAAGAACTCCATCGTGTAGCGATGCAGATCCAGCGGATTGATCAGCGCCAGTTCGATACGGCGACGGCTCAGATGCTGCACGTCGGCCAGCCAGTCCAGCGCCAGCGGCTCGCTGGTGGCGATCAGCACGCGCTCGGCATCCAGCGCCAGCGGCAGGATGCGGTGGCGGCGCGCGTAGGCATGCGAGACCACGCCGGTGACCGCAGCCACGTCGATGCGGGTGGGGTCGATGCGCAGATAACGCATTCCGGTGCGCGTGGCCAGCCATTCGGTGAGTCGTTCCAGCCCGAGCTCGCCGGCCGGCGGCTGCGCGGCGTGCAGCTTGAGGTTGGCCAGCAGCACCAGCGGATGCACTTCGCTGGCGTTGCGCACGCCGGCGGCGGAGAACTGCACGCGCTCATGTTCGTGCGGCACCACCATGCCATCGGCGAGCAACGCGGCGGCCACCGGGTCGAACATCAGTCGTCCGCGCGGCAGGATCGCCACTGCACCCTCTGGATCGGCCGTACGCCGCTGTTCCATCGCTTGTTTCCCCTGCAGCGGTGCTCCGCGGCAAAGCGCTGCGGGTCGGCCGGTATACTAGCGCACCCTTTCCGCACGGCCCTTGCTGCATGCCCGATCCCCTGTCCATTCCAATCACGTTCCAGGGCCTGATCCAGACCCTCAATCAGTACTGGGCCAAGCAGGGCTGCGTGCTGATCCAGCCGTTGGACCTGGAAGTGGGTGCGGGCACGTTCCATCCGGCCACCTTCCTGCGCGCGCTGGGCCCGGAGCCGTGGAATGCCGCCTACGTGCAGCCCTCGCGCCGTCCCACCGACGGCCGCTACGGCGAAAATCCCAACCGCCTGCAGCGTTACTACCAGTACCAGGTGGCGATGAAGCCCAACCCGGACAACATCCAGGACCTATACCTGGGCTCGCTCAAGGCGCTGGGCATCGACCCGCTGGTGCACGACCTGCGCTTTGTCGAAGACAACTGGGAATCGCCGACGCTCGGCGCCTGGGGCCTGGGCTGGGAAGTCTGGCTCAACGGCATGGAGGTGACCCAGTTCACCTACTTCCAGCAGGCCGGCGGGCTGGAGTGCAAGCCGGTGCTGGGCGAGATCACCTACGGCCTGGAACGGCTGTGCATGTACCTGCAGAGCTGCGACAACGTCTACGACCTGGTGTGGACCTACGGCCCGGATGGCACCCCGGTGAGCTACGGCGATGTCTACCACCAGAACGAAGTCGAGCAGAGCGCCTACAACTTCGAGCACGCCAACGTGGCCGAGCTGTTCCATCGCTTCGATGCCTGCGAAGCCGAGGCCAGGCACCTGATCGAGGTCGGCTTGCCGCTGCCGGCGTACGAGCAGGTGACCAAGGCCAGCCACGCCTTCAATCTGCTCGACGCACGCCGCGCGATCAGCGTGACCGAGCGCCAGCGCTACATCCTGCGCGTGCGCACGTTGTCGCAGGGCGTGGCGCAGGCCTATTACGCGCAGCGCGAAAAGCTGGGCTTTCCCGGGGTCAAACGCTGACGCTGTTGCCTTCCCCCGCTCGCGGGGGAAGGTGCCCGCAGGGCGGATGGGGGCAGCACGTCTCCGCCGTCCTGGCACGACCCTCATCCGGCGCGGTGCGCCACCTTCTCCCGCATGCGGGAGAAGGACATTCCCCAGCCACCTTCGCCCGTTGATGGCAGAAGGGACACACGCAAGGTTCACCTGACATGAGCGAACAACTTCCCCTGCTGATCGAACTGGGCACCGAAGAGCTGCCGGTCAAAGCGCTGCCGGGTCTGGCGCAGGCCTTTTTCGATGGCGTGCTGGCCGGTCTGGAAAAGCGCGGCGTCGCCGTCACCCGCGGCGATGCCAAGCCGCTGTCCACCCCGCGTCGCCTGGCGGTGCTGCTGCCGGGCGTGGCCACCGAGCAGCCGGAGCAGCGCTCGGAAGTGTTGGGGCCGTATCTCAACATCGCGCTGGATGCCGAGGGCAAGCCGACCAAGGCGCTGGCCGGGTTCGCCGCCAAGGCCGGCATCGACTGGACCGCGCTGGAGCGCACCAGCGACGCCAAGGGCGAGCGCTTCGTGCATCGCGCGGTGACGCCGGGCGCGCGCACCGCCGACTTGCTGCCCGACATCCTGCGCGAGGCCATTGCCGCGATGCCGATCCCCAAGCCGATGCGCTGGGGCGCGCACGAATACGCGTTCGCGCGGCCGGTGCAGTGGCTGGTGTTGTTGTTCGGTACTGGCGTGATCCCGGCCGAACTGCTGGGCGTGCGGGGCGACCGCATCACCCGCGGGCACCGTTTCATGCATGACGGCGACGTGTCGCTGGCGGCGCCGGGCGATTACGTCGAGGCGCTGCGCGCTGCGCACGTGCTGGTGGATGCGGACGCACGCCGTGCGCGCATCGTCGAAGAAGTCGAGGCCGCCGCAAAGCAGGCTGGCGGCAGTGCGCGCATCAGCGACGACAACCTGGAACAGGTGGTCAACCTGGTCGAATGGCCGTCGGCTGTGCTGTGCAGTTTCGAGCGCGATTTCCTGGCGGTGCCGCAGGAAGCGTTGATCGAAACCATGGAGATCAACCAGAAATTCTTCCCAGTGCTGGACGACGGCGGCAAGTTGACCGAGCAGTTCATCGGCATCGCCAACATCGTCTCCAAGGACGTGGCCGAAGTGGCCAAGGGCTACGAGCGGGTGATCCGCCCGCGGTTTGCCGATGCCAAGTTCTTCTTCGACGAAGACCTCAAGCAGGGGCTGGAGGCGATGGGCGCAGGCCTGGCCAGCGTCACGTATCAGGCCAAGCTGGGCACGGTGGCCGACAAGGTGGCGCGCGTGGCTGCGCTGGCCGAGGCGATCGCGCCGCAGGTGGGTGCCGATCCGGTGCAGGCGCGTCGTGCCGCGCAGCTGGCCAAGAACGATCTGCAATCGCGCATGGTCAACGAATTCCCCGAGCTGCAGGGCATCGCCGGCCGGCATTACGCCAAGGCTGCTGGCGAGCCTGGTGAGATTTCGCTGGCGATCGATGAGGCCTACCAGCCACGTTTTGCCGGCGACGACATCGCACTGTCGCCGTTGGGCAAGGTGCTGGCGATTGCCGAGCGGCTGGATACCTTGGCCGGTGGGTTTGCGGCAGGCTTGAAGCCGACTGGCAACAAGGATCCGTTCGCGCTGCGACGTAACGCGTTGGGGTTGGCGCGGACGGTGATTGAGAGTGGGTTTGAGTTGGATTTGCCCAAGCTGATCGATGCGGCCATGAAGCCTTTGCCAGAAGCAGTGAAGCCGCATGCTGATCGGAATACTGAAACTGCACGTGTGGAGCTCTACGACTTCATCATCGACCGCTTGAAGGGCTACTACGCCGAAAAAGGCGTGCCTGCCACGCACTTCAACGCCGTCGCCGAACTGAAGCCCGCCTCCCTCTACGACTTCGACCGCCGCATCGATGCGATCGGCATCTTCGCCACGCTGCCCGAGGCCGAAGCGCTGGCCGCGGCCAACAAGCGCATCCGCAATATCCTGCGCAAGGTCGAGGGCGAGATTCCCGGCGACATCGACACCACGCTGCTGCGCGAACCGGCCGAAGAAGCCCTGGCCGAAGCGGTGGAAGCGGCCATCGGCGATACCGGCGATGCGCTGCATCGCCACGACTATGTCGCCGTGCTCGCGCGCCTTGCGCGGTTGCGCCCGCAGGTGGATGCGTTCTTCGATGGTGTGATGGTCAACGCCGAAGACCCGCAGCTGCGCGCCAATCGCCTGGCCTTGCTGAAGAAGCTCGGCGACCGCCTCGGCAGTGTCGCCGCCATCGAGCATCTGTCCAGCTGATGGCCGCGTCCGTCGGCGCGGTGCACTGGCAGACCGCCCAGGCCGCGTTGGCACGTCGCGACCTGGGTGTGGCTGCGTCGGCACTGCAGGCGCTGCTGGATGTCGAACCGACGCACGTGTCTGCGCGCGTGCTGCTGGCCGGCACCGTGTTGGCCAACGGCCGCATGCGTGAAGCGGTCACGCAGCTACGGCTGGCCGCACGCGATGTTGGCGACGATGTGGCGATGCGTTGCCGTGTGGCGCAGGCCTTGTTGCGCGTGGGCGAGCATCGCCAATTGCACGCGCTATTGCGTCATCCATCGGTGACGCAGTGTCGCGACGGCGCAAGCTTGGCCTTGCTCGCACACGTGCACCAATCCCTGGGCGAACACGTCGATGCCTTGGCGATGATGCAGCGCGCACAGGCCTGCGGATTCGATGGCCCGGACTTCCGTTTCTTTCTTGCGGTACAACTGCAGTTCAATGGTCGCCTGGATGACGCAGCGCAGGCCTTGGAGCAGACCCTGGCGCTGTCGCCCGGCTACGGCCGTGCGGCACTCACGCGTGCGCGGTTGCGCCGTCAGACCGTCAGCAGCAACCACGTCGAGCAAGTACGTCAACAGCTGCAGCGCTCCAAACCCGAGAGCGAAGATCGCGCCGGGCTGGCATTCGCACTATACAAGGAGCTGGAAGACCTCGGTCAGACCGATGCCGCCTGGGACGCGCTGCGCCACGGCAATACGGTGATGCATGCGCGTCTGCGTCACGACGCCGACGCCGAAGCAACGTTGTACGCACAGTTGGGTGCGTTGGCCGAACAAGGCGTGTTCACAGCGCAGCAAACCGCGACCGCACACGGCCCACAGCCGATCTTCGTCCTCGGCTTGCCGCGCTCGGGCACCACGGTGCTGGAGCGGATGCTGGGCAATCATTCCCAGATTGTGTCGGCTGGTGAATTGAACGACTTCGGCCATCAGTTGCGTTGGGGCGCCGACCAGGCCGGCCGCAGCCTGCTGGATGCGCGTCTGCTACAGGCGCTGCCAACGCTGGATTACGCGCAGATCGGCGCGCGTTACCTGGAACAGACGCAGTGGCGCGCCGGATCGGCGCGCTGGTACATCGATAAGTTGCCGACCAATGCGGTGGCGATCGGCGCGATCGCGCGTGCCTTGCCAGGGGCGTTGATCGTGCATCTGGTGCGCGAGCCGATGGCGGTGTGTTTCTCCAATTACCGCGCGCTGTTCGGCGACTCCTATGCCTACAGCTACGACCTGCATACGTTGGCACGTCACTATCAGGCGTATCACGCATTGATGGCGCAGTGGCGTGCGGCATTGCCGGGCCGGGTCATCGATGTGGATTACACGCAGATGGTGCGTGATCCATCCACGGTGCTGGAGCAATTGATGATGCGCTGTGGGCTGGAGATCGAGCCCGGGCAGATCGATATCACCCGCAATGCGGCCGCATCGGCCACGCTGAGCAGCGTGCAGGTGCGCGAAGGCGTGCATGGGCGCAACGTGGAAGAGTGGCGGCGCTATGCCACGCAGCTGGAGCCGCTGCGGCAGGCCTTGTTGCATGCTGGCCTGATCCAGGCCTGATGCAGGCTGATAGCGGCCTGCAACAGGAAGCGAGCGGACACCGGTTGGGTGTGTACATCGTGTCCGGGGCCGGCGTGCATGCGCGTCACTTGCGCCAGCCGCTCGCGCGGTTGATTGGCAGCGTTTCCTGCCTGCAGTGACGCCGCTGCGATCCAGAGGCGCCGGATCAGGCTCGGCAGCGTAGAAACGCCAACGGCAGCCAGGTGGCTGCCGTTGGACGCGATTGCCTTGGATCACCACGAGCGCTAACAAGACGCCCGCGCGGTGGGCAGGCGGGTGTGGCTGGTGCTCGGCTCGGCATGTACCACGCGGACACCTGCCTGCCGTGCGCCGTCCGCACCCATCTGCGGACCGCTAGCGACGTCTTGTTCGCTCCTCGTTAGTGCGCGCCGAAGCGCCAGTTCAATTCCAGCATGTAGGAACGCCCGTAGCCGGTGTAGTTGAAGATGTTGTAGTACGGGTAGTTGGTGTAGGTGCGGTCGCGCGGTGCTCGCTTGTCGGCCAGGTTATTGACCGTCATGGTCAGCGAGATATCGTCGTTGACCGCATAGTCCACCGTTGCGTTGAACGTGGTCCACGCTCCCACCTTGCCAGCGTCTTCCACTGCATAGCCATCGGTGCTTTGCTGCGCCGTGAAGTTGGGCGTGCGCCCATAGCGTTGCCCGAAGAGCGTGGTGGTCCACGCGTCTTTCTGCCACGTCACCGAGGCATTGGTGATGCTGCGGAACTCCGATGAGAAGAACGGCTCGCTGAGCAGGTCGCGTACCGGGTCCTGCGGGAACTGCTGGCTTTCGTGCTTGAGCGTGAGGTTGTACTGCGCGTCGAAGACGAACAGGCCCCACGACTCGGTGGCCCAGTTGTACGTGCCCTTGGCCAGCAGGCCGGAAATCTCTTCGTTGGAGATATTGACCGGGTTGATGCGGATGTTGCTCAGGCGGTTCGGCACCGGCGCATTGGCGGCGGTGCGATCGATGCGCGCGAGCGCGTCCACGCAGGTCGGCGAGTTGATATCCAGGCTGCCAAGACGGCAGGCCGACTCGGTCTGCAACAGATTGTCAGTGCTCAGGTCGCTGACTTTCTGGTCGATCTTGATGTTGTAGTAATCGGCGTTGACGCTGAATCGGGCGCTAGGCGACCACACCACGCCGGCGCCCCAGGATTTTGCGGTAATCGACTTCAGGTCGGCATTGCCGGACCGACGGCCCTGGATGCTGGTGCCGGCATAGGTGCAGTCGGTGATCGGCACGCTGGGTTCTTCGACCGCGCAGCGGTAGTAGTCGTTGACGCCCTGGAAGAACCCGCTGTCGCCAGCGAACGAGAACGCCATGTCCGGTGCCTTGAACGCAGTGGCGTAGTTGCCGCGGAACAACAGCGAATCGATCGGGCGGAATTCCAGCGCGGCCTTGTAGGTGAACTTGGAGTCGCCACCGCCGCCCTGGTTCTTGTAGTCATCGTAGCGGCCGGACAGATTGGCCGTGAGGGTGCTCAGGATCGGCACACGCATTTCGAAGGCTGCCGCCCAGTTCTCGCGCTTGCCGCTGCCCTGGGTGCCGGTGAGCTGATAGAAGTCGCCGGCGATCACGCGCTGATCGGTCGGGTTTTCCCAGTACTGGTTGCCTGCCTGCAGTACGCCGGCCACGCCCACCGCACCGGCCGGCATGTTGAACAGCTCTGTATTGGTGACCTGCAGGTTGACGTTCTGGGTCCAGGTCCTGGACTTGGTGTGGATCTCGTCGTTGAAGCTGCGGTACTGCGCCGGCGTCAACGCGCGATAGAAGTTGGCGTCGTTGGGGGAATAGATCGGGTAGCCGGAGAAGTCGCCCTGCGGCGCGCCCAGGAACTGCTCGCGGAAGAAATCTTCGATGCGGTCAACCAACGGCCATTGCTGGCGGCTGTCGATGCGGTACTCGGCACGCGCGTAGTACGCATCGTAGGTCCAGTTGCTGCTGCCGAGACCCCCCTTGATGCCGGCGGCGATGTTGTAGGAATCGGCGGTCTGGCGATTGTTGTTGAAGTTCAGATTGCCGGTTTCTTCGGGTGCGAAGACGCGTTGGTAGCTCTCCAGCTGCTGGCTGTCCTGGTTGTAGAAAAAGCCGCCGGTATCGGCCGAGCTCTGCCAGAAGCGCGAGCCGCTGTTGACCTCCACCTTGGTGCGATTGAGCAACAGCGTTGCATAGCCTTGGGTGTTGTCGTTGAAGGCGTAGGTCAGGTTGGCGTAGCCGCTGGCGCTGCGTTCCTTGTTGAGGATGCTGGCGTAACCTGGGGTGGTGCGGCTGCTGCAGAAGTTGCCGCGGTTGCCGCGGTTGTCGTACTGCACCGAGCCGTTGAACAGCGGCCCCAGCGCATCGCAGTTTGCCGTGCCCGGGTCGATGTAGGTGGTCGGCGTGCTGTGCAACGCGATGCGCGAGCCGTAGCGCAGCGTGGGGTCCGGATTGTCGGAGGTGGAATCGAAATCGCGGCGCTGGTAGCCGTAGATCGGATCCTGGTTGTTGAGCTGCAGGCCCCAGACGAGATCGGCCTTGCCGATGGTGTTGCCGCCGGTGAGCTGGAAGCGCTGGTTGTTGCCGCCGCCGCCGTCGTAGGTGCCCATGCGGTAATTCATCTGCACGCCGTCGACGTGCTTCTTCAGGATGATGTTGACCACCCCGGCGATGGCGCTGGAGCCATAGATCGAGGACTGGTTGCCGGGCGCCACATCGATGCGCTCGACCATGCCCACCGGCACGCTGGCCAGGTCGACGAAGTTGCTCTGGCCGTTGTAGAGCAGCGGGTAGTCGGCCATCGGCCGGCCGTCGATCAGCACCAGGGTGAAACCAGGGTCCAGGCCGAGCAGGCTCAGCGACTTGGCGCCAGCGGTGAAGCCGCCACTGAACTGACCGTCCTGCACCGAGCCGGTGGCCATCGGCTGCGAGCGCAGCACGTCGTAGACATCCTTGAAACCGCGGCGCTGGATGTCCTGCGCAGTGATGGACATCACCGGCGTGGCCGTTTCGATCTGCGACCGGGGAATCAATGAGCCTGTCACGGTGACCTTGTTCAATTCGGTCACATTCTCGGTGTTCTGTGCCATCGCAAGCGACGGCATCGCCAGGGCGGCACATACAGCGTTGACCAACAAATGGCGCTTCATGGAAACCTCTCTCCAAAGGTATGCAACAAGGCGCACGGCAATCCGGAATGGCCGCACGAATTTATTGTGAACACATTGTTAACAATGCCTCGACTGTACGCAGTCGCGCGGCGTTCGTATAGTCGCGGTTGCTTAGATTTTTTGTCTCTTCACGCCCAGGCTGGGTATCCTTCGCCGATGCCTAAAGTCGCGTTTGCTCTCTGCCTGCTGTGCACTCTGTTCGTTCCGCTGCAAGCGGCCGCCCGGGCAACCATCGACAAGATCGAGATCAAGGGCCTGGATGAGGGCGACGACGCCGAGATGATCGAAAACATCGAGGTTTCGTTGTCTCTTTACGAGGCCGTCGGCAAGGAGCAGGGCGAGTCGCGATTGGAATACTTGCTGGCGCAGGCCGAGCGGCAGACGCGCGAGGCGCTGGAGCCGTTTGGCTATTACTCGCCGACCATCGAACTGGCCGCACCGCGCAACGGCGACAAGGTGACGGTGGTGATCACGGTAGAGCGTGGCGAGCCGGTGCGGGTGCGGCAGTCGCATATCTCCATCACCGGCTGGGCCGAACAGGACCGCTACCTGGGCCAGGACCTCAAGCAGTTCGAGCCGCACGAGGGCCAGGTCTTCAGCCACCCGCAATACGAAGCCAGCAAGGTGCGCATCACCCGTCGTCTGGCCGAGCGCGGCTATTTCGATGCGGACTTCACTCAACGCCGCGTTGCCGTCACCCGTGCCGAGCATGCCGCCGATATCGATTTGAACTGGGACAGCGGCCGCCGCTACGACATGGGCAAGGTGCACTTCGATTACGACTACTTCCGCGAAGGCCTGTTCGACCCGTTGGTGTACTGGGACGAAGGCAGCTACTACCACGAAGGCAAGCTGGATCGCCTGCGCGAGTCGCTGACCAAACTCGATTACTTCAGCACCATCGATATCCAGCCCAAGCCCGAAGACGCCGACGACCAGGGCCGCGTGCCGGTGGAGGTCAAACTCACCCGCGCCAAGCGCACCGTCTATACCTCCGGTTTGAGCTACGGCAGCGAGAGCGGCGCCGGTGTGCGCGGCGGCGTGGAACGACGCTATGTGAATTCGCGCGGCCACAAGATGGACACGCAGCTGGACTACGCACAGAAGCGCAAGAGCCTGACCACCAGCTACCGCGTGCCGGCGTTCCGCTGGCTGGATGGCTGGTACACCGCCTCGGCGCGGCTGTACGACGAGCAGACCGAGTACATCGACCTGCGCAACGTCAAACTCACCGGCAGCCGCAGCGGCCAGATCAATGAGCGCTGGAGCGCGATCGCCTCGATCAACGGCTTGCGCGAACGCTGGCGCTTCAGCAGCGGCAGCGATTTCACCGATGCGGTGTACGAAACCTCCACCCTGGTCTATCCGCAGCTGCAGGCCAATTACGTCAATGTCGACGACCGCCTGTTTCCACGCAGCGGTGTCTCCGGGCAGGCACTCATCCGTGGCGGTGCCGAAGGTGCCGGGTCCGATACCAATTTTGGTCAGGTCTACGGACAGCTGCGCTGGTTTCTGGGCGCCGGCGACAACAGTCGGATCATTCTGCGCGGCGAAGGCGGTACCACCTGGACCAGCGATCTGGTGGCAATGCCGCCGAGCCTGCGCTTCTTTGCCGGCGGCGCCAACAGCATTCGCGGTTATGCGTTCCGCGAAGTGGGCCCGCGCACGCCCAGGCCGGACGAGTTCGCGCTCGGTGCCAAGCACGTGGTCACCGCCAGCGCCGAATACGAGCATTACCTCAAGGGCGGCCCGTGGGGCGGCGCGGTGTTCGTCGATAGCGGCAGCGCGTTCGACGACAGGCCCGACTGGCATACCGGTATCGGCTTCGGTCTGCGCTGGCGCTCGCCGGTGGGGCCGGTGCGCGTGGACATCGCGCATGGCCTGAACGACCCCGACTCGCAGTTCCAGCTCTATATCGATATCGGGGCCAATCTGTGAGTACACCGACGCCGAACCCGACCCCTGCGCCGCGCGCGCGGTTCTATCGCCGTCGCCGGTTCTGGGTGGGCTCCGGGCTGACCGTGCTGGGCCTGGTGGTGCTGGCCCTGATCGCGGTGTACTGGTTGCTGCAGACCGTGGCCGGGCGCGATGTGTTGCTGGCGCAGGTGACGGCGCGCTTGCCGGTCGGCGCGACGTTTACTTACGGCACCGTCGAAGGCCCGGTGGCCGGCCCGCTGACCCTGCGCGACGTCGATTTCCGTTATCAGGACATCCATTTCACTGCCGAGCGGGTGTATCTGGAGCCGGATCTGCGCCCGTTGCTCGGGCAAAAGCTGCAACTGGATGCGGTGCAGGTCAGCAACGCCACCTTGAACCTCGGCAAGAGCGAGGAGCCGTTCACGCTGCCGAGCTGGCCCGACTCGCTGCCGCAGATCACCGTGCCGCTGGCGATCCAGGCCGACAAGATCGATGTGGAGAACCTGCGCATCACCCAGCTGCAGCAGCCGATGATCGTCCTGCACACCGTGCAGGGCGGGCTGGAAGTGGCCGCTGGCGAGCTGCGTACGCGCGATCTGGTGATCGACACCGACATGGGCAACTTCCGCCTGCACGGCGATTACGTGCCCAGCGACGACTACCGCACCGACCTCACCGCCACGGCGGTGCTGCCGGCCGCGCGCGGGCGCACGCCGGCCAGCCTGGGGCTGGTCGCACGCGGCGACCTGGACAAGATGGAGGTGGCCATCGCCGGCCGCGCGCCGGCGCCGTTGCAGGCCAGCCTGGTGTTCACCGGGCGCGACGACCCAGCGTGGGCGTTCAAGGCCGTCACCAAAGCGCTGGATACCTCGCTGCTGATGCCGGCCACCAACGGGCAGTACGCCGCACCGGCCACGCCGATCGCGCTGAACCTGCAGGCCTCCGGCAAGGGCGGCCACGCCGACCTGCAAGGCAGCGTCAAGCAGGGCGAGTTGAGCGCCACCTTGCAGCCTTCGCACATCAGCCTGCAGGACCAGGTCATCACGGTCGCGCCGTTGGTGATCGATGCCTTCGAAGGTCGCGCACAACTGCAAGGCACTGCCGACTTCCGCGACACCCAGAACCCGAGCTTCCGTTTTGCGGTCAATGCCAGCGGCCTGCGCTTCACCCCGACCCCCGACCCGGCCACGCCCGATGCGCCGAGCGTGCCGGTGGATCTGGTCGATGCACGTCTGGGGGTGGCCGGTACCTTGAAGGCGTGGGCGGCGATCGGCCGTGCCACGCTGGAGCGCGACGGGCAGCAGGCCGCGCTGGTGTTCGACAGCCGCGGCAACGAGCAGCGCGCCCAGCTCAAGCAGGTGCAAGCCAAGACGCCGGGCGGCTCGCTCGATCTCACCGGCGAGGTGGGCTGGACGCCAGCGCTGGATTGGGATGTCACGGCGCAATTGTCCAAGTTCGATCCGGGCTATTTCGTGCCGGGCTGGGACGGCAATCTGTCCGGCAAGGTCGCTTCCAAGGGCCGCCAGTTGCCGGCGCCGGCCGGCGGCGTGTCGCCGGGCTTCGAAGCCACAGCGGAGATCCCACGTCTGGCCGGCCAGTTGCGTCAGCGCGCGCTGTCGGCCAACGGCAAGTTCGCCTTGCGCGGCGAGCAGGGCGAGGGCGAGTTGCAGCTGTCGCTGGGCAATAGCCGCATCAACGCCAAGGGCAAGCTGGGCGACCAGCTCGATATCGCTGCGCAGCTGCAGCCGCTGCAACTGGACGATGTGCTGCCGGGCGCCACCGGCACCGTGCGTGGGCAGTTGCAGGTCAGCGGCCGCCGGGATGCGCCCGACATCACCGCCGACATTGCCGGCAATGGACTGCACTGGAACGACTACAGCGCGCAGAGCATCAGCCTGCGTGGTCGTCTGCCGTGGCGCGGCAGCGACGGACAACTGGCCTTGCAAGGCACCGCCATCGAAGCCGGCATGGTGCTGGACAGCGTGCGCGTGCAGGCGCGTGGCGCGGTGGAAGCGCTGCGCTTGGATGCCGATATCGCCAACAGCCTGGCCAGTGTCGCGCTGCAGGGCGATGTGCGTCGCAATGGCGAGCGCTGGCAGGGCCAGGTCGCCACGCTGCGGATCGCACCGGCCAAGGGCGCTGCATGGTCGCTGCGTCAGCCGGCGCAATTCAGTACCGATGGCGCGGCCTTCACCTTGTCCGACACCTGCCTGGGTGCGGCCACCGGCGGGGCGCTGTGCGCCAACGCCAACTGGCCGCGCGAGGGCATGGTGGTGCACGGCGACGCGTTGCCGTTGTCGCTGGTGCAGCCGTGGTTGCCCAAGCAGGAAGGCCGGCAGATCTATCTGCGTGGCGAGTTGTCGCTGGACGGCAGCTTCAAGCCGCGCGGCAATGCATGGGAAGGCAGCCTGCGCATCGCTTCGCCCGAAGGCGGCATTCGTTTGGGTGAAACCCGTTACGCCGCCGTGGCCGGCAACCCCAATCGCGGCGAGTTGTTGCGCTACGACCAGTTCAGCGTGCAGGCCGATTTCACCCAGCAGCAGATCCAGGCAAAGCTCGGTATCGGCTTCCAGGGCGCAGGCTTTGTCGATGCCAAGTTCAACACCGGCTGGGACGCGTACGCGCCGCTCAACGGCGAGCTGTATCTCAATATGTCGCGGCTGTACTGGCTGGAGCTGGTGGTGGCCGATGTAGTGCGGCCCAAGGGCCTGGTCGAAGGCCATGTGAGCCTGCGCGGCACCCGCGACAAACCGCTGCTCGGCGGCGATGCGACCTTGAGCGACTTCACCGCCGAATATCCGTCGATGGGCCTGACCCTGAGCGAAGGCAAGGGCCGCTTCGACGCCTTGCCGGATGGCTCGGCCAAGATCACCGCCTCGGCCAAGTCCGGCGAAGGCACGCTCAACATCGACGGCGGGTTGTCGTGGTTCGGCACCAGCACGCCGTTGCTGCTCAATATCCGCGGCGAAAACGTGCTGGCCTACAACACCAGCGAGCTGCGCATCATCGCCAACCCGGACATGCAGTTCGGCATCACCGACAACACCATGCAGCTGCGCGGCAAGGTCACCGTGCCCGAAGCCGACATCGATCTGGAACGCCTGGATCGCGGCACTTCGGTGTCCGAAGACGTGGTGGTGCTGGACCCGGTGGACCCGCAAGCCGCGCCGTCGTCGCTACTGGATATGGACCTGGCCATCGTGCTTGGCGACAAGGTCAACATGAGCGGCTTCGGCCTGAAGGGCGGGCTGAGTGGGCAGATGCAGATCCGCGCCCGCCCGGGCCGCGAAATGACCGCCAGTGGCGGGCTGGATGTGCGCGGCCGCTACAAGGCCTACGGACAGGATCTGACCATCTCGCGCGGCCAGCTGACCTGGAACAACAACATCGTCTCCGACCCGCGCGTGAGCCTGCGCGCCGAACGCAAGATCGGCGATGTGACCGCCGGTATCGACGTCAGCGGCCGCGCCGAATCGCCGCGTGCGGATGTATGGTCGGAACCTGCGATGTCGCAGTCCGAAGCGCTGTCGTATCTGGTGCTCGGCCGTGGCCTGTCCACTGCCAGCAGCGACGAAACCCAGCAGGTCAGCGCCGCCTCGGCCGCCCTGTCGGCCGGCAGCAGCCTGATCGCCTCGCAGATCGGCGCCAAGCTGGGCCTGGACGAAGCCGGCGTCAGCCAATCCAGCACCGTCGGCTCGGTGGTGGGCTTCGGCAAGTACCTCTCGCCGAAACTCTACGTCGGCTATGGCGTGTCGATGATCGGCAGCGGCTCGGTGCTGACGCTGAAGTACCTGCTCAGCCGCGGCTTCGATATCGAGGCCGAATCGAGCACGGTGGAGACCAAGGGGTCGGTGAACTGGCGGCGAGAGAAGTAGCGACTGTCGGCTCCCATCATTCAATGCCAGCTAAAACTAGAGGTCTGCGGTTGATGTTGATCACGGAACTCGGCGGGCGTTAGCCCGCCCAGGCGGTCGTGCGGGATCTGCCGGTAGCCAGTGTTCGGTCTGTTCGCGAACCTCGCTCAGCGTGCGTATGCGATGTCGCTGGGCTGGCTGCTCCGCCGTCGTCCTGTCATCCGCACGTTGCGAGCGCCGGTGCCCGCATTGTTGCGGGTAGCGAAAAAGACGCGCGGGCCTCGGCGACTTAGAGCAGCCAACAAAACCTGGCGAGCGAGCGCCTGTCAGTGAGTGCAGTGGTTTTGTCGGCCGTATCTTGGTGGATGCCGTCAGAAGTCCAGATCAAACACTGAGTGGGTCGAATGCGCGGTGCCCTCACCGCTCGCGGGACACGCCGTGAACCCGTCCCTGGGGGCTCGGTGGCGGCATCCATGCCGCCACACGGTCCCGCAAGCGGCGAGGACACCGCACCAGAGAGTTAGTCGGTGGCTTTTTAAAGCCATGCACACAGACCAACTCGACTGGTCCTTGCCCGTCCAGCGTCGCGGGACCTACGCGGCGTGGATGCCGCGTAAGCGCTTACAAGGACGTACTTGCAGCGTGTCCCGCGACGCTGGGCGGGCAAGGGCCCTGCAGCCAGGCCGCAGATAGCCGGCCTGCAGTAGGCTGACGCGAAGTCGTTTTGTTAGCCGCTCTTAGCCTGCGGTCGCCCTTTGCACCTTCCGCTGCGTGATCAGGTCGGCGCCCCAGGCGACGGCGGTGGCCGCGAGTGCGGCCTGCGGATAGACGATCAGGAAACCGAAGGCGATCAGGACGACCTTGAGGCAGAACACTGCAGCCCATACCCAGCCCCAGCTCCATTGGATCTGCCGGCGTTTGCCTTCGCGCCGCGCCCAGCGCAGCAGCGCCATCAGCAGCAGCGGCAGCGCGATCACCGTGGCGGCATCGTGGTGGCCGGCGACGATCAATGCGGCCGGTATCAACCCGATTACGGGGATGAACCACCGCTGCAACAGCGGATGTGCGACGCGCGGGTCGGCCTCCGGGCGCGACTGCCAGCGCAGTAGCGACGTGCTGGCATACCAGGCGACCCAGCCGCCGACGATGATCGCCGCGCCATACAGGCCGACCTTCAGAACCGGTGACATGCCCGGTGCGGGATTGTGGTCGATCATCGCCAGCAGCAGGCACAGCAGCAGAAACGTCGCGCCGAGGATCACGCTGCGCGCCAACCCGAGGATGGCGACGATCGGATTGAACATCTGCCGCTCGCCGGCCAGGTACCAGGCGTTGGCGCTGCGTCGATCCAGCGGCGGTGGCGGCGTCCTTCCATCGGGCACATAGCCGATCAGATCCAGCAGCCGACGCACACGGGTCGGGCGGCCCGGCCACAGCATGGCCGGCAGCCACATGTCCTCACGCGACTTCGGCCGCAGCAGTGCCAGCAGCTTGCGCACCTGTGGTACCGATGCGGCGCTATCCCCACGCTGACGCAATGCCTCGCTCAGCGCGTGATGTCCGGGCGGTTGCAGTAACCAGCGTAGATGCATCTGTTGACGGGCGCGTTCGACGATGTAGGGATCGGGTGCGTCGAGCGCTTCGTTCCAGTCGAAAAATGCCGCCAGCACATCGTAGTTATGGGCGCCGATCGCATCGCCGTGGGCGAGCAACTGGTGCTGCAGGCCTGCGCCGATCTGCGGCTTGTGCTCGAGCGACCACAGGTCCGGCTGCGCGAGCAGCCAGGCCTGCAGCGATTCGGAATCAAGTGCACGTGCGCTGTGCAGAACGCGCTGCTGGACCTGCGCGATATCGATGGTGGGGAGATCGATGGCGGGCGCTTCGCTCCAGTCGGTCGCGTGCGCGTGCGTGCGCGGTGCATGGCGTGGCTCACGTGCTCGTGGCCGCGCGGCCTCGACCTCGGGTGCGTCGGCGCCGCCTACCTCTTGCTCCCGTTGTGGCGCGGCAATCTCCTGTGAGGTGCCGGTGGGCGCAGTGTCGGGCGCGTTTCCGGTGTCGGGTGTGTCGCCATCGCCATCGCTCATGGCCAGCAGCGCCAGGCGCTGCTGGGACCAGGCGAGCGCGGCCTGGTAGGTGTCGTGCAACTGCTGGAAGCCGGCCGGGTCGTCGTCGGGGCGGGTAAGCTTCAGACGCGCCGCGTAGGCGCGCTTGATCGCCCGCGCATCGGCGTCTTCGGCCAGTCCAAGCGCCGCCAGCGCCGCGTTCACCCGCGTGCTTCCAGATCGTCCAGCGCCTGCCCCAGCTCGTGGCGATGGCGTTCGATGCGCTGCAGGTCCTGGCTGTCCAGCGCCTCGCGGAACTGCGCCAGCCAGTGCTGCACGATGGGGCGGGAATCGATGTATTCCTCGTAGACGCGCTCGGTGCGTGCCAGCAGCGCCAGGTTCTGCTGTTGGTCGCGCGGATGCACCTTGAGCTCGGCCAGCGCCAGCAGCCGCTGTGTGATTTCGTTGCGATCCAGCAGCCCGGGATTCTGTTCGAGGATGAGTTCGTGACGCTTGCCGGTGGCGTCTTCGATCACCTCCACCTGCAACAGCCCGTCCACGTCGTAGGTGAAACGGGTCAGCACGCTCTGCTCGTGACGCGGGCGCTTGGGATCCAGGGCGACGCGCAACTCACCCAGCTTGATGTTCTTGTCCACCATCGGGTTCTCGCCCTGGTAGACATCGATCATCAGCTGGCTCTGTTCTTCGTGCATCGGATGGAAGCGGTCTTCGCGGCTCACCGGCACCACGCTGTTGCGGGGAATGATCGGGTGGAAATAGCCGCCGCGCAGCTGGCCGTCGGCGCCGTGGCGCGCTACCTGCGTTCCCAGCGTGTACGGGCAGACGTCGGTCAGCACTACTTCGCGCAGCGTTTCGTCGCGACTTTTCAGACCTGCGGCGACCACCGCGCCGAGCGCGATCGCATAGTCCGGGTTGACGTGGCGCAACGGCAGGCGGCCGAGCATGCGCGTGGCCAGCCGGCTGATCATCGGCATACGGACCGCACCGCCCACCAGCACGATGTCGTCCAGATCCGAAGGCTTGAGCTTGGCATCGCGCAG
The DNA here is from genome assembly GCF_014197275.1 of Xanthomonas sp. 3075. Classification (GTDB taxonomy): domain Bacteria; phylum Pseudomonadota; class Gammaproteobacteria; order Xanthomonadales; family Xanthomonadaceae; genus Xanthomonas; species Xanthomonas campestris_B. The sequence goes on along the minus strand of NZ_JACIFI010000002.1, from coordinate 316,368 downwards.
GGCGCGCTCGATCGGCACCCGCATACGCTGCAGCAGCGGCTCGGCGAGCTGCGCGAAACGCGGTTCGTCGATCTCCCAGCGGTAGGACGTACCGGCGATGCTCAGCTGGATCGTGCCTTGCGCCTGTGTGCTGAGCTCGCGCTTGAGCTGTTCCAGACGCCGCCGCAGTTGTGCGCTGTCACCAGCGGCGAGGGTAGCCAACGTGAGCTGATGCTCGGCGCAAAAGCCGTCCACCAGTACCTCGAGGAAGTCCTCGCCGCCGAGGAAATTGTCGCCCGCGCTGGCATGCACCTCCACCACGCCGTCGAACATTTCCAGTAGCGACACATCGAAGGTGCCGCCGCCCAGATCGAGCACCAGGACGCGGCCTTCGCCGTCGCGTTGCTGCAGCCCGTAGGCGAGCGCAGCTGCAGTGGGCTCGTTGATCAGGCGTTCGACCCGGATCCCTGCCAGTTCGCCGGCCACGCGCGTGGCCTTGCGCTGCGCATCGGAAAAATACGCCGGCACGCTGATCACCGCCTCTTCGATCTTGTGGCCAAGCGCGGCTTCGGCATCGGCGATCAACGAGCGCAGGATCAGTGCCGAGAGTTCTTCGGGGCGGAAACTGCGTTCGCACAGTCTGGTCTCGCGCGGGCTGCCCATCCAGCGTTTGAAGGTCGCCACGCTATGACGCGGATGCGTCACTAGCCGTTCGCGCGCCGGCTGTCCCACCAGCAGGTTGCCGTCATCGTCGATACTGACCACCGACGGTGTCAGCAGGCTACCGTGCGGATTGGGGAACAGCCGCCCACCCTCGGCATCGTGCACGCCGATCAACGAGTGCGTGGTGCCCAGGTCGATACCTACGATCATGGTGAAATCCCTTTTCCGTTCGCTGCGAACATTCTAATGACTGCCATCCGGATGATGGCCCTGCGCGTCTTGAATCAAGGACACCAGCCAGAGCGATAGTGCAATTCCCACTCCGGGCCATACGCCTGCACCGGCCAGGATCGCCACGATCATCGGTAGCGGTCCAAGCAGGGCAAGCGTGGCGATCAGCACCGGACGTGACACCGGTTGTAGCCGGCCGATCAGTCGGTATGCCGCTACATAGGCCACCGCAAGGCTCAGCGCCGCCATCCAACCGGAGGGTGGACTGGGGCAGATGGCGACCACAACGATCGGGATCATCCAGTAATGGCTAACGCGCCTGATCTGCCGGCGAGGCAGGTCACGCGCCTGCCAGCGTGCAGCCATCTGGATCAGTAGCAAGGCGCTCCATAGCGCCAGTCCCTGTCCGATTGCAGGAAAGGCCCATGCCGCATTGCCACTATCGGGGTGGATGGCCGAGAGGATAGCCGACACGCACGCACCGATCGAAAGCAGGGCCGCAACCGCCAGGCCGCGTGCCAGTCCCACTGCGAGCTGGCGTATGTGCGGGCGGTGCGGGTTGCCGATCTGCATCCAGAAGCGCAGGTTCTCAGGGTGCACTGAATCGGGCAACTGCTGCGGAAACCAGTGCTGCACGATGCTGCAGAGCCGGTACATCCATGCGGGCCGAGCCGGCAACAGCGCGGTCGCCATAGAGCGCCATGGCGAGGGTCGTCGGGCCAGGCGCGAACGTAGTGCCGCCGCCCATTGCGGCGTCATCGCGTCCCATCCGGCCACCCCCAACTCATAGGCCAGCACGGCGGCATCGCCACCGGGCGCCAGCGCCGCCTGCCGACGCAGCGAAATTTCCAGCTGCCGCGCTGCCGTACGCGCTGCCCGCAGCCACGTCAGGTCATCCTGTCCTTCCCATCGATGCCAATCGAAGGCGTGCATCAATGTGTCGATGGTCGACAACCGCAGTGCTGGACGCCGTACGCCAAGTGCCCGTAAGAGGTGGATACCAATCATCGCGCGTTGGTACGGCGACCAGGAGTCGACGCGGCTGGGCATCCAGTGGCTGAGAAATTCTGGCGACTGCCGCAGAACCACTTCCAGTACGCGCGCGGCCCACAGCGCATGGGAGAGTTCAGCCTCTGCATCATCGCCAAACGTGGCGATCAGCCGATCGAAGACCGCATCGGTGATGTGCACGTGGTGGTTTGCCAGCTGATGCACGATGGCATCGCCGATGCGTGGACGCATGTCCAGCGACCACACTTCCGGTAGTGCACTTAGCCAGCTGTCGAAGTCGCTGCCGGACATGTCGTGCGCTGCGGTCAGGATCTGTGCCGCGCAAGCCTGCACATGCGTCTGGTCCTGCCAGCGTGCAAGCTCTGCTTCCAACGCCGGATCCTGGATGCACTCGACCAGTGCCGGGCGCGTGCGCCTGGACGAAGCGGAGTCTGCTGACAGCTCCAATGCTGCCGAAGGAGCCTCGAGCCTGCCAGCGCGGGCAGCGTCGTCGATGGGCAATACGATGTCCGCAGCCCACGCCAACGCCGCCTGATAGGTGTCATGCAATTGCTGAAATGCCGCCGGGTCGTCGTCCGGGCGGGTGGTCTTCAGGCGTGCGGCATACGCGCGCTTGATCGCGCGGCTATCGGCGTCTGCCGGCAGGCCCAGCGCATCTGTCGCCCAGGTCACTGCGACGCCTCCGCAGCAACGATGCCTTGATCGTGTTCCATGCTGATCCGCTCCTGACCAAGGAGGTGTATCGGCAGTAATCGCGCGGTCTTGAGGTCGCTCCGCAGCAGGTGATTGCCGGCGATTTCCTTTGGACTTCGTCCAATCTCCGACGCGCTGCAACACCTGCAGCTGCCGCTGCGCTGAAGAGCGAAGAAGATGACGGGACCGCGCTTGGCAAGCCGGCATGCTTGCGATTCGATGGCCTGGCATCGGCATCGGCATCGGCATCGGCGTCTTCAAGGTTGGTTGCGACTGGAGCCTGCGGCTGACGACGTTTGCAGCGATATCGTGCTCAAACCGCGGCGCTTACGCACTCTTTATGCCCGCCCACCGACGCACGCATAGCCTCTTTACGCCGGGTGGGCCTACCTTGGCATCCCCGCACTGTGGTGCGTTGAGCCAAACACGATGTGTATCCTGATTTTGCAAGGTCCGCAGGCCGATCCGGCGCAGGTGGCGCCGATGCAGCTGCCCGAGTGTGCCGGACGTGCGTTGCGCACGCTGGCGTGTGCCGATGTCGATGGCTTGATCGCCGGCTTGCAGGCCGCCGGTGGCGATGCCGAGGTGGAGCTGGTGTTGCTGGACTCGGGTGATCTGTCGCCCTCTGCGCGTGCGCAAGTGCATGCCAGGGCGCTGCGTGCGGCGGTGGATGCATTGCCCACGCCGTATATCGAACTGCATACCGATGCCGGCCAGGAGCTGGAGCCGTGGCTGCATCCGCAGCATGCGCCGTTGGCGGTGGTGATTACGCCGCACGATGCGCCGCGCGCCTATGCGATGTCGCTGGGCATTGCGGCGCGCTGTCTGCCACCGGTGCACGTGCCGTTGCGCGCGGCTGCCTGAGGAGACCGACATGTCGATCGTGATCGTGCGTGGGCCGGAAGCGGTGATGCCGCTGGTGCGTGGTCCGCAGCCGTTGCCGCGTGCCGTCATCCGGCAACTGGTGGCGTGTGCGGGGGATGCGGGCAAGACGGTGGCGCTGCGTGCCTGCGGGTCGGAACAGGAACTGCTGGATGCGTTGCGGGTGGCCGGCCAGGCGCGGATGGAAATCGCCTTGATCGATCCGGGCAGCTGCGTGGACAGCGTGCGCCTGCACCGTGTCCTCGGCGCGCTGCCGTATCCGTTCGTGGAAGCGCACGACGATAGCGTGGACCGACCCGAGCGTTGCCTGCCACAGGGCTTTGCCCAATGCATTGCCACAGTGCGCGGGTATTGCGCGCAGAGCTATCTGCTGGGATTGGAGATCGCGTTGGAACATCTGGGCTGCACGGAGATCCAGGGCGATGTCCACGTCGGCACCTGACCTGCGGCAGCTGCATTATTTCGCCGATTACGAGGGCTATTGCGATGGCCGGCCGGTGCTGTGGGGGCAACTCGCCTACAGCGTGGAAGTGCCTGCCGATGGCGTGCTGGATGCGGCCGAGTTGGTGTGTGCGTTGCGCCGGCGTGCGGCCGAGGCGCATGGACTGGAAGCGGGGCAGATCCGGCTGTGTCAGGTGACGCGCTTGTAGCGTTGCGAACGCTGCATGCACGCCGATGTGCCGAACCGCAACGGCGCCGCTCGCAGGCGACGCCGTTGTGGTGCTGGACTAACGCTTCATCGCAATCAGGTCACGCGCGCAATTGCGCTTACTTGCCCTTGCCGCTGGCCGCCGGCACGAACTTGGTCAGTTGGTTACTCGTCGCGGCGGTGCCGAAGTTGAAGCGGCCGTAGCCGGCGCCCCAGTACAACGCGCCATCCACGATCGCCGGCGAACTGATGACCGAGCCGCTGGCGTCGTGGTTCCACACGGTGGCGCCGGTGTCGGTGTCGAGCGCGACCATGTTGCCGGCCATCGAACCGGCGTACAGCAGGTTGGGCGACACGGTCAGCGAGCCCTGCCCACCGGCCGGTACGGTCGGGTTGACGCGGTTGATGCCCGGTACCTTGACCTGCCAGAGGATCTTGCCGGTGGTCGCATCCAGCGCCGCCCACGAGCCGCCGTTGTGGCTTTGCTTATGGTCCGGTCCCAGGGTGTAGGTGGCATTGGTGTTGTTGTTGATGGCCACGTAGACGCGCGACTTGTACGGGTCGAACGCGGTACCCCATTCGATGCCACCGGTGGAGCCGCCCGGGCCCACCTGGGTCGACCACACCTTTGCACCGGTCTTGGCGTCGAAGGCCCAGTAAATGCCGCTCTTCTGCCCGGCACCGATCAACTGCTGCGGCTTGCCGTTGCGCCGCACGGTAAACAGATTGACGCCCGCGCCACCGAAGTCGTAGTCGGGCCCGGTCAGATTGGTCGCCTGCGTGTTCGGGCACAGGCCATTGGTGGGTGCGGCGATGCAGGACAGATTCCATGCGTCGTAGCCCTGCGCGCGATTGGCCCAGACCAGCTTGCCGGTGTCCAGATCCAGCGAGATCACCGAATCGACGTAGTTGTCCGGTGCCATGCAATCCAGTTCGTCTTTCACCGTCAGCGAGCCACCGCGATAGGAGCGCGCATTGGACACGCAGTTACCGACACCGGAGGGGATGTTGTAGTTGTTGCCGGTGCCGAAATACAGGCGACGGTGGACCGGGTCGATCGCCACCTGCCCCCACACCGAGGCACCGGTATAGCCCTCTGGCACGTTGTAGAACTGCCACACCTTCTTGCCGGTGGCCAGATCCACCGCCACCACGCTGCCGCGGAAGCTGAAGGTATGGTTGGCAGCCAGGTTGCCCCAGTCGCCGGACGACACGCCGACATAGATGCGATTGCCGTAGATGACCGGCGAAGAGGTGATGCGTGCCTGCGGGTTGGCTTCGACCGTGGTCTTCCACAGCAGCTTGCCGGTCTTCTTGTCCAGCGCCAGCAAGGTGCCGGCGGCCTGGTCGCCGACGATGATGCTGTTGGCGCTGATTGCCGGGGTGTTGCGCGTCACCGAGCTTGCATTGCCGGTGTAGTCGGACAGCTTGGCCTGCCAGTTCGGTTTGCCGGTCTGCGTATCAACGCTATACAGCGTGCCGCCCCAATCGGGGACGTACAGCGACGTGCCTTCCACGCTTGGGGTGGCCGAGATGTCGCCGGTCGTGGTCAGGGTCCACGCCGGCTTGAGGGTCTTGGCCGTGGTGCGATTGATCTTCCACTCGCCCGGCGCGAAGCGCGCATTGAGGTAGCCGCCCCCGGCGCTGGACCAACGGTTGGGGCTGGCAAATGGAAGATTGCTGCCAAAGCTGTGCCACACCTGACCGGCACGTGCGAACGCGTCGGCGTCCAGGGACGACACCGGCGGTTGGGCAGTGGTCGTGGCGGACTGGGCGAATGCCACTGCGCTGGTGAGCAGGCAGGGGACGAGCATCAAGCTGCGAAACCGCAAGCGGCGATTGGAGTTGGTCATCACGGCGTATCCATTGGTGGAAGGAAGCGCTGGATCCCCCCGGACCTGCCGCTCGAAGATCGCCGATTGCGATGACGGCGCAACACACGCGTGCGGCAGCGTTCAGATAACGGTCGGGTCCGTCTACCAATGGTGGCGTCGATTTGAAAAAGTTTCGTTCAATAATGTCGCTCTCGGCGCAAATCTGTGCGGATCGATCACGATTCCTGATTGCAGCAATAGAAAAAACCTTGCGTCGCGCCGGACTGACAGTGACGCCGAAATGCGGGTTTGCAAAAAGTAACCAGGAAATCTTGCGCCACCTTGTGACGTGCCTGATCGATGACCGTGGTCTTTGTGCCGCGCGTGGATGCCAGGCAATCGGCGCAGCCGCGCGCGGTGCCGAGCGATCTGGAAGCCGGTGCGCTTGCGCTGGCAGACGCACCGGACGAGGCGCCATTGCCATATGCGCGCCACGATGCGTTATCCGCACGCAGTGCCTTGCTGGTGCCCCGCGTGTTGGCGATGCCGCTGCCATGGCGGCGGTGCCGGCGCGGCTCACGCGGCGGCCATGCGCACGCGCTAGTTGCGCTCGGTGTCGACCAGGGCCAACTGCGCGATTGCGTCCTGTACCACCTCGGCGACCGTCGCATCGACATCGACCGATACCACGTCGGCTTCGTCCAGCGGCAGCTCCAGCGTCTGCAGCTGGCTGTCGAGCAGGGTGGCCGGCATGAAGTGGCCGGCGCGGGTGCGCAGTCGTGCGGCGATGACGTGCGGCGCCGCATGCAGGAACACAAAGCGCATCGCAACGCCGCTGCTGCGCAGCAATGTGCGGTGCGTGCCACGCAGGCCGGAGAACGCCAGCACCACCGATTCGCCGGCATGCACGCAGTCGCGCAAGGTGGCCGACAACAGCTCCACCCACGGCAGCCGCATCGCATCGGTGAGCGGTTGGCCGGCCGCCATCTGCGCGCGGGCGGCCACGCTGTGATAGTCGTCGGCATCGAGAAAACGGAAGCCGTAATGCGCCGCCAGCGCCTGCGCAATGGTGGTCTTGCCGCTGCCCGACACCCCCATCACCACGATGGCCAGGGGCGAAGCGGACGCGGGCGTGGCGCGCACAGAGGTGTCCATCACGTCAGGTTATATCTCTGGATCGATTCGGCATGTCGCCGGATTTCACGTTGGCGGCAGCCGATGCGTGGTGTAGCGTCGGCGCTCCCTGCCACGTGAGCGGACGCCCAGCGTAACGGCGTGCTCGACCAGGCACAACGCATCCGAAGGTGTGCCGATGACGTCATTGCCCGCAACGTCTCCCGCTTCGGCACATCTGCGCTGGCGCGAAAAACTGGGTTACGGCGCGGGCGATCTGGGCCTGAATCTGTATTGGGCCAACATCTCTGCATTCCTGCTGATCTTCTATACCGACACCATGCATCTGCCGGCGGCGGCGGTCGGCACCATGATCCTGCTGACCAAGATCGCCGATGCGATCGCCGATCCGGCGATGGGCGCACTGGCCGATCGCACGCGTAGCCGCTGGGGCAAATTTCGCCCGTATCTGTTGTGGGGCGCAGTGCCGATGGCGGTGACCGGCGTGCTCGCCTACACCACGCCTGCGCTGGACCAGAACGGACGCATGTGGTGGGCCACCATCAGCTTTCTGGTGATGATGCTGGCCTATACGGTAGTGAGCATTCCTTACTCGGCATTGTCGGGCGTGATCACCGCCGACAGCAGCCAACGTACCAGCCTGATCAGCTTGCGCTTCATCGCCGCCTTTGCCGGCACCACGTTGGTCAATTACTGCACGCTGGACCTGGTGGCCTGGTTCGGTGCCGGCAACGATGCGGTGGGATGGCAACGCACGATGATGCTGTACGGCGCGGTGGCGGTGGCGCTGTTCGTCACCGTGGCGTTGACCACGCGCGAACGCGTGCAGCCGCCACCACAGCAACGCACCCAGATCCGCCAGGACATCGCCGACCTGCTGCACAACAAGCCGTGGTGCGTGCTGTTCGTGCTGTCGCTGATCATCATGGTCACCATCGTGATGCGCGGCGGTGCGGGTGTGTATTACCTCAAGTACTACGTGCAGCGGCCCGACCTGGTCGGCCTGTTCCTGGGCGGCTATTCGGTGTCGTTGGCGGTGGGTGCGGCGATCACCCCGCTGCTGACACGGCACTGGGACAAGCGCCAGCTGATGACCGCGCTGATGGCGCTGGTGGGGGTGTTGAGCTGCCTGATGTTCTTCATTCCCGCCGATGCGGTGTGGGCGATCTTCGCACTGAACATGCTGATTGGCCTGGCATTGGGGCCCAAATCGCCCTTGGCGTTTTCGATGTATGCCGACAGCGCCGACTACACCGAATGGCGCACCGGCCGGCGCGCGACCGCGATGACCTTTGCGGCGGCGACGTTTTCGCAAAAGCTGGGCGGGGCACTGGCCTCGGCCGGCATTGCCTGGGTGCTGGCCGGCATGGGCTATGTGGCCAACGGTGTGCAGTCTGCCGGGTCGTTGACCGGCATCGTGCTGCTGCTGACGGCGATCCCGGGTGCAATCGCCTTGCTGGCGGCCTGGACCATGCGCTTTTATCCGCTCGACGACGGCTTGTTGCGCCGTATCCAAGGCGAACTGGCTGCGCGCAAGCGCGACGAACAGGAGTCACGCTGACCGTGTCTGCAACGCCCACTGCCGTTTCCGACGATCTCTCCACGTTGATGGCGCCCAGCGCCGATGGCGCGCGCTATGCGCTCTACAGCCCCACTGCGATGCCCAATGCCGGTGGGTTCCTGTGGAACCGCCGCATGATGCTGCAGCTGACCTGTCGCGGGTATGCCACCGGGCAGTTCATGCAGCCGGAGCCGGCCAAATACGCGCACGCGCCACTGATGGAAGCGCGTCACTTCATGCTGCCGGAGCAGCCGTACTACGCGCATCATCCCGGGCGCTTTTTCTATCTCAAGGACGAAGACAGCGGCGCGTTGTATTCGGTGCCGCACGAACCGGTCCGTGCGCTGCCGGAGCAGTTCACGTTTTCTGCCGGCAAGCACGATGTGCGCTGGCGGGTGCGTCACGACGGCGTCGTGGTGGAGCTGTGCGTGGCGCTGCCCACCGACGATGCGGTGGAGTTGTGGGAATGCCGCGTGCACAACGTGTCCGGGCGCACGCGCAGGCTCAGCCTGTATGCGTATTTTCCGGTCGGCTACATGTCGTGGATGCATCAGAGTGGCGGTTACGTGCCGGCGCTGGGCGGCATCGTCTGCCGCAGCGTGGCGCCGTATCAGAAGGTGGACGATTACTTTCGCCAGCGCGATTTCAAGGACTGCACCTTTCTGCTGCACGAGCAGCCACCGGTGGCCTGGGAGGCGCAGCAGATGGCGTTCGAGGGCGAGGGCGGGCTGCACGCGCCGTCCGCCATCCAGGCCGAGCAGCTCGGCAACCACGACGCGCATTACGAGACCCCGACAGCGGCGTTGCAATACCGCCTGACGCTGGAAGCGGACGCGGCGAACGTGTACCGATTTGCGTTCGGGCCGGCCAAGGACGACGCCGAAATCGCCGCGCTGCGCGCGCGTTATCTGTCCGAACACGGGTTTGCGACGGCCGCACGCGACTACGCGCAGTATCTGCAGGCTGGCCGTGGCTGCATGCAGATCGCCACGCCCGACGCGGCCTTGGACAATCTGGTCAACCAGTGGCTGCCGCGGCAGGTGTTCTACCACGGCGACGTCAACCGCCTGACCACCGATCCGCAGACACGCAACTATCTGCAGGACCACATGGGCATGGCCTACCTGCAGCCGGCCACCGCGCGTGCGGCGTTGTTGCATGCGTTATCGCAGCAGGAACCCGGCGGCGCCATGCCGGACGGCATCCTGCTGGTCGAAGGTGCCGAGCTGAAATACATCAACCAGGTGCCGCACACCGATCATTGCGTGTGGTTGCCGATCTTCCTGAGTGCGTACCTGGCCGAAACCAACGATGCGAGCGTGCTCGACGCGCCGGTGCGCACACGCGATGGCCAAACACTCAGCGTGGCCGAGCGCCTGGACGCGGCGATGCACTGGTTGCTGGACGCACGCGACGCGCGCGGCCTGAGCTTCATCGCGCAGGGCGATTGGTGCGACCCGATGAACATGGTCGGCTGGCGCGGCAAGGGCGTGTCCGGCTGGCTTACCGTGGCCACTGCGTATGCGTCGCGCTTGTGGTCGGGCATCTGCGCCGCGCACGGGCGCACTGCGCAGGCGGAGACATTTGCGCGAGCGGCGGAGACGGTCAACGCCGATGCCAATCGCGCGCTGTGGGACGGCCACTGGTATGCGCGCGGCATCACCGACGATGGTGTGCGCTTCGGCATTGCCGACGACGTGGAAGGGCGCATCTATCTCAATCCGCAGAGTTTTGCATTGTTGGCGGGCACTGCCGATACCGCGCAGCGCAATGCGCTGCTGGACGCGGTACGCGAGCAACTGCACACGCCGTACGGGCCGATGATGCTGGCGCCGGCGTATACGCACATGCGCGATGACGTGGGCCGGTTGACGCAGAAGTTCCCCGGTGCGGCCGAGAACGGCGCGGTCTATAACCATGCGGTGGCGTTCTATCTGTACAGCCTGTACCAGATCGGCGAAGCCGACCGTGCGTGGGAGATCCTGCGCACGATGCTGCCCGGACCCACGCGCGAAGACGCGCTGCAGCGCGGCCACTTGCCGGTATCGCTGCCCAACTACTATCGCGGCGCATGGCATCAATATCCGCGCACGGCCGGACGCTCGAGCCAGTTGTTCAACACCGGCACGGTGGCCTGGGTGTATCGCTGCGTGCTGGAAGGCTTGTTCGGATTGGTCGGTGAGGGCGCTGCCTTGGCGATCCGCCCGCAGCTACCCTCGCACTGGCCGCAGGCGCAGGCGACGCGGCAGTTCCGTGGCGCGCAGTTCGAGGTCGTGTTGACCCGCGAAGCGGGCCGTCGCGACATCGAGGTGCTGGTGGATGGCGAGGTCTGCCCGGATCAGCGCGTTTACAACATCGTCGCTGGTCGCACGTATCGGGTGTTGGTGCGTTTGCCGGGGTGAACATTGTTTTCGATGATGGTTCGCTGGCGGCCCTCACCCGCCCTTCGGGCACCCTCTCCCCCAGGGGGGAGAGGGGAGGTTTCCGGCAATTCTGAGATTGTTGGTTGCCGACAGCCGACAGCCGATAGCCAACAGCCAACAGCCAACAGCCAACAGCCCACAGCCCACAGCCTACAGCCCACAGCCCACAGCCCACAGCCCACAGCCGACAGCCGACAGCCGACAGCCCACAGCCCACAGCCCACAGCCCACAGCCCACAGCCGACAGCCGACAGCCGACAGCCGACAGCCAACAGCCAACAGCCAACAGCCAACAGCCCACCCTGCTAGCAGCCAGCTTCCGTCCGCGTTCACCACGCGTCCTTCCCCCGCCTGCGGGGGAAGGTGCCCGAAGGGCGGATGGGGGCAGCGACCCCACCCCACGCCTCCAAGCGTCCACGCGCAGCGCCCCTGTGCCCATTTGCTCCGCAGGCAGCGTCCTGCCGCCCACGCGCGGTTCACCACTGCGTAAACTCCCAGCCTCGCATCGCGCCGCCTAGGACGCCCCTTGGTCTCGAGCTGGATCCTGCTGCTGGTCTCCGTCGGCTACGCCGCCCTGTTGTTCGGGGTGGCGTGGTGGGGCGACCGCCGTCCGCTGTACCCGGAGCGGCCGTGGCTGCGGCCGGCGGTCTACAGTCTGGCGCTGGCGGTGTACTGCTCGTCGTGGACGTTCTACGGCGCGGTCGGCTCGGCGGTGCGCAACGGCATCGGCTATCTGCCGATCTACCTGGGCCCGCTGCTGCTGTTGCTGTTCGGCTGGCGCATCATCGAGCGGCTGGCGCTGATCGCGCGCGCCGAGAACACCGTGTCCATCGCCGATTTCATTTCCTCGCGCTATGGCCGCTCGCGGCGGCTGGCGGCACTGGTGGCAGTGATCGCGCTGGTCGGCATCGTTCCGTATCTGGCACTGCAGTACAAAGCGGTGGCGATGAGCCTGGAGGTGCTGACCGGGCATAGCAGCGCCGGGCGCGGCGTGTTTGCCGATCCGGCGTTGTACGTGGCGCTGCTGATGGCGTTGTTTGCGACCCTGTTCGGCACCCGCCAGGTCGATGCCACCGAGCACCATCACGGCATGATGCTGGCGATTGCGCTGGAGTCGGTGATCAAGCTGGTCGCCATCGTGGCAGTGGGGCTGTTCGCGTGGATGTGGTTGAGCGACCACCAGGTGCCCATCACCGAGTCGGCGCGCACCTTGTTCCAGCACACGCCGTCGGTGGGCTTCATTTCGCAGACGCTACTGAGCTTTCTGGCGGTGATCTGCCTGCCGCGCCAGTTCCACGTCGCGGTGGTGGAATGCAGCGATGTGGGCGACATCCGCCGCGCGCGCTGGTTGTTCGGTGCCTACCTGGTGATCATCTCGGCGATGGTGGTGCCGATCGCCTCGGCCGGCGTGGCGCTGTTCGGCAAGGGCAGCAGCGTGGTCGACGATGCGGTGGTGCTGGCGTTGCCGCTGAGCCAGGGCAACACCGTGCTGGCCTTGGTGGCCTATGTGGGCGGGTTCTCGGCCGCCACCGGCATGGTGATCGTGGCGAGCATCGCGCTGGCCACCATGGTCAGCAACGACCTGGTGATGCCGGTGCTGCTGCGCCGTCGTGGCAGCGCGGACGCGCGCGCGTCGGTGGCCTCGCGGGTGTTGTGGATCCGCCGCGTCGCCATCCTGCTGCTGGCGTTGATCGCGTACGGCTACAACCGCACCGTGGCCAACGACACCACCCTGGCAGCGTATGGCTTGATGGCATTTGCCGCAGTGGCGCAGTTCGCGCCGGGCCTGATCGGCGGGCTGTATTGGCGCGGAGCCAGCCGCAAGGGCGTGGAAACCGGCATGGTGCTCGGCTTTGCGACCTGGATCTACACGCTGCTGCTGCCGGCTGCCACGCGTGCGGGCTGGCTGCAGCCGCAGTGGCTGTTGGACGGGCCGTTCGGCATCGCCTGGTTGCAGCCGCAGCAGCTGTTCGGCATGCGTGGCTGGGACCCGCTGGCGCACGGCACGTTCTGGTCGCTGCTGATCAACGTGGGCGCGATGATGCTGCTGTCGGCGCGGTGGCGTCCCGGCGTGGACGAACGCCTGCGCGCCGCGCCGTTCCTGGACCCGTATGCGCAGCGTCCTGCGGTGGCCGGCGACTGGCCCGGCCATGTGCGCGTGGCCGATCTGCAAGCGCTGGCCGAGCGCGTGGTGGGCGAGCGACATGCGTATCGCGCGTTTGTCGAGCAGGCGTCGCTGCTGGAGCGTGAGCTGCAACCCACCGTGGTGGCCGATCGCGTCTGGGTGCAATTCACCGAGCGCCTGCTGGCGGCGTCGATTGGCGCCGCCTCCGCGCGGCTGGTGCTGACCAGCCTGTTGCGCGGCTCGGGCATGGAGCTGGGCGAAGTGGTGGCGGTGCTGGACGAAGCCGGCCAGGAACTGCGCTTCAACCGCGAGATCCTCTCCACCACGCTGGAAAACATCAGCGCGGCGGTCAGCGTGGTCGACCCGGAGATGCGCCTGACCGCGTGGAACCGGCGCTATCAGCAGCTGTTCGGCTATCCGGATGGCATGTTGTATGTCGGCCGCCCGGTCGCCGATCTGATCCGCTACAACGCCGAACGTGGCGAGCTGGGCGAGGGCGATGTCGAAGGTCAGATCGATCGCCGCATCCGCCACATGCGTGCCGGCTCGCCGCATGTGTTCGAGCGCACCCGCAGCGACGGCAAGGTGATCGAAATGCGCGGTCAGGCGCTGCCCGGCGGCGGCTACGTCACCAGTTACAACGACATCACCGATTACAAACGTGCCGAACGCGCGCTGCTGGATGCCAACGAAAACCTGGAACAACGCGTGGCCGATCGCTCGCGCGAGGCCGAGCTGGCGCAGCAGTCCAAGACGCGTTTCCTGGCCGCGATCAGCCACGACGTGTTGCAGCCGCTCAATGCCGCGCGGCTGTTCGCCTCGGCCTTGCGCGAGAGCCATCAGAACAACGAGGAACAACGTCACCTGGCCGAGCGTGTGGATGCCTCGTTGCGTGCGGCCGAAGAGCTGCTCGATGGCCTGCTCGACGTCTCGCGGCTGGATGCCGGCGGCTTGCGGCCCACGGTCGAGGACTTCGATGCCAGCGCGCTGATGCACGAACTGGCCGCGCAATATGCGCCGGTGGCTTCCAGCCGCGGCCTGCAGCTGCACGTGCATTGCCGCCCGCTGTGGGTGCGCAGCGACCGCCGGCTGCTACGCCGGGTGATGCAGAACTTCCTGGCCAATGCGTTGCGCTACACGCGGCAGGGCCGCATCGTGTTGGGCATGCGCGGGCGCGGCGACCACGTGGAGCTGCAGGTATGGGACACCGGTCCGGGCATTCCCGAGCATCACATGCGGCAGATCTTCGAAGAATTCCGCCGCTATCAGCAGCCATTCGACTGGGGTGAGCAGGGCCTCGGGCTGGGCTTGTCGATCTGCCAACGCATCTCGCGCCTGCTTGATCACGACCTGAGCGCACGCAGCCAGGTCGGCTGCGGCAGCATGTTCTCGATCCTGTTGCCGCGCGTGGCGGCAGTCCCGCTGCCGCCGGTGCTACCGGCACCGGCAGCGCGTGCCTTGCCCAGCGGCGACTCCTTGGCCGGCTTGCGGGTGCTATGCGTGGACAACGACCGCGAGATTCTCGACGGCATGCGCGCGCTGCTCGGTCGCTGGCAGGTGGAGGTGATTACTGCCAGCACCGTGGACCAGGCGCTGGAGCGCGCACGCGAGAAACCGGACCTGATGCTGGTGGACTATCACCTGCACGACCGGCTCGATGGCCTGGACACGCTCGATGCCGTGCAGGCCGCCGCACCGGCGCCAATTGCCGGCGCCTTGCTCACGGCCGATGGCCGCGACGAGCTCAAACAACTGGCGCGTGCGCGTGGCTATCGCCTGCTGACCAAGCCGGTGAAGCCGGCCTCGCTACGTGCGTTCCTGAGTGCGCATCACGATGCGAAAAAGCGCTGATGGATGTTGACTGGCATGCATCACGGCAAGCATGTGCAGACACCGCAGCGATAGCGTGCCACTGAAGGCCTACTGCGCGTAGCAGATGGCCAGGAGGCTCGACGCGTGCGGTCCCCAGTCTTCGATCGGTGCGCACACCTGATCGACCGAGCACCTCGACGGGCAAGTGGTTGTGGAAGCAACGGCGCAACCGCAGCCCATCTGCACCACGCATGGCTTGCAGCAGAGCACCAATACCCGGCGCGCGGCAGGCCGCAACCACCGAGCGTGCAGGCGCAACGGCGCACAGTGCGTTCGTTATCGGCCGCGCCAGCGCGCTGGCGACAGTTGCAACTTATGCCGCACCGCTCAGGTGTTCGTACAGGATCACGCTGCCCACGATCACCAGGATCACGCCACCAAGGATCTCGGCGCGCTTGCCGATCAGGTTGCCGAGCACGCGGCCCAGCATGACGCCTGCGGTGACCATGCTGAAGGTGCACAGCCCGACCACCACCGCCACCACGCCGATATGCACGTCGAGAAACGCCAGGCTCACGCCGACCGCCATCGCATCGATGCTGGTGGCAAAACCGGTCGTGGCCAGGGCCAGCAAACCGTGCCGTTTCGGCGTGTCAGCGGCGGCGTGCTCGACATCGTCCGGCGCGTTGCGCAGGCCGGCCACGATCATGTGCGTGCCCAGCGCGCCGAGCAGCACGAACGCAATCCAGTGATCGTAGGTGGACAGGTAACTGGATGCGGCGCGCCCCAGCAGCCAGCCGATCACCGGGGTAATGGCCTCGATGCTGCCGAAGATCAATCCGGCGCGCAGCGCATCGCGCCACTGCGGTTTGCGCATCGCCGCGCCCTTGCCGATGGCTGCGGCAAACGCATCGGTCGACATCGCAAAACCGATCAACACAATGGAAAAAGGAGACATCGACATTCTCGGGTTGGGCACGGACACAACGGCATGCGCCAGCGCCAACCGTTGTCGTGCGCGCATACCGCTGGTCTCGCCAAACCACGATTGGTTGCCTGCACCACGGCGCTGCGGCCGAGTATGTTGATGCAGGCGCTTTCGATAAACGAAAGCAGGCTACTCCCCAAGGGGCGCGCAGTGTAACAACGCAAAACCGGCTTTCGGGCGTTTTGCCCGCACGCGAAGGCCGGTCTGATCTTTATAGCCGTGGCTATGCAGCAGCCGTTCGCGGGGCTGCAGCCGCAGTACAGCGGTTGGCAAAACATGAGTGAGCCCACGGCGCGATGGTTGTGCTGTCATCGTGTCGGCTGCGCCTGCTGGCGACCCAGCAGGGCGCGAACGGTCTCCATTTCCACATCCCGGCCGTCCTGCAGATCCTGCACGGTGATCTGCACCGGCACGTCCGGCAGCACGCCGCGGTCGGGTTGTGCGCTGGTGGCAAACTGCCCGACCAGCGGCAGATCCACCTCGATCCGCGAGTTGGGCAGGTGCAGGAAGAAAAACGCACTGCCGTTGATGCCGCGCAGGTTGCCGCCGGTGGGCTGGCCGACCAGCGTGGCCAGGCCGTTGCGCTGCAGTTGCTCGGCAAACGCGAAGGTGGCCGAGCTGTTTTCGGCGCTGGTCAATACGAACACCCGGCCGTCGAAGTGCGGCGTGCGCAGTGGCAGGTAGGACCGCGCTGCGGTGCCGCGCGGGGAGTCGAGCGTGTAGAAGCGCGCGTTGTAGGCCACGGCGCGCGTGCCCCAGTCGCGGAAGGAGCCATCCCAGGTGGTGACATACGGCGCCAACGCAGCGGGCAAGCGCCGGTAACGCACCAGATTGCGCATCGGCGGCACCGCGATCTCGCCTGCAGCCAGATAGCCCAGCAGCACGCTGCCCACGTCCAGTCCGCCCTCGTTGCCACGCAGATCGATCACCAACGCAGGCACCCGGTGCTCGGCCAGGCGCGCGAAGCTGCTGGCCAGAAAGGCCTGCCAATCCCAGCGGCTGTCATAGAGCGCCCAGTCCGGCATGCGCAGAATCGCCAGATCGGCCGAGTCCATCGCCAGCGTCCATGCCGGCGCTGCGCTGTCGCGTGCACGCTGGGGCGCCATCGCGCTGCGCTGCGCCGCGTCGATGCCGTGCACCCGTAGCGCACGTTGCGCGGTTGCTCCCGGCATGCGCACCTGCAGCAGCGGGTTGGCGGAAATCTGCGGAAACAGCAGCGGCAGATACACATCGAATGCCTCGATGCGTGCAAAGCCCTGCACCTCCATCTGGGCCATGCGTTTGGCGTCGTTGCTGCCGTCGGCGCGCGCCACTGTCATCAAGGCCGTAAGAATCTGCGAGGCGGCAACGCCATCGATCGACAGCACCTCGGTCCCGGGCAGCAGGCCGGGCTGGTCCGAGCCATTCCGGCTGACGACCATGCGGCCCTGCAGCCAACGAAAGTGAAACGGGAGCAGCCGGTCGCCGGGGAACAGCGCGTGCTGGATCGGCTCGGGTTGATTGACGACATTCGGGAAGCTGTGGCCGCAGCGCACGCTGGCGGTCAGGCGCGAGATGGCCAGGTAGGCCTGGCCGAGGGTGGCGCCGTGTGCCAGTTCGGCGCGCAGCTCAGCGAAGCGTTGCGCGAGCTGCTGTTCGGTGGCGTAGCGGTACAGGCCCGGATGCAGTGCGCCATAGGCATGTTGCAGTACATCGATATCGGCCAGCAGCGCCGGGCCTGCGAGTGGACTGTCGCGGGTCAACGGTGGCGGCGCTGGCGGGGCGGCCCACACCATGCACGTGGGCCAGAGCAGCACGAGCCACAACAGCGACGGGAGCGGGCGGATGCAATGGGACATGGCAACTCCTGGGCAAGAGCCGCCAGCATCGGCCGTTGCATCGCGGCGGGCGACTCAAATGCCCAATGGCCATGCGATTTTCAGGATGTGCGACGTTGCGCGCGCCGGTAGTCGCTGGGCGTGCAACCGAAGTGCGCACGAAACACCCGGTTGAAGCTGGCCTTGGAGCCGAAGCCCACCGCCAGCGCGATGGGGAGAATGTCCTGGTCGCCAGCCAGTAAACGCTGCGCCTCGGCAATGCGCAGCGCGTTGACGAAGGCGCTGAAGGTCTGCCCCAGGCCCTCGTTGAGCGCACGCGACAGATAATTGCTGTTGGTGCCCATGCGGCGCGCCAGCTCGGGCAGGCTGAGGTCCGGCTCGCGCCACCAGCCGTGCGCAGCGACATCCGCGGCCACGCGTTGCCCCAGCGCCTGCCAGTCCTTCTCCGGGGCCGCAGGCTGCGGGGCAGCAGACGCTGCCGGGTCGGAAGCCGGCGTCGGCGGGTCCAGCACCAGCGGCGCATCGCGCGGCGGGTAGTGCGCTCGGGCATGTCGCCAGCCTTCCAGCCCGAGGTAATAGACCAGGGCGACGGTGGCCAGGTAACGCGGAAACTCGTCGAAGTAGGACAGTCGCCGCCACAGCCGGTCGCTGGCGGTGAAGCCGAGTCGCAACAGCAGCAGCAAGCAGGCGGCCAGCAGGAAGCCGCGCAGCCACGGTAGCCGCAGTTCCTCGCGCGCGCCGCTGTGGTGCTCCAGCCAACGTTGATAGGCCAGGTACTCGCGCCAGGCCAGGATCAGATACACCGTCAGCGATGCCAGGACCAGGGCATCCTGCAGCGGGGCGATCCAGGGGACGTGGACGGCGGCGTTCCAGGCCCACTTGCGTCGCAGCGGCCAGGTGAACAGCCAGGTGTAGTAGCCGCCCTGCAGCAGCGCGGGCAACAGATGCAGCGCCCAGCGCGGTGGCAGGTGCTGGCGTGCCAGTTGGCGCACGTAGAGCCACACCAGTGGCCCGATGGCCAGCTCCCAGGACAGCGGCGCGTAGGTCAGGCCGGGATAGGCATCGTAGGCGCCGGCGTAGCCCAGCGTGTACGGCGTGATCAGGGCCACCACCACCAGCAGCAGGGCGGCCAGGCAGCGGTTGGCGATGCGGTTGGCCGGGGCCAGCAGCAACAGGCCGGCGCCAAGCACGCCGTGCGCGCTGCCCAGCAGCAGGATGGTGCTCCACATCCCGAACGTGATGCTGGACATG
This sequence comes from Xanthomonas sp. 3075, assembly GCF_014197275.1. Classification (GTDB taxonomy): domain Bacteria; phylum Pseudomonadota; class Gammaproteobacteria; order Xanthomonadales; family Xanthomonadaceae; genus Xanthomonas; species Xanthomonas campestris_B. Next base: position 297,335 of record NZ_JACIFI010000002.1, on the reverse strand, counting down.
CGATCCCGCGTGGTCGATCGCGTCGAGTATAGGGGCGATCCGGCGTGCAACGCGCCTGGCATGCACGCGAGGCGCTGCTCAGTGCAGTGCGCTGGAGATCTCTTGCGTGGCCGCACACAGCGCCCGCAAGGCCGCCTGCGGGCCGACCAGCTCCGGGCGGCGTGCGATGAACGGCACGGTGAGCGTGTAGGTTGCGCTGCCGCGTTGCAGGATCGGTGCGGTCAGATCGACCACCCCCACCACCGCTTCGCTGGGCTGCATGGCGTAGCCATCGCTGCGTGCCCGTGCGGCGGCGGCCAGGAACTGCGCACGCTCGAACGGCACCTCGCTGGCATCGAGCATGTCCAGCCAGCGCGCCTGCACGTCCGGCTGCTGGAAGGCGAACAGCACCAGGCCGGAGCTGGAATGGGTCAACGGGCGGCGATGGCCCGGGCGCACCACCAGGCCCAGATCGCTGGGCACATCCATCTGCGCGATCACCACGATCTGGTCGCCCGACGGCGCCACCAGGTGGCAGGGCTGATAGATGGCATCGGCCAGCCGCCGCATCACCGGCAACGCCGCTTCGCTGATGCTCTGCACGGGCGGCTGCTGCATGCCGAGCATGAACAGACGGTTGGTCAGCACGTAGTCGCCTTCGCCGTCGCGGGTGAGATAGCCGCGCTCCTCCAGCACCTGCAGCATGCGGAAGATCTCTCCGCGCGAACGGCCGATGCCCTGCGAGATCGCGCCCATGCTCATCGGCTGCGCCTGGCGGGCGAGCAGTTCGAGGATGTCCAGGCCCTTGTCCAGGGCCGGCGCGCGGTACTTGGCGGGTTCGGTGCTCATCCGTTTGCGGGTTCCAGGCAAGGTGCGGCGCGCCAGGGTACAGGCATCGCGGGCAGGTGGGCGGCGCGGGCGGTCGAGTGCAAATATAAACAAAGATTTTATATTTGCATGGCGCAGGCGCGCGCAGTACGCTCGCCGCACAGCAACGCAAGCGCCACAGCCTTGGGAGGGGAGAGGTCGCATGCATCACAGTGACAGTGCCGCGTCACCGCGCGGCAACCTGGCGCGTACCGCCATGGTCCCCTTGTTGTTGATCGTCAGCCTGTTCTTTTTGTGGGGCATGGCCAACAACCTCAACGACATCCTGATCAAGCAGTTCAAGAAGGCCTTCGAGCTGACCGACCTGCAGGCAGGGCTGGTCCAGAGCGCGTTCTATCTGGGCTATTTCGTGTTCGCGATGCCGGCGGCGATGTTCATGCGCCGCTACAGCTACAAGGCCGCCGTGGTGCTGGGCCTGCTGCTGTATGCGTGCGGTGCGTTTCTGTTCTATCCGGCCGCGCAGGTGCAGACCTATTGGCTGTTCCTGCTGGCGTTGTTCGTGATCGCCAGCGGCCTGGCGTTTCTGGAAACCACGGCCAATCCGCTGGTGACCGTGCTCGGCCCGGCGGAGGGCGCTGCGCGGCGGTTGAATCTTGCCCAGGCGTTCAACCCGTTGGGCTCGATCACTGGCGTGCTGGTCGGCCAGCACTTCATCTTCTCCGGCGTGGAGCACACCCCGGCCGAGCTGGCGGCGATGACGCCGGCCGCACGCACTGCGTTCTTCGCCACCGAATCGGCAGCGGTGCAGATGCCGTACCTGGTGATCGGCGCAGTCGTGGTGCTGTGGGCGATCCTGATCGCGCTGGTGCGGTTTCCTGCCGGCGACACCGGTAGCGGCGCGGCAGCACCCAAGCGCGCGCGCTTTGGCCAGCTGCTGGGCAATCGCCAGTTCGTGTTCGCGGTGGTGGCGCAGTTCTTCTATGTGGGCGCCCAGGTCGGCATCTGGAGCTTCCTGATCCGCTACCTCCAGGACGCGGTGCCGGGCACGCCGGAAAAAACCGCGGCCACGTATCTGACCATCTCGCTGGTGCTGTTCATGGCCGGCCGCTTTATCGGCACTGCGCTGTTGCGCTATCTGGCGCCGGCCAAATTGCTGGCGAGTTTTGCCGCGATCAATCTGGTGCTGTGTGCGGTGGCCATTGCACTGCCGGGGTGGACCGGCCTGTACGCATTGGTGGCCGCAAGCATCTTCATGTCGGTGATGTTCCCGACCATCTTCGCGCTGGGTCTGGACGGCATGCATGACGATGCCCGCAAGCTGGGTTCCTCGTTGCTGGTGATGTCGATCATCGGCGGTGCATTGCTCACTGCAGTGATGGGCGCGCTATCGGACATGGCCGGCATCCACTGGGCGATGGTGGTGCCGGGTGCGTGCTTTGTGGTGATCCTGGTCTTTGCATTGAATGCGCGGCGCGCGGCGCCCATCGCGGCGGGAGCGTGAGCATGCGGCGTCTGTGCTATGTGCTGGATCTGCACGACGATCCGCAACTGATCGCCGAGTACGAGCGTTGGCATCAACCTACCGAGGTCTGGCCGGAAGTGGTGGCGTCGTTACGCCAGGCGGGGATCCTGGAGCTGGAGATCTTTCGCAGTGGCGATCGGTTGGTGATGTTGATGGAGGTCGGCGAGGACTACGATCCGACGGCCAAGGCGGCGCGCGATGCGGCCGACCCCCGGATTCAGGCGTGGGAGCAGCTGATGTGGCGGTTTCAGAAGCCGCTGCCAGGCAGTGCGCCGGGGGAGAAGTGGCGGGAGGCTGGGCGGATTTTTGCGTTGAGTAAGGCGGTCGCGGCGCAGGGCGGATGAGGGGCGCCCCTCACCCCCGCGTAGCAGCCGCCAGATCCTCCACCCAGAACCGACCATCCGGATAGCGGAACTCCGCGATCGAAGCGGTGTGCATCTGCGCAGAAAAACCTGCCGCGTCCGGTGCCAGATAGCGGCCATGCCGGATCTGCACCGGCGCGACGAAATGCTGATGCAAATGGTCGACAAATTCGATGGCGCGGTCTTCCATCTTGCCGGTGATGGCGACGAAGTCGGCCATCGCAAGGTGTTGCACCAGCTCGCACAAGCCAACGCCGCCAGCATGCGGGAACACGCGGATGTTGAACTTGGCGGCGAGCAATAAAATGGCGAGGTTTTCGTTGACGCCACCCACGCGGGCGGCATCGATCTGGATCAGGTCCACCGCGCCGGCCTGCAGCAATTGCTTGAATACCACCCGGTTCTGGGTGTGTTCGCCGGTGGAGACCGGCACCGGGGCGATGCCCTGGCGGATCGCGGCGTGACCAAGCACATCGTCCGGGCTGGTGGGTTCTTCGATCCAGGCAATGTCGAATTCGGCCAGCTGGCGCATCCAGTCGATCGCCGGGCCGACGTCCCAGCGCTGATTGGCGTCCACCGCCATCGCGATGTCCGGGCCGATCGCCGCACGCGCCAGGCGGCAACGGCGGATATCGTCCTGCACGTTGGCGCCGACCTTGAGCTTGATGGTGCGGAAGCCATCGGCCACCGCTTCCTTGGCCAGGCGCACCAGTTTTTCGTCGGAATAGCCGAGCCAGCCGGGCGAGGTGGTGTAGGCGGGGTAGCCCTGTTCGATCAGGGTGGCGATGCGTTGCGCGCGCTGCGGCTGCGCGGCGCGCAACATGGCCAGCGCTTCGTCGCGGGTGAGCGCGTCGGTGAGGTAGCGGAAGTCGATGGTGTCGACCAATTGCTCGGGCGTGAGCTCGGCGATATAGCGCCACAACGGTTTTTCTGCGGCGCGCGCGGCCAGATCCCAGGCGGCGTTGATCACCGCGCCGATGGCCATGTGCATCACGCCCTTTTCCGGGCCTAGCCAGCGCAGTTGCGAGTCGTTGGTGAGCCGGCGCGCGAACGCGCCCAGGTCGCCGATGACCTCATCGACCGACAGGCCGACCACGTGTTCGGCCAGTGCGGCCACCGCAGCGGTCTGCACATCGTTGCCGCGGCCGATGGTGAACACCAGGCCGTAGCCGGCCAGATCATCCGGTGCATCGGTGCGCAACACGACGTAGGCAGCCGAGTAATCCGGATCCGGATTCATCGCGTCCGACCCATCGAGCTCGCGCGAGGTGGGGAAGCGGACGTCGTGGGTGTCGAGGGCGATGATGGTACGCATGAGAGTCCTGGGCGATGGAAACGGGAAATGGAAAAACGGCAATGAAAGTGCGGCTATGGCCCCTCTCGCGTCGGGAGAGGGAGAGACGGGACGAGCGCGAAGCGCCGGATGTGTTGAAACGCTGCCGCGATGCAGGCGCTTGCAAGACGGACCAACGAATCACTGCAGGCTTGACCGTGCTTCTGCATCGACTTGGTGCAGCGCTTGGAGATTCAACGCACCCGACACTCCGTAGAAAATCTGCACATACCGCGTCAGGAGCGCTGCCCTCACCCCAACCCCTCTCCTGCACGCGGGAGAGGGGTTTCAAGCTGCGCCGGTCGGGCGTGTCGCTACCCTTATCGAGATCGCGTTTCTTGCTGAGCAGAAACGTGCCGACAGAGAGGCTTCAAGCCGTATCGCGCGGATGCGCGACCACCGGCTGGCGCTGACGACCCAGCCCTTCGATCTCCAGCTCCATCACGTCGCCCGGCTTCAGATACACCGGCGGCTTCTGACCCAGGCCCACGCCCGGCGGAGTGCCGGTGCTGATCACATCGCCCGGCATCAGCGTCATGTAGCGGCTGATGTGGCTGACCAGTTCGGCCACGCCGAACACCATCGTGCGGGTGCTGCCGTTCTGGTAACGGTGGCCATTGACCTCCAGCCACATCGACAGGTTCTGCGGATCCGGCACCTCATCGCGGGTGACCAGCCACGGGCCGATCGGGCCGAAGGTGTCGGCGCTCTTGCCCTTGACCCACTGGCCGCCGTGCTCGAGCTGGAATTCGCGCTCGGACAGATCGTTGATCACCGCGTAGCCGGCCACATGGTTCAACGCCTCGTCCACCGACACATCGCGTGCGATATCGCCGATCACCACGCCCAGTTCCACTTCCCAGTCGCTCTTCACCGAGCCACGCGGAATGATCACGGTGTCGTTGGGACCGGTCACCGCCGTGGTGGCCTTCATAAACAGGATCGGCATGTCCGGCACCGCAGCACCGGTTTCGGCGGCGTGGTCGGCGTAGTTCAGACCCACGCAGATGAACTTGCCGATCTGCCCCACGGCCGCGCCATAGCGCACCTGGCCGTCGATCAGCGGCAGCGTGGACACATCCAGTGCGCGCAGTCTGTCCAGGCCGGCGTTGGTGATGTGCTCGCCAGCCACATCGTCGATCACGCCGCTCAAATCGCGGATGCGGCCTTCGCCATCGATCAGGCCGGGACGTTCCTGGCCGGGTGCGCCAACGCGTACGAGTTTCATGCGGTCTTCCTTTGCAGGTGAGGAATGGAGCGGCTAGCCAACCTAGCGCGCGTGCATCGGGTGGATGTGGGCGGCGTGCTCAGGATCGAGCGAGACAGGTCGCATCTGGCCGTGGTCGCGCCAACGGTGCGGTGGGCGGCACGGTGACGCGCTTCCGCCCTCAGTTGGACCAGCCGCCATCGATGATGTGGGTCTGGCCGGTGGTGAACGACGCTTCGTCCGAGGCCAGATACACCACCAGCTGCGCGATCTCGCGTGGGTCGCCCAGGCGGCCCATCGGCTGGCGGTCGGTGAAGCTCTTCCACACCGCCTGTTCGTCGCCACCCAGCGCCTTGACGCGTTGGCCCAGCGACGGCGTCTTGATGGTGCCCGGGCAGATCGCATTGCAGCGCACGCCCTGGGCCACGTAATCGGCGGCGATGGCTTTGCTCAATCCGATCACCGCCGCCTTGGTCACGCCGTAGACGAAACGGTTCGGCACGCCCTTGATGCTGGACGCCACCGACGACATGTTGATGATGCTGCCGCGGCCGCGTTCGAGCATGCCTGGCAATACCGCCTTGCAGGTGTAGTACATCGCATCGACGTTGATCGAGAACGAGCGGCGCCAGGCCGGCTCGTCGCAATCGAGAATGCTGCCCTGATGCACGAAGCCGGCGCAGTTGAACAACACATCGAACGGACCGTGCGCGGCGACCAGTGCGGCGATCGCGTCAGCGTCGGTGACATCGAGCAGCTGGGTGGTGATGGCCTCCGAGTCGGCCGCCAGCGCGTGCAAGGCAGCGGCGTCGATATCGGTGGCGATCACCTGCGCACCGGCGCGTGCGCAGGCCAGCGCGCTTTCGCGGCCGATGCCGGCGCCGGCGGCGGTGATCAGGCAGCGCTTGCCGCGCAGGCGGTCGTTGGGAGTGGTGGAGAGCGAGACAGTCATACCGAAGAGGTTCCGTAGGTGGGGGCCGCCGGCCTTGGCAGACGATAGAAGTTGCGTGCGTTGTCGCCGAAGATCGCCGCAGCGTGACCGTCGGCGTGGGTGGTAACCAGGTGCTCTGCGATGTCCAGCCACTGCGCGTAGTCGGCGCGCTGGGTCAGCACCGGCCAGTCGCTGCCCCACAGCAGCCGTTGCGGGCCGAAGCGCGCGATCAGATGCGCGACATACGGTTCCAGCGCTTGCGCGCCGGCGCCGCGCGCCGCTTCGGTGAGCAGGCCGGAGAGTTTGCAGTGCACATTGGGATGCTGCGCCAGCGCGGCCATGCCGGCCGCCCACGCGACGAATTCGCCGGCGGCGATCTGTGGTTTGCCGCCGTGATCGATGACCACGCGCAAGCCCGGATGGCGCTTCAGGCGCGTTTGCAGTGCCGGCATATGCGCGCTGCGGATCAAGGCGTCGAAGGCCAGATCGTGCGCAAGCAGGGCGTCGAATGCGGCATCCAGCGCGGCGCTGGCCAGCCATTGCACGTCGGCGATGTCCTGCACCATCGGGCGCAGGCCCTTGAGCACACCGCCGCCGTCACGCACCAGCGCGTCGATGCGCGCGGCGGCATCGGGCGCGGCGAAATCGACCCAGCCGACCACGCCGGCAATCCGCGCATCGGTGCGCGCCAGATCGAACAGATAGCGGGTTTCGGCCTCGGTCGCGGCGGCCTGCACCACCACCACGCTCTCGACGCCGGCCGCGTCCAGTGCATCGCCGATGTCGGCGGGGGCGAAGTCGCGGTACAACGGCGCCAGCGCGGGTGTGAGCCAGTGGTAATCGCCACGGGCCAGTTGCCAGAAATGCAGGTGCGCGTCGACCCGGCTCATGGCGTGGGCAGCTCCGCAGCGAGCAGGCCGTCATCGCGCAAGCGTTGCCATAGCGCCGGTGGAATCGCCGCATGCAGGCGTTCGGTGGCCGATTGCACTTCGGCCACGCTGCGCATGCCGGCCACGACGGTGACCACTGCCGGATGCGCCAGCGGGAACTGCAGTGCCGCCGCGCCGATATCCACATCGAATGCCGCACAGGCCGCATACAAGCGCTGCGCGTGCTGCAGGGTGGCGGTATCGACCGGGGCGTAGTTGTAGGTCGCACCGGGGCCGCGCGCGTCGCTGAGCAGGCCCGAGCTGTACGGGCCGGCCGACAGGATCGCCACGTTGCGCTGCTGCGCCTGGTCGAGCAATGCGCGCGCGCCGTGCTGTTCCAGCAGCGTGTAGCGGCCGGCCAGCATCACGCAGTCGAGCGGAAACCGTGGCAGCACCTCCAGCGCCACGTCCTGCTCGTTGACGCCCAGCCCGATCGCCCCGCAGGCACCGACTGCCTTCAGCTCCGCCATTGCCGGCAAGGCCTCCTCCAAGGCCTGGCGCAGCACGTTGGCGTGGTTGTCGCCGTGGGTGAGCGCACCGATGTCGTGCAGCAGCAGCACGTCGATGTAGTCGGTACCCAGACGCTCCAGGCTGGAAGCGAACGCACGCCGCACGCCGTCTGCGCTGTAGTCGAAGGCGGCGCGGCGGCCTGCCACTGCAAAGCCCTCGCGCCCTGCGGCGGCCTGCGCGTCGTCATAGAGGCAGCGGCCGACCTTGGTCGACAGCGTGTAGTCCGCACGCGGCACGCCGGCCAGGCCACGGCCCACCCGCGCCTCGCTCAGTCCGTAGCCGTAGTAGGGCGCGGTATCGAAATGACGGAGACCGGCCTCGAACGCGCCGGTCACCGCTGCCAGCGCCTGGCCCTCATCGACCTCGGTATACAGGTTGCCGATCGGGGCGGCGCCAAAGCCCAGCGCCGAGAGCTGCACGCGGGTGCTGCCCACACGTCGCCGCGTCACGCTCACGCGCCACGCTCTGCAGACTGGATCGCAGCGGCGCAGGCCTGGGCGGGATCTGGAAGGCAATAGCTGGGCATCGCGACGTCCACCAGCCAGCGGATGGCTGTTCGCATATGAATATGGCAATCATAAGTGAACAGATCACGCTGCAGTGCAGCATTAAGAAAGGCATTGGTTCAGCGGCGCGCTACGCGGTTTGCGTCGAAGGGGTGGATCCATCTGCCAGCCAACGCGTGCACGCGCTTGGCCACCACGGTCGTTCGGCGTGCGTGCACACCACCCTCCGTATGCGGCGATGGTCGGTTGATCGCCGGGACGGCTGCGATGGAAACGCGACCCGGCCACGCATGCAGCCGTTCGGCGTTCAGCACACGCCGATTCGGCGATTCCTGCGCCTGTCGCGCTGCTGCGCCTGTCCGGCGCCCCGGCAGTGCACACCCGGGGGATTACGCGCGGCCGTGCGCACGGTTTGCCGCCTGCCGCGGTACCAGCAGAAAGCGGGACCCTGACAGCCCCGCCGGTCACTCATCCGCAGCAATAGCAGACGTTGCCCTGTCCCAGGTCGCCTCCAAACTCCGGGCATTCGGCCTTGCAGGCCCACGCACTGCACGATTCGGTCTTCGGTTGTGCGTTATCGACTGCCATCACCTGGAACGCACCGAAACCGGTACTGGCCAGAAAGGTCGCCGCCATCAACGCACTGCGCAAGGTCCCCAAACGCTTCTTCATGGATCACTCCTTCACCGTTGCAAAAGCCGCTGGCGCATCCGTGCGGCGCAATGCGGCGACCAGGTCCTGCACCCGCTCCGTGGTATCGAAAACGCCAAGATGGGAATGGCGCACGCGCCCCTGCCCATCGATGGCCAGCAGCAGCGGCACGTTGCGCGCGCGGAACAGCATCAACGCGCGACGATCGGTCAACGTGACCACCGGGAAATCGAAGCCGTGCACATGCGCATAGCGTGCGGCCTGTGTCGCATCGCATTGGCATACGCCCAGCAACTGCGGGCGACCAGCCGCGTTGGCCTGCAATTGCCGCGCTGCGTGCACCACCGTGGGTGCAGAGCGCCGGCAATACGGGCAGGTCGTGGTGAAAAAGAACAGCACCTGCGCCGGCCCTTGCGGGACACCGAGCGTGCGGCGTTGGCCTTGGGTATCGGTCACCTCGATGCGTGGCACATACATGCCGTCGTACGGCGCGCTGACGCGGGTCTGCAACCATTGCTGCTGGGTACGCAGCTGTTTGTTCTGCCACGCCAGCACCGCAATCAGTGCGCACGCCACCAGCAAGCCGATCCAGCGCCAGGGAACACGTCGCGCCATGCCAGCTCCAGAAGCCGCGTTGGAACCCGAGCCTTGCCCAGGCATCAGCGGATGGTCAATGGTGATATCGACAACTGCGATGCTGCGCGGTGTGTGGTTGTGGATGCGATCACACCCCCGCGCTTGGGCTTGCCAGCGATGGAGCGGCCGATATGCCGGGTTTGCGCAGGGTTGCCGACCGGTCAGCAGTGCGTTGTGTGTGCAGACGTGCAGCGTGGTCATGTGCGGTGCCGTGCAACGTCTTGCGTGGCATGCACGTCCCTGCCGGATGTTCGGTCAGTCAGGGCAGTGTCTGACTGCGGTAAGGTGCGTCGCCCGCTGGAATTCACGCATCCCGATGCCTTCTCATCTCTCCCTGCTGGCTGCGGCCGCATGCCTGATGCTGACAGTGTTGCAAACTGCCTCTGCTGCTGCGCCTGACCGTGCCGAGCGTAATGGCGCTGTCCCGAGCTGCACTGCCGATGTCTATAGCTGTCCGTCGTGGATGCCATCGCAGCGTGAGATGCGCACCGTCATTGCCGCTTACTTCTGCGCCGCCGCCGACCGCGGACTGGTCAGGCCGCACGTGAGTCGCGTGGTGCGTGCGGAAACCTCGCAAATCACCTGCGCGGCACTCGGTCCGCAGCCGGGTTCCAATTTCGTGTGCGGGGGCGAGATGCATTTCGTTGGCCCCGACGACGAGCGCATGGATTTCATTACCTTCAGCCCGACCATGCACCGTCAGGACGATGGGCGCTATGCGATCTACGAAGGCGAGGACGACACCGGGAACGCGATCTGGCAGGTGCCGCCCCCGCAAAGCGCGTCCAAGGTCTGCTCCGGCCAGCCACTGCGCTGATTGCCGTGCGTGGACTCGCCCATGTGTGGCGCTTGGCTGCGGCGATCGCCCGTGCCGACGCAGGGCGGCCGATGAAACGGCCAGGCGAGCGGTTGCCCATCGCGTGCGGGCGATGCCGATCGCATCGTGTTTGTATGCAACGCTGACGCGAAGCGAATGACAACCGGTTGCATACAGTTGCCGGATCAATGCGGACCAGCTCCCTGACGACACGGCCGATGCGATGCAGACGCAGCGTGCCCCGGCTGCGATGCGATGCAGGCAGCCGTGCTGCCTGTCGCGCTCAGTCTTCTTCGGGCGGTGGCAGCACGATGCCGTCGGCATCGATGGCGAGCTTGCCGGCCATCAGCACCGCCTGGGTGCGGTTGGTGACGCCGAGCTTGCGCAGGATCGCGGTGACGTGCGCCTTGATGGTGGCCTCGGACACGCCCAGATCGTAGGCGATCTGCTTGTTGAGTCGCCCCGCGCCGAGCATCTGCAGCACGCGGAATTGTTGCGGGGTGAGATCGCGCAGGCGCTGGCCCACTTCGCGTTCTTCGCTGTCGGTCGGCGGCAGGTTTTGCGCTTCGGCCGGAATCCAGCGCTCGCCATCGAGCACCGTGGCCAGCGCGCGGCCGATGGTGTCCGAATCGGCGGACTTGGGAATGAACCCGAACGCGCCATGGTCGATCGCACGCCGCATCACCGTGGGTTCTTCGCGCGCCGACACCACCACCACCGGCAACTGCGGATGCAACGAACGCATGTGCACCAACGCACTGAAACCCTGCGCGCCGGGCATGTTGAGATCCATCAACAACAGATCGGCATCCGGTTGCGCATCGGCCAGGGTGTACAAGGCGTCCACCGTGTCGGCCTCGAACAACTGCACCCCCGGCATCACGCGCTGCACTGCCCCGCGCAAGGCCTCACGGAACAGGGGATGGTCGTCGGCGATCAGCAGGGTGGTCATTGAGGGGCCGGGAATCGGGAGTGGGGAATCGGGAATCGCAAAGGCAACAGCGAAGGGCACGGCAAGCAACAGCAAAACGACGACAGCGAGGCAACGGCGAAATCGGTGTGACGGGTTTGATAAATCAAAGGTCCGGAGTGGTGAGGAATGGGCCGGGGGACCGCTTTGACGAACCCCAATCCCGACGCTTCACTCCCCGCTCCTCAGGGAACCGCCCTAACGATTCCCCACTCCCGATTCCCCATTCCCGACGCGCGTCAGCGCGTCAACCGCTCACTTACCAACGAATCCACCACCGACGGATCGGCCAGGGTCGAGGTGTCGCCGAGCTGGTCGGGGGCGTTCTCGGCGATCTTGCGCAGGATGCGGCGCATGATCTTGCCCGAGCGCGTTTTCGGCAGGCCCGGTGCCCACTGCAGGTGATCCGGGGATGCGATCGGGCCGATCTCCTTGCGCACCCAGCTCACCAGTTCCTTGTGCAGTTCCTCGCTCGGCGTCTCGCCGGCGATCAAGGTCACGTAGGCATAGATGCCCTGGCCCTTGACGTCGTGCGGGAAGCCGACCACCGCCGCTTCGGCGACCTTGGGGTGCGAGACCAGCGCGCTTTCCACTTCGGCGGTGCCGATGCGGTGGCCGGAGACGTTGATCACATCGTCCACGCGGCCGGTGATCCAGTAATAGCCATCGGCATCCCGGCGGCAGCCGTCACCGGTGAAGTAGCTGCCCGGGTAGGTGCGGAAATAGGTGTCGATGAACCGCTGATGGTCGCCATAGACCGAGCGCATCTGGCCCGGCCAGGAGTCCAGCAGCACCAGGTTGCCTTCGGTGGCGCCTTCCAGGATCTTGCCTTCGGCATCGACCAGCGCCGGTTGCACGCCGAAGAACGGCAGCGTTGCCGAGCCGGGCTTGAGATCGACCGCGCCGGCCAGCGGCGAAATCAGGATGCCGCCGGTTTCGGTCTGCCACCAGGTATCCACGATCGGGCAGCGGCTGTCGCCGACCACTTCGTAGTACCAGCGCCAGGCTTCCGGATTGATCGGCTCGCCGACGCTGCCGAGCAGGCGCAGGCTCTTGCGCGAGGTCTGCTTGACCGGCGCTGAGCCGTCGCGCATCAGTGCGCGGATCGCGGTGGGCGCGGTGTAGAAGATGCTGACCTGGTGCTTGTCGATCACTTCCCAGAAGCGCGACACGGTCGGGTAGTTCGGCACGCCTTCGAACATCACTGCTGTGGCGCCGTTGGCGAGCGGACCGTAGACGATGTAGCTGTGGCCGGTGACCCAACCCACGTCGGCGGTGCACCAGTAGATGTCGTCCTCGCGCAGGTCGAACACCACTTCGTGCGTGTAGCTGGCAAACAGCAGGTAGCCGGCGGTGGTATGCAGCACGCCCTTGGGCTTGCCGGTGGAACCGGAGGTGTAGAGGATGAACAACGGATCTTCCGCGTTCATGCGCTCGGGTTCGCATTCGGCCGGCTGACCGTCGACCACATCATGGAACCAGCGATCGCGCGGCGCCTGCATCTCCACCGCGCCGCCGGTATGCCGCACCACCAGCACCGTTTCCACGGTGGTGGTGCCGGGAATTTTCAGCGCCGCATCCACGTTGGCCTTGAGCGGAATCTTCTTGCCACCGCGCAGGCCTTCGTCGGCGGTGATGATCAGCTTGCTCTGGCAGTCGATCACGCGGTCGGCGATCGAGTTGGCGGCGAAGCCGCCGAACACCACCGAGTGCACCGCACCGATGCGCGCGCAGGCAAGCATGGCCACGGCCGCATCGACGATCATCGGCAGATAGATGGTGACCCGGTCGCCTTTCTTGACGCCGAGATTGCGCAGCGCATTGCCGAGCTTGCACACGCGCTCGTACAACGCGCGGTAGGTGACCGGGTAGGACGCGGCGTCGGGGCTGTCGGGTTCGAACAGCAGCGCGGTCTTGTCGCCGCGCGTGGCCAGCTGGCGGTCCAGGCAGTTGACGCTGGCGTTGAGCTCGCCATCGCCGAACCAGCGGATACGGAAGTCGTCCAGCGCGTAGCTGACGTCCTTGACCTGGGTGGGTTGCTTGAACCAGTCCAGCCGCTGCGCGGCCTTGCCCCAGAACTGCTCGGGGTGTTCGATCGATTCGCGGTACAGCGCTGCGTACTGCTCGCGCGTGACGCGCGCATCGGCGGCGAACGCGGGATCGACGGGATAAAGATCAGCCATGGCACCCTCACTTGCGATGAACTTGTCGGAAGAGGGCGCGACGGCCGCCCTCGGTAGACAGTCAGTGTGCCGCATCCATTCTGTCCCGGCGGCCAACGACGACTTAGACGATGGTCGTAACCGCCAGGCGGCCGTGCCGCAAAATCATTGCAGGCCTGATGCGGCGATCGGTGGCGGTTGTCCAATGCTGCGCTGCAGCTTCGACCAAAGGACAATAGGCTCACACGCGTGGACTGCCGCACGCTCCGCACAGCATCGCCATCTAGCGCGAAGCGTTCATCGGGGAGAGGGGTCCATGAAACACCGTACTGCATCGTTGGTGCGCCATCCGTTGGCGGCTGCCTTGTTTGTCGCCAGCATTCTGCCGGGCGTGGCGTTTGCGCAAACGCCCAAGGAAAAGGCGCTGGAAGCGCGTATTGCCGAGTTGGAGCGTCAGGTCCAGCTGCTGGTCTCCGCGCAACAGCAACAGCAGGGCCAGATTGCCCAGACCCAGACCCAGGTCACCGAGGTGCGCGCTGCACAGGTGCAGGCACCGGTCGCCGCTGCGCCTGCGCTGCCGGCCGGCAAAAAGCCGATCCAGCTGACCAGCATCACGCCCAACGCGGTGCCTGGCACCACGTTCCGCTACAGCGGTTTCATCAAGGCCGACTTCCTGACCACCCGCACCGGGGACGGCCAATTGGCCGAGGGTGCGGTGGGACGTTATCTGTACATCCCGGTGCAGACCCCGGTCGGTGGCTCGCCTTCGAGCACCGACACCGACTTCCACGCCAAGTTCTCGCGCTTCGGCCTGGGCGTGGATACCGTCACCGAAAACGGCGACAAGCTCACCGGCTTCATCGAAATGGATTTCTTCGGCAATGCGCTGGCCAACCAGGTCAACAACCTGTACGGCAGCACCTTGCGCCACGCCTACGTGAGCTGGAACAACTGGCTGGCCGGCCAGACCTGGTCCAACTTCATCGATGCCTCGATCCTGCCCGAGGCGGCCGACATCGTCGGGCCGACCGACGGCGCGCTGTTCAGTCGCCAGACCCAGATCCGCTACACCCGTGGTGCCTTTAGCGTGTCGGCCGAAAACCCCGAGACGCTGACCACGCCGTACCAGGGTGGCAACACCATCCTGGCCTCGGATCATGGCGCGATGCCGGACCTGACCGCCCGCTACAACTGGAAGGGCGATTGGGGCACATTCGGTCTGTCGGCCATTGCACGCCAGTACCGCACGCGCAGCGCCTTGACCAACGACACCGATTTCGGCGGCGCCATTGCCGGCGGCGGTCGCTGGATCATCAACTCGAAAAACGATCTGCGTTATCAGCTCAGCTACGGCGAAGGCCTTGGTCGCTATCTGGGCCTGGGCAACGGCCCGGACGTGGAGATCGATGTGGACGGCAAGATCCAGACCATCAGCACCGTGGCAGGCTGGTTGGCATGGCGGCACGACTACACCTCCAAATTGCGCAGCACGATCATGTATTCGCGCGTCGACTACGACCGTGATGCGGTCAACTCCGGCCAGCTTGCGACGACCTCGCAGCAGAGCGTGCGCGCCAACATCTTCTACTCGCCGTTGCCCAAGGTCGATGTGGGTGCGGAGTTGATGTTCGGACGTCGCGAGATCGAAAACGGCGACAGCGGCGACATCTCGCGCCTGCAGTTCACCACCAAGTACACCTTCTAATGTTGCCGCCGGCGATGCATCCCGCTGCGGCGGGACAGGCATCGCCACTTTCGCTCTACCAGGAGACAGACAATGACCGTCTCGAATGACGCACTGATCGCCAAGATCGATGCCAATCCGAAGTACCACGCACTCAAGCGCCAGCGCAACGTGCTGGGCTGGACACTCACCGCCCTGATGCTGCTGGCCTATTACGGCTACATCGGCCTGATCGCTTTCGACAAGGCGTTCCTGGCCAAGCCGATCGGCGATGGCGTGACCTCGGTCGGCATTCCGATCGCGATCGGGGTGATGGTGTTCACCATCATCATCACCGCCATCTACGTGCGTCGCGCCAACAACACCTACGACCAGCTGACCGCGCAGATCCTGGAGGAAGCCCGCAAATGAGCAAGACTTCGCGCCTTCTCCTGATTGTGGCCGGCCTGCTGCCGGCCGGCCTCGCGCTGGCCGCCGGTGGCGACATGGGCCAGGTCGACAAGCAACCCACCAACTGGGTGGCGATCGCCATGTTCGGCTTCTTCGTGCTGGGCACCTTGTGGATCACCAAATGGGCGGCGGCCAAGACCAAATCGGCCTCTGACTTCTACACCGCCGGCGGCGGCATCACCGGCTTCCAGAACGGCCTGGCGATCGCGGGCGACTTCATGTCGGCGGCCTCGTTCCTGGGCATTACCGCGGCGGTGATGGCCAACGGCTACGACGGCCTGATCTATGCGATCGGCTTTCTGGTCGGCTGGCCGATCCTGACCTTCCTGATGGCCGAACGGCTGCGCAACCTCGGCAAGTACACCTTCGCCGACGTGGCCGGCTACCGCTTCGCGCCGACCGCGATCCGCAGCTTTGCCGCATCGGGCACGCTGGTGGTGGTGCTGTTCTATCTGATCGCACAGATGGTCGGTGCCGGTGCGCTGATCAAGTTGCTGTTCGGCCTGGACTACTGGGTCGCAGTGACCCTGGTCGGCGTGCTGATGATGGTCTACGTGCTGTTCGGCGGCATGACTGCCACCACCTGGGTGCAGATCATCAAGGCGGTGCTGCTGCTGACCGGCGTGACCTTCATGGCCGTGGCGATCATGTGGCACTTCAACTTCAGCTTCGAGGCGCTGTTTGCCGAGGGCGTGCGGGTGAAGACGGCGATCGCGGCCAACGGCGGGGCATCGCCTGAAGACGCCGCCAAGGCGGGCCTTGCGATCATGGGGCCGGGCGGTTTCGTGAAGGACCCGATCTCGGCGATCTCCTTCGGTATGGCGCTGATGTTCGGTACCGCCGGCCTGCCGCACATCCTGATGCGCTTCTTCACCGTTCCCGATGCCAAGCAGGCACGCAAGTCGGTGCTGTGGGCCACCACCTGGATCGGCTACTTCTACATCCTGATCTTCATCATCGGCTTCGGCGCGATCGCACTGGTGCTGACCAACCCGCAGTTCGCCGATGTCGCCACCGGCACCATCCACGGCGGCAAGGGCGCGGCCAACATGGCGGCGGTGCTGGTCGGCAATGCAGTGGGCGGCAACGTGTTCATGGGCTTCATTTCGGCGGTGGCCTTCGCCACCATCCTGGCGGTGGTCGCAGGTTTGACCCTGTCCGGTGCCTCGGCGGTGTCGCACGACCTGTACGCCACGGTGATCAAGAAGGGCAATCCGGCGCCGGGTTCCGAGCTGAAGGTCTCGCGTGCCACCACCCTGGTGCTGGGCGTGATCGCGGTGCTGCTGGGCATCGTGTTCGAGAAGCAGAACGTGGCCTTCATGGTGTCGCTGGCGTTCGCCATCGCCGCCTCGGCCAACTTCCCGGTGCTGATCCTGTCCTTGCTGTGGAAGAACTGCACCACGCGTGGCGCGGTGGTCGGCGGCTTCATGGGCCTGATCTCCTCGCTGGTGCTCACGGTGCTGTCGCCGTCGGTGTGGGTGGACACGCTGGGTAACGCGGCCGGTTCGGCGCCGTTCCCGTACACCTCGCCGGCGCTGTTCTCGATGACGATTGGCTTTGTCGGCATCTGGCTGTTCTCGGTGCTGGATCGCAGTCCGCAGGCGGCCAATGAACGCGCCGCGTTCAAGGCCCAGCAGATCCGTGCCGAAACCGGCCTGGGTGCCAGCGGTGCATCGGGTCACTGAGGTAGCGATCCATCGCGGATGCGATCGCAACACGCCGGCCATGTGCCGGCGTGTTGCGTTGTGGGCACCGCGCCGGAGCGTGCTGACCAAGTGGTCCAGGACAGGATTGCCGCGCCGTGCCTGGGGTGGCGCGTTACCATTGGCGGTTTGAACCACGGTCCGCGCCATGAAAATTGCCTCCTGGAACGTCAATTCGCTCAACGTGCGCCTGCCGCATCTGCAACAGTGGCTGGCGGCGTTCATGCCGGACGTGGTCGGCATCCAGGAAACCAAGCTGGAAGACCACAAGTTTCCCGATGCGGCGCTGGCCGCGCTGGGCTATCGCAGCGTGTTCTGCGGGCAGAAGACCTACAACGGCGTGGCGATCCTGTCGCGTTCGCCCGCGCTGGACGTGCAGATGGGCATCCCCGGTTTCGACGACGTGCAGCAGCGCGTGATCGCGGCCACCGTCGATGGGGTGCGCATCGTCAATCTGTACGTGGTCAATGGCCAGGACGTCGGTACCGACAAGTACGCCTACAAGCTACGTTGGCTCGCTGCGGTGCACGACTGGCTGGCGCAGGAACTGCAGCGGTATCCGCAGCTGGTGGTGCTGGGTGATTTCAACATCGCCCCGGACGCGCGCGATGTGCACGACGCCACGGTATGGAACGAGCACCATATCCTTACCTCCACCGCGGAGCGCGCGGCATTGGAAAAACTGCTGGCGCTGGGTCTGCACGATGCGTTCCGCCTGCATCACGACGCTGCCGAGCAGTTCAGCTGGTGGGATTATCGCCAGGCCGGGTTCCGGCGCAATCTGGGCCTGCGCATCGACCTGACCCTGGTGTCGGAGGCCTTGCGCAGCCGAGCAGTGGAAGCGGGTATCGATCGCGAGCCGCGTACCTGGGAGCGTCCCAGCGATCATGCACCGGCATGGGTGCGTTTGGCAGAGGCGAGTGCATGAGCGAGCGGCATCTGCGGCACAGCACGCACAAGATAGGCGAGGTGACGCTCGGGCTTGTGCATCGGTTGAGTTGTCACTGCGGCGCGGTGCAGATCGATCTGGAGCTGCCGCACGGCCTGCTCGATCCACGCCGCTGCGATTGCTCGATGTGCCGCCGACGCGGTGCCATCGTTGCCTCGGTCGCGCTCGATGGCCTGCATGTGCTGCAGGGCGAAGACGTGCTGCAGCTGTATCAGTTCAATACGCATGCCGCCGCACATTATTTCTGCAGCGTGTGCGGTATCTATACCCATCACCGACGCCGGTCCAACCCCAACGAATACGGCTATAACGTCGGCTGCCTGGATGGCGTCAATCCGTATGCGTTGAACATCGCCGTGCCGGTGGAAGACGGTGTCCACCATCCGGCCGACCGCGTTCCGGCCGATGGCTGAAACGACAACGCCCGGGCAAGCCCGGGCGTTGTGTGACCCGCCGTGCGCTTGGATCAGCGCAAGCGACCACGCGTGAACAGATTGACGATTGCCAGCAGGATCACCGCACCCACCAGCGACCACACGAAGGTCCACAACGTGATGGCCTGGTTGATGCCGCCGCCGAACAGGAAGCCCGCGATCAGCGCGCCGACGATGCCGACCACGATATTGAGGATGATGCCTTGCTGTGCGTCGCGACGCATGATGATGCTGGCAAGCCAACCCACGATGCCGCCGACGATCAACCAGATGATGATGCCCATGTTGTCGATCTCCTCATGTCAGTGCACCGGGAGTGGTGCATGGGCGCCATTCAACGCAGGCCGGCGTGAAGCAGCCGTCGCGTGCGGTTCGGCACGCTGGCGACGGTTCGGCTTGGTGCAGGCGGCGTGACAGCGCACACGAGCTGGCGGATCGGCCCGGTGCAGGTGTGGCTGCGCCCGCACCGGCATGGCGAGCGCGGCGAACCGCAGGCGCGGCAACTGCTCGGCCCCGCGTTGGGCATCGCGCCGGAACAGCTGCCTGTGCAGCGCGATGCGCGCGGGCGACCCTCCCTGCAGCCGGCCTTGCCGCAGCACGACGCCGGCTGGAGCCACAGCGGCGACTATCTGCTGGTCGGGCTTGGCGAAGGCGTGCGGCTGGGGGTGGATCTGGAGCGGATTCGCGCCCGCCCGCGCCTGCTGGAGATCGCGCAGCGCTTTTTCCACGCCGATGAAATCGCGTTGCTCGCCACGCTGGAGCCGGACGCACAGCAGGCGGTGTTCTTCCGCCTGTGGTGCGCCAAGGAAGCCTTGCTCAAGGCGTACGGCCACGGCCTGTCGTTTGGCTTGCATCGGCTGGCCTATGCCGTCGGGCCCGACGGTGCATTGCACTTGCAATGGTGCGACCCGGAGCTAGGCCAGGCTGCGCTCTGGCAGGTGCACGAATGGTGGGCCGCACCGGATTGCCGCGCGGCATTGGCGTTTTATCCGCTGGCAGTCGGCTGAGGGCCGCAGGCGAAGACTGCATTGGTCGCCAGTGCGGTGGCTGCCCGGGATCTGCCTGTACCGCGCGGACTGCGTTTCTTTGCCCTCCGACCTGGCTGCACGTCGCTTCGTGTTGGGAGCCACTCCAGAAGCGGCCAGGCAATGCTGCGTCCGTCACCGGTGCAGGCGTGGTGCATGCCTTGACGTGGCGATGCCAGAGGCCACGACAGCCATGCGCGCACAACGGCATGCAGCCGGGGTGTGCGCTTGCGATGGCGGTTCGCGTTTTCGCTATGCCGTTGCGTGCGGCAGCAGTGGCTGGCGGAACTGGGCCACGCCGTCCAGATCGCGCAAGGTCACGGTCAGCACGCCGCTGCCGCCATCGATCTCCACTTCGCCGAAGAACTGGAACCCGGCCAACGGCGAGGTGTTCTGCGCTGGCGGCGCTTTCTGGAACACCACGCGCGGGCCGAAGGTGGCATCCAGCGCATTCGGGCCGAAGCTGCCGGCATTGAGCGGGCCGGCGACGAATTCCCAGAACGGCTCGAACTGCTGAAACGTCGCGCGATCCGGGTGGTAGTAATGGGCAGCGCAATAGTGCACATCGGCGGTCAGCCACACCGTGTTGCGGATGCGCGCGGTGCTGATGAAGCGCAGCAACGTGGCGATTTCCTGCTCGCGGCCACGTGGCACGCCCGGATCGCCATTGGCGATCGCCTCCCAACGCGCGTGGCCTGCGGCGTCCTGTCCATCGGGTACCTGCAGGCCGATCGGCATGTCGGCGGCGATCACCTTCCACTGCGCGCGTGAGCCGGCCAGTTCGCGTTGCAGCCACGCCAATTGCTGCGTGCCGAGAAATGCAGTGTCCGCACCTGGCTGCGGCTGCAGGTTGTCGCTGTTGGCGCCGCGATAACTGCGCATGTCCAGCACGAACACATCCAGCAGCGGGCCGTAGCCGATCTTGCGGTAGATGCGCCCGTCGCCATCGGCGCGTACGCCGCGCATCGGTGCGTATTCCAGAAACGCCTGGCGTGCACGCCGGGCCAGCACGTCGATATCGCGCACCCGATAGCGTTCGTCCAGTTGCTTGCCCGGCGACCAGTTGTTGGTGGTTTCGTGGTCGTCCCATTGCCAGATCTGCGCGACGTCGGCATTGAACCGGCGCATGTGGTCGTCGAGCAGGTTGTAGCGGTAATTGCCGCGAAATTCGTCCAGCGTTTCGGCCACTTTGCTTTTTGCGGCCGTGGTGAGGTTGCGCCAGCATTTGCCTTCTTCGACGATCAGTTCGGCCGGCACCGGGCCATCGGCGTAGATGGTGTCGCCGCTGTGCAGGAAGAAGTGCGGGTTGCGCGCGCGCATCGCGCTGTAGATGCGCATGCCGCCGATGTCCGGATTGATGCCGAAGCCCTGCCCAACGGTGTCGCCGCTCCAGACAAAGCGCACATCACCACGCGCGTGCGGGGCGCTGCGCAGATGCCCAAGCACCGGCGCGCTCAAAACGCCGCTGTCGGCATCTTCAAAGCGCACCCGATAGAAGATGTCCTGATCGCGCGGCAATGCAGTCAGGTCCACCCGCGCAGTGAAGTCGTGCGCCGGCACCGCCATCGGCCCGTCCACGCGACGCGCCTGGCGCAGGCTCGGGCGCGTATCCCATTCCACCCGCAGCCGCGCCGGCCGATCGCAGCGGCTCCACAGCATCGCCCGGCCATCCAGTACATCGCCGCTCTGCACGCCGTCGGTGATGAGCGGCCGCCCGGACGGCGCGGCCAGACTGCGCGTGGACCAACCGGCGGTGGCCGGCAGCAACAGGCCGGCGCCCAGACCTTGCAACACGCGGCGGCGGGCGGGATCGGAGACGGTCATGGGCATCCTCGACGAGCTGGCGGCGATGTCCAGGTATAGCGCCGCTGTCTTACCGGCAGGTGTCCATTGCGCTGCGTGGCGCAGTGGATCGCGGGTTGCAAGGCAGCAGTCGCTGCAGTGCGCGGCACATAGATGAATCAGGTGCGTGGCAAGGGTGGGGGAAGGGCGCTTCACGCATGCTGCGACCAGCGTGGGAGTTACCCGGGCGCGGTGTGGCGGATGGGTCGGCGCCTGCAGTTGCCGCTGACCGCCTCAGCCCGGCGCACGCGCCTTATGCCTCCACCGCCCCGGCCTTGCCGTCTTCGACCACGAAGCGTTTCAACGTCGAGACGGTTGCATCACGGTCGCGGCGATCGGAGATGCCCTGCAGGCGGGTTTCCATCCGGCCCGGCGTCAGCGTCACCGAGACATAGCCGCGGGTTTCGCCTTCGGCGTAGTGCACGTGCGGATTGAGCGCCATGGTCTGTTGCAGCTCGGCGTTGCTCTGGCCGTCGGAGGTGATCGAGGTGCCGACGAATTCGGTGGCCAGCGTCGGCGAAGCCGGGTCGGCCGGATCGGCCTTGAGGTCGGTGACCCAGTACGAGTGGATGTCGCCGCCCCAGAACACCGGGTTGCGTAGCCGGGTCTTGGCGATCGCATCGAGCATGCGCGTACGCGTGGCCGGGTAGCCGTCCCAGCCGTCGGTCCACTGCCCGAGCACGCCGTCGCGGCCGTGCTGGTTCATCGGTGCCACCAGCAGATCCTGCGCGATCACGTTCCAGCGCGCCGGGGATTGCGCGAAGGCGCCATGCAGCCAGCGCTCCTGTTCCCAGCCGAGCATGGTGCGGCGTGGGTCGGTGCGTTCGCGGCAGCTGTCATCCACCACATGCCCGCCGCGCCAGCCGTTGGCCTGCGGGCAGGGTTGCTCGCTGCGGTACTGGCGGCCATCGAGCACGTAGAAACGCGCCAGCTGGCCGTAGTCCAGCGCGCGGTAGATGCGCATGTCGGCGCCATGCGGCCGATTGCGCGCGCGCAGCGGGAAGTGCTCGTAAAACGCGCGATACGCGGCTGCGCGGCGGGCCAGGAAGGTGTCGACCGGAATCGACGGATCCTGCGACCAGCGGTTGGCGTAGTCGTTCTGCACCTCGTGGTCGTCCCAGGTCGCCACGCAGGCGCTGCCGGCGTGCAGCGCCTGCAGGTCGGGATCGGTGCGATACAGCGCATAGCGGTTGCGATAGCCGGCCAGGTCCAGGCATTCGCCGCTGCCGTGCGGGCGCACGATCTTGTTCGCCGCCTCGCCATGGTTGCTGTATTCGTAGATGTAATCGCCGAGGAAAAACACCAGGTCCGGCTGCTCTGCGGCCAGGTGGCGGTAAGCGCTGAAATAGCCCAGTTCCCAGTGCGAGCACGACACAAAGCCCAGCCGCGCGGCATCCGGTATGTGATGCGCTGCCGGCAAGGTGCGCGCGCTGCCGATGGCGCTACGCGCGCCTAGCGCCTGGAAGCAGTACCAGTACGGACGATCGGCGGCCAGGCCGGCGACCTCCACATGCACCGCATGGCCCCAGGCCGGGCTGGCGCTGGTTTCGCCCTGGCGCACGATGCTGCGCATGCCCGGGTCGCTGGCCACCTGCCAGCGCACACGCACCGGTGCGGTCAGCCCGCCGCGTCCATCCGGGTCCAGCGGGCGGGGCGCCAGCCGGGTCCAGATGACAAAGCCGTCGGGCAGCGGGTCGCCAGCGGCCACGCCCAGCGTGAACGGGTCCGGGCTGCCGCTGGCACGTGCGAACGGGCTGAGCAGCCCGGCCGCTGCCAGGCCCGTACCGGCGAGCAAAATGCGGCGGCGGCCGTGATCCACCAAGGTTGTTGCGTTGTCGGGGCCGGGCAGAGGCGATACGGAAGACGAGTCGATCGAGGACATGGGCACAAAGGCAATCTAGCGGACGCGACCATAATGCGACGGGAGAATGTCCGTTCGATGGCAGTGGCAGTAGTGTCGCTGGCGACGCAGATGGCGCGATCTTCGAAAGACGCTACGGCGGTGAGGCGGCAGCTGTCGCAGCGGTCGGTGATGCTTGCCGACGGGCAATCGGACAATCGGGCAGCCAAACGATCAAACGATCAGGCAACGCCACTAACGGTGGGTGTGGTCGGTCCGGAGCGCCGCATGCGCCATACACGTGCGTGCGCCTGCACGGCACACCAACTGCGATAATCGCGCCATGAACGATGCCGCACTTCCCCCCGACGTAGCCGCCGCACTGGCGCATGGCCTGCAGGCCCAATCCCTGGATGCGGACTTCGCCGCGCCGTTGTTGCGCTATTTGACGCTGCTGGTGCGTTGGAACAAGACCTACAACCTCACCGCCGTGCGCGACCCGCGCGAGATGGTGACCCGCCATCTGCTCGATTCGCTGGCCATGCAGCCGTACATCGCCAGTGGCACGCTCGCCGATCTGGGCACCGGCCCCGGCCTGCCCGGCATCCCGCTGGCGATCACCCGCCCGCAGCTGCAGGTGACCCTGGTGGAAAGCAACGGCAAAAAAGCCCGCTTCCTGCGCGAGGCATTGCGTCACCTGGCGCTGGGTAACGCACGCGTGGCCGAGTCGCGCGCCGAAGCGCTGGACGAACCGGCCGCCTACGACCATCTCACCGCGCGTGCGCTGGACACGCTGGCCGGCATCATCGCCGTCGGTGGCCACCTGTTGCGTCCAGGCAGCACTCTGTTGGCGATGAAGGGCGTGTATCCCCACGAAGAGATCGCCGCATTGCCGGCCGGCTGGACGGTGGCCGAGGTGCATCCGCTGCAGGTGCCGGGTCTGGATGGCGAACGGCATCTGGTGGTGGTGCGCAAGGCGGGGTGAGCTGCGGCTTGCCTGCCGCCCAGTGAACTGCCACAGGGTTTGATCGACGTCTGCGTGTTGCCGTGTCGGTGGGTTCCGGTCGCGTGCATTGAGGGAAAGGCCGCGCGGCGCCGCTTCCTTCCCCCGCAAGCGGGGGAAGGTGCCCGCAGGGCGGATGGGGGCAGCGCGATCGGCTGTGCCCTCACCCCAACCCTCTCCCGCAGGCGGGAGAGGGGGCAGATCACATGGCGGTGTAATGCCCCGGGGCGGCGCCGGTCCGCTTGGCAAGAGAGGTTGCGACCTTCGAAGGCGCCTACCTCCGATCCCCAACCCCAAACCCCCAATCCCCAATCCCCAATCCCCAATCCCCAATCCCCAATCCCCAATCCCTGCTGGGACTTCCGGCCCATGGCATCCGCCGCGCACGCTGCCATGATTGTGCGTTCGATCCGATCGCAGGCAGCCCGCACGTGACATCTCCCCTCGCCGCCGCACTCTCGCTCGCCCTGCTGGGCGCCAGCTTCGTCGCCACCTCGGCGCAGGCCTCCGCACCTGGACCGGCTACGCCGCCAGCCACGCTGACCGCCGAACGCCCGGCCGATGCACGCTTTCGCGCCATCTACGAAAAGGAATGGAGCTGGCGCCAGGCCGAGACCGGCCAGGCCGACGAAGACAGCGACACCACCGGCGACAACACCCATCTGCCCGATGTCGGCCCGGCGGCGCAGCAGGCGCGGCTGGCGGTATGGGATGGCGTGCTCAAGCAGCTCGACGGCGTCGACCCGAAACAGCTGTCGCCTGCCAACCAGGTCAACTACGCGATCTACCGCCCGCAGGTGGAGAACCTCGCCGCCGAAGTGCGCCTGCGCCTGTACGAAATGCCGTTCAATTCGGACAGCTCGTTCTGGTCCAACCTGGGCTTCATGGCGCAGCGGCCGATGAGAACCGCCGCCGAGTATCGCGCCTATATCGCGCGCTTGAACGACGTGCCGCGCTACTTCGACCAGCAGACCGCCAACATGCGTGCCGGCCTGGCGCGCGGTTTCAGCGTGCCGCGTGCGGTGCTGGATGGCCGCGACGTTTCCATCGCGACCGTGGCCGAGGTCAAAGACCCCACCGAATCCACCTTCTACGCACCGTTCAAGCAGCTGCCGGCGCAGATCCCGGCCGCCGAACAGGCGCAACTGCGCGCACAGGCCAAGGCCGCGCTGAGCACTGCGGTGTTGCCGGCCTACACCAAGCTGCTGGGCTTCTTCCGCAACGAGTACATGCCCAAGGCGCGCACCACGCTGGCGGCCGAAGCGCTGCCCGACGGCAAGGCGTTCTATCGCCAGCAGATCCGCGAATACACCACGCTGGAACTGACCCCGGAGCAGATCCACAAGATTGGCCTGGACGAGGTGGCGCGCATCCAGGCGCAGATGGACGCGATCATCCGGCAGGTCGGCTTCAAGGGCAGCTTCGCGCAGTTCCTGAGCTTCCTGCGCACCGACCCGCAGTTCTACGCCAAGACCCCGCAGGAATTGCTCGATCGTGCCGCGTGGATCTCCAAGCGCGTGGATGGGCAGGTCGGCAAGTTCATCGGCACGCTGCCGCGCGGGCGCTTCACCATCAAGCCGGTGCCGGACGATATCGCCCCGTTCTGGACCGCCGGGCGCGGCGGTGCCACCACCTACTGGGTCAACACCTACAACCTGCCATCGCGGCCGTTGTACAACCTGCCGGCGCTGACCTTGCACGAGTCCTCGCCCGGGCATTCGCTGCAGGGCTCGCTGGCGCTGGAGCAGGGCGACCAACCGGCGTTCCGGCGTGAAAACTACATCTCCGCCTATGGCGAAGGCTGGGCGCTGTACACCGAAAAGCTCGGCCAGGAAATGGGCATCTACGAGACCCCGTACGAAGAGTTCGGCCGGCTCACCTACGAAATGTGGCGTGCCTGCCGGCTGGTGATCGACACCGGCGTGCACCACGATGGCTGGAGCCGCGAGCAGGCGCTGGCCTACCTGCGCGACCGCACCGCGCTGAGCGAGCACGAGGTCACCACCGAGGTGGATCGCTACATTTCCTGGCCGGGCCAGGCGCTGAGCTACAAACTGGGGGAGATCACCATCGTCAAGCTGCGTGCCGAGGCCGAACAGGAGCTGGGCGAGCGCTTCGACATCAAGGCCTTCCACGACGCGGTGCTCAAGCAGGGCTCGGTGACCTTGCCGGTGCTGGAGCAGCAGGTACGCGCGTTTATCGCCGACAGCAAGACGCGCCCGGCCGACGCCAAGCCGGTGCGCAACGCGGCGCCGTGATGCCGTGGGGCATTTGGAGCGGCTGACAGAGCCACCTCTGGGGCGGCTGGCCTTTGGTTTGGCTGCGTGCTCCTTGCCCCGCCCACCATCGCGCGACACGCCGCAAGTACGTCCGTGTGGGCTCTCTTACGCGGCATCCATGTCGCGTAAGGTCCCGCGACGGTGGGCGGGCAAGGACCAGTCGGTATGGTCGGTGTTCATGCTTTTGAACAAGGCAACCTACAACTGTCTGGCGCGGTGTCCTCACCGATTGCGGGACCGTGTGGCGGCATGGATGCCGTCACCGAGCCCCCAGGGAGGGGTTCACGGCGTGTCCCGCAAGCGGCGAGGGCACCGCGCCCTCGACCGACTGGTGCTTTTGCCCCACGTAGTTGATTGCATCTGAACGACGCTGCGGACTCGAAGTTTCGGGTGTCATGGAGCGAGGGCAGTGCGCAGGGATCATCTGTGAACGACGCTACGCCGTGCATGCGATTGTGTAACCACTCCGGCCCCGATACGCTGCGCCCATGTTGCTTCGCCGCGCCCGCCTGTTGCACCCGTTGCTGCGCCTGATGGCGTTGGCGGTGCTGGTCATGGGCGTACTGGTCGCACCGGTGGCCTGTGCCCTGGGCGATGTGCACGCGCTCGCCCACGACCAGGCGCATCTGGAAGACACCGCGCCACACGGTCACGACGGCGCGGACGAGCGCGATGCCGGCGAGCGTGACGGCGCCGGTTTGCTGCATGCGCTGATGCACAGCGGCTATTGCCATGGGCATAGCCCGGCGATGCTGTCGGCGCTGGCCTGGGGGCCGCTGCCTGCCTGCGCGCAGGCGCAGCCAGCCACGCTGCCGATCGCCTATCGCTCGCACCTGAGCGAGACCGGATTGCGTCCCCCGATCGCGGCCTGATGCATCGCCGGCAGCTGCCGGCCTGTCCATCGATCCCGATTCCGGAGACACCCTCATGTGGTTGCGACTGACGGCGCTTGCCGTCTTCGCGGTCGTGCCGTGCGCCATGGCGCAGGACGTACCGCCCAAACCCGTGCTGACCCTGGACGACGCCATTGCGCGCGTCGCCCGGCAGCATCCCGACCTGCGCCTGGCCGATGGCCAACGCGCGGTCCTTGCCGCCGATGCCGAGCGCAACGCGCTGCGTCCGCCGTTGCGCATCGGTGCCGAACTGGAAAATGTGTTCGGCAGCGGCCCGACCCGCGCGCTGGACCAGGCCGAACTC
Source organism: Xanthomonas sp. 3075 (assembly GCF_014197275.1). Lineage (GTDB taxonomy): Bacteria > Pseudomonadota > Gammaproteobacteria > Xanthomonadales > Xanthomonadaceae > Xanthomonas > Xanthomonas campestris_B. Next base: position 269,586 of record NZ_JACIFI010000002.1, on the reverse strand, counting down.
ACCGTCACCCTGGCCGGGGTGCTGGAACGCGGCGGCAAACTGGACGCACGCCGCACCCTGGCCCAGGCACGCATCGACGCACTGGCACCGCAACGCGCGCTGGCGCGCCTGGACGTGCTGGCCGAGGTGGCGCGGCGCTATCTGGCCATCGGCATGGCCGCGCAACGGCATGCGGTGGCACTGGAAACCCTGGCCCAGCGCCAGCGCACCGTCGTTGCCGCGCGCCAGCGGCTGCAGGCCGGCGCCTCGCCAGAATCTGTGCTGCTGACCGCCCAGGCCCTGCAGGCGCGCGCGGAACTGGAGCGCGACCGCGCGCAACAGGAACTGCTGGCCGCACGCCGCCAGCTGGCGGTGTTGTGGGGGCAGCGCACGCCGGACTTCGGCGATGTCACCGGCGACCCGCTGCAGTTGCCGGCGATTCCCGAATTCGAGGTGCTGGCGCAGCTGCTCGATGCCACGCCAGAACTTGCGCGTTTGAACGGCGAGCAGCGCGTGCGCGAGGCGCGGCTGCGGTTGGCACGCACCCAGGCGCGCCCGGACCTGGATTGGCAGGTGGGCGTGCGCCGGCTCGAGGGCAACGACGCCACTGCGTTGCTCGGCAGCGTCTCGCTGGCCCTGGGCAGCGCCGCACGCGCGCAACCGGAAATCCACGCTGCCGAAGCGGAGCTGTCGTTGCTGGACATCGAGCGGCAATCGCAGGCGCTGGTGCTCTACACCACGCTGGCCGATGCGCACGGCCGCTATCGCGCCGCACAGCTGGAAGTGGCGCGCATGCGCAGCGACGTGTTGCCTGCACTGGCGCGTGCCGATGCGGCCGCCGAACGCGCCTACCGCGCCGGTGCGACCAGTTATCTGGACTGGGCGCAGCTGCAGGCACAGCGCAGCGATGCACGCCAGCAGCAGCTGGCGGCGGCGCTGGAAGCGCAGACCGCACTGATCGAGATCCAGCGCCTGACCGGCCAGCCGTTTGTGGTCGACAGCGCTGCGCAGGTGGGGCCATGAGCACTCCTTACGCTGCGCGTTTTCCCACGGCCTGGATACCTCGGCTTGGATCTGCTGCGCTGGTATCGGTAACGGCGTGCGCAACTGCAACTGCGTCGGCATCCAGCATTCGTCAAGGGATGCTCGCGCCTACCGCGACGCTAGCGCATCCAGCGCACCCCTTCTTCGTTCGTTCGCCCGACGCTTCGCGTCGGCGCCAACCAGGATTCCCTTCGATGACACGTTTTTTGATCGCGCCGCTGTTGCTGGCGCTGCTGCTGAGCGGCTGCGGCCGCAACGGCGAGGAATCGCATGACCACGCAACGCCTGGCGCCGAGGGCGACGCCGACGCACATGGCGAAGAGGCCGAAAAAGGCATGCACGGCGGGCGCCTGCTCAGCCAGAATGGCGACAGCGTGGAACTGGCGATTGCCGAAGACGGCACGCCACCGACCTATCAAGCCTGGCTGTATCGCGACGGCAAGCCCTTGCCGCCGAGCGCGGGCAGTGTCGAAGTGCGTTTGACCCGGCTTGGCGGCGTCAACGAAGTGCATCGCTTGCGCGCGCGCGACGACGGCAGCCTGCTGGCCGACAGCACGGTGGGCGAGCCGCATTCGTTCGACGTCGAGGTCCGCGCGACGGTGCAGGGCAAGTCGCATCGCTGGGCCTATCCCAGCTATGAAGGCCGCACCACCATCGCGGCGAAGATCGCGCAGGATGCAGGGATTCGGGTCGCACCAGTGGGTGCCGGCAGCATTGCCGACCAGCACGAAGTGCAAGGCCTGCTGACGCCGGCAGAAGGTGCGCAGGCGCAGGCCACCGCGCGCTTTCCCGGGCCGGTGCGCAGCTTGCGTGTCAACGTCGGCGACCAGGTGCGTGCCGGTCAGGTCTTGGCCACGGTGGAGAGCAATCTGAGCCTGACCACGTACTCGGTCAGTGCGCCGATCAGCGGCACCGTGCTGGCCCGCACCGCCAGCCTGGGCAGCAACGCGGGCGAAGGCCAGGCGTTGTTCGAGATCGCCGATCTGTCGACCTTGTGGGTGGACCTGCACATCTTCGGCGCCGATGCCGGGCACATCACCGCGGGCGCACCGGTGACGGTGACGCGCATCAGCGATGGCGTGGCGGCGCAGACCACCTTGGAACGCGTGTTGCCCGGCACGGCCACGGCGAGTCAGAGCACGGTGGCGCGCGCGGTATTGCGCAACAGCGATGGCCTGTGGCGGCCGGGGTCGGCGGTGAAGGCGCGGGTGACGGTGGCGCAGCAGCCGGCAGCGATGGTGGTGCCGGTAGGGGCGTTGCAACGATTTCGCGACTGGGAGGTGGTGTTCGTGCGGGTGGGCGATGTGTACGAGGTGCGGCCGGTGACGCTGGGCGCGCGCGATGCGCAGCAGGTGGAGGTGGTGTCGGGTGTGGCAGTGGGGGATGCGGTGGTGGTGGAGCAGAGCTATCTGGTCAAGGCCGACATCGAAAAGTCGGGAGCCTCGCATGATCATTGATCGCGTTGGGGTAGAGGTCATTGCGTTTTCGAGTGGGAGCGTGTGTCGGAGACGGGGATGCATGTCAGATCCAAGGCTTTCGCGCCCTTTCAGGCTAGGGCGAAGGCTTTCACGCCCTTTCAGGCTAGGGCAAAGGCTTTCACGCCCTGTCGGGCGCGAGTTACTTTTCTTTGCTTGTGCAAAGAAAAGTAACCAAAAGAAAGCACACCCCGTCCTCGCGCCCTCCGCGCCTGCGGCACTGCGGGTCCGCAAGTCCGGCAGAAATTTTTGTAAGGGACATCCATGTCCCTTACAAAAACGTCGCGCATCCATGCGCGCCGCCCTGCGGGTTGTATCTGCCGGCCTCGCCGCTGCGGTATGGGGCCCCGAAAGCAAACAGCACCAGCAACAGCACCAGCACCAGCACCAGCAACAGCCTTGGTGCTGGTATGCGGATGGGTGTTTGTTTGGCGTGCTGCGTCGCACCGCGATAGGGAGGCGGCGCTGTCGGTCGGTGGCACCACGAGGGTGGCGCCCGGCGCAGTGCGGTGCCAGGTCTGCACGGAGGGGCCTGTCATGCTGACCAACATCATCCGTTTTGCGATCGTGCAACGCTGGTTGATGCTTGCGTTGACGGGGGTGTTGATTGCGATCGGGGCGTGGAGTTTTTCGCGGCTGCCGATCGATGCGACGCCGGATATCACCAATGTGCAAGTGCAGGTCAATACCGCCGCACCGGGGTATTCGCCGTTGGAGTCCGAGCAGCGGGTGACGTTCCCGCTGGAGACGGTGTTGGCGGGGCTGCCGGGCCTGGAGTCCACGCGCTCGTTGTCGCGCTATGGGCTGTCGCAGGTGACTGCTGTCTTCGCCGACGGCACCGATCTGTACTTCGCGCGGCAGCAGGTGGCCGAGCGTTTGCAGCAGGTCAAATCGCAGTTGCCGGCCGAGCTTGAGCCGCAACTGGGGCCGATTGCCACCGGCCTGGGCGAGATCTTCATGTACACGGTGGAAGCCAAGCCGAATGCACGCAAGCCCGATGGCAGTGCGTGGACGGCGACCGATCTGCGCACCTTGCAGGATTGGGTGGTGCGGCCACAGCTGCGCAACGTGCCCGGCGTGACCGAGGTCAACACCATCGGCGGCTATGCGCGGCAAATCCATATCACCCCGGATCCGGCGCGCCTGGTCGCGCTGGGCTTCACGCTCGACGATGTGGCCCGTGCGGTGGAAGCCAATAACCGCAACATCGGTGCGGGGTATATCGAACGCAACGGGCAGCAGTTTCTGGTGCGGGTGCCGGGGCAGGTGGATGGCATCGCGCAGATCGGCGCGATCGTGCTGGATCGGCGCGAGGGTGTACCGATCCGGGTGCGTGATGTGGCGCAGGTCGGCGAGGGCCGCGAGTTGCGCACCGGTGCAGCCACGCAGGACGGCACCGAAGTGGTGCTCGGCACGGTGTTCATGCTGGTTGGCGCCAATAGCCGCACCGTGGCGCAAGCGGCCGCGCAGCGCCTGGAAGTGGCCAATGCCAGCTTGCCGGCCGGCGTGCAGGTGGTGCCGGTGTACGACCGCACCGCACTGGTCGACCGCACCATCGTCACCGTCGCCAAGAACCTGATCGAAGGCGCGCTGCTGGTGATCGTGGTGCTGTTCCTGCTGCTGGGCAATGTGCGCGCGGCCCTGATCACCGCGGCGGTGATTCCGTTGGCGATGTTGTTCACCCTCACCGGCATGGTGCGCGGTGGCGTGTCGGGCAACCTGATGAGCCTGGGTGCGCTGGATTTCGGGCTGATCGTCGATGGCGCGGTGATTATCGTGGAGAACTGTTTGCGCCGCTTCGGCGAAGCGCAATTGCGCCTGGGGCGAGTACTCGAACGCGATGAGCGCTTCGAACTCACTGCCGAAGCCACGGCAGAGGTGATCCGTCCCAGCCTGTTCGGCCTGGGCATCATCACTGCGGTGTATCTGCCGGTGTTCGCGCTCACCGGCATCGAAGGCAAGATGTTCCATCCGATGGCGATCACCGTAGTGCTGGCGCTGACCGGTGCGATGTTGTTGTCGCTGACCTTCGTACCGGCGGCGATCGCGTTGTTGCTCGGTGGCAAGGTCGCCGAGCACGAGAACCGTGCGATGCGTTGGGCGCGGCGCGTGTATGCGCCCATGCTGGATCGCGCGCTGCGGCACGGCCGTTTGGTCGGTATTGGCGCGGTTGTGGCAGTGGTGCTGTGCGCGATACTGGCGACCCGGCTGGGCAGCGAGTTCATTCCGAACCTGGACGAAGGCGATATCGCGCTGCATGCCTTGCGCATTCCCGGCACCAGTCTGGAACAGGCCATCACCATGCAATCCACGCTGGAAAAACGCATCAAGCAGTTTCCGGAAGTGGCGCGTGTGTTCGGCAAGCTCGGCACCGCCGAAGTGGCCACCGATCCAATGCCGCCGTCGGTGGCCGACACGTTCCTGATCATGCATCCGCGCGAGCGATGGCCGGATCCGCGCAAGCCCAAGGCGCAGCTGGTGGCCGAGATCGAGGCTGCGGTGAAGCAATTGCCCGGCAACAACTACGAGTTCACCCAGCCGATCCAGATGCGCATGAACGAGCTGATTTCCGGCGTACGTGCGGATGTGGCGATCAAGGTCTACGGCGACGATCTGGACACCCTGGTGCAAGTGGGCAGACGCGTAGAGGAGATCGCCAGCACGGTGCCGGGTGCGGCCGACGTGAGTCTGGAACAGTCCACCGGCCTGCCGATGCTGGCGGTGCTGCCCGATCGCGCTGCGCTGGCCGGTTACGGGCTCAATCCCGGCGTGGTGCAGGACACCGTGTCGGCGGCCGTCGGCGGGCAGGCCGCCGGGCAGTTGTTCGAAGGCGACCGCCGCTTCGACATCGTGGTGCGGCTGCCGGAAGGCTTGCGTCAGGACCCGACCGCATTGGCCGATCTGCCGATTCCGCTGCGCGGCGATGGCGAGCGCGTCGATGCGGATGAGTCCAGCCGCGCAGCTGGCTGGCGCAGCGGCGCGCCGACCACGGTGCCGTTGCGCGAGGTGGCGAAGATCGAAAGCGTGCTCGGGCCCAACCAGATCAATCGCGAAGACGGCAAGCGCCGCATCGTGATCACCGCCAACGTGCGCGATCGCGACCTGGGCGGATTCGTCGCCGAGGTGCAGCAGCGCGTGCAGGCCGAGGTGGTGCTGCCCACCGGCTACTGGATCGGCTACGGCGGCACCTTCGAGCAACTGATCTCCGCCGGCCAGCGCCTGGCCTGGGTGGTACCGGGCACGCTGCTGCTGATCTTCGCGCTGCTGTACTGGTCGTTCGGCTCGGGGCGCGATGCACTGGTGGTGTTCAGCGGCGTGCCGCTGGCACTGACCGGCGGCGTGGTGGCACTGGCGCTACGTGGCCTGGCCTTGTCGATCTCCGCCGGCGTAGGGTTCATCGCGTTGTCGGGCGTGGCGGTGCTCAACGGGCTGGTGATGATCGCCTTCGTGCGCAGTCTGCGCGCGGGGGGCATGCCGCTGGAGCAGGCGCTGCGCGAGGGCGCGCTGAGCCGTCTGCGTCCGGTGCTGATGACGGCGCTGGTCGCGGCACTGGGCTTTGTGCCGATGGCCTTCAACGTCGGTGCCGGTGCCGAAGTGCAGCGGCCGCTGGCCACGGTGGTGATCGGCGGCATCGTCTCGTCAACGCTGCTGACCTTGCTGGTGCTGCCGGTGCTGTATCGCTGGCTGCACCGCGAGCGGGCAGGGCGTGGCCGTGCGGGCTAAGTGCTTGCGGCACATAGGAAAGCCATGCATAATGCGCGGCTCGCTGTGCCCGGATCGCTCCGGATGGCGGCACCCAGCGCGATGGGGTTGCCGGCCGGTTCCAGCGTAAGTTCTTGATTCCCAACGTTGCGTGGCAGCCTAGCGCTGTCGGGGCCGCCGCTCCCCAGGCTATGGGTGGCAATTCATTTATCGAGGTGCGTAATGTCCCGCGTATGCCAAGTGTCCGGCAAGCGTGTGCAGACGGGTAACAACGTCTCCCACGCAAACAACAGAACCCGTCGTCGCTTCCTGCCCAACCTGCACGAGCGCCGTTTCTGGGTCGCCAGCGAAAACCGCTGGGTGAAGCTCCGTGTTTCCGCGCATGCATTGCGCACCATCGACAAGAACGGGATTGATGCCGTTCTGAAAGAGCTGCGTGCGCGCGGCGAAAAGGTCTGAGGAGTAAGCAGTCATGGCAAAAGGCAAGCGTGACAAGATTCGTATGATTTCCTCGGCCGCTACCGGCCACTTCTACACCACGGATAAGAACAAGAAAAACACTCCGGGGAAGATGGAAATGATGAAGTACGACCCCGTCGTGCGTAAGCACGTGATGTACAAGGAAGGCAAGATCAAGTAATCCACCGATTACGCGATCTGCATCCCAGCAAACACCCGCCGAAAGGCGGGTGTTTGCGTTTGTGGGGTGCGTTGCGGGTTTTATCGCAACCAAGGTTGTGATCCGCAAACTTCCTGGGCCAATACGCTTCGGCGAACTGCACCCTCTCTTCCTGCGGGAGAGGGGTAGGGGGGAGGGTACGGGGCAAAGCCACTCGCGGTAGTTTGAGTACCAGAGACTTTGCACGTCCCCTCATCCGCCCCTGCGGGGCACCTTCTCCCGGTGGGAGAAGGCAGCAAGACCTCGTTCTTCCGATTGAACACACCTTCCGTAGCTGGCAGTTCGAGGCGAAGCAGTCGCTGTTTCACTTCTGAAGGCGCGTGGCGACGTGTTTGACAGCGCAGGCGGCGACACCCTCTCTGGGGCGCCCCTCATCCGCCCCTGCGGGGCACCTTCTCCCGGTGGGAGAAGGTAGCGAGACCTCGTTCTTCCGATTGAACACACCTTCCGTAGCTGGCAGTTCGAGGCGAAGCAGTCGCTGTTTCACTTCTGAAGGCGCGTGGCGACGTGTTTGACAGCGCAGGCGGCGACACCCTCTCTGAGGTGCCCCTCATTCGCCCCTGCGGGAACCTTCTCCCGGTGGGAGAAGGCAGCACCGCTACATCCCACGTGCGCGCAATTGCGCGTCCAGGCGTGGATAGACGCGGCGCGCGTTGCCTTCGAACACCTTGCGCTTGTCTGCATCGGAGATCGCTAATGCGTCGATATAGCGTTTGGTGTCGTCGAAATGGTGCCCCGTCTGCGGGTCGATGCCGCGCACTGCGCCGACCATTTCCGAGCCGAACAGGATGTTGTCGATGTCGATGACCTCAAACAGCAGGTCGATCCCGGGCTGGTGATACACGCAGGTATCGAAGAACACGTTGCGCATCACGTGCGTGGACAGCGGCGGCTTGCCGAGCATGTCGGCCAGGCCGCGGAAGCGGCCCCAGTGATACGGAACGGCGCCACCGCCATGCGGGATGATGAAGCGCAGCTCCGGAAAGTCGGCGAACAGATCGCCTTCCAGAAATTGCATGAACGCGGTGGTGTCTGCGTTGAGGTAGTGCGCGCCGGTGGCGTGGAAATTGGCGTTGCAACTGCCCGACACGTGCACCATGGCCGGCACATCCAGCTCGACCATTTTTTCGAAGAACGGGTACCAGGCGCGGTCGGTCAATGGCAGGCCGGTCCAGTGGCCGCCGGACGGATCGGGATTGAGGTTGCAGCCGACAAACCCGAGCTGGGTGACGCAGCGTTCCAGCTCCTCGACCGAGTGTGCGATCGACACGCCGGGCGACTGCGGTAGCTGGCACACACCGATAAAGGTCTGCGGATACAGCTGCACCACGCGGCCGATGAGGTCGTTGCAATGCCGCGTCCACACCTGGCTCACCGCTTCGTCGCCGATGTGGTGCGCCATGGTGCTGGCACGCGGCGAAAAGATCGTCATGTCCGCACCGCGCTCGCGCAGCAGGCGCAATTGATGCTGCTCGACGCTTTCGCGCAGCTGATCGTCGGAGATGTGCGGATACACCGGCGCTGCCAGGCTTGCGTCGTTGTAGTGCGCAATCTGCGCCTTGCGAAACGCATCGTGTGCAGCGGGTGCGGTGGTGTAGTGGCCGTGGCAATCGATGATCATGGCGATGCTCGTTGAGGTGCGAATCGAAATCTGCAGATACAGTCGGGTGAAGGCATGCCGCGCGTAACAGTGGCTGCCGCTGCGCATGCGCGGCCGCCAGTCGCATGCGGTCGCTGAGTGCGTGCGCCATCGTCATCCATGACCGCATCTGCGAAACGTGTTTCGCGCGGTGCGCGGACGTCCGACCACGACACATCGGGACGTGCGTACCGCAGGTGCATCGTGCCCCGTCTCAAGCTGCAGCCCAGACCGCACGATGCGCCCGCCAGATAGGAGCGCGCCCGGGCGCGCCCGGCATCCGATCTGCTGCAGGTACTGTTCCCCGTCTGCCGCGAACCCGCCTGACATGGTCCAAGCCGGCAAGGCGTTGCCGACATGCAGCGGGAGGTTGCGCCAATGCTCGATTGGTAGCGTCGGAAACACACGCGCTTGCATGACGACGCAGACCACACCGAGCAGCGCATCGACGATCGCACGTGCGTAGTGCGCAAACCACAATCATCCTGCTCAGGCCGGCCTGGCGCTGCTAACGCAACCCGATACTGGCAGTGGCACTTATGCAAACAACACCCCATCGAACAACTTGCGTGCAGTCCTGACCACCGCAGCGCGCACCACCGCGCCATGTGCATCGCATTCGATGACGCAGCCGGTCGTGCCAGTGGGGTGCTCCAACTCCAGCGGCTGGATGCTGCCGCCCGGCAGCTGCGCCAGTGCGTGCGCCGGCGACTCCGGTAGCAGGCAGGCGGTGGCGACCGTGACCGCACCCAGCACCCCGATGGATGCATGGCAGCGGTGCGGGATAAACGAGCGCACGCTGATCGCGCCACCGTTGCGCGGTGCGGCCACCAGCATCATCTTCGGCACTGTCGCGGCGCCGACATCGCCCAACCGCATCAAGGCGCCGGCCTGCAGGCGAATGGATTCCAGCCGCGCCTTGAGAACCTTATCGGCATCCAGCGTGGCGCGGTCTTCATACCCGCTGATCCCGACATCGCTGGCGCGCATCACCACGCACGGCATGCCGTTGTCGATCAGCGTCACCGCCACGCCATCGAGCGTGTCCACGGCGCGCCCGGTCGGCAACAGCGCGCCGCAGGAAGAACCCGCGGTCTCGGCGAATGCCAAGGCAATGGGCGCGGCCGTGCCCGGCACGCCGTCGATGCGCGCGTCGCCCGCATACGTGACCCGGCCGCCGGGCGTGCACACGGTGGCCGTTGCGAGGGTGCCGGTGTTGCGCATGAAGATGCGCACTTCGGTCTGCCCATCGTGCGTGGGCAGCAGGCCGCGCTCCAGCGCGAACGGCGCCACGCCGGCCAGCATGTTGCCGCAATTTTGCGCATCGCTGACCCGCGCCTGTTCGACTGCCACCTGCAAGAACAAATAGTCCACATCGGCATCGCTGCGTGTGGAGCGCGACACCACCGCGACCTTGGAGGTGAGCGGGTCGGCGCCGCCCATGCCGTCGATCTGGCGCAGGTCCGGCGAGCCGTAGGCGCGCAGCAGCCATGCATCGCGTGCGGCAGTGTCGGAGGGCAAGTCGTCGGCCAGAAAAAAGCCGCCCTTGGAGGTGCCGCCGCGCATCCACATCGCGCGCACCTGCTCAGACATAGCGCAGACCCTTGGCCGCCAGGCGCTCGCGCATGGCGTAGATATCCAGGCCCAGTTCGCCGCGTGCCAGACGTTCGCGCTTGATCAGTTCGCGCGCTTCGCGGGCCTGCGCTTCGGCCAGCACCTCGGCCGCCGCGGCGCGCGGCACCACGCACACGCCATCGTCGTCGGCCACCACCACATCGCCGGGCTGGATCAGCTGCCCGGCGCAGACCAGCGGCACGTTGACCGAGCCCAGCGTCTCCTTGATGGTGCCCTGCGCGCAGATGGCGCGGCTCCAGGCAGGGAACTGCATGGCGGTGAGGTCGCGCACGTCGCGCACGCCGGCATCGATGATCAGCCCGCGGCAGCCGCGCGCCTGCGCCGAGGTGGCGAGCAGATCGCCGAAGTAGCCGTCGCAGCAGTCGCTGGTGGGTGCCACCACCAGCACGTCGCCGGGCTGCAGCTGTTCGATGGCCACATGCATCATCCAGTTGTCGCCCGGCGGTATCGACACGGTGACGGCGGTGCCGGCGATGCGGCAGCCGGCGTAGATCGGGCGCAGCCGGTGATGCAGCAGACCGCAGCGGCCCTGCGCCTCGTGCACGGTGGCCACGCCGGCCTGTGCCAGCCCGTCAACGAGGGCGATCGGCGTGCGTGCAACCTGGGTGACGACCTGGCTCATCCATCCATCCTCGTTAGTGCTGCGCCGAGTCTGAGTGGCGAGAGTCAATCGGCTCAACATTTATTTGAGGTATGCGTATTGGTTTTGCTTATAGTTAGAGCATGCCGTCGATGCCCGAGCCCAACCTTCGTCATCTGTATGCCCTGGTCGTGGTGCACCGGCTGGGCAGCATCAGCGCGGCCGCGCCGCAGGTGAATCTGTCGCAGCCGGCCTTGACCCAGGCGGTGGCGCGCCTGGAGCAGCAACTGGGCGTGCGGCTGTTCGAGCGCCAGCCCGGAGGTATGGCGGCCACCGAGGCCACCCAGCTGGTGGTGCCGCGGATCGAGCGCGCCCTGGCGCATCTGGGCCGTGGCATCCGGGTGGCGCGACGTGCGCTGCGGCTGCCAGCGCGCCCCGGCCTGGAGCGACGGGTGTCGTTGGGCCAGCTGCAGGCGCTGGTGGCGGTGGACGTGGCGGGCAGTTATTCGCTGGCCGGGGTGCAGCTGGGCGTGTCGCAGCCGGCAGTCTACCGCGCGGTGCAGGCGCTGGCCGATGTGATCGAGGTGCCGCTGACCATGCGCCGCGGCAAGGCGATGCAGCCCACGCCGGTGGCAGAGCGGCTGTTGCGGCAGGTGCGGTTGGCGCTGGCGGAGGTGCGCGCGGCGCTCGATGAAGTGGCCGTCCTGCGCTCGCACGCTGCCGGGCGGGTGGTGGTGGGGGTGATGCCGCTGGCGCGGGCAATCCTGTTGCCCCAGGCGTTGGCGCGGTTTGCGCGTGCGCACCCGGCCGCCAGCATCAGCGTGGTCGAAGGCCCGTATGCGGAGTTGCTGGCGCATCTGCGCGAGGGCGGGCTGGACCTGCTGATCGGTGCGTTACGCGACCCGCTGCCGGTGCGCGACGTGCTGCAGGAGCCGCTGTTCGACGATGAGCCGGTGATCGTGGCGCGCAGCGGGCACCCCTTGGCCGGCAAGGCGTACGCGTTTGCGCAGCTGCTCGATTACCCATGGGTGATGGCCGCGGCGGGCACGCCGGTGCGCGAGCGCTGGGAACGCATGTTCCGCGATCGGCAGCTGGAGCCGCCGCCGCTGCGCATCGAATGCGGCGCCGAGCTGACCGTGCGCGGCCTGTTGCTGGAAGACGACTGGCTGACCCTGATGTCGCGCGACCAGTTCCTGTTCGAGCGCCGCGCCGGCCTGCTGCGCGAGATCGGCAGCGCCGGGCCGCGCTTGCGTCGGCAGATCGGCATGACCACGCGCAGCGACTGGCACCCCACGCGCGCGCAGACCGCCTTCGTGCAGACGCTGCGTCAGGTGTGCGCCGAGCGCGTGCTTCCTGCGGCGGCAGACGCCGGCCCGTTTCGCCATTGCATCCAGCCGGTGGGCACCGCGCCGTTGCGTTTGCACGCAGCCGGGTCAGAATCGGCTTCCTCATGAGAATGGAGCGCTGATGCTGCCCAACTGGTCGCAAGGCACCTGGCTGCTGGCACTGGACTGGGCGATCCGCCTGGCCGCGCTGCTATGGATTCCCAGCCGCACCACGCCCGGCGCGGCGCGCAGCTGGCTGTTGCTGATCGGCTTTGTGCCGGTGATCGGGTTGCCGCTGTATCTGTTGCTCGGCCAACCCTGGGTGTCGCGGCTGCGCGTGGAGCGGCAGGCCACCGCCTCACAGGTGATCCGCGAACAGCAACTGCCCCTGCATGCGCTGCGCTGGACGCCGCAGGCCGATACCAGCAGCGCCGAGGTGGTGCCGCTGATCGAACGGCAGGGCGACTTCATGCCGACCCTGGGCAATGCGGTGGAATTGCTCGACGACTACGTGCAGTCGCTGCAGGCCCTGATCGTCGCGATCGATGCGGCCGAAAAACGCGTGCACCTGCTGTACTACCTGATGTTCGACGATGCAGTGGGCGATGCGGTGGTGGCGGCGCTGCAGCGGGCAAGCGCGCGCGGCGTGCGTTGCCGCGTGCTGCTCGATGCGGTGGGCGCCAAGCGCGGCCTGCGGCGCTATCGCAAGCGCCTGCAAGCCGATGGCATCGAGGTGCTGGCCGTGCTGCCCGGTGGTCTGCGCTGGCGCCGCAGCGGGCGCATGGATCTGCGCAATCACCGCAAGATTGCGGTGGTCGACAACCAAGTGGGCTTTGTCGGCTCGCAGAACCTGGCCGACGCCGGCTTCATCGATGGCGTGCCCAATCGCGAACTGGTAGCGCGCGTGCGCGGGCCGGTGGTCAATCATCTGGAAGCGGTGTTCGCCAGCGACTGGTTCATCGAAACCGGGACGCGGCTGGATGTCTGGCCGGATGCGCCGGTGTGCGAGGCCAACATCGCCACCCAGCTGCTGCCCAGCGGGCCGGCGTATCCGTTCGAAAACGCGCGCGATGCGATCAATGCGGTGATCCATCTGGCACGACGCAAGGTGGTGCTGGTGACGCCGTACTTCGTACCGGACGAAGCCTTGCTGAGCGCCTTGCGCATCGCCGCGGTGTCGGGCGTGGATGTGCAGCTGATCCTGTCCGAGCGCAACAACCAGCGTCTGGCGGCGTGGGCACAGGATGCGTATTTCGACGAGCTGTTGCGCTGTGGGGTGAAGATTGCGCTGTACCGCCCGCATTTCCTGCATGCCAAGCACCTGAGCATGGATGAGGACATTGCGCTGGTGGGCTCGATCAATCTGGATATCCGTTCGTTCGCGCTCAACGCCGAGATCGGCATGGTGTGCTACGACCGCACTGTGGTGCAGCGGTTGCGGGACATCGAACAGGACTATCTGGCCAACGCGCGTCAGCTGGATCTGGCGCAGTGGCAGCGTCGCCCGGCCTGGCGACGCAGTCGCGAAGGCATCGCGCGGCTGGCCGATGCGTTGATGTAGCTGCCTGCGGTCAGTCCAGGCGCATCACCTGGAAGACGTTTCCCTCCGGGTCGCGGCCGTCGTACATCTGGTAAGCAAAGCCGGGATAACGTTTGAGTTCGCCCACCGCGATGCCTGCGCTGCGCAGGTGCTCGCGATGGGCGGCAAGATCGGAGGTGATCGCAAATACCAGCTTCGTGGTTGAGCCAGCCGCCGACCGTGTCGCATCGGATCCCGGCGATGAAGCCTGCTGTCGGTACCTGTCGCCCACCAGGTGCAACGCCAGCTCGATCTGGCCCGCTGCCAGGACCACCCACTGATCGGTGATCTCCTCGATGACGGCAAGCCCGAAGTGGGTCTGGTAGAAGGCCTTGACCGCAGCGACATCGCGGACATAGAGGATGAGCCTGACCAACGCGATAGACATCCAGTGAACCTCCCGAGGCGTTTGCCGAGCGTGCGCGGCTGATCGTAAGCGCTTCTGACGCTGGGTGCGCGGGCACCGGTCCGAGCTGGACTGCCGCTGGCGACGCCTGCGCCGCGAGGGGCGAGCAATGGGTGCGGTGCGGCCATCGCCTACAATGACCCGATGAACCAATTGCGTGATCCCGGCGATGCAGCGATCGCCATCGTCGGCGGTGGCGCATCCGGTGTGCTGGTGGCGCTGCAGGTGTTGCGTCAGGCCGCCACGCCGCTGCGGATCGTGCTGATCGAGCCGCATCCGGTGCTGGGCGAAGGCGTGGCGTACTCCACCGCGCGGCCCGAGCACCTGCTCAACGTTCCGGCCGCGCGCATGAGTGCGCTGGTGGATGCGCCGCATGATTTTGTCGACTACCTGCGCGCGCACGCATGTTGCCCGGGGGTGGATGACGCGCAGCTGCCGCGACAGTTCGTCGGGCGCCGGCATTACGCGCCTTATCTGCGCGATCGTTTGCAGGCGGCCGCAGCGCAGAGCCCCGCCAGCTTGACGGTGTACGCCGCGCGGGTGGAGACCTTGCAACCCACGGCGGCCGGCATGGCGCTGCAGCTGGACGATGGCCGGACGCTGCAGGCCGCCAGCGTGGTGCTGGCGGTGGGCAATGCGCTGCGGCCGTTGCCGCTGCGGGGCGCCACCGGTCTGACGAACGCCCAGCGGGTGGAAGCCTGGGATACCGCAGCGGTGGCGGCAGTGCCGCAGGAGGCGGCGGTGTGCATCGTCGGTTCGGGGCTGAGCATGGCCGACACGGTGGTGACGCTGGCCGCGCAGGCGCATCGCGGTGCGGTGCATGTGGTGTCGCGGCATGGGCTGTTGCCGTTGCCGCATGCGCATGGCGCCGCCGCAGACTTCGACCCGCAACCGCTGCTTGCGCTGCCGTTGCGTGCTCGCATGCGCGCGTTGCGCCAGCACGCCCGCGTGGCGCTGGCGCAGGGGCTGCCGTGGCAGAGCGTGATGGAACGCATACGGCCGTTGAGTCAGCCCTTGTGGCAGACCTTGTCGGTGGCCGATCAGCGCCGTTTCCTGCGGCATGTGGTGCGCTATTGGGATGTGCATCGGCATCGCATTGCCGCGCCGGTGCATGCGCAGTTGCAGGCGATGCAGGCGCGCGGGCAACTGCAGTTACATCGCGCGCGGCTGGATGTGGCCTTCGAGGTGGGTGCGTGCGTGCGTGTGAGCGCGGGCGCTGCCAGTGCCGGGCATGCATTGCAGCTGGATGTACAGACCCTGGTCAATGCCACGGGCGTGGAAATGCGTGTGCAGGCAATGCGTAACCCGTTGCTGCAGCAGTTGCTGGGGCAGGGCATTGCAATGGCCGGCCCGCACGGCATCGGCGTGGATACCGCTGCCGATGCCAGCCTGATCGGCGCCGACGGCCATGCCAACCCGCGCCTGCGGGTGATCGGCAGCCTGCGTATCGGTGCGCTGTGGGAGAGCCTGGCGGTGCCGGAGTTGCGCGAACAGGCAGCGGCGATTGCGCGCGATCTGTTGCAGTGGCTGTAGCGCTGATAGGCGTGTCGGGACCGGAAAAGGAGCTTGTTACCTTCC
This sequence comes from Xanthomonas sp. 3075, assembly GCF_014197275.1. GTDB lineage: Bacteria > Pseudomonadota > Gammaproteobacteria > Xanthomonadales > Xanthomonadaceae > Xanthomonas > Xanthomonas campestris_B. The sequence continues at coordinate 253,965 of NZ_JACIFI010000002.1, read as the reverse complement.
ACGGCCGCGACATTGGCCTCTGCGACGGACGACGGTGACGCCTAGCGCCCGATGAGGGTGCGAGCGAAGCCTCGGGTGACCCGCCATGCGTCGTGCCCTCACCCCAACCCCTCTCCCGCAGGCGGGAGAGGGGCTCTTCTGCCACCGCGAGCATTGGCCTGCGCGCTCTTGCCGGCGGGAAAACAACCAACGTCCTGGCTTCTCTCGCAGGCGCCAGAGCACCAACGTCCTGTCCTCTCTCGCAGGCGTCAGGGCAACCAACGTCCTGCCTTCTCCCGCGTGCGGGGGAAGGTGCCCGAAGGGCGGATGGGGGCAGCAATCCCCAACCGCTTCATCGCAATCTCAGCCGCAGCGACGCCACAACCGGTAAAATGCGGCGGTGGATGTCTCTCATTTGCTCGATCATTTGAACCCCGCCCAGCGCGAGGCCGTTTCCGCACCGCCGGGGCATTACCTCGTGCTGGCCGGCGCCGGCTCCGGCAAGACGCGCGTGCTGATCCATCGCATCGCCTGGCTCAACGAAGTCCAGGGCGTGCCCAACCACGGCATCTTCGCGGTGACCTTCACCAACAAGGCCGCCGGCGAGATGCGCCACCGCACCGACCTGCAGCTGCGCAACGGCAGTCGCGGGATGTGGATCGGCACCTTCCATGGGCTTGCCCATCGGTTGCTGCGCCTGCACTGGCAGGACGCGCGGCTGCCGGAAGGCTTCCAGGTCATGGACAGCGACGACCAGCTGCGGCTGGTCAAGCGCGTGGTGCAGTCGCTGGAGCTGGACGAGAGCAAGTATCCGCCCAAGCAGATGAGCTGGTGGATCAACGAACAGAAGGACGAAGGCCGCCGTCCGCAGCACATCCAGCCCGAGCCCAACGACGACTGGACCGAGGTGCGCCGGCAGGTGTATGCGGCCTACCAGGAACGCTGCGACCGCTCCGGGCTGCTGGATTTCGCCGAGTTGCTGCTGCGCGCGCACGAACTGCTGCGCGACACCCCGGCCTTGCTGGCGCATTACCGTGCACGCTTCCGCGAGATCCTGGTCGACGAATTCCAGGACACCAACGCCATCCAGTACGCCTTCGTGCGCGTGCTGGCCGGCGAGACCGGGCATGTGTTCGTGGTCGGCGACGACGACCAGGCCATCTATGGCTGGCGCGGTGCCAAGGTCGAGAACGTACAGCGCTTCCTGAAGGACTTCCCCGGCGCGCAGACCGTTCGGCTGGAGCAGAACTATCGCTCCAGCGCCAATATCCTGGGCGCGGCCAATGCGGTGATCGCGCATAACCCCGACCGCATCGGCAAGCAGCTGTGGACCGATTCCGGTGACGGCGACCCGATCGATCTGTATGCGGCCTATAACGAAGTCGACGAAGCCCGCTATGTAGTCGAGCGCGCGCGCCAGTGGGTGCGCGATGGCGGCAGCTACGGTGAAGTGGCGGTGCTCTATCGCAGCAACGCGCAATCGCGCGCGCTGGAAGAGGCGCTGATTTCCGAGCAGCTGCCGTACCGCGTGTATGGCGGCATGCGCTTTTTCGAGCGCGCCGAAATCAAGGATGCGTTGGCCTACCTGCGCCTGCTCAGCAACCGCAGCGACGATGCCGCCTTCGAGCGCGCGGTCAACACGCCCACGCGCGGCATCGGCGATCGCACCCTGGACGAAGTGCGCCGGCTGGCACGCGCCAATGCATTGTCGCTATGGGAAGCGGCAATGCTGTGCACGCAGGAAAATACCCTGGCGGCGCGCGCCCGCAATGCGCTGGCTACGTTCCTGAGCCTGGTTGGCCAGCTGCATGCCGAAACCGCGCAGATGGAACTGGCCGAACGCATCGACCATGTGCTGATGCGCTCGGGCTTGCGCGAGCATTGGGCCAAGGAAAGCCGCAGCGGGCTGGATTCGGAATCGCGCACCGAGAACCTGGACGAACTGGTCTCGGTGGCCTCGCGCTTCACCCGCCCGGACGATGAAGACAGCCAGGGCATGACCGAGCTGGTCGCCTTCCTCGCCTACGCCTCGCTGGAAGCCGGCGAAGGCCAGGCGCAGGCGGGCGAAGAAGGCGTGCAGCTGATGACGCTGCATTCGGCCAAGGGCCTGGAATTTCCCATCGTGTTCCTGGTCGGGCTGGAAGATGGCCTGTTCCCGAGTGCGCGCTCGCTGGAAGAAAGCGGCCGGCTGGAAGAAGAGCGTCGCCTCGCGTACGTGGGCATCACCCGCGCGCGGCAGAAGCTGGTGCTGTGCTACGCCGAATCGCGGCGCATCCACGGCCAGGACAACTACAACGTGCCCTCGCGCTTCCTGCGCGAAATTCCGCGCGAGCTGCTGCACGAAGTGCGCCCGAAAGTGCAGGTCTCGCGCACCGCCTCGCTGGGCGCGGCACGCGGCGGCCCGGTGCACGGCGTGGTCGAAGCCGCACCGATCAAGCTCGGTGCCAATGTCGAACATCCCACCTTCGGCGGCGGTGTGGTCGTGGACTATGAGGGCGCCGGTGCACATGCGCGCGTGCAGGTGCAGTTCGACGAAGTCGGCGCCAAGTGGCTAGTGATGGCCTACGCCAATCTGACGGTGGTGTAGCGACGCAGCTGATGGCCGCGCCACCAGGCGCAGAGACGATGGACAGGACCTCGGCCGATTCCTTCTCCGCAAGCGGGAACGCGCCGATTCTTCTCCGCAAGCGGGAACGTGCCGATTCTTCTCCGCAAGCGGGAGAAGGTGGCGCGCAGCGCCGGATGAGGGCCCTCATAATGGGTCGCCCCCATCCGCCCCGCAGGCACCTTCCCCCGCATACGGGGAAGGCCGTCATGCCGCTGCCGAGGTTAGCGAGTTGCGACGTGTGCGCGACCAACCAGCAACAGGATCGACTCAGCGACATCGCCGCGCTCCAGGCCATTGGTGCACCGCCTGATGCATTCGTCGTCTCATCCGTGACACCCTGCGACGAATTGAATACGCAAGGGAGCGCAGCCGCATGCGCACGGAAAAACAGAAAATGCTGGCCGGTGAGCTCTACAACGCTGCCGATGTAGAGCTACAGGCCGATCAGGCCGCTGCCGCCGACTGGATGGTGCGGTATAACGCGACCCTCGCGCAGCCGCCCGCACAGCGACACGCGCTGCTGGTCGAGCGACTGGCTGCAGTTGGCGAAGGCGCGGTGATTCGCCCGCCCTTCCATTGCGACTACGGCTACAACATCCGTCTGGGCGCGGGCGTGTTTCTCAACTTCAACTGCGTGATTCTGGATATCTGCGAAGTCAGCATCGGCGAGGGCACACAGGTGGGGCCGGCCGTGCAGTTCTATGCCGCCGATCATCCGCGCGATGCGGCCGGCCGCGCCAGCGGGCTGGAGTTTGGCCGCCCGATTCACGTAGGACGCAACGTGTGGATCGGCGGCGGCGCGATCATCCTGCCGGGCGTGAGTATCGGCGACGATGCGCTGATCGGCGCCGGTGCGGTGGTCACCCGCGATGTGCCGGCCGGTGCGACCGCGCTGGGCAATCCCGCTCGCGTGCGGACCCAGCGCAACGATCCCGACGCAGCACCCACCGACTGAGCGTGCGCGATGTCGGCAACGCATTGATCCGCATCAAGGCCTGCGCGGCGGTGTCCGGGCAGGCTGTCATCGTCGGCGATGCCGCCGGCCACTCCGGGAGGTCACCATGTACAAACGTATCCTGATCGCCATCGACGCCTCCGAGCTGTCGCATCGCGGGTTGTTCCAGGGCCTGGAACTGGCCAAGACGACCGGTGCCAAGGTGGATATCGTCACCGTGTCCGAGCCGTGGGCGATGGGCATGTACGACGCGATGGGCTGGAGCGTGGGGTACGAAACCAGTCCCGAGTACCGCAACGAACGTGAAGCGGCTGCCGAAAAGATCCTGCGCCCGGCGCTGGAACTGGCCGCTGCCGCCAATCTGAAAGCGGCCTCGCACCATGTGCTGGACCGCTTTGCCGCCGAAGGCATCGTGCAGACCGCCGATGAATGCAACAGCGATCTGATCGTCATGACCTCGCATGGCCGTCGCGGGGTGCGCCGCATGCTACTCGGCAGCCAGACCGTGGAAGTGCTCACGCACAGTGCGATTCCGGTGCTGGTGATTCGCTGATCGCGGCAGGCAGGCAGGGCGTGCGGCCACAGGTGCGCTGCGGCGTTGTCGGCAGCAACGCCAGCGCGCCGACATGCACGTGTGCATCGCGTCCCCGAGCACTGCACGCGACCATGCCAACGTGCAGTTGCCACGGATTGTCAGCGCTCGGCGCACTCCAGCCCCCCGCGTTGCGCGCGTGGCGGGTGACCGAGACGCCGCAGCGCTTCGGTCGGCACCAGCGGCGCGAGATTCACCGGCAATGTGCCCAGCCTGACCGGTGCGTGATCGCGTTGCGCATCCTGGCCGAGCTCGCGCATGAAGCGCTCCATGGGCACCGAGTGCGCGCGACGCGGCACCTGCGTCTGCAGCGCCGCGCGGCAGTGGCGGCGCCAGTGCATCGGCGGCATGCCGAAGCGCTGTTGAAAGCAGCGTTGAAACTGCCGCTCCGACGCGAATCCCGTTTCGTACAGTAGCCAAGTCAGGCTGCACTGCGGGTAGGCCTGCAGATAGCGGTACGCGGCGCACAGGCGCTGCTCGCGGAGATAGCTGGCCACGCCGCCGCGGGATTGGAACAAGCGGTACAACGACGCGCGCGATAGGGAGAATGCGCGCAGCAGGGACGCGGTGCCGAACTCTGTTTCGCCGATGTGCTGCTGGATGTACGACAGCAAATCGATCATCAGCTGCGTGTGCGTCTCATCGGTTGAGGAGCGCGGTTGCGCAACGATAGCGCTGTAGTCGGTCATGCTCATGTGCTGCCGCCTGCGGCCCACGTCTCGGGGCCTGTCCCACGATCAACCGGCAAAAGCGGGTCAAACCCATCACGGCTCCTGTACCAGCTCCGCGCTCCATCACACATCGGGCGATTGAGACGATTGGTCGGGTGGTCCAGCGGGGCGTCTCTACACTTCATCGCAGTTTTGAGGAAGCGTCATCGCACCGTCTGCTACCTCTGTCCTTATGTGCGGTTGGCGCGGATTGGCCGACCTCGCACGTGGCTGCCGGCCACCAAGCCGGCAGCATCCAATGTCATCAGCAAGCGGGCATAGCCGTGCACCCGGGTAACTGGCAAGCCGAAATTGGACGCCGGGTGTGGTGGACCCTCAGAAGTTCATCGCCTGCAAATGGAACCGGGCAAGGGACTCAAGCGCGACAAGAGCGCGAGCGGTATCAGAAGCAGATAGTCAAGAACATCCGCGAACAGGAAGACGGCCGAACCGCTGGGGGAGTTGTGCGGTTGCCCGATCGACGATGCGTCCGTCTACCAGCGTCCGGCGGAGGCAGAACTGTGTAATGGCATGCGCAGGTGAGGGCTACTGCGCGTGCGTCGTCCATCGCCCAAGCACCAACGGCTGCACGATCGGGTGTCCATGGCTATACCGCCGCATGGATGCAGTGACAGTAGGCGGTATCCAACCAGGAGAAAGAAATGGCAATTTCAGTCGGAATCAATGCCGGGCCAGCTGCGAGTTCATCGAGTGTCGTCGCGACGGGAACCATCCAGCACGTGATCAGCGATGCCGAGAGAACCGCATTCAATATCAAGACCAGTCAAACCAGCCGATCCTTTTACACCGCCGCCCAAGCCAAGGCCCAGTTTTACACCCGCTTCAGCTCGAGCCTTCCCATTCTTAACCCCCGCTTCGGCGGATCCCTCCGCTTGAGCACCCACAGCTCCCTGCAGTTCGCCGCCTAAACACACGCCGATGTCCCATTTGTCATCTATATAGGGCTGGTGGGAGCCAGATAGCTTGTTCCATAGGAAAACCCCAGCATTACCAACACGTGTCGGAGTAACGCAGAGCTCTCCTTTGATCGTACCCTCAACTACGTTAGCCTTCAAACCGGCGTGTCCACCATTCGGTGTACTCCATCTTATCGACATCATGTGGCGCTCTAAGATAGGCGCGCTCCCAGTTTTCATAACGCAGGGGCTTGAGAAAATCGTTGATTGCGCGGTAGGCCGCGGGCACGCACCCCTTGTTCAAGTCACCGAGCACAGGCTGCTCTCCAGCCTGGAAAACGACACCGCCCTCGTAAGGGTGAAGGATGACTTCCTCGCCAAGTACCGTTCGTGCCTTATCAATGCCGCCAACCCGCGCGAGCAGCTCATCGTTGACGGCCGTCAGCCAGTTCACATCGCGGATCGTGTCCGTCCTGTCTCGTATCGCCAATCCAAAACGCGCGCCATCCTCGTAAAGTAGCCCGGGAAACCTGCGAAAAAGAGGGTAGGCTTTTGCTGTTGCACCCGACGCGTAGGAATAAAAAAAGAGCGACAAACCCGATACGGCGTAGAAAACCCGCAGATCGCGGCAGGCGTCAACGAAAAAACGGACCAAGCCATTCCTATCGCGCGACAGCGCCGATAGCCTCGTCTGGCACATAAGGTGCCCATTGCCACCGCGATAGCCGACGCCGGGAAGAAGGGCCGTGAAGTAGTCGTGGACCGGATCCGTCGAACGCAACGCCTGTTTTGGCATATGCCTTACATAGAAACTCGCCGTCTCTTTCTCGTCGTAATAGCCGCCCTGCAACAGATATTCCTCGATCTGTTTTCCTGCTGAAATACGACGTGTCCGCTCATTGAATGACAATAAATTGGTGTTACCCTCTGCCAGATCGTAATAACGCAATGCCAAACCGAGCATGGATTGGCGTATTTGACGCGTTTCCCCATCCGCAAAATAGAAGCCGGAGGTCAGCCCAAACAGCCATTGGATGGTATTGCCAGGGGGCAAACCGATTTCATCCAGTTTTTCGAGTTCACCCCGCTCCTCAAGGAGCGCCATCGTGGTGATGAGTTCGTTTAAATTCACGATATTTTCCTACTTGATCGGTATCGGGCGGCCGGGGAACCGACGACCGGGCAAAGGCAACCAGATTGGATTCTCCATACCTTTCCGGAGTTCGCGCCACCGGCTCTCAGCTTCCCATTGCCGTTCCTGTTCGCGCTGCCGTACAGATTCCTCACAGTTGTCACACTCGTCCAGCACCACGAACTCACTATATTCAGCAACGTGCCGGTCAGCGATATCTTCATATGCCCTGGCCTTCGCCGCATCATTTGGAAACTTGTCACCCGGAAACTTCATGTCGTACATATGGGTCATCTGGCCGTTCTCGACTTTCACCACATCGAGCCAGCGGGAGCCACGCACATTGAACCATCGCGTACCGCCCCAGGGCGCCCTGCGGGGAACCTTGGGAATGTCGTATTCCTCTCCTTGCAGGATGACATTTCCGGGTGGTTTGTCCGGGAATGTGTTGCTTGGATTGTTCGGGTCCCAGAATCCAAGCTCGGAAATATAGCCATAATTGGTGCGCGGATCGCCGACCGGCATGCTGCCGCCAAGAACCGTGTTCGGATATTGTGCCTGGATCGTCGCGTCGACACAGCGCTGGTAGCGACCGGGGCTCGCCTCGTCGTCGCGCGGCAGAACCTCGTCCATCCTTCAAGCCCCTCGGTAACGCTGTTTCTCGGACGATGCAGCGCATAACAGCGGCAGCCCACCTCGCAGAGATAACGTTCGGGATGGCCTTCGGGCAGGTCGGTCTTGTAGCCACCGACCGATACGGTGTTGCCCTTGTTGAGGAGCATTTTGTCGGTAAGGCGCGTCACTGCGCGGCCTTGCATGAACACGTTGGGAGACCAGGACAGGAAGGTGGCCTCATGCAGATGCGTACCGGATTTGACCCCTCCGGACGAACCGGGTTCGTCACCTATCCTCCATCACAGAGTGGCGCGATTGAGACGATTGGTCGGGTGGTCCAGCGGGGCATTTCTACACTCATCGCAGTGTTGAGGAAGCGTCACCGCACTGTCTGCTACCTCTGTCCTTATGTGCGGTTGGCGCGGATTGGCCGACCTCGCACGTGGGCTGCAGGCCACCAAGCCGGCAGCATCCAACGTCATCAGGTAGCGAGCAGGACCGTGCACCCGGTAATTGGCAATCCGAAATTGGACGCCGGGCGTGGTGAGCCGTCAGAAGTTCATCGCCTGCAAACGGAACCGGGCAAGGGACTCAAGCGCGACAAGAGCGCGAGCGGTATCAGAAGCAGATAGTCAAGAACATCCGCGAACAGGAAGACGGCCGAACCGCTGGGGGAGTTGTGCGGTTGCCCGATCGGCGATGCGTCCGTCTACCAGCATCTGGCAGAGGCAGACCTGTGTAATGGCATGCGCAGGTGACGGCTACTGCGCGTGCGTCGTCCATCACCCAAGCATCAACGGCTGCACGATCGGGTATCCATGGTTATACCGCCGCATGGATGCAGTGACAGTAGGCGGTATCCAACCAGGAGAAAGAAATGGCAATTTCAGTCGGAATCAATGCCGGGCCAGCTGCGAGTTCATCGAGTGTCGTCGCGACCGGAACCATCCAGCACGTGATCAGCGATGCCGAGAGAACCGCATTCAATATTCAGGATGCTGCATTGAAGAGCGCCATTGCCACGTACTTCGGCGAGGCTCCCGACGACGCCTACGTCTGCAGCCCAACCCCGTGGGGTGATCTCTATCAAACCTACGGCTGGCCGCAGGTGCAGACGCTGTTCTCCGTCGTCAGCGCTACGGTGCTTGGGGTCACCTCGGAGCCGGCGGTGGTCGCTTCTCAGATATTCGAGAACTTCAGCAGTGTGCCTGCGGATTTCAATTGTGGGATCACCCAGGAAGTGAGCGTCACCACCGAAAGCAACTGGTCCGAAACATCCACGGTTGAGGTTGGTCAGACGATTTCGTACGACATCAGTTTCCTGGGGGCCGGCGCGGGCGGGGAAACCTCGCTCAGTTACAGCCAGAGCTGGGAGAAAGGCGGCTCGGAGAGCCAAAGCGTGACGTTGGGGACAAGCTCGGGTATCACCGTGACATTGCAGCCAAACCAATCCGTCGAAGCAGAGCTCACCGCAAGCAGAGGGAAGCTGACTGTACAGATCGTCTACCAGCTGACCCTGTCTGGATATACGGCCATCAACTATGGCGACACCTACAAGGATCACCATTTCTGGGCTTTGGACATCAATGCTGTCATGGCAGCGGCAGGTTCTCCAACCTCGATCACCACCACAGAAACGATCGAGATCGATTTCTATGCCAACTCGAAGATCGTGCTCAAGGATCCAAGTGGTAAATCGCTCGCTTCTTTCGTCGTGGGTCCACTGCATCCCTGACATGAGGTGAGCCAGGGTCGCCTGGGTGCGGGTTAGACACACACTGACCCGCAGTCATCCAGCCTTGGAAAAAGTGCGCTGGCGAACCGGATGCAGGAGACATCCTTGTGCATCGTGAGATCCGACCATGGCGCAATGTCCATCTCGGACCATGACCGGGCGCCAATCCAGCGGGTCGAATGCTTTGGTCCTGATCGACTTCAGACGAGGCCAGCCACCGACCAACGAGCAACACGACCACGGCGTAACGATCGGGCGGATGCACCGGCGCCTGGGATGGCATGCACCACGCTTGCACTGCGGTTGCACGCGCGCCATCCGCATGCGCCGGCAGGACTGTCGACCACATGTTGTCAGTGACTTTGAACCGTTACGTATTCTGTCTCGCACCCGGCGGCCAATGCGGGATACTGCGCTCCTACGCAGGCGAGATGGGCCGGATGTCCGAGTTGCCAATCACCGAGTTGTCGCAGGCTTGGCAGCGCGCAGAACCCGGCGCGGCCAATGCATTGGCCCGGCAGGTGTATAACGAGGACATGAATCCCGCTAGTCGCACCCTGGCCGCTCAACCCTGCTGACTGCGCTCAAACACCATCAGGCTCTCTCCGGCCATCACTCTCAATGTCGCCACACGACGATCGCTGCCTCGATCGAACTGAAGCTGTAGGGTTGCGGCAGGGAGGGATGCCTCGGCGACCACAAAGCGATGACTGGTGACCGGCTTCAGCGAGCGACGCTTATTCCTGACGTTCAACTCCAACTCCCCGCTCTTGTACGAGATCACGATGTCATCGTCGAAAAGGATCATATCCAGCGCGCCGGTAAGCAATGGCTGCTGATTGGGCTGACGCACATAGCGGCCTTCGTACTGCTGCATCACAGGCGTGATATCGACCTTGCTGACTTGCACCGACCAATCGCCAGGCCAGTGGAGCGAATCGGACACCGCATTGCGGATTTCGTTGTGCAGCAGGTCGCCATTTTCGCCGTTGGTCAGCACGATCAGCCCGTCGCCGCTTTCCAGATGTCCTTCGAGATAGGCCTTGTAACTGTCGTTGGCTCCGGCGTGGTGGAACATGCGCGATTGCCCTAGCCCGGCCAGGCGTGGCCCGAGTCCGTGGATGCTGGGGGACACCTCGGTCATCATGTCGATCGCCAGCTCCTGCGGCAGCCACCCGTCGCCGCGTCGATAGGAGTCGCCTAATGCGATGACGAAGTGACCCAACTCCCTGGCGCAGGTCCAGAAGCCTGAGGCGGCCAGCTCCGGAAAACTTTGCCATCCACGCGGAAGCGCCACCGGCGCGCCAGCGTCATCGTGTGCGTGTGCCACATCGCGGGTATCGGCTGGGAGGCTGGCTGCGAACCGGCTTCTGCGCATTCCCAACGGACCAAGCAGATACTCGCTGGCAATCGCAGGCAACGGCTTGCCGACCGCGTCTTCGATCACTGCCTGGGCAATCATGTAACCACCGCCGGAGTAACGTGCACGGGTGCCGGCGATATCGATGCGCTGCAATGGCGCGTTGACGGCAGGCGAGGTTCCGGTGAGCGTCTGTACCAGCGTGGGCAGCGCAGCACCCGGATCGAAATCCTGGAAGCCATGCACGTTGAAACCTGCTGTATGCGAGAGCAGCATGCGTAGGCAAATCTTTCCGGAATCGCCATCCAGACCCGGTGGGATCTTCCAACGGCGTAGCCAGGTGCCGACGTCTTTCTCCAGATCCACGATGCCCAGGGCTGCCAGCTTCACGCATAGCGCGGCGGTCACCACTTTGCTGACCGACCCAACCGAGAACAAAGTGTCTTCGCCGATCGGCCAATGACGTCCTGCTTGTTTCGATCCGATGCAGGTGCTGCTGTGAATCCGACCATCGCGCAGGATGGCAACCGCCACGCCCGGAACGTGATGGTGCTGCATGCGCGCCTGCAAGGACCAGCGTTCTTGGCCGCTGTGGACGGTCGGCCGCAGCAATGTTTGGAAGCTCGTATCCGGGATTGCCGCGCGGGCATGGCCGGCGATCGGCAGCGACAACAGCGGCAGGGTCAGCCCGCCAACCAGCAGCTCACGACGATGGAGTATAGGCATGACGCGTCTGGAGTTTTCTGCAAGTCTCTGCGCTAGTGTGCCTCAGCATGAACCGAATCGGTATAGCGCGAAGTGGCGATCGACACGCGTGGGAGCGGCGCGTTGGGACATTGCGATGTGGTGCTGCGTCTTGAGACGCGGCTAACAGCACGTGGGTTACCGATTGAAGCGGCAGGGGGAGTTTTCATCTGCCAGAGTCGGACCTGGCTGCCAGCGGATCGCCCTCCGATGCTGGCGCCGTGCGCGCCGGGGCCGGCGCGGCGCACCGCCAGCCATCTAAACCGTTACGTATTCTGTCTCGCACCCGGCGGCCAATGCGGGATACTGCGCTCCTACGCAGGCGAGATGGGCCGGATGTCCGAGTTGCCGATCACCGAGTTGTTGCAGGCCTGGCAGCGCGAAGAACCCGGCGCAGCCGATGCATTGGCCCGGCAGGTGTATGAGGCGCTGCGCGAGACGGCCATGCGCGAGTTGCGGCGCGATGCGCGCGCGGGCCTGCAAGCGGCCGAGCTGGTGCATGAGGCGTGGATGCGTCTGGAGCAGGGGCAGCAGGCGTTTCGCTCGCGTACCCATTTCTATGCGGTGGCGGCGTTGCAGATGCGCCATCTGTTGGTGGATCTGGCGCGGCAGCAGGCCAGTGCCAAGCGGCTTGGGCAAGCGGTGACCTTGACGGTCAGCCTGTCCGACGGCGCGCCAAGGCCGGAAGCATTGATGGTGGTGGCCGATGCCTTCGACAAACTGGCGCGTGTGGATGAGCGCAAGGCCAGAGCCTTCGCGTTGACCGAGTTGGTGGGATTCAGTGTGGCCGAGGCAGCCGAGCAACTGGAGGTCTCGGTGCCGACGCTGGAGCGCGATCTGCGCTTTGCACGGGTATGGCTGGCGGCGCAGTTGTGAGCGTGGGCGCCACCGCTTGGCAGCGGCTGGAGGCGTTGTTTCACCAGGCATGCCAGCAACCGGTCGAGGCGCGCGAGGCCTTTGCGCATGCCCAGGCCGGCGATGATGCGGTGCTGCGCGACGAGTTGCTCGCGATGTTGGCGGTCGAATCGCAGGCCACGTTGCGGGTATGCGCGCCGCTGAAACAGGCGGTTGCGGCAATGCGCGCGCCATTGCCGGAACTGCCGGCCGGTACGCGGTTTGGCGCATGGGCAATCGATCGCCTGATCGGCGCCGGTGGCATGGGGCAGGTCTATCTGGGCCATCGCGCCGACGGTGCCTACGAGCGCGAGGTGGCGATCAAGCTGGTCGCTACCGATGCCCTGGATGCGCAAGGGCGCGCGTTGTTCGAGTTCGAATGCCGCTTGCTGGCGCAGATGGTGCATCCGGCCATCGCGCAGATTCACGATGTGGGCAACGATGCGGACGGCCGCCCGTATCTGGTGATGGAGTACCTGCGTGGCGATCCGATCACCTGGTGGTGCGATGCGCATCTGCTGTCGTTGCGCGCACGTGTGTTGCTGATGCTGCGGGTGGGCGAGGCGGTGCAGCACGCGCACCAGAAGGGCGTGATCCACCGCGATCTCAAGCCGAGCAATGTGCTGGTCAGCGCCATCGACGGGCGGCCGATGCCGGGCGTGATCGATTTCGGCATCGCGATCGATGCGTCCAACCCCGGCGTGACCTCGGCACATGGCCGTGGGACGCCTGGCTACATGAGCCCGGAACAGGCACGTGGTGCGCAGGATGTGGATGCACGCAGCGATATCTATGCGCTGGGTGCCATGTTCTACGAACTCAGCTGCGGGTTGGTGCCGCTTGCCGGCGGCGACGGTTTTCCGCAGCCGCCGTCGCAGCGGCTGGCGGCGGTCCCGGCCGATGCGTGCGCGCGCATCTGCGCGGCCCGCACGACCACGCACCACGCGCTGCGCGAACACCTGCGTGGCGGCCTGGATGCGATCGTGCTGCGCGCGCTGGCGCCGGAACCAGGCGCGCGCTACGCATCGGTGTCGGCCTTGATGGACGATCTGCACCGGTGGCTCGACGGGTATCCGCCACGTGCGTTGCAGGCGGGACGGTGGTTGCGGTTACGCAAATTCACCCAGCGCCATCGCACTGGCGTCGTGGCCGGTGGACTGATGTCGGTGGCGCTGGTCGCAGGCCTGTGCGCCACGCTGTGGTCGCTGCATCAGGCCGCGCGCGATGCGCAGCGCGCGCAGGTGACCGGTGATTTCATGAGTTCGGTGCTGTCCAGCGTAGACCCTGCCATCGCGCAGGGACTGGACAAGACGCTGATGCAACGCGTGCTGCATCAGGCCTCGCAGCGTGCCGCAAGTGAGCTGGCAACCCAGCCGGATGCACGGATGCAGGTCGAGCTCACGCTTGGCCGCAGCTTGATCGCAATGTCCGATTACTCGCATGCAGTGACGCACCTGCGCACGGCGCTGGCACTCGCGCAGCCGCATGCGGGCGAGGTCAGCCTGCCGATGCTGGAAGCCACTTCCATGCTCGGCCAGGCGCTCAGTGGCGCAGGCAACTCGCATGAGGCCGAGCGCGTGCTGCGCGATGGCATCGGGCAGGCGGCAGGCGGCACTGTCCAGCAGCAGGCAATGGGCAACGCCATGCGTGCCAGGCTGGCATGGGTGCTACGCGACCAAGGCCGCATGACCGAGGCATTGGCGCAGGGCCGGCACGCGTATGTAGCGGCATTGGCCAACGCTGCGACCACGGCGGATCAACGTGTCGATGCCGGTCATGTCTATGCCGGCATGTTGGCCGATACCGGGCAGCTGTTGCCGGCAATCACCTTGCAGCGTGGCCTGCTGCGCGAGCGCATCGCCTTGCGTGGGCCAGAGCATCCGTTGACGTTGGCCATGCGCAACAGCCTTGCGGTCTTTCTGCTCAGGCAGCGCAACTTTTCCGCTGCCGAAGCGGAACTTGCCCCGTTGCTGGGCGTGATGCGCACCTTGTACGGCGAGCACGCCGCCGACACCTTGATGGTGCAAGCCAATCTGGCCGATGCATTGCGGCAGCAGGGCAAACTGGCCGAAGCCGGCGCGCATTACCGCGCGGCGATGGAGCGTGCACGCGCTGCATTCGGCAGCGATGCGCCGGCCACCATCGCCTATCGCAGTAATCACGCGTTCTGGTTATTGGACGACGGCCAAGTAGAGGCCGCGCTGGACGAACAACGTGCTGCACTTGCGGCATCGTTGCGTGGCCTCGGGCGTGCACATCCACAAACCGCCGAGATCCTGCGTGGCATGTCCGAGGCCGAACGCCGGCTTGGCCAGACCGTCGCCGCGCGCGATCACGCCCGGCAGGCGCTACAGATTCTGACCGGCATCTTTGGCGACGCAGAAGAGCCGCTGCGCGCCGCGCGCCAGACCCTGGCCCTGATCGAGCCGATCAAGACGCTGCCAGCGGGCGCTCCCCCCGGTACGCAGACCGCCGCCGCCGTCGTGCAACGCTGAGACGTATGGGCTGGTGGGTAGCAGCTCGCGCGTGCATAGTGCCGCCTGCCGACAACGTCGGGAGCGTATCGCTGCACTCCGCAGTGCGCTTTGCCGACCTGCAATCTGCGTGATGGTCGCTGGCGTGGTGGCGCAGGTGGGGATCTGAAACGTCGCTGCGTTGCCTTGCTGCCGCCGGTGATCCTGGCAGCATCGCCGACGACAACGGAGCCATCCGACAGGGAAGCGCAGGGAGTCCTCAGTTGGACCTGGCCATGCCGATGCCGGTTTGCGCTGGCTCAGGCGTCTGCCTGCTTGTACCGACATGCTGCCCACCCCGTCCGTGGCCTATCCGACGGTCGCGCCAACGCGTTCATCAATGGCGACGCTGGCGGCATGGCCTCACCTCCGCCGCAATGCGGCGGTTGCCCCGAAGAGCGACAGCAGCGGCGCAACCTGCGCTGCTGCATACCGAACCCATCGGCTGAAGCGTCGGCGCGCTCGCGCTTTCCGCTCTGCCACTCCCGCATCACCAGCTATACAGCTTCCAATACACCTTGTTGACCTTGTCCTTCTCGGCATCGGTATGCCCGTCATGGTCGCGGTCGTACAGGAAGTAGGGCGCCCCGCGTGTGGGCGTGACACGCACCATTTCCAGCTGGCCGTTGACGCGGTATTCGTCGATCTTGTCGCCGTTGCCCATGGTCTTGGTGGTCACATCCGCACCGGCCGGTATATCGCCGCCGGCACTTGCCCCGCCGGTGGCGCAGCCGCCGAGCAGCAGTAACGGCAGCAGCAAAAGACTCGCTCTGATCATCGTGGTCATCCGTTCTAGGTCGTCGGCCAGTATGCGCCGGCAGGGTGTGGCCTGAGCGTGCAGCGTAGAATTGGCGGATGAGCAGATTAGTCCTGATCGACGGGTCCAGTTACCTGTATCGCGCGTTCCACGCGCTTCCGCCGCTGACCAACGCCCAGGGCGAGCCCACCGGTGCCTTGTTCGGCGTGGTCAACATGCTGCGCGCCACCCTGAAGGAGCGCCCGGCTTACGTCGCGTTCGTGGTGGATGCGCCGGGCAAGACCTTCCGCGACGACCTGTACGCCGACTACAAGGCCAATCGCCCGTCGATGCCCGACGACCTGCGTGCGCAGGTACAACCGATGTGCGACATCGTGCATGCGCTGGGCATCGACATCCTGCGCATCGATGGGGTGGAAGCCGACGATGTGATCGGCACGCTGGCGCTGCAGGCCGCCGCCGATGGCCTGAGCGTGACCATCTCCACCGGCGACAAGGACTTCGCCCAGTTGGTGCGTCCGGGCATCGAGCTGGTCAACACCATGAGCGGCAGCCGCATGGATTCGGACGCGGCGGTGATCGCCAAGTTCGGCGTGCGCCCCGACCAGATCGTCGACCTGCTGGCGCTGATGGGCGACACCGTCGACAACGTGCCCGGCGTGGACAAGTGCGGCCCCAAGACCGCCGCCAAATGGCTGGCCGAATACGATTCGCTCGATGGCGTGATCGCCAACGCCGACAAGATCAAGGGCAAGATCGGCGAGAACCTGCGCGCCGCGCTGCCGCGGCTGCCGCTCAACCGCGCACTGGTCACCATCAAGACCGACGTCCCGCTGGCCAGCGGCCCGCGCGCGCTGGACCTGCGTGAGCCCAACGCCGAAACGCTGGCGGTGCTTTACGCACGCTACGGCTTCACCCAGGCGCTGCGCGAACTCGGCGGTGCAGCTGCCCAGGCCGGCCTGCTGACCGAACCGATGCCGTTGGGGGCCGCCGCTGCCAGCGCCCGCACCGAACCCGGCCGCGCGCGCGGCACCGGCTTCGTGTCCGGCCCGGTCAGCGCCCCGGTGGACCTAGACCCCGCGCTGTCGGCGCCCGGCCAGTACGAGACCATCCTGACCCAGCAACAGCTCGACAACTGGATCACCCGCCTGCGCGCGGCCGGCCAGTTCGCCTTCGATACCGAAACCGACAGCCTGGATCCGCTGCAGGCCGACCTGATCGGCCTGAGCGTGGCCGCCGAGCCCGGCCAGGCAGCGTATCTGCCGTTCGGCCACAACTTTCCCGGCGCCCCGGCCCAGCTCGACCGCACCCAGGCGCTGGCGCAGCTGGCGCCGCTGCTCACCGACCCGGCGCTGCGCAAGCTCGGCCAGCACGGCAAGTACGACCTGCACGTGATGCGCCGCCACGGCATCGCCCTGGCCGGCTACAGCGACGACACCTTGCTGGAGAGCTTCGTGCTCAATTCCGGCAGCGCGCGCCACGACATGGACAGCCTGGCCAAGCGTTACCTGGGCTACGACACGGTCAAGTACGAGGACGTCTGCGGCAAGGGCGCCAAGCAGATCCCGTTCGCCCAGATCAGCCTGGACGACGCCACCCGCTACGCCGCCGAAGATGCCGACATCACCCTGCGCCTGCACCAGGTGCTCGGCCCCAGGCTGGCCGCCGAGCCGGGCCTGGAGCGCGTCTACCGCGAGATCGAGATGCCGCTGGTGGAAGTGCTGGCGCGCATCGAAGCCAACGGTGTGTGCGTGGACGCGGCCGAACTGCGCCGCCAGAGCGCGGACCTGTCCAAGCGCATGCTCGCCGCCCAGCAGAAGGCCACCGAGCTGGCCGGGCGCAGCTTCAACCTGGATTCGCCCAAGCAACTGCAGGCGCTGCTGTTCGACGAGCTCAAGCTGCCCGCCGTGGTCAAGACGCCCAAGGGCCAGCCCTCCACCAACGAAGAGGCGCTGGAAGCCATCGCCGACCAGCACGAGCTGCCGCGGGTGATCCTGGAATACCGCGGCCTGGCCAAGCTGCGCAGCACCTACACCGACAAGCTGCCGGAGATGATCCACCCGCAGTCCGGGCGTGTGCACACCAGCTACCACCAGGCCGGCGCGGCCACCGGGCGGCTGTCTTCGTCCGACCCCAACCTGCAGAACATCCCGATCCGCACCGAAGACGGCCGCCGCATCCGCCGCGCTTTCGTCGCCCCGCCCGGGCGCAAGCTGATCGCCTGCGACTACTCGCAGATCGAACTGCGCATCATGGCGCACCTGTCCGGCGACCCCGGCCTGGTCGGCGCGTTCGAGTCCGGCGCCGACGTCCACCGCGCCACCGCCGCCGAAGTGTTCGGCCGCACCATCGACACCGTCAGCAATGACGAGCGCCGCGCCGCCAAGGCGATCAACTTCGGCCTGATGTACGGCATGAGCGCGTTCGGCCTGGCCCGCCAGCTCGGCATCGGCCGTGGCGAGGCGCAGGACTACATCGCGCTGTACTTCAGCCGCTACCCGGGCGTGCGCGACTTCATGGAAACCACCCGCCAGCAGGCGCGCGACAAGGGCTACGTGGAAACGGTGTTCGGCCGCCGGCTGTATCTGGACTTCATCAATGCCGGCAGCCAGGGCCAGCGCGCCGGCGCGGAGCGTGCTGCGATCAACGCACCGATGCAGGGCACCGCCGCCGACATCATCAAGCGCGCCATGGTCAGCGTGGACGGCTGGATCGCCGACCACGCGCAGCGCGCGCTGATGATTCTGCAGGTGCACGACGAACTGGTGTTCGAAGCCGATGCCGATTTCGTCGAGACATTGCTGAGCGAAGTCACCACGCGCATGTCGGCGGCGGCGCAATTGCGCGTACCGCTGGTGGTCGATTCCGGCGTTGGCGACAATTGGGATGAGGCGCACTGACGCGCAAATTCACATTGATACGCTGAATACGCGTGGCAGCGAAATGCGCATTCGGCAGGCGTCGAAGGAATGAATAACCGCTAAATTCTACATATTTTTAACAGTTATCTTCACGATCCATCAATGTGCAAAATGGTGTTATATCCCTCGACGGGCGCAACGCCTGTCGGCAGATCTCTCCCATCCCCTGGAGCAGATCTCGGAGCGGAAACTCCTCCCCAAGTTTCCGTTCCCTGGCCCCGCCGACCTCCCCCTGGTCTGCGGGGCTTTTTATTTTCCGGCGTGAGTTCCACTGGCGCAACATAAGCCGTGCATTACACCGGCTGAATACAGCGCCCGCGGTGTGGATCACAAATTGAAATACGTAATCAGCGTGATTTTTCGAACGCGGCGCTTTATTGGGCGCCGCGTTCTTGATGGGCCTATTCAGCCCAGCCAGTCGCGCGGTATCAGATAGTCCATCAAGCGCGCCTCGGCGCTGCCTGGTTCGGCCTCAAAGCCGTACTCCCAACGCACACGGGGCGGCAGGCTCATTAGAATGCTTTCGGCCCGTCCACCGCTTTGCAGCCCGAACAGGGTGCCCCGGTCGTAGACCAGGTTGAACTCCACGTAGCGCCCGCGCCGATAGAGCTGGAACTCGCGCTCGCGCTCACCGTAAGCCGTGTCCTTGCGGCGCTCGACGATCGGCAAATACGCATCCAGGAATCCATCGCCGACCGCGCGCTGGTAAGCGAAGTCGCGCTCGAAGTCGCTGCCCAGATCGTCGAAGAACAGCCCGCCCACGCCGCGTGTCTCGTTGCGATGGCGCAGGAAGAAATACTCGTCGCACCAACGCTTGTGCGCCGCATAGCGCTCTTCGCCGAACGGTGCGCATAGCGCCTGCGCCGTGCGGTGCCAATGCAGCACGTCTTCGTCCACCGGATAGAACGGGGTCAGGTCGAAGCCGCCACCGAACCAGGCGGCCACCACTTCGCCATCGCGCTCGGCGCGGAAATAGCGCACGTTGGTGTGGGTGGTCGGAACATGCGGGTTGTGCGGATGGAACACCAGCGACACGCCGCAGGCACGCCAGGTGGCCCCTGCCAGTTCGGGGCGATGCGCACTGGCCGAAGGCGGCAGACGCGAGCCGGAGACATCCGAAAACCCGATGCCGGCCTGCTCGAACACCGCGCCATCGCGCAGGATACGGGTGCGCCCGCCACCGCCTTCCGCACGCTGCCACAGATCCTCGCTAAACCGCGCGCGTCCATCGACGGCTTCCACGGCAGCGCAGATACGGTCCTGCAGGTCGGTCAGATAATCGCGTACACGGTCGAATTCGTTCATGTCGCCCATTCTAAGCCGTGGATTGCGCCCGGCGTAGCTGCCCGAACGCGCCAGCTTTGTCGCAGGGCGATGTGACACTGGCGTGGGCAGCGCGCGCAGCGGGAGACCTGGTTGCGGCACGGCCGATCGGAGCAACCGGCTGCGGGGATATTGCCCGCCCACGGTCTGGCGACGGCGAACCGTCAAGCGCCAGTCGAGAAGGTCGGTGTGGAGCGTGCGAGCAGTGCCTGAGGGTGCTCTGATACACATGCCGGCTCGCCAGCTTCCCTGTCGCTCTTGAGCGACTGCGATAACTTGTCCGACTGCGATCGCGACGCCACCCGCAGCACTCAGCCACTACCCCCGCGTTTTCATCCAGCCAGGCACCGGGCAGCGGTCTGCTGTGGTGTCCTCGCCGTTTGCGGAACCCTGTGGCGGCATGGATGGATGCACGGCGTGTTCCGCAAGCGGCGAGGGCACCGCGCACGCGACGCACCAATGCGCGGCTCAAGCAATCCGCGCAGCGATGACCCATCAGCGAACGATCAGACCTCGCGCGCGGCCGCAAATTCGGCGCGCACGGCCGGCGTACACAACCGCCACGCCAGCGCCGCATGCACGCAGCCGATTGCCAGGGCGCCCAGCCCGGTCAGCAGCAGCGCGGCCTGGCGGGTCGCCTGCAGGCGCACTTGCAGCTCGGGCCATTCGGCGCTGTGCACGACGTCGGCAGGCAACATGGCCTGCACACCATCGAACAACGGCCCGATCAAGGCCAGGCCGCCGAAATTGAGCAGGCCGGTCACCAGTAACACCATCACGAAGCCGATACGCGCCCATTCGCGTCGCTGCAGCAAGGCCCAGCTCAGCCACGCAAACGCCACCGACACCACCACGCCGACGACCGATAACGACAGCGCATGGTCGATCAGCCATTGCCACGACGCGGGCAGGGTGATGCCCTCCGGCAGCCCCAGTGACGCTGTATCGGGTAGCAGCACGATCAGCATGATCTGCAAGGCGTTGGTCATCGCACTGACCACCCCGAGCAGCAACGACACCCATGCCAGCGGGGTGACGAAGCCGCCGCGTGGTCGCGATGACGGTGCCGGCGTCGCGTTCATTGCAGCGATGCGATGTGGGCGGCCACGGCGGCCTGACCAGGCGGATCCAGCGACGGCTGCAGCTGCGCATACCAACCGGGCAGCGCATCGGCTGGCAGACACGCGCGCAGCAATGGCGTGCTGCGCTCCAGGAATGCCTCCAGGAAGGGGAGCCCGCGCACGTAGAGGAAATGGCTGTCGGTGATCGACATGCCCGCATACGCCTCGCGTAACCATTCCAGGTGCGGCAGCGCGTGCGCACCGTGGCCGGCGCGGGTCAGCGCGGTGAGGAAACTGGTGCGCGCGGTGGCGGGCGAGGTGGAGCGCTCTTGCGCGTTCAAATCATCGAAGGTCAGCAACCACTGTTCGCCACGGTCGATCTCGTTGCACATCACCGAGGTGGTCGCCAACTGCAATGCGTTGTGCGCGGTTGGCTCCAGTTCGTATAGCGCCAGCCAGTGCGGGTACGCCTCGCGATAGCGGTCCAGCGCGCTCAGTGCCAGCGCGCATAACCGCTGCGCATCGGCGCCGACATGCAACTGCGCCTGTGCGGCATTGACCGCGCCCACGTGATCCCCGCGCTGGAACAAGTGGAGCGCGGGCAGCAATGCAGGATCGATCTCGACGGCAGTTTCCGCGTTGTCTGCAACCGCCGCCGGCGCCACGACCGGTTCGGTTCGTGGCGTCTTTGTCGCGGCGGGCTCGCGCCCAAGTAAACGATCCCACAGGCCCATTGCATCTACCTTCTGCGCGCCGGTCGGTGAGTGAAGCCGCAGCTATGCCGGCGGCGCACCGGTCAGGCGACAGACCGACGCAGAAGGGCGCGCAATGCGCCAGCGATCTGCCGATCCTTGGCCAAGCTTAGAGCGACTTGCGTAGGTTGAGGTGAGTGCGAGCCAAGCGCTCACCCGACGAGCCAACGCATTGCGCATCCTGCCGGACCGTGGCGGCCGCTCGCTGCTGGCGCGGCCTGCCGACGATACCTGGGTATCGGCGAGCGGAGCGATGCATCACTCCGCCGGCGGTCTTATTGCTTCACCTGCTCGTTGAACAACGTGAGGATGCGCTTGTACTCGTCCAGCCACGAATCGGCACGCGTAAAGCTGTGGCGTTCCAGCGGATACGGTGCCACCTGCCAGTTGTCCTTGTGCAGTTCCATCAATCTCTGCGTCATGTCCACCGAGTCCTTGAAGAACACGTTGTCGTCGATCATGCCGTGCGCGATCAGCAGATGGTCGCGCAACCCGTCGGCATAGTTGATCGGCGATGAAGTCTTGTACGCCTGCGGATCGAGCTCGGGCGTGTTGAGGATGTTGGAGGTGTATTCGTGGTTGTACTGCATCCAGTCGCCCACCGGCCTTAGCGCCGCACCGGCCTTGAAGGTGCCGGGGCTGCGGAACAGCGCCATGTAGGTCATGAAACCGCCGTACGAGCCGCCGTAGATGCCGGCACGCGAGCGATCGCCCTGCTTGGTGTCGACCAGCCAATCCAGTCCGTCCAGATAGTCTTCCAGCTCCGGGTGGCCCATGTTGCGGTAGATCGCGGTGCGCCAGTCGCGGCCGTAGCCCTCCGAGGCGCGGTAATCCAGATCCAGCACGATGTAGCCCTGCTGCACCAGCAGGTTGTGGAACATCTGCTCGCGGAAATACGGCGTGTAGCGCTGCGAGACGTTCTGCAGATAGCCCGCGCCGTGCACGAACATCACGATCGGATACCGCTTGCCGGGCTCGGGGGTCTGCGGCCCGTAGTATTTGCCCCAGACCGTGCCGGCGCCATGCTTGGACGGCACCTGCACGTATTGCGGTGCGATCCACGGCTGCGCCTTGAAGGCCGACGTGCGGGTGTCGGTGAGCACCGTGGCCTGACCGCCCGCCGCCGGCACCACCGCCAGCTGCGGCGGCAGATAGGCGCCGGAATAGCGCACCAGCAACTGCTGCCCGTTCGGCGACAGGCTGAAGCCTTCCACGCCGTTCAACGCAGTGACTTCGGTGAGCTGATCGCTGCGCAGATCGAGCTTGCAGACCTCGTAATCGCCCGGCCATTTCTGGTTGCAGAGAAAGAACATGCCGCCGCCATCGGCGCTGGGCACCGGCATCGACACTTCCCACTTGCCGCGCGTGCGCTGTCGCGGCTTGCCGTTGCCTTCCACCGTGTACAGCTGCGAATAGCCGGATTCTTCCGACAGCAGCCACAGCGTGCGGTTGTCGGGCAGCCAGCCGAAATCGTTGAAGTCCCAGTTGATCCAGGCGCTGTCGCTCAGGCGATGACGCGGCTGCAGTTTGGCGTTGTCCAGATCCACGCTGGCGATCCAGCGGTCCTTGTTGTCCACTGCGCGGATTTCCACCGCCACATTGCGGCCGTCATCGCTCCAATGCACTGCCGGCCCGCTGCCGTCGCCGTCGCTTTCCACGCGCACGGCGCGGTTGCCCTTGAGCGCATCGCGCTTGGCGGCCTTGCGCAGCGCCGCCAGCGGATCGGCGGCAATGCCCGGCAGCGTGTCGAAGGACAGCGGCTTGGCAGTGCCCGCACTGACATCGACCAACCACAGCGCATGCGCCACCGGGGCATTGCGACCGACGCGGGTGCGCACTTCCTGGAATTCTTCGTAGCCGGATTCGGTCACGTACTTGGGCATCTTGCCGGCCTGGCCCTCTTCGGCGCCCTTGGCCTGGGTGACCACCAGCAGATGGCGGCCGTCCGGCGACAGCGCGCTGTCGACGATCTCCACCTCATCGCCGAGGTAGACCGGCGCGGCGGCACGCGTGGTATCGGCGCGGCGCCAGGCATCTTCCTGTGTGCGCAATGCGTCGCGTTGTTCGCGGTCGCGGCGCAGCGTGGCCAGCGTGGCCAGTTGCTGCTCGCGCAGCACATCGGCCTTGGGGGCCGCATCGGGATCGCGCTCGGCCTTGACCACCGCCACCTGCGCGGTGCCGCCATCGGTGCGCCAGTGATACCAGTTGTTGCCTGCGCGCCAGATCGCACCGCCGTCGCTGGCGAATTGCGGCCGCGATTCGACCTCGTTGCTGCGGGTCAGCTGGGTGAGCGCGCCAGAGCGCAGATCGCGCAGGAAGATGTCGCCGTTGCGCGCGAACAGCATGCGCTGACGGGTTGCGTCGTAACTGGGGTTGTCGGCATCCAGGCCGGCGCGGGCGTTGTCGGCCACGCGTTCGGCTGCCGCGCCGCCGCTGGCCTGACGATAGGTGTCGCGCACCGGACTGCCGCTGCGTTTGAGCTGGTATTGCACCTGTTTGCCATCCCACTGCCACCAGGCCTGCTCCACCGACGGCCCGATCCAGTCCGGATCGGCCATCACCTGTTCGATGGTCAGCGGTGCGGCGGACTGCGCATGTGCAGTGACGGCCAGCAACAAGAAAGACAACGGCAACAATCTGGGCATCGGTAACGGCTGGACGCAACGGAGTAGCGGACAAGCCTAGCAGCTTGTTTCTGCGACAGGCTTGGGCCACAGGTCATGTGCGTGAGTGCGTTGGATCGCGTCGCTGAAAACGTCGGCGCGGCCGTGAATGGCGGGCGCGACCATGATGGCCGGGTCGGAGGCTGCCAATGACGATCAACCGCGTGGGTGGATGCATCACGATGGAACGACAAACGCATCGTCAGCGTGCAAGTGCGTGGTGCGCCTGGCCGTTGCGATGCGACGGCCCGCCTGCCGCGCCTGTGTCCGAACGCGCTCTGGTGCACGTCTGGAATCGCACGGTTTGGCCGTGGGCGCTGGGCAACTGCAATGGAAGGCTGCGTGCTTGCTGGCGGCATAGGCGCTGCTGTGGCCAGCAACCGCCATGCGCCATCGCGCAGGGCACATGCCTCGTCGCAGTGCATGTCATTGCCATGGTCCGTGCGACGCATTGCCCACCGCAGCAAAGACGCGCCGACCCCGGGGTTGCCGCGCCGCCGGAAACCTCCCGACTTGCCAGCAGCGCAGGTGGCGGCCAAGCTAGCGCGCTTTTGCGACTGTCGGTTCCTATGTCCAGCTTGCCCGCTTCTGCTGTTTTCCACCCGATGGCCGTCGGCGCGCCCGGCCGGCCATTGGCCTGGCGGGCAGGGCAATCGGTCGATCTGGCCACCTTCATCGCGCATGTGCACGGCCTGGCGCAGCAGCTGCCTGCCGGCCGCCACGCGGTGAATCTGTGCGAAGACCGCTACCGCTTCATGGTGGCCTTCTACGCGTGTGCGCTGCGCGGGCAGGTGTCGCTGCTGCCGTCCTCGCGCGCCCCGGCGGTGGTGGGCGAAGTGCAGGCGCGCCACGACGATGCGTACTGCCTGGGCGATCTGGCGCTGGAACTCGCGCCGCCGCGCTATTGGCAGTTGCCGGCCGAATTGCCGCAGGCCGAGGGCCCGATCCCGCAGTTGGCCGACGACGCCCTGGTGGCGATCGGCTTCACCTCCGGCAGCACCGGCAGCCCGCAGCCCAACCCCAAGACCTGGGGCAGTTTCCTGACCAGTACCCGGCAGGATCTGGTGGCGCTGGAAAGCCTGTGGGCGCATACCGATGCGGTGCCGCACGTGGTGGCCACGGTGCCGCCGCAGCATATGTACGGCATGGAATTGTCGGTGCTGCTGCCGATGGTGACCGCGCTTGCGGTGCATGCGGGCCGCCCGTTCTTCCCCGACGATGTGGCGCGTGCGCTGGCCGATATTCCCGCCCCGCGCGTGTTGGTGACCACGCCGGTGCATCTGCGCGCGCTGGTCGAATCCGGCGTGGCGTTGCCGCCGCTGGTCGGCATCGTGTCGGCCACCGCGCCGCTGGCGCAGGACGTTGCGGCGGCCGCCGAGGCGCGCTTCGGCGGCGAAGTGCGCGAGATGTTCGGTTCCACCGAAACCTGCGTGTTCGCCGTGCGCCGCACCGCACTGGAAATGTCATGGACACCGCTGCCGGGCGTACGCCTGGAAACACAGGCGGCCGGCACCCTGGTGCATGCACCGCATCTGGCCACACCGGTATTGCTGGCCGACATGATGGATGTGGCCGACGACGGTAGTTTCCAGGTGCGCGGGCGTCAGGCGGACCTGCTGGAAATCGCCGGAAAACGCGCCTCGCTGGCCGACCTCACCCGTCGCCTGCTCGCCATCCCCGGCGTGATCGACGGCACCATCGTGCAGCTTCCCGCCGATCCCGGTCAGGCGGTCGGCCGCATCGCCGCATTGGTGGTCGCCCCGACCCTGGACGAAGCGCACATCCTCGCCGCCCTGCGCGCCAGCGTGGACCCGGTATTCCTGCCGCGCCGCCTGCGCAAACTCGCCGCATTGCCACGCAACGAAACCGGCAAACTGCCGCGCGATGTGGTGCTGGGCTTGCTCAACGGCTGAGCGATGGTGGGCAACACGGTGTGCAGGTCGATCACAGCGGCCGCGCGATCGGATTGCTCACTGACCGGGCGCTGGATGAGAACAGATGTAGGACGAAAAACGCGCCATCAGGCCGGTTTCCCGCAGCGCCTGCAGGGTCGCATTTACCTGGCAGGTCAATCCATTCTGGTCCGCGCAACGCCGATCGGCGGCGTTGACGGCATTCAAGCGCGTGCGGTCCCGTTGTGTCAGCTGCGCCTGGAACCCTTCCTGGGCGAAATCCAGGTCACCCGGCGTGATGGATCTGATCCGTCGCGCGGGACAGCGTCGATCGGTCTGGTCTGCCAGCGTTTCGAACGCGGGTCCTTCGAATATCTGCGGACTGGCGTGGGTGGCGGCCGCCAGGACGATTGCGAAAACAAGCATGTTGCCTCCGTGAGAACATCGTCTCGTCGACAGCGCGCACGCTCTCACCGATAGCGACTGCCGGCCAGCGCCTGCGCGTGGAACGGTCAGTGGCGGGATAGATAGATAACCGCCTGGCCGCGACGATGGGGGTATCTCCGCGCTGCATGCGGTTTTCAGTGGCGACGGTTAGCCACGGTCCGCAGCATCCGCACGCACGGCATCACTCAGCCGTGCACGCCATCAATCTCCACCGCCAGCTCGTCGCGGCAGATCACCGCATGCAGCAGCAGGCGCGGGACCGCATCGCCGAAGCGCGCGTCCAGCGCCTGCGCGACCTTGGGCAGGTCGGCAGGTTCGCGCACGTAGACCTTCAGGCGGGTGCCGGCGCCGAACTGCGCGGGCAGGGCGGGAGCGTGCTGGCGTGCGGCACCGAGCAGGGCGTCGAAGTTGGCGAAGGTCTCTTCCAGCTGCGCCAGCAGCTGGCCGGTATGCATCGAGGCGTGACCGACCACCGCAGCGGTGCCCGACAGCAGCAGCGGCATGTCGCTGCCGGCCGGCGGCAGCATGGCGCGGGCGAAGCTCGGCGATTGCGGGCCGTATTGGCGCGGATAGTTGTAGGCGCTGACCTGGCGCGGATTTTCCAGCGGGGTGCCGGCATCGGTGGCGGCCAACCAGTAGATCTGGATGATGCGCTCGGCATCGCAGCGCCCCACCGCCGTGGCGGCCGGCAGCTGTGCGGTATCGAACGCGCCCAGGCCGCGCGCGCGGCCCACGCAGAACTGGCGGTAGCGCTCACGGTCGCCGCTGCCCAGGGTGATGGCGTCCAGGTAATTCCAGATGCGCAGCAGGCGCGGGGTCTGGCTGCCGGTGACGAACGCGGTGATCTCTGCATACGCCTTGGCGGCGGCCTCTTCGATCTCCACCTCCTGCTCGTCGATCTCGATCACGCCGAACTGCAGGCGCCCGTCGCTGGACCAGGCAATGTGGCCATCGCGGCCGCTGCGCACCGGGGAATCGCTGCGCCACACTTCCAGCACGTTGGCCCGATACGGCTGCAACGGCACCCGCAGGTAGCGCGGATCGTCCAGGCGTGGAGCGGCATCGCCGAAGCCGAACACGGCCAGCACCTGCGGGTCGGCCAGCAGGGCCGATGGGTCGGTCTGATCGACATAGTCGATCTGCAGGCGGGGATGGCGCACGGTGTGCGTGGTCTGGGCCTGGGAAGCAGTCATTGCGTTTCTCGTTGCAGGGTATCGCCGTCGAAGCCGAGCTTGGCCTGGCGCCGGCGATGGCGCCAGGCATGCCAGGCGCGCGGCATGATCGACAGGGTGGTGAGCGCATAGATGGCGCGGAATGCGCGCAGGCGCAGACGGACTTTGGGGCTATCGAACACGTCGCCGGCCAGCATCGCCACCACCGCTTCTTCGATCTGGAAGACGTTTTGCGGTTGCGCAAACAGCGCACGCATGGTTGGGGAGGTAAAGCGATAGATGAACCACTTGAATTCATCCACGCCGCGGGTGAGTTCGCGCTGCAACGCACGCTGCAGTTTCGCTTCGTGCTGTGGCGCGCGCAGCGCTGCATCCACCATCGCCGCACCGCGCTCGGCGCTGTGCATGGCCAGGAACACGCCGGAGGAAAACATCGGGTCGACAAAGGTGTAGGCATCGCCCAGCAGCAACCAGCGCGTCCCGGCCATGCGCGTGCATTCGTAGGCGTAATTGCCGGTGGCGTGCACCGGTGCGACCCGCTCGGCACCCGACATGCGCGCGCCGAGCTCGGCGTTGAGCGCCAGCGTGCGCATGAAGAACCCTTCGCTATCGCCCTTGCGGGTCTTCATGTACTCGGGGTAGCAGACCGCGCCGACGCTGGTGATGTCGTCCGGCAACGGGATCAGCCACATCCAGCCATGCGCATGGCGGTAGATGCTGATGTTGCCGGCATCTTCGCCCGGGCGACGCGTCACCCCGCGGAAATGACTGAACACGGCCGCCGATTGATGCCTGGCATTGGCGCGTTTGAGCTTGAAGCGGTTGCCCAGGAAGGTGTCGCGGCCGCTGGCATCGAGCAGATAGCGCGGGCGGAATTGCTGCGCTTGGCCATCGGCGGCGCGCGCCTGCAGCACCGGTTGTTGGCCATCGAACGCCACCTGCTCGACCTTGACCTGTTCGCGCGCATCCACGCCCACCGCCCGTGCGCGCGCGAACAGCACCTGGTCGAACTGCGCACGCGGCACCTGGAAGGCGAAATCGGCCTTGGCATCGAGTGCGCGCGAAAACCGGAAGGTGTTGTAGCCGCCGGCATCGTTGGGGAAATCCGCACCGCGTTTGAGTACGCCGATGCCACGCACCTGCTCGAGCACGCCCAGGCGTTCGAGGATCGGCATGTTCATCGGCAGCAGCGATTCGCCGATATGGAAGCGCGGGTGCTGCTCCTTTTCGAGCAGGGTGACCGCCCAGCCGAGTTCCGCCAGCACGATCGCCGCCGCGCAGCCGGCCGGCCCGCCGCCGATGATCAAGACGTCCGGGCACTCGGGTCCGGGAGCGGGCCCGGCGCTGGGCGTAGCAGCCGGGGCGAGGCGAACAGCGGTGGAAGTCATCCTGGAACGAACCTGCGGCGAGCGAGCGTCATGCAGGCATGATAGCCTGACCGGCGGCCCGGACAGCTGTCTCGGGCACCGGTCCTGCCGACGCACGGCCGCACTCGGATCGGCAGTTACGACAACGTACACTGCGGTTCTGCGCGGCGGCCATCGCACTCAAGCGGTCGTGTGCGCTGCGCCTTGCCTGTTTCGAAACTTGTTGCCCGACCCTCACCTGTGGAAGCTCTGGATGTCCTCGCAAACCGCTGCCGAACGTGAACTGGCCGAACTTCTGGTCGAAAGTCTGAACCTGGAGGACGTCCAACCCGCCGACATCGATCCGGAAGCGCCGTTGTTCAACACCGGGCTGGGACTGGATTCGATCGACGCGCTGGAACTGGCGCTGGCGATCAGCAAGCGCTACGGCTTCCAGCTGCGCTCCGACAACGACGAGAACCGTCGCATCTTCGCGTCGCTGCGCGCATTGTCGGCGCATGTCCAAGCCAACAAGACCGTCTGAGGTTCCGACCGCAGCGCCCGCCGATGCACCCCCGTGGGTGCTGGGGCTGGGCGTGGTACTGGCGGTGGCGTATTCGCCGCTGGCGCATTGGGCCAACGCCAGTCATCGCCCGGATCTGGCGGTCATCGCCGGGGCGCTGCTGGTGCTGATGGTGCTGATCGAGCCGATGGTCGCGCGCCGTGCCTGGGCCTGGGCGCTGGCGGTGCTGATCTTGGCCGGCCTGAGCGCGTTGTGGCATTCGCCCTACGCCATGTTGCTGTTGGCCGCGCCGCCGGTGGTGTTCACCGGCTGGATCGCCTGGTTCTTCGGCCGCAGCCTGCGCCGTGGGCGCACGCCGCTGATCACCCGCATCGTCGAAGGCCTGTACTCCCAGGCCGGCATGCCGATCACCCCGGGGCAATACCGCTATACGCGCCGCCTCACCCTGATCTGGACCTTGCTGCTGTGCGGCCTGACCCTGGTCAATCTGGTGCTCGGCCTGTGCGCCGAACCCAGTGGCGTGCTGGCGCAATTGGGCCATGCCTCGCCGCTGCCGATCAGCGATGCGCGCGCCTCGTTGTTCGCCAATCTGCTGGTCTATGGCGTGGTTGGCGGGTTCTTCGTGGGCGAATATCTCTTGCGCGGCCGCTGGTTTCCGCAGCGTCCCTATCGTAATCTGCCAGACTTCTTGCGCCAGATGGCGCGGCTCGGGCCGGAGTTCTGGCGCGATCTGCTGCGCTGAGTGCGTGGCCAGGGGCAGCGACGTACGTGCAGATTTTCGGGGACAAGACAAAAATGCCGTTGGCAAGGATGCCGTCGCGCCTGGCGTGGGCCGTGTTCAACCTGTTGCAGTTGGTTTTTACGCTGGCGTTTACCGCCGGCGGCATCGTCTATGCGCTGGCATTGCTGGCGATCACGCGCGATGCCGACCGCCTGCTGCGTATGGGTGCCTGGATGTGGTCGCCGGTGCTGTTTCGCGGCGCCGGTGCCAAGGTGATCGTGGAAGGCCGCGAGCGCGTGGACTGGTCCAAGAATTATCTGTTCGTCAGCAACCACCAGTCGATCATCGATATCTGCGCGTTGTTCTACGCATTGCCGGTGCCGCTGCGGTTTCTGTTGAAGGAAGAAATGCTCAAGGTGCCGTTCGTGAACTGGTATGCGCGGGCCACCGGCATGTTGTTCCTGGACCGCGACAGCCGGCGCGCCGGGGCGATGGTAAGGCGCCAGGCCGCCGCGTTGCTGCGCGAAGGCAAACAGTTGTGCCTGTTTCCCGAAGGCACGCGCAGCCGCAGCGGTGCGTTATTGCCATTCAAGGCCGGGCTACTGCAGGCCGCTATCGATGCTGGTGTGCAGGTGGTGCCGGTGGCGCTGGATGGCTGCGGCAAGGTACTGCCGGTGGAGGGTGTGTTCAGGGTGCGCCCCGGCACTATCCGCGTGCGCATTGGCGATCCGATCCCGGTGACGGGGCCCGATGCGCCGGACCGCCAGCAATTGACCGAGCAGGCACACAACGCCGTGGCTGCCATGCTTCAACCCAGGATCTGAGTTACCCGCTATGGATTTCGTCGTACCGCATGATCATCCCTGCCTGCCCGGGCACTTTCCGGGTCGCCCCGTGGTGCCTGGCGTGGTCGTGCTCGACCATGTGCTGCAGGTGGTGGAAGCGCTGCATGGCCCACGCGCTGCGGCGCGCCTGCCGCAGGTGAAGTTCGTGCAGCCGCTGTTGCCCGGCCAGACGGCGTGCGTGACGCTGGACGGCGAGGGCCCGCGCTGGCGTTTTCGCGTGCAACGCGACGACGCGCTGCTGGTCAGCGGCGAAGTGGTGGCGGAGGCCGCGGTATGAGCAGTCAGTGGAAACAACGCCCGGAAGGCGGTGGGCGCTTTGCGTTGTGGCTGATCCGGGGCATCGCCCAGCACGCCGGGCGCGCAGTGGGACGTGCGCTGCTCTACCCGATCACGCTGTACTTCCTGCTGGTGCGTGCGCCCGAGCGCAACGCCTCGCGCGCCTACCTGGCCCGCGTGCTCGATCGCCCGGCCACGCTGCGCGATGTGGCCCGGCACATCCACAGCTTCGCCTCGACCATCCTGGACCGCGTCTACATGTTGTGCGGGCAGATGCAGCGTTTCCGCGTCGACATCACCGGGCTGGATCAACTGCATACGCAGATGGACCGCGGCCGCGGCGTGCTGATCTTCGGCTCGCACCTGGGCAGCTTCGATGCGCTGCGCGTGCTGGCCACCGAGCGCCCGGACGTGCAGGTCAAGGTGGTGCTGGACAAGGCCCACAACCGCGCGATGACCGACCTGCTGGGCGCACTGAACCCGCAACTGGCCGCCAACATCATCGACGCCGGCATGGACGCGACCTCGATCGTCATGGCGATCAAGGACGCCACCGATGCCGGTGCGCTGGTGGCGTTGCTGATCGACCGCCCGCGCGAGGGCGACCCGGCATTGCCGGCGATGTTCCTCGGCCGCAATGCGATGTTCCCGACCTCGCCGTGGCTGATCGCCGCCGCGCTCAAGGTGCCGGTGGTGCTGGCGTTTGGCCTGTATCGTGGCGGCAATCACTACGAGCTGGCGTTCGAGACCTTCAGCGAAGGGTTGGACGTGCCGCGTCGCCAGCGTGCGCCGGTGTTGGCGTTACTCATGCGCGATTACGCTGCCAGGCTGGAACATTACACACGCTACGCGCCCTACAACTGGTTCAACTTCTACGATTTCTGGAACACCCACCATGCCGATGCGCCGCACCCTGCCGTGGATGCTGATACTGCTGTTCAGCGCCGCACCGCTATGCGCCGCACCGCCTGAGGCGCTGGACGTCGGCCAGGTGTTGCAGCGCCTGGCACGCCCCGCACCGGTCAGCACCGAGTTCGTCGAACTGCGCGGCTCTGCGCTGCTGAAGACGCCGCTGCGCGTGCAGGGCCATTACCGTCGCCCCGATGCGCAGACGCTGGTGCGCGAGGTCAGCGCGCCGTATCGCGAAACCACCACGTTGCAAGGCGACGAAGGCGTGCTGGAACGCGAAGGCAAGACGCCACGGCGTTTCTCGCTGAGCCGGGTACCGGAACTGGCCGGATTGAAATCCGGTTTCGGCGCATTGCTGGCTGGCGACCGCGCGCTGCTGGAGCAGCACTACCGCATCAGCGGGCAGGGCCAGCCGCAGGCCTGGCAACTGACCTTGCAGCCCAAGGATGCTGCCGTGGCCAGGCAGGTGCGCGAGTTGCGGCTGTACGGGCGCAATGACGAGTTGCGCTGCATCGAAAGCCTGCCGGCCAAGGGCGACGTGCAACGCACGTTGCTGGCCGGCGCGGCGCGTGAGGCGGCCAACGTGACCGATGCGGCGGCGCTGACCACGCTGTGCCACGGCCCAGGCGCGTGACGTGCGCCGCCCTCGGCAATAACGACGCGTCCGAACGATCCGATGCCGCGCGTGCGGCCGGTGCACGTTCCACCACCGCAGTAGAGCTTTCGCATGGCGCTTGAATTGAATGCAAACCGTCGTATCGGTCTGGCGCTGCTGTGGCTGGCCTTGCTGGCGGTTGCCGGCTTCTGGCTGAGCGAGACGCTCAAAGTCTCGGGTGACTTGCGCAAGTTCATGCCCGCCCTCAGTAAGCGGAACGTGCCTGTACCGCCCGATGCCGCGCGTGCGGCCGTTGCACGTTCCACCACCGCAGCAGAGCTTTCGCATGGCGCTTGAATTGAATGCAAACCGTCGTATCGGTCTGGCGCTGCTGTGGCTGGCCTTGCTGGCGGTTGCCGGCTTCTGGCTGAGCGAGACGCTCAAAGTCTCGGGTGATCTGCGCAAATTCATGCCCGCCCCGCGCACGCCTGCGCAGAAATTGTTGATCGAAGAACTCGGCGAAGGCCCCGGCTCGCGCCTGCTGCTGATGTCACTGTCCAAGAGCGATCCGGCCACGCTGGCTGCGCAGTCGCAGCAGTTGCAGCAGGCCCTGGCCGCGCAGCCGGAGCTGTTCGAGCTGGTCGGCAATGGCGGCAATACGGGGCTGGATGCGATCCCCGAGCGCTTGCTGCCATATCGCTATCTGCTCAGCGACAGCTTCGACAAGACGCCGCTGGATGCAGCCACGTTGGAAGCGGCGCTGCAGTCGCGGGTGCAGGATCTGGGTTCGCCTGCGGCCGCGATGGTGGAGCCGTTGCTGCCGCGCGATCCCACCCTGGAAGTGCTGCATCTGGCCGAAACCCTGCAGCCGGCAGCGGCACCGCAGACGCGTAACGCGGTGTGGTTCGACCGCGCCGGCAGCTCGGCCTTGTTGATCGTGCAGACGCGCGCAGCCGGCTTTGATCCCACCGGCCAGCAACTGGCCTACGACGCGGTGCAGGCGGCCTTCGCCAAGGTCAGCAAGGGCAGCACGACCCGGCTTACCTTGACCGGCCCCGGTGCATTCGCCGTGGAAATCACCGCGCGCACGCAGGGCGAGGCGCAATGGATCGGGACGCTGGATACGGTGGGACTGGTGTTGTTGCTGCTGGTCGCCTATCGCAGCTGGAAGATTCCGGTGCTCGGCGTGCTGCCGTTGGCCAGTGCCGGCTTGGCCGGTCTGGCTGCGGTGGCGCTGCTGTTCGATGGCGTGCACGGCATCACCGTGGCCTTCGGCTTCACCCTGATCGGCGTGGTGCAGGATTACCCGATCCACCTGTTCAGTCATCAGCGCCCGGGTCTGGATCCGCGCGACAACGCGCGTCATCTATGGCCGACGCTGGCCACCGGCGTGGTGTCCACCTGCATTGCCTATGTGACCTTCCTGTTTTCCGGTGTGGACGGCTTGCGGCAGCTGGCGGTGTTCACCATCGCCGGGCTGGCGACCGCTGCGGTCACCACCCGTTGGCTGTTGCCGTCGTTGATCGACCCGGCGCCACGCGACTACGCCGATTCGCGCATGCTCGCCGCGCTCTGGCGTGGCATCGCACGCTTGCCGCGGCCGCGCATCAGTCTGGCGGTGATTGCGGTGATCGGCATCGCGGTGATCGCCTTTGCACCAGGGCAGTTCTGGCAGAACGACCTGTCGAAATTGACCCCGGTGCCGCCCAAGGCGCTGGCGCAGGACACGCGGTTGCGACAGGAACTGGGCGCTCCCGATGTGCGTTACGTGCTCGCGTTGTCGGCAGCTAACGATGAGGCCGCGCTGCAGGCCAGCGAGCAGTTGCGCCCACGCCTGGATGCATTGATGCGCGACGGCGCTTTGACCGGCTACGACATGGCGGCGCGGTATCTGCCCAGCGCCAAGACCCAGCGTGCGCGTCAGGCCGCGTTGCCGGATGCCGCGCAGGCGCGTGCGTTGACCGACAGCGCCGTGGCGGCCACGCCGTTCCGCAGCGATGCGTTTGCGCCATTCCTGCAGGATCTGGAGCTAGCAAAGCAGGCCGCGCCGCTGCTGCCGAAGGACCTGGCCGGCTCGCCGCTGGCGACTTCGGTCGGTGGACTGTTGCTGGGGCGTGGCGATCGCAGCACGGCGCTGGTGTCGTTGACCGGGCTGCGCGATCCGGCGGTGCTGGCCGCCGCCGTGCGGGGCAGTGGCGCACAGCTGCTGGATCTCAAGGATGCGTCCGAATCCCTGGTGGCCGCGTATCGCGGGCGGGTGCTTGGCGCGTTGGTGCTGGCCGCGTTGCTGCTGGCAGTGACCGTGGCGATCGCGTTGCGCAGCCCGCGCCGGATCGTGCGTGTGCTGGTCCCGATGGCGCTGACCACGGTGCTGATCCTGGCGATCCTGCGCGGCACCGGCGTGGAGCTCAATCTGTTCCATCTGATCGCGCTGATCCTGGCGGCCGGTCTTGGCCTGGATTACGCGCTGTTTTTCGATCATGCCGGCGACGATCACGCCGACCAGTTGCGCACCTTGCATGCCTTGATCGTGTGCAGCCTGATGACCTTGCTGGTGTTCGCGTTGTTGGCGGCCTCCAGCATTCCGGTGCTGCGCGCGATCGGCAGCACGGTGGCGTTGGGCGTGCTGTTCAATTTCATTCTGGCCTTGCTGGTGTCGCGCGAGCCGACATTGGAGCGCACCACGCCCGGAGAGCCGCATGCAGGGACGTGACGCAATTGCCGCGCTGGTTCCGCATCAGGGCAGCATGTGCCTGTGGGAAGCGGTGGTGGAGTGGGATGCGCAGCGCATCGTGCTGCGTAGCGATGCGCATCGCTGCGACACGCATCCGCTGCGCTCCAATGGGCGCCTGCGCGCACTGCATCTGTGCGAATACGGCGCGCAGGCCATGGCCGTGCATGGCGGCTTGCTGGGCCGCGCATCGGGCAAGCCGGTGCGTCCGGGGATGTTGGTGGCGCTGCGTGCGGTGGACTTGCACGTCGCCTATCTGGACGACCTGCCCGATGCGATCGTCTGCGAGGCGCAGGTGCTGATGCAGGGCGAGGACAGCCAGCAATACAGCTTCCGCCTGACCCATCAGGGCCAGCTGCTCGCCGAGGGACGCGCCACGGTGATGCTGGGCGCCGCGCAGGACTAGCGGTTCATGCCGCCGTCCAAGCACGCTGCGCGCGCAGCACCGACGCGCAGCGCGCACCCGCGCGCTGCTGCAAGATGCCGGCACGGCTGTTCCTGCGCCAACCGCGAATCGCTAGGATGGTGATCTTTCCGCCGTCGTGGCTGCGGCTTCCAGCGAGATGTCCATGAGTACACCCGTTCCTCAGCGCCGCGCCCTGGTCACCGGCGGTAGCGGCGATCTTGGCGGTGCGATCTGCCGTCAGTTGGCCGCGCAAGGCCGCCACGTGATCGTGCACGCCAACCGCAATATCGCTCGCGCCGATGCGGTGGTCGCGGCGATCGTGGCCGATGGCGGTAGCGCGGAGGCGGTGGCATTCGATGTGGCCGATGCGCAGGCCAGCGCGGCGGCGCTGGCACGCCTGCTGGAGGTCGGCCTGATCCAGATCGTGGTCAACAACGCCGGCATCCACGACGACGCGCCGATGGCCGGCATGAACGCCGAACAGTGGCACCGGGTCATCGACGTGTCGTTGCATGGGTTCTTCAACGTCACCCAGCCATTGCTGCTGCCGATGGCGCGTACGCGCTGGGGCCGCATCGTCAGCCTGTCGTCGGTGGCGGCCGTGCTGGGCAATCGCGGCCAGACCAATTACGCCGCCGCCAAGGCCGCCTTGCACGGCGCCAGTAAATCGCTGTCGCGCGAAATGGCCAGCCGTGGCATCGCGGTCAACGTGGTCGCGCCGGGTGTGATCGAAAGCGAGATGGTCGGCGAGAGTTTTGCACCGGAGATGATCAAGCAACTGGTGCCGGCCGGGCGCGTCGGTAAACCCGACGAAGTCGCCGCGCTGGTCGCGTTCCTGTGCTCGGAGGCAGCCGGCTACATCAACGGCCAGGTCATCGGCATCAATGGCGGGATGGGCTGAGCCGGCCGGCGCAAGAGACGCAGCCGGCGCAGCGTGGGTCGCAACCTCGGCGCGTCAAATCGTGCACGGTGCAGATCGACAAGCGCACGCCGGTGTATAGCCGCTAACAAGCGACCACGCCCACCGCCAGGTGGGCGCAGCCGGCGTTGTGGTGCCCATCCGCTACCACCATGTTGGCAGCTGCGATGTCCTCACCGCTTGCCGGACCCGGTGGCGGCATGGATGCCGCTACCAAGCCTGCAGCGATGGATGGACGGCGTGTCCCGCAAGCAGTGAGGGCATCGCGCCCTCGACGGACCAACATCGCCACGACGTTGGCGAGGTCTTGTCAGCTGCTCTTAGCCGCCGGTCTCGTCGATCTTCAGGATCAGTTCGCGCTCGCGTGCACCACGCGCGGCGCTGCAATGCACCGACACCGTCTTGCCATTGGCGCGCAGGCGGCCGTCGACATACAGGCCATCGCCGCGGTCGTGATACGACGCTGTCCAGTTGTAGATGCTGGCGCCTTGCGCGAGGTAATGGGTTTCAGCAGCGCGCCGACACACCGGTACCAGGTCGCTGCCGTTCATCAGCAGCGGCTCGGGTGTGTACTGCACGACGTTCTGCGCAATGGCTTGCGTACTGACGAGGCCGACGATGGTCACGGCAAGCGAAAAGAGCAGCGGTCGATACACGGGTCACCTGACGTGAATGCGGATGTTTCAAGTGTAAGGGATCAATAACAAAACGACTGCGCAACCTCCACACAAGCGGAGCCGGTTTTCGCAATCGGCATGTACCAAGGGTGCGCTGCGGGTAGTGCGCGCCGTCCGCATCCAGCTGACGTCTGCTCGCCAGGCGTTGTCAGCCGCTCCCAGCGCCACGCCGAAACGCAGAAACGAATGCGGCGTCGGCGCGTTCGATCGATCTCACGCCGCGTCGGCGTACCAGGCGGCGGTCAGGATCGGCTCGCCGATCGCATTGGTGGTCAACGCGTCCAGGCCGTGATCGGGCAGTGCGGGATGGCGTTGACGCGCCTGCAGCAGAATCTCGCGCGCCAGTACCGCCATGCGCGCGATGTTGCCGTGGATGCGTGCTGCGAAGGCATCGTCGTCCAGCGTGTCGTGCAGGGCGCCATTGAGTTCGTTGAACCAACCGATCAGGTACTGATCCAGCAGCCGTCCCTGTCCGGTGGCCAGACCTTGTTCGCCGTTGTACCGACCCCAGTCGTGCAACACGCGCTGCATCGCCATGTTGATATCGCGCGCGTACAAAAAATCGGCCTTCATGCGCGCCAGCAGACTCAGGTTGGCGATGCGCCCGCTGCAGAACAGCGGCGCCAGCAGCGACCAGTAATACGTGTAATCCCAGATCACCTTGACCGGCATGACCTGCTCGTCGCCGAACAGCGCGTACTGATCCTGGTACAGGGTCAGGGTGTTTTCGTAGAACGAGAAATACAGTTGCTCATACAGCTCGGTATACGGGCTGAGCGACCTGCCGGCGCGGTCGCGGCCGATCAATTCGCAGATATACGTGTTGGAAATGGCGATGAAGTCGCTGCCGGGCGAATAGAACGGGTCCAGGAACAGGCCCGCTTCGCCGGTCAGCGCCCAACGCTGCGGCGAGAACACCTGCTTGCAGCCGTAGGAGAAGTTGCGCAGGAACAGAAAGTCCTGCAGCCGGTAGTCGGCCTTGTCGAGCGTGGCGGCGACCTGCGGCTGATGCGTGCGCAGCCAGGTCATCGCTTTTTCGTGGGTGTTCATGGTGTCCAGCGGATGCATCGACGCATCGCAGACGATGCCCAGCGAATGGGCGCCCGACGACAACGGAATCAACCAGAACCAATACCCTGGCCCGCACATGTGGTTGGTCGAGCGCCAGCGGTCCGGCGGCGTGCAGCGCTGCAACCAGTTGCTGTCCTGCGACCAGCCATTGGGATCGATCAGGCCTTCCACGCGCCACCACACCGCATTGGCATCGTGTGCGTTGTCCTGCGCCAGGCCGAGCTTGCGCTTGAGCAGGCCGGCGCGGCCGCTGGCATCCACCACCCAGCGCGCGCTCAGCGTGCCTGGCTCGCCGGCACGCGCGTAGCGCACCGCGTGATCGGCCTCGTCGTCGGACAGGTCCACGCCCTTGACGCTGCAGCTGTCGACAAAGGCGATGCCCTGCGCACGGGCGCGTTCGCCGAGAAAATTCTCGAAGCGGCCACGGTCGATCTGCCACGACGGCGTCGGCAGGATCTGACTGACCCCCAGCTCGGTGCAGCGGTCGATGTCCTGGCGCTTATCGGAAAAGAAAAAGCGGAAACCGAACTTGCGGATCTGCTCGGTCTCCAGATGCTCGCGCAGGCCCAGCACCTCGGCGAAATAGTGCGCACCGATTTCCACCGTGGATTCGCCGACCTTGAACGCCGCCTCGCGCACCGGGTGCGCGCGGCGCTCCAGCACGGTGATGGCCAGCGCCGGATCACGCTGTTTGAGTTGCAGGGCCAGGCTCAGTCCGGCCAGGCCACCACCGGTGATGACGACATCGGCACGCTGTGCATTCATGGGGATGGGGTGCTCTTGGTGACCGGAGGCACAGTAGCAAATTCGCCGTCAGCATCGTCGATCAGCACCGGGTTGGCGCGCACGCGGCGGTATTCGCGCCAGATATGCCCGTAGCTCCATGCCTGCGCGACCACGTGCGAGGTGATGTTCCACAAATCGCGTACCAGGCGGAAATGGCTCTTGCGGAACGTGCCCGGCGAGCTGCCGGCATAACGGGTTTCGATCGGCACCGCGACCACGCGCGCGCCGGCCTGGCGTGCGGCGGAGATCAGCAGCTGCGCCTCGAACACGAAGCCTTCGCCGGGTACGTCGGGCAAGGTGAATACCGAGGCCGGATACAGGCGCTGGCCGCTCTGGCTGTCGACCAGCTGGAAGCCGCAGGCCCAGGCGATGCCCCAGTCGCCGAAATCGTTGCCGATGCGGCGGATGGTGGGCTGGGTGGCGCGCTTGCGCATGCGCGCGCCGACGATCACGCAGCCGGGATGACGATTGGCGGCTGCCAGCAAACGCGGGAAATCGGCTGCCTTGTGCTGCCCATCGCCGTCCATGGTCATCACTGCGCGCATGCCCAGCTGCTGCGCCTGCGCAAACCCGCTGCGCAACGCCGCGCCCTTGCCCATGCGCTGCGGATGCCGGATCAGGGTGATCGGTAAATCGGCAATGCAATCGGCGGTGCCATCGTCGGAGCCGTCGTCGATCACGATCACCTGCGAGCAATAGGTCAGCGCATCGTTGACCACCTCGCGGATGCGCAGCGACTCGTTCAGCGCCGGCACCAGGATCGCGGTGTCTTCGCGGGTCAGGGGCTGCCGGCTCATCGCTGGATCTCCACGCGCAGCACGCGGCCGGGGCCGGCATACAGCGCGACGGTGTCGCCAGTGCCGGCGAGCAGATCGAACAACGGCAGCATCGGTGCCATCGCGTTGCTGGCCACATGCCGCGCCAGCGGACCGTCGCCGGGCGAGGGCGTGCCGTTGTCCAGGCGCACGCGCAGCTGCGGCTTGCCGGCCTGGCCGGGCGCGCCCAGCACCAGCGCGCCCCCGAGCAGACCCTGGCTGGGCGCGACCCGGCCCAGCGGTCCGACCGAGCGGGCGTCGTAGCCGGCCAGCAGCACCGCGTCCATGCCGGCGGCGTGCTGGACCAGCGCTTCCAGCAGGCCCTGCGCGAAGCTGGCCTGGCTGGCGCTGATCGCGGTGGCCGGGGTCATCGCGCCGGCACCGATGGTCCAGTAGCCGGCCGCGGCGTTATGCACCGAGTTGTGGAACTTGGTCGGCGAGATCGCCAGAGGGTCACTGGCCAGGGTCGTGCACATGTAGTCGGAGATCGCCAGATCGCCGTAAGTGGAGGTAAAGATCGACGGCAGGCTGGCCGGATCGCGGCCAGCGGCACTGCAGGCGGCCAGCGCGGCTTCCAGCGACACGGCCACGGTATCGGGTGCGCGGCGGCGCTCGTTGGGGGCCAATAGCTGCGGCGCCGGGCGTGCCGGGGTGTCCTGCAGCGCGCCGCCGCGCACGAAGGCGGCAGCGGCCTCCCAAGTGGGCAGGCCCTGGGTCCAGAAGCCGATGCCTTCGATGCTGGCAGACAACATCAGCGTGCCCGCCCGAACAGCAGCGAGCAGTTGTTGCCGCCAAATCCAAAGGAGTTGTTCATTGCGTAATCGATCTTGGAATGGGCGTTGTCGAAACGGATCTGCGGGCCGCAGGCGGGGTCGGGAACCTCGCTGTTGAGCGTGCCCGGCAGCACACCGTCGCGCAGCGCCAGCAGCGCGATCACCGATTCGACGATGCCGGCCGCGCCCAGGGTGTGGCCGGTCCAGGCCTTGGTCGAACTGGCGTGCAGGGTGCCGGGGAAGAGCGCCGCCACCGCAGCGGCTTCGACGCTGTCGTTGGCCGGCGTGGCGGTGCCATGCAGATTCAGATAGCCCACCGCGTCCGGCTGCAGGCCGGCGCGATCGAGCGCGCCGCGCATCGCCAGCTGCGCGCCCAGGCCCTGCGGATGCGGGGCGGACATATGGTGCGCATCGCTGGATTCGCCATAGCCGTACAGCCATAGCGCCGCGTCCGGGGCAGCGGCGGGACGTTCGAGCAGGGCAAAGCCGCCGGCCTCGCCCAGGCTCAGGCCGACCCGGCGCGCGTCGAACGGCTGGCATGGCTCCGGCGCGACCACCTGCAGCGCGTTGAAGCCGAACAGCACGCTGCCGCACAAGGTGTCCACGCCGCCGACCAGCGCCGCATCCACGACGCCGGCGTCGATCAGGCGCGCGGCCTGGGCGAACACCTTGGCGCTGGACGAGCAGGCCGTGGCCACGGTCACGCAGGGGCCGCGCAGGCCGGTGGCGTGCTGCACAAAATCGCCCAGCGAATGCGGGGTGTGCACGATCGGGCGGTTCAGATCCTCGGGGAACCGCGCACCGTCGGCGTCTTCGACCAGCCGTGTATACGCCTCTTCGCTGGCCCCGATGCTGGAGGTGGAGGTGCCGATGATCACCGCCACGCGTTCGACGCCGTAGCGCTGCGCGGCGGCGTGCACCGCGTCGGCCATGCCGTCCTGCTGCAGGGCCAGCCAGGCCAGGCGATTGTTGCGGCAGTCCCAGCCTTGCAGGGTTTCCGGCAAGACAACGTCTTCCACGCCGGCGACACGGCCAATCCAGCACGGCAGCGGTTGCGGGCCGAAATCGTTGCGACGCAGGCCGCTGCGGCGGGCCGTCAAGGCGGCAGCCTGGGCATCGAGCCCGACGCCGAGCGCGGTGGTGGAAGTAAATGCGGTGACGGCGACCGGGGCCATCTGGGACGGATGCTGCGCTTGGCTCACGGTGGTCTGACTGGCAAAAAGTGCTTGCAGTATATCGGGGGCGTGGCTGTCTCCCGTGGATGGCGCAACTGAACGTGCCGGTCATGTCGCTGACGCGGCTGGGATTTTTCGCGCGCGCCGCGCTTTCGCCATCGGCGCAATTGGGACACAATCCTGCGACACACCTTGACTTCGAGCGCGACCACGCGCGCATGCACGCCTACGTCTATAAAAGCCAACGCAAGCAGGACACCTTTGTCTATCTCGCCACGCGTGACGACTTCTCCGGCCTCCCCGCCACCGTGCACGCGCAGCTGGCGCCGTTCGCGTTCGTGCTGGAGGTGGCGTTGACGCCGGAGCGCCGTCTGGCGCAGGCCGACGTGGCAACCGTGCGCGAGGCGCTGAGCAGGCACGGCTTCTATCTGCAACTGCCCAAGACGGTGGTGCTGGCGGGCGAGTGCGACTATGACTGAGGCCACGCGTGCCGCGCGGTTGCGTGCCGCCGCGCTGGCTGGCGTGGCCGGTGTGGCGCTGGCGTTGCTGGGCGGCGCCAGCCACAGCGTCGCTGCGCTGACGCTGTGGCTGGCGCAACCGGCATTTGCGCTGGCGGTGTCGTGGGCACGCGGCACCCGCGCGCTGCCGGCCCAGCCGCGCGCGGTTGCACAGGCATTGCCGCCATTGCTGGCGATCTGGGGCGTGGGCCTGCTGGCCCTGGCGGCCCTGATCAGCTGGCCGCTGACGGCCTTGCGCGACAGCGGCAGCCTGGCCGCCGCGTTGGCCTTGAGCGTGGCGGTCAGCGCCGCGCTGCTCGGGCTGTGGCGGACCTGGCCGCTGTGGGGTGAGGTCGAACGCGACGGTGGCGCGCTGGCGCCGCGCTGGCACGCATTGGCCACGCAGGAACTCCACGCCTGGCGCGGGTTGCTGGCCGCCGCGCTGGTGCTGGCGATGTGTACGTTGGCCGTGGCGCTGGCCTGGCCGGGCTGGTTGTCGAGTGGTTTGCGCTGGAGTCTGGCGATCGCGGCCAGCGTGCTGCTGCCGGCGGCGCATCTGCTGTTGCAACGCACCGCCGCACCGACCCGCAGCGATGCCCCGGCGCCCTTGCAGGCGGCCGATTTCTTTTCCGAAGCAGCGGCAGAACCACGTCCGCTGGAGCCGGTCGCCCAGCATCAGTTGGTGCCCGAATTGTTTGAAGCCGCGCGCAGTGGACGGGTGGACCGCGCGCTGCAGTTACTGGACGCCGGCGCCGACCCGCAGGCGATGCCGCTGCCGGAATGGCGCGATCAACGCAGCCTTCCTGCGTTGGCCGCCGTGCTGCCGGATCTGCGCCTGCTGCGCGAGCTGATCGTGCGCCGCGTCGACGTCAACCAACCGCATCGCGGCATGACCCCGCTGCTGGCCGCCACGCGCGACAGCTGGCACGGCCGCCCCGATGCAGTGATGACGTTGCTGGCCAATGGCGCCGACCCGCGCGCCAGCGACAACGACGGCAACACGCCGCTGCATCACGCCGTGCGCAGCTCCGACCCCGGCGTGGCCGCGCTGTTGCGCGATGCCGCCGCCGAACTCGACGCACTCAACAACGACGGCCTCTCGCCATTGGCGATGGCCTGCCAGGTCGGCAACTGGCGGCTGGCCAAATTCCTGCTGGAACGCGGCGCGCATTCCGAACCGGAAGGCGGCGCGCCGGTGCTGCTGGCTGCGGCCGGTACCGAAGAAGACGACCCGGCCGGCGTGCAACTGCTGCTCAAGCACAAGGCACGCGTGGATGCGCGCGACCGCCAGCGTCGCAGCGCCTTGCACGAAGCCGCATTGGCCGGGCATGGCGATATCGTCGAAGCGCTGTTGGCGGCCGGCGCCAATCTGGAAGCGCGCGATCTGCTCGGTCGCACCCCGTGGCTGGATGCCGCGCGGCAGGCGCGCAGCGCAGTCCTGGAGCGCCTGGTCGCACGCAAGGCCGATGTGCTGGCCGTCGATGGCGACGGCCGCAATGCGGTAATGCTGGCGTGCGCCGCCGATCGGGTGTCGCCGGCCTTGATTCGCCGCCTGCTCGATCTGCAGGTGCCGGCCGACAGCACCGATGCGCAGGGCCGTCGCGCGGTGGATGTGGCGGCCGAAGCCGGGCGCTGGGCGATCGTGCAATTGCTCGACCCGGCGTATCCGTTGCCGTCCGCGGTCAGCGACACGCAGGGCGATAGCCCCGGCGTTGCGGTGCCCCCGGATCGTCCGCCGTTGGTGCTGCTGCGCGAAGGCCTGCAGTTCGGGCAACGCGATGGCCTGACCGCGCTGGCAAGGCTCTGCGGCCCGGAAGAACTCGGCGGCCTGTTGCACGATGCGCACCTGGCCTTGAACCCGGAAGCGGTGGACTGGCTGCTGCGCCACGGCGCCGATGCCGAGGTGCGCGACGCCTGTGGCGATGTGCCGATGTTCGCGCTGCTGTCGCGCGGAGTGGAGGCGGTACCGGCCTTGCAGGTGCTACTGCGCCATGGCGTGTCGCCGGCCGGTGCGGGCGGTCTGACACGGCTGCTCAGCGCCTGCGTGCAGCACGACGCGGCATCGCGCGGGCTGGAACAGTTCGCGCTGGAAGTGCTCGAACGCGGCGCCGATCCGTTCGCCTCCTCGGCGGTCGGCGATCCGCCGTTGTCGCTGGCGGTGCGGTTGGGCTGGTTGCG
The DNA here is from genome assembly GCF_014197275.1 of Xanthomonas sp. 3075. Classification (GTDB taxonomy): domain Bacteria; phylum Pseudomonadota; class Gammaproteobacteria; order Xanthomonadales; family Xanthomonadaceae; genus Xanthomonas; species Xanthomonas campestris_B. Next base: position 208,980 of record NZ_JACIFI010000002.1, on the reverse strand, counting down.
CCTGCAGCACTGGTTGCTGGAGCACGGCGTGGACCGTGAAGCGCGCGACAGCCACGGCATGACCGCGCTGCATCTGGCCACCGCGCTGGGCCGCGAAGCGTCGCTGAAATTGATGGTCAGACACGGCGCCTCGCCGGAAGCGCGTGCCGCCGATGGGCAGACTCCACTGGGCGTGGCGTTGTCGATCGGCCGCCGTGATCTGGCCGACTGGCTGGACTGGCGCATCTGGCCGTTGCCACGCCGCAGCCTGCGCGAGGCGGATGTGCCGGCCGCCGCGATGGCCGGCGACACCGATGCGGTGCGTCGCCTCATCGACCTCGGGCTGCCGGCCGACGCCACCGATGCACAGGGGTGCACCGCGCTGTTGCGCGCAGCCGGCGGCGGGCATCTGGGCGTGGTGACGCATCTGCTCGGCCGTGGCGCCGACCCGCAACGTGCGTCCACCAGCGGCGCCACGCCGTTGTCGGCGGCGGTGAGCATGCGCCAGACCGAGATCGTGGCGGCCCTGCTGCAGGCCGGCGCGCAGATCGAACACCGCCTGCCCGGCGGCGTCACCGTGCTGATGCTGGCCTGCGCACTGGGCCTGCCGGATATCGTGGCGCGCCTGCTCACCGCCGCCGCCGACGTGCACGCCAACGACGATCAAGGCCTGGCGCCGCTGCATTGCGCCGCGTTGTACGGCTTCACCGCGCGCGACAAGACCCGTCTGCTGGCGTTGCTGGACACCTTGCTGCTGGCCGGCGCCGACCCGCAATCCCTAGCCGGTGGACGGGTCAGTCCGCTGCTGCTGTTGCTGGGCGCGCGCGCCGAACCGGGCACCGCCTGCGACGAGCAGGTGGTGCTGGCCGGCGTCGAACGCCTGCTCGACGAAGACGTTGCGCTGGAGGTGGCCGATCAACGCGGCTTCGGTCCGTTGCATCTGGCCGCACTGCACGGCCTGCCGCTGCTGGTGCAGCGCCTGCTGCGTGCCGGCGCCGATGCCGACCACCGCGACGCGCTCAACCGCACCCCGCGCGAGATCGCGATCATGCGTGGCTTTATCGATGTGGCCGGCCAGTTCGAGCCGGCGCTTCCGGGCGTGTCCTCGATGGCACGCTTCCTGCGCGAGGTGCGCTGAACAGGCGGCATGCGCCTGTCGATGCCGGCGGCGCCTGCCGGACTGCGCCGGCAGACGCTGCCGCTTGCGCTTACTGCCGCGCCACCAGGGTCAGCCCGCTGTAGCTGCCGGACAGACGCAGGTAATACGTGCCTGCCGTCGGTGCGGTGAAGCGGATTGTCTGGGTGGTGCCGGTGCGCACCGAGCGGCTGTCGTAGCTGCTGTCGGTCGGCGCGCGGCCGGCGGCGGCATACAGCGCAACGCTGCCGCTGCCACCGAAGGACATGAAGGTCAGCGCCGTGCCGGCCTTGGCCTCGAAGCTGTACAGCCGGTTGCCGTCGCGGCTGTCGAGACTGCGCAGCTCGACCTTGTTGGCTATCGGCGTGGTCGGCGGAATGCAGCTGGTATCGGCTGGATCGCAGGGCGGCGTGGTCGCCTGGCGCAGCAAGGCATCGGCGTCCAGGATGCCGGCGCCGATCGGCGTGGCGGTCGGAATCGTCACCGGGAACGGCCGGGCGCTGGAGCGCAGCAGCGTCCGCATCGCGCTCCAGGTCAGCGGAGTCGGCACCACGCTCTGCACCAGCGCCACGGCGGCGGCCACGTGCGGAGCGGCCATCGAGGTGCCGGCCATGCCGCGGACCTCCCAAGTGCTGGTCGGCCCCTGGGGGCCGGCGTTGACCACCTGGAAGATATAACCGCCCGGATCGCCATCGACGCTGCCGCCACCGCCGGGCGCGGCGATGTCCACGCGTTGGCCGTAGCTGGAATAACTGGCGCGCCCGCCGTTGATGCGGGTGGCGCCGACGCTGATGACGCCGTCGCAGGACGACATGGTGTAGGTGCCGGCGTCGGCACTGGAATTGCCGGCGGCCACCACGATGATCGCCCCGGCAGCGTTGATGCGGTCGATCGCATCCTGGTACAGCGTCGGGCACGACTGCGGGCCGCCGCTGCCCAGGCTCATGTTGATCACCTCGGCCGGGTTCGGGTTGGTCGGCACACCATCCACCGGCAGACCGGCCGCCCACAGCATGCCGTCGGCGATATCGCTGGAAAAGCCGCCGCACGAGCCGAGCACGCGCACCGGCAGGATCCTGGCGTCGTAGGCCAACCCGGCCGTGCCCGCGCCATTGTTGGTGACCTGGGCGATGGTGCCGGAGACATGAGTCCCGTGCCAGGAGCTGTTTTGCGCTGCATTTCCGGGCGATCCCAGCGCGGCGCAGTAATCGGCCTCCACCCAATCGCCCAGGTCGTCGCCACCTGCCGCGCGCCCATCGCTGTCGCGCCGCGAGACGCGGCGATCGGAAATCATGTCGTAGCCGGGCAGCACGTTCGCGGCCAGATCGGGGTTGTCCTTGACCACGCCGGTATCGACCACCGCGACCACCACGCCCTGGCCGGTGGAGCGGGTCCAGGCCTGCTCGGCGTTCACGCCGCCGACCGGGTCGTGGAAGTTCCACTGCAGCGCGCCGTAGTTCGGATCGGTCGGCGCGGCGGCGGCCACCGCCTTGGCGCCCTTGGGCTGGGTCACGCCGGGGGCGTCCAGGCGCTGGTAGAGGCGATCGACCTGCACCGACAGCACGCTCGGATCGGCCTTGAGTTCGTCGATGAAGGCGGCGCGCTCGCTGGCCGCCAGGTGGCGCGACGCCCGCACGACATGCCAGCCCGGCACCGCCATCTCGCGCAGCACCTGCGCGCTGAGCGCGCCGCGTGCGGGCAGCGCACCGCTGGCCGCCTTGGCCCGCTGCATGCCGGTGCGTGCAACCGCCGCAGACAGCGCGCTGTTGAGTCGGCCGCGCGCTTGCGCATCGCTGTCGCGGGTCTTGACGATGAAACGCTGACCCAGGTCCTGCACCTGGGTCGATTGCGGCACCGGTTCGTGCCCGCTGCCGCGGCCGATCGCCGCAACCGTCGCGGCCTGGGCGCCGCTGGCGACGAGGGCGGCGGCAAGGGCGGTGGCGAGTGTGTTGGAAGAAGTCATCTGCAGTTCCTAGAGGCTCGAAAGGGAAAACGCGGGAAGGCGCGGTGCGCGGGCGATGCTGGGAATCACAGATCCATGCCCAGGCCGATGCCGGCCGAGGATTCGCCGCCGCTGAAGGCGCCGCCCAGGCTGAAGGACGCGCGGCTGCCGATCTTGCGGGCGTAGCCGATCGACAACGCCTGCTCGCCGCTCTGGAAACCGGCACCCACCGACACGCGTCCACGCGGGCTCTGCGTGCCGGCCGCATTGATGGCCATGTTGAGCATCGCCGCGCTCATTGCGCCCTGGCGGTCCATGCGCCGGTCCATATCGCCCAGGCGGCGTTGGGTGTCGTTGCGCAACTGGGTGAAGTTGTCGTCGAGCGTGGTGACGCGGCTGTTGGTGTAGGCGTTGGCGCTGTTCAACGTGGCGCTGTCGCCGGCACGTACCTGTGCCAGGTTGGCCGCGTCGGTGTCGGCGGTGCCGGCGGCGACGTTGACGATCTGGCGTTCGCTGCCGGCGCTGCCGACCGACACGCTGTTGGCGCGATCGGCGAGCGCACCCCGGCCCAGCGCCACGGCGTTCTCGGCGGTGACCGAGCTGCCCTGTCCGAGCGCGGTGCCGGACGCGGCGCTGACCGCAGCGCTTTCGCCGACGGCCACCGCATTGGTCGCGACGGCGGCGATGCGGGCATTGGCGCCCAGCGCGGTGCTGCCGTCGGCATTGACCTTGGCATTGGCGCCGATCGCGGTGTCGTTGGGGCCGTAGGCCAGTGCGGACGCGCCCAGCGCCATGCCGTTGTCGCTGTAGGCGGTGGCCCCGGAGCCGATCGCCACCGCGTTGGTGCCGACACCGGTGCTCGGCGCGGTCATGTCGCCACCGCCACCACCGCCAACGCTGACGCCCTGGCCGCTGCCGGATGCGGTCATGGTGTCGAGCCGGGTGTCGAACAGGGTCAGTGCATCGTCGATGGCATCCACCGCCGAGCCGATGTCGGCATAGCGCGCACCATTGACCAGATAGCTGCCGCCGATCAGGTTGCCATTGGCATCCACCGCGCTGCCGCCGCCGAACGCGCTGGCGACGCCGCGTAGCTGTGCCAGGTTCACCGCATCGGTGTCGAGGGTGCCGGCGGCCAGGTTGGTCAGTTGGCGCTCGCCACCGGCATGGCCGATGGAGACGGTGTTGTCGCGTTCGGCCACTGCGCCGGCGCCCAGCGCCACGCTGTTGTTGGTGATTACCTGCACATCGTTGACGAAGGTGGAGTTGCCCACCCGCGCGCCGGCGCCGATCGCGATCGACTGGTTGCCGTAGACGTCCGCGCCGGTGCCCACCGCAATGCTGTCGTAGAACAGGATCGGGGTGTCGCCCCAGAAATTGCCGTTCCAGACCATCGCCTTGCCGATGGCGATGCTGCGCGTGCCGCCGGCCCAGGCACCGCTGCCGATGGCGGTGGCGCCGCGCTGCAGCGCCAGCGCGGCCTGTCCGAGCGCGGTGGTGTCGTCCATCGCGGCCAAGGCGCTTCCGCCCAGCGCCAGGCTACTCCGGCCCAGTGCCCTGGAGGCGATGCCGATCGCCACGGCGAATTCGCCGGACGCCTCGCTGCGCCCGCCCACGGCCACCGCACCGTACTGGTTGGCGATCGACTGCGTGCCGATCGCCACGGTGCGTTCGGAACTGGCCTCGGCCAGCGCGCCGACCGCAGTGGTGCCGTAGGCGGTGGCCGCCGCACCGCCGCCCACCGCAGTGGACAGCGGGCCGGTGGCCTGGGTGGCCTGCAGATAGACCCCGTCCAGGCCGAAGCCGGGATACAACTCATTGCCCAGATCGACGATGCCGCCGATGGCGACGCTGGAACGGTCGCTGGCGATCGCGCCGGCGCCGGTGGCCACGTTGTACTCGCCGCTGGCCTGCGCGCCGGCGCCCAGCGCGGTTGCGGCCAGGCCGGAGGCGGAGGTCTGCTGCAGGATCACCTGCCCGTTCTGCTTGTACGAAAAATCCAGGTCGAGCACGCCACCGACCGCGGTGGTGGAGATCTCGGTGGCCAGGCTGTTATGCCCTACCGCCACTGCCTGGTTGGCATAGCTGACCGCGCCGGCGCCCAGCGCTACGGTGCCGGTGCCGACTGCGGAGGCGGCTTCGCCGGCCGCCAGTGCTTCTTCGCCGTCGGCATAGGCGCCGGCATCGCTGCTGTCGCTGCCGGTCGCCTGCAGATAGACGGTGCCGGCGTTGGTCGCGGCGGCATCGGTTGCCGGCGTCGTGGCCGACGTTGCCGGGGGATTGGCAATGGCGGCCAGCGCGATCGCTGGCGCAGCCAGGCACAGCGCGCAGGCAAGCGCCAATGCATGCGGAGCGCGCATGGGGTGTGCGCTGCGTGCAGCGCGAAGGACCGAGCGATGGGCGGCGGTGCCGCGCGTGGACATGGATGTGGTCATGGCGATCTCTGGAGACGGACGACTGGGCAGGACGCGACGTCGACAGCACGCGTGTGCCATCTCGGTACGGTGGGTGTTGGATGTGCGCCCCGGGCCCCCGGGCGCAGTCCGTGAATCGAACTTAGGCGCGTCGTCATTTGCTTGTCACCCGCAAGTTCTCGCAGGATGCTCACCGGTTTCTCACTGAATGCGGAAACAGGACTCGCGTCTTATGACCAATGCCTTGCTGCGCTGGTTCGACCGCGCGCCGATCGTCGATGAAGTGGATCGTCGCAACGCGCGCGTGATCCAGATTCTGCTGCTGTTTCTGGCCATCACCATTCCGGCCGTTACGGCGGTGGCATTGACGCTGGCGTGGCCGCAGTTGCAAGGGCGCGCGCCGCCTCCAGGCCTGGTGGTATCGCTGACCATGAGCCTGCTGATCGCCGTGTGCGCGGCGATCGGGCTGTCGCACGTGCGCCGTGGCGCATTGCGCAGGGGCGTGCGGTTGTTGCTGGCGTCGATGCTGTTGTCGCTGCTGGTCAATGCCGCTGTCCACGGCCTGCAGCGCCAGTTGCCGGATCAATTGGCGCAGATGCTGTTGCTGATCCTGTCGGGGTTGGTGCTCGGGCGGCGCGCGCTGTGGGTCACCTTCGCCGCCCTGCTGCTGATGCTGGGCGTGGGCGTTGCCCGCGATGCGCTGACGCAGTTTGTCCAGACTCCGGAGCGTGCCTTCTACAACGTGCCGTCGGTGCTTTTCAGTTATCTGCTGGTGACGTTGCTACTGGACCGCACCACCGAAGCGCTGCGCGAAAGCCTGCGCGAATCCAACGCGCGCGGGCACCGCCTGCAGCAGGAAATGCTTGCGCGCGAACGTGCGCAGACGCAGCTGATCCATGCGCAGAAACGCGAAATCATCGAACGCATGGCCAGTGGCCTGGCGCATGACTTCAACAATATCCTGGCGGTGATCATCGGGTTTGCCGGCGCACGCCACGACGACGAGGCCGGTAGCGACGCCGAGCGCGCCACGCACCTGGAAGCCCATCTTGCAGCGGTGGAGGAATCGGCACGGCGTGGCACGGCGATCACCCGCCGGCTGCTGCGCTTCAGTCGCAGCGAGGCCGAACATGCCGAATGCTTCGACGCGGCCGCCGCCGTGGATGTCCTGCAACCCATGCTGCGGCAGTTGCTGGAAGCGCGCATCGTGCTGCGCTGCGCATTACCCGCACAGCCGGCGCCGATCCTGTTCGAGCGTAGCCAGTTCGAACTGATGCTGCTCAATCTCGCCTCCAACAGCCGCGATGCCATCGCCGATGGCGGCCATTTCGATATCGCCGTGCGCTGCGAAGACGGCTGGACGGTGATCGAGGTGTGCGACGACGGCCATGGCATGCCGGCCGATGTGGTCGCGCGGATCTTCGAGCCGTTCTACAGCACCAAACCTGCCGACAGCGGCACCGGCCTGGGGCTGGCGGTGGTGCACGACCTGGTGGTCCGCGCCGGTGGCCGTATCCAGGTGCACAGCGACATTGGCGCGGGCACCCGCATCCGCATCGTCTTGCCACGCGCCGACGCAGTTGCCGCTCGGGGCAGCTGACAACGCGCCTGCGCCGCCGACAGGCGGGCGCGTGCCACCCGCAGACGTCTGGCCCTGAGCGCGCTGTCCGCACTCATCTGACGACCGCTCGCGACGTCGGGTTGGCCGCGCTTAGCCCGGCCGGGTCGAAGATGTAGCCTTCGCCATGCACCGACGCCAATGGCAAGGCGGCGCCGCACCGGCGTTGCACCTTGGCGCGCAGACGGTGCACGATCGAATCGAGCCGGTGCGCGTCGAAGTCGTGCACGTGATCGGTCAACGCAGCGATCAGCGACTCGCGCGCCACCAGCAAGCCGGGTTGTTCCAGCAGACGCCGGCACAGCCGCCGTTCGCTGGCGGTCAGCGCGGCGGTGGCCCCCGACGGAGCGAGCAGGCACCAGCCATCGGCGTTCAGTTGCCAGTGGCTGCGTGCCGCGTCGCCGGCCGGGCTGCCCAGGCGGCGCGCCAGGCTGTGCAGCGTCGCCGCCAGCAGGTCGATTTCCACCGGTTTGGTGAGGTAGGCATCCGCGCCGCCGGTCAGGCCGCGGATGCGGTCTTCGGTCTGGTCCAGGCTGGTCAACATGACGATGCCGAGTGCGGACTGCTGCTGGCGCAATGCGCGCGCCACCGTGAAGCCGTCGGTATCGGGCAGGCCGACATCGAGCACGACGATATCGGCCTGCGCGGTCTGCAACCATGCCTGCAGTTCGGCGCCAGTGCCGCAGCCGTGCGTGTCGAAACCGAAACGACGCAGCCCGGGAATCAGGATGCGCTCGCGCAGCATCGGGTCGTCCTCCAGGACAAGCACGCGCAAGGCAGCGGCAGCAGGGTCGGCGTTCATGCGCCCATGCAGTGTAGCCGCAGACGGTCATGGCGCGTTACGAAGTGCAGACGTGGGCGGTGCCACACTGATGGTTTCCTGCAGAGGCGACGTCGCAATGGCCCCACGCATCGAAGACTACGCAATGCTCGGCAATTGCCACAGCGCAGCGCTGGTAGACCCGCACGGATCGATCGACTGGCTGTGTCTGCCGCGCTTCGATTCGGACGCGGTGTTCGCGTCGCTGCTGGGCGATGAGCAGCATGGTCGGTGGGCGTTGGCGCCCAGCGTCGAGTTCCGCAGCGAACGCGCCTACCAGGACGACAGCCTGGTGCTGTGCACGCGCCTGATCGCAGACACCGGGACGGTGGAACTGGTCGATTTCATGGTGGCCGGTAAGGATGGCGATGGCCACCAGCATCTGGTGCGGATCGTGCGTTGCGTGCAGGGGCAGGTGCCGATGCATATGCGGCTGACGTTCCGCTTCAACTACGGCCGCACGGTGCCGTGGGTGACCGGCATCGACGGCGGCATCCGTGCCATCGCCGGCCCGGACCAACTGGCGTTGCGCACGCCGCAGGCCCTGCATGGCAAGCACCTGGGCACCGAAACCGACTTCACGCTGGGCGAGGGCGACAGCACCTGGTTCGTGCTCAGTCACGGCTTGTCGCACGAACCCACACCGGCGGCGATCGATGCCGAGCAGGCGCTGCAACGCACCACCGCGTTCTGGCACGGCTGGGCACGCCGCTGCACCGATGTCGGCCCGTGGACCGAGCAGGTGCGCCGCTCGCTGGTGGTGCTCAAAGGCCTCAGTTACCTGCCCACCGGCGGCATTGTCGCCGCGCCCACCGCGTCGTTGCCCGAGCATCTGGGCGGCACCCGCAACTGGGATTACCGCTACTGCTGGCTGCGCGATTCGGTCTTTACGTTGATTGCCTTGTTGCAGGCCGGCTATCACGACGAAGCGACTGCGTTCCGCGATTGGGTACAACGCGCCATCGCCGGCTCGCCGGACCAGTTGCAGGCGCTGTACGGCATTGCCGGCGAGCGCCGCCTGCAGGAGTGGCAAGCGGACTGGTTACCCGGCTACGAAAACTCCGGCCCGGTGCGTATCGGCAATGCCGCAGTGGATCAGTTCCAGCTCGACGTGTATGGCGAGTTGATCGGCGCGTTCCATTACGCACGCGAAAAAGGCGTGGCGCCACCGGCCGATGACGATGGCTCGTCCGCATCGTTGCTGGAAAAGATCCTGGACACGCTCGAAACGCTCTGGCGCATGCCCGACGAAGGCATCTGGGAAATCCGCGACGAACGCCGCCATTTTGTGCATTCCAAGGTCATGGCATGGCTGGCGTTCGATTGCGGCGCACGTGACGGCATCACCAACGCCGATCCGGCCAAGCGTGCGCATTGGGGCCGCATTGCCGAGGAAATCCATGCCGAAGTGCTGGAAAAGGGCGTGCACCCGCAGGGGCAATTCGTGCAGAGCTATGGCTCCGATCGCCTGGACGCTTCGCTGCTGCTGATCCCGATCGTCGGCTTTCTGCCCGCAGACGACCCGCGTATTGCCGCCACCGCCGATGCGATCGCCCGCGATCTGACCATCGACGGCTTGGTCGAGCGCTATCGCGCCGACGACAGCGCCGATGGCCTGCCGGCCGGCGAGGGCACCTTTCTGGCCTGCAGTTTCTGGTTGGTGGAAAACTATGCATTGATCGGGCGCACCGAGCAGGCGCGCGTGTTGCTGGAGCGCCTGCTCGGGCTCTGCAACGATGTGGGCCTGCTCGCCGAAGAATACGACCCGCGCAGCAAGCGCATGCTCGGTAACTTCCCGCAAGGGTATTCCCACGTGGCCCTGGTCAATGCGGCATTGCGCCTGCACGGACGTATGGGCGAAAAGGAAACGCATCCATGAACGAACAAGCGACAACGCCGCCGTGCATCATCGTGGTCTTCGGGGCACGCGGCGACCTGACCAAACGGCTGGTGATGCCGGCGCTGTACAACCTGCGTCGCTCCGGCGCACTGGGCGAACACTTCGCCATCGTCGGCATAGACCATGGCGACATCAGCGAGCGCGCGTGGCGCACGAACATGGGGCGGTCGATGACCGAGCTGCTCAGCAGCCGTGACGCTGAATTCCAGACCGATCAGTTCGATACCGACACCTGGGACTGGCTGCGCGAGCGCATGCATTACCTGCGCGGCGACTTCACCGACCTGGGCGCCTACCAGGCGTTGAACGGTGCGCTGGAAAAACTGCACAAACGCTACGGCACCCAGGGCAACGTGTTGTTCTATCTGGCCACCGCCCCGCGCTTTTTCGAGCCGGCCCTGCTCAACCTGGGCGAAGCCGGCCTGGTCAAACAGCGCGAGGGCCAGGGTTGGCGTCGGGTGATCGTGGAAAAACCCTTTGGCCACGATCTGCCGAGCGCCAAGCATCTCAATGCCACCGTCGCCAAGGTGTTGCACGAGGATCAGGTGTTCCGCATCGACCACTTCCTCGGCAAGGAAACCGTGCAGAACATCCTGGCGTTCCGTTTTGCCAATGGCTTGTTCGAGCCGGTGTGGAATCGCGACCGCATCGATCATGTGCAGATCACCGCCGCCGAGACCATCGGTGTGGAAGGCCGTGGACGTTTCTACGACCCCACCGGCTGTCTGCGCGACATGGTGCCCAATCACCTGTTCCAGTTGCTGGCGATGATTGCGATGGAACCGCCGGCTGCATTCACCACCGAAGCGATGCACCGTCGTCGTGCCGAAGTGATCGAAGCGGTGCGCCCGATCAAGCCCGAAGACGTGGTGCGCGGGCAATATGCCTCCGGCGCTGTCAGTCGTAGTGCAGTGCCGGGCTATCGCGAAGAGGACACGGTGCCGGAAGATTCGGAAACCGAAACCTATGTGGCGATGAAACTGCAGGTCGACACCTGGCGCTGGGCCGGCGTGCCGTTCTACCTGCGCACCGGCAAGCGCTTGCGCGAACGCACCACCGAAATCGCGATCCGCTTCAAGCCCGCGCCGCTGGCGCCGTTCCGCAGCACCGAAGTGGGCGGCTATGGCCCCGACTGGCTGGTGCTGCATATTCAACCCGACGAAGGCATTTCGCTGCAGTTCGACGTCAAGCGCCCGGGTGCGCAGGTCGCGCTGGCACCGGTACGCATGGACTTCCGTTACCGCGACTGGTTCCCCAAGGAATACACGGTGGGCTACGAACGTCTGCTGCAGGACTGCATGAACGGCGAGTCCGGGCTGTTCCAGGATGCGGCCATGGTGGAAGGCGCCTGGCGCATCGTGCAACCGATTCTGGATGCCTGGAAACAACCGCCCAGCGACTTTCCCAATTATGCCGCCGGCAGCGCCGGCCCCTCGGCCGCCGACGCCTTGCTGGCCATGAATGGCGGACACGCCTGGCGCGCACTCACGCCCGGCCGTAGACCGCCGCCGCGCCGTGCACCGGAGGCGCGCAGCAGCGCGGCAACGCCGGTCAAGAAAGCCACCAAGAAGTCGAATCCCACAGCCGTCAAGCGGGTAGCGATGCCTACGACGAGACCGAGTTCAACCAGCTCGGCAGCCAAGGCCGCCGGCCCCTCAATTGGCAGACGTGGCTCACCAGACAAGGCAAACATTGCCGCAGCTAAAAGCACAGCGAAGAAGTCGCAAAGCAAGCGGGTCAGCAAGCGCAAGTCCCGTAGCTGAGTAGCATGTGCCGGCCATCACTGTGTGGCCGGTACGTTGCGCGTCTAGTTGCTCGAAGCTCTTCTATCAAAAGTTGACCGGCGCGTCTTCGGGTTGGCTATCGCCCTCTGAGCTATATGCACGGCCTATTGTGAGGCGGCAGGCAGTCAAGTAAGCTCACAAAGCGCTAGTAAGCACAGCGCAATGCGTGATTCCATTGGACGGAGCGAGTCTTGATGACGATGATGTCGATCAGGACTGCAGTGCGCCGTAGAAATTGAACAAAGGACTGTTTACTGAGATGAATACATTTCTGGTTCCAATAGTGCGTGTCGCAATCTTGCTTATCGCAACAGCAGCGCTCCCGTCCTTGGCTGTAGAGCCTGGTAAGCAGAAATGGACGATCGAGGCGCAGAATGCATCGATGCCACGCCAGGCGTTTGGTACGTTTGATACGCAACCGAAAGCAGTTGCGCGAATCACGCAGATCCCTGGGCCGGATGAGTTTCTCGCTGACATCTATAAGAGTGTCAATCAGATCAAGTCCGTATCTGTGCGGGGATCGACGATGACGATCACTTACTGGGTTGGGAAATCCCAGTCACTCGATCCCGAGTGGATGTATGTGGGGCGCTTTACAACCGAAGCGCAAGCAATCGAGTGGGCCAAGACAACTTACACGAGCGGGTCTACTGTCTGTGTAGCACCAACAGTTAATCCCGTGAGCGACTGGGAGCCATCCGCTCCTGGTTTTGATGGCATGTTGGAATCGCGAAAATATACGATGTCGGCATCGATTATCGCGGGTGGCGAATGCATGCCGATGACCCTCGAAATAAATATTCCACGCTCAAGGAATATGATGTGTCCGATTCAGGGCACGCAGTGGTCAAAGAAATATCAGGCTTGCGTTAATGAAGATGTGCTTGCATTTGTTAGTGGGCCTGCCGCGAAATGCGACAAGTCCACCGACGGCGGGTCTTTCCAAGGCAATCCGTGTGATGTTAAGACCGGAGAAAAGACACAGCCAGAGCTGGATATCGATCTTGGATGGGTTGCGCTCACCAGGACTTATCATTCTCTTGCATCTGTCAATACCGAAGGCTTCGGTGATGGCTGGAGTCATAGCCACCAACTTCGTTTGACGGCAGAGGATGCATACATCACGGTAGTGAACGGAGCTGGATTCCAACAGGTATTTCGCCAGGATGGCTCTGTCTTCACCGCTGAAGATAGCTCCGGAGACCGCATCATTCCATTTGAGGCTGGCTGGCGGCTGATGCGTCGTGATGCAATTCAGACCTTTAATGTAATGGGTCAGCTAAGCCGCACTGACAAACAAACTGGTGAATGGCTTTCGTACTATTATGATGTCCAAGGGAAACTGATGCGGATTGAAGGACCTCAGCAGCGCTCTCTTGAATTTGCGTACGGATCGGGAGCGAACGCAGCCATGATCGCATCTGTCCGTACGGGCAATCAGGTGCTTGCCTCCTACGCATATACGGCTTTAAGGCAGATCAAGACCGTTACTTATTCTGACGCGGCAACGCGAATCTATCACTATGAGGACAAGGCATTTCCTGGCTACCTCACCGGGATAACGGCGGAGGATGGTCGACGGTTCAGCTGGTTTGGATACGACAATGAAGGGCGTGTCACGTCAAGTCGTCACCACGATGGCGCTAGCGGCATCACGCTCGCATATTCTCCATCTGGCACAACGGTTGTGGATGCGCTTGGAAAGCAGACCTTCTTCGACATTGCGCTTGATGCAAATACATCTGCAAAGGTAAGCGCTGTCAGAGACCCAGCTGGGTCCGAGAGCAGTACCTTTGTTGCTGCGCCAAGCGAATTTAAAGGCCGCTTGGCCACCACCATGGACAGGAAGGGCGTGATTACCTCCCATTCCTATGCGCGGGTACAAGGCCAGGGCGGGGAGGAGTTGCAGCATGTGCTGCAGGAGGCCGTTGGAACACCTCAGTTACGCACAACCACAAGCCGGACGTCTTTGGCGAGTAATCGACTGACATACTTGGACACCGACAACCAGTCTGTCCGGTACGAATACAATACTCGTCTTCAATTGGTCAGAGCTTTACAAAGCGATGCCGTGACCGCGCAGGAGCGTTCGGTCAGTTACGCTTACTGTGAGCCAAGCGAAGCAGTTGCAGGCAGCGACTGTCCGCTGATCGGTTTACTCAAGTCAGTGGATGGCCCGCGCACAGACATTGCTGATCGCACCACTTACAACTATTACCCCATCGATGCCGCCGGGTGCGAGACCGGCACCGGAGCGTGCCCGTATCGCAAGGGCGACCTCAAGCAGACCATCAACGCCCGCGGCCAGATTCGCGAGAATCTGAGCTATGACACAGCAGGCCGCGTTCTTTCTGCCATTGACGAGAACGGGGTGCTGACCGATTACAGTTACCACCCGCGTGGTTGGCTGGCATCGACCACGGTGCATGGCGCTACTTCCGCGCAGAATCGCGCGACCACGTTCGAATACTGGCCCACCGGCTTGGTCAAACGCATCACCCAGCCTGATGGCAGCTACGCGACGTTTGTCTACGACCAAGCCCAACGCCTCACCGATGTCACTGATACGCTCGGCAATACGATGCATTACGTGCTTGATAAGGCTGGCAATCGTCTGGAGGAGCAGACCAAAGATGCACAAGGTACGCTCAAGCGCAGCTTGAGCCGTATTTACAACCAATTGGGCCAACTGAAAACGCAGGCGGACGCGGCCGCAAATCCCACCGACTACGCCTACGATGCAAACGGCAACCTGCGCTTGATCACCGACGCATTCGGCCGTAGCACCCTGCAAGAGCACGATCCGCTCGGTCGGCTTGCGCGCACCTTGCAGGATGTCGACGGCATCAAGGCCGAAACCAACGTGGGTTACGACACGCAGGATCGTCCCTTGCAGGTCAAGGACCCCAAACGTCTGGACACGCGCTACACATACAACGGCTTTGGCGATACCCTGAAGCTGACCAGCCCGGACACCGGCGTCACTAGCTATACCTACGACAGCGCGGGCAACCGCGCCACGCAAACCGATGCACGCGGCATCACCTCCACCTACGCCTACGATGCGCTCAACCGCGTCTTGAGCATCAGTTATCCAACCGCCGCCTTCAATGTCAGCTATACATATGACGTCACGCAGAGCGTGTGCGCCAGCGGTGAGGCCTTTACCGTCGGGCGGCTGGCCAAGCTCCAGGATGGCAGCGGTACCACCCAATACTGCTACAACCGCTTCGGCGAGGTGGTGCGTAAGGTGCAGACGGTCAATGGCAAGACGTTGGTGGTGCGCTACGACTACACAACCGGCGGCCGCCTACGGTCGATGGTCTACCCGGATGGTACTGCTGTCGATTACGTCCGCAACGCGCAAGGCCAGACGACCGAGGTTGGGGTGACCGCACCGGGCGGCAGCCGCCAGCGTCTGCTGAGCGGAGCGACCTACTATCCGTTCGGCCCATCTGCCGGCTGGACCTACGGCAATGGTCGTAAGTTGGCGCGCATGCACGATCAGGATTACCGCCCACAGAGCATTCAGGACAGCCGCACCGGAGGGCTGGAAATCGGCTTCGGCTTCGATGCCGTTGGCGACCTCACTGCCCTGACCCCGGCCGGTAATCCAACACCAGAACTTCGTCTGAACTACGACGCGCTCGGCCGACTCACTGCGCTCAAGGATGGCACTACCGAGACGGTGATCGATGGCTACAGCTACGATGCCACCGGCAATCGTCTGAGTGCCAAGGTCGGCGGCGCCACGCAGGCCTATACCTATCCAACGACCAACCACCGCCTGAGCGCGGTCGCAGGCGTGGCACGCACCTACGACAAGATGGGCAACACCCTCACCATCGGCGGCAAGGCACGCGAGTACCTGTACGACACCACCGGCCGTATGACCCAGGTCAAACGCGCAGGCGCCGCGGCCATGAATTACCGCTACAACGGCCGAGGCGAGCAGGTACGCCGCTACCTGGGCACCACCAACACCTACACGCTGTACGACGAGGCAGGCCACTGGCTCGGTGACTACGACACTAACGGCGCACCCACGCAGCAAGCGATCTGGCTGGACGACCTGCCGGTTGGCCTGCTGGCCAACGGCGGTCAACTGCACTACATCGAACCGGACCACCTCGGCAGCCCGCGTGTGGTAGTCGATGCCGCCCGCGACGTTGCGGTGTGGAACTGGAGCCTGAAGGGCGAAGCCTTCGGTAACACCGCGCCCAACCAGGATCCGGATGGCGATGGCGCCGCGTTGGTGTTCGACATGCGCTTCCCAGGCCAGCGATTTGATGCGGCAAGCGGATTCAATCAGAACTACTTCCGCGATTACGATGCGGCCACAGGTCGGTATGGGCAGAGTGATCCGATTGGCTTGGGCGGCGGCGCAAGTACTTACACATACGCGGGCAGTAACGCACTTTATCTATATGACGATAGAGGTATGCGTGCTGTTTGCAGATGCGTTGAGGGTGGGGTCGAAATAGATATAAATATAAATTTCAGTGGTGCCGGATCTAATCCACAAGTGATTGGCTCTATGCGCAGCGCAATTGAGGGAATTTGGTCGACTCCCGGTTTCAAAGTAACCACTAGTATCGGCGGGAGCAGAGCTACCAAAGTTGAGCTATTGCCAGGCACCGGAACATCTTTTATTCAGGGTAATCGCGGCGTCTGGTATGCAGATAATGATCCATGGGTTGCTGCGCATGAGGCCGGTCATATAATGAAATTCATATATAACTCCCGAGACGACATGTATGACATAATAAATAAAAACCCAAGAAAAGCAAAAGCTGTTCCTGGATGGGAAGGAAATATCATGGGCGATTATTTTGGTGTTCCAGACGACCGAGTAAGAAATATCATTAAAGATAGACTGGATTGCAAATGAAGCAACGTCTGATGTTATTTATATTTTTTTCTCCATTTATCTCGGGCTGTGCCGGAAACGTCGTTGAGGAAGCGGGTTGGAATGAAAAAAAGTCATTTCATAACCCGCAAGAGTTTCATAGATTAAAACCCCATAAAATCGTTGAGATAGTCTCAGGCAATCTTATTGCGGCTAAAAATATGTTGGGCACCAAAGAATACATCAAGATTGATCCCGATAAATTTCGCAGCCTTACCGGATTCCGTGGAAAAATTGAAGAAAAAGAAAATCACTTTCTCGTCGCGTCAAAAAAAGACGATGCCGACGGAGTGTATTCAGCATTTTTTTATGGCGGAAGGCTTAATTTAATTTACAACCACATGGGTAAATGCGGCGAGCTGGTTCCAGGGGTAGTAATTGTATCAATAGATGGAGAGATAATTGAGTTGTCGAGTGGATGTTCAGGGGCTCTCTGAGCATCAGGCTTTGGCTTGACCCTGTCGGCAACCTCACTGCCCTGACCCTGGCCGGCAACCCGACACCAGAACTTCGTCTGGACTACGACGCGCTCGGCCGACTCACTGCGCTCAAGGATGGCACTACCGAGACGGTGATCGATGGCTATAGCTACGATGGCACCGGCAATCGCCTGAGTGCCAAGGTCGGCGGCGCCACGCAGGCCTATACCTATCCGACGACCAACCACCGACTGGGCGCAGTCGCAGGCGTGGCGCGCACCTACGACAAGATGGGCAACACCCTCACAATCGGCGGCAAGGCACGCGAGTACCTGTACGACACCACCGGCCGTATGACACAGGTCAAACGTGCAGGCGCTGCGGTCATGAATTACCGCTACAACGGCCGAGGCGAGCAGGTACGCCGCTATCTGGGCACGACCAACACCTATACGCTTTACGACGAGGCCGGCCACTGGCTGGGCGACTACGACACCAACGGCGCACCCAAGCAACAAGCGATCTGGCTGGACGACCTGCCGGTGGGCCTGCTGGCCAACGGCGCTCAACTGCATTACATCGAACCCGACCACCTCGGTAGCCCCCGTGTGGTCGTCGATGCCGCCCGCGACGTTGCTGTGTGGAACTGGAGCCTGAAAGGCGAAGCCTTCGGCAACACTGCACCCAACCAGGATCCGGATGGAGACGGCACCGCGATGATTTTTGACATGCGATTCCCAGGCCAGCGGTTTGATGTAGCGAGCGGGTTCAATCAGAACTACTTCCGGGACTATGATGCTGCTACTGGTCGGTATGGGCAGAGTGATCTGATTGGGCTGGTTGGAGGAATTAGCACATATGCCTATGTTGAGGGGAATCCGGTCGGCTATGTTGATCCGTACGGACTGGAGAAGCTTGTCTTATTTACACCAGGTGCCAATGTTTTCTATCAGGGGGCATCGGTCGATACTGAGACCCCAGGGGTATGGTCAGTCTATGGGCATATGGGACCAGACAGAATTCTTGATCAGAGTTCTGGGCAGACGAACAAGCTCGATGTAGACGGAATAGCTCAGGTGCTCAGAGGCGCGGGCTGGACGCAGGGAGAACCAGTAGAGTTTAAGGGTTGTCGCTCTGGGCAAGGAGAAAATTCAATTGCAGAGCAATTTGCCAGAAAATACAAAACACCCACTTCGGGTGCGACGCAATACATGTGGTACAGCAATAACGGCATTACAGGTATTTGGGGGAAAGTGCCCTACTATCATACAAAGAATTATCTCTCCCCAGGAGTCATGCGAAATTTTCCGGCTGGCGGACGATGAATAAGCTGACTATGACGACACGGCTACGATGGATTGCTCTAATTCCATCGGTTGCTATCTGCTTTGTAGCTACATTGCTATTAATATACCCTTTTCGATATTTTATACTGCGCTTCTGTCCCCGTCATTACAGGTTGATTGAAGGGGTAACCGAATTATCCCAAAAAGACTATGCATTAACCATTCAGAGCTGTTCGGCAAGCTGGTTTCCGATGGCAGAAAAAGCCTTAATAGTTACGGTGCTGGTGCTGGCTATTATCGTAGCAGGTGTGATTGCGTCGATCATAGCGCCAGCACAGAAGAAGGCATCGGGGGCGATTGTTTCTTTTCTAGGTTTGGTGGTTATCGTAGCTACGCTTTTTCGATAACATTTCCCTCTGAGGTTCGAAGGATTGCAGTAATGAATTATTGCTGTTTTTGATCCGGAGAATTTGCAAAATATGCGTATGGATTGATAAATTGTACGGTCAAAAATTTATTTTTATTAATTCCGAAATAATTTATTCGCGAGTTCAAAAAATCTTTACCGAATGCTCAAAAAATTCCCATATCGCAAGATGCCCAAAATCCCCGGAATTTTTTAGAATTATTGCAATAATTGGGGTCTGGTTAATCTAAAAGAATGACGCTGTTTTGCGCGCTTAGCGTAATCGCCGAGCTAAACGACGGTATCAATCCACTGTGATCGACGGCTACAGCTACGATGCCACCGGCAATCGCCTGAGCGCCAAGGTCGGTGGCGCCATGCAGACCTACACATATCCAACCACCAACCATCGTTTGAGCGCGGTTGCCGGCGTGGCGCGTACCTACGACAAGTTGGGCAACACCCTCACCATCGGCGGC
Organism: Xanthomonas sp. 3075; assembly: GCF_014197275.1. Classification (GTDB taxonomy): domain Bacteria; phylum Pseudomonadota; class Gammaproteobacteria; order Xanthomonadales; family Xanthomonadaceae; genus Xanthomonas; species Xanthomonas campestris_B. The sequence continues at coordinate 189,889 of NZ_JACIFI010000002.1, read as the reverse complement.
AAGGCACGCGAGTACCTGTATGACACCACCGGGCGCATGACCCAGGTCAAACGCGCAGGCGCCGCAGTAATGAACTACCGCTACAACGGCCGCGGCGAGCAGGTACGTCGCTATCTGGGGGCAACCAACACCTACACGCTGTATGACGAGGCCGGCCACTGGCTGGGCGACTACGACACCAACGGCGCACCCAAGCAGCAAGCGATCTGGCTGGACGACCTGCCTGTGGGCCTGCTGGCCAACGGCAGTCAACTGCACTACATCGAACCCGACCACCTCGGTAGCCCCCGTGTGGTCGTCGATGCCGCCCGCGACGTTGCCGTGTGGAGCTGGAGCCTGAAAGGCGAAGCCTTCGGTAACACCGCGCCCAACCAGGATCCGGATGGCGATGGCGCCGCGTTGGTGTTCGACATGCGCTTCCCAGGCCAGCGGTTTGATGTAGCGAGCGGGTTCAATCAGAACTACTTCCGGGATTACGATGCGGCCACAGGCAGGTATGGGCAGAGTGATCCGATTGGGCTTGATGGAGGGATTAGCACATATGCCTATGTTGGAGGTAACCCGGCAAATGCGATTGATCTGCTAGGCTTGATTGGCTACGTGTGCCAAAAGGGCAACAATATTGGCATCACCATTCCGATTAATTTCCAAGGTGCTACGCGAGCTCAGGTTGCTCAGATTAAAAATTCGATCCAACGCGCTTGGAGTGGAAAGTTCGGCTCATACAACGTCAAGACAGTAGTTCAGTCGATTCCGATTTGGCATGTTGGGACTACCAACGGTATTGCTGTCCGAGAGGCCGATAAAGAATCATATGTCCAAACACCTTGGATGAATGAAGGCGTTTGGTATACACCTGGTCAGTGGGGTGACGCGACATTTGCGCACGAGGCAGGCCATCTTCTTGGTTTGGGTGATTACGGTCCAGGGATCATGGGGAGAAACCTCAGTGTTCCTGTCAACGAGCAGAATATCAAGGACGTTTTGAATAATGGAAATGAAGCAATTACGCATGACTGCGGATGCAATAACTAGATTCGCCACTGTGGTGCTGGTTTTTTTGTCGGGATGTCATGGGGACCAAGGTGCTACTACACTGAGTGAACGGTACGGAGTCTGTGCAAACCTGCCGCCCCGTGCATCCTACCGAAGTGATGCGCCTGGCCCAGACTTTGATGTAGGCATCTTGAGTGCGAAAAACATTTCACTTGAGGTTTTCATTGGCGGACATCCAAGGTTCTCACATAAAGTGATGAGGGCTGGCGTAAAAACAACAGACGGGTTCAACTTACTTGGTAAGGAAGTGAGTGACAATCGGGAAAAGTTGTTGTTTGCTTATAATCGGGGCGGCAAAGAAGGGCCAGTATATGTAATGTTCATGGCTTCTGATTTGAGTAAGGTCGAGAAAATTTTGACTAAGAAAAACCTGCTTTTCAGCTGCATTGGGCTTAAGGGTCAGGGTTATTTAAAGAATTAAAAATGTTTTGCGTGCCTGGCAGATTCACAGAGATCAAAGACGTTTTCAAATCAGGGTGATCAACGGCTATAGTTACAATGGCATGGGTAACCGCCTCAGTGCCAAAATCGGCGGTGTCACGCAGGTCTATACGAACTCGACGGCCAACCGCCGCCTGAGCGCAGTCGCAGGCATGGCACATACTTACTAAAAAATGGGCAATACCCTCACCATCGGCGGCAAGGCACGCGAGTATCTGTATGACACCACCGGGCGCATGACCCAGGTCAAGCGCGCAGGTGCCGCGGTCATGAACTACCGCTACAACGGCCGTGGCGAGCAGGTACGCCGCTACCTGGGCACTACCAACACCTACACGCTTTACGACGAGGCGGGCCACTGGCTGGGCGACTACGACACCAACGGCGCACCCAAGCAACAAGCGATCTGGCTGGACGACCTGCCGGTGGGCCTGCTGGCTAACGGAGGTCAACTGCACTACATCGAACCTGACCACCTCGGTAGCCCCCGTGTGGTCGTCGATGCCGCCCGCGACGTTGCTGTGTGGAACTGGAGCCTGAAAGGCGAAGCCTTCGGCAATACCGCACCCAACCAGGATCCGGATGGCGATGGCACCGCGATGGTGTTCGACATGCGATTCCCAGGCCAGCGGTTTGATGTAGCGAGCGGGTTCAATCAGAACTACTTCCGGGATTACGATGCGGCCACCGGTCGGTATGGGCAGAGTGACCCGATCGGATTGGCTGGCGGAGGTAATACATATACCTATGTTTCAAGCAATCCAATGACTCTCATCGATCTTCTAGGCCTCACCCAGCATGACGTTGATTTTCTATTTGCTTTGGCTAAGGAGAGAGAGTTGGATTTAAGATTTCCTGGTCGGTTAAATGTTAGAGATCTTGGCGGTGATGAGGTGGGATATACAAACTACTTAAAAAGAACGATAACTCTGGATGATCGATATTTGCGAAGCCTTTCTCCGGCTCAGCGCGTCGATTTGTATGACACTATTGTTCATGAAGGTCTCCATCTGACTAAAGGAGTATTGTATAGTGCACGCAATCACGAAAAAATTTATGAAGAAGCAGGGAGGCGTACAGAATCCGCCAAGGACCAGATTGAAATGGGGTCTTATGATTGTAATGAGTAGGGCATTTTTTGCCGTAATTGGCGTGATCTCCTTATGTGGATGCAATAGTACTAAATCAAATATTAGAGCTGGTGTCGTCCTGGATGAAGTGAGGTGTAAACCTAACTCCAAAATTCATAGCGAGATTGCAGAAGCGCAAAGCGCCTGCCATCAAGCGGTTAACGGCGATGGCATTCAACTAATCGTTTCAAAGACAAGTCGATCTCCTTCATTGCATAGTGATACAGTCGCTAGAGAACTGACTTCGATTTTTATTCAGCCGGCTAGCGCTGTCTCTCACGTTGGTCCGGTTAAATTCGAGGCCTTCTATTCGCAAGGTCTGTTTGATCTTTTAGGCAAAACAGGCTGCGTTGGTGTTTTGGAAAGTGGCTTTGTTGAAATTAAAAAGCCGTCCAAAAAATTTATAATTAATTACTTCCTTCGTTTTGGACTGGTGAGCCCACTAGGATGGCCGGAAGACTGCAAAGAATCTCGTGAAATTTCTGGGTCTACGGAAATATAATTTCGTACACCAGTAAACGGGGTCGGATTCACTTAATAAGTGACGCCGTTTTGCGCTCTCGGCCGGCTTACCCTCCCCAACGACGGCACCACCACTGGAATGGATGGCTACAGCTACGATGCCACCGGCAATCGCCTGAGTGCCAAGGTCGGTGGCGTCATGCAGACCTGCACCTACCCAACCACCAACCATCGTCCGAGCGCAGTCGCAGGCATGGCACGTACTTAAGCCAAGATGGGCAACACCCTGACTATCGGCGGCAAGGCACGCGAGTACCTGTACGACACCAGCGGCCGTATGACGCAGGTCAAACGCGCAGGCGCCGCAGTCATGAACTACCGCTACAACGGCCGCTGTGAGCAGGTACTCCGTTATCTGGGCACCACCAACACCCATACGCTTTACAACCAGGCGGCCACTGTCTCGGCAACTACGAAACTACTGGCGGATTCAAATTGCATGCGCTGGCCAGAGTAATTGCCATGAGTGTTTCGTGCAAAGCTACTCAGCTGTAGTACGTCGATTCAGATAACAACAAGTGACCTCATATGAAGCCTTACTTAAAATTTCTGGTTTTCATTGTCGCGGCGATGCTGGTTGTACCTGTCTTTGCATTTGTGGCGTATGACGCATTTGTAGTTGCGCCTCGCGTAGGCGATCTCCGGACCATCCTCAGCAACGCGGATCCTCTTGACCGTTCACCTCCAGCTAATATCCGCCTGTATATCCATGCGCTGCACAGTAAAGGCGCATCACCTTCCGAAGTGGTTGCGATGCGGCTGCATTCACGTTTTCTGCAACGTAGTGGCGTGTTTCGATCACACATAGAGGAGTTTCTGTGGGGACGACTGATCTCTCTGCATCTGTCCGAGGACGAGGTGCTTGCGCTCTATTCCACGCTCGCCTACAACGGAGAGGGGACAGGTTTGAATGCGTTGTCCCGACGCATGTTTGCAAAGCCGCTCAGTGACTTGGATGACCGTGAGGCGGCTACATTGGTCGCGTATACGCGGGCGCCGGGTGTGTATGCACGCGATCCTGCCAGTCTGTCTGCGCGTCGAGATCAGCTGATTTCTGCTGTCCGAAGCGGGCTTTAGCACCCCCACTGCGCTGCCGCGTCATGATGTGAAGCATTTCTAGGGAGCCAGAAAAATAGAAAAATTCCTGCGATCGATGAAAACATTGTTGGGCACGCTGCTGCTTGTCGCAGGCGCCTGTCTGTTGGGTGCGGGAATCAGTGCCTCGGCGGCGACCTTTGGGTTAACCAAGTTCGCGGACGATCGTCGTGGCGAATGGGCCTTCTTGATCGTTCCAGTCGACCTGGTCTTGGGCTCTCTACTTGGCTACTTCGGCAGACGGTTCTTGGTCGGGGCGTCTGGCTACACTCGCCGGCAAATCGGTGGTGCTTTTGCGCTTCTCGTCGTCGCGTCGTGCGTGTTGCTCACTTGGCGATTCAGCAAGGGCAGTTGAGGGTCATCGGTCAGGCGCGGCTATATCGTGCGCCCCGGAAATGTTAGGTGCGAAGTGAAGCACGCCTGCGTGTCGAGGCTAGCTCGTTGCTTTATCGTAGCGGTTTGCGGCAGGGAATCAGGCTGCGGATGCGCTAATCGCGGAGCGCAACGCATGCATTTTTTTACGTCTTCCGCGTCGCCGCCACCGCTTCATCATCCCCATCCACATCCGCCTTGACGTCGGCTTCAAACAGATTCATCAGGTCTTCGCGCGCGTCGCGCGAGGTCTGGATCACCTTGGCCTCGTCGTCGTAGACCAGGTGCTGGGCGCGCATCAGGTCTTCGTCGTGCTTGCGGAAGCGCTCGACGTGTTCGCGTGCGAGCGTATCGGCCACGCCGAGCGAGGTCAGCACGCGCCCGCCCAGTTCCAGGCTGGTGGCGAAGACTTCGCGGAACGGTTCGGCGCCCAGGTCCATCAGTTTCCAGGCATGTTGGCGGTTGCGCGCACGCGCCAGCACGGTGGCTTGCGGGTAGAGGCGGCGGATCATGCGTACCGTCTTGATGTTGGTTTCCGGGTCGTCCAACGTGATCACGAACACCTTGATGCGGTCGGCACCGGCGGCGCGCAGCAGCTCCGGCCGGGTCGGGTCGCCGTAATACAGTTCTCCGCCGAAGCGGCGGATATCTGCCACGGTGTCGGGATTGTGTTCCAGCGCCACGAACGGCACGTGGCGCGAGGTGAGCAGGCGTGCCACCACCTGGCCAAAACGGCCCACGCCCGCGATCAGCACCTGAGGTGACTGCGCATCGATGGTGTCGAAGGGGCGCTCGGACTTGGGCGCCTGCACCCGCAGCGGTCCGTTGAGCAGGCGCTGCATGCCCAGCAGCAACAGCGGCGTCAGCGCCATCGACACGCCGACAATGGCGACCAAGCGGTCGTGATTGGCGCGCTCCAGCAAGCCGACCCGATCGGCCTCGTTGAACACCACGAATGCAAATTCGCCGCCCAGCCACAACACGCTGCCCAGCATCAGGCTGCTGCGCAACGGCAGCTTGGCCACGCTGCCAATGGCGACCAGCAGCGAGAACTTCACCACCAGCAGAATCGCCACGCCGGCGGCGATCACCCAGGGTTCGGCCACCACCCGGTTCAGATCGATACCCATGCCCACCGAGATGAAGAACAGGCCCAGCAGCAGGCCTTCGAACGGTTCGATCTGCGATTCGAGCTCGTGGCGGAATTCCGAATCGGCCAGCAGCACGCCGGCCAAGAACGCGCCCAGGCTGGCGCTCAATCCGGCCTCCTGCATGATCCAGGCGGTGCCCAGCACCACCAGCAAGGCGCTGGCGGTGAACACTTCCGGCATGCGCGTGCGCGCGACCACGTTGAACAGATGGCGCAGCACAAAGCGCCCGCACAGGATCACCAGTGCCAATGCCGTGACCGCCTTGGCCACGTCCTGCCATTCCAGCGTGGCGTTCTTGCTGCCGCCCAGCAGCGGAATGGCCGCCAGCAACGGGATTGCGATCAGGTCCTGGAACAACAGGATGGCAAATGCCAGGCGTCCGTAGTCGGTGCCCAGCGCCTTGCGTTCGGCCAGCAACTGCAGGCCCACGGCGGTGGACGACAACGCCAGCGCCACGCCGATGATCAGCGCGCTCTTCCAGCCCAGATTGCCGACCATCAGCAAGCCGCCCAGGATTGCCGTGGTGACCACCACCTGGGTGGCGCCGGCGCCGAACACCGAGTGGCGCATCACCTTCAAGCGGGTCGGCGACAGCTCCAGGCCGATCACGAACAGCAGCATCACCACACCGATCTCGGCCGCGCCGCTGATGCGCTCGGCATCCTGCACCACGCCCACGCCATCGGGGCCGAGCACCACGCCGGCAACCAGATAGGCCAACACCGCACCCAGGCCGAAGCGCTTGAATACCGGCACCGCGACGATGGCCGCCAGCATCAGCACCAGAGCCAGTTCCAGACCGCCGCTATGCATGAGCACTCTCCCGTGAGGCCCGCATTATGCCGCGCGAGGTCGCCGGCCGGTTCGCATCCAGATACCGCATGCGGCGGTAGCACACCGGGCACGCAGCCCGGCCCGCTGCACGCCCGGTGTGGGTCTGTACCTGCGAACACCCACGCAACGCGTGCGCTGCCGTCGTGCGTTGAATACGCTCGGATCGGGCGATTACCGGCTTTTGAGCAGGAAGCGGCGATCCAGCGGCTGCAGCGGGCGGGCATTGAACGGATAGACGCGTTCGAATGCATTGATCTGCGCTTCCGACACCTGCACCGGATGATCGAGGACCACCCAGTCCACCGTTTCGCTGCACGGTGGCGTCGTCAGCGATCCTTCGTAGCGAAAGAAATGCCGATGATCGGCGGGCAGGAAATCGCTGGCACGTATCGAGGCGTTGGCGACCAGTTGCGTCCGGTCCTTGTCCTTGGGCATGGCATCGAGCACGCGCTGGAAGGCCGGATTGGCCTTGCCGGTTTCGAAGAAGATCGCCAGCACGCCCAGCGTTCCGTCCGGGCCCTGGTGCACGATATGGGCTTCCATCGGAAAACGCCGGCCGTTCAACAAGTGCTCGCTTGGATGATGGAAATGCAGTTGCAAGACCTCGTACTGCTTTCCGCCGGTGGCCATCTTGCCGCCGTCATGCAGATCCAGCTGGATGGAATGGCCGGTGTTGCGCACCGCCAGCGGTACGGCGGTGTAATCCAGCAGCAAGCTGCCCAGATTGGCGTCGATGGCGGCCTTCAAATCGATCGGGCTGTTCTGCTGTCCGTTGCCGCACAGCGCATTTTCCTTCGCCAGCTCGGCCCAGTGTTCGGCGCCTTGCGGGCCGGTGTAGCCCCACTCGTGCCCGGTGTGCGGTGCGGTTTCGTGCGCGTCCACCGGCATGCTGGCGGGCAGCTGGGTCTGCGCCGTGGCCATCGCGCCCCAGCCAGCGGCCACGCACAGGCACAGGCACACCGGGATGATGCGACGTAACAGAAAAGACCTGGAAGAGGGCATGGGTAACTCCCGAAAGGACGCGATGGCAATGTGGATGCGATGGCCGACGCCATAGCAGAGAACGCCGCGATACCGGCAATGTGCGAAGCGGACTGTAGCAATGAACTGCGGCCGCCAGCACAGTTCTACGACGGCCGCTCGCCGCGTCCCTGGCTGTGCGCCGATGGGACGTGCCTGCACGTCAAGTGCATGCCGGCGTCGTGTACGCACCGGTTCGCCGCCCGGCGATCGCATCGATGGCGCCTGCCGCAGGCGCACCACTGCCGACGATATCGGAGGGGGATGCAGGGCGATCCGGCCTGCGCCAGCAGTGCGAAGGTCGGCATGGGCGGCGCGCGCGGGCATCGCGGTCTGCCGGATCGGCATTCGGGAGGCCCACTTAAACGGGCGTCCTGCAGGGCATTGACCAAGCCAGCTCAGGCGCGCAGACTGCGCCGCGCCGCCGCCCGAACCATCGGTCGGTGCGCACTTTCGGAGCCCTTACCTCATGTCCAGCGACAGTCACCCTAGACCCGGGTCGATGACCCAGCTGATGCGCGCCTGAGGCTTCAGGTTCGCCGGCTGTCATCGACGACGGTCGTCATCAGGCGAACCACCATGTACGACGAAACCCTGCGCCTTGCCCAAGGCGTCGATGCCTTGATCGCACCCCTGGCCGACCGCAACACGGCCGATGCGGTGGAATACCTCAACACCCTCGACCGCGACGATGCCGCACATGTGCTGGCCGCGCTGCCGCAACCGCGCGCGGTGAAATTGCTCGAACAACCCGAGCTGCACGACGCCAGCGCCCTGGTCGCGCAACTGCCGGCCGAGCAGGCCGCGTCGTTGCTCGGGCAGATGGCCGACGACCGCGCCACCGACATCTTCCATGGCCTGGACGCCGAGCAGCGTGCGCCGTTGCTGTGGCTGCTCAGCGCCGAGGCGCGGCTGTCGATCCAGGCGTTGATGCGCTACCCGCCCAATACCGCCGGTGCGCTGATGACCACCGAATTCGTGGCGGTGCCGGCCGACTGGACGGTGGGCCGCACCCTGCAGCACATCCGCGAGGTGGAGCGCAGCCGCGAGACGGTCTATGCGATCTATCTGCTCGACCCGCACAGCCGCGTGCTGACCCAGGTCGTCACCATGCGTCGGCTGATCACCGGCGCGCCGGAGGCACCGATCCTGGACGTGGCGCAGGTCAACCCGCCGGTCACCGTGGACCCGGCGCTGGACCAGGAAGAAGTCGCCCGGCTGATCCGTCGCCACGACTTGCTCGCCATCCCGGTGGTGGATGCGCACGGCCATGTGCTGGGCATCGTCACCGTGGACGATGTGTTGGACGCGCTGATCGCCGAATCCACCGAGGACGTGCACAAGTTCGGCGGCATGGAGGCGTTGGGCAAGCCCTACATGCAGATCGGCTTCGGGCAGATGATCAAGAAGCGTGCCGGCTGGCTGAGCGTGCTGTTTCTGGGCGAAATGCTCACTGCCAGCGCGATGCAGCACTTCGAGAACGAGTTGTCCAAGGCGGTGGTGCTGACCCTGTTCATTCCGCTGATCATGAGCTCGGGCGGCAACTCCGGTTCGCAGGCCACCTCGCTGCTGATCCGCTCGCTGGCATTACGCGAATTGCGTCTGGGCGACTGGTGGAAGGTGGCCCTGCGCGAGCTGCCGACCGGGCTCACCCTGGGCACCATCCTGGGCCTGCTGGCGATCGTGCGCATCACCATCTGGCAGACCGCCGGCATGTACGACTACGGCCCACACTGGCAGATGGTGGCGCTGACCATCGGTGCGGCGCTGATCGGCATCGTCACCTTCGGCTCGCTATCCGGCTCGATGCTGCCGTTCGTGCTGCAACGGCTCGGCTTCGACCCGGCCAGCGCCTCGGCCCCGTTCGTGGCCACGTTGGTGGATGTCACCGGCTTGGTGATTTATTTCAGCATTGCGGCGGCCATCTTGAGCGGAACGTTGTTGTAAGGTCTGCCAACACGACCGATAAGGAGATCGCGATGGGCAACAAGGCGCTGCGGTATCTACTTGGGGCGGGTGCGTTGCTGGTCGCCATGTCGCAGCCAGGATGGGCCGAACAGGCCCATCCGCCGGCCTGCGCCTATGATCGCGCCGCCATGCTGGCGCTGGATGAGAACGCCTTCGACCAGGACATGCAGGGCGGCTGGCGCACCATCGCCGACCGCCCCGGCTGCACCCTGGCCGCCGCCGATCTGCTGCGCGAGTATCGCCAGGCGCATGCGATCACTGGCGGCATCGTGACCTGGCACGAAGGCCAGATGCGTGCAGAGGCCGGTCAAACGGCACAGGCGATCGCCTTGTTCGAAAAGTCTTACAAGCCAGCCGCCGAGGATCTCGCCGGCTGGAATCTGTATGTGGATGCGATGCTCGCGTTCCTCAAACGCGATCGCGCCAGTCTGGATGCCGCACGTGCGCAGCTTGCGTCGGTGCCCTATCCGCAGGCCAAGGACATGCCGCCGTTGCAGGATGGCTATCTGGTGTTTCCCGCCGAGAAGGGCCGGGCTGAGATGAAGATGCGCTGGCCACCAAACCTGGATGTCGTCGATGGCCTGATCAAATGCTACGACGAACCCTATTCGGTGGCTTACGGCGCCCAGCGTTGCCGCACATCGACCTCGACACTTTCGAAGTAGGCAGGCATCGACAGGTCGGGCACCGCGCTGCGCTGCGGCAGGCATGACGACGGTGCAGGCAGTGGTGCACTGACCAGCCAAACGAATCACCAGCCCGAACGGTCTTCGGAGGAAACGATCGACGATTGTCGACGGCGGTCATGCCGCGAGACGGCTGCGCCAAGTCCCTGGCCGCAGGGGACACGCGCACCCGTCGGCTGTCCGCCATCTCGCGTTCGCCAACCTTGCCGTATGCCCTCGCACGGCAGTGCGTGTACCGTAGCGCGATGGCATTGTTCTCCCCCGCACGATGAGTACCTATCACCTGCAACAGGTCTTCCGCCCCAGCACCGTGGCGGTGGTCGGCGGCAGTCCGCGCGATCGCTCGGCCGGGCGCGCGGTGGTGCGCAACCTGCGCGCGGCCGGGTTTCCGGGGCAGATCGGTTGGGTGAGCCCGCGTTACAGCGAGATCGATGGCGTGCGCACGGTGGCACGCTTGACCGATCTGGCCTGGGTGCCGGATCTGGTGGTGATCACCGCGCCGGCGCGCATCGTGCCGCGTATCGTCTCGATTGCCGCACGGCGCGGCGTGGCCGCAGCGATCATCCTGACCGCCGGTCTCGGCAGCGGCCCCGGCTCGCCGGCCGCGCGCATGGAAGCGGCGGCGCGGGCCAAGGGCATGCGCATTCTCGGCCCGCATTGCCTGGGCGTGATCGCCCCGCATGCGCGGCTCAATGCCAGCATCGCCGCACATTGCCCGCAGGCCGGCGATCTGGCGCTGATCTCCGAATCCAGCGCCATTGCCGCGGCGCTGGTGGAGTGGGGCGTGGCGCGCTCGGTGGGGTTCTCGGCGGTGGTGTCGCTGGGCGACACGCTGGATGTGGACTTCGGCGACCTGCTCGATTACTTCGCCACCGACTACCGCACCCGCGCGATCCTGCTGTATGTCGAACGCATCGGCGATGCGCGCAAGTTCATGTCGGCCGCGCGTGCCGCCGCGCGCGCCAAACCGGTGGTGGTGGTCAAGTCCGGCCGCCAGTTCCGCATCAATCCCAATGCCGACACCCACGCGCAGGCGCTGGCCGGCTCGGATGCGGTGTATGGCGCCGCATTCGCGCGTGCCGGCCTGTTGCGGGTGGGTGCGCTGGACGAGTTGTTCGCTGCGGCCGAAACCCTGGGCCGGCTCGGCAGTTTTCCGGGCAGGCGCCTGGCCATCCTGAGCAATGGCGGCGGGGTGGGGCAGCTGGCGGTGGACCAGCTGGTGCTGCGCGGCGGCACCCTGGCCGAGTTGTCGGCCAAGACCCTGGAGCGGTTGGATCAATCGCTGCCCGAAGGCTGGTCGCGCAGCAATCCGGTGGACATCATCGTCGACGCCGACGGGCCACGTTACGCGGCGGCGATCGAAGCGCTACTGGACGACCCGGAGAACGACGCGCTGCTGGTGGTCAATGTGCCCACTGCGTTCACCTCCTCGGCCGATGCGGCCAAGGCGCTGACCCGCGCGCTGGACCAACGCGACCGCTATCAGCGCGAAAAGCCGGTATTCGCGGTATGGCTGGGCCAGGACGATCAGGCGATCGCCGCGCTCAATGCCGCGCGCGTGCCGACCTATGCGACCGAATCGGATGCGGTGCGCGGCTTCACCCACCTGGTGCGCTACCGCGAGGCGCAGGCGGCGTTGATGGAAACCCCGCCCAGCCTGCCGGAAGATTTCGTGGTGGATGCCGGCATCGCCCGCGCGGTGGTCGATGAGGCCTTGGCCGCCGGTCGGCGCTGGCTGGACCCGGTCGCCACCAACCGGCTGCTGGCCGCCTACGGCATCCCGATCGTGCCGCTGCAGGTGGCGGCCACCGCCAACGAGGCGGCGTTGCTGGCCGACCCGCTGCTGGCCGTCGGCCGCACGGTGACCTTGAAGGTGCTGTCCGGCGACATCGCGCACAAGTCCGATGTGGATGGCGTGCGCCTGAACCTGTCCAGCGTGGCGGCGGTGCGCGAGGCGGCGAACGGCATCCTGGCGCGTGCGCGCGCCGCACACCCCAACGCCGTCATCGAGGGCGTGATCGTGCAGCCCACCGTGCTGCGGCCCAAGGCGCGCGAACTGATCGCCGGCATTGCCGACGACCCGGTGTTCGGCCCGGCGATCGTGTTCGGCCGCGGCGGCACCGCGGTGGAAGTCATCAACGACCGCGAACTGGCGTTGCCGCCGCTGGACCTGCGCCTGGCCCACGAGCTGATCGGGCGTACGCGGGTTTCGCGCATCCTCAAGGCCTACCGCGATGTGCCGGCGGCCGACGAGCGCGCGGTGGCGCTGGTGCTGGTCAAGCTGGCGCAGCTGGCCGCCGACATCCCCGAAATCACCGAGCTGGATATCAACCCGCTGCTGGCCGACCGCGATGGCGTGATCGCGCTGGACGCGCGCGTGGCGGTGGCGCCGGCGCGCAAGCTGCACAAGGGACGCGGCCATCCGCGCTTTGCGATCTTCCCGTATCCGAAGGAATGGGAGCGCCAGATCGGCCTGGGCGATGGCACGCATGTGCTGGTGCGCCCGGTGCGCCCGGAAGACGACGCGCTGTTCCGCGCGTTCTTCGCGCGGGTCACCGACGAAGATCTGCGGCTACGTTTCTTCCAGTCGGTCAAGCATTTCAGCCACGAATTCATCGCCCGGCTGACCCAGCTCGATTACGCGCGCTCGATCGCGCTGGTGGCCATCGACCCCAAGACCGGCGACATGCTCGGCGCGGTGCGCCTGCATGCCGACGCCGATTACGAGGGCGGCGAGTACGGCATCCTGATCCGCTCCGACCTCAAGGGCCACGGCATCGGCTGGCAGCTGATGCGCATCATGATCGAGTACGCGCGCTGGCTGGGCCTGAAGCAGATCGAAGGCCAGGTGCTGCGCGAGAACCGCACCATGCTGGCGATGTGCCAGAGCCTGGGCTTCGGGGTCCGCCCGGATCCGGACGATGCGACCCTGATGGCGGTGACACTGCCGGTGGCCGGCTGAGGCGCAGGCAGGGCCTTGCTGGTACTGGGCTGGGAATGGCCGTAGACTCTCGCTGCACGGGATTCCACCCGCAGCCGATTCCGATTTCATGGACGATGTCATGTTGGAAGGCGATGATCGGCCGACGCTCCTCACCCCTGCCGCAGTGCCAGATGCGCACGCGTCACCGCAGTGCGATTTGTCACACCACGGGCGGATCAAGCCAGTGGGCGGGCGCGACGCGGTGGTACGTGGTATTCCCCTTTTTGCTCGCTTCGTCCCGAAACGCGTAGGCATCGCCTACGTACCAGGGTCGTGACCGCTCGTTTTAGTCTCAGCACTGTCGGGAGTTTCAATGTTTCGTGATTTCAGAATGTCGTTCGTCATCACCGCACTGTGTCTGGGTGCCGCAGCGTGGTGGGGTCATAACTCCAGCATGGGGGTGTGGCAGGCGTTGTGGCTATGCGCGGTCCTGAGCGTGCTCGAGGTCTCGCTGTCCTTCGACAATGCGGTGGTCAACGCCGGCGTGCTCAAGCACATGAGCGAATTCTGGCGGAAGCTGTTTTTGACCGTCGGTATCCTGATCGCCGTGTTCGGCATGCGACTGGTGTTCCCGATCGTGATCGTGTCGGTGGCGACCGGCATGGGCCTGATGCCGGTGATCGATCTGGCGCTCAACGAGCCGGAAAAGTACAGCCAGGTGCTGACCGATCATTACCCTTCGATTGCGGCTTTCGGCGGCATGTTCCTGCTGCTTGTGTTCCTCAACTTCCTGTTCGATCGTGATCGCGAGCTGCACTGGCTGGGGCCGGTGGAGCGCCTGGTCGGCAAGCTGGGCAAGGCCGATGCCATGTCCGTGATCGTCGCGGTCGCCGTGCTGTTGGGGACCAAGCTGTTCCTGCCGCAGGACATCTTCCAGAGCGTGCTGTTCGCCGGTATGGGCGGCATCCTGCTGTACCTGCTGGTCGATAGCGTGGATGCGCTGTTCGAGTCCGAAGAGGATGAGGGCGGTGTCAGCGTCGCCAAGCGTTCGGGCGTGGCCGCGTTCCTGTATCTGGAAGTGCTGGATGCCTCTTTCTCGTTCGACGGGGTCATCGGCGCGTTCGCGATCACCCGCGACGTGGTGATCATCATGCTGGGCCTGGCGATCGGCGCGATGTTCGTGCGGTCGATGACGGTCTATCTGGTGCACAAGGGCACGCTGGACGAATTCGTGTTCCTGGAGCACGGCGCGCATTACGCCATCGGCGTGCTGGCGATCATCATGCTCATCGGCACGGTGCACCACGTACCGGAAGTGCTGACCGGCCTGATCGGCGTGGCCTTCATCGCGGCCTCGGTGTGGTCCTCGATCCGCTACCGTAAGCGGCACCCGGCTGGCGACAACGCGTAGCCTGGCCGACTGTCGTTCGCTGTTTTCGGCAGGGAGCGACGCTGGTGCGGCCATGTCCACAGCGTCGCGCCGTGCCGGACTAGCCGGCACCGCCGGCGGCGCGCTGCGCCTGCCGCATGTCTGGCCAACCTGCCTGACACGATGACCCGGCCTCTTTTCCGCCTTTCCTTTATCAGGTGAAGTCATGCGTCGTTTGCCCGTCTATTTGCTACTCGACACCTCCGGATCCATGCGCGGCGAGCCGATCGCTGCGGTCAATGTCGGGCTGCGTGCCCTGGTGACATCGCTGCGGCAGGATCCATCGGCCCTGGAGAGCGTGCACATCTGCTTGATGACCTTCGATGCGGACGTGAAGACCATCCTGCCGCTGACGCCGCTGGACCAGCTGCAATTGCCGGAAATCACGACCCCCGATTCGGGTCCCACCATGCTCGGCAAGGCGCTGGAGCATGTCTGCGAGCGTGTGGATCTGGAAGTGCGTCGTTCCAGCGAAGACGCCAAGGGCGATTGGGCGCCGTTGCTGTTCGTGATGACCGATGGCAGTCCCACCGATCTGCAGGTGTTCGAAGAGCAGATTCCCGAACTGCGCAAGCGCAACTTTGCCAACATCATCGCCTGCGCGGCAGGTCCCAAGGCCAAGTCGACCTACCTGTCCATGTTCACCGCCAATGTGTTTGCGCTGGATACGCTGGACAGCGCGTCGTTCACCAGCTTCTTCAAGTGGGTGTCGGCAGCGGTCAGCGGTGGCAGCCGGAGCCAGGGCAGCCCGGAGGGCACGGCGCTGCCGCCGCCGCCGAGCGAAATCCAGCTGGTGCTGTAACCGCAGTTGCCGGGTTCTTGAGTCGCTGTCTTCGTTGCGGAGTCTGAGATGCGTCGCCTTCCGATCTATTTCCTGCTCGATGTCTCCGAGTCAATGATCGGGGAAAACCTGTATCGGCTCGAAGAAGGCCTGTCGCACATCGTGGCGACGTTACGGACCGATCCGCACGCGCTGGAAACCGCGTGGATTTCGATCATCGCCTTCGCTGGCCAGGTGCGCCGGTTGCTTCCGCTGACCGAACTGACGAGCGTGGTCGTGCCCAGCCTGCCGGCGGGCGGTGGGACCTCGCTGGGCAGGGCAATGAACTATCTGATGGACGAGGTGGATGCCTCGGTGCGCCGCAATACCCCTGAGCGCAAGGGCGACTGGAAGCCGATCGCCTTCCTGATCACCGATGGCAAACCAACCGACGATATCGCGCCGGCCCTGTCGCGCTGGCAGCAGCACTACGCCAGCCGCGTCTCGTTGGTTGCGGTCTCGATCGGGCGCAATGCCGACCTGGGAGTGCTCAGCCAGTTCACCGATGCCGACAAGGTGCTGACGCTCGATGACAGCAGCGACGGTGCGTTTCAGCGCTTCATCGCCTGGGTCACGCAATCGGTACAGGCGCGTAGCCGTAGCGTGGGTGATGTGAACAAGGAGGAGCAGCTGCCGGACGCCGACGTGTCGATTCTGAAGAAGCTCAATCTGGACAAGCCGATGGAGCGCGTCGACGAGTCCAACGCGTACTTCGTGTCCAAGTGCCAGCGTAGCGAATTGCCGTATATCTCGCGCTACGAGCCGATGCATCAATCCTTCGATGTCGGCAGCGCGCAACTCAGCGCCACCACGTATCGGCTGGTCGGCTGCTATCCGGTCAAGAACAGCTATTTCGAGATGTCTTCAGAGGCGCCCAACTTCGCCACGGTGGAGTCGGACCAGATCTTCGGCACGCCAAGTTGCCCGCATTGCGGTAACCGGATCGGATTTGCGATGTGTTCCTGCGGCAATACGTTCTGCGTTGCCGGGGAGGGAGAGCAGACCTGTCCATGGTGCCAGCAACGCGCCTACTTCGGCTGTTTCGCCGATGGAGAGTCGGTCGAAATCTCGCGTGCGCGGGGCTAGCTGATGTCGCCATTGCCACCACCGGCGCCGCCGGCGCACGTGCAGGCGCAGGCCGCTCTAGCCGAGGTACTTGGCAGCTACCTCCGTCAGCACGGAGTTGCGCCGGAACCGGCCCTGCTCCGGCAGCTGCTGCAGGAAGCGCCGGTGCTGGAGTTGCTGCATTGGCTCGACGCCACCGTCTTGCGCCTTGCGCCGCCGCTTGCGGCTGCATTGGCATCCACGCCGCCGCCCGCTCCCTCCGCGACAGCCGAGGCGCAGATTGCAACGGTACCGAGTCAGGCCGTGCAGACCCAGGTCGAATCGATCACGCTGGGTAAGAATGCGCCTGCAGGACCGGCGTCCGCTCCTGGGGTGGCGGCCGATGCGCTTTTCGTGGCTCCCGCTACCACCGCGCCCACAACAACGGCGCTGCGTTGGCGATTTGCCAACGCGACCGCGGGGACGCCATATCGCGCCCAGGCCACGCCAGTCAGTGATCCGCAGCGGCCCCAGCTTCAGTATCGCCTGATGGCGGTCGATGGCCTGCAGGGAAGCGGCTTGCGCTTCGACGCAGCGGACGGCGTCCTGTCCGGTGTGCCGAGCACAGCCACGGCGACCGGTGAAGAAATGCATTTTGCCGCGCGGTTCGTGCCGGTCGATGCGGCAGGGGACGCGCCAGTCCATGCCGGCGTGGCCAGCTTGCTGGTCAATCCCGACCCGCGCGCGCTGTGGAAACAGCGTGAGCCGGATGCAGCCTTGGGCCTGCGTAAACCGCATACCGCAACGGCGCACGCGCAGATTGCCGGCGCGCAGGTGGTCGCCGCCAGTGTGCGCGGGCGGTCCCACGCAAATGCGGCCAGTTTCCGCGAAGACGATTTCGCCATTGCCACCGACCGAGATGCACGCTGGCTGGTCTGCGCGGTTGCAGACGGCGCCGGGTCGGCGCCGCTGTCGCGACGCGGCTCGGAGCTGCTGACGCGGCATGCCGTCACCACGCTGGCGGCGCACATGGATGGCATCGAATGCTGGGCGCACGGCCAGGCGCTGCAATGGCAGCAGCACGCCGAGGTCCTGCCCAGGGTGCAACCACGTCTGGCGCAGGCCGTTTGCGCCAGCCTGGTCTCGGCCAGCCAGGCCCTGGTCCAGCACGCCACCCTGCTTGGCGTCGATGAAAGTGCACTGGCCGCGACATTGATGCTGACCGCCGTGCGGCCTTGCGGCGAGCAGCTGCTGGTCCTCAACTACTGGATCGGCGATGGCGCCGCGGCGGCCTACGACGCTGCTACCGGCCAGGTGCAGTTGCTCGGGCATGCCGACGCCGGCGAATACTCCGGTCAAACCCGGTTCTTCCTTTCCGATGCGTTGGCCGGCGATCCGCAGGCGGCCGTGCAGGCGCGCCTGCGCTGCGTATGGCTGCCTGCAGGCGCGAAGGTGATCCTGATGAGTGACGGCGTGTCCGATCCCAAGTTCGGCACCGAGCGCGCCTTGCAGGACCCGGCGCAGTGGCAGCACTGGTGGCAGACCGATATTGCGCCGCAGCTGCACGTTGAGCAGGGCAGTGCGCGCTGCCTGGATGCGCTGGTGGACTATCTCGGCTTTTGGTGCCCAGGCGAGCATGACGATCGGACCTTGTTGATGATACAGACGGAGCGGGTGCAATGAGCGCTGCCATCATCCGGACCACCGCCCACGATGGCAGCGCCGTCGAGTTCTACGACCAACTACGTGGCAGTGGCGGACTGAAGGACTGCTATTTCAGTGTGGACGGCAGTTATGTGGTGCTGTTCTTTCGTCAGCCGCCCGATGCCAATGTGCGTGAGCGGATCGCCAATATCGTTGGCCGTTTCCGCGACGGTATTTTCAATCAGGTGGGCGGCGAGTACTGGAGCGGCATGTTCTGTTGGCCGCAACGCACCCTGGAATGGAATGGCCGCTTCGGCCTGGTTGCGCCGATGTACGCACGGCACTTCTTTTTCGAACATGGCTCGCGCAATGGCGATGTGCTGCAGATCGTCGGCCGTGAGAAGGAAGGCAAGTGGTTTGCCTCTGCCAATAACCGCAGCAAGTATCTGGATCCGCGCGAACTGGGGAACTGGGCCAGCCACTTGCGCATCTGCCTGCTGATTGCCCGCGCAGTCCGCCGCCTGCATATGGCGGGGCTTGCGCATTCGGATCTCTCCTACAAGAACGTGCTGGTCGATCCGGTCGGTGGCAACGCCTGCATCATCGACATCGATGGGTTGGTGGTGCCGGGAAAATATCCGCCGGACGTGGTCGGGACGCCGGACTTCATCGCGCCGGAGGTCGTCGCCACCGCCAGCCTGCCCAAGCACGACCCGCAGCGTTGCCTGCCGTGTATCCAGACCGACCTGCATGCGCTGGCCACCCTGATCTACATGTACCTGCTGTATCGCCATCCGTTGCGTGGCGGCAAGGTGCACGACCCGGATGCCACGCGCGACGAAGAGCTGGCGATGGGCGAACGGGCGCTGTTTGTGGAGGATCCGCACGATGGGTCCAATCGCGTGCGGTTGAGTGATGTGCGCAGCAGCGAACTGCCCTGGGCCGATACCACCGCGCGGCCGTATACGTTGACCGGCCCCTACCTGGCGCCGCTGTTCCTGCGCGCCTTCACTGCGGGGCTGCATGATCCGCAGCAGCGGCCGCAGGCCCTGGAGTGGGAGAACGCGCTGGTACGCACCGTCGATCTGCTGCAGCCATGCACCAATGTCCGGTGCGAGCAGGGGTGGTATGTCTTCGACAATACGTCGCGGCCGCGCTGTCCGTTCTGTGCCACGCCCTATCCCAATGCGCTGCCGGTGCTGGATCTGTATTTCTCCACGCACACGCCCGGTCAGTTTCGGCCGGAAAATCATCGTTTGGTGGTGTACGCCGGCCAATCCCTGTTTCCCTGGCATGTCAATCGACACCTCGCGCCCAACGAAAAGCTCGCCCTCGAGCAACGGCGACGCGTGGGCTACTTCGTGCTGCACGAGGAGCGCTGGTATCTGGTCAATGAGGCGATGCCCGAGCTCTACGATGCGACCGGCGGCATGCTGGTCCCCATCGGGGAAAAGGTGGAGCTGACGCAAGGGCGGCAGCTGCTGCTGTCGCGTGCGGAGGGCGGGCGCCTGCTGCATGTGCAACTGGTCCAGGCCGACGCGGCAAGCAGTGTCGTTGCGGTTGACTAGACTTGCGGGGCAGGTCACTCTTTCGACCTGCGGATTGCATACCGGCTGTGCCGATGCAACGGTATAGCGCAGACGGGCCAAGCCAGGGACAGGGGCAGTGACGAATCTACAGGTCGGACAGAACATAGCCCTGGAGGGCGATCGGCTCGACGCGCAGGTCACGGTCGCTGGCGTGCCTTCCGGCATGGATCTGGATCTCAGTGCGTTCGTCCTGAACGCCCAGGGCCAGGTCATCGATGACAGCGCCTTCGTTTTCTATGGGCAGCCAAGCTTCCAGGCCGGCGCCGTCATGCTCGATGCCGCAGCGCGGCGGGTGAGCGTGCAGCTGTCTGCGTTACCGGCAGCGGTCGAGCGCGTGGCCGTTGCGATCACCATCGATCAGGGGATGCGGCGTGCGCAGCGCTTTGCGCAGCTGCAGCAACTGACACTGGAGGTGGCCAGTGGTGGTCAGGCTTGCACCTTTGCCCCGCCGTTGGTCGGCATGGCAGAGACGGCGTTGATCCTGGCCGAGTTCTACCGGCGCAACGGCCAGTGGAAGCTGCGTGCGGTGGGGCAGGGATTTACCGGGGGGCTGGGCCCGCTGGCAAAGCATTTCGGCGTGGATGTGGCTGACGATCCGGATGCGACCACGGCCGCGCCTGCCAGTGTGCCGCCGCCTGTGCCCGTCGCCCCGCCACCGCCACCACCACCACCACCGTCGGTAAATCTGTCCAAGATCGTGCTTGAGAAATCCAAGCCGGTGGCACTGGAGAAGGCGTCCGGCAAGTTTGGTGAGATTGTGGTCAACCTGCGCTGGAGTCGCGGTGGCGGCCTGTTTTCGCGCGCCATCGATCTGGATCTTGGCGCGATGGTGGAGATGCAGGACGGAGACAAGACGGTCATCCAGGCGCTGGGCGGCAATTTCGGTAGCCTGGCGCAGATGCCGTACGTCAAACTCATGGGCGACGATCGCAGCGGCAGTTCCGGCCAAGGCGAGTTCCTGCACCTCAATGGCGATGAGTGGTCGCGCATCAAGCGCGTGTTGATCTTCGCCTTTATCTACGAGGGCACTCCCAACTGGTCCAGCGCCAATGGCGTGGTGACCATCCGTGCCTCGGGCCAGCCGGAGCTGGAAGCGCGCCTGGACAGCCCGAACAATCGCGACGGCATGTGCGCCATTGCCATGCTCGAAAACAGCAACGGCACCCTTCGTGCAACCAAACAGGTGGAATATTTCACCGGGCACGACACGATGGATCTACGGTTCGGCTTTGGTTTTGAATGGAGAGCCGCTCGCAAGTAGCCGGTATGTCTCGTCCAGCGGGCGCTGCCATGTGCCCGTGGACGATCACCCGCGTTTCCCAGGAACCGCAAGGTTCTGATTCTTACCCCGTAAATCTAAGGAGTTCACTATGAGCGTCAGTCTTTCCAAGGGCGGTAACGTCAATCTCAGCAAGGAAGCACCTGGCCTGAGCGAAGTGGTTGTGGGCCTGGGCTGGGATCCGCGCGCCACCGATGGCAGCGAATTCGATCTGGATGCCAGTGCATTCCTGCTCAAGCCGGACGGCAAGGTGCCGGACGACAGCAGCTTCATCTTCTACAACAACAAGACCTCTGCGGACGGTTCGGTCGTGCACCAGGGCGACAACCGCTCCGGCGCTGGCGAGGGCGATGACGAGCAGATCGCCGTCTCGCTCAACGGCGTCCCCGCCGCTGTCGACAAAGTGTCGTTTGCCGTCACCATCCACGAAGCCGAAAGCCGTCGCCAGTCGTTCGGCATGGTGGGCAATGCGTACATCCGCGTCGTCAACAAGGCAGACAACAAGGAATTGGCACGCTACGACCTGACCGAAGACGGCTCCACCGAAACGGCGATGATTTTCGGCGAGCTGTACCGCAATGGCACTGACTGGAAGTTCCGTGCGGTTGGTCAGGGCTTCAAGGGTGGCCTGGGTCCGCTGGCTGCACAGTACGGCGTCAATATCGGCTGATTCCGGCATGGCCAGCTGCGTCGGCGCAGCGGCCACGGAGATGGATCATCGGTGGCCGCGCGAATGCAGATTCGCGCGGCCACCTTCACGCCGGGCGCGGCTCGGTGATGACTCAAGGAGACTGCAATGAGCGTTAGTTTGAGCAAGGGACAGCGTATCTCGCTGAGCAAGGAAGCCGGCGCACAGTTGACCAAGGTGGTCATGGGGCTGGGTTGGGATGCAAAGAAGACCAAGGGGTTTTTCGGGTTTGGCCAGCGTGACCAGTCGATCGATCTGGATGCCTCGTGCCTGATGTTCAACGATGCCAATCAGCTGGTCGACCAGATCTGGTTCCAGCAATTGAACTCGCGTGACGGCAGCGTTCGACATACCGGCGACAACCGCACCGGCGATGGCGATGGTGACGACGAGCAGATCGTCGTGCAGCTGGACAAGATTCCGACCGGAGTCAAGAGCCTGGTGTTCATCGTCAATAGCTTCACCGGCCAGAGTTTTGCGGAAATCGAAAACGCGTTCTGTCGCCTGGTGGATGCCAATGGCAACAAGGAAGTCGCACGCTACAACCTGTCGTGCCAGGGCAATCACACCGCCCAGCTGATGGCCAAGTTGTATCGCCATGAAAACGACTGGAAGCTGCATGCCATCGGCGAGTCCTGCTCCGGCCGGACGTTCCACGACATGCTGCCGGTCATCAACGGCCAGCTGTAGGCATCCAGCTGTAAACATCCAGGACGGCTGCCGCGCCTGCGGTGCCGTCCTTATCGGTCGGCACCATGCGCGGGGCCGCGTTTGATCTTTCGAGTATCCGTATGTCACTTCCCCACGCACGCGTCTGGTTCAACCGGCACTACGCGACCATTGCGCGCATCATCGATCATCTTCGTGGCGAGGCCGAGCCACTGCCGATCTGGACATGCGTCTCCCATCGGCAGGAGAACTTCCGCGGCTTTGCCCGTGCCGACCATGCCTTGCTCGAACCTGCGGGCCTGAGCCCGGCCGACTATCTGCAGTGGTGCTACCAGGTGGTGCAACAGCTGCAGATCACCCACCTGGTGCCCGGTTACGAGCAGAGCCTGCTCACCAGCCACCGCGCGGAGTTTGCGGCGCTGGGCTGCCAGATTGTGCATGCGGCGCCTGCCGACATCCTTCCCAACCTGCATCACAAGCAGTGGGTCTACGCGGCAGTGGACGGATTGGTACCGCTACCGGAGTACCGCTATGCAACCACGCTGGCGGAGGCGATTGAGGCAATCGAGCAGCTGAGCGCGGATGGGGTGGTGTGCGTCAAACCCACCGTGTCGGTGTACGGCAAGGGCTTCTATCGACTGGTGGACGGTATCGAGCCGAGCACCTATGCCTGTAGCCCGCAGGAATGGATCGAGCGCATGCAGCGCTTGCCCGCGTTTGAGCCGCATCTGGTGATGCGCTATCTGCCCGGTGTGGAGTACAGCGTGGACATCGCCGCACGCGATGGTGAGGTGCTGGCGTGCGTGGTGCGCCAGAAGGATCCCAACAGCAAGGTGCAGCAGCTTTCCATGCGCGCGGATCTGGTGGGCTTCGCCACTGCGATGGTGAAGCGCTTTGGCGCCAACGGGCTGATCAACGTGCAGTTCAAGGACGATCTCGCTGGTGCGCCGATGTTGCTGGAGATCAATCCGCGTGCGGCCGGCGGGATCGGCATGAGCTGCATGTCCGGCATCAATCTTCCGCATGTTGCGTACCGCGCCTGCATCTTTCCCGAATTGCCGGTGCATGTTCCGGTGCCGCGCCTGGGCATTCGAGTGACCGAAATCTCGCTGGCGGTGGAGCTGCCTGATGCGCATCCCTTGCCTGGCACGGTGATGCCGCAGGTTGCGGTCGACGCATGAGCACGTTGCAGGTCACCTTGCCTACCGGCACGCTGCGCTGCGCCGGCCAGCCCGGCAATACCCGAGCGCTGACCGAGATCTGTGGCGTTGGGGCGCGCCGCAATCCCAAGCGCGGCTTCGTCTTCGTCTCCAAGGTGCTGGGTAAGCATTGGCCCGCCTCGCCGTCCACGATGGCGCAGGTGCAGGCCGAGCTTGCGGCGCAGATTCCTGTGCCGGCCGATGAGATGGTCCTGTTTGTGGCGCTGGCCGAAACCGCGACCGGGCTGGGGCACGGGGTGTTCGAAGCGTTCCTGCAACGCGTCGGCAGCCGGGCGATGCTGCTCCAGACCACCCGCTATCCGCTCGACGGTGCGCAGGTGCTGCGGTTCGAGGAAGAACATAGCCATGCCACCCAGCAGTTCCTCTATCTGCCCGAGTCGCCCGAGCTGCGTGCGGCGCTCGAACGGGTGAGCATAGTGGTGCTGGTGGATGACGAGGCAACCTCGGGCCGGACCTTCCTGAACCTGGCAATCGCCTTGCGAGCGGTGTGCCCGCGCCTGCGTACGGTGCATCCGGTGGTGCTGACCGATTTTTCCGAAGGCCGGGTGCAGGCGTTGCTGTCCGCGCTGCCGGGCATCGCCGAGGTTACGCCCATCTCGCTGTGGTCCGGCACGTACCGTTTCGAGCGTGATCCGGCGGCTGTGCTGGTATCGGCGCCTGTGGCCTACGCTGCGGTGGCTTGCCGTCGGCAGCACGTCAGCGGCTACACCGCCCGGCTGGGCCTGGCCGCCGCCATCGCGCTGCCGGACGTGCTGGTGCAGGCTTGCCATGCGGCGCTGGACCAGCGTCCGGTCCTGGTGATCGGTACCGGCGAATGCATGTATCCGGCGCAGCGGCTGGCGCAGGCGCTGGAAGCGCTTGGTTATGCGGTGCTGGTGCAATCGACCACGCGCTCGCCGCTGATGCAGGCCGGCGCCATCGACGACATCGCCGTGGTGGAGGACGTCTATGGCGAGGGGATTCCCAACTATCTCTACAACCTGACGCGCTCCCCGAACGCTGTACGGATCGTGGTGCACGAAAGCCGCGAGCGCGCCTGCGTTGACCGACTGGTGCAGCAACTGCAGGCCATCGAAGTGGATCTGGTCGAGCAGCGGGTCACCACGCCGATGCAGGCGGTGGCCTAGATGTACCAGGTAGCCTTGGTCGATCTGGACGACACCCTGTTTTCGTCGTTGCGCAAGCAGCCGCAGGCAGAGGGGCTGGAGCCGGCGGCGTTGTTGGTCGATGGCACTGCGGTGAGCTACACCTCGCCGCGCCAGCGCCTGTTTGCACAGTGGCTGCGGCAGGCCGATCTGGTGGTGCCGGTGACGGCGCGCACGCTCGAGACTTTCGCGCGCGTGCTGCTGCCTTTCCACGGCCCCGCGATCGTGGCCCATGGCGCCACCATCGTGAATGCGCAGCGGCAGATCGACCCAGTGTGGGCAGCAACGATCCAGACCCAGATGCAGGCACAGCTGCCGGTCCTGCAGCAGCTGCAACAGGCCTTGTCGGACCGGTTCGGCGATGCACTGGAGGTCAGCATCGCCGGCGCGCCGCAGCAGCCGGCGTATCTGGTGGCGCGCGAGCCTTCGCGCGACGAACAGGCGGTGCGCAGGATTTCCGACCAGGTCATCGCGCCATGGGTGGAGCAGCATCCGGGATATACCTATCACGTCAACGGACGCAATCTGGCGGTGTTGCCACCGTGCGTGGACAAGCGACTGGCGGTGCGGCATCTGCTGGCAGGGCTACGGCAGCAGCATGGCGAGTTGTTCGTCGTAGGGGCAGGCGACAGCGTGACGGATCTGCCGTTCCTGTCGCTGTGCGATCTGGCGATCGTGCCCACCGGGTCGCAGGCCTGGGCGCAGGTGCGCGGTCTGGCTGGCGGGCCGCACGCATGACATCGCTCGGGTTCTCTGGCAGCTATGCGCCAGGTGATGTGACCTTCCTGCTGACCCAGATCGCCGTCGCGCCGATGGCGGATCTGCAGGAAAAAGAGCGTCTGATCCAGGGCGGGCACACGCATTATTCGGAAATGCTGACGCCGGAGCAGTTGCCAGCTCCGGAATATCTGGCCTTGTTCCGCAGTGCCGTGGCGCGTCATCTGCCCACGATGGCGCGCGACCTGCTGCAACTGGCGAGCGCGGTGCGGCAACGGCATGCGCGGCCGGTGCTGGTATCGCTGGCGCGTGCCGGCACGCCGATCGGGGTGGCCTTGCGGCATGTGTTTGCCAGCCGGTGGAACATGGACGTGCCGCATTATTCGATCTCGATCCTGCGCGGCCGCGGGATCGACCGCGTGGCGCTGGCCCACTTGTGTGCGCAGCACGATCCTGCGTCGCTGGTGTTCGTTGACGGCTGGACCGGCAAGGGAGCGATCACCGCCGAATTGCATGCCTCGGTGGCGGCCTTCAATGCCGCGCAGGGCACGCAGGTGGCGGCGGATCTGTTTGTCCTGGTGGATCTTGCCGGGTGTAGCGCCGGCCATGGCTCAATCGAGGATTATCTGATCCCGTCGGCCATTCTCAATGCCACCGTGTCGGGCCTGGTCAGCCGTACCGTGCTCAATGCCAGCATTGCCCCCGACCAGTTCCACGGGTGCGTGCTGTACCAGGACCTGCGTGCGGGTGACATGTCGCAATGGTTCGTTGCGCAGCTGCTCCAGGCAGCCGCTGCGCTGCCTGCGCCAGTACATGATGGCGCCGCGCAACCGGCGCAACGTCGCGCGGCCGCATTGCGTTGCACCGATAGCCTGCGCCAGTTGCGCACGGCATTTTCGGTGCACGATGATCATTGCCTGAAAGTGGGCATTGGCGAGACCACCAGGGCCATGCTGCGACGCGCGCCGCGCGCGCTTTGCCTGCAGCGCCCGGACGATGCCGATACCGCTCATCTGCGCTGGCTGGCACAGACCCGCGGTATTGACGTAAACATTCTTTCCAGCCTGCCATTGAAGGCGGCGGCGGTCATCAAGGATCTGCGACATGTCTGAAGCCTATCGGTTGGGTGCCTCGCTGTACGTGCCGGCGACCAACGACAATCTTTCCGAAGTGCTGTCGGGGCGCCAGTTTCCGCAGGCGCGTTCGCTGATCGCCTGCACCGAGGATGCGGTGTCGTCCACCGACCTGCCGCATGCGATGAGTCACATCCGACGGACCTTGCCGACCTTGCCGCCACGGTCGCACGGCCCGCTGCGGTTCATTCGCCCGCGCAATGCTGAAGTGCTTGGGCAACTGCTGGCGATGCACGACATCGACCGCGTACACGGGTTCGTGCTGCCCAAGATCGACACCGACACGCTGGGCGCCTACGAGCGGCAGCTGGCCGATCACGATTTCTGCATCATGCCCACCCTGGAGACGCCGCAGGCGATGGATCCGCTGGGGCAGCGCGAGATCCGTGCCTGCCTGCAGGGCAGCCCGCTGAGTTCGCGGGTGCTGGCGGTGCGTATCGGCGGCAACGATCTGCTGAGCATGCTGGCAATGAAGCGGGTGCGCGGCACCACGATCTACGACACGCCGGTCGGCCTGGTCATTCAGCAACTGGTCCTGGCATTCCGGCCGTACGGCTTCCAGCTCACCGCGCCGGTCTACGATTTCTTCGACGATCCGCAGACCTTGCGGCGTGAACTTGCCATCGATACCGCGATGGGGCTGGTCGGCAAGACCGCGATCCATCCGATGCAGATTCCCGTGATCGAGGACGGGCTGCGGGTCAGCGACGAAGACCTGCGTGCTGCGCGCGAGGTGCTCGGCGCCACCACGGCCGTCTTCAAGTCCAACGGCGGCATGGTCGAGAAGGCCGTCCACACGCGTTGGGCGCAGGCCATCATTGCGCGCCAGGCCATCGTGGCGCTTTGAACGGATGAGTCGCAGCCGGCGCAGTCGGGCCAGCAGGTGCATGGCATGGACTGGGGCGCGGTGTGAGGCTGGGTGGCTCTGCCAGGCGGGCCTTTGTTGAGCACCAGAGGCGTGCAGAACTGTGACCGCCAGCGGCCAGCGTATGTGCGGCAGCTAGCCCAACCGAACCCAACTGGTCAGCAAAAATGCCGGTTTGGGCCTTGACTGCGCAGTGAAATTGGCGGGTCCTGCGGCCTGGCACCGACCGTTCGTCAGACAGTGCTTTGTGCCACAAGGGTTTGCGGCATTTTCCCACATTTGGTGTTGACCCCTCCGGGTGACCCCACTATCTTGGGGCAGTCGGTGGTTGGTCGCCCAAGGCGTCCGGACCAGTGAGAGCATTGATTTGCAGCAGGTTGCCAATCAAACGCCTCTCCGCGGCGGCAGCGACGAACGATCACAGCCATCCGGGCGTCGCCTGGAGCGGGCGGCGTGGTCTCGTTGCGCCGCGGTTGTTTCGCCACCGACCACTGCGCGACAGCACACCGCGTGGTGGCGGCCGTGGAATCTCCGGTGAGGAGATGGCTGGTGATGGCGATGCCGCCGCAGACCGTGGGTCTTGCGTGCTGGTCGTCCCGCACCGTCATCGCTGTCCAGGGAGTCCGGATCCGGTCGCAGCCCGTCCCCAGCGGGTTCGTGTGCCTACGCATGGAGGACGCATGACCACCAACGACACCCTTGCCGCGATCGCCGCCGGCACCGCAGCACCCAACAGCGTTTCCGCCAGCGTTCCAGCCAGCGTCAGCGCGCCCGGTTGCGGCGCGCCGGAATTGACCGACCCGTCGGACATCGTGCCGCCTCCCCGCCAAGCCATTGCAATGCACGCACAGACCATCGAAGAACAAGCCGTCGCCACCTGGATCACCAAGGAAGCCGGCAACCGCAAGATCCCGTTCGAGCCGCAGCGCCTGGAGCGCGCCATCGACCAGATCCATGCCGAATTCCCGCAGCTGGACGTGGCCGACTACAAGCGTTCGGTGTTCGGCTTCGTCGATCGCAAGGACAGCGTCAACGCCGACGACCTGGTGGACCACCTGATCCGCGAGGCCGAGGCCCGCGTCGATCTGACCACCCCGGAGTGGGAGCACTTCGCTGCGCGTCTGTACCTGCGCCGTCTGTACAAGCGCGCCAGCCGCAACCGCTTCTACGACGCCAGCCAGAAGTACGGCTCGTTCGTCGGCCTGCAGGAGAGCCTGGCCGACCGCAATGTCTATTCCAACGACATCCTGCGCCGCTACTCCAAGGACGAGCTGATCGAAGCCGGCAAGATGATCGAGCCCGAGCGCGACAAGCTGTTCGCCTATAACGGCCTGTATTTGCTGGCTACCCGTTACCTGGCCACCGACAACTCGCGCGGCGTGTTCGAGCTGCCGCAGGAGCGTTGGCTGACGATTGCGCTGTATCTGATGCAGGACGAGATCGGCAACGGCAAGGGCAGCCGCGAGCGCCGCATGCAGCTGGTGGGCGAGGCCTACTGGGCGCTGTCCAACCTGTACATGACCGTGGCAACGCCGACGCTGGCCAATGCCGGCAAGGTCGGCGGCCAGCTGTCGAGCTGCTTCATCGACACCGTCGACGACAGCCTGCAAGGCATCTACGACTCCAACACCGACGTGGCGCGCGTGTCCAAGCACGGCGGCGGCGTGGGCGCGTATCTGGGCTATGTGCGTTCGTCGGGTTCGGCGATCCGTGGCGTGTCCAATTCCTCCGGCGGCGTGGTGCCGTGGATCAAGCAGCTCAACAACACCGCGGTGTCGGTGGATCAGCTGGGCCAGCGCAAGGGCGCCATCGCGGTCTATCTGGACATCTTCCACCGCGACATCGAGTCGTTCCTGGATCTGCGCCTGAACAACGGCGACCAGCGCCTGCGCGCGCACGACGTGTTCACCTCGGTGTGCATCCCCGACCTGTTCATGGAAGCGGTCGAGCGTCGCGGCGACTGGTACCTGTTCGATCCGCACGAAGTGAAGCGGATCAAGGGCTGGTACCTGCAGGATTTCTACGACGAGAAGAAGGGCGACGCCAACAGCAGCTTCCGTCGCAAGTACGAGGAAGTCGTCGCCGACGAGCGCATCACGCGCAAGACCGTCAAGGCGATCGAAATCTTCAAGCGCATCATGGTCAGCCAGCTGGAAACCGGCAACCCGTTCATGTTCTATCGCGATGAAGTCAATCGCAAGAATCCGAACAAGCACGAGGGCATGGTCTATTCGTCCAACCTGTGCACCGAGATCCTGCAGAACATGAGCCCGACGCGGATGATGCAGGAGATCATCAGCGGCAATCAGATCGTCACCACCAAGAAGGCGGGCGACTTCGTCGTGTGCAACCTGTCCTCGATCAACCTGGGCCGCGCGATCATCGCGCAGGACGACCAGGCCGATCTGCTGGGCGCCGACGTGCTGGAACGGTTGATCCCGATCCAGGTGCGCATGCTCGACAACGTGATCGATCTGAATCAGCTGCCGGTGCCGCAGGCCACCATCACCAACCAGAAGTACCGCGCCATCGGCCTGGGTACCTTCGGTTGGCATCACTTGCTGGCGCAAAAGAGCATCCATTGGAATGCCAAGGAAGCCGAGGATTACAGCGACGAGCTGTACGAGCGCATCAACTATCTGACCGTCCAGGCGAGCATGGAGCTGGCCAAGGAAAAGGGCACCTACAGCGTGTTCCGCGGCAGCGACTGGCACACCGGCGAGTACTTCCGTGCGCGCGACTACAACAGCCCGCAGTGGCTGGAGCTGTCGGCGCAGGTGGCCGTCAATGGCGTGCGCAATGCCTGGATGCTGGCGGTTGCGCCGAACATGAGCACCGCACAGATCGCCGGCTCTACCGCCTCGATCGACCCGATCTATAGCGCGTTCTACTACGAAGAGAAGAAGGACTTCCGTCGTCCGGTCGCCGCGCCCGGCCTGTCGCTGGAAACCTGGCCGTACTACGAAAAGGGCGCCTACAAGGTCGACCAGTTCGCCAGCGTGCGCCAGAACGCGCGTCGCCAGCGCCACGTCGACCAGTCGATCAGCTTCAACTTCTACGTGCCCAGCACCATCCGTGCGAGCACGTTGCTGGATCTGCACATGACCGCCTGGCGCGAAGGCTTGAAGACCACGTACTACGTGCGTTCCAACGATATCGATATCAGTGAGTGCGAGTGGTGCAGTAGCTAAAGCGCATTCGCGCTTTCGCTTCCACGGTTCGCGTTGCGAACCGTGGACCCTGCTTCATCAGCTTCCACACCCCGCGCCTTCGGCGCGCCCCCTGACTCAGGGGGCTTTCCTCCAGAACGATTGCTGCCGTCGTCCCTGCTGCACGCGCGCGCGACGCCTGAAACACGAGTAAAGACCCATGTCCGCAACACCGCTTGAGCGCATCAAGATCCTGGAGCCGCGTCACCCGAACCGCTCCACCGCCATCATCAATGGCGAAACCTCCGGCATCCTCAACTGGAACGACATCCCGTACCCGTCCTTCTATCGGGCCTACAAGGAGCTGTCGACCAACTTCTGGATCCCTGACGAAGTGGACATGAAGGGCGATGCGCGCCAGTACAACGAGCTGTCGGCGCGCGAAAAGAACGCCTACGATTCGATCATCGGCTTGCTGGCCACGCTGGATTCGCCGCAGACGCGCTTCATCTACAACGTTGCCGAATACATCACCGACCCGGCCGCGCATGCCAATGCCGCGATCATCGGCCAGCAGGAAGTGATCCATAACGAGAGCTACAGCTACGTGCTGGCCTCGATCACCGGCCTGGCCGACCAGAACCGCGTGTTCGAAATCGCGCGCACGCACCCGACCATCATCAAGCGCAATGCGCCGATCATGGGCGCCTACGAAGACTTCATGCGCGACAAGACGGCCGAAACGCTGATCCGCGCGCTTATCCAGTCCTCGATCCTGGAAGGCATCAACTTCTATTCCGGCTTTGCGTATTTCTACAATCTGGTCCGCCAGAACCGCATGACCGGCACCGGCAAGATCATCAGCTTCATCAACCGCGACGAGCTGGCCCACTCCAAGTTCATCAGCGAGTTGATTCGCGCGATCATCGGCGAAAACCAGCAGCTGCAGGGCGACCAGCTCACCGACTACGTGCACAAGGCCTTCGAGCACGCGATCGACCTGGAAACGGTGTGGACGGCCGAAGTGCTGGACGGCATCGACGGCATCGACGTGGACGAGATGATCCGCTACGTGAAGTACCGCGCCAACAAGATGGCCGGCATGCTCGGCATCGAGAAGCTGTACGAAGGCGCCAACGACAACGTGATGCCGTGGATCAAGGCCTACGCCGACAACTTCACTGAGACCAAGACCGACTTCTTCGAGATGCGGAATGCCTCGTACAAGAAGACCAATTCGGATAACGGCTTCGACGATCTGTGAGTAATCGGGAATAGGGAATCGGGAATGGCAAAAGCAGACAACACCGCGCTCTTCCGATTCCCCATTCTCCACTCCCAATTCCCCGCCCCATGAACATCCTGCTGGCCCTGGCATCGTTGAGCGGCAATACCCGCGATGTGGCGCGCAGTGTCGCGCTGCACTGTGAGGCGGCCGGGCACACGGTGACCTGGCTGGAGACCGATGTGCAGCGGCTGGAGCAGGTGCCGCATGCGCCAGGGCAGTACGACCTGTTTCTGTTTGGCAGCTGGACCGACAACGGCGGGCGTACGCCGTCGGAGATGAAACGCTTCATCGTCGAGTTGGTCGAAACGCTGGGCAAGCCACCGCAGGTGGCGGTGTTCGGCACCGGCGAAACGCAGTGGGGCGAGGACTATTTTTGCGGTGCGGTGCATCGCATCGCACAGTTCTTCGCCAGCCCGTTTCCGCGCTTGACCATCGAACAGATGCCCCACGGCCAGCGCGACGCGCAGGCCATCGCCGCCTGGACCGACGAGGTTCTGGCCCAATGCAAACACGATCCCCATGATGCACACCATTACCGTCACGTCGCCTGAGCACTACACCCAGACCCTGGCCGCGCATCCGCGCGCGCTGGTGGATTTCTACAAGGACAACTGCCCCGGTTGCCGCATGCTCGACATGTCGCTGGACAAGTTCGCCAACAGCGATGCGGCCGACGGTGTGGCCTTGTTGAAGGTCAAGCTGGAAGTGGTGGGCGAGGAGTTCTTCCGCGACCTCGGCCTGCGGCAGACGCCGACCTTGGCGTTGTTCAAGGACGGCGCCGAAGTGACGCGCCTGCCCGGTTTCCAGTCGCCGGCGCAGGTCGAAGCGGCGGTTCGTAGCGGGCTGTGAGCATGCCGGCCGTCCATTGCGGTAGCGCAGGCGCCCGGCGATGAACGCGACCGTCACCATCGTCGCCTGGAGCTTCCTGCTGGCGGGGCTGGGCATGTTGGTCGGTGCCGCGCTGCTACCCGACCAGGCGCGCTGGATCCTGTTGCTGTTGGGCCTGGTATTCGGCGGTACCGGCGCTGGCCTGCTGGGCTATCGGGTGTGGCATGCGCGCCGTGCCGCCTGGCTACGCCAGCATGGCACGGTGGTGGAGGCGACCTTCGTCGAGGTCGAGCTCAATCCCTCCCTGCAGGTCAACGGCCAGCATCCGTTTCGCATTCTTGCCCAGCGCCACGATCGCACCCATAACACGCTAGCCGAGTATCGCAGCGACAATCTGTGGGTGGATCCGCAGCCGTTCCTGGTCGAAGGACAACGGCTGCGTGTGTTCGTCGATCCGCAGCGTCCCACGCGCTACCACATGGACCTGAGTTTCCTGCCGACGCTGCAACGCTGATTGCCCCCTTCCTCGACGGTCCCGCCCCATGACCAGCACCACCACCGTTGCACCGACCGAGGCCCGCATGGCCGAGATCGTGTTTCCCAACCATACCAACCACATGGGCACGCTGTTCGGCGGCCAGGCGCTGGCGTGGATGGACAAGGCCGCGTTTCTGGCGGCATCGCGTTATGCGCGGCGCACGGTGGTGACCGCGCGCTCGGACCAAGTGGATTTCAAGCTGCCGATCCGTCAGGGCCAGATGGTCGAGACCATCGCGCGGGTGGTGTCGGTCGGGCGCAGCTCGATCAAGGTGGAGGTGGAGCTGATCGCCGAGGATCTGCTCAGTGGCGCGCGGGAGTTGTGCACGCGCGGTACCTTCGTGATGATCGCGCTGGATGCCGACGGCAAGCCGACCTCGGTGCCGCCGCTGCCAGCCGTCGCCGGCTGACTGCGCTTATTCCTCGACCTCGCGGTCTTCGCGCTTGGTCTCGGCCATCGCTTCGGGTTCCAGCTCTTCGGCGCTGCGGTTGAGTTTGACGAACACGCCCCAGGCGATCAGCAGCAGCGCCGCGCACAGGCCAACCGCTGCGGCGTACGGCAGCTTCGCCGGGTCGTCGTGCATCAGCTCGAAGATCGACACCAGCGTTTCGATCGCCAGCGCAATCACGATCACCACGAAAAAGCGCGATAGATAGCGCCGCACGCGGGTGGGTCCGCTGACCTTGACGTCGCGCAGGATCTCTTCTTCGAAGATGGTCTGGCCCAGTTCCAGCGTCACCAATGCCACGGTGAGCAGGCCGATGGCTTCCAGCACCACGTTGAAACGGTCGCGCACCACCATGTCGCCGCCGGGCGTAAACCCGTGCCACAGCTCCAACCCAGCCATCGCCACCAGGCCCGCCGCGCACAGCACGAAAAACGCCAGGATCACCAGGTGACCGGCACGGAACAGGTGGCTGAGCAGTTTCATCAGGGGGCAACACGGGCGATGGGACGCAGAGCATCGTGTGCGCCACGTCGTTGCCGCGCGAAGGCAAGGGAATGATGAGCGTGGCGCATTGCAGGTCTGTGCGCGGTGCGGATAAGGGGAATGCGGTCGCGTCAGGCCTGCGTGCGGCCATGTCTGGTTGCTGCAGGCTCTGTCACGCGCCTTGGAAAGTGGATAGGGCTTTGCGCTGAGTAACCTGGCTAGCCAGAGCCCCCTCATCCGGCGCTGCGCGCCACCTTCTCCCGCTCGCGGGAGAAGGGAGTAGTGCGCGATGTGCCTTGTTTCCCTAGGTGCTGCAGCCATGCATCCAGCGATACAGTCGATACAGTCGATGCAGTCGATGCAGTCGATGCAGTCGATGCAGTGGAGCTACCCGTTCCCTTCCCCCGCATGCGGGGGAAGGTGCCCGAAGGGCGGATGAGAGGCGCCGTCGCGTCACGCCTTCAGCCACTGCACGTCCTCTGCCCGCATTAGGCCTGACGCAGCACCTGATACGCCTGCAGATGCACGTGTGCCGCCATCAGCAACGGCGCATTGCGCCCGGTTTCGCGCACGCGCTTGAGCATGTCGCCGACGATCTGCGCTGCTTCCACATCCTGCCCGGCCTCGAGGTCGCGCAGCATCGAGGCCTTCAACGGTGAGTCCAGCTGCAACAGCGTCTGCAACGCCTTGGCGCGCGCGGCTTCGGGAATCGACTGCCCGGCCGCGTCGGCGGCCCACAGGCATTCGTTGTACAAGCCGTTGATCACTGCACGCCCGTCGTCGGTGGCAACGATCGCCCCGACCGGCGCGCGCATCAGGCAGGTGGCCGCCGCCAGCGCGGTGAGGAAGCTGTACTTGATCCACTGCTCCTGCACGATCTGTTCGCTGGCCACATGGTCGATGCCGGCCTGCACGCAGGACGCAGCAAGCGCCTGCACACGGGCCGATGTGGCGCTGCCATCGCGCTCGCCGAAGGTCATCGCCGCCGGCTTGCCCAGGTGCAGGATCTCGCCGTGTTCGCCCTTGGTGGCGCTGATGAAGCACAGCCCACCCAGCACGCGCGCCGCGCCGAAACGTTCGTCCAGCGCCGCGTAATGGCGCAGGCCGTTGAGGATCGGCAGCACCGTGGTGTGCTCGCCCACCGCCGGCGCAATCGCCTCGATCGCGCTGTCCAGGTCGTAGGCCTTGCAGCTGAGGATCACCAGGTCGAACGGCCGCTGCGCCACCAGCGCCGGCAGGTCCTGCGCGGTGACATGCGCCACCGCGAGCTGTGCATCGCCCAGCGGGCTGCGGATGCGCAAGCCATCGGCCTGCAGCTGCGCAGCGCGCGCAGCGCGCACCAGAAAGGTGACATCGACACCGGCCTGGGCCAGGCGTCCGCCGAAATAGCCGCCGGTGCCACCGGCGCCAAGAATGAGCATGCGCATGAAATCGTCTGTCCTGAAGGGGGGGGGCACTGCAAGGGAGCGGACAGCCAAGCGTGTCCAATTCCCTTCCCCCGCCTGCGGGGGAAGGTGCCCGAAGGGCGGATGGGGGAAGGAGCGTCCGCTACGAACCCGCTTTCCCGATAGAGCCCGCGCCCGGCGTTCGCATCAGCTACGCAGCCCGACACCGCGCCGCAGCAGCCACAGCGCCAATGCGCTGAGGACCGCGACAAAGCCCAGCATCAGCGCGTAGGCCACCCAGATCGGCACGTCCGAGCTGCCGAGCAGGCCATAGCGGAACGCGTTGACCATGTAGAAGATCGGGTTGGCATGCGTGGCCGCCTCGGCCCAGCCGGGCAGCAACTTCACCGAGTAGAACACGCCGCCCAGATAGGTCAGCGGGGTCAGGATGAAGGTCGGCACGATCGCCACGTCGTCGAACTTCTTGGCGTACACCGCGTTGACGAAGCCGGCCAGCGAAAAGATGATCGCGCCCAGCAGCACGGTGGTCAGCGTGACCAGCGGATGCGGGATGCGCACCGGGGTGAAGAACATCGCGATGACCAGCACCAACGCGCCGACCATCACCCCGCGCAGCACCGCGCCGGCCACATAGCCCCACAGGATCACCCAGTTGGGCATCGGGCTGACCAGCAGTTCTTCCACATGGCGGCCGAACTTGGCGCCGAAGAAGCTGGAGGAAATGTTGCCGTAGCTGTTCTGGATCACGCTCATCATCACCAGGCCCGGCACGATGAACTGCATGTACGTGTAGCCGCCCATGTCGCCCACGCGCGAGCCGATCAGCCCGCCGAAGATCAAGAAGTACAGCGTCATGGTGATGGCCGGCGGCACCAGGGTCTGGCCCCAGATGCGCAGGATGCGCTGCACTTCGCGGCGCACGATGGTGCCCAGCGCAATCCAGTTGCGGCGCGCGTTGGTGGGTTCGGTCACGGTGCGGATCTCGTTCATGGCTGGCCTCCGCTGCGCGGCTGCGCTGGCGGTGTGCCATTCGGGGCAACAGGCGTGGGTGCGGTGGCGGCTGCATCGGCAGGTACCGGCGCGTCACCGGTCAGGCGCACGAACAGCTCTTCCAGCCGGTTGCTCTTGGTGCGCATCGAGCGGACCCGGATGCCGGCGCCGCCCAGCGTGGCGAACACGCGATTGAGATCCATCGCGCGCGGCATGTCCAGATCCAGCGTGTGGCCGTCGATGGCGGTGAGCGTGGTGCCTTCGATCACCGGCAATTCGGCCGGCAGGTCGCCGTCGATATCGAACAGGAAACCTTCCACGTCGAGCTTGGCCAGCAGCTCGCGCATCGGCCCCTGGGTGACGATCTGGCCGTGGTTGATGATGGCCAGGTTGCGGCACAGGTGCTCGGCCTCTTCCAGGTAATGCGTGGTGAGGATGATGGTGGTGCCGGCGGCGTTGATCTCCTTGAGCACGCGCCACATGTCGCGGCGGATCTCGATGTCCACGCCGGCGGTGGGTTCGTCCAGGATCAGCAGGCGCGGCTGGGTCATCATCGCGCGGGCGATCATCAGCCGGCGCTTCATGCCGCCGGACAGCGTGCGGCTCATCACCTGGGCCTTTTCCCACAGGTGCGCGCGGCGCAGCTCCGCTTCGGCCAGGCGCTCGGCCTCGGCGCGCGGCATGCCGTAGAAACCGGCGTAGTTGACCAGGATGTCGAAGGGTTTCTCGAACAGGTTGAAGTTGACCTCCTGCGGCACCAGGCCGATCAGCCGCATCGCATCGCTGCGGTGGCGGACCAGGTCGGTGCCGAACACTTCCACCTGGCCGGCAGACAGGTTCACCAGCGAGCTGATGATGCCGATCAGGGTGGACTTGCCGGCGCCATTGGGGCCGAGCAGGGCGAAGAAATCGCCCGGCACCACGTCCAGCGAGACGCCTTTGAGCGCCTGGGTGCCGTTGTCGTAGGTCTTGCGCAGATCGCACACGCGCAGCGCGGGTGCTGCGGTCAGGGAGGGGGCAGTCAAGATGGTCCTTCGCGCCAGGGTGACGGCGCAGCGAGTTGCAGCCGTTATTATAGAAGCCCGTTGGGGGTTGCCCCGATCACAGACTGTCCTAAATACGTTCGTGCCCGTCCAATTTCCTCTCAAACTTGTCGACCGGCGCATGATTGCGCCCACCGTAGCCCACTGTCAGTTCGTGCGTGACGACGGGCAGCCGCTGGATTTCCAGCCCGGGCAGTTCATCCAGATTCATTTCAGCAACGCCGATGGCACCCCAACCAAACGCAGCTATTCGCTGGCGACCATCCACGACCATGCGTTGGGACCGGGCGAAGCGGTGGATATCGCAGTGAGCTTCGTGCCAGGTGGCGCGGCGACCGCGCTGTTCGAAGGGTTGGAGATCGGCGACCAGTTGCAGGCCAGCGGGCCCTACGGCCGTTTCTGCCTGCCAACGGGCGACCACAACCGGCGCTATGTGCTGATCGCCACCGGCACCGGCGTCACCCCGTACCGCGCGATGCTGCCGCTGTTGGCCGAGGCGATCGCCACCCGCGGCGTGCAGGTGCTGCTGCTGCAAGGTGCGCGCACCCCGGCCGAGCTGTTGTATGGCGATGACTTCCGGGCGTTCGCCGATGCGCATCCGCAGTTCCGCTACGTGCCCTGCTTCTCGCGCGAACTGCCCGAGCAGCCGCACGCCGATGTGCGCCACGGTTACGTGCAGCAGCAACTGGCCGACATCGCCCCCGATGGGCAAGGCGACATCGCCTACCTGTGCGGCAACCCGGACATGGTGGATACCTGCATCGACGCGCTGAAAGAAGCCGGCCTGCCGAACGCACAGATCCGCCGCGAGAAATACGTCAGCCCGCCGCCGGCAAAGAGTTGAGGGCTTAGGCCTCGCGCGGGGCGGCTGTGGCCGGCCCCGCGCAGGTGATCCTGGCCAGGCAAGGTCATGCCCGGCCATGGCGAGCGTGCCGCAGCGAGCACTGGCGCGCTGCGGCGCAACGGCGATGGCCGCCAGTCCTGCTCAGTCTCGCTGTGTGCGGACAAGCTGCGTCCGGATGGTGCCGGGCTTATCGGCTTGGCGCCTTGCCGGGCGCTCGCTGACAACGGGTCCGGGCAATCGGATCGCGCAGGATCTGTATGTCAAGGACGCTTGACAGCCGGAACTATTCGGCGCATCTTGCCTGTCAAGCGTACTTGACAGGCGGGTGGGATGTCTCAGCAGCGTCAGCAGGCCGATCGCACACAGCCATGGCCGGCATCTCCATCGAAGCACGCTTGCGCCCCGCGCTGGGCCACGCCTGCCATGGAGCAGGGCAGGCCAGGCGCATGACCACCTGCAATCGCAACGCGCTGATCGCGTTCTGCCTGGGCCTAGGATTGCTTGGCGTTGCGGCGCTGTGCCAGTGTCGGCAATTGCCGTTGAGCGAGTATCTGGCCGGGCTCAGTGCAGGTCTGGGTGTCTTTTGCCTGCTGCTGTCGCTGGTGCTGTGGCTATCGCGCAGCAATCTGCAAGACAGCACGCAACCGGCGCTGGCGCGACGCTATCACCGCGAATTCGGCGTGCCGATGCTGTTGTATGTGGTGGTGATGCTGTTCTGGAAATATCTGCTTGGCCGCGTGGATCCCAACTGGGCGCGTGTGTTGATCGCGTTGTTGCCTGCGGTGCTGGTGGCGTTGGTGATCCGCGCGGTGGCGCGGCACGTGCGCGATTCGGACGAGATGCAACGGCGTATCGAACTGGAATCGATCGCCATCGCGGCCGGGCTGGTCAGTGGCGCGTACATGACCGGTGGCTTCCTGCAGGCCGCTCACCTGATCGACATCCCGGCAACGGTGGCGATGCTGTGGGTGTTCCCGATGTTGTGCGCGCTGTACGGCGTCACCAAGAGTATCAACGCGCGACGTTTCCAATGAACAGCCGGGTTCGCGCATTGCGCGAGGCCAGTGGTTGGTCACAAGGCGAGTTGGCCGAGCGGCTTGGCGTGTCGCGGCAGACCATCAACGCACTGGAGACCGGCAAGTACGACCCCAGCCTGCCGTTGGCGTTTCGCATCGCGCGGTTGTTCGGGGAATCGATCGAGCACGTGTTTCTGTATGAAGACGGGCAGTAGCTGCGCCGGTCACATCCGACCGACTGCAGCGTCAGGGGACACGGAATACCAGGAGAGGGTGGACATGGTGAAGCAACCCACAGTGGTGGTGGCAGTGCTGATCGCAATGCTGGCTGGCGGATGTCAGCGCGCAGACGCGCCTGCAAAGGAAAACGATGCAGCGGTGCAGCGCACTGCGCCGTCGCGCGCGGCAAAAACCCAGACCGGCACAACGGAAGGCAATCGTTATGGCGCGCTGCAGTTTGCGCCGTGCACGCTGAGCTCCGGCAGCGCCGCCGGCAATATCGAGGCGCAGTGCGCGCACCTGCGTGTGCCGGAAAATCCGGCCGTGCCGACAGGGCGCAACATCGACTTGAAGATCGCCTGGCTGGAGAGCGATGCCGGTGCGGGCAGTACGCCGGACCCGGTGTTCTTCATTGCCGGTGGACCAGGCCAGTCGGCCACGCAGGTCGCCGCGATCGTGGACATGGGGCTGCGCGAGGTACGCAAGCAGCGCGACATCTTCCTGGTCGATCAACGCGGCACCGGCGGATCGCATCCGCTGCAATGCCGCGATGCGGCCGGCAAGGCGCTGACGCTGGAAAACGACAGCGCAGCCACGGCCGAACAATTGACCAACTACGCACGGCAATGCGCGCAAGGGCTGCGCAACGATGCCGACCCGCGTTACTTCACCACCCGCCAAGCCATTGGCGACCTGGATGCGGTGCGCGCGGCACTGGGCGTGCAGCAGGTCAACCTGATTGGCGGTTCGTACGGCACCCGCGTGGCGCAGCGCTATGCGGCGCGCTATCCGCAGCACACGCGCACGCTGGTGATCGATGGCGTGGCGCCCAACGATCTGGTGATCGGCGGCGAATTTGCGCGCACCTTCGAAGATGCGATCGCATTGCAGGCAGCGCAATGCCGCAAGCAACCGGCATGCGCCAAGCGCTTTGCGGTGGATACGCGCACGCAGTTGCGGGATGTCGTCGAACGGCTGCGGCAAGCGCCGGTCGCGGTGGACTACCGCGACCCACGCACCGGCGCGCTGCGCCACGAACAGGTCACCGCCGACACCGTGGTCGGCCTGGCATTCGGGTTTTCCTATGCGCCAGAAACTGCTTCGCTATTGCCGCTGGTGCTGGACGAAGCGGCGGCCGGTCGCTACGCCTCGCTGATGGCACTGGCGCAGATAAGTGCCTCGGACATGTCCGATCAGATGAATCGCCCGATGCAATGGTCGGTGTTGTGCAGCGAGGATGCGGGCCGCTACACGCCGCCCACCGGCAAGGACGACACCTTACTGGGCGCGGAGGTGGCACAGATGTTCTTCGCCCCGTGCAAGGCCTGGCCTGCCACGCCGGCACCCGCGGCCGATGCGGCACCGTTGCGCTCCAACCTGCCGGTGTTGCTGTTGTCGGGCGAACTGGACCCGGTGACACCGCCACGCTATGCCGAACGTGTCTTGCAGGGCCTACCGAACGGCCGGCATCTGGTGGCGCCGGGCCAGAGCCACGGCGTGTTCCGGCTTGGCTGCATGCCCAAATTGCTGGGCCAGTTTCTACAGACTGCCGATGCCAAGGCACTGGATGCGCAGTGCGTGGCCAGCCTCAACAATGTGCCTGCATTCACCTCGTTCAATGGATGGGAACCATGAGCCGCACCGACCACGCCACGGAGGCGCTCGCATGATCGTCGTCGATACGCTGCACAAATCGTTCAAGACCAAGACCGGGTTGGTGAAGGCGGTCGATGGGGTCAGCTTCAACGCGGCCGATGGCCAGATCACCGGCCTGCTCGGGCCCAACGGTGCCGGCAAGACCACCACCTTGCGCATGCTCTATACGCTGATGTCGCCCGACCAGGGCAGCGTCACCGTCGATGGCGTGGATGCCGCGCGCGACCCGGTGACGGTACGCCGTGCGCTGGGCGTGCTGCCGGATGCACGCGGCGTGTACAAGCGGCTGACCGCACGCGAAAACATCGCCTACTTCGGCGAGCTGCACGGGATGTCGCGCGCGCAGATCGCCGAGCGCACCCGCCTGCTCTCCGACGCATTGGACATGGGCGACATTCTCGATCGCCAGACCGACGGTTTCAG
Organism: Xanthomonas sp. 3075; assembly: GCF_014197275.1. GTDB lineage: Bacteria > Pseudomonadota > Gammaproteobacteria > Xanthomonadales > Xanthomonadaceae > Xanthomonas > Xanthomonas campestris_B. The sequence continues at coordinate 148,118 of NZ_JACIFI010000002.1, read as the reverse complement.
CCAGGGCCAGCGCACCAAGACCGCGATTGCGCGCGCGCTGGTGCACGACCCACGCAACGTCATCCTCGACGAACCCACCAACGGCCTGGACGTGATGACCACGCGCGCGATGCGCGGCTTCCTGCAGCACCTGCGTGCAGAGGGGCGCTGCGTGATCTTCTCCAGCCACATCATGCAGGAGGTGGCGGCGCTGTGCGATCGCATCGTCATCGTCGCCAAGGGGACGGTGGTGGCCTGCGGCAGCGCCGACGAACTGCGCGCCGCCACCGGCGAAGACAATCTGGAAGACGCCTTCGTCAAGGCGATCGGCTCGGACGAGGGACTGCACGCATGAGCACCACATCGTTGTTGGCCACCGTGTGGACGGTGCTGCGCAAGGAACTGCGCGATATCGGCCGCGATCGCCGCACGCTCGCCTTGGCGTTGCTGCTCTCGCCGCTGTTGTATCCGATCCTGATTCTGGGCATGGGCGCGCTGAGCGAAAGCCGCGTGCGTACGCAGATCGACAAGCCGTTGGACATTCCCACGCTCGGTCGCGAGAACGCGCCGAATCTGGTGCGTTTTCTGGCCGCGCAAGGCCTCAATGCCGTCGATGCGCCAGCCGATCTGACCGCCGCAATCCGCAATCAGGATGTGGACGTGGCACTGCGTATCAGCGCCAGTTACGCCGACGACTGGCGCGCCGGCCGCCCGGCGCTGGTGGAGATCATCAAGGACAGCACCCGCCGCGAGGCCGACGTGCCGAGCATGCGCCTGCAGGCCGCGCTCGGCGGGTATAGCCAGCAGGTCGGTGCGCTGCGCTTGCTGGCGCGCGGTATCGATGCGCAGGTGGGCCGGCCGCTGGAAATCGCCGCGCAGGACCTGGCGACCGCCGAAGCCAAACGCGGCCAGATGATGGCGGTACTGCTGCCGGTGTTGCTGGTGATCACCTCGTTTCTGGGCGGTGCGTCGTTGATTCTGGATGCCACCGCCGGCGAGCGCGAACGCCAATCGCTGGAGCCCTTGCTGGCCACGCCGGCACCGCGCAGCGCCATTGTCAGCGGCAAGATCGCCGCCGCCTGCGTGATCGGCATGGTGTCGTTGTTGTTGACCTTGCTGGCGTTCAAGCTGAGTGCGCAGTTGTCGACGTCGAACCTGGGGCGCCAGCTCAATGTCGGCTTCGTGCCGATGCTGCAGATGCTCTTCATCCTGGTGCCGATGCTGTTCATCGGCACCTCGCTGCTGACCTATCTGGCCGCAGCGGCCAAGAGCATGAAGGAAGCGCAGGCGCATATGACCTGGTTGCTATTGTTGCCGATGCTGCCCGGGTATGCGCTGATGGCGTATCCGCTGAAGACGCAGCTGTGGCATTTCGCGGTGCCGTTTTTGGCGCAGAACCAGATGCTGCTCAAGGTGATCCGCCACGAGCAGATCAATGCGCAGACCTGGGCGGTGTACTTGTTTGCCGGCTTCGGCCTGGCGGCGGTGTTGTGGTACGCGGCGGTGCGGCGTTATCACCAGGAACGGCTGGCGATTTCGGGCTGATGGCGCTTCTGCGATTGGGAGTTGATCCCGAGCGCGGGCGCCCGAAGGGTGGATACGCGCGGACCTTCGCGTGCGCGGACCGTCGCTGCGGTTGAACTGCCAAGCGGGGCAGCGAAGGATGGAATGTCGCTGTTATCGATGGAGTGCTTGTGCCGCTTTGCCCTCACCCCAACCCCTCTCCCGCGTGCGGGAGAGGGGCTTTGTCATCCCTCCTCCCGTTTAATCCCTCCTCCTGTTTAATTCCTTCTCCCGTTTAATCCCTTCTCCCGCAGGCGGGAGAAGGTGCCCCGCAGGGGCGGATGAGGGCACCGAGTGCCAGTCAACAAAAAGCCCGCAGCGCTGCGGGCTTTTTGTTGGGCAACCGGCAGTTGCCGGGAGTGCATTGCGTCAACCATCAACCACGATCAACCCGCGCACCCACGCGGCCGCCTGCACACCCTGCAATCGCCTCACGACCTGCTCAACCCCCAGGATTGAACGACAGTGTGCGCCGGGTCGTCACCGGTGCAGCCACCGGCTCGAAGCGCCAGCGCTTGACCGCGTTGAGTGCTTCGCGGTCGAACACGCGCGGTGGGGTGGCGCGCAGCACGCGCGAGGCGGTGATCGAGCCGTCGGTGCCGACGGTCAGTTCCACCAACACTTCGCCGGAGGTGCCCGCGCGCAGTGCCTCGGGTGGATAACGCGGCGCCGGGGTGCTGATCGGGCGCAACGATTGTGCGGCCGGTGCCGCTGCCGCCGTAGCGGCCGCAGCCGGCGCAGGACGCGGCGCGGCCGCGGCCGGGGTCTCCGGCTGGCGGCGCGCAGCGGCCTGGCGTTCGGCTTCGGCGGTCTGCTGGCGGGCGGCTTCCTGTTGCGCGGCGATCTGCTGCGCAGCGGCCGCCTCGCGGGTCTGCTGCTCGGCCAGACGCTTCTGCTCGGCGGCCTGCTTGGCCTTGTCCTCCACCAGCTTCTTGGCCTGCTCGGCATCCTGCTCGGAGCGGTTGGCGGCGGTCTTCATGCCGGTTTCCAGGCCGGCCTTCAGACGCGGCAACGCCGGCGCCTTGGGGTCGACCTTTTCGATCAGCGCGATCAGGCGCTGCGCTTCGGGGAATTCTTCGCGGCTGATGCCCTGTTCGGCGGCGATCAGCGTGTACGGCAGCAGGTCGGTCAGCGCGCTGTTGACGGTGGCATCCTGCGGCTGCTTCTCACGCAGGGCCAGGTAGTACTCCACTGCGTTGTCGCCGACCGGGGCATACATGCGGTTGTCCTGCAGTGCCTTGGTGGCCGATTCGCGCAACTGCTCGGCCGCCATCGATTGCACCTGCGGCGAGACCGCCGTGGCAGGTGTGGGCGCGGCAGCCGATGCCGCAGGCGTGGCGCCGGTCGCGGGCGTGGTGGCGGCCTTGTCTTCCTGCTTGGAGCAGGCGGCCAGACCCACCAGTAAAATGACCGGCGCGATCCGGCGTGCCATACGGCCCTGTGTCAGATCCAACATGCGTCCCCCTTTCCCCGAGTGCGAAAGATAATGATGCTGCGGTGAGCGCCGGCCACTGTTCCCGCAATGGACGGCAAAGCGGCAATCTAGCATTGCTGGGGCGCTGTAAGCCAAGGGGGCGCAGGGGGCGGGCGAAATTCAGTGCGCCGGCGTGGCCGGCGGCGCGTCGGCCGGCCGGCGGATCGACGGCTCTGGCAGCGCTGGGGCCGGGCAGTAGCGGCGCAGGAAGTCCGCATGCGCCGGCAACCGCACCAGGGCGGCGTCCACGCGGGCGCGAATGGTTTCCAGGAAGCGACCGAGTTCGGCATCGCCCATCAGGTCGGCCACCGGGTGGTGCTGCTTCGGCACGATGCCCTGGCCCAGCATCACCTGCACCCACGAGTTCTCGGCAAACAGCTCGTTGGCCTGGTGGAACACCCGCCCGCTCTGGCGGAACAACTCCACCCGGTGCCGCAGCGTGTCGGGGATGTCCATCGCCGCGCAATCGCGCCAGAACGGCGTGTCGCGGCGGTCGGTGGCGTGGTAATGCAGGATCACGAAATCGCGGATATGGGTGATTTCGGCGGCCGCCTGACGGTTGTATTCGGCGATGTCGACGTCGTTGATGACCTGCGGAAAGGTCTGCATCAGCCGGATGATGCCGCGCTGGATCAGATGGATGTTGGTCGATTCCAACGGCTCCAGAAAACCGCTGGCCAGCCCCAGCGCCACGCAATTCTTTTCCCAGACCCGATGCCGCTGGTTGGGCGTGAAGCGCAATGCGCGCGGCTGGGTCAGTGCGCGGCCGCTGAGATGGCGCTGCAAGACCTGCGCGGCGCTGTCCTGGTCCATGTAGCGGCTGGAATACACGATGCCGTTGCCGACCCGGTGCTGCAGCGGAATACGCCACATCCAGCCCGCCTGATCGGCGCGCGAGCGGGTGTAGGGCACCGGTGCGCCGACCGATTCGGTCTGTACCGCCAGCGCGCTGTCGGCGAACAACCACTGCGACCAATCGTCCGTGCCCACGCCCAGCGTCTTGCCGATCAGCAGGCCGGCGAAGCCGGTGCAATCCAGAAACAGATCGCCTTCCACCCGCGTGCCGTCCTCGAGCACCAGCGCGGTGAGATATCCGCTGTGCGCATCGGTTTCCACGGCGCCGATGCGGCCTTCGCTACGGCGCACGCCGAAGCCTTCGCTGAAACGGCGCAGGAAGCGTGCATACAGGCCCGCATCCAGGTGGTAGGCGTAGTTCATGCCGCCGTTGGGCAGATGCGCAAAGCGGCCTTCCTGCGCGGCGCGCAATTCCAGGCAGTAGTCGCCGAAATCGCGCGCCACGCCACGCTGCCGGCCCTTCAGCCAGAAATGCTGAAAACCGGCGCTCCAGTGATCGGTGCCGGTGTGGCCGAACGAATGGATGTAGTGCTGGTCCACATCGCGCCAATGCTCGAAGCAGATCCCGAGCTTGATGGTGGCTTGCGTGGCGGCCATGAACGCGGCCTCGTCGATCTCCAGCAAGCGATGGAAGGTGACCAGGCTGGGGATGGTCGCTTCGCCCACGCCTACCGTGCCGATCTCGTCCGATTCCACCAGGGTGATCTGCAACTGCCGGCCCAATACCTTCGATAACGCAGCGGCGGCCATCCAGCCGGCAGTGCCACCGCCGGCGATGACCACGCGGCGCACCGGGCGCTGTTGCGGGTCGCAAGATGCAGTGTGCGGCATGCCTCAGCTCCTCAGCGATTCAGGCGTTGCAGCAAGCGCGCGCGCAGGCTGCGGGCGCGCGCGTCGTCCATCGGCGCCAGTACACCGCGTGCAGGCTCGGGCACATGCGCTGCGGTGTGCGCATCGGCGTCGAACACGTAATGCCGAAACACCTCCTGCCAGGTGGCGCGTTGTTCGGGTGGCAGGTCGCGGATGGTGAGCAGCGCCAGCATCAGCGCGTTCATTGGCGAATCCATGTAGGCCGGGCTCTGCCGCCACCAGAAATTGACCAGCACGTTGAACGGTTCCAGCGCTTGCACGTGATGCCACCACATGCTGGGAATGAACAGCGCATCGCCCGGTGCCAACGCGGCAACCCATGCGTGTTCCAGCGCCTGCGCATACCGTGGAAACCGCTGCAGATCCGGCGCGGCGATATCGACCAGGCTGATCGGTTGCCCGGCCGGCGTGAGGTCGAGCGGGCCGATATACAGGTTGGCCAATTGCGCGGGCGGAAACAGCGTGAAGCGGCGGCGCCCGGCGACCACGCAGGCCAGGTTGTCGGGCAGATCCTGGTGCGCGGCGATGCGGGTGCGGTTGCCGATCCAGATGCTGGCCAGTGGCTCGGCGTGCGGTAGCGCGATCGGGTTGTGCGCGCGCAGGCCGGGCAGGTAGGTATCCAGCGTGGTGGAGCCGACATAGATCGCCGGCGGCTGCGGGTTGTGCAGATCGCGCAGCAAGGTCTCCAGCACCACCCCCAGCGGCACGCGCTCGGGGCGGAAATTGAAACCGCTCATGTCCGCGCTGTAGAAGAAGCGCCCATCGATCTCCGGTGGGCCCACCTGTGCCACCACCGCCTCGCCGCGGTCGAAGCCGCGCAAGTACGCAACCGCCGCCTGTGCGGAGGCCGCACCGGCCTGCGCCAGTGGCCAGTCGCGCACCAGCCCGCGCAACACCAGGGGCGTGGTGGAGCGCAGCACGGCCGGATCCAGCTGCTGCGGATCCAGCCCGTACACCTCTTCGATGGCGCGCGGCTCAGCCAGCATGGCGGCGCTGCATGCGGTCGAGCAGGTGGCGGAACTGCGCGATCGAGGCCAGCGCCATGTATAGCGGCTCCAGATCGCCATGCCGGTGCAGATCGAGCAGCGCAGCATCGTCAAGCGCACGCAGGCGTTCTTCATGCACCACGTAGAGCCCGGTCAAACTGCAGTGCTGGCCGTCTTGCAGGGTGGCTTCGAACACGAACGGTTCCAGCAACGCATAGGCGAGCAGGCGCGCGACAAACGCGTCGCTGGCAGCCAGCCCATCGTGCAGCGTGCGCAGTACCTGGCTGACGTGGTCGAGAAATGCAGTGGTGCCGCCATGCTCGCGGAAGAGCGCCTCGCCGTCGCTGCTGCTGATGCGCGGGCTGTCCAGATCCACGTGCACCATCGGGCCGTCGGGTTGTTCGCCGATCAGGAACGGTTGGCGCTGGATCGCCAGCGGCACATACGGCGCGTCCCAGCGCGCGCCGTCCAGAAACAGGTTCTCGCCCTGGCGCAGGCCCAGCAACGCCAGCGGTTGAAAACTGCGCTCGCCGCTGCGATGGAACACGATCGGGTATTGCGCCTGCAGTTGGCGAAATTCCTGCGGAAAGGTCGCAGCCGACATCACGTCGTCGCCATAGGCGGCGCCGTGCGCGGTGATCACGCGCAAATCGCGGTGATCGAGATTGTTCAACAACACGGCATTGGTCATGGGGGCTGGCACATCACGCGGGGCGCGTGGCCCATGCTTGGATAAAAGCCCTTCGCGTGGCAAGTGCCGGATGCACGACTCCGGTCAGCATGCTGAAAGGCCGTGCGAGCATCCCGGCAGACGCGCTGCCGGGATACTCGGTGCAGCGCCTACATCACCAGAACTTGTAGCGCACGCCCAGCATGTAGCGCGGGCCGGTCTGGGTGGCATAGATGATCTGGTTCGGATGACGGCCGTGCTGACGCTGCACCTCGTTGGTGAGGTTGATCGCCTCCAGGCTCAGCGACAGGTTCTCGGTCCACTGGTAACCGATGCTCAGGTCCAGCTGACCGTAGGCTTCCGTGTAGACCGGGTTCGGTTGGCCACTGCCGTCGAAACGCGCGGCCAGGAACTCGTCGCGCCAGTTGTAGGCCGCACGCACCTGCCACTTGTCCTTGTCGTAGAAGCCGACCACGTTGGCCGAGTCGCTCAGCCCTTCCAGCGCGAACTGCTCGCCGATCACGTAGTTGTCGTAGGTCAGACCGGAGTCGACCATGGTGTAGTTGGCCGACACGCCGAAGCCGCTGGCGCCGAACATGTGCTGCAGGTTGAATTCCCAACCGTCCAGCGAGGCCGAGCGCTGGTTGGCCGGCGCGGTGATGGCGAAGTTGGCCACCGGATCGCCCGGCTGCCCGCTGATCACGCCGGTGGCATTGCCGTTGGCATCGGCCCCGCGCACCACGCCGGGCGCGCCGTTGCGGTTGCGGAAGATATAGTTGCGGATGCAGGTCAGGTCGGCCGAGGCGCAGCCGTTGGCCAGCGCTTCGTTCCAATACGCACCGCCCACCGGGGTGTTCAATCCCAGCGAGGTGTCGTTGCGCGTGGTCACGCCGATGTAGTTGTCGATGTTCTTGCGGAAGAAGCCCACCGAGGCGTAGCTGGCATCGCTGTAGTACCACTCCAGCGAAAAGTCGATGTTATGCGAGAGCAGCGGCTTCAGGCCGGGATTGCCTTCCTGGCCGGTACCGCCCTCCAGGCGCGCGATCTCGCTGAGCGTCTGCCCGCCCTGGATATCGCCCCAGCCCGGGCGGCCGATGGTTTCGCCGTAGCTGCCGCGCAGCACCAGATCCTCGGTGAGCTTGAAGCTCAGGTCCAGGCTGGGCAGCCAGTACTCGTACTTGCCGCTGCCGCTGGCGAACGCCGAGTTGGCTACACGGATCGGCAACTCGTTGTTGGCGACCCAGTCGATGCCCACTGCCACCGGCACCAGCGCCTGCGCCTCCACCTTGGTTTCTTCGTAACGTACGCCGGCGGCCAGGCTGATCGGCACGCGCAGATCGTCCCAGCTGTTGTTCCACTGCAGGTAGGCGTTCTTGGATTTTTCGGTCACGCGGCGGTCGGTGGTGAACACCGGCGAGGTGCGGTACAGCGCATCGTCGCCGGCCACCTGCGCGGCCGCCTGGCGGGCGCGTTCGAAGTCGAACAGGAACAGCTGGTTGAACTGCGCCGGGTTGCCGCTGCCGTCGACCGCATCGAAGTACTGCGCAAACGAACTGGGAATCCACAGATCGTCCGGATAATCGGCCGCGGTGCCGTTGCCGCCCCAGGTATCGCGCTGCACGTTGGAGAACGCCGAGCGGTTCTTGACCTCGGTGCTGCCGATACCGAACTTCAACTGCGAATAATTTTCGAAGGTGAAGTCGCCGTTGACCTGGGCCTGGTCGATCTCCGACTTCATGTAGCTGTTGCGGAACGCCGAGCCGGTGACCAGCGTGCGTGACGGATCCAGCCCGGTCAGGCCGAAGCCCAGCTGCTGCTGCAACACCGGGAAATCCTTGCTGAAATCCACCACCGAAGTGCCGCGGTAAAAGCCCGACACGCCCAGCGAATTGCTGGAGCCGTACGGGCTGTCCGCACCGGCTTCGGCAGTGGAGCGGTGGATGTCGAAGTTGAGCTTGAACTGGTCGTTGACCGCCCAATCCACATTGAAGCCCAGCGACTTGTTCTGGTTGCGCGTGGCCGCGTTGGAGCCGGCGGTGGCCAGGTCGCTGATGGGCGGGTTGACGATTTCCGAATAGCTCACCGGCCCGGCTACCGGGCCATTGGTCCAGGAACTGGCCGAAGGCCCGTAGTTGAACCACACCGACATTTCGTTGCGCTGCTGCTGGATCTTGTTTTCCGAATAGGTGTAATCCAGCGTCGTGGTGACGTTGTCCAGCGGCTTGTACTGCAGCACCAACTGGCCGTTGGTGCGCTGGCGTTCGACGCCGACCACGCGGTAGTTGAGGTTCTGCGGCACCGAATAGATATCGTTCGGGCCGGGGCGGTTGACGATGTTTTCCGAGCCAGGCGTACCCGGCTGCGGGATGGTGCCGTAGGCGGTGGAGTCGCCGCGGAACGAACGCCAGCCGTTAGGCACGCCGACCTGGCTGTAGCCGAAGTCGCGTTCCTGATAACTGCCGCTCAACGACACGCCGAAGCGTCCATCAGCGGACGTGTTGCTGAAGATGCCGGAGATTTCCGGCGTCAGCGCATCGCCTTGCAGACGCCCGGGCAGGTTCTCGTTGGAGCTGTCGTGCACGCCCTTGAGACCGACATTGGCATGCAGGCCCGGGTTGTCCAGCGGCCGGGCCGTCTTGATGTTGATGGTGGCACCGATGCCGCCGGTGGGCGTACTGGCGCGACTGGTCTTGAACACCTCGATGCCGGAGATCGACTCGGACGCCAGGTTGGCGAAGTCGAACGCACGCGAGTTGGAGGCATTGGATTCTTCGATGCTGGCGCCCGGCATCTGCCGGCCGTTCAACAGCACCAGGTTGAAGTCCGGGCCGACGCCGCGCACGGTGACGCGCGAACCTTCGCCCAGTGAGCGGTCGATCGACACGCCGCTGATACGTTGCAGCGATTCGGCCAGATTGGTGTCGGGGAACTTGCCGATATCCTCGGCCACGATGCCGTCGACGATGCCTTGCGCATCGCGTTTGACGTTCATCGACGAGGTCAGGCTGCCACGGATACCGGTGACCTGCACTGCATCGAGCGTGGCTGGATCGGCCTGGCTGGCGCCGGGAATGGGAGATGCCGACTGCGGCGCCGGCACGGTCTGCGCGGCAAGCGGTGTGGACAACGCAAACAGTAGTGCAGACGTCAAACGCCGCGTGCGCGGCAGGGTGCGTGGCTCTCTCACAATGATTTCTTCCCCAAGCGAAAAACGCCGGCCCCAAGGCGGGACAGGCAAAGTCAATCAAGCAAGCGAGCATTTGTTGTCGCGGCGTGGGGCAAGTCAATTTGCAGTGCAGCATCGGCCTGCGCCAATTGCGTCACACACCGTTCCAATCCACACGGCGTGGCATGCACGCGTGCCGATGCCTCAGGCCGTACCATCGCGCGTTGACGGTGTGCAGCGACATGCCGCCTCCCCCTTTCGAACTGGAGCGCACGATGATCGATCTGTATTACTGGCCCACTCCCAACGGCCACAAGGTCACCCTGTTCCTGGAAGAGGCCGGGCTGGACTACACGCTCAAGCCGGTCAACATCGGCAAGGGTGAGCAATTCGAACCGGACTTCCTGCAGATTTCGCCCAACAACAAGATGCCGGCAATCGTCGACCACGCACCGGTCGATGGCGGCGGAGCGCAGAGCGTGTTCGAGTCCGGCGCGATCCTGCTGTACCTGGCCGAGAAGACCGGACGGTTCTTGCCGCGCGATGCACGCGGCCGTATCGCCGCACTGGAATGGCTGTTCTGGCAGATGGGCGGGCTGGGGCCGATGAGCGGCCAGATGGGCCACTTCACTGTCTACGCCCCGGACAAGATTCCTTATGCGATCGAGCGCTACAACGCCGAGGTGCGCCGCCTGCATGGCGTACTCGACAAGCGTCTGGCCGAGCACGCGTTTCTGGCCGGCAGCGACTATGGCATCGCCGATATGGCCAGCTACCCGTGGATCGAGGTCTACGCCGACATCCGTCCCGATTACGCCGATTTTCCGCATTTGAAGCGCTGGCATGACGCCATTGCCGCACGTCCAGCCACCCGGCGCGCCTATGCGCTCAAGGAGCAGGTCAACCCCAACGCCGGTAAGCCGCTGAGCGAGGAAGAGCGCAAGCATCTGTTCGGCAAGCGCTGACGCGCAGCCTCACGCCGTCTCCTGCCGGGAGAACGGCCGGCTCGATCGACTGCCGGCGCTCCCTCTCCCATCCGTCCTGCGGACACCTTCCTCCGCACGCGGAAGAAGGAACGTCCCGCGCGGAAGACGGCATGTCGAAATCGAATGCGCACGAGCCCCTTCCCGCAGCCGGGAGAAATGACGTAAATCGAATGCGCACCGGCCCCTCTCCCGTCTGCGGGAGAGGGGTTGGGGTGAGGGCAGTCCTCGCGGGCGCCCCAGCGCTTCCCAAACGCCCAGCACCCCTGCATCCTGCCCCGGCACTCCCGCCAGGATCTTCAATGCGTTCCCTGTTCGCAGCCCTTGCCCTCATGCTCAGCACGATCACCACCGCCCACGCCGACAAACTCACGCTGGAAGCCATCACCGGCCCATTGCCGTTAGCCGGCCCGACGTTGATGAAGCCCAAGGTCGCACCCGACGGCACGCGTGTGACCTTCCTGCGCGGCAAGGACAACGACCGCAATCAACTGGATCTGTGGGAATACGACATCGCCAGCGGCCAGACCCGCCTGCTGGTCGATTCCAAAGTCGTGCTGCCCGGCACCGAAACGCTCAGCGATGCAGAAAAAGCCCGCCGCGAGCGCCAGCGCATCGCGGCGATGACCGGCATCGTCGATTACCAGTGGGCGCCGGACGCGCACGCATTGCTGTTCCCGCTCGGTGGTGAGCTCTATCTGTACGACCTGCGCAAGACCGGCGCGGCGGCGGTACGCAAACTCACCCACGGCGAAGGCTTCGCCACCGACGCCAAGCTCTCGCCCAAGGGCGGCTTCGTCAGCTTCGTGCGGGAGCGCAACCTGTGGGTGATCGATCTTGCCAGCGGCAAACAGGCGCAACTCACCGGCGATGGCAGCGTGACCATCGGTAACGGCGTGGCCGAGTTCGTCGCCGACGAAGAAATGGATCGCCACACCGGCTATTGGTGGGCGCCGGACGATTCGGCGATTGCCTTTGCGCGCATCGACGAATCCGGCGTACCGATCCAGAAACGCCCGGAAGTCTATGCCGACCACACCGAGGTGATCGACCAGCGCTATCCGCAGGCCGGCCAACCGAATGTGGCGGTGCAACTGGGCGTGATCGCACCGCGTGCCGGTGCGGCGCCGCGCTGGATCGACCTGGGCAAACACCCCGATATCTACCTCGCGCGCGTGGATTGGCGCGATGCGCAGCGACTCACCTTTCAACGCCAGTCGCGTGACCAGAAAACCCTCGAGCTGATCGAAACCACGCTGGTCAACGGCAAGCAACGCACGCTGATCACCGAGACCTCGCCGACCTGGGTGCCGCTCAACAACGATCTGCGGTTTCTCAAGGACGGCCGTTTTATCTGGAATTCCGAGCGCAGCGGCTACGAGCATCTCTACATTGCGTCCGAAGACGGCCGCACGCTCACGCCGCTGACCTCCGGCGCCTGGGTGGTCGATGCACTGCTCGCCGTCGATGAGCAGGCCGGCACGGTGTACTTCGCTGCAAGCAAAGAGTCGCCGACCCAGACCCACATCTACGCCGTGCCGCTGGCCGGTGGCGCGATCGAAAAACGCTCCAGGCCCAATGGCACGCACGCAGGCAGTTTCGCCAGTAATGCCAGCGTGTATGTCGATACCTGGTCCAACACCACCACGCCGCCGCAGATCGAGCTGTTCCACGCCAATGGCGAAAAGATCGCCACGCTGCTGAAGAACGATCTGGCCGATCCGCAGCATCCTTACGCCAGGTATCGCGATGCGCAGCGCGCGGTGGAATTCGGCACGCTCACCGCTGCCGACGGCAAGACGCCGCTGCAGTATCGGTTGCTCAAGCCGCATAACTTCGACCCGGCCAAACGCTATCCGGTGATGGTGTACGTGTACGGCGGCCCGGCCGCACAAACCGTACTCGATGCCTGGCCGGGCCGTGGCGATGCGTTGTTCGACCAGTATCTTGCCCAGCGCGGTTATGTGGTGTTTTCGCTGGACAATCGCGGCACCCCGCGACGCGGCCGCGATTTCGGCGGCGCGCTCTATGGCAAGCAAGGCACGGTCGAAGTGGACGACCAGTTGCAGGGCGTGGCCTGGCTCAAGACGCAGCGCTGGGTGGACCCGGCACGCATCGGCGTGCAGGGCTGGTCCAACGGCGGTTACATGACCTTGATGTTGCTGGCCAAGCACAGCGAGGCCTACGCCTGTGGCGTAGCCGGTGCGCCGGTCACCGATTGGGGCCTGTACGACACCCACTACACCGAGCGTTACATGGACCTGCCGGCCGGCAACGCCGATGGTTATCGCAACGCACGCGTCGCCACCCATCTGGATGGCCTGCGCGCCAAGTTGCTGCTGATCCATGGCATGGCCGACGACAACGTGCTGTTCACCAACTCCACCGCGCTGATGAGCGAGCTGCAGCAACGCGGCACGCCGTTCGAACTGATGACGTATCCCGGTGCCAAACATGGCCTGTCCGGCAGTGCCGCCTTGCATCGCTACAAGACGGCAGAGGCGTTTATTCAGCGCTGTTTGACGCCAGAAACGGTCGGAAAGGGAAGCGAGTAGTCGCCACTTGGGCGCGGAGGTCCGCAACAACGGGCAGTGCTAAGGTGGCCGCCGATGCCGAGCACTTGCCACACAACGTGTCTGGCCGCGCTGTAGCGTAGCGCACCGCTCGCGTCATCTGCAGTCGTGTGCCAACAGCTGACCTAGAAGGACGTTGCCATGTCGTCGCCGCCACCGATTCCCGCTGCATCGCCTTCCAAGGTGCAATCGCCCAACTTCTGGAGCCGGCACTGGAAGTGGATGGTGCCCGGCATTGGCGTGGCGCTGTTCCTGCTGTTGGCCCTGGTGATCGGTGGCTTGCTCTCGGTGATTGCCGCAACGCTGAAGTCCAGGGATGTGTATCGCGACGTGCTTTGCATCGCACGCGCCGATGCGCGCGTGGTACAGGCGTTGGGGGCGCCGGTCGACGACGCCTTCTTGCCCAGTGGCAGCATCAGCTACACCGGTCAGGCGGGAGAGGCTCATCTCAGCGTGGACCTGCACGGTCCACGCGGCGACGGAAACGTACAGGTGGACGCCACGCGGCGGCACGGACGATGGAGCTATCAGACGCTGACGTTCGCGAGCGGGCAGGCCGAGCCGATCAGCCTGCTACCGGCCACGCACGCGCCATCGCAACCCTGCATGCCATGACCTAAGACGCATTGCCGCAGACGCTGCAGATGGGTAGGGTCGCGCTACTCACATCTGCGGATTTGCGACATGAAACCACTTGTTCTTGCTGTTGCGCTGGCGCTCGGTTGTTCATTGCCATTGCAGGCACAGACCGGCAACACCGCGCAGGCCCAGCCTGCGGTGCCGGCCTGGGTAAAGACCAGCAATGGCTACGCGCAGATCCTGCTCAACGCGCAGGCGCCCTTCCAACCCGAATACGCCAGCTTCTTCGGCGTGCCCGGCTATGACGACCAGGTCATCGACCTGGGGCCGAAGCATCCTGCGCGCTATCGCGAGGCAATGAGCAAGGCACGCGCTGCGTTGCAGGCCAAGCTGGCCACCGAGCGCGATGCCAACGTGCGCCAGGACCTGCAGATCATGATCGGCGCGGCCGAACAGAACATCGAAGGCAGCGAGCTCAACGAACGCTACCTGCTACCGTGGAACGACGCCCCGCAGCTGGTCTTCAGCGGCCTCAACGGGTTGTTGTCCGACCAGACCGCGCCCGAGCGCCGCGCCAAGGCGTTGGATCGCCTCAAGCGCTATGTCGGCCTGGTGCCGGGGAGCACGCCAACCACCGTGCTGGCGCGTCAGCGCTATGAAGAACAGCTTGGCAACACCGCCTTGCTGCAGCCCACCGAGCGCGAAGTGGAGCAGGCGCTGGCGAACGTGGATACCTACGTCGCCGGCATCGGTGAGTTGTTCGCCAAGTACAAGATCGCCGGGGCCGACGAAGCGCTCAAGGCAATGTCCACCCAGCTCAAGGATTACGCCCGCTGGACCCGCACCAGCGTGCTGCCGAAGGCGCGCAAGGACACCCGCTTGCCCGAGCCGCTGTATGCCTATCAGCTCAAGCAGGTCGGCATCGATATCGCCCCGCAGCAGCTGATTCAGCGCGCGCAACTGGAGTTCATGGAAACCCGCGCGGCGATGCGCCAGCTGGCGCCGCTGGTGGCCAAGGCCAAGGGCGTGCAGGGCGGCGATTATGTGCAGGTGATCCGCGCGCTCAAGGGCGACACCATCGCCGATGACCAGTTGGAGACCCACTACCGTGGCGTGATCGATCAGATCGACCCGATCATCCGCCAGCAGCGCATCGTCGATGTGCCCAATCGCCCGATGCAGATGCGCCTGGGCAGCGCGGCCGAAAGCGCCGCACAGCCGGCACCGCATTTCCTGCCCGCGCCGCTGATCGGCAATACCGGCCAGCAAGGCCAGTTCGTGCTGCCGCTGGGCAACCCGACTGCCGACGGCAGCAAGAAAGAGCAGTACGACGATTTCAACTTCGGCTCGGCCGCCTGGACGCTCAGCGCGCACGAAGGCCGCCCCGGCCACGAGCTGCAGTTCACCGCCATGGTCGAGCGCGGCGTGTCGCTGGCGCGCAGCATGTTCGCGTTCAACTCGGTCAACGTCGAAGGCTGGGCGCTGTATGCCGAAGCCGAAATGGTGCCGTACGAACCGCTCGACGGTCAGTTGATCGCGCTGCAGTTCCGCCTGTTGCGTGCGGCCCGTGCCATGCTCGACCCGATGCTCAACCTGGGCCTGATCGATCGCGAACGCGCGCGCCAGGTGCTGGAAAACGACGTCGGCCTCTCGCCGGCGATGACCCGCCAGGAACTGGACCGCTACACCGTCCGCGCGCCCGGCCAGGCCGGTAGCTACTTCTACGGCTACACCCGCATTCTCGAGCTACGCATGCGCACCGAGCTGGCATTAGGCAAGAAGTTCGACCGCCTGGCCTTCAACAACTTCCTGCTCGACCAGGGCCTGCTGCCGCCTGACCAGCTGGCCAAGGCAGTGGAGACGCAGTTTGTTCCAACACAGCAGGGCAAGCGCTGATTCGGCAGATGGTGATGTCCGATGGGCGCGATGTCGCAGGCTGCAGGCATCGTGTCCGCGTGTATCCCTCAGCGGCGAACAGCGGCGACCCAACGTTGCGAGCTGTGTTCAGCAGATGCACGCACCGCGCACACTGGTCGCAGTGAACGCATGGGCTGCCGATTCCGCGCACCGCCGCCTGCTTGGCGGCTGGGGCGTTTCGACAACCGCTCCAAGCTCAACGCACGGGCGGCGCTGGCTGCGGTGCCTCGTGCTGCTGCGCACCCGCCGGCACCCAGATCGCCATGCCGGCCGCTCGCTTCTGCGTGGTCGGGATGCCGATGCCCAGGCCGCCGCCGACCCGGCCGCCGTAGCTGCCGCCGCCCACCGACAGGCCGCCGCCGGAGCGCTCGGAGCCCACGCCGACGATGACCACGCCATTGGCGCCGAGCTTGGCCGCTTCGCGCTTCAGCCGCAGGACGGCCGCATCGGTCTGGCCCTGGGTGCCGAAACCGGCAGCGCTGGTGGATTCGAGTTGGGCGATCTCCACCGAGCCGGCCGGTGCGTTGGAGTACACCTGCACCTGCGCCGGGTCGATCGGCGCCCGTGCCTGGCCCAGCATGACCTTGGAACTGCTGGCGCAGCCGGCCAACAGCAACGCCAGCGCAGCTGCAGTGACGATGTGCTTGTTCATGGTGTAGCCCCCTGGGCATGGCGGTAATGACGGCGATGATCCGGCGCATGGTCTGAATCGCGCCCGACGTTGCCCGCACCCTAGCCATGCCGATGTGAGGCTCCCGCCAAGCCGCCATTGGTCAGGGTGACCACCCGCCCGCGCCGTGTTGGCGTGCACGGCGCTAAGCTCGTGCCTTCTTTGAAAGGCGAGGTGGCACGTGGGACTGATCAGCCTGCTGTGGGGCATTGTGGCGTTGCTGTGGATGGTGCCGGCCTTCATCCCATTGCTGGGCTGGGGCAACTGGTTCCTGATTCCGTTTGCAGCAGTGGGCGCACTCATTGCGGCGATCGCGTTGTTGTTCACCTCGGCCGGCAACCGCGGCCGGGCCAAGACCGGCTTGTTGCTCAATGGCCTGGTGATCGTGGTCGGTGTGATCCGTCTGAGTCTGGGCGGTGGTGTGTTCTGACGGGGAACTGGCCGTTGCAGCGCTGCGACACAGCGTCGCAGCGCGTTCGGCGACGGATGGCGGGCGTAGACTGGTGCGCTGTTGACAGGAGCCCGTCATGGCCCATCCCCACTATCGCCCCCGCCGCATGCGCCACGATGCGTTTTCGCGTCGGTTGATGCGTGAAAACACCCTCACCGCCGACGATCTGATCTGGCCGGTGTTCGTGCATGAGTTGTCCGGCCGCGCGCCGATCGCCTCGATGCCCGGCGTCGAGCGCCTGTCGCTGGACGAGTTGCTGCGCGAGGCGGAAAACGCGCTGGAATTGGGCATCCCGGTGATCGATCTGTTCCCGGTGATCGACCCGGCCGGCAAGAGCCTGGATGCGGCCGAAGCCTGGAATCCGGACGGCCTGGCGCAGCGTGCGGTGCGCGCGCTCAAGTCGCGCTTTCCCGAGCTCGGGGTGATGACCGATGTGGCGCTGGACCCGTACACCACCCACGGCCAGGACGGCATCATCGACCACGAGGGCTATGTGCTCAACGAGATCACCGTCGAGGCGCTGGTCAGGCAATCGCTGTCCCATGCGCAGGCCGGCGTGGACATCATTTCGCCGTCGGACATGATGGATGGACGCATCGGCGCGATCCGCCGCGCGCTCGATGCCGACGATCATCTCAATGTGCGCATCATGGCGTACTCCGCCAAGTACGCCTCGGCGTTCTACGGCCCGTTCCGCGATGCGGTGGGCAGCGCCGGCAATCTGGGCAAGGCCGACAAGACCACCTATCAGATGGACCCGGCCAACAGCGACGAGGCCATGCGCGAGATTGCGCTGGACCTGGAAGAAGGCGCGGACATGGTGATGGTCAAGCCGGGCATGCCGTACCTGGACGTGGTGCGCCGGGTGAAGGAAGAGTTCCGCGTGCCGACCTTCGCCTATCAGGTCAGTGGCGAGTACGCGATGTTGAAGGCGGCCAGTGCCAACGGCTGGCTGGACGAACGCAAGTGCGTGCTGGAAGCGCTGATGGCGTTCAAGCGCGCCGGCGCCGATGGCGTGCTGACCTACTTCGCGCCGCAGGTGGCGCGCTGGCTGCGCGAGGCGCCCTAAGCGGGCGTTGCTGCGGGGGCACGTGGCGCGGTGCGCACCGGCCTTCAGCGCGCTGACGCCAGCGCCGGCGTCGGCAGGCAGCCCAGGCCGGCGAGCGTGGCCTCCACGGCCGCGTCCAGCGGTGTCTGCGGTTCCTCGCCCAGGATGTCGAGCAGGCGCGTGTTGCGCATCCGCAGCGGATGGCGCCACAGCGGTTGGATCTCGCGCAGTTCGCGTGCCAGCGGCACGAACGGACTGGCCAGCGGCAGTGCCCACCACGGAAAGCGGCGCAGTCTCGGCTGCGCGCCGCCATGGCGTACCACTGCCCGGCCGATCGCCGCCGCCATCTGCGTGCCGTCGGCATCCCAGTGCCCGGCCATGTGCAGGCGCGCGAACGCCGGTAGGGTGTCGCGGCGCTGCAACAGCCGCAGCATGCACTGCGCGACGTCGGGCAGGTAGGCCCACTGATGGCCGACGCCCGGCGCGCCCGGCAGGGTCACCGTGCTGACCGCGCGTCCCGGCTTCACCAGTCCCTGCGCGAACCAGCTGCTGCGCGCACGCG
Organism: Xanthomonas sp. 3075; assembly: GCF_014197275.1. Lineage (GTDB taxonomy): Bacteria > Pseudomonadota > Gammaproteobacteria > Xanthomonadales > Xanthomonadaceae > Xanthomonas > Xanthomonas campestris_B. The sequence goes on along the minus strand of NZ_JACIFI010000002.1, from coordinate 129,772 downwards.
GGCCGAAGTAGTCGCCGGCGCGCACCACCAGCGCCCGCGCGTCATGCGCGGTGGCCGCCTGCAGGCGGCGCTCCATCTCGACCCGGATCGCGCCCTTGCGGCTGCTCGGCGTCTGCGGCGCGTCCTCGTCCGGCGACGGGTAGACGTCGGCACCATAGTTGTAGACGGTGCCGGGCAGCACCAGGGTGGCGGCTTCGGCACGGGCCGCGGCGATGCTGTTGTCGAGCATCGGCAGCACCAACTCGGACCAGCGCCGGTAGCCGGGCGGATTGACCGCATGCACGATCACTGCGCAACCGCGCGCTGCCTGCAGGACATCCTGTTGCCGCATGGCGTCGCCGCGCCGCCAGTCGATGCCATCGCGGTGTTCGGCGGCGGCCGCCAACCCGCGCTGCAGGGCGCGTACCTGCCAACCGGCGTCGCGCAGTTGCCGCGCCAGCTCGCCGCCGATTCCACCACTGGCACCCAGTACCAAGGCGATCGCTGTCTGTGTCATGGAACCGCTCCGCTATCGAGATGCGGCCAGTGTGGACAGGCTGTCGCTACGAATAAATTGCCCAAGATAAGCGGGCAGCTATACATTTACGTATGGCCGACACGATCAGCTGGGAACTCTACCGGTCCTTCCTCGCGGTGCTGGAAGAGGGCTCGCTGTCGGCGGCGTCGCGCGCGCTGGGTCTGACCCAGCCCACCGTCGGGCGGCATGTCGCGGCATTGGAGGCGCTGCTGGCGGTGCCGCTGTTCGTGCGGTCGCAGACCGGGCTGTTGCCGACCGACGCCGCACAGGCATTGCGCGGGCATGCGCGGGCGATGGCCGACATTGCCGCTGCGCTGCAGCGCGCAGCCGACCGTCACGGCGACGCGGTGCAGGGCACGGTCAGGATCTCGGCCAGCGAGGTGGTCGGTGCGGAAATCCTGCCGCCGATCCTGGCTGCGTTGCGCGAGGCGCATCCGCAGCTGCGCATGGAACTGGTGTTGAGCAATCGCGTGCAGGATCTGCTGCACCGCCAAGCCGATGTGGCAGTGCGCATGACCCGGCCGCAGCAGGAGCTGCTGGTGGCCCGCCGTGTCGGCGAGGTCGCGATCGGCCTGTACGCGCACCCGGACTACGTGGACCGGCACGGCATGCCGCAGCACCCGGACGATCTGGCGCACCACGCGCTGGTCGGCTTTGACGCGGACACCCCGTTCCTGCGCGGCGCGCGCAAGGCCTTCCCGTTCTGGACCCACGCGGCCTTCGCGCTACGTGCCGACAGCGATCTGGCACAGCTGGCGCTGATCCGCGCCGGCTGCGGCATCGGCTTCTGCCAGGCGGCGCTGGCGCGGCGGACCCCACGCCTGTTGCCGGTATTGCCGCAGCAGGTCGGCATGGCCCTGGAGGCCTGGGTCACGATGCACCAGGACCTGCGCGCCAGTGCCGCCTGCAGTGCGGTGTTCGCGGCCTTGGCGGCTGGATTGGCCGCACACTGCGCCGCGCCGGATGCTGGCGTCGGCGCAACCTGAAAGCGTCTGCATGCACGCGCCCTGCATCGCGCCTGGCCGCTGCGCCCGCCGTTTGCGCAGCGCAGGCGCCGTCACCGCACTGTATTGCGTGTAGCCGGCAGCGCAGGCCTGGCCGTTACGGCAGTACGAGCGCGATCGCGTGGGACTTCATGCTGGCGCTGAGCGACGGAAACGGGTCTATGTTCGTCATCATGGTCAGGTCGTCGATCGACACCACATCGCAGTTGATGCTGCTGTCGTTGACGCACAGATAGGCAGCTGCGCCCACGCCGGGTTCGTAGATCGCCTTCCATACGTAATCGGGCACGGCGACCTTGTCGGTGCCGATGGTCGCTGCGGTGCCGCTGTCGAACGTCGGGCCGGTCACCACGTAGAGCTCGCCCCGCTGCTTGGCCAGTTGCCGCACCTGTTCTTCGATATGCGCCCACTCGCCGGTGTTGAGCTTGTGGTCCTGCGGCACGACGTTGGCCATGGAAAAGGTTTCCTTTTCCGAGCTCTCGGTCGATGCGTCGCCGGCCGGGGTCATATGGCCGCGGTCGTAGCCGGTGTTGGTGTAGTCCGAACTTCTGGAACGGTCGGCAGCGGGAATGCCGGTCTCTTCGTGGAACGACCCGACCCGACCGATCGCCTCGGCACCGGCCACTTGCTGGTCGGTCAGATGTTCGGCCGAATACACCGGGCCCTTGGTCACGCCCGATGCCAGCAGGGCGTATTCGGTATGACACACCTCGGTGGTGCGCGTGGTTGCGCTGCGCACGCTCGGCGGCGTGCCGTTGGCATACAGCGTGGGGCAACTGGTGGCGGCCATTGCCGTGTGCGCGCCGAACACTGCCGCCAGGAAGAGACAGCCGCGTAGAAGGAAGGACGGTGACATCGCAGGACTCGTTTGCCAGTTGGGGGAATGAAGAAAGTGGCAACGTGTCATGTCCAAGCGATGACCGGCGCATGTGGCAAAAATGACGGTGCGCATGCCGGCCTGTCGCGGCGTTGATGTCGGTGCGATTGGCTGCCGGGCCCGCACTGCGGTTGGCCTGACGCCGCGTGCGTCCTCGCTGCGCCGCATGCGAGACGCATTCTCATCTACAATGCCAAGCCGCCTTTCGTTGTGCTCCGGTCTTGATCAAAACGCTGCTGTTCCAACTGCACTGGCTGCTCGGCATCACTGCCGGCCTGGTGCTGTCGGTGATGGGGCTCACCGGCGCGTTGATGTCCTTCGAAAACGAGATCGTGCGGGTGGCCAATCCGGCCATCGCGCAGCTGGCGCAACGGCATGCGGCAGGCGAGCGGCCATTGCCGGTGGATGTGCTGCTGCGCCGGCTCGATCTGGGCCAGCAGCAGGCGGTCACGCGCATGCTCATCGACCCGACCGGCAAGCGTCCGTCCAACGCACGCCTGGCCGCCAAGGGCGGCGGCCGCGTGTACTTCGATCCGTACACGGGTGAAAAAGTCGCCGCGCCGCGTCTGAGCGAAGCGTTTGCCTTTATCGAAGACCTGCACCGGCATCTGACCGCCGGCAAACGGGGCCAGGCGGTGACCGGTGCGAGCACGCTGATCCTGCTGTTTTTTTGCGCATCGGGCCTGTATCTGCGTTGGCCAAGGCGCTGGTGGAGTCTGCGGACCTGGTGGGTGGTGGAATGGCGACGCCAGGGCCGCAGTTTTCTGTGGAGCCTGCATGCGGTGTTCGGCACCTGGTGTCTGCTGGTCTATCTACTGGTGGCGTTGACCGGGCTGACCTGGTCGTACACGTGGTACCGCGATGGCATGGCGGCCTTGCTCGGCAAAGAGCCCGCGATGCGTAGCGACAGCCGCGACCATCGCCCGGCGACGGTGGATTTCGCAGCGGTGCAACGCACCCTCGACGCTACCCCGGCGACGCATCACGCGGCGCTGGATCTGCGCATCCCACCGCGTGCCGGGCAATCGCTGAGCGTGCGGTTTCTCGCCGACAAACCGGACCACGACCGCGCCTACGACAATCTGGAAATCGATCCGGTCAGCGGTGCGTTGCTGCGTCGGCAGGACTACGCAGTGCTGCCACGCGGCCAGCAGCTGCTGGTGAGCATGTTTCCGCTGCACTCGGGCAGTTTCTTCGGCCTGCCGGGGCGCATCGTGGTGATGCTGGCCAGTGTCGGCATGTCGGTGTTCTTCGTCACCGGCTGGATGCTGTATCTGGATCGTCGTCGCAAGAAGCGCGCACTGCGCGCCGCACGCCAGCTGCTGCAAGGCACGCCGCCGGCTTCGCAGGCCGAGCCGTGGTTGATCGGGTTCGCCAGCCAGAGCGGGTTTGCCGAACGGCTCGCCTGGCAGGCGGCCGGGCATCTGCAGGCCGCCGGCCTGCCGGTGCAGGTGCGCTCGCTGGCGCAGTTGCAAGCGCAGGACCTGCAGCGCACCCGGCATGCGCTGTTCGTGGTCAGCACCTACGGCGATGGCGAGCCGCCGGATGCCGCACGCGGTTTCGAGCGCGAGTTGTTGCATCAGCGCATGCCGCTGCCGCAGTTGGCCTATGCCGTACTGGCGTTGGGCGACCGTCAGTACGCGCAGTTCTGCGGGTTCTCGCGGCGGATCGAACGCTGGTTGGACGGGCAGGGTGCACGTGCGCTGTTTCCCGCTGTGGAAATGGACAACGTCGACCCGCAGGCGTTGGCGCAATGGAATGCGCAGCTGGGGCAGATCGCCGGTGCGCCGGTCACGGCGGCGGCGCTGACACGGCCGACCTTGGCCGACTGGACGTTGTCCTCGCGCACGCAGCTCAACCCGGGCAGCGAAGGCGCGCCGATCTGGCGGATCGAGCTACAGCCACCACCGGCAGCGCAATGGCAGGCCGGCGATATCCTGGAAGTGCAGTCCGCCCATGCCCACGCCCAGGTGCGTGCCTGCTTGGCGGCCTGGGGATTGCAAGCAGATGCGCTGGTGCATGTGGATGCGCAGTTGCTGCCGCTGCAGCAGGCCGCCGCCGAGCGCGTGTTGCCGGAGCCGCCCACGCATCCGCCAATGCCGCATCCCGATCCACAGAGCTGGCTGGATGCCTGCGCCTGGCTACCGACGCGCGACTACTCGCTGGCCAGTGTGCCGGCCGATGGCACGGCGATGGCGGTGGTGCGGCTCACCAGGCGTGCCGATGGCAGTCCCGGCCTGGGCTCGGGATGGTTGATCTGCCACGCAGCGGTCGGCGCGCCGATACGCGCGCGGCTGCGCACCAATCCCGGCTTCCATCGCGTTGCATCGGCGCCCATGGTGTTGATCGGCAACGGCACCGGGATCGCCGGCTTGCGCGGTTTGCTGCGCGAGGCCGACCTGGCCGGCGTGCATGGGCATTGGTTGCTGTTCGGCGAACGTCATGCCGCGCACGATCGCCTGTTCGCCGACGAGCTCCAGGCCTGGCACGCCGGCGGGCACGTGCAGCAGCTCGATTGGGTGTTCTCGCGCGACCAGCCGCACAAGCGCTACGTGCAGCACCAACTGCGCGACGCCGGCGAGACGCTGCGGCACTGGATCGATCGCGGCGCGGTGATCTACGTGTGCGGCAGTCTGGACAGCATGGCGCGTGAGGTCGATGCCGCGCTGCGCGAATTGCTGGGCGAGGCGCGCCTGGAGTCGCTGACCGCAGCGGGCCGTTATCGGCGCGATGTGTATTGAGCGCGCGCGTCGGCGGCTGCAGGGCGGCTTGCGTCGGATGTGCGCATCTTCAGGTTCGGCAGCGTGCGCCCATCGCGCTCACTACGCAGTTCTGCAGCAATACACGGCTGCGCGGGTGCGTCACGTCTGCTACGGCGCGACAATGGGCTGCGCCTTGGCGGCAGCTGGTATCGGCACCCACCACGACGTCTTTGTCCGCTAGATATCCAGCGGCCCCGCACGCCGCAGGGATATGCTGCCGATAATCAAGCGTTCGCCTGGCGTGGCCGTATCCAGCACGGTAGCGTTCCTGCTGACGACTGAAATCCTTTTCCTCGCTAAAAAACGCATTCAAAATGGTCTGTTACGCAAGTGGCTTGAACGTGGTAATTACATATGCTGCCCGCAGGTTCGCAGCGTCTGGTGATACGACGGAGAGGATGCAAGGTCTCCAGGCGTTCGGCTTAGAAAGCGCGCGTTATTGAATGATGCAGATAAAGGACTCGGGGGTGATATGAAGCTCGTTTCATTACGGTTTTTCACAGTTCTATTCGCAGCCTCCTTCATTTTCCCATGCGGCGCAGTGGCGAAAGACACCGCTGTCACTGTAAAGGCACAAGACGAGTACGATGTCACCCAGGAAAAAGGGCTCCGCATCAAGCAATTGAATGCGAGACGTTTTGGCGGGGTTACTGAGAGAGGTGAATATAGTACGCCCGATATCGGTCTCAATGGGTCCATCGTTTTTGGAAGCAAGAAAAAGATAAAAATTTCCGGCAGGTTCGATATCACGTTCAATGATTTGGCGGGAGGTGATGTTGTGATACGCCGCGGCTCAAGAGTAATTGCCTACGATTCGTTGGAAGCATTATTGCTCGAGCAGGAGTGAGGGATGAAACTCTACGCGGCCAGGGTATTCATTTTTGTCATTTTCTCTCTTTGTTCCCTGCCTCCACTGCTCGCGGCCGACTCAAGTCCGCGTGTCGTCTCTGCGCAAAATGGGGAGGAGGTAACCGTTCCAGAGGGTAGGCGCTGGGTCCTCACCAAAGAGAGCCTGCAGTCGAAGCCGGTCAAGCTATATGTCAAAGGTGTATTTTATCTATCCAGCGATGTTCTGGCCGAGATCACTCCCCCTACCGGCTTGGCTCCTTCAGTATCAAGTCTATTCGGTGACGAGACTGAGGATGAGGTGGAAATAGATATTCCCGATGGCGCTGAGTACGATATTTACTTTCTCCCGGGCGCTCGAATTCGCATCCAGTCGAGTAATGCGCCGATCAGCTTCTCGGATATGCCTGGTCAATGAAGTGGGTTTCTCCATTGACTGGAGTGTCGCCATTTTGCGCAGGGTAAATCGGCGATTGAGCTACTGCTTTGATGGGGTGCCGTGGAGAGGTTCGCGTTGCAAGTCGCATTCATCGGGGTATCGATTATCTGACCATGAGATGTTCTAGGTTAAGTAAGAGGGAACGTTAGCTGCCGTAGCTGTAGATCGCCGCTCCCAACGATTTCACAGCATCGATCCGGCCCTGCATATCCATCGTCGCGCGAGACAACTCCGCGCCGCCGGTACCGCCTGGGTGATCCGAGGCAAGCCGTAGCCAGCGGCCGTTGCCAGCGGACAGTGGCGCGCGCTCCTCCGCGCGGTGTCGATCGGCAAGGGCTGCGCCTGTTGCCGCCGCCTGCCGCTCAGCCGGGCTTGCCGTAGACCCAGTCACCCGCCCGCTGGCGGTCGCTGGCCCACGCGATGCGCTGGCCGCCCGGGCGTGGCGTTGCCGGGCGTGGAGATCAGGTCCATGCCCTGGCTGCCGAACTCGGCAAGTCCCGACGCGGCCGGGACCAAGCGTAAACTTGCCGCCAGCGCCAGCAGCGTCCAGCGACGTTGCATGGGGTGTTCCTGCCTCACGTCGCGCACAGTCCAGTCAACCAGAGAGCGTTTCATGCCCGCATCCCGTTATGCCGTGTTCGGTCACCCTGTCGCCCATTCGCTGTCGCCGGCCATCCATGCCGACTTCGGGAAGCAGGCCGGCATCGCGCTGGACTACACCGCCATCGATGCGCCGCCGGAGGACTTTGCCGCCGCGCTGGAGCGCTTCGCCCAGGAAGGTGGCAAGGGCGCCAACGTGACGCTGCCGCTGAAGGAGGCCGCCTGCGCATTGTCGGCCAGCCTGAGTGAGCGCGCGCGGCTTGCCGGTGCGGTCAACACATTGGTGCGCAACGACGGCCAGTGGCAAGGCGACAACACCGACGGCGCCGGCCTGGTGCGCGACCTCACCGACCGCCACGGGCTGGACCTGCGCGGCCGCCGCGTGCTGTTGCTGGGTGCCGGCGGCGCCGCGCGGGGTGTGGCGCCGGCGTTGCTGGAGGCCGGCATCACCGAGATGGTGGTGGTGAACCGCTCGCCCGAGCGTGCCGACGCGCTGTGCGATGCGCTTGGCGAGCCGGGGCGGGTGGTGTCGCGCTACATCGAAGACCTGCGCGATCTGGGCGACTTCGAGTTGATCGTCAACGCCACCGCCGCCGGACGCGACCGTGACGCCGGTGCCTTTGCGATGCCGCTGGGGCTGGTCAACAGCCTCACCGCTGCAGTCGATCTCAACTACGGCCAAACCGCCATCGCGTTCCTGGCCTGGGCACGTGCGGCGCACTGCCGCTACGCCATCGATGGCCTTGGCATGCTGGTGGAACAGGCTGCCGAAAGTTTCTCGCTGTGGCACGGCGTGCGCCCGGACACCGACCCGGTCTACGCCGCGCTGCGCGCGCGCGAGTCCGTCCTGATCAGCGCTGACTGAGCCCGGCACGGTGACCACGACCGAGATCCTGCTGATGCTGGTGACCAGCCTGCTGTCGCGGGTGCCGCTATTGATCGCCCTGCTGCTCGGCGTGGTGCTGCTGTGGCGCGCCCCGCGCGTGCCGCCGAGGCGCACCAGCCTGGCAGCCGTGTGGCTGCTGTTTGGCTGCGTGCTGTGCGAGGTTGCCTTTCAGGTCATTCCCGTCCTGTTGCTGCAGCAGGGTAATGCGCGCCAGATCGCCTCGGTGCTGGGCGCGTCGCGCTTGGTGCTGACGGTCGTGCAGAGCGTGGGCATCGGCATGCTGGTATGGACCCTGGCGCGCAGCCTGCAGCGGTTGTCGCCCGCAGCGAGCGAGCGCCGATGATCCCGACCAAGCCGCTGGCGCTGACGGTGATTGGCCTTGTCTGCACCGGTCAGGGTGTCTGGACGCTGCTGCATCCGGATACGTTGGCGGAGGTCAATCGTGGCGGCGGCCTGTACGCGCGCTTCGGGCCGACCGGTGTGGGCGTCGGCATGCTGGTCACCGGCGCGTTGATGCTGGCGATCGGCGTGGTGTGGACGCGCTACGCCTGGCCGCGTCGCCCCTGACCGCACTGCGGTGTTGACCGCGAAGCGACTGTGGCTGGTGTGCGCTTGTCTGATCGCCGCGTGTTGCACCGCGCTTTGCTGAGCGGTCAACGCGTCCAGCGAACGGGTGCTTGCTACGTCCTGCTGGCAAATTCGCGTGCGCGCGGCGGCGCTGTCGAACGCTTGGTCACACTGTATGTATCAGATGGCGCTGACACGCGATAGCGTGCGCCACCAGGCTTTGACCACCCGGCTAGTCGTGAAGCCATCTTCAAGCGCCGATTGCCATTCCAGGACACTGCAATCGTCCGGGGCGAACCGAAAAACCGCTATCACCTCGATCAAGGCGTTGACTTGCAGTTCAAGCGTATTTCCAGCTTCGTGGTGTTGCCAGTGAATCCGGCATCTGTATGGAACCAGCCAGTCCGTACCGACTGAAATCATCAAGGCGAACGGGTGAGCCGAACATGCCGTTTCCCATTAACTCCATAACATCCAGGAGATATGCAAGACAGAATTCGAAATCTGCATCTTTGTTGTCACGCATCTCTAAAACGCGCTTGACGCATTCCGAATATCTGCACAGGTATAGCGCGGACTGGGGGATCAAGTCTTTCTTGTCTTTGAAATATTCCCCGGATGCCAGGAAGACCTCAGCGGCTATGTTTTCCAGCCCCTTGATATGGTCGCTAGGCTTCAGATAAGTGGCCAACCCTTCCGAGCCGAACAAGATCGAAGGATTGGCGGCGGCGAGCTCGACAAGATCGGTTAGCGGCGTTTTGCCCAGAAATGCATCGGGGACGCGGTCGCATCGCTCGTCCTCCCAAAACCCTAGCATCGCGTGCTGGTCGAGCGACATTTGCACGTAATAGGCCAGGGATGCTTCGGACGGCGGGTTGCCAGTCGAAATCAAGGTGGAAAATGCAGAACTTTCTTCGCTGGTACTCGGGCCGGCCCACGGATGTACGGTAATGAAAACTTCACCCCACGGGTAGTCAAGCGTCAACCTTCTTGAATGGTCGGTGGATTCCTCGCTATAGCTTTCAATCATGGATTTTCGGAAGAACGGCTTGCTGAAAAGATCATGCTCGATGAAATCGCGAAAGCTTTTATCAAGGAAGTAAAATCGAGCCAATTCATCGGACGTGTCCGGATATATCTCTGCGCGAAGGTCGTCGCACAGGACATGTGGACGTACATCGAAATCAGCTTTCTTGGCAAGAGGAAAAGCGCCCTCATGGCCCTTCTTGATGTTCGGCATCCTCATGCTTCCAGCCCCTGCAAATGTGCTTGGCGGTGCCAGAACAGGGTCGGGCCCGTTCTTTGAGCCAAAACTATAACTTGCCTTCAGAGCGCTAGCCCCATATCCAGGCAGTGGCGACGCCCAGGCGAACAGATTCAGCTGCGCGGCGCGCCGGTCGCAGCCGCGGCGCCGGTCCGTGCGAAAATAGCGCGATGAGTGACCTTGCCCCACCGGCCGCGCCGTCCGCGCCCGTTCCTACCCAGCGCAGCCTGACCGACCCGATCAAGGCCGGCATCCGCGAGGCATACGCCAAGCTGCAGGCCAATACGCCCGGCTTCGCCACACGGCGGGCGCAGAGCCAGATGATCGGCCTGGTCTCGCGCGCGCTGGCCACTTCCGGCGGTATCGGCATCGCCGAAGCGCCCACCGGTGTCGGCAAGAGCTTGGGCTATCTCACCGCCGGCGTGCCGATCGCGCTGGCGACCAAGAAGAAGCTGGTGATCAGCACCGGCACCGTGGCGCTGCAATCGCAGCTGGTGGAGCGCGACATCCCGGCCTTCCTCAAGGCCACCGGCCTGGAAGCGACCGTGGCGTTGGCCAAGGGCCGCACCCGCTACCTGTGCACCCGCAACGCCGCCGAGCTGCAGGGCGAAACCAGCCAGGAAGGCATGTTTGACGACGAGCAGGTGCTCTACGACCGCCCGCTCAGTCCGGCCGACGCCGACCTGGCCAAGCGCCTGGCCAAGGCCTACGCCGAGCGCAGCTGGAACGGCGATCTTGACGATGCGCCCGAACAGATCTCGGTCCCGCTGCGGTTGCGCATCACCACGCCCGCCTCCGGCTGTGCCGGTCGCCGCTGCAGCTACGCCGCACAGTGTCCGGTGCTCAAGGCGCGCACCGACGTGCGCGAAGCGCAGATCGTGGTCACCAATCACGCCCTGTTGCTGTCGTCGCTGTCGCTGGGCGATGCAGAAAATGGCCAGCCCTTGATCGCTGCGCCTGCCGACATGCTGCTGGTGCTCGACGAAGGCCACCACATCGCCGGCGTGGCGATCGACCAGGGCGCGGCGAATCTGCCGCTGGACGAAATGGCCAAGCGCACCGGCCGGATGCAGATCCTCATCGCCGCGGCCTACCGCGCAGTGGACAAGGACAAGCTCGGCAACCTGCTGCCGAACGAGGCCATTGAGGTGGCCGCGCGCGTGTCCAAACTGCTCAAGGCCTTCCACGCCGAGGTCGAACGCGTGTGGAAGCCCGAGCCCGGCGAGCGTGATCCGCTGTGGCGCGCGGTCAACGGCAAGCTGCCGCCGCAGTGGGGCCCGGCGATCGAAGAGCTCGGCGAAGAGACCCGCGCGCTGTTCAACTGGGTGCATGCCGCGCACAGCGCGATCGCCAAGGGCAAGCAGGACGATTCGGCGCGCGAGCGCCTGCAGCGCAGTCTTGGCCTGGCGCTGGAGATGGCCGAGCAGCAGCACAATCTGTGGAGCGGCTGGCGACGCGAAGACAAGGAAGGCCAGCCGCCGATGGCGCGTTGGATCACCCTCTCGCGCGACGGCGATCTGATCTGCCATTGCTCGCCGGTGTCGGCCGCGCAGGTGCTGCGCACGATGATCTGGAACGAAGTGGATTCGGTGGTGATGACCTCGGCCACCTTGACCGGCGGCGGTGATTTCCAATCGTTCGCCATCGACAACGGCCTACCCGATCATGCCGAGATGGCCTCGCTGGCGTCGCCATTCGACCTGCCCAATCAGGCCGAATTGATCGTGCCCAATTTTCCGGTCACCCCCGACGACCGCGAAGGGCATCCAAAGGAAGTCGCGCGCTATCTGGTGCGCGAACTCGATTGGAACGCCAAGGGCAGCATCGTGTTGTTCACCTCGCGCTGGAAGATGGAAAAGGTCGCCGACCTGATGCCGCTGGCGCAGCGCAACCGCGTGCTGGTGCAGGGCGAGGGCAACAAGTCGCAACTGATTACCGAACACATGCGTCGCATTGCGGCAGGCGAGGGCTCGGTGCTGTTCGGCTTGAACTCGTTCGGCGAAGGGTTGGATCTGCCCGGCGATGCCTGCACCACGGTGGTCATCACCCAGGTGCCGTTCGCGGTGCCGACCGACCCGCAGACCTCCACCTTGAGCGAGTGGCTGGAAAGCCGCGGCCACAACGCCTTCAACCTGATCGCCATCCCGCATGCGCTGCGCACGTTGACGCAATTCGCCGGCCGGCTGATCCGCAGTTCCAACGACCACGGCCGCGTGATCATCCTCGACTCGCGCCTGCTCACGCGCCGCTACGGCAAGCGCATCATCGACGCGCTGCCGCCTTTCAAGCGGGTGATCGGACGTTGATCGAGTGTGCTGCCTCCGTGCAGATCCTGCATGGAGGCAGCCACTGCCCGTTGTGCAAGCGCCGCAGCTGCTACAGATGATCGGCAGCGCATCCGCTGTTGGCACGCGCCATCGATCGACGCAGTGCCAACGACGGGCATCGCTGCGCTGGATTGATAGATGGATGCGCAGTGCGCCACCCGACAGGATGCGCTCAGCGAAGAGACGGCGCTCAACAAGCAAGCGCTGCACGATCACGCCAGGCATTTCGAACGTGCAGCGCAGCATTGCCTGCAATGCCTCCGCAATGGCATCAACGAATGCACGGGGCATCAATGTGATCGTCAAGCGAACAGGCGACGTATCTGCAACCCACTGCCTCAGCATTTAGCGATGCATATCACGCAAAACGGCACCGATCACATTCGCCTATCGCAGCGATCATAACGAATGACTTCTCTCGCTTCGGCTTGCTGGCCATGATTCAGCTCCCTCAACACGAGCTGACGCCATGCGCCCAGGTTCCCTCATGGTGCTAGCCCTGCTAGCGCCGACACTGATCGCCCCGCCGGTCTTCGCGCAATCCGTTCTGACCCGCGACAACGGCGCAAAGGTCGGCGACAACCAGAACTCGCAGACTGCAGGTGCCACCGGCCCGACGCTGCTGCAGGACGTGCAACTGATCCAGAAGCTGCAGCGTTTCGATCGTGAGCGCATCCCCGAGCGCGTGGTGCATGCACGCGGCACCGGCGTCAAAGGCGAATTCACCGCCACCGCCGATCTGTCCAGCCTGACCAAGGCCAAGGTGTTCAGCGCCGGCGAAAAGACCCCGGTGTTCGTGCGCTTTTCCTCGGTGGTACACGGCAATCACTCGCCTGAAACGCTGCGCGACCCGCACGGCTTCGCCACCAAGTTCTATACCAGCGAAGGCAACTGGGATCTGGTCGGCAACAACTTCCCCACCTTCTTCATCCGCGATGCGATCAAGTTTCCCGACATGGTCCATGCGTTCAAGCCGGACCCGCGCACCAACCTGGACGACGACGCGCGTCGCTTCGATTTCTTCTCGCACGTGCCCGAATCCACCCGCACGCTGACCCTGCTGTATTCCAACGAAGGCACGCCGGCCGGCTACCGCTTCATGGATGGCAACGGCGTGCATGCCTACAAGCTGGTCAACGCGCAAGGTGAAGTGCATTACGTCAAATTCCACTGGAAAACGCTGCAGGGCATCAAGAACCTCGATCCCAAGCAGGTTGCCGCCGTCCAGTCCAAGGACTACAGCCACCTGACCAACGATCTGGTCGGCGCGATCAAGCAGGGCGATTACCCCAAGTGGGATCTGTACGTGCAGGTGCTCAAGCCCGAAGAGCTGGCCAAGTTCGATTTCGACCCGCTGGACGCCACCAAGATCTGGCCGGATGTGCCGGAGCAGAAGGTCGGCCAGATGGTGTTGAACAAGAACGTCGACAACTTCTTCCAGGAGACCGAACAGGTCGCGATGGCGCCGGCCAACCTGGTGCCCGGCATCGAACCATCCGAAGACCGTCTGCTGCAGGGGCGCATCTTTTCCTACGCAGACACCCAGCTGTATCGCATCGGCGCCAACGGCCTGAACCTGCCGGTGAACCGTCCGCGGGTGGCGGTCAACAACGGCAACCAGGATGGCGAAGGCAACAACGGCCATACCACCAGCGGCGTGAATTACGAGCCGAGCCGTCTGGAGCCGCGTCCGCAGGACACCGCAGCGCGTTACAGCGCGTTGCCGCTGTCGGGCACCACCCAGCAGGCCAAGATCACCCGCGAGCAGAACTTCAAGCAGGCCGGCGAGCTGTATCGGTCCTATAGCAAGAAGGATCGCGCCGACCTGGTGCAGAGTTTTGGCGAGTCGCTGGCCAATACGGACACCGAGAGCAAGCACCTGGTGCTGTCGTTCCTGTACAAGGCCGACCCGGAGTACGGCACCGGTGTAGCCCGTGTTGCCAAGGGCGACCTGGCCCGCGTCAAGCAGCTGGCCTCCAGCTTGCAGGACTGATCCACCCGACGGCACTGCGGCCCGTGCCGCAGTGCCGTCCTCGCTTCGGAGAGCGCCATGCGCACGTTGCTGTTTCTGATCCTTGGCACCTTGTCTGCAGGTGCCAACGCCGCCTCACCCGCGCCCGTGCCTGCCAGTGCCACCAACGCGGTGACCACGCCCGAGCAGATCAAGCTGCAGTTGCGCGACTATTTTTTCGACGCGGCACGCGAGGGACGCCAGGACATGCTGGCCGAGTTCATCCGCTCCCATTACGACCTCGACACCCGCGATGAGAAGGGCTACACCGCCTTGATCCTGGCCGCGTATCACGGCCAGCGCCCGGCGGTGGAGCAACTGCTCAGCGCTGGGGCCGATCCCTGCGCGCAGGACAAGCGTGGCAACACCGCGCTGATGGGCGCGATCTTCAAGGGCGAGCTGGGCATCGCCAGGCGCCTGATGCAGGCCGATTGCGCCCCGGACCAGCGCAACAACGCCGGCCAGACCGCAGCGATGTACGCGGCGCTGTTCCAGCGCACCGATGTGCTCAAGGATCTGGCCGCCAAGGGCGCGGACCTCAGCCTCAAGGACGGGCAGGGCAACGACGTGACCAAGCTGCAACGCGGCGAATTCGCCACCGCGCCGGCTCGCTGAGCGCGGCTGCAATGCCGGGCTGCGGTGTATCTGGCGCAACCTCCCGCTGCGCGTTGCGACGCCGGGGCCGCGCGTTTTTGCCTGTCTGCCTCTGCCCTGCATCACCTACGTGCCCTGCACGCTGATTCCAGGTGGGCTTTCAGTTTCACCGGTGTGCACAGGCCGCCCAGGAAACCGCATGGCGACGACGACCTCAGGCCTTGGCGTGCCAGCCGTGACAGGCCCGCCTGGATCGGTGGCATGGCGAGGATCGAATCGGCCGCCATGCCCTGCGCCCTGCGCGCGGTGTCGTGCAGCACGTGCAGCCGGTGTCTATCGGTATCGGCCAGTTCTCCCAGGACACCCTGTTCGCCCAGGACACCCGCGCTCCTGCTGGTCGTCGGCGCTCGCCCAGCCAGCGCGTCTGTGCATCCGTGGCTCGGAAATGCGGGTGGCCGATCGCCACGCCGCCGCTTCGGCCTTCCGGTTGCCAAAAAACAACGTTTGCCGCGCTGCCGGTTTTCCGCCGCTGCCGCGTTGGAAGTTTGGCGAAAGTGGTGGTTCTTCGACCGCAGTGGCGGAATTTTGCTGGCGCGCAAACCCTTGTGCGCCAAGGGTTTGACATAAAACTGAGCGTGCGCTGACTTGCCTGGCATCCGGCTCGGAAAAGCACAAAAAACAGTTCAAGAAAACGTCGTAAGCGCCGATGCTTCCGCTATCGCACACGGAACCCCCCGGCCCATGAAGCTCGATCCCTCCATTCCCTTTCTGATGTCCCTGCTGGCCATGGTGCTGTGCACCGCCACTGCCGTGGTCGCCCTGGTGTTCGGTCAGGTGCATGTGCTGGCGACTTCGTGGAGCTTCTACACCGTGCTGGGCACCGCCCTGATCACGCTGCTGGCCTCCTACCACGCACTGGGCAAGCCGCTGAGCGTTGAAGAGCGCGCCAGCATCCGCAGCTGAGACGGGTGGTATTGGGGGAGCGCAACAGCGCTTGCCCCAGCAGCTGACGAAAGAAGCTCCGCTCGTCACTGATGATGCAGCGCGTTTGCCGTGCATACGCAAACGCCACAAGGCACTGCGCGTTCCGCAGCGACGCGATCCGATAGCGCTCGCATGCGGCAAGCCAAGCAAGCGGAAACAACACCAACGCGATGTTCGCACCTCTGGACGGTAAGTAAGCTGCCGTAATGCTGGCCGCCGAAGCGCGGCTCCAGCGGGATCCGAGCGTGCAGGGGTCGACCTCGGCCAGCAGGTAGGGTGCAATCGCCAGGCGCTACGAGCAGATGATCGTCGGGCAGGTCCGGCAGCAAGGCGCCCATCTGCCACGCCGGGCTGCCGCAGATTCAGCGCCTGCCGTGTAAGCTATTGATCCTGCTCTGCATTCCAGGCCGCCACGTGCGCGGCCCATTGTCGATGACTTTTTCCCCGTCCACTGCGTACGCCGATTCCCTGCGCCTGTCCGTCGCCCCGATGATGGATTGGACCGACCGCCATTGCCGGGTGTTCCACCGCCTGCTGGCGCCCTCGGCACGGCTGTATACCGAGATGGTGCATGCCAACGCGGTGATCCACGGCGACCGTGCGCGGCTGGTCGGTTTCGATCCGGTCGAACATCCGCTCGCGCTGCAACTGGGCGGCAGCGAGCCGGCCCTGCTCGCGCAGGCGGCGGCGATCGCGCAGGAATGGGGCTATGACGAGGTCAACCTCAATTGCGGCTGCCCGTCCGACCGCGTCCAGGCCGGACGCTTCGGCGCCTGCCTGATGCGCGAGCCGGCATTGGTGGCCGACTGCGTCGCCGCCATGTGCGCGGCCACCACGCTGCCGATCACGATCAAATGCCGCCTTGGCGTGGACGACGATGACGACTATGCGGCGTTTGCCAGCTTCGTCGACCAGGTGGTGGCGGCCGGCGCAGCCATGGTGGTGGTGCATGCCCGTAACGCCTGGCTCAAGGGGCTCTCACCCAAGGAAAACCGCGAAGTGCCGCCGCTGCGCTACGACTGGGCGTATCGCCTGAAGCGGGAGCGGCCGGACCTGCCAGTGGTCCTCAACGGAGGCATCGCTGCGGTCGACACCGCGTTGGACCACCTGCAGCACACCGACGGCGTCATGCTCGGCCGCGCCGCTTATCACGACCCGTATGTGCTGCACCGGCTGGATGCGGCGTTGCATCAGCGTGCCGTGCAGTCGCGCGAATCCTTGTTGCGTGCGCTGCGGCCCTACGTGCAGTCCCAGCTGGAGCAGGGCCTGGCCTTGAAGCACATCACCCGGCACGTGCTGGGCCTGTTTCATGGACAGCCGGGCGGACGGATATTCCGGCAGGTGCTGAGCGAGGGCGCGCACCGCCCGGGTGCCGGTTGGGATCTGGTCGAACAGGCCTTGCAGCGCACCGATGACCGCCCCTGGCGCGTGGTTGCCTGAGCTTCGGCCCGAAGCTTGCATTAGCTGAACGTGCCTTCCAGGATCGCCGTTGTCGGTCGATCGGGAGCAGCAAGGTGACGTCAGGATGAGCCCATCAACAAGATGCACAGTGGCTCACGGAATTCATTTCACTGAACGGCGTTAATGCTTAGCTAAAAAGTTCAGATCGGATTCACCCTGAAAAATCAAGAATTTGGCTCAATTCCAGGTCCGGCCCAGCGCATCATGCGTGACCGGATTCACGAATTTTGAATGTTCCTGAACAACCCGCTAGGATTCGTTTGTGACCCAGCCGCTCTGCCGCACTCGCCATGTCGCCTTGGTAGCCCTCTGGGTCGCCATGGCCGCGCCGTCGGCGTGGAGCCAGGGCTACCCGATGTCGCAGGGCGGTCGCGAGGCGCTGCCGCCATCCGCGCGTGGCGGCGCCAATAGCCGTACGCTATCGGACACCATCCGGCACGTGCAGCGGTCCACCGGCGGACAGATTCTCGGGGCCGAGCGGGTGCCGTTCGATGGCGGCAACCTCAATCGGGTCAAATACATGAAGGATGGGCGCGTGCACACCGTGTACGAGTCGGAGCAGATGCATGCGCCGCCGCCGCGCAACCCGGCACCGCCGGACGCGCCACCACCACGCAACGATAACCACTGAACGTAGATAGTCGTACGTTCAGTCTCATAAATTCCCAGGCCGATGGCCGATAACGTAACTAGGGAGAGTGCATGCGTATCCTTTTGGTCGAAGACGAAGCTCCGCTGCGCGAGACGCTCGCCGCGCGCCTGAAGCGTGAAGGCTTTGCGGTCGACGCTGCACAAGACGGCGAGGAAGGCCTGTACATGGGCCGCGAAGTCCCATTCGATGTCGGCATCATCGACCTTGGCCTGCCCAAGATGTCGGGCATGGAGCTGATCAAGGCGCTGCGCGACGAAGGCAAGAAGTTCCCGGTGCTGATCCTGACCGCGCGTTCGAGCTGGCAGGACAAGGTCGAAGGCCTCAAGCAGGGCGCCGACGACTACCTGGTCAAGCCGTTCCATGTCGAAGAGTTGCTGGCACGTGTCAATGCACTGCTGCGGCGTGCGGCTGGCTGGAGCAAGCCGACGCTTGAGTGTGGGCCAGTTGCCCTGGATCTGGCTGCGCAGACGGTGAGCGTCAACGGCGCCAATGTCGATCTGACCAGCTACGAGTACAAGGTGCTTGAGTACCTGATGATGCACGCGGGCGAACTGGTGTCCAAGGCCGATTTGACCGAGCACATCTATCAGCAGGATTTCGATCGCGATTCGAACGTGCTGGAAGTGTTCATCGGTCGCCTGCGCAAGAAGCTCGACCCCGATGGTGAGCTCAAGCCGATCGAAACCGTGCGTGGTCGCGGTTACCGCTTCGCCATTCCGCGTACAGAAGGCTGAGTCCGCGCGTCGGCAAACAGGAAGATCAGGTGCCGGGCCGCTCCAAATGGTATAGACGCTGGCGGCCGCGCTCCCTGCAGGCCCGCCAGCTGCTGGCCGCCAGCCTCAGTCTGGTGGCCTTCCTGGCCCTGGCCGGTTACGCGCTGGATGTGGCGTTTGCCGACACTGCCGAAAAGAACCTGCGCGAGCGGCTGAAGAACTACGCCTCCGCGTACGCCGCCAACATCGATTTCGTGCGCGATGGCTCGTTGTATATCGGTGGTCAGCCGCCCGACCCGCGTTTCGATGTGCCCGGTGGCGGCTTGTACGTCGAAGTCGTGCGTCCGGACGAAAGCTGGACATCGATGTCGGCCGAAGGCCCGAATATTCCGCACGGGCGCATGCTCGAGCCGCGCCAGGAAGAGTTCATCGGCCCGCTGGAAATGACGCAGATCGATGGCAGCCTGGGCCAGCTATACCGCTACGGCCTGGGCGTGAGCTATGTCGAGCGCGAACATGGTGGTGAGATTCCGTACACCATCTACGTGATGGAAGATGCGCGCTCGATGGGCGCGCAGTTGCGCGTGTTCCGCAGTGCGGTGTGGTTCTATCTCGGCAGTGCCGGCGTGGTGCTGCTGGTGCTGCAGGCCTTCATCCTGCAGTGGAGCCTGCGCCCGCTGCGGCGGGTGATCAATGAGCTCTCCAAGGTGCAACGCGGCGAGATTCAGCGCATGAGCGAACAGCATCCGCGCGAACTCGAACCGCTGACCGAGAGCATCAACGCCTTCATCGAAAGTGAGCGCGACAATCTGGATCGGCAGCGCAACACGCTGGCCGATCTGGCGCACAGTCTCAAAACGCCGATCGCCGTGCTACGGACCCAGCTGGACAGCGGTTCGTCCGAGCGCGATCTGCACGAAGAAATGGACGTGCAGCTGCGGCGCATGAACGATCTGGTGTCCTATCAACTTGCACGCGCGGCCTCCAGTGGCCACAAGTTGTTCGCTGCGCCGTTGCCGATCGAGTCGACCGCCGAGGAAATCGTGCGCGGTCTGGAGAAGGTATATTCGATCAAGGGCGTGCTGTGCGAGTTCGATATCTCGCCGGATGCACGCTTCCATGGCGAGCCGGGCGATCTGCAGGAGTTGCTCGGCAACCTGCTGGAGAACGGCTTCAAGTGGGCGCGCAGCCGTGTGCTGCTGACCGCACAGCCCGGGCCCACCACCGGTAGTCGCCGCGCCGGCCTGATCCTGTCGGTGGAAGACGACGGCCCCGGCATCGCGCCGGAGGATGTGGCCAAGATCCTGCAGCGTGGCGTGCGCGGCGATGAACGCGTGCAAGGCCATGGCATCGGCATGTCGATCGTGCAGGATCTGATCAAGGCCTATCGCGGCGAACTGCAGGTGGTGCGTTCCCAGGAACTGGGTGGCGCCCGCTTCGATGTGACCCTGCCGCCGGGCTTGTGACGGCCCGGCGCGGCCGGATGAATCCCCGGTCAATGTGGCGCAACAGCCCGACAACCGTTTAACGCCTCATGCGTTCGCTTGACCATACTGGGTCGGTTGGAGGCCGTTGTGATGGAGAACCAGATGTTCGAGCGCATTGCGCAGGCAGCCCGCGTAAAAGCGGGCTTGACCAAAGCGCACTGGCAACGCCGTTGGCGTAGCGCGCTGCTGGTGGCCAGCTGCGCAGTCGCGCTGCCGGGCGTCGCGGCCGAAGCGTCATTGACGCCGACACAAACGCGCTGGTTGCAACGGGCCACCTATGGAATGGACGCCGACAGCATCGCGCAACTGCACCGACTTGGCCCAAAGCGCTACGGCGCGTTGCTCCTGCAGCCCAGCGGCGATGCCGCATTGCCGGCGCCGGCGCGCGACCAATTGCAGCAATTCGACGCGCTGCACACACCGCTGGTGGACCTGCTGACGCAATACGAGGCCGACAAGATCCGGCTGCAGGCCATGCCTGATGGCGACGACAAGGTGGCTGCGCGCAAGGCGTGGCAAGCGCGCGGCGGCCAGATGCTGACCCAGGCGCGTCAGGCGCAATTGCTGCGTGCGGTGTATGCGCCGGATCAGCTGCGCGAGCAGTTGGTGTGGTTCTGGCTCAACCATTTCAGCGTGTATGCCGACAAGGGCCGCGTGAAGTGGATGGCGGCCGATTACATGGAAAACGCGATTCGGCCCAATGCCACCGGCAAGTTCGCCGATCTGGTGATGGCCACGCTGGAAAGCCCGGCCATGCTGGAGTTTTTGGACAACGCCAAAAACGCCAAGGGCAAGGTCAACGAAAATTATGCCCGCGAGCTGATGGAGTTGCACACGCTGGGCGTGCATGGCGGCTACAGCCAGCAGGACGTGCAGCAACTGGCATTGATCCTTACCGGCGCCGGCCTGGTGCCGATCAAGGCCGAAGGCGCTCCCCCGCTGCGGCCTGCAGTGCCGGGGCAGCCGCAGGCGGTGCGCAAGGGATTGTTCGAATTCAATCCGGCGCGGCATCAACCGGGCGACAAGACCTTGCTGGGGCAGCGCATCGCCGGCGGTGGCCTGGATGAGATCGAGCGCGCCGTGCAACTGCTGGTACGGCAACCAGCCTGTGCGCAATTCGTTTCGCATCGCCTGGCCGAATACTTCGTCAGCGATACCCCGCCTACCGCGCTGGTCACGCGCATGGCCAATACCTTCCGGCGCAGCGATGGCGATATCGCCAAGGTGATGCAGACCATGCTGGAGTCGCCGGAGTTCGCGCAGGTCCAGCCGCGCAGGTTCAAGGACCCCAATCGCTTCGTGGTCTCGGCGATGCGTTTGAGCTATGAGGGGCAACCCATCGTCAACGCCGCGCCGATGGTGAGCTGGATGCAGCAATTGGGCGAGCCGTTGTTCGGCCGCATCACACCAGATGGATGGTCATTGCAATCGCAGGCCTGGACCAGCTCCGGACAACTGGCACGGCGTTTCGAAGTGGCACGGTCGTTGGGCAGTGGCCCCAAGCAGTTGTTCCGCCAGGACGGCGATAACGCCACGCCGATTCCGGCACTGCTGCGGATCGATGCACGCCCCGCTTATCGGTGGTGGGAGCCGACGCTGTCCAGCGGTACGCGCCAGGCACTGGGTCAGGCGCAGTCGCCAGCGGAATGGAACGGGTTTCTGCTGGCATCGCCGGACTTCAACTATCGCTGATTCAACGATCGCCGTGCGGTTGCCGGCGCAGGAGTGCACGCATCATGCAACGACGTCAATTTCTGCTCGCTTCTGCGGCTGCCGCAAGCATGCCGTGGGCCGGCCGCCTGTTTGCCGCACCGCGCGACAGCGCACGCATGCTGGTGGTGTTCCTGCGCGGCGGCTATGACAGCAATAATCTGCTGGTGCCGCATGGCAGCGACTTTTACTACCAGGCGCGGCCGACGCTGGCGATCGCGCGGCCGGATGCATCCAACCCGCATAGCGCCGTGGCATTGGATGCCCAATGGGGGCTCAACCCGGTGATGCGCGATGCGTTGCTGCCGTTTTGGCAACGCAAGCAACTGGCCTTCGTGCCGTTTGCCGGCACCGATGATCTGTCGCGCAGCCATTTCGAGACCCAGGACGACATCGAATCCGGGCAGGCCGGTACGCGCCGCGATTATCGTTCCGGTTTCATGGCGCGCTTGTCGGGCGTGCTGAGCGGTGTGCCGGCAATCGCTTTCACCGATTCGTTGCCGCTGACGTTTCAAGGCGGCGGCGATCTGCCCAACGTCTCGCTCAAAGGGATCGGCAAGGGCGGTGTGAATGCACGCCAGGCGCAGATCCTGTCGCAGATGTACGACGCGACGCCGTTGGCGGCGGCAGCGCGCGACGGCCTGGCGCTGCGTCAGCAGGTGACGGCGCAGTTGCGCGATGAGATGGAGCGGGCCGGTCGTGGCGCTGCAAGTGCGCGTACCTTTGCCGACGAAACCCGGCGCATGGCGACCTTGATGCGCGAGCGTTATCGCTTGGGTTTCGTCGATGTGGGCGGTTGGGACACGCATGCCAATCAGGGCAGCATCGAAGGCGGCCTGGCCAACAATCTGCGTAACCTTGGCGAAGGGCTGGCCGCGTATGCCGACGCGTTGGGTCCGGCCTGGAACGACACCGTGGTGGTGGTGATTTCCGAGTTCGGCCGCACCTTCCGCGAGAACGGCAGCAAGGGCACCGATCACGGACACGGCACCACCTACTGGGTCTTGGGTGGCGGCGTGCATGGCGGGCGCATTGCAGGCGAACAGGTCGCCGTTGCACAAGCGCAGCTGCTGCAGAATCGCGATTACCCGGTGCTCACCAATTACCGCAGCCTGTTCGGTGGCGTGTTGAGCAGGTTGTGGGGATTGTCGCCCGCGCAGCTGGAGCGGGTGTTTCCCGGTGCCAAACCGCGCGATCTGGGTTTGGTGTGAGTGCGTGGCATGCGGTTGCCGGCTGCAGTGCCGCGTGAGGTGGTGCGAGGGCTCGTGTGGTGTGTCGTTCGATCGAGCGAACTGTCTGCGAACCCAAACGCATGTCGCCAATGCAACCGGCCCGCGCCGAGGCATCACCTCGACGCGTGCACCGCAAATGGCGAAGGCCCATAAAAGCGCGTCAATTGTTGAGCGACCTGCGGCATCACACGCGCAAGGACCTGCGGTGCGGAGAAGTGGTATTCGCTCACGACCGCGAAAAATTCTTCCGGCGCTTGCGCAGCGTACGGATCGATCTCGGTGTCTTGGCCGGCATCGATCTGCTTGCAAAACGCATCGAAGGCCTGCTGGAAATCGCGTGCCCATGCGCGCTGCGCATCGCGCGGCAGCGGCGGGGTGCCGTCGAGTGCGCCATCCAGCGCGTCGAGCTTGTGGGCCATCTCGTGCACGATCACATTGAAGCCAGCATGCGGATCGTCCAGGTCGGCCTGCACATCGGCCCAGCTGACGATCAGCGGACCTTGCTCCCAGGCCTCGCCGATCAGCGTGTCGTCCCAGGCATGCATGACGCCGGCCGCATCCACATGGGTGCGGTGGACGCGAAACGCGTCCGGGTAGACGATCAGCTGCGACCAACCGCGCCAGCCCGACGCACCGATTTCCAGCAGCGGCAGGCAACAGATGGCCGCCAGCAACACGTGATCGTGCGGTTGCAGCTGCAGCCCATCGACCGGCGAAATGGTTTTTTGCTGCAGAAATTGCGCGCTCAACGCGCGCAGACGTTGCTGGCGGGGTGGGTCGAGCGCGGCGACCCAGGCGCAACCGGTGCGTACCGGCTGCCACAACGCATCAGGGAGTTCGATGGGCGGCCGGCGCAGCCAGCGGCTCAACCACTGGATCAGCGGAACATGCCCGGCAGGAAACTGTGCCAGCGCGGCATCATGCGCATGCGCGGGAACAACGAATCGCCGTCGCCACCACCGCCACCACCGGTCGATGGTGCGGGCTTGTGGGCAGGCGCGCGTGCGGGGGCCGCCGCCTCGCCATTCGGGGTCCTGCCGCGCGCGGCCGAATTGGAGCTGACGCAGCTCTCATGGTCGCCATCGACCAGCTGGTCCGATGCCAGCGCGGCAAGCGGAACCAACAACAGGAGCAAGCAAACCGTGATTCGGCGCATCGTCCACATCCAGGCAGGCGGCGTGAGTTCCCGATCATAACGCGGTTTTCACTCCCTCACGCAAGCCACGCTGGGCGCCCGGGAAGGCTTGGCGCATACTTTCACGGATGGATGTGGGGACTTCGAGCGTGTGATGGACCTTGAGATGAGATGCGTCGGTCGTCAGCGATGCCGAGCCGGTGCTGCGAAGCGCCAGCGTGGCTGGCGCCAAGGCACCCGGCCCTGTGCGCGCGTTGCGCTGCCGCCGGCCAAGCCGGAAGCGAGCGGCCTGTGGCATGCCGATACGGCCTGGCGCGGGTTTCCCCGCGAGGCCGCCTGGGCTGCTGGGCACGTCGCGTTTCGATCCAGCACAGGACGCTTTGCACGCATCTCGCCCTCCATTACGCCCGCTACCAGCCGTGGATGACCGCGCATTGCTGGCCAAACTTGCAAGCGGCCGGCTATCCGGCGATGCGCTGGCGCGCGAGGCCGGGCTGACCCGCGCGGCAGTGTGGAAACGCATCCAGAACCTGCGCGCGGCCGGGGTCGAGATCGACGGGCGGGCCGGCGACGGTTACCGGCTGGCGGCCCCGCTGGACCTGCTGGACGCCGCACGGATCCGCGCGGCCATGGCGGCGGATGCTGTCGCGGGCTTGGCCGCATTGGAGGTGGCCTGGACGCTGGAATCCACCAATACCACCCTGCTGGCACGCCCGGCGCCGGAGCGGGGCGTCGCCGTGCTGCTGGCCGAGCGCCAGACCGGCGGGCGCGGCCGGCGTGGCCGCCAATGGACCTCGCCGCTGGGTGCGCACATTTATCTGTCGGCCTCGCGCCGGTTCAATGGCGGCCTGGGGCAGCTGGCGGGACTCAGCCTGGCCGTTGGCGTGGCAGTGGCCGAAGCCTTGCGGGATTGCGGCTTTGCCGATGTCGGGCTGAAGTGGCCCAACGACTTGCTGGCGCGCGAGCGCAAGCTGGGCGGCCTGTTGATCGAAGGTGGCGGCGAAATGGCCGGCAATGCGCGCGCGGTGATCGGGTTGGGCGTGAATGTGCACATGCCGGCTGCAGCGGCCGCTGCGATCGATCAGCCGTGGGTGGATCTGGACACGCTGGCCGGCCGCGCGGTGTCGCGCGAAACCGTCGTGGCCGCGGTGGTGTCCGGCTTGCTGCCGGCATTGGACTTGTTCGAGGCGCAGGGGCTGGCGCCGTTTCTGAATCGGTATGCGGCGCTGGATGTGTTGAGCGGCCGCGCGGTGGATGTTGAAGAGGCCGGCAGCCGGCACCGTGGCGTCGCCTGCGGCCTGGCCAGCGATGGCGCGCTGCGGGTGCGGTTGGGCGAGACGGAACGCCTGTTCCACTCAGGAGAAGTGAGCGTGAGACCTGCATGAGCGAGTGGTTGTTCGACCTGGGAAATTCGCGGTTCAAGTACGCGCCGTTGCACGGCCATCGCGCCGGCGAGGTGCAGGCGTGGCCGCACGGTGCCGAGGCGATGGATGCGGCCGCGGTGTCGGCGTTGCCGTCCGGGCGGATCGCGCATGTGGCGAGTGTGGCCGCTCCCGCATTGACGCAGCGGATGATCGCCTGCCTGCGCGAGCGCTTCGAGCAGGTGCGGATCGTGCAGACTGCGGCCGAGTGCGCCGGGATCCGGATTGCCTATGCAGACCCGAGCCGTTTTGGCGTGGATCGCTTCCTGGCGCTGCTCGGTGCGCGCGGCGATGCGCCGGTGCTGGTGGCGGGAGTGGGCACTGCGCTGACCATCGATGTGCTCGGCGCCGACGGCCAGCACCACGGCGGACGCATCGCCGCGTCGCCGACCACGATGCGCGAAGCCCTGCACGCGCGCGCGGTGCAATTGCCGCCGCGTGGCGGGGACTATGTCGAGCTGGCCAACGACACCGACGATGCGCTGACTTCCGGCTGCGATGGTGCGGCGGTGGCACTGATCGAGCGTAGCCTGCAGCACGCACGGCTGCGCCTGGGCGTGCCGGTGCGCTTGCTGGTGCATGGTGGCGGGGCACCGCCGTTGCTGCCGTTGCTGCCCGAGGCCACCTACCGCGCCGCATTGGTGCTGGACGGCTTGGCAACCTGGGCGACCCATTCGTCCTCGCCGTAGAATCGGCGCATGTACGTACGCGCACTCATCGTTGTCCTGATCGTTCTCAATGCCGGTGTGGCGCTGTGGTGGGCGTTGCAGGCGGCACCTGCAGCGCCAGCCGCGCCGGCACAACCGGCTGGTGTGGCACGGTTGGAGTTGCTACCGAACAGCAAGACCGCCGCGGCAGTTGCGGTACGCGGGACGTCGGTGCAGACAGCAGCTGCGCCAGATGCCGGCGCGCCACCAACATCGGCTGCGCAAGCGCCGGCCGCAGCATCAACGGCAGACGCGGAGCCGGCAGCCTCATCGACAACGGCGGGCACAACCGCGCCATCCGAAACGCTGCCGACGGCGACCGAAAAACCTCCAGCGACAACGCAGGTTGCCGGCAAACCCGCCGATGTTCCTGCGGCAACCGCAGCATCGACGCCGACGCCGACGCCGACACCTATGCCTACGCCTGCACCGGAACGCTGCGCCAGCCTGGGACCGTATGCCACGCGCAGCGATGCCGACGCCGCGCTGGCACGCGTGCGCGGTCAGGCCACGCGCACCAGCGTGCGTGAGGACAAGGACGCCGGGGTCGGCACGTTTCGGGTGATGCTGCCCAACGTGGGCGACCGCGCCGCGGCGCAGGCATTGGTCAAGCGCATTACCGCAGCCGGGATGGGCGATTACTACGTAATCGCGCAGGGCGATAACACCACTGTCGCGCTCGGCCAGTACCAGAGCCGCGAGCGTGCCGAGCGGCGCCAGGCAAGTCTGGTCAGTGCAGGATTTCCCGCCCAGTTGGTGTCCAGCGGCACGGGGCAATCGCGCTGGTGGATCGATGTGCGCAGCACGCTGACGGCGACCGCGTTGCAGGGCGCAGCGGGTGCGGCGCGGCAACGATCGCTAGATTGCGCCGCGCTGCGTTAGAATGCGCACCGGCGCGCAACGCGCCCGCCTTTGCCGGCATAGCTCAGTTGGTAGAGCAACCGCCTTGTAAGCGGTAGGTCCCCAGTTCGAATCCGGGTGCCGGCACCATCTTCAATCCACATCTTCTGTGAGCACACTCGCTTGTGCCGTGTAGCCGTTTAAGCGCTTTTTGCCGTGGCCGGGGGTTTGTATTGCGGCCGATTGTCACGCACGGTGGTGATGCGGGCCAAGTTCGCCGCCTGTCGTGGCGATCGCCATCTGGATGATGATCGCGTCTGGCGCGAAGTCCCGAGGTCGGTGAACGGGGCCGTCGGTTGCTGTGGCTGGCCTTGCCCCAGCCCAACCCCTGTGCCGCACGCGAGAGAGGAACTGGCGCGCATCCGGTCTCGACATGCTTACTCTCGCGTGCAACCTCCCTTCTCCCGCGTGCGGGGGAAGGTGCCCGCAGGGCGGATGGGGGCGCTATCGCGGCCAGTTGATCAAGACCGCGCGCTCGCGGTGGGGGAAGGGCTTGATCGGCGTGCGCTGATCGCACACCGGTAAGTTGCCTGCAATCTGCAATCTGCAATCTGCAATCCGCGACCTACGACCTGCAACCCGCAATGCCTTTGTTGCGCGCGCGTCAGAACGCGCGGCAGATCAGGCCGGCCGACCGGCCGATAACAGTTCCAGTGCGGCCTTGTCGGCGTCGCCGCTCAGTCGTTCGGCCAGTGCGGCCACCACGATGGCATGGGCCTGGCGCAGCACGCTGTCTGCATCGGCGCTGGCATCCACGACGTGTTTGCCGGGCAACTGCAGTGCGTTGAAGATCGAGCGGCAGCGTTCCAGGTTGTCCTGGGTTTCGAAGTGATTGGGTGCGTCGCCGCGGGCGCGGATGCGGGCCAGGCCGGTGGGTGGTGGCAGGTCGAGCAGCAGCAACACGTCCGGGCGCGGGGCGAAGGAATTGCGCTCCAGCAGCGCGTCCAGCGGCAGGCCGGCGGCACCCTGATAGGCGACCATCGACGGGAAATAGCGGTCCAGGATCACGATGTCGCCGCGTGCCAGCGCCGGTGCGATCAAGTTGTCCACATGTTCATGGCGGTCGCGGATCAGCAGATCGGCTTCCTCGTCCGCACTCAGGCGGCCGGTGGCGGCGGACTGACGCAGTTGCGTGCCCCAGGGGCCATTGGTCGGCTCCTTGCTCAGCACGACGCGGGCGCCGGACGCGTCCAGCGTGGCAGCCAGGCTGCGGGCGAGGGTGGTCTTGCCGGCGCCGTCGATGCCTTCGATGGCGATCAACAAGCCGCCGGGCTTCAGTTCGATTGTCATCGCGCTACTTTATCCGATCGTCATCCGATCGTAGTGTCGGATCAGCGCCCCGCAGCCCTCGTGCCGGTCGCGCTGCGGTGTGGATCACCGATCATCAATCGGGGGGCTGTCGCACCCAGCGTCCCTGCGATTGGGAGTGCCGGGTCGCCGGGATGTCCTGCGCGATGTCGGGAATGTCCCGATGGTTCCGCTTCTGACTGCGCGGCATACTGAACAAGTCAGACAACAGACTCAGCCGCATGCCGGGTGAGTCGCGTTTTTGCTGGCATCAAGGAAGATGGACGCGTCGCCGCCACCCTAGAGGCGGCATCCCCCGCGTGACGCCCTTTCAGGCACCGTCGTGACCGGATTCCTTGTTTTGTCTGGTGCGTCCACCAAGCAGACATGCGCCATTCGGGTTGCCGAGCAATGGGTCGCCGGCGCGTTGCGAGCACTGCAGCGGCCTGACCGCGCAGGTGATGCGGCCGGTCGAGCGTGCACCACGCACCTCATCCTTTTGCGACGGCAGGATGCGGCAGCTTCGACTGATCCGAGCGCACCCACGCGTGCGCCGTGCTGCGCTGCCGCGCGTCAGTGTCGCGGCGCGCAACTAGACTGCCAGGCTTTGACGATGCTGGAGCAATGCATGACGCAGTACCTGCCGGTTTCCCTGATTGGCGTTCCCACCGATATCGGTGCCGGCCACCGTGGCGCGCGGATGGGACCGGAGGCGTTACGCATCGCCGGGTTGCAGGAGGCCTTGATCGGCCGTGGCGTGGAGGTGCGCGATCTGGGCAACCTGGATGGTCCGCGCAATCCCTGGCAGGCGCCGCAGGCCGGCTACCGGCATCTGGACGAAGTGGTGGCCTGGAATCAGGCGCTGATGGACGCCAGCTATGGCGAGCTGCACGCCGGGCGCATGCCGATCATGCTCGGTGGCGACCATTGCCTGGGCATCGGTTCGATCACCGCAGTGGCCAGGTACTGCCGCGAGCAGCAACGCCCGTTGCGGGTGCTGTGGCTGGATGCGCATTCGGACTTCAATACCAGCGAGGTGACGCCGTCGGGCAACGTGCATGGCATGCCGGTCGCCTGCCTGTGCGGGCTGGGCCCGCAGGCGCTGACCCATCTGGGCGGCAGCGCGCCGGCGTTGCTGCCCGAGCAGATGCGGCAGATCGGCATCCGCTCGGTGGACCCGGAGGAGAAGCGCCTGATCAAGCAGCACCGCATCGACGTCTACGACATGCGCTACATCGACGAGGCCGGCATGAAGCGCACCATGGAAGCTGCGCTGCAGGGGATGAGCGCCGACACCCACCTGCATGTGAGCTTCGACGTGGATTTCCTCGACCCCAGCATCGCGCCGGGCGTAGGCACCACCGTACCCGGTGGTCCCAACTACCGCGAGGCGCAGCTGGTGATGGAGATGATTGCCGACACCGGGCGCATGGGATCGCTGGATATCGTCGAACTCAACCCGGTGCTGGACAACCGCAACGCGACCGCCGAGCTGGCGGTGGATCTGGTGGAGAGCCTGTTCGGCAAGTCGACATTGATGCGGGATTGATCGATCGCTGAACACCGCGCACCGCGCGTTCACATCAAATCCACGGCCGCGCAGTCAGATTTGGGGCCAAGCAAGGTGCGTTGGCACCGAATGCAGAACTGAGGAAGACACAATGAAGCGACTGCTGACACTGATGGTACTGGGCCTGTTTTCGGCTGGCGTGATGACTGGCTGCAACACGATGGCCGGCGCCGGCAAGGACATGCAGGGTGCAGGTGAGAAGGTCGAAAAGAAGGCCGATAACTGCAGCGACGGTAAGTGCTGATTCCTGGTTGTGTTTGAGCGTCATCGTTTCTGGAATTGTTCTGCGGCAAATCGCCGCTTACCCCTGAAGGAGTCTGTTATGAAGCGTGCAATTGTGCTGCTGGTGCTGTCGATGTTGTCGGTTGGAATGCTGTCCGGTTGCAACACCGTGGCAGGTGCCGGCAAGGACGTGCAGGGCGCTGGCGAGAAAGTGGAAGACGCTGCGCGCAAGTAATCTAGCGCTGCACGCATAAAAAAACGGGCCGCAAGGCCCGTTTTTTTTGCCTGGCGCTGGCGGCGTGGCGTCGCGCTGCGGCCTGCGCGATCGGCGTCTTCAGCTCAAGGCAGCGCAGCCTGCCAGGACCGACGGGCGCGCCGTCACTGCTGCCGTCGCGCGGTGTGCCGGCACGCCTTGATCGGGGGTGGGATGCACGCATCTGCACGCGCCGGACGACGCAGTGAGGGGCCGCCAGCGACGATCGGTCTGTCGTGCGCGCCAGGGCGATGGTGCCTGCAGCGGCGACGCGCCGGTGCCTGACGCAGGGAAACGCTAAACTTGGCGGCTATTCCCTGGCCTTATGCAGATGACCACTCGCGTCCTTACCGGCATCACCACCTCCGGAACCCCGCATCTGGGCAACTACGTCGGTGCGATCCGTCCGGCCATCCAGGCCAGTGCGGCGGCCGATACGGAGAGCTTCTATTTCCTGGCCGACCTGCACAGCTTGATCAAGGCGCAGGACCCGGCGCGCACCCAGCGCTCCACGCTGGAAATCGCTGCCAGCTGGCTGGCCTGCGGCCTGGATCCGGAAACGGTGTGGTTCTACCGCCAGTCCGATGTTCCGGAAACCAACGAGTTGCTGTGGCTGCTGACCTGCGTGGCCGGCAAGGGCATCCTCAACCGTGCGCACGCCTACAAGGCGGCGGTGGACAAGAACCGTGCCGATGGCGAGGACGACGACGCAGGCGTGACCGCCGGCTTGTTCATGTATCCGGTGCTGATGGCCGCAGACATCCTGATCTTCAACGCGCACAAGGTGCCGGTGGGGCGCGATCAGATCCAGCATATCGAGATGGCGCGCGATTTCGCGCAACGCTTCAACCATGTGTACGGGCGCGACTTTTTCACCTTGCCCGAGGTGGTGATCGACGAGCAGGTATCCACCTTGCCGGGCCTGGACGGCCGCAAGATGAGCAAGAGCTATGGCAACACCATTCCGTTGTTCGCATCGCGCGAGGAGTTGCGCAAGCTGGTGTTTTCCATCCTCACCGATTCGCGCGCGCCAGGCGAAGCCAAGGATACGCAGGGTTCGGCGCTGTTTCAGCTGTATCAGGCCTTTGCCACGCCACAGGAAACGGCTGCATTTGCGCAGGCATTTGCCGACGGCATCGCCTGGGGCGATGCCAAGCAGCAGTTGTTCGAGCGCATCGATCAGGAGATTGCGCCGCTGCGTACGCGCTATGCGGCGCTGATGGCCGAGCCGGGCAAGATCGAGACGATTCTGCGCGCCGGTGGCGCACGTCTGCGCGCGCGCTATGCCACGCCGTTTCTGGCCGAGCTGCGTGCTGCGGTGGGCCTGCGCGATCTCTCCAGCCAAGGCGATGCGACGGCCGTCGCCGCAGAAGAAAAGAGCGCGCCGCCGGTGTTCAAACAGTATCGCGAGAGCGACGGGCAGTTCTACTTCAAGTTGAACGACGGCGCCGGTGTGCTGTTGCTGCAGAGCGAAGGCTTTGCATCGCCGCGTGACGCCGGTCAGCTGATTGCGCGCTTGAAGCAGGCCGAGCAGGCCAGCGATCTGCAGCTGCCGGGCGTGCATGCGCAGGTGGAGGCAGACGCGATTCTTGCGGCGATGCGGGTACTGCGCGAGGCGTAGTCGACGCGATGCTGCGTGCGCAGATGGCCGTCTGCGCAGCGCGTTGCATGTGGAGACCTGCACGGCGACGCAGGACTGCGGTAGGCGTGACCGTGCTGCAGAACCATGCCGGACTGGCGATCGTCTGGCTTGCGGATGCAGCGAGTAGTGGTCGGATGGCCGTCGGCCGTGCAGCGCGCATGGCCCGTGCAGGATGTGCTCCCGCGTGCGCACTGAATTGGCATGGCGCGCTGTGGCAGTGGATGGCCGCCCTTGTCGCTTGCTGACATCGCGGCCCAGGCAGGCGAAGAACCTTGCGCCTACACTGCCACCTGTTGGGCAACCATGAGGTGGGAATGACAGCGCCAGCCGATTCCAGCATCCACACCATCGATACCGGTTTTGGTGGTGCGCAGTTCGATGCGGCCTACTTGATCGTCGATGCGCAGCGCGGGGCCTTCGTCGATTGCGGCACGTCGTTGTCGGTGCCGCACCTGCTGGCCGCGTTGCAGTCTGCCGGGCTGACGCCTGCGCAGGTGGAGTGGTTGATCCTGACCCATGTGCACCTGGATCACGCCGGTGGTGCCGGCGCCTTGCTGCAGCAGTTGCCCAATGCGCGGGTGCTGGTGCATCCACGTGGCGCGCCGCACATGATCGACCCCACCCGGCTGATCGCCGGTGCCACGGCGGTGTACGGCGAGGCGGAAATGGCGCGCAGTTATGGCGCGATCGTGCCGGTGCCCGCCGAGCGGGTGGTGGAAGCGATCGATGGGCACACGGTCATGGTGGGCAAGCGCACGTTGCGCACCATCGACACACCAGGACATGCACGGCATCACCTCTGCGTATGGGATGCGCGCAGCCGCAGCTGGTTCACCGGCGACACCTTTGGTTTGTCGTATCGCCAGCTCGATAGCGCGCAAGGCGCCTTCATCCTGCCGACGTCCTCGCCGGTGCAGTTCGAACCGGAGGCGATGCTGCAGTCGATCGCGCGGCTGATGGAGGCCGCGCCGCAGGCGATGTATCTCACCCATTACGGGCGGGTCGAAGCGCCAATGCCGTTGGCGCAGGCGCTGGTCGAGCAGATCCATGCAATGACCGCCATCGCGCTGGGTTGCGCGCAGCGTGCGGACCGCCATCGCTGCATGGTGGCGGCGTTGACCGAACTGTATCTGGAGCGCGCCCGCCTGCACGGCTGCCGGCTGGACGATGCGAGCGTGGCGCAGTTGCTGGGCACCGATATCGAACTCAACGCGCAGGGCCTGGCCTGCTGGCTGGATCGCGCGACGCGCGCGAGTTAGCGCTACTGGAGCGGCCGGCAAAACCTCTTGAACGCTGTAGCGATGACGGCAACCTGTTGCCCGCACTCGCTTTCGTCGATCAGTGAAGTGATATCGGGACGGGCAGTGGCAGTGCTCTGAATCAATCACCCCTCGAGGCGACGGAGAGCCTGAGCTTCAGCGGCGTTTCGACGTTCCAAAACCGAACTTGTCCAGCGCGCGATGCCCTCACTTCTTGCGGGACACGCCGTACATCCGTCCATGGAGCCTGACAACGTCCGAACAGATAGGGCTCCGTGATCGCCTCCATGCCGCCACAGGATCGTGCAAGCGGTGAGGACATCGCACCTGCCAAGCCGTGTCATAGCCGGTGTTGGCTGCAGGCTTGTAAACTGTGTGTCATCTATCTGTTGCAAGGCCACGCCGTGAATCCGATGCGCATCCTGTTGTTGTCCGCCTGCCTGTTCGTGGGAGGCGTGGCGCAGGCCGCCAACGATCTGCCCGGCGGCGGCATCGATGCCGAGGCGTTGTCGCGGCATGTACGCCTGTTGGCGTCGGACGACTTCGAAGGCCGCGCGCCGGCCAGCGCCGGCGAGCAGCGCACCGTGGACTACCTGGTCGAGCAGTTCAAGGCTGCCGGCCTGCAGCCGGGCGGCGAGCAGGGCGGCTGGACCCAGGCGGTGCCGTTGGTGCGCGCGCAGCTGGATGGCCCGGTACGCGCCAGCCTGCGCGTCGCTGGCAAGACGCAGGCGCTGGTCAATGGCACCGATGTGACCTTGCAGAGTCTGCGCCCGCAGGATGCGGTGAGCTTGAAGAATGCGCCGCTGGTGTTCGTCGGCTACGGCATCAGCGCGCCGGAGCGACAGTGGGACGACTACAAGGGCGTGGACCTGCACGGCAAGATCGCAGTGGTGCTGATCAACGATGCGGACTTCGAATCCAGCCAGCCCGGCGCATTCGATGGCAAGGCGGTGACCTACTACGGCCGCTGGACCTACAAGTACGAAGAGGCCGCGCGTCGCGGCGCCGCCGGCGTGTTGATCGTGCATGAGACCGCACCGGCCGCGTACGGCTGGGCGACGGTGCAGAGTTCGGGCCTGTCGCCGTTGTTCGATATCGAGCGCAGCGATGCCGATGCAAAGGCGCAGCACGTGCCGGTGCGCGGTTGGATGCAGCAGGCGTTGGCGGTGTCGCTGTTCCAGCGCGCCGGGCTGGATTTTGCGCAGGCCAAGCAGCGTGCGCAGCAGCGCGATTTCGTGCCGATCGTGTTGGGCGATGCTACGCTGTCAGTGGACTTCAAGCTCAAGCGCGAGCGCGTGGTCACCCATAACGTGGTGGCCAAGCTCACCGGCAGCCAGCATCCGGACGAGACGGTGATCTTCTCCGCGCACTGGGATGCGTTCGGTGTGGGCAAGGCCGATGCCAGCGGCGATACGGTGCGTCGCGGCGCGGTGGACAACGCCACCGGCGTGGCCAGCGTGCTGGAACTGGCGCGCGTATTCGCCGCCGGTCCCAAGCCGCAGCGCACGCTGTACTTCATCGCATTGACGGCCGAAGAAAAGGGCCTGCTTGGCGCGAACTATTACGCCGCGCATCCGCTGGCGCCGTTGGACAAGACCGTGGCGGTGCTCAACATGGAGATGTTCAGCCCCGATGGCCCCACCCGCGATATCGCCTCATGGGGACGCGGACGGGTGTCGCTGGAAGGCGATCTGGAAACGGCGGCCAAGGCGCGCGGTCGCCGCTATTCGCCGGACCCGAATCTGGAAGCAGGCTTCTTCTACCGCGCCGACCATTTCGCCTTCGCGCGCATGGGCGTGCCGGCGATCACCGCCGGCCCCGGGCTGGACATGCTCGAAGGCGGCGTGGCGGCCGGCAAGGCGCTGCGCGACAAATACTTCGCCGAGTGCTATCACCAGCCGTGCGATCGCTGGACCCCGCAGTGGGATGCCAGCGGTCATGCGGCCGATACCACGCTGGTCTACGACGTCGGCGTGGCGCTGGCCAACGGCCGGCAGTGGCCGAGCTGGCAGGACGGTTCGGAATTCAAGGCGATCCGCGCCAGCAGCGATGCCGCGCGCAAGTAGGACAAGCGCTGTTCGACGCCCGGCGTTTTTCAAGCCCGGGCGTTGCGTGACCGGCGATGCGCGCGTTGCACCGCATACCGGCATTGCGTCCCGGTTCCTGGAGCGGGATTTCTGCGGCCGCGCTGCCTATTTGCGGCACGGATAGCGCTTGGCCAACGCCTGGACGATCAACGCGGGCGCCGCTTCGTCCAGGCGTGCATCGGGTAGCGCGCCGATATCGCTGATGATCGCCTGCAGATCCGGCGGGCCGCTCTTGCCGGCCGGCATGCACCACTGCGTGCGGTAGCTACTGCTGGCGACGCCGAGCAGGTAAGCGCCGGCGCGGTTCGCCGAGAGCATGACCTTGAGTTCGGTTTGTTCCGGCGCGATCTCCGGTGCCAAGGAACCATCCAGCCCGGCCTCGAGCAGTTTGCGCCCGCTGAGTTCCCACGGTTCCAGTGTGCGTGCCAGCGCGTTGGCCGATAGCACGGTCAGGGCGGCCAAGGTCAACCAGGTGAGGCGACGTTGCATAGAGACTCCGATGTGAGGATCAATGCGCACCATAACGCGGCAGGGCGCTGAGGGTGTGCGCCGCGTGGAGGTGGGCAGGTGATCTAGAATTGAACCTTCCGCTGCACTTGGCAATCTTCGATGTCCTCTTCATACGATGCTGTTGCGCCTGCGCGCAGCGGGTTGGTCGTTGTCGCGTTGTTGCTGGTCTACGTGGTTTGGGGATCGACCTACCTGGGGATCCGCTTTGCGTTGGAGGGCGGCGCACTGCCACTGACCATGGTGTCGGGCTCCCGCTTCATCGTGGCCGGCACGGTGTTGTATACGGTGCTGCTCTGGCGTGGTGTGGCCGCGCCGACGCATGCGCAATGGAAGAACGTGGCCTTGATCGGCGCCGCCTTGCTGCTGCTGGGCAACGGCATGGTGGTGCTGGCCGAGCGCAGCGTGTCGTCCGGGTTGGCGGCCACCGCAGTGGCATCGGTGCCATTGTGGATGGCGTTGTTCGGCGCCTTGCGCGGGCAGCACGCCAGCCGTGGCGAGTGGTTGGGCATCGTGATCGGTTTTGTCGGTGTGGTCTGGCTCAACGCCGGCAGCAGCCTCACTGCCACCCCAGGTGGGCTGGTGTTGTTGCTGATCGCGCCGATCGGTTGGGCGTTCGGGTCGGTGTGGTCGCGCGGACGCGATCTGCCCTCGCCGTTCATGACCGCCGCCGGGCAGATGCTGTGCGGCGGCGTATTGCTGGTCAGCACCGGCCTGCTGATCGGCGAGCGCCCACAGAGCCTGCCGACGCCGCAGGGGCTGCTGGCAGTGGCCTACCTGTGCGTGTTCGGCTCGATCGTGGCGTTCACGGCCTACGTATGGCTGCTGCATCACGTGCGCCCGGCGTTGGCCGGCAGCTACGCCTACGTCAACCCGGTGATTGCGGTGGCCTTGGGCGCCTGGCTCGGGCATGAGCGTTTCAGCGCGCATGACATCGGTGCGATGGCGGTGATCCTGGCCGGCGTGCTGGTGGTGACCTTCGCCAAGGCGCGGCGATGAGCGCGGTCTCGTCGATCGAGGCGCGTCGCGGGCTGCTGATCACCGCATCGACCTTCGTGTTGTGGGGCGTGGTACC
Organism: Xanthomonas sp. 3075; assembly: GCF_014197275.1. Taxonomy (GTDB): domain Bacteria; phylum Pseudomonadota; class Gammaproteobacteria; order Xanthomonadales; family Xanthomonadaceae; genus Xanthomonas; species Xanthomonas campestris_B. The sequence goes on along the minus strand of NZ_JACIFI010000002.1, from coordinate 92,774 downwards.
GCTTTACTGGCATCTGCTGAAGGCGGTGCCGTCGCTGCAAATCATCGCGCACCGCATTGTCTGGAGCGCGTTAATGGTGGTGGCGTGGTTGTTGGCGACATCGGGGATGCGTTGGTGGCGCGCCATCGCCGCACAGCCGCGCGCGCTATGGATGCTGGCCGGCAGCAGCGTGGCGATCGCGTTCAACTGGGGGCTGTATATCTGGGCGATCAATGCCGGCCACGTGATCGAGGCCAGCCTGGGGTATTTCATCAACCCATTGCTGAGCGTGTTGCTGGGCGTGCTGGTGCTCAAGGAGCGCCTGCGCCGCATCCAGTGGGTGGCGGTGGTCTGCGCTGCGCTGGGCGTGTTGTGGCTGACCATCGATGCCGGCGCGCCGCCGTGGATCGCGCTCGGGCTGGCGTTTTCGTTCGGGGCCTACGGCTTGCTGCGCAAGTTGGTGGCGGTGGATTCGGTGGCCGGTCTGGGCGTGGAAAGCGTGTACCTGTTCGTGCCGGCGCTGTTGTTGGTGGGATGGAGCGAGTACGGCCACGGTGGCGGCTTTTTGAGTGGCTGGAGCCTGCAGACCGATCTGATGCTGATCGTTGGCGGCGTGGTGACGGCGCTGCCGTTGATCGGATTTGCGTATGGGGTGCGGCGGATTCCGCTGTCGCTGGTGGGCATCCTGCAGTACATCGCACCCAGCCTGCAGCTGCTGTTGGGCGTGTGGTTCTTCCACGAGCCGTTCGATCAGGGGCGGGTGATCGGATTTGCCGCGATCTGGCTGGGGCTGCTGCTGTTTGTGGGCGACAGCGTGTCGCGCTCGCGCAAGCCGGTTGGGATGGTCCGCTAGCTTTCGGCCGTGCGCGATCCCGGTAATCGCGCGGCACGCTGTGCAGCAACACGCATGTCTGTTCTCCGGCAGCCTGTCGCCGCGATGCGGCTGTCTGGTGTCAGCCGCGCGGCGCCGGTGCCGGTGTCGCCACCGCCAGTGTGGACGCCGGCGGCGATTGCGGTGCGGGGCAATGGCCCGGATCCTGTTGCGTCTGCGCCAGCCATTGGTCGATCGGCCCGCCAAGCAGGTCCAGCCGCAGCGGCAGGCTCAGATGGGTTTCGCCGGGAAGCTCCACGTAGTGCGCACGCGCACTTGCCAGCGCCAATGCGCGACCATGCGCGACCGGAATGTGCTGATCGGCATCGCCATGCAGCAACAGCACACAGCTACGCGTGTCGGCCAATGCGTGCGCGACATCGACGTGGTCCAGATCCAGCTTGAGCTGGGTGTCGGCGGCAGCGATCACCGCGTCGATATTCTGGTCGGCATAGCGCCAGCGTGCATACGCGGCTACCGCCTGCCCGCGCCACCCGTTGGGTTGGCTGGCGAGCAGGTGCGGGACCATGTCGCGGATGCCGCGCCCGGCGTTGGCGAACGACTCCATCGCCACCACCCCGGCCACCCGGTCGCCGAGCTTGTCGGCGGTGAACAACGCGGTGGCCGCGCCATAGGAAATGCCGAACAGGTACAGCGGGCCGCGGATTTCGCCGCGCGGCTGCAGCGCATCGAGCACATCGATCACGTCGTCGGATTCGCGCGTGCCGTAGCCGGATGGACCACCGCCGGAGTGGCCGTGATTGCGCAGGTCGATGGTGATCACCCGGTAGCCGGCCTGCGCCAACTCCAGCGACCACGGCAGCAGCGAATCGCCATCCATCATCCAGCCGTGCAGTAGCACCACGGTGCCGCGCGGGGCGGGCGGGGCGGCGGTGGGCGGCGTGAAGCTGAAATCCACATCCAGCGCATGCGCCGGATCGTTGCGCTGGCCGAGATAGCGGTATTGCATGGCGTACTGGCCGGGATCGATGGCGCGCCAGAAGATCGGCACCTGATCGCGCGTGACCACATGACCGCTGCGGTTGGGCACCGTGGCGATGGTGGCGGCAATGCGCTCTTCATCCAGCAACGGCGAGGTGCCACCGGGCGCAACCAGGCGCTCGCTGAGCGAGGTGGAAGACGAAGAGCAGCCGGCCAGCCACAGGCAGGCGCAGGCCAGCAGAATCAGGCGCGTCATGGCGAAGATCGATGGATGCAACGGCCGAGCAGGCTACGGCCTGCCCGACCCGCGCATCTACCGCACTGCAGTGACAAAACGATGACAGCTTGCAATACGTTCAGCCGCAGCACCCGCGCTCCGCTGCCTTGGCTGCAACGATTCCCCATTCCCGGCGGGCCAACAGCCCGCCTACACCTCACGCAGGGCCGTGGTGATCGGCAGCCGCGCCGCGCGCAAGGCCGGAAACAGCCCGCCGACCAGCCCGATGCCCAGCGCCCATTTGAGCCCGCTCCACAGCAGTTCCGGCGACACCTTGAACTGGAACACCACCTGGCTGAAGTTGTTGCCCAGCGTGGACACGGTATAGCCGTTGAACACCGCCCAGGCGATCAGCCCGCCGAGCACGCCACCGAGCAAGGCCAGCAACATGGTCTCCAGCATCAGCGCCATGATCACCGGGGTGCCGCGAAAGCCGATTGCGCGCATGGTGGCGATTTCGCGCGCGCGTGTGGCTACCGCCGCGTACATGGTGTTGAGCGCGCCGAACACCGCGCCCACCGCCATGATGGCGCCGATCACCGTGCCCAGGATACTGATCAGTTTGTTCAAGCCACCGCCCTGCTTGCCGTAATAGGCGCGGGTGGTTTCCACATCCAGCTTCAGGCGCGGGTCGGCGGCCATGGCGGCCTTGAACTGGGTAAATCCGGCCTTGCCCGTCGTACGCACGCTGATCGACTGATACGCGCTGCGTTTGTATGTAGTGGCCAGCGTCTGTGCATCGGTCCACAGCTCCGAATCGTGCGCATCGCCGGAGGCGAACACGCCGACCACGGTCCATTGCTGGTTGCCGAGCATGAGCGTCTTGCCCAGCTCCAGTCCGCGGAACTGGTTCAACGCGCCCTTGCCGACCACGATCTCGCGCAGGCCGGCAGTGAAGCGTCGGCCCTGCACGACCTTGACCTTGTCATGCACCGCCCAGGCCTGGTCGCCCACACCGCGCAGCTGCGCATTGACGTCGGTGCCGTCGGACTTGGAGGTGACGTTGACCACCTGCGCCAGCTCCGGCGACAGCAGCGGGCGTCCGTTGATGGCGGCGATCCCGGGCAGGCTGCCGATCAGCGGCACCAGATCGCGGGTGATCACCGAGTTGCTCTCGGCCTGCGAGCCGCCACGCAGCACAATGGCGGTCGTGTCGTCGCCGGTGTTGTTGAGCGTTGCCTGGAAGCCCTGGCCCATCGCCAGCATCGCCACCAGCACGCCGACCACGCCGGCGATGCCGACCACGATCACCGAACTCGATCCCCAGCGTTGCGGCAATGTCGCGATGCCGATGCGCGCAGCCGCCAGCGACAGCCGGCCGCTACGGGTGGCGACCAGCCATACCGCCAGCAGTAACCCGATCGGCAGCAGCCACATCCACGGCAACGCGATCCAGGCGCCCAGTCCGATCGCCAGCAACACCACCGACAGCAGGTTGACGAAACGATTCTTCCATTTGCTTTGCATGTGCCTGCTCCTGTCAGCGGCCGGCGAGGGCATCGACGATCTTCAAGCGCTGCGCGCGTAACGCCGGCAGCACACCCACCACGATGCCGATGCCGATCATCAGGCCCAGCGCAATCAGCCAGGTCTGCAGCGGCACGGTCTGCACCGGCATCATGCCGCCGCTGCGTGCGGCCACCATCGGGATCACCAGCGTGGCCAGCCCCATCCCGATCAGGCCGCCAAGCCCGATCAACAGCACCGATTCGACCATCACCAGGCTCAACACGGTGCGGTCCTGAAAGCCCAGCGTCTTGAGCGTGGCCAGCTCCGGGATGCGCTCGCGCACCGCCTGGGCCATGGTGTTGCCGGTCAACAGCAGCAGGGTGAAGAACACCGCCGCCATGATCGAGGTGACGATCAGCCCGATATCGGCGAACTGTTTGACGAAGGCCTGCTGGAAGGCCGATTCGGTCTGCGACTTGGTTTCGTGATCGGAGTTGGCCGACAGCGCGTCGATCGCCAGTGCCACCCGCGAGGCCTGGTCGGCATTGCGCAGCGTCACGGTGTACCAGCTCACCTGATTCTTGATGTAGTCGTTGGATTCGTCGAAGTATTTCCAGTTCATCATCAGCTGACGTTCCTGGTTGGCCGCCACAGTGCGGTCTTTCATGCGAAAGATGCCGACCAGTTGCAGCGGCCAATCGTTGCTGCCGCCACGCGGAAAGATGGTGGCCTGCAGCGGGATGGTGTCGCCGATCTTCCAGCCGAACTGCTTGGCCAGTGCCTCGCCGACCACCGCGCCGGTGCGCGTGGTCTGGAACGCCTTGAGCTGGTCCTTGGGTAGCTCGTACTCGCTGTAGACATCGAAGAAATTGGGCGCCACCGAGAAATTCGGGAAGAAGTTCTTCGGGTCGCGATAGATCCCGCCGAACCACATCGCCGAGGTCACGTTGCGCACGCCTGGCACACTGCGGATCTGGGTTTCCAGGCGGATCGGCAGCGATTGGGTGATCGACAGCCGCGAGGCGACCACCAGCCGGTCTACGCCACTGACGTTGCCGCCGGAGGTGAAGGCCACGCGCACCGAATCGAGCATGCCGAACAACAGGAACGCCGCCACCACCGACAGCAGCGTCAACAAGGTGCGGGTCTTGCTACGGAACAATTGCGCCCATACCAGCGAGAGATACTTCATGGCATCACTCCTTTAGAGCACAAGCGGCGCGTCGGCCAGCTCGCCCTTGTCCAGATGGATGGTATGGGTGGCGTATTCGGCTGCCTTGGGGTCGTGGGTGACCATCACGATGGTCTTGCCGTGTTCGCGATTGAGTTCCTGCAACAGGCGCAGGATTTCCTCGGCGTTGTGGCGATCCAGATCGCCGGTGGGCTCGTCGCAGATCAAGAAAGTAGGGTCGGACACGATCGCGCGCGCGATCGCCACGCGTTGCTGCTGGCCGCCGGACAGTTCGCTGGGCTTGTGGCTGCGGCGTTCCTGCAGACCGACCAGGGTCAGGGCGATCTCGGCATTGCGTTTGCGCTGCGCCGCGTTGAGCGAGGTGAGCAGCAATGGCAGCTCCACGTTCTTCTGCGCGGTGAGCATCGGCATCAGGTTGTAGAACTGGAACACGAAGCCGACATGGTGACTGCGCCAGGTGGCGAGCTGGCCGCCGCTCATGCGGTCGATGCGCTCGCCTTCGATCTCGATCTCGCCGCCGCTGGGGCTGTCCAGCCCGCCGATCAGATTGAGCAGCGTGGTCTTGCCCGAACCGGATGGACCCATCAGTGCGACGAAGTCGCCGCTGGCGATCTCCAGATCGATGCCGTGCAGCACCTGCACCTGCTCGGGGCCGCGTTGATAGGTCTTGGTGATGTTGCGCAAGCTGACGAGAGCGGTCATGGCGACTCCTGGCGATGCAATGAAAAAGAGGGGAGCGATACGGCACGGCGACTGCGGCACTACGGGATAAACAAAGCGAATGCGAATGCACAAGCACAGACGCGTCCCTGAGACATCGCGGCGGTGGGTGCGCCGGATCGGTGAAGCCACCACCACTTGCGCTACAGCGACTGCGCCTCTACGGCGCCGGCGAGGCTGTTGCAGCTGCGCTACAGCGGTTCTTGCAAAACGATGTCCGACGCCGGCCGGAATCGACAGTGTGTCGGCGATCCTTGCCTCACCTGCACGCAAGCGACCCTGCCGCGCCGATGCGGACACCACGCTCCCGCGCGCACCTGTGCGTGACCACGGCAGACCGCATGCACGCGTGCTTGACGCGACGGGTACGCCTAACGCAGGCAAGCTGCATGACTGCGCATGTCGTGCCTGGTCGCGCTTACTTGGCCGCCTCCGGTTCGGCTTCGGCCACGCTGTCGCCCTCCTTCAGGGTCTGCGGTGGATCGAGCACCACGCTGTCGCCCGCCTGCAGGCCGGTCAGCACCTGACGGTCTTCGCCCATCACCATGCCGGTGGTGACCGCATGCGCGCTGACGGTGTTGTGCTCGCCGACCACGAAGGCGAGCGTGCGCGCATCGCGTTCGACCAGCGCAGCGGCAGGCACGCGCACGCCCTGCGGTTTGCTGGCCTCCTGCGGCTTGGCCTGTTCCAGAAAGCTCACCCGCACGCCCATCTCCGGCACGATGCGCGGGTCCTTGAGCTTGAACGCCACGCGCACCTTGACCGTGGCCTTGCCGCGGTCGGCGGTGGGAATGATGGCGATCACCTCGCCGGGAATCTTCCAGTCCGGATAGGCATTGAGCACCGCTTCCACCGGCATCTTTGGCTGCACGCGGCCGATATAGGACTCGCCGACTTCCACCTCGATTTCCAGCGACTCCATGTCCACGATGGTGCCGATGCCGGTACGGGTGAAACCGCCGCCGGCCGACAGCGGCGAGACGATTTCGCCCGGCTGCGCGGCCTTGGCGGTGACCACGCCGGCAAACGGCGCGCGCACCACGTTGAAGTCCGAACGGATCGCCGAGATTGCCAGCTGGTCCGAGGCTACGCGTACATTGCGCTGGGCGCTCTGCAGCTGTGCGCGCAGGGCATCGCGTTGCGCGGTGGCCTGCTCGTACTGCGAGCGCGACACCAGTTGCGCGCCGACCAGCGATTGCAGCCGCGTCGCATCGGCATTGGCCACGGCCAGCTGCGCCTGCATGTTGTCGACCTGGCTGCGTGCGGCCGACAGTTGCGATGCCGACAAGGTGCGCTGGGCATCGGCATCCAGCGGATCCAGCGTGGCCATCACCTGGCCTTGCTCGACCCGCATGCCTTCTTCGATCATCACCTCGCGTACCTTGCCGGTGACCTGCGCCGACACCGTAGCCATGCGCCGCGCCACCACGTAGCCGGACGCATCCAGTACCGAGGCGCTGCTGCCGCCTGCGCTGATTGCCACCACCGGCGCGGTCTGCACCTGGAGTACCGGGCGCCGCGTGAACCACCACGCGGCGGTTGCGGCCAACACAAGGATGACCACGGCCACGGCGATGATCCATCCACGGCGCTGCGCAGGTGGTGGCGTGGCCGGACGCTGGCGGTCGATGCGGAGTTGCTTGAGCAGATCGGCGGAAGTGTTCATCGATGACCAGGACGGGAGGCTGCGCAGAATGTGACGGGGCGTAGGCGGCGGCGCAAGCTGTCGCAAGTGACCAACGCGGGTGCGGCGACGAACGGTCAGGCGTTCCAACGCTGCAGCACGTGTTGTGCAGCATGCGACCACCGTGGCGGCGGCCACCAGTGACAGCTGTCACCTGCAAGCCATGACAGCGGCGACTGGTCGGCATCGACGCGCTGGGCGAGGCTGGCGCATCGCCTCGCTGCCGGGAACCGCCATGCTCCGCCTGCGCACATCGTGTCTGCGCGTGCTGCCTGCGGCCAGGCTGTCCGCAACCGGGAATGGCCAACATGCGTGAGACCGCTCGCCGCGACCGGGCCGGCGCATCATCCACTGCGGCGGGTCCGGCAGTGGCAGAATCCGACCACTCATACGGACACCGCCCGATGCGCCTGTGGCTTTCCGCCTGGTTTCGCCCCGCCGCCAATTCGCAGGTTGCCGCGCGGCTGGCACAGGGCCAGTCACCGTGGATGGACTGCGTGCATCTGCTGTGGTCGGCCTGGGTGTTCGTGGTGCCGGTGTTTTCCGCGCGTGGCTACGACAGCATCTGGTTGCTGTGCACCGTGGTGTCGTATCCGCTGTTCCTGCTGCTGTATGCGCGCATGTTGCTGGCGCCGCGCGACGCGCTGTACCGCTATGCCTGGGCGATGGGGGCGCTCAGTGCCGCGTTGCTGCCGGTGTACGCATCGGGCATCAGCTACTTCGTGTTTGCCTGTATGAGCTTGCGCCCTTCCACGCGGCATGCGCTGTGGCGGCATTTCGCCATCCTGCTGCTGATGAACGCGCTGTACCTGGCCTGGGCGCGCTGGCTCGGAATGGCCTGGCAGGGGTTGGTGTGGTTTCCGGTGTCGGTGCTGGGCATGTCCGCAGTGGTGGCGGTCTACAGCATCAACGAACGCAAGGACGCTCTGCTGCGTCTGTCGCAGGACGAAGTCCGCCGGCTGGCGGCCACCGCCGAGCGCGAACGCATCGGCCGCGACCTGCACGATCTGCTCGGCCACACCTTGTCGCTGGTGGCGCTCAAGTCCGACCTGGCCGCACGCCTGGTCGAACGCGACCCGCAGGCGGCGCGCAGCGAAATCGATGCAGTCGCGCAGATTTCCCGCGATGCCTTGGCGCAGGTGCGGCGCGCGGTCACCGGCATTCGCGCCGCCGGTCTGGTGGCCGAGCTGGCATCGGCGCGGGTGTTGCTGGACATGGAGGGCATCGTGCTGGAACACGAGCTGGAAACGTTGGCACTGCCATCGGAACACGAAACCGTACTGGCGCTGGTGGTGCGCGAGGCGGCCACCAATGTGCAACGGCATGCGCAGGCCAAACGCGTGCGCGTGAGCCTGCGCGCGCAGGGCGAACAGGCGGTGCTGGACATCGCCGACGATGGGCGCGGCGGCGCGATCGTGCCGGGCAATGGCCTGGACGGCATGCGCACGCGGCTGCATGCGCTGGGCGGCGCCTTGGAGGTGGAAGCGCTGCCGCGTGGCATGCGCCTGCGCGCCAGCGTGCCGTTGCCGCAGCCCACGCCGGCAACGGCGCAGCCGCCATTGCCGGCCCCGCTGATGCCGCCGTCGCGCTGACCGCCGGGATGCCCACTGCGTCTGGACCCATGCACGGCAGGCGCAACCGCTGCTATCGTGCGCCACCGTTGTCTGCATACGAGCGCGCACGATGATCCGGGTGTTGTTGGCCGAAGACCAGGCGCTGCTGCGTGGCGCATTGGTCGCCTTGCTTGGACTGGAAGACGGTATCGAGGTGGTCGGCAGCGCAGGCGATGGCGAAAGCGCCTGGCGCGAACTGCAACGCCTGCAGCCGGACGTGCTGATCACCGATATCGAAATGCCCGGCCTGACCGGCCTGGAACTGGCCCAGCGCATCCAGCGCCAGGCGCTGCCGGTGCGGGTGATGATCGTCACCACCTTCGCCCGTCCGGGCTTCCTGCGCCGCGCGCTGGATGCTGGCGTGGCTGCGTATCTGCTCAAGGACGCGCCGGCCGAACAACTGGTCAGCGCGTTGCGTCAGGTGCAACGCGGCGGGCGGGTGATCGACCCGCAACTGGCGCTGGATGCCTGGGTGGAAGCCGACCCCTTGAGCGAACGCGAGCGCACCGTGCTGCGGCTGGCCGGCGAGGGCCGCTCGGCCAGCGAGATCGCCCAGCAACTGCAGCTCTCGCACGGCACCGTGCGCAACTATCTGTCCGAATGCATCGGCAAATTAGGTGTGGCCAATCGCATCGAAGCGTATCGGCTGGCGCGGCAGAAAGGCTGGTTGTAAACCGGTGACGATGACACGTTGCGGTGTCGGCGGCGGTGTCGGCGCACGCATCCTTAGAATGGCATTTGCAAGAAAAGCCGCGCGGTTAACGTTGACTGCTGCAACCGACAGCTATTCCAAATCACCTTTAAAGCATGCCATGCGCATGCCGGTACACTGCCGAGCGGGTGCTGACCGCGAGCGAACTGCATGAAACCTCTGCGGCTGTTGGGCCTGCTGCTGGCCTACGCGTTCAACGCGTCTGCCGAGCAATTCAAGATCCTGGTGGCGGCCATTCCCAACCAGTATCACCACGACTATATGCCGGTGGCCAAGCCGCAATTCGAAGCGATGGCACGCAAGCATTAGTTCGAACGGGTGTGGGCATGGAATGCCAAGGCCTTCGATGGCGATCTGTCGCAATACGCAGCGATCGTGCTGCTCAACACGCCGGCCACCGATCTGGAACCGACCCGGCGCGCCAAGTTTCAGCAGTACGTGCGCAACGGCGGCGGCGTGGTCGCAGTGCACAAGGCGTTTGCGATCAAGCGTGGCGAGTGGGAGTGGTACGACCATCTGATCGGCCGCTCGTTCCGCACCCATCCCTATAGGCAGACCGCGATGGTGGATGTGGTGGACGCCAACTCCCCGCCACCTCCGGCCTCCAAGGCGTTGGGTATGGACCGACGAATGGTACGAGTACGATCCGCCCTACAGCGACGCTCTGGTCACGCTGCTGACGGTGGACGCCCCATGCTGATCTCGCCCGGCCAGGTCGCCAGGGGGATGGGCAAGCAGCATCCGGTGGCGTGGTACCGCCACTTCGAAGGTGGCCGCGTGTTTGCCACTGCACTGGGTCATCTGGCAGAGGCCTATAACGATCCGCGTTATCTAGATCATCTAGATGGCGGTATTTACTGGGCAGCCACTGGGCGCGGCGTGGGAGAGACCGTGCCTGCAGGCCAGCGACAGCGCGCACCTTGAGTGATTGACACGCGATGACGTGGAGTTGCTGAGGGATGCGCGATGGTGTTGCTCCATCGGCCCTTCACGCACCTTCCCCGCAAACAGGAGAAGGAAACTTCCGTGCCGCTTGCACGCAGCGCGGTGGTTGTTCCCCTCTCCTGCCTGCGGGAGAGGGGTAGTAGAGGTGAGCGCGCTTACCGCTCCCCACGCGCCATGCTGGAAAACACACCATCCCGACGCACCCAGGCGTGAAACAGCGCTGCGCTCAAATGCCCCAGCACCGTGGCGAATAGCAGATACGCCAACCAGCCATGCGCGCTACGCAGCCACGCATACAGCGCGGGATCGTGCGGCGCGATGGACGGCAATTGCGCGCCGGGCCACAGCACGATCGGATAACCGCCGGCCGACAGCATCGCCCAGCCGATCAGCGGCATGCCAAGCATCAATGCATACAACAACCAGTGGGAGGCGATCGCGGCAGCCTTTTGCCATGTCGGCAGATCGGCTGGCAGCGGCGGTGGCTTGTTGCGCAGGCGGTTGATCAACCGCAGCACCGCAAGGATCAGGATCGCGATGCCCAGCGGGCGATGCAGATCGATCAACCACGGCCGTTGCGTGACCGAGGCCACCATGCCCACGCCGACGAACAGCATGGTCAGGATCATCGCGGCCATCAGCCAATGCAGCACGCGTGCGGGCAGATTGAAGTGGGTGTGGCTGCTCATCGGTGTGCTCCCTGGCCGGTGGCGGCGCTGCCTGTGCCGTTGGCGATCTCATGCTCGCGCCGGTTGAACGATTGCGAATACACCGACGACCGCGCCGCCAGGATCGGGTCGTTCGATGCAGCGATGCCCTTGGGCAGGATCAGCGGGTCGTAATTGAGGTCGCGGCACGGGCCGCTGGCCTGCGGCTCGGCATGATCGATCGAGACGGTGCCGGCCACGATCTGCTTGCGGCTCTGCGGCCATGGCTGCGACGGATCGTCGACCGCATCGCCCGGCTCGGCGACGGTCAGCACCAGGTCCCAGCGCAGTGGTCCCTGCGCCAGGCGCGTGTCCAGATCGGTGGCGAGAAAATCACCATCGGCTTGTGCGCGCTGCTCGGCGCTCAGTTCCTTGAACGGGGTATGCGGACGCATCGACCAGCGGATGTAGCGCTCACGTCCATCGGCCGCAATTGCACGAAAGGCGTTCACTCCGTTGTATTGCGTATTGGCCCAGCTATCCGACCATGGCGCGGTCTTGGCCCACTGCTGGAACTTGGCCGCTTCCGGATACTGCTTGCCGAACGCGGCCAGCTTGGCCGGGTCGGGCTTGCCGGTGGCCGGGTCCGGCCTGGACGCCACATTCAATGCCTGGAAGCCGGCTGGCGTGGCCACCACGAAGAATGGGAAACTATTCATCGCGGTCCGCCATTCCTGGCCATCGTCGCTGCGCAACAACAGCGCCATGCTGCGCACCCGTGCCGCACCGTCGGCGCCATGCGGGTCGCCGCCGCCGATCGACATGCGCCCGAGCACCGGCGTGCTGGCCTGGCTGAAGATGCGTGCCGAGGACAGCCAGGTGGCCTTGCCGCTGGCCTTGAATTCCCCGCTCACACACACGCCTTTGGTATGCGCGCGGCGAAAGCCCGGATGCGGCGGCCCGCTGGCTTCGATGGTGTCGGTCATGCGCGCGGCGGTGAGCCGGTCGCCACCGATCCAGCCAGCAGTCCAGGCGAACGCAACCGCGAGGCCACCAGCAATCGCGGCAATGCCCAGCAGTGGCGCCACGCGAACGCTTCCGCGCTGCGGCGGCGGGGGAGGTGGCAAGGTCATGGCTGGCTCCAGTAGTCGGTGCGGTGAGTGATCGGTGCAGTGAGACGCGGTGCCGGTGGCTGTGAGCGGCTAACAGACACGACTGCGCTGCCGTCGGGCGGGGCGCGGCACGCGGACATTGCGTTTACGAGCGCGCCATCCGCATCCACCTGACGACCGCCGGCCACGTGTTGTCCGCCGCTTTTAATTCCCGTGATCGCCAAAAAACGCCCCGCGCGGACCAGTGCTGGGAATAGTCCACGCTCCCGCGCGTTTACGGTGTGATGCCATCACCAAAACCTACCGATGGATGCGCTGGGCGGCGAGCGGTTGCGCAGCATGCCGTGCCGGCGCTGCGCCGCTTCGCGTGCTCAACGGCGAGCCCACACGCGCTGACGATCTGGTGCGGGCCTTGCTGGAACGCGCGTTGCGGTGCCGATGTATTCGCCGGCATACCGCCCAGGCATTCGAACGCCTGCACTCAGTGCGGGGTGGGCGTGGCGTGCGGTGAGCACGGCGATCCGGGGTGCGTTGCCCGACCATGGCGCGTCATGGTTCATCGGCCACTCCGGTTCGCGCATACGTGCACCACATCAAGCGCAGTTGCAGGCGGGCGCGCCACGTCGGGAGCGGAGCTCAGTTGCCGTAGCGCTGCTGCAGCATCGCAAAGGCCGAGCGCAGCGCCAGTGCTTCGCCGCCGGCCGGGCGGCCGGGGCGGTCGCTGTCGTTCCAGGCGTACACGTCCAGATGCGCCCACAGCTGGCCCGGTGCGACAAAGCGCTCCAGATACAGCGCGGCGGTCACTGCACCGGCCATGCGCGAGCCGGCGTTGGCCATGTCGGCCACATGGCTGTTGAGATAGCGCAAGTAAGGGCGCCATAGCGGCATGCGCCAGACCGGGTCGCGGGTCTGCTCACCGGCGTTGAGCCAGGCCTCGGCCAGGGCATCGTCATTGGCGAACAGCGCCGGCAGGTCCGGGCCCAACGCAATGCGCGCAGCGCCGGTGAGTGTGGCGAAATCCAGGATCAGATCGGGACGCTGTTCGGTGGCGTAACTCAGCGCATCGCACAGCACCAGCCGGCCTTCGGCATCGGTGTTGTCCACTTCCACGCTCACACCGGCGCGGGTGGTGATCACTTCGCCGGGGCGGAATGCGTCCGGACCGACCGCGTTTTCGACTGCAGGAATCAGCAAGGTCAGCCGCACCGGCAACTGTTGCGCCATCACCAGGCCGGCCAGTGCCAATGCATGTGCCGCGCCGCCCATGTCCTTTTTCATGTTGCGCATGCCGTCGGCCGGTTTCAGATCCAGCCCACCGGTGTCGAAGCACACGCCCTTGCCGACCAGCACCAGATGCGGATGCTCGGCCGCGCCCCAGCGCAGCGCGATCAGGCGCGGGGCGCGATGCGAGGCACGCCCCACCGCGTGGATGGTGGGGAAGTTCTGCGCCAGCAACTGCTCGCCGACTATCGCCTCGACCTGCGCGCCATGCGGTTGCGCCAGTGCACGCGTGGCGTCTTCCAGCTGCTGCGGGCCCATGTCTTCGGTTGGCGTATTGACCCAGTCGCGCACGCGGATGCAGGCCTCGATCAAGGCGCGTGTGTGCGGCGTCGGTGTGGCCGCCAGTTCGGCCGGTGCGCGCGGCACCTTGCGGTAGCGCGAGAAGCGGTAGGCGCCCAGGCCCCAGCCCAGGTGGAGCAGCGCCTGTTCGGTCTCGCTCAGCGCACTGGCCAGCGTCCAGCGGCTGGCCGGTGGCAGCGCCATCGGCGCATGTGCGTAGGCATAGGCATCGGCGCGGTCGCCGACGCCAAGCACCGCGCCGGCCAGCCCGTGTTCGCCCGGCAGCAACAGCACGCTGCCCGGCGCGGCATCGAAACGTTGCGCCTGTGCCCACGACAGCACGCGGGTGGGCTGCTCGGCGCACCAATGTGCAAAGCCTTCGCGGTCGAGCACATGCAGCGGCAGGGCTGCGGCGTGGGGATCGATGAAACCGGTGAGCTGCGACATGGAAATCCTCGGAGGCGGCGCCATGCGCCGAGCAAAAAGTGGCTCAGGCCGGAAGGCGGATGCCAGCGTGTGCGGCGTCCGGGTGCGGCTGCTGGGCGTCCAGCCAATCGGCCAGCCCGGTCATGGAGTCGAATTCCAGATCCGGTTGCTGGGTCGGATGCGACCACTGCGCGCCTTCACGATTGATCCAGCACGCACGCAGGCCGGCATCCAGCGCGCCAAGCACGTCCATGCGCACGTGGTCGCCCACATGCAGCACCTGCGCCGGCGGCACCTGCAGACGCGCGCATGCGGCCAGGAAGATGCTCGCATCCGGCTTGGCGCTGCCGTGTTCGCGCGAGCCCAGCTGAAACGCAAAATGATGCATCAACCCGATGCGGTGCAGATCCGCATTGCCGTTGCTGAGCGCCGCCACCGGCACATGCGCGGCGATGCGTGCCAGCGCGTCGAGCGCATCCGGATAGCACTCCACCTGGTTGCGCGCGGCGTAGAAGACTTCATACGCAGGCTCCAGCAAGGTCAGATCGCCCCCGCTTTCGCGCAGCGCCATTTCCAGCGTCAATCGGCGCAGTGCGCTCAGGTCGTGATGCAGGTGGGGGTTGTCGGCAAAGCTGCGCTCGCGCAGTTCGCGCATCGCCTCCACCGGGAACCGCTCGGCGGTGACCGGACTGTGCTCGCGCATCCAGTCGTATAGCACCTGATCGATCCGTGCGCCGATCGGCGCAAAGGGCCACAACGTATCGTCGAGGTCGAGGGTGATGGCGCTGATGTGGAAGCTCATCGCCAGATTGTAATGCCGGGAATGGGGAGTCGGGAATCGAGAATGGGTAGAGCGCAGCCACTGCTCTTGCGATTCCCGATTCCCAACTCCCGATTCCCGGTTACTCAAGCAACCGCGCCCAGCGCTGCATCCCCTCCACCCGGCTCAGCACCATCTTGATGCAGACCAGCAGCGGCACTGCCAGCAGCAGGCCGACCATGCCCCACAGCCAGCCGAACAGCATCAGCGCCAGGATCAGCATCAACGGCGAGATCGCCATGCGTCGGCCCAGCACGATCGGCGTCACCACCTGACCTTCGATCGTATGCAACGCCAGATACAGGATCGCCGGCAGCATCGACGACAAGGTGGTGCGGAATTCCACAAAGCCCATCAGCAACATCAACATCACGCCGATCAACGGGCCCACATACGGTGCGAAGTTGAGCAATGCCACCACCGTGCCCCACAACAACGCTTCGGGTAGCGGAATGCGCAGTGCATACAAGATGCCTGCGAACACCAGCCCGACCAGCGTGTTGATGACGCTGATGGTCAGCACGTAACGCGACACCTCGCGCTCGATATCCAACATGATTTCGGTGGTAAAGCGCTGCTGCTGTCGATTGGGTAGCAACGCAATCGCATGCCGTTGCAGGCTTTCGCCGTAGACCATGAAGAAGAACGTCAACAGCACCACCGCCAGCACCGATGCGGCGAGCTTGGGCGTGCGCACCAACGCCTTATAGGGATCGTCCATCTGCGTACGCACGACCTGCACGCTGCGTTGGCCTTCGCCACCTGCCGCTCGTGCGAAATTTTCCGCGGCCTGATTGGCCTGCATCATCGGCTTGGTGAAATTACGCACGTCACGCGCAATCAACCGCATCTGCTGTGGCGCCTGTTGCACCCACTCCGCCGCCGGCCCGGCCAGCTGCGTGGCGAGCGTCACGGTGCCGAAGAGCCCCAGGCACAGCACCAGCAATGCGCCCAGGAAGCGGGGGATATACAGCTTGCGCAGGCCACGCAGGATCGGATTGCCGATCAGCGCGAAGAATGCCGCCAGCATGATCGGCAAGATGATCGTCTGCGCCGCCCACAAGGTATAGCCGACCGCCAGCGTGGCCAGCACGACCATCGACACCGGGGCGCGTGGACGTGGAGCGGGGGGCGGCGGAAGCGAATCTGCCGCAACGGCAGCATCCAGTGAATCGACGGGAAGAGACATGCGTGGCCAGGATGCGGCTGGCGTGCTGCCAGCGGTACGCCATTATCGGCGCAATGCGTCAACAGCGCGCACAGAGACTGTGCGCGCTATGTCAGCACCAATGAGACCAGGTAACGGGCGCGACTGCACGCCGGCCAGCCTGGTGATAATCAGAACCCCGGGGGGCGCTGCGAATCACGCCGCGCGATCGGTGGGCACCTGGACGACCGTCATCGGAGGATCGGCGGCCACCTCTTCGGCATTGTCGGCAGCACGTTCGGCCTGCTCGGAGGCTTCCTGCGCACGGTGCGCAGTGAAGAGGGCAGAGATCGTGCTGACCATCTGCAGAATTTTCGGAATACCGCCCAACTTGCCGGCGATGCTGCCGAGTGCCGCCTGCGGTTCGTTGCGGCCGGTGACGAAACCCAGACCGAAGCCAACCATCACGATCCGCACCGGCGACCATCCTGCGCGCCAGGTCTGGCGCAGGTCATTCCAATGCAGGCGCGTGTCTTGGGCGCGTCCTTCCACCAGCAATTCGGCGCGTTCGACGCGTTGACGCAAGGTGCCGAACTTCATGGGCGTGCTCCACTGGTTGACGAGGCAGCCGCATCGTCGTCGCTGCCATCGTCAAAGAGGCCCAGTTTGACCAGTTGACGACGGGTGGCGTTGAAACCGGTGTGATCGAAGTAAAAGAACACCCGCCACGCAGCGATCCCTGTGACCAGCAGACTGGCCACGGCAGTAAAAAACAACGCCTGGAACCACGACAGGCCGGCACGCTGCAGCAATGCGATGATTGCGCCAGCCAACAATAACCATGTTGATGCACCGAACACGACGGCCACGCATGCCCATGCCAGGCCGCGTCCGAAGGCGCTGCGTGCCAACTGCAGATCGGCAGACACCAGCCGACGCAATGCGCGGCTGGTGTCCTTGGCCGAACTCAGCGTCGCGCTGCCGGCTGCACCGACCGCACGCACGCTTTCTTCCAGTCCTGGCGTTTCCGGACGCGCATCAGGCGCGCCGGAATCAGCAGTTGTAGAGGCCTGATCGCTCACGACTTAGTGGTCGTTGCTGCGTGCCAGCTTGGCAATGATCCAGCCGGCGGCAAATGCTGCGCCGAATGCAGCAAGCGGACGCTCGCGGATCAGGTCGGTCGCGCTTTCCAGCAGGTCGTTGCCCTTGCTGACCAGCACGTCCATCTGCTCCTTGGCAGCAGCGCCGCCGAACTCGGCTGCGGCCATGCCGGCAAGCGCGGTATCGGACAATTCGGCCTTGACGTTTGCGCGACCGAGTTTGAGTTCATCGCCTGCCGCGCTGGTGGCACCCTTGACGGCCTCGCCTGCAGCACTGGCAGCCGACTTCAGATGGGTGCCGGCTTCGCTCAGGTTGTCTTTCAGCTGTTCGGTATTGGTGGGGCTCATGCGATATCTCCTACGGTCGTTGAGGGCAGCCGCCACAGCGTGCGGTCGTGTAGTAGCAATAGCATCGGCAGGGTGTAGGGGGTGTTAGGGCTGGAGTGTCCGGGTGTACCTCAGATCAACGCATCAACGCGTCGTACTGCGCGTTGCCACGCAGGATGCGCACCACCAATTGCTGCGGCTTGCGTTGGAAGTTGGCGCGCCAGCTGGCCAGATCCGCAAAGTCGCCGACACTGCTGGCCACGATCACATCGCCGGACACCAGCCCATTGGCGGCGGCGCGACCACCACGTTTGACCTCGCTGACCATCACCCCGGTGATGCCGGACTGGCGCAGCGATTCGGGCAGATCGACGAAGGTGGCGCCACCCAGGCGCGGGTCCAGCATGTCGCCGGTGACGGCGCGATCCTGTTCTTTCAAGGTTGCCTTGAGCTTGAGCGGTTTGCCGTCGCGACGGATATCCAGCGTCACTGCGCTGCCGACCGCCTGCAGGCCTTCGTAGTTGTGTAGCGCTTCGGCACTGTCCACGCGTTGATCGTTGGCCGCCACCACCACATCGCCGGGCTGCACTCCGGCCGCGGCCGCAGCGGAACCTGGTAGCACGCGCGTTACCAACGCCCCGCGCAACGAATCCACGCCCAGGCCCTGCAGCATCTGCTGCGTGAGATTCTGCGCTTCCAGGCCAAGCGTGCCGCGCACCACCACGCCCTTGGTCACCAAC
Source organism: Xanthomonas sp. 3075 (assembly GCF_014197275.1). Classification (GTDB taxonomy): domain Bacteria; phylum Pseudomonadota; class Gammaproteobacteria; order Xanthomonadales; family Xanthomonadaceae; genus Xanthomonas; species Xanthomonas campestris_B. The sequence continues at coordinate 74,511 of NZ_JACIFI010000002.1, read as the reverse complement.
TGCTCGACCACGTTGCGCGCCAGGTTGGACGGAATCGCCAGGCCCAACCCGATATTGCCGGCCATGCTGCCCTGTGGGTTGAAGCTGGCTGTATTGATGCCCACCAACTGGCCCTGCAGATTGACCAGCGCGCCGCCGGAGTTGCCCGGGTTGATCGAGGCATCGGTCTGGATGAAGTTCTGGTAGCCCAAGCCGCGAATACCGCTGCGGCCCACCGCAGAGACGATGCCGGAAGTGACCGTCTGGGTGAAGCCGAACGGGTTGCCGATGGCCACTACAAAATCGCCTACCCGCAGCGCATTGCTGTCGGCCAGTTTGATATCGGTGAGCTTGTCGGCCTTGATGCGGATCAGGGCGATATCGGTATCGGCATCGGAGCCGATGAACTCTGCCTTCACCGTGCGCCCGTCGCCGAGCGTCACCTGCACATCGTCGGCATTTTCGATGACGTGGTGGTTGGTCAGCACGTAGCCTTTTTGCGCATCGATGATCACGCCCGAGCCCAACGACTCGTTGATGCGGTCTTGCGGCACCTGCGGAAACAGCCGGCGCAAAATCGGGTCGTTGAAGAACGGGTTGCGCACACGCACCACCTGTTTGGTGTTGACACTCACCACCGCAGGCATTGCTTGTTGCAGCATCGGCGCCAATGACGGCACCGGCTGGCCGCCGACCGCGGCCGGCAATGCCGCCGCAGCGGGCAAACTGGACGCCGCCGTGCTGGTGGGGGTGGCCTCGGCACGGTTGTCCAGCCAGGCGTTGATGCCGGTGGCGGCAAATCCGCCGAAGGCGGCGGCCAGTGAAAGTGTCAGCAAGGTGGGGAGCGGTCGCATGCAACGGAGTCCGGGTTACGCGGTGGAAAAGGGATAGGGCGTCTGACTGCGTAAATCAAGCTGAACGAGAGTGCCTGCGTACAATTTAACTGCTGGTGAAAGCGCTGCGCATGCCTTGCCGGTGTTGCGTTGACAGCTGCTTGGGCCCGGCGTAGCGTCCGCGTGATCCGATGCCTGTTCAGCATTCCGAATGCCGTCGTGCATCGCCCGCTTTCCAGATTGATGCCCTTAAGGAGGGTCTATGAGCAACGGCAATGGTGTGACGGCAACCCTGTCCGACGCCGTCGATAGCGTCAAGAGCACGGCCACCGAGTTGGGCGAAAACATTGCCAGCACCGCCAGCGACGCGGTTGCCAGCGTCAAGGAGGCAGCGGACGCGGCGGCGGGCGAGGTCAAGACCCGTGTGGCAACGGCCCGCAAGGCAGTGGTGAAGGTTGAAAAGCGTGTCGTCAAGAAGGCCGGCGAAGCCGCCACGGCGGTGAAAGGCACTGTGGCCAGGACCAAGCGCTCGTTGGTGTCGAGCAAAGAGGCCGCCAAGGACAAGCTGATCGCCACCAAGGAGGCCGCCAAGCAGAAGCTGACGACGACCAAAGAGGCGGCCAAGCAGAAACTGAGCAGCACCACCGATGCGGCCAAGAAAAAGTTGGCCAGCACCAAGGTCAATGCCAAGCAGAAGCTGGAAACCGCCAAGGCCAACGCCAAGGCCGAAGCCGCTGCGCTGAGTGCCAAGACGGCCGCCAAGAGCGCAGCGCGCAAGACGGCGGTGGCCGCGGTCGGCGCGCGGTCGGCAGCGAAGAAATCGGCAGGGAAGTCGGCGGCAATCGGCAAGTCGACTGCCAAGACGTTGGCCAAGCCCGCAGCCAAGAAAGCGCCGGTGGCCAAGCAGACTGCAACCAAGCAGGCCGCAGTGAAGAAGGCTCCGCTCAAGAAGGCGGTGACCAAGACCACGTTGAAGAAGGCGGCGAAGGTCACCAAGACCCCGGCAACCCGCGCAGTGGCCAAGACCACCGCCGCACGTAAGGCAGTGGGCAAGAAAGCTGCCAAGCGCGTGACCCGCTGATGCTGAACGCCACACGGCGAAGCTGATACACCGCAATGACGTGAATCAGGGCCGATGCTGTGCAAACAGCATCGGCCCTTGTCGTGATCGATCGCTAACCCTGCGATCCATCACGCAACATCTCGCCTCAAGTGCCGTCAGCGTTGCGCGCCTTGCTCGGTCGCAGGCTGCGCTGGTCCATCGCTGGACGGCCTCCGTGCCTTGCCCGCAAGGCGAGGTGCATACAGGCCTGTCTCGTGCTTCTTCAGTTCGTGGCCAGGCACTTGGACAACGTGCCCGATTGGCTCAGCGCTGCAGGATTGCGCGCAGCGCGGCCTCCAACTGCACGTACTGGAAGCGGAAGCCGGCATCGAGCGCACGTTGCGGCAGTACGCGCTGACTGATCAGCAACAGATCGGCCATTTCGCCGAAGCCCAGCCGCAGCACGCCGGCCGGTAGCGGCAGCAGGGCCGGGCGATGCAACACCTTGGCCAGCGTGCGCGCGAACTCGGCGTTGGTGACCGGGTTCGGTGCGGTGGCGTTGTAGGCGCCAGCCTGGCCGTGCTGCAGCAACCACAGCAACAGCGCGACCATGTCGGCGCGGTGGATCCAGCTCATCCAGTGCCGGCCATCGCCGAACGGCCCGCCACCGCCGAAGCGGAACGCGGGCAGCATGCGTGCCAGCGCACCGCCATCGCGGTCCAGCACGATGCCGGTGCGAACCCGGCTCACGCGCAGGCCCAATGCGGCGATCGTGTCTGCCTCGGCTTCCCAGTCGCGGCAGAGCAGTGCGGAGAAATCGTTGCCGGCGCCATCGGCTTCGGTCAGCGGCGCATCGCCGCGTTCGCCGTAATAGCCCACCGCCGAACCGGAGATCAGCACCGACGGGCGCTGCTCGGGCGGCTGCTGTGCGATCCAGGCGTGCAGTTGCCCGGTGATGCCCAGGCGCGACGCGCGGAAGCGCTGCTTGCGTGCGTCGGTCCAGCGGCCGGCAGCCAATGGCTCGCCGGCCAGGTTGATGACCGCATCAGCCTGCACGCCATCCAGTGTCTCCACCGCGCTGATGCCAGGCAGGCGGCGGCTGGCACGACGGGGGTCGCGGCTCAGTACAGTGACGTGATGGCCGGCATGCAGCAGTGCCGGGCACAACGCCTGACCGATGAAGCCGGTGCCGCCGGTGATGAGCAAACGCATGGAAGACCTCCTGGGCTGACGCGATGCGGCACCATAGGCCAGTGTCGACCCAAGCACAGTGAAGCCGCTCCGGCGTGCCGCCAACGCCGCTACAAGAACGCCGCTACAAGAAGGGGTGGTGCGGACGTCTTCGCCCAGCGCCCGCCCAAACGCAAACGCGCCGGACGAGCCGGCGCGTTTGCGTACTGCAGAAGCGGGTGGGGCGCTTAGCGCGACGACGATACCGCGTGGGCACGCTCGAAGTGCGCCGACACCACGCGTCGGGTTTCTTCCAGATGCTGCTTGACCGGTGCGCTTTCCGCCGCAGGCAGCAATTCGGAATCGATGATCTTGAGGGTGTCGCCATGGTCGCTGACCATCGTGCTCAGAAACCCATTGCGGTATGCATCCTTGCCGTCTGGCAGGGTCAGCGTCTTCGCCAACGCCTCCACCGCCGCCTTGCCCTTGGCGCGCATCGCATCGGCGCGCGAACTGTCCTTGGCACCGAGTGCCTTGGTCTTTTCGAGGTTGGCTTCGTGGTCGTGCAGCATCTGCTGGGCGAATTCGGCCGTGGCACCGCCCAGATCCTGCGCAATGGCCTGCTTGGCCAGCGCAATCTCGTTTTCGTCGATTGCTGCCAGCACGCCCAATGCGCCGCCGTCGCCCTTTGCCAGCTCGGCTGCGCCGGTGCCGCTGACCGGTGCGGCGGTCGGCTCCGGCGACACGGACGGTGCGGTGCGCGATGCATCGCCACCGGGGCGATCGCAGGCGGTGAGGGTCAGCATGGTCAACAACGAGGTCGCAGCGAGAAAGGATTTCATGGAGGTCCCGGAAAGAATTCGGCTGGTAGTGCCAAGGGTGAAATGCAAAGGAGCCGCGATGCGGCTCCGGTGGTGCGTCGATTCAAAACCGACAGCTCAAGCAAACTGTGCCTGGGAAAGCGGACCGGCGCCGCGCAGACTTGCCGGCGTGCGGAGTTTGTCCTGCGCGGTGCGGCATACGCGCGCCATGCGTGCAGTGCGTTCGCGAATCACCGCATGTTCGCTGGCCGGCGCGCTGCCGAGCAGACTGGCCACATGGAAGCCCAGGATGTCCTCCGCACGGTCGCCCTGGTCGCTGATGATGTGCGGCACCAGCCGCTCCAATCGTTCCAGCTCCTGCTGCACTTGATACGGGGTTTTCATGGCGTTCTCCAATGAATGACAGGTCTTGCTCGACGATACGTGCTCAACTATTGCGCGTACCCAGGCGCTGCCAGCAATCGGTTGCCAACTGTTCGTAGTTGGACTGGGTACTGGATGAAATGAAGTGATGCTCCAGACGATCTCGGAACAGGCGCAAACGCTCTTGGTCACTCGAACGCGGTGCCTGCAGATAGATGTCGCAGGCCATCTTCACCACCGGGGACAATTCGCTGAACTTGCCTGCGCCAAGATTTCCCTGGGCATGCCGCGCCTGCCAATGCGCGATTTCGGCTTGTACATCGATAACGGAGGGATCTCTGCTCATGACGTGAGGTGTTCCGGGCTAAACAAACTTGATGTGCAGAGTAACCATCTACCCGTCAACGCATGGTCATCGAACCCGACCGTGATGCCGGATTTCCGACGTGCACGCTTAATTGGTCAGATTTGTTTTCCGCCTCTACACGCTACGCATGCACTTGCCATCGCGGTCGTGCAGTGTGAGATCCAGCCGCGTACCAATCTTCCCGAACAGAGTTGGCATGATGCCGGTGCAGGCATGGACGCCTTGTGTGGGTGCAGTACGCAATGACGTGGATGCAGTGATGCAACGGCCAAAAAGCTGCGTGTTTTAGCGAAATTTACATAACATTCTGAACCGCTCCACACTTGTGTAACGTCGGATCCTTAAGCTGTGTGATGACGTGAAGGAGAGAGTACTCAGGATGCGGGATAGCGAAGATAGTCGTAAGCAGCAGCACGCCAGTGGAACACCCGAAGCGCGTGTGTGGTGGCATGCTTTGGTAGAACTGCGTGGGGGACGGGTGGCAATCAGTCTGATTGCCGTGCTGGTCATCGTGTTCGCGGTCTATCTGGTCTTGAAATAATCTGGCATTGAAACGAGATGGGGTTGCGTGCGCAGCGTCATCGATGCGCAGGTCCGCGCTTCGATCGAATGAATAAACATGCGGGCTTGGCCAAGATGCAGATAGCGCATCGATCGCCGTTGGGATGTCACCTCGATCGGCTGCCGCTCTGATTTGAACGCTGGGCAGTGATAGACGCAATAACGAAAAAAAACGGGCCCAGCGGCCCGTTCTTTTTTCTACCCGCCAACCGCGCAGGCATGTGCTACGCGACTGCGATTACACGCGTGGATCGGTGGGATTGCGACGTGTGGCTGCATCGGGACGCTCCGAATCGAAGGCCTCGCGTACCGCATGCTTGGCTTTCTCCCAGCTTAGACGCGAGTTGGACTTGAAACGGTCCCAGCCATCGCCCAGGTCGCGTTCCAGATGGTCGTCCCACTGGCGGCCGGCATGTTGTTGCCGCGCCTGCATGCCATAGCGATAAGCGGGGCGATAGTCGTCGTAGGAATATTCGGCATCACGATAACTGGCGCTGTCGAAACGGCCTTCGTAGTGGGTGTCACCCTCGCGATAGACGCTGTGCGTGCGATCGGCGCGTTCCCAGGCATCGCGGGCCGCCAACCGTGCTTCTTCCCATTCAAGGCGCGATTGACCACGGTTGCGCGGCCACTCGCCGGCCAACGTCGCTTCGGTCTCTTCCCAGGTGCTGGTCGGGCGCGTTTCGCGCGCCTGCAAGCCAAATCCGTAGACGGTGGCGTAATCGCGATCGTAATCGGTGCCTTCCTTGTAGTACGGGCGGTTCTGGTGCTCCTGGCGCCAGTATTCGGTTTCCACCGTCGGGTCCAGGCGCTCGGCGACGCCTTTGCCCGCTGCCGCGCCGGCAACCACGCCAACGGCTGCACCGATCAACGTGCCAAGCGGACCGAACACCGTGCCGGCGATCGCGCCGGCTGCCGCGCCACCGGTGATGCCGCCGACACTGACTCCGACCGGATGCGAACCGGGCGCGCCGGTGATCGGATCACGATTCAACTCCTTTGCTTCGGCGTTGCGTTCTTGCTTGTCGAGGTTGCTGTCGTGAGTGGTCATGTCGTCTCCGTGTGCCTGTAGGTGCGTCTGTCGAGACAGATCGCGAGCGTGGGACCACAGTGGGCAGGCAGGAGTGAAACGGGTGTGCTGGGATGTGAGCGTCATCGCGATAAGACTGAACTGTGCATTTCGCAGCTCGGATGAGGCTGTCAGCGGTGTCTCGCTGCATACAAGCACGATTGCACGAACGTCATCTCGCCGTTGAAGCACATCCTCGACGCAGCATTGCGTGACCTAAGGATGTACGCAGCGATGCCTCCACGCGCAACGCGGCGCGAACGCGCAGTGGCGGGATTGCGGATGGCATTGCCGGCAGTGAGGCGCGATGCACGCGCTGCGTGGCATCAGTCACGTGTCGAACCACGGGCCACCTGTCGAACAAGGCACGCGTTGAGGTGTGGGTCTCTGGCGCAGTCATGCACCGGCAAGCTCAATCGCCGTGCGTGCCCAACGTGCGCGCGCCGGTCAGGATCATGCGCAGCATCTGCGAGATCTGCTCGACCAGTTCGGGGTCCTTTTCCGGCGGCGAATCCATCGCCACTGCGCCCATCGCAAACACCAGCCGGGTGATCGCCTTGGACACCAGCGCCGGTGCGTGCAGCTTGGCGTTGTCGGCGGCCGCCAGGCGGATGAGGTCCACGCGCAGCTCGTCTTCGAAATAGCTGAGCTCGCGTTCCACCGCTTGCTTGAAGGCATCCGAGCCCACCGCACCTTCGCGCAGCAACACGTGCAGCAGCTTGTCGTCGGCGCGCAGTTGTTCCATGAAGGCTTCGACCGATACGCGAATGACGCTGCGATCGGTGGAGGTGGCGCGCTGGCGGGCCTGGCCGATGATGGTGCGCAACGAGCGTCCGGCCAGATCGATCAAGGCCACCGCCAACTCGTCCATGTCGCGGAACTGGCGGTAGAAGCTGTTCGGCGCGATGCCGGCTTCGCGTGCCACTTCGCGCAGGCTGAGTGTGGACAGGCTGCGGTGCGGGCCGATCAACGACAGCGCCGCGGCAATCAGATCCTCGCGTGAAATCGCCGGCTTGCGTGACGGCGGCGCGTCGTGGGAAGGCAGGGCGATGAAGGTCATGGGGCAAGCGCCGGGCGTGGGCCTGAATCATAGCCCTTCTGGCCGATATACAACTGTATACACGGATGTGCATGCATGCGTATAGTGCAATCCATGAAGCTGGCATCTCCTCCCAAGTCCAAGTCCCCGTTGCCGACGCGTCTGGCGCGCCGGCTGGTGTCGCCGCAGTTGTTCGATTTCTGGGCGACCCGGATCAATCCGTTGTGGACGCTGGAGCGGCCGATGGCCCGCCTGGTCGCGCGTACGCCGGCCAGCCGCGACGCGGTGACCCTGGTGTTGCAGCCCAACGGGCACTGGCAGGGCTTGCAGGCCGGCCAGCACGTGAGCCTGGGCGTGGAGATCGACGGCCGCCGTCTGTTGCGCAGCTACAGCCCCACCGTGCTGGCCGATGGTCGCCTGGCGATCACCGTCAAGGCGATCGAGGGCGGGCTGGTCAGCCGCTATCTGGCAAGCGACGCGGTCATTGGAACGGTGGTGTCGCTGGATCCGGCGTTCGGCGACATGCTGCTGCCGACCACCCCGACCCCGCTGTTGCTGCTGGCTGCCGGCTCGGGCATCACCCCGATGCGGGCACTGCTGCAGGCCGCCGCGCGAGCCGGCATGCCGATGGACGTGGACCTGCTGTACTGGGTGCGCCAGCGCGACGAAGCCTGTTTTGTCGACGAATTCGAGGCGATGGCTGCCGCACATCCGCGCCTGCGCGTACGTGTGCTGACCACCCGCGAAGGCGACACCCCGGCCCCACGTATCGATACCTATGCGCTGGAGCACATCGCCGACCTTCAACGCCGGCAGGTGATGGCGTGCGGTCCGGGCGGTTTTGTGCAGGCCGCACGCGAGCGTCTGCAGGGTCGCGTGGCCGCATTCCAGGCCGAAGCCTTCAGCGTGCCGACGCTGGACGACGGCGAAGCCGGCGACGTCCAGGTCCAGCTGTCACGTAGCGGCCGTACGCTCACCTTGCCGCGCGGCCAGTCGCTGTTGGAAGGGCTGGAAGCGCAAGGGCTGCGCCCGAAGCACGGCTGCCGCATGGGCATCTGCAACAGCTGCGCCTGCGCCCGCCAGTCCGGCACCACGCGCCACCTGTTGACCGGTGAGCGCAGCAACGAACCCACCGCACAGGTCCGCCTGTGCATCAGTGCCCCGAGCACTGACCTGATCCTGGATCTGTAAGGAATCTCCATGAGCCGAGTCCATAACCGTGCCCTGTCCGCCGCCGAACTGCAGTCCTTCGGCGACGAGCTCGATGCCATCCGCGCCCGCGTGCAGACCCAGGTCGGCGCCGACGACGCGCGCTACATCCGCCGCATCGTGGCCGCCGTGCGCTGGACCGGCGTGGCTGGCCGTGCGCTGCTGTTCCTGGGCGCATTCGTGCACAGCGTGCTGATTCCCGCGTGGATCGCCGGCGTGGTGCTGCTGACGCTGTCCAAGATCCTGGAAAACATGGAGCTGGGCCACAACGTGATGCACGGCCAGTACGACTGGATGGGCGACCCGCAGCTCAACGGCAACACCTACGAGTGGGACATCGTCGCCACCGGCGACAACTGGCGCAAGACGCATAACTTCAAGCACCACACCTACACCAACGTGCGCGGCATGGACGACGACATCGGCTATGGCCTGCTGCGGATCTTCCCCGAGCAGCGCTGGCGCCCGTTCTACCTGCTGCAGCCGTTCATCGCGGTGGTGTTCGCGCTGCTGTTCGAATGGGGCGTGGCGATCCAGGACCTGCGCCTGGGCCGTTGGTTCGCCGGCAAGATGAAGGCGGCCGAATTGCGTGCCTCATTCCTGCCGGTCGGCCGCAAGATGGGCCGCCAGATGCTCAAGGACTACATCGTGTTCCCGTTGCTGGCCGGCCCGTTCTTCCTGACCGTGCTGCTGGGCAATCTCACCGCCAACGTGCTGCGCAGCATCTGGACCTTCGTGATCATCTTCTGCGGCCACTTCACCGCCGATGCGGAAGTGTTCCCGAAGGAGTCGATCCGCAACGAATCGCGCGGCCATTGGTATCTGCGTCAGCTGCGTGGCTCGTCGAATCTGACCGGCGGCAAGCTGATGAACGTGCTGTCGGGCAATCTGAGCCACCAGATCGAGCATCACTTCTACCCGGACCTGCCGGCCAACCGTTACGCGCAGATTGCGGTGGAAGTGAAGCAAGTCTGTGCGCGCTACGGTCAGCACTACAACACCGGTTCGTTGCCGCGTCAGTTCGGCCAGGTGATGTGGCGGATCGTGCGGCATGCCTTCCCGAGCCGGCCCAAGCCGGTGCGCCAGCGCGAAGGCGTGCTGCAAAGCGCCTGATTGAAAGGGTCGCCGTTGGCGGCCCTTTTTTGTTGTGTCAGTTCGATCAGGTCGCAACACGACGTGGCGCACGAACGGACGCGAGTGTCGTCGGTGCTTGCGGCAGTGGCGAGCACGTCGGCGGCGATTCGCGCATGCCGTTTGCTTGCACCGGCCACCGCTGGGCCTGGTGTCGGTCAGCGTGTTCGGGTTGATCACTGTGCTGTAACTGCCCAGCTGCAAGACCATCAACGGTTGTTGCGGGTTGGCACGCGGGTGTCGTCGCGTGGTCACCACCATGCCGCGTCTGACCATGAAGTCCGGCGCACGTTGCGGAATGCGTTCGGGCAGTTGCCCCAGGACGTGCAGAGCAGCCGGTGCTGCTGGAAATCGCCCAGCTCCGCGATGGACTGGTTGGTCAATACCAGCGCGCATCTGCGTCAGGTGCGCAGTCGAGCACGCCGGCAGTTGCAGGGTGGCCATGGTGAGCAGCGCGCCAAGGGCTTCGTCCAGGGCCGTTTCGGTGCGCCGCAGCGACAGCGCGCCAATTGGCTGAGCTTGCTGTGTTCGCGGTCCAGCGACAGGCGCCAGGCCAGGTCGTAGGACAGGCAGATCGGCAGGGTTGCGCATGCCACCACCAGCAGCACGGTCACACTGATGGCAGCGTTGACGCTGCACGTCAGCGCCGCATCTGCGGGAGGCCGGTTCACGCAAGGCACCCTGCGCAATGAGCGCTGGCCGGGTACGAGCGCAGCATGCGCCGGCGGCGCGCAGCCACCGGGTTGCCCGCACGGCGAGGCTGCGCGGGCAGGAAAAAGACCAGAGACATGGCTGCCCAGGCTGCACGTCGCGGATGTACGCCGCGTGGACGCCTTGCGTGCGTCTGGCGGCCAGGCGGTGGTGGAGGATCATCCACGTTGCGGGGCGTCCGACGTGTCGGTGGATTCACGCGGTTGCACGCGACCGCGCGCTAGGGTCGAAACGTCGGCGCTTCCGCATGCGGGTAACGGGACAATCCGGTCCCACGCATGGCGCTTTCACTGGAGGAATCACCCATGACAACGCAGAAAGAACGCGTCGGCGGCACCGATGCCGTGCCGATCTTCAAGATGCAGGAAACCACGCGCGATGGCGAGCTGACCAAATACGTGGTCGGCGACACCGGTGTGGCCTTCGACAGCCTGGAAGGTGCGCAGGCTGCGGCCAAGGATCTGAGCACGCTCAACGGTTGAGCTGGCTGCAAGCCGGTCGCCAGTCGTCGACTATCAGACAGGCGAGGGTGGGCGGCCAGGGGCCTTACACCTGAGGTGCCATCATCCGCTCTGCAGTTGATCCATCAGCACACGCCAATCATTTCGAGGCGCAGGACCACCGAGATGTTGACTTCGAGCGTTGTTGTACGCAGTCAAAAGCTGAGTCCGTCGAGTGAGCGGTCCCCTCACCGCCGCTGCTCGAGGGTGCGGGTTCACGCCATGGAGGTCGCTGGCCGCTCTGCCAGCGCTACGCAGCAGTCAGGGAAGTGGCTGCTCGGTCAGTCGCCCGGTGTGTGGCGTGTGGATCAGCGCAGCCAGATCGAAGCCCTGCTCGCGCGCATGCGCCAGATACGCCTGCGTGATGTTTTCGTCCAGGTGTGGGAGCCGCGCCAGCAGCCATAGATACTTGCGGTCCGGGCCGCCGACCAGCGCGGCGGTGTAGTCGGCATCGATGCGCATCACCCAGTAATCGCCCTTGGTGAAGGGAATCCAGCGCAGACCTTCGGGTAGGAAGGTGACCTCCAGTCGCGCGTTGCTGTCGTCGATGGCGCGTGCCTCACCAACCGCTTCTTCCAACGCGCCGTCGGCAGTCAGGCAGCGGTTCTGCACGCGGACCGTGCCGTCGTCCTGCAGCGAATAGTGCGCCGATACATCGGTGCAATCCGCATCTTCGAAACGGATCGGCAGCCGCGCGATCTCGTACCAGGTGCCGAGATAGCGCTGCAAATCCAGCGATGGAACGGTGATGAGGTCGGCTCGGCTCATGGCGGTCTCGGTGCAGTGGAGAGGCCGATGTTGTACGTGCATCGCCATGAAATGGATGTCGGGAGGTGGTGAGCGCGGGTGAATGCGATAGGTGGCCGAAGGGCTGATGCGGCGCATTGATGGTGGCCGAAAGCGCTGGCGCACAATGCTGCACGGTCTGGCCACGAGCACGTAGCGTCAGCGACCGTTGGACCAGGGCGTTTTCGGCGGTCGTCATTGCTTGGCGTGTTGAAAAAGTGGCGTCAATCGCTGCGCCATTGCGGGAATATCAAGGGACTCATGCCAGCGGATCAGCGCTGCTATGCCACGCTTGCTGCACTCAACGCACGATCCAGCTTGCGGTAGCCGATCGCTTCGGTGAGATGGCGCGTGGCAATGATGGCGCTGTCGTCGAGATCGGCGATGGTGCGTGCCACACGCAGGATGCGATGCATCGAGCGTGCGGACAGCTGCAGGTGTTCGATCGCGCGTTCCAGCAGCACCTGGTCGTCGTCCTGCAGGCGGCAGTGCCGATCGGTCTGCGCCTGGTCCAGTTGCGCGTTGGGCGCGCTGGCGCGCGCCAGTTGCCGTTCGCGTGCTGTAACCACGCGTTCTCGCACGCTGGCGCTGGCTTCGCCGAGGTTGCCGCTGCGCAGTGCCTGCGGCGGCAACCGCGGCACTTCGACATGCAGGTCGATCCGGTCCAGCAACGGGCCGGAGATGCGGCTACGATAGCGGCGGATGCTGTCGCTGCTGCAACGGCAACGTCCGCTGGCATCGCCGGCCCATCCGCACGGGCATGGATTCATCGCGGCCACCAATTGGAATCGTGCGGGGAAATCCACGCTGCGCGCTGCGCGCGAGATCGTGACCAGGCCCGATTCCAGGGGCTCGCGCAACACTTCCAAAGTCTGCCGTTGCCACTCGGGCAATTCGTCCAAAAACAGCACACCGTTGTGCGCCAATGAAATCTCGCCCGGGCGCGGATGCGTGCCACCACCGATGACAATTGGCAGAGTCTTTGCAACCGTACAGCCCACTCTCAAAGGCTTGGGCTGCAAGATGCGAGCGAAGGTATTGCAACCCACTGGCAAAGTTGGTGACACTAGCTTCGAATTCGATCCAAGTGACGCCACTGGGTTCCCAAGACGCTTGCCGCCCGCTCGAAAAATTGGCCTAGGCCGCCGTGCACTTACCGGTCTGATCCCTAGCCGGAAGCTGTCCGAAGGGGCGTCAGCACGCTTCGAATCCTCGTTGGAGCGGGATTTCTTCGCGCTGTTAGAGTTCAGCAATGACGTGGCGGGGTGGGATCCACAGCCCGTGCGGATTCCCGTTCCCGGCGGGCGTCCGTATGTGCCAGATGTGCTCGTGCACTGGCTGGGCCACGACCGCTCCCTAGCAGGCGGTCGAACGGTCCTCTACGAAGTGAAGTATCGGGAGGAGCTCCGCCGCAAATGGGAGGAATTGCGTCCTCGGTACCGTGCGGCGACTCGATACGCTCGCGAGCGCGGCTGGCAATTCCGCCTCATCACCGAGGATCGCATTCGGACCCAATCTCTGTTCAACGCGAAATTCCTGCTCCCCTACCTGAGCGATCCGCCCAATAGCCAAGATGCTCTCCAGCTGCTGCACGCCATTGAAGTGCTAGGAGAGGCCACGCCAGCCAGCCTCCTTGAGGCATGTTCCTCGGATCCGTGGGTTCGCGGAAGACTTGTAACGACGCTCTGGCGTTTGGTTGCGGATAGGACTATCGCGGCTGATCTCACAAGCAAGCTGACAATGACTTCGGTGATTTGGTGTGACTGCTAACCTGCTGACTCCTTTGACGGTCGGATCAACGGTCCGTCTCGATGGCGCCGAGTACCGGCTACGCCACTTTGTCGACCTTGGAACTGTGCTGGGAGAGGCGGACGACGGGAGACTTGTGCGCTTGGAGGTCGGTCGGTTGCTTGAAGAAATGCGCCGAGGGGACGATGGGGCTGACGAGCCATCTGTCGAGAGCTCCGGCTTTGAAAAGCTGAGCGAAGAGGCCTGGGCAGAAGCTCAGCGCCGTGCGGCCGTGCTTGCACCGTTGATCAACATGAACAGGCCAAGCAAGACATTAGTTGCTGAGGCTGGCAGCCACCTGGGCGTAGATGTGGTCACGGTCTATCGGTGGCTCAAACGTTGGCGACGTGAAGGCAGTATCAGCGCGCTCGCCCCTCAGGCCTCGAACGGAGGGCGGGGCAAGAGCAGGCTGCGCCCTGAAGTCGAGGCCGTCCTTGCTCAGAGCATCCAGGAGTTGTTCTTAACCCAGCAACGGCTGAAGCCATCTCGGTTGATGCAGGACGTCCGCATGCGGTGTCGACGCATGGATCTGGAGCCACCTAACGAAAGTACTTTGCGAAGGCGTATCGCCAGTCTGGCTGAGAAGCAGGTTGTCGAAAAGCGCATGGGTCGCAAAGCAGCCCAGGACCGATTCGACGCACGCCCGGGGCGCTTTGAGGGTGCGGATTGGCCTAATGCGGTCTGGCAAATTGATCACACGCCAATGGACGTGGTCATCGTCGACGACGTGTACCGCCGCCATATCGGACGCCCTTGGCTGACGGTAGCTATAGACGTGTACTCCCGTTGCGTCGCCGGCTTTCATCTGTCGCTCGACAAGCCCAGTGAAGTGTCGGTCGGCATGTGCTTGGTGCATGGCATGCTCAATAAAGAAGGCTGGTTGGCGAAAATGGGAATCCCATCGCCGTGGCCTATCTATGGCCGCCCAGACACGGTGCACGCCGACAACGGCAAGGAATTCCATGGTGAGATGATCAGTCGCGCTTCGGCTGCCTACGGCTTCCGTCTGGAGTGGCGAATGGTGGCGACCCCGCACTGGGGAGGTCACATCGAGCGCCTAATTGGCACAACCAATGCCGAGATCCAAACAATCCCGGGCACAACATTTGCCAACGTTGCCGCGCGAGGCAAGTACAAGCCACACGAAGAGGCCATCATGACCTTCGCTGAGTGCGAACGGTACGTCGCCGAATACATCTGTGGCATCTATCACCAAGCGGTCCATTCAAGCCTCAAACGGCCACCAATTAAGCAGTTTGAGGCTGGTGTGCTAGGTGACGGTACGACACCTGCGCGAGGTCTACCTGCGCCAATTGCGGACCCCAAAAGACTGCGCCTCGACTTTATGCCTGTGCTGAAGCGCACGGTGCAAGCCTACGGCCTCGCGATCGACGGGATCCGTTACTACGATCCTGTTTTGGACCCATGGGTCGGACGGCGAGACGCCAAGACCAAGAAGCCATTGAGTTTTCTAGTGCGGCGGGATCCTCGGGATATCAGTGTGGTTTGGTTTCTCGATCCGGATACTGATCAGTACTACGCGGTGCCCTACAGGAATTTGGCATGGCCGCACATGACGCTATGGGAACTGCGCGAGATCCGTGTGCAGCTCAAGCGAGAAGGTCGCGCGGAGGTGGATGAGGACCTGATCTTCGAGACCTATGAGCGGCTGACGAAGCTCAAAGAAGATGCTCAGGCAAGCACCGTGAAAGCCCGTATGGCAATGCAAAAGCAGCGCGAGCGCGGCCGGCGTCGATCGATTGAAGAAGCACAGTCCGGTGCCCAAGCCCGCAAAGTCTTGCCTTTGCCTGCTGAAGAGGAGTGGGGCGACGAGTCAGGTGAGCTGTCACCCTATGAGATCAAGTTGAAAAGATGAGCGACCTAGAGCATCTTCTGCCGGAAGTTCGCGCGGTGATGGATCAGTCGCCTGCGATGCGTCTACGGCAAATGCAGGGAAGCAAGTGGTTTAACTATGCCGCTGCTGAAACGATCCTGCAGCGGATGGAAACCTTACTTGATCATCCCCCGACACATCGCATGCCAGGCATCTTGCTGCTTGGAGAATCCAATAGCGGAAAGACCTCGCTCGGTTTGGAGTTCATGAGCAGACATCCAATCGATCCGAACTTGGAAGGAGATGCGGTACGCGTGCCTGTCCTTCGGATCGAAATGCCACCAAATCCTGATGAGACACGAATCTATGACGAAATCCTTCTGCAGCTCATGCAGCCATTTCGCACAAAGGATCCCATCAGCGTAAAAGCACGCCAGGTCCAGACCGCGCTCAAGATCGTCGGAACCCGAATGCTGATTTTTGATGAGTTCCAGGCTGTCCTCAGCACGAGAAACGATCGAAGGCGCCTGGTACTTGAAGTCATCAAGCATCTCAGCAACACATTGCAGGTGCCCATCGTCGCCATTGGTACCGCTGAAGCCCACGTGGCGATCTCCAAGGATGAGCAGCTAGCCAACAGGCTGCACCCTGTGTGGATGCCGATCTGGCGACTCGATATGGAATTCCGCCGCCTAATGGCGGCATTTCAAGCAACACTCCCGCTACGGGAAAAGTCACCTTTGCAAGACAAGCGCGTTGCTGCGCTCATCCTGGAACTCAGCGAAGGTTTGCTTGGTGAGATGAATATTTTGCTATCTAAGGCAGTGGAAGAGGCGATAGCGACAGGAAAAGAGTGCGTCGATGAGCAGTTACTTCGCTCACTTGATTACATTCCTCCATCGCAACGCCGGCAGCAGCGCCGGCCAGCGAAAGCATGATGACGTGGGGTGGCGCTAGTTGGCGCGCTCACCCCAGACTCCACGAAGGGGAGAGCTTCTCGTCTTGGCTACACCGAAGTGCTCAGGCCAATGGTGTCGGCGACCATAGCTTCTGCCGGCAGGCTCTCGGCGAGCGCGCATCGTGGAATCGCGACATTGATCGGTTTGCCGACACTACTATGTTACTCGCCGCTGCGAACGCGACTGGTGAGCCTATCGAACGGCTCCAAGCCAGTGTGATTGCGAGCGCTACGGGGCGGATGTTCAAAGAACATCGTGATCGGGGTGAGCTTGCATGGGTGCTTCCGATTGGCATCAGGAGTAGAAAGAGAAAAGCTTTCGGTCAGCAGTACTGCCCGGTGTGTCTATCCACCGAAAAGCCATGGCTCCAGCTTAAGTGGAGGTTTGCATGGATGACCGTTTGTTCGATACATCAAGTCGTCCTACATGATGCTTGTAGGAGGTGCGGTTCGCCTATCATTTTGCACCGAATCAGCTCACACCCACAGCGTGGGTTGTTATGTAGCCACTGCGGCAACAGGCTTGCTGGTGTAGGCCTTCATGCGACCCAAGCAGAGGTGCAATTTCAGCGCCGACTTGAGCGAGCCTTGGGCAGCCGTTGGGTGAATTGGTACGGGACGCCTAATGCTCCTTTGGAGATATTCAATGGTCTCCGTGCTTTGTCCCGTGGGCTGTACACGAGCAGCCATGGCGTAGGTCTGGTGGAGCTTATGCCCAGCAGCATGTATCGAGCTCGGCCGACTCAACTTAGTCTTGGCATCGAGCACTGGCGACTAGAACATCGGCGGTATGCAATGAGCGTTCTGCGACACGTCCTTCTTGGATGGCCAACCACTTTTCTCGAAAAAGCGATTGACCATCGCCTTTACCGTGGTCGCTTCGATGACTGTAAAGGCTCAAGCCAGCCGGCCTGGCTAGATCAAGTGCTTCAGAGGCTGGAGCGATCAGTACCCAACTTCAACAATCGCTGGGCGGGGCACCAGAAGAAAAAATGAGACGTAGTACGCGTCTCGCTAGCCGCATTGTGGGGGGATAGCGGTCGCATTTGCGAAGAACTGGTCCTTCGGGGAATACTCAGGTCACTCCATAGAGGCAAGCGGCAAGGCCGACTCTCACTGGGGTTGCATTCAGTGACTGACCAGGCGGGCAATGAACCAAGACGTTTATATCGAAGGATTGCGCGGTCGGGATTGGCGAGTTCTTTGGGTAGGAGGGTGCCGCCAGATTGCAAGTGGGGCAAGTCCGCTTTATGTGGATATTGTGTTTGTACACTATCCGTTCCCCGGGCGCGGTACTCCGTCCTGGCGTGTTGAGACGCGCCCCATCGAAGAGCTCGGACTCTACGGTGTTCAGTCTCTATGGCGCAATGGGCGCATCGTGGGCTACGACTCAAGCAAGCACCCCATGAAAACTCTGAAGATCCATCCGCGACCGATTAGCTCAGGCACCCCCGGAGGAAGGAATAGTCCTTTTTCAGAAGAGGAATACCCACTCTATAAAAGAAGCATCACTGCGGATTGTTACACGTTTGATTCGGCTGAGGGTGTGGAGTTGGTCGTTCCGTGCTGGCAGATTCTGCATGCTTGGTACCTATTCGACCCACCGATCATTCCTTACGTACTTGGCGGTATGCTGGACGCGAATCAAAATTACGGGATCGAGACACCTTGGTTGCCGGGGACGCAATGTAATGCAGGGCATGTGATCTACCATGCACCGCCCTCTCTTGAGGGGCATCAAGCCAAACGTATTGCCAGGCTACTTTTTGACCCTGATGCCAATCGATCTGCCCGGATGATCCATCAGAAGCTCATGGCCAACCGGGTACGGCTTCCGTTGATATGGCCGCCACATCGTGTGCCGGCGGAGTGGACATTTCGCATGCGCAGGTTGTTACCGCGCGATGGCCGGGAGCGCTGGCTACTTCTTCATCTGCAGGGTTTTGACGCGCCGTGGCCCTTCAATGGGTTTGAGCTATTTAAAGAAGTTAGGGCTCATCAAGAGATAGTTGATCGCAGGCCGACTACCGCTAGAACCGGTGCGCCAGAAGTCCGCGATGTTAAGGAGAGGCCTCTTGTAGGAAATCGCACCGGCGTGCGCCGAACTACCTCATCATCGTTTCCTGCGCTTTATTTCCTAGACAACTCGATTGAGACAATGCCGGTTACAACACGATCAGTTGAAAAGGAGCCTCAGCCAGCGATAGGGGTTTCTATCGTATTTCCTAATCCGGATGTAGAAATCGAAGCTGCTTCAATGACGACGCTTGGACCTGAAGACAAGGCCGTGCTTGCAGTTCGCCCTAGATCTCCTGAGAAAGAGGCCGAAGAAGCTGCAACCCTATTCAAGCGATCTCGTACCGCATTTCAGGCCGTCATCGATTTCGTTGCAGAGCAGCCACACCCTGAAGGGCTGCCGTGGTCTGCCAAATTTGTTGAGTCTGAAGCTAACGATTGCTTTTTCCAGAAATATCCCAGGAAGAGGAATTTCCTGATTCTAGAAATGCAAATTGGTGGCCAATACACCTACATGCTTGATGTTCACCGCAAACCAGATGATGGAGAGTTCGCGTTGGCAATGGTTAGGCGAGTTAACGCTGATGCCTTAGGGGCTGAACATTTTCACGTTTGGCTAAAGGGCTTTCCTTTCTCTGGCAATGACCCTTGGGGGAATGGAGTGCAAATTCCGCGTTGGCTACTTGCTCCCATGCACGTCAATCACCAAACAACTCAGTTGCCTGCATCTATCGATAAGCTGCCAGAGCCGGAAAGGGGGCATCGAGCAGAGTTGAACTACGTCCGACATTTTAGAAATCGCCTGATTCGGCATGTAGTTCAGTACGAAGAGCGGCAACTGAAAAATTCACGCCGTGTTAGGAAAGTCGAGCATCGACGCAAAATTTAGAAAGCGGCTTACCAGTCGCGTGAGGGTCCTGTTTAACTTCGTTGCGCGGCTTCAACACACTGCTTTGGATGCCCAAACGCAGTGGGTGCAAATTCCGCGCAACAGTGGCCACCTCGTTTAGCGGTAACTAGCCCTTGATCCCAGGGTGGTGCGCTCCAACCCGCTGCTTTGAAAACCGACCGAAGTGGGTGCAAATTCCGCGCAGCAATGGAGCTCGCCGTTTGGCTCAATCGCAAGACCATAGGTTGCGCACTTTGTACAGGCTACGGTGCACGGAACGGCGTTAGCTCCGCCACACGCGTATTCATTTTAAGCGCGCCGACCAGCTTAGGTCCGCTTTTTCCCTGTCCACACAGGACATTAATCGATGCGCCCGTGTCGGCCAAGGAGCGCACATCCAGCCATAGTCGCCAATGGGCATCCGCGCAGAGAGGAACTCTTCGCCACTCGGATTGAGGAACTCCTTCGATCCACTAGAGTTGTTTAATGACAATAGGTCGATTACCTGAATAGCCACTCCCGCAAGCGAGACCACAAGCCGCTTGCCCGGGCAGCATCATCAGTGAATTCAGTCGCCGTCGTGTCACTTTTCACAGGCGTCGACACTTGGTAGTACTGGGCTTTTGCACTCTTGTCGCGATTTCTTTCAGCCTCGACATGCGCTTCAGACCACGGACCGCACTCGATAACACGATTTTCTTGGATTACGTAGTGCGAGCGGCAATCCTGATTCCAGTTGCCCACTGAGGGGCTAAGCGTCACAGACTCACCGTTAAACGTCATCCGCCAATCGGTCGGAGTAAACGGTGTCACCACTCGTTCACCGCAACCGCAGCAGCACGAATGAACTGCAGTTGCATACTCTATCGAGATGTACAGCAGGCCAGGTTCCAAGTCGCGGGGTGCGTTCCGGACAAACCGGTGTTCCAAGGTTCTATACTCCATCATAATTGGTCTCCGTTAAGCAGCAGACCGCCGTCAGTGGTGTAGGTGCTGTGATACTCCTGCTCCAGATCACGGTAAAAGCCGCGTAACTTTTTCCACTTAACAACGGCAAGGCACGCGTTAAGCGCATTCAGGTCTGCAACTTGGATGTTTGACGAGTAGAGTGCCTGGCCACCGCCACCCGCGAAGGATATGCGGCCCTGGTGGACGTGGTCACGCTTCGCGGGCGTACTGGTCGTGACGCGCAGGATTCCGCCGAGGCTGCCGTTAGTCAGTTCCAGACCCATGCCGACATCTATGAAGGGCACTCCCAAGGCTTCAAGCTTGGCCACCACGGCGCGCTTTTCCTCGCCAGCGTCCATACTAAGGAACGCGAAAGTTATGCCATCCAAGAGGCCAAGAGTCTCGACCTCCATCTGCACGGGGTACGCTACGATTCCGCGGTGCATGCGCGCGTAGATGCCCTTCAGATAGTGCACCTTCTTAGGGGCATCCCGCAGCTCATCCAATGACGGTGCGCCAGGTGCGCGGAATGCGTTGTGCGACAGGAAGTCATCGGCGTCAAACAATCGAATCTGCTTGACGGGCGTCTTCGCGACGAGATCGAGGATGTAGCCACCAGTGCCTCCCAGACCGATGATGCCCACCACCTCCTGCTCCAGCTTGTTGGTCAACGCACCGATTCCGACACGGCTGGAAGCCGTGTCGAGATAATTGAACACGCTGGCCTCCTCCTCCTCCTCGCCGCCGCCGCCGCGGAACACGCGTGGGCTGGTACCCGGTTGCAGCACCGCGGCTGGTCCGGACACGATGGTCGCGTAGGTCGACATCTTGGCGTAGTAGTCCGGGTAGCCTAGGTCGCTCGGCTTGCTGGAGAAGCTGTATCGCGCAGTCAGCCCTTGGCCGAGGTCAGAGTTAGGCGAGGCATAGGAGATGCCCTGCAACGGCGTCCCGTCGGCATTGCACGGGAAGTCGCCATCCCAGTCCATGACGTGCGTTTCGGGTTTGCGGGTGCGGTCACCTGCCAAGTCGAGACTCGTCACTAGGGTGCCGAAGCGCACCTGGCGTTGCGCGTCGACGTATGGCACCTCCAGCATTACCAGAAGACTCCCTTGGATGCGGACGAAATAGCCATCCGAGCGGAGTCGGGCCAAGTCGGGATTAAGATTGAACAGTGCGCGTGACATTGAATATCGTCCCTTTCTTCTTAACATCAACAGAGCCGCCTTCGCCGAGCTCGCCGGCGTGGGGGAGCGAGGCCGCATTGCGGTATGTCATCGAGAACTTCACATTGGTCCCGGCCGGTGCATTCGGGTGCGACAGCTTGACCACCTGTTCGAAGGTGACATGCTTGTCTGGCACGATTTCCTCGGTCGAGTTGACCAAGATGACGTAGCCGGTCTGCGGCCTAGGCGCGGTGATGAAATGCTCAATGGCCGGTGCATCGAGATTGACGCGGTCGTCTGGTTCGATAAGCCGGTCTTCGCCGCCGCGAACCTCCAAGAACACGGCTTCGTCCGGCGATACGTCGGCGAGGTCGTAGAGGACAGTGCCCAGCATGTCGGCGCGCCCCCACGCCAGCTGTCTATCGTCCAGCGAGAACTTAAATTCGCGGTCGGACTTGAACGCGATGAAGCGTTCGGCGCCCTTGCCGCGCAGGTCGAAGGTCTCTTCGAGGCGGACGTCCTCGAAGTCACCCGTGTTCAAGTAGGCGTACAGAATGTATTCAGCACGATGGTCCAGGCCGGCACTGGCCAAGATTTGCCGGCCGGTCGGAACCGGGTCCGGTACATCGATGTCACGAAAAGTCAGTCCTTCAAGGCCGAAGCGGATGCGGTAGGCGTCTGCCTCCCGCAAAGCACGGCCCTCACGGATCGCATCACCAACGTCGTCGTAGTTTGAGAGAGACATATAGCCCTTTTGAGGTTTGTAGGAAGCTTCATTGCTCCCCTACACCTACTCAATCGGACCCACCGGACCCCGCCGGTAAACTTTTTTAGAAGATTTTCACTAGGTCGCCCGGCGGAATAGCGCCGCACACGAAGAGGGCTGGGCAGTTGGGACACGTCATGTCTGATGCCTCGGCCCGGAAGGTGCCCGCGCGAATGTCACGCAGGATGGTCCCCAACTTAATGTGACGGTTGCTCAGCTCCCTGTCGGACAGCCGCAGAGGCTTTGCTGTGGCGTCGGCCAGATACACCAGTTCCACTACCGCATCAGGAAAAGCGTCACGGGCCGCCAGCACGAATGCCGCTGCTCCAACGTCTTTGCTTCCCTGGCTAGTGGCGTGCCCCGTCTTGACCCGTCGCAGCGTTCGAACACCATCACGCACTAAGACTTCGTCGGGCCTTACCTCCACTTCATATTTGTCGAAGGTGATGCGCAGTGCCGCAGCTGCCTCTACCAGCGTGCCGGCCCGCGACTCCAAAAAATAGTTAAGCATCGTGGAGGCCATGGCACGGTAGTCCTCGACATAGCCATGCTCGTGGAGTCCGTGGGTGATGAATGCCTGTTCGAGAAGCATGTCGCACTGATCGGGCGAGGCAGTTCCTTGGCTTATAACCGCCCTATAGACTTCCCTGATAGCCTCGTGCATCAGCATAAAGGCGCTCATGCGGCGGCGACCGCCAACCTGCAGCAGATGCGTGTAAAGGAACCTCCGTCCGCATGATTCATAGAGTGCGACCGCGTCGGAGGTGAAGCGCGGTGTTCCCGAGAAGACCACAGGTATGTGCGCAACATCGGGGGCTGGGGGTAGGGTCGTTGATGGCGTGACCGATCGCCGGCTGACTGCGCCCATCCGGTCCAGGAATTTCGATAGCGGCCTTGAAGTGCCGTTGGACTTCGCCGTAGCGCCGTAGAACGCCAAACGGTCCCTTGCCCGCGACATCGCCACATAGAAGAGGCACTCCTGCTCCTCGTTGTGAGCGGCTCGGGCGATTTCGTCCGGGCTACCCTCCCCTCCTGCGACCATGCCGCTCGGCGGCGGACATTTAGAAGGGCGGATAGCGCCTGGGATGGAGTCGTGATTCACGCCCACCACGTGGACCACTGGAAACTCTAGGCCCTTGGAGCCGTGGATCGTCATCAGCCGGACGGCGTCGATACCTTGGGCCGCAGCGGGCAGTTGCCTGAGGTCCCTGTCGTCCCGCAAGCGCAGCAGCCTCCGCACGCGGTCAGCCAGCCGCTGGATCGGAAGACCCTGCCCGTTAGGCTGGACCCGCACGAAGTTCATGAACTGCCAGATGGCGATGCCCTGTGCCTGGTCGGGAACGTTGGACGATGAGGCAATACGTGCTGCCAGCCTAGTTCGGTCGAGCAGGAGGGTCGTAAGCACCATCCAGGGCTGGGACGTGGCGTCGAAACCGTCCAGCGCGGCACTCAAGGCATCCAGGGAAGCCTGCCCGGCTGGGGTGGCGCCTGGTGCCCCCTGCCGCCACGCGCCAGACTGAACTTCAGCGCCGCGAAGGCGTTCAAACACACGCACGACGTCTTCAAGCGTCATCGCAAACTCGGGCCAGCAGGCGGTGCGAATCAATCCCATGGCGCGCCTGTCCACAAGTAGCAGGAGGAATGCTACAAGGTCCTTTATCTCGGTGCGCTCGAAGAGGCTGCCCAGAAACAGGACGGGGACGCCGGCCCGCTCAAGCTCCTGTCCTGTGTCTGATAGCCGATCATTGCCCCTACATAGAACTGCCTGATCGCGATACCGAAAGCCTGTTGCGCGGAATTGTTCGATGCTGTCGATGAGCGCCGGCGTCATGAGCGAGCCATCCGCGACCGTGAGGACCTCTGGGTTCGCACCGCTGAAGCCACGGTCTGCCTCAAGCGCGAGATGTCCGTCGGCAGCATTCATGCTAGCTGCAAAGGTGGAGAAGGTTCCGACGATCTCTGACGTGGAGCGATAGTTGATGTCCAGGCTGTCTCGAAGGCTTCCAGGGAAGTCCTCGCGGCCGAACCGCGCCATGTTGAAGGACGAGGCGCCCCTGAAACGATAGATAGACTGCCTTGCGTCCCCGACCACCCACAGGTTCTCCCCAGTAGGTTTGAGAGCCGTAAGGAGCCGCACGCTGCTCCGGTTCACGTCCTGGTACTCGTCGACTAGGACATGGTCGTAGTCGCTCTGGAGCTGGATCCTCACCGCTTCATCGCGTTCGAGGAGGAGCACCGGCTGCATAACGAGGTCCCCAAAGTCGACGCACCCTGAGATGGTCTTGAGTTCTTCGTAGCGTGCGTAGACCCTGGCAACCTCTTCAGCCTTCTCAGCAGCCTCGTTGGCGGCCTGGTCGGTCGCGACCGCGCGCATCCCTAGAGCCAGGGCCAGGTAGTCCTGTGGACCAACCACTTCGTCCTTGGCGCGTGATACCGCAGCTAAGATGTCGGCCACAGTCTGCGATGGGTCGTACAGGTTTCGGTAGTGGGTCAGGCCGAGGCGTGGGAACTCGTTTTCGAGTAGCTCAACGGCCTCTGTCCGATCCATCAGCCGGGGGTCCTGGGGCAACTCACACCTGTCATTGAACCGTCTTAGGAGATCTAGGCCGAAGCTGTGGAACGTGCCGATGCATAGCGCAGCTGCCTGTTCCGGACGCTTCTGGGCGATCCGCTCGGCCATTTCACCTGCAGCCTTGTTCGAGAAAGTCAGGAGAAGGATGCGCCCGGGGTCAACGCCATCATCGAGCAGGCTTTCGACGCGCGCCACCAATGTACGCGTCTTCCCTGTGCCTGGCCCAGCTTGGAGCAGGAATCCAGCACCACGGTGGGTGGCGGCGGTTCGCTGCTTGCCGTTTAGGGGGATTTCGACCAGATCTGCTGTGGAGACTGGCTGGAATGCAGGTAGCAGCAGAGCATCCAGCATCTGCTGTGCGACTACCTCAAACGGAGCCCCCAAGCGCTCGGCAATGTTGGAGCACGTCAGGTCCTGAACCAAATGTAGGTTGACAGCCACGGGCCTCGGGAGGAGAAGTTCCCTCGCGAAGAGGTCCATCTGTACCTCTCGCCGCTGACGTTGACTGTAGTCGACGACTCGGTCCATCCCGACCGGAGCGGCTTCCGAGCTGCGGGCTGGGTCGATGTAGGCCGCTCGTTCGAACTTCTCTTCGCCATCGCCGAGTTGAGCGTGTCCGATTTCGTGCGCAACTAGAAACGCTTGGTTGAAAGACGAGCCTTCTGCCTCGTGAACGATAAGGGGAAGGTCCGGGTCAAAGGAGGCTCGACCACCATCAAGCAGCGCGGCGCCGGGAGCGCAGGTTTCGACGGTGATGCCAAGGTCATTGGCTATACCGACAGCAAACTCGTACGGGGACCATGGATTACGCCCACGCTGCACAGCCTCCTCGTGCAGCCGCTGCGCGTGTTGCCGAGCCAGCTCTATCGCATCCATGCCTACTCCTCGTTGAGTAGGTTCGAAATGCTCTTTTCGTCGACGCCAGCATCCTGCAACACCCTCTCGAACGATACCTTCTCAGGAGCTCCTGGCTTGACGGTCGACTTCCTTGCGCGAGTCAGGGGAGCCTCGGGGGGGAGAGAGAGATACGAAAGCAGCGTGGCTGTCGATGTCTGCAGCGCTTCAGCCAACTTCGCCAAAGCACTTTGGGGCAAAGTTGCGACGTCTATCCGACGCTCTCGGAACGCCAGGCCAACTTGCATAGGCAAGGACAGCACTTTGATGGCGTCGACAAACGTCTTTGCTGGAGCAGCTTGTAGGGACTTGAGATTCATCGTGTCCTCCCGGAGGCGCGCCATCCCGGCGGCGGCGAGGTCAAAGTCGGCGGCACCGGGGGGGAGGTCATCGTTAATTTCCCGTGCTAGCTCCATGGAGAGGTCTACCAGGGCCACGGAATGCTCCGGATAATGGGCAAGGTATCGCTGCAGGACACCGGCTCCTGGCTCGAAATCCATGGCGAAAGCTCTCAGGACATCGTCTGCAGTGATTCGAGGCTGTTTGGCCATCACATCTTCCCCTTGCGCTCAAGGCGCAGCTTCAGGGACACAAATGCTTTGTCACGATGCGTGCGGATGGTCTTGTCCGACCTTCCCAGGACCTTGCTGATGGATTCGACCGAGGGGTCGTTGGACACGATTGGAATATCTTGACGCACCATCACGACGATCCTCCTTTGGAACTCAGGTAGGCTGTCAATCGCCTCGTCAAGGAGGAGCCGGTAATCTTTTTTATCGAGTTCTTCGGCATCGAAAGGGTCGTACTCGCCGACAATTGATTCGACCTGGGCCGAGATCTCACCGTCCTCGTTTTCGATTTCAGTGGTCCGATTCTCATGCTTCCAGTGGCGTTCGTTCGCGTCACTACGATCCGCGGCAACTGCGCTGTTGAAGTTGACCTCATAGTAGTCGAGACGGTCGTCGTATTGCTTGCGGTCGCTTAGCAAGAGATCGACGAAGTGGTCTCGGACGTCCTCGCGGATGTTCATCCTAGTCAACGAGTCTGTGTTGCTGCCGGAGTCAGAAGCTAACGGAACCCGGCGAGCGACACGAACTAAAAGCTTCTCGGTCAGCTTCTCGCGGTGAGCGCCTGCGACCGCGTTGCGCACAAAATACAGCAGCGCTTCCGGGGAAACGAACCCGGGGTCGCTGGCCTGCCACAGGTCGGCCCGACGTTCCAGTTCGGTGGCACTAATTCCAACCAACGCCTGGATTTCGGTTTCGACCTTTTCTCGCCTAAAATATGATGTTCCGTCAAGCTTGCGCTTGCGAATAGGTCTTAGCACGATTTTCCCCCGGTCCCGTGCACTAGTGCCCCTTCATCTAGGGTCCTTCCGGATCTTAGCAGCAAGCATCAAGTTCTTGTTGATCAACAGTCGGCTGCCAACTTATCGCGCCGGAAGTTTAAAGCGGTCCACGAACACTGGCTCTCTGGCCATTAGGTGCTATTAACATAGATATCCACCGCTTCGGAAAAGA
Source organism: Xanthomonas sp. 3075 (assembly GCF_014197275.1). Lineage (GTDB taxonomy): Bacteria > Pseudomonadota > Gammaproteobacteria > Xanthomonadales > Xanthomonadaceae > Xanthomonas > Xanthomonas campestris_B. Next base: position 47,582 of record NZ_JACIFI010000002.1, on the reverse strand, counting down.
TGCAATGCCGAAAGGGTGCATTGAAGAGTGAAGGGCGCATCCTAAACTGATTTACCCCATTAGGTTCCCGAAAGCGCGCATTGACTGCGCCAAGCCTGGGCAACGCAAGATGTCTCACTCGATTGCTCAGCTCGCTACGTTATCGAGCCAGATCGGCTGCGGTGAACGAGCCCCGGCGTCCCCCTAACGCTGAGCGGTAGTCGAGCTTGAAGTCCGGGTTAGTCGTGATGTATTTACTTAGGAAATTAAGGTGCTACGAGGAAGGACGGCCTCACTGGCAAGTTTCCACACCAAGGCGGACAACCCGAGCGCCAGCAATTTCCCTTCATGTTACTGTTTGCAGTCTCGCAGCACCGCCGACAAATTTTCTGCTGTCTGCGTAGCCAACGTTAGCGTAAGCGCTAGGATTGATGGGTGCAACAATCCTAGCGCTCCGGAACGACTTGTGCCATGCGCATCATCAACGTCAGTCAACCTGATCCGATCGGCACAGGCTAGTCGTTCCGGGTTCTATGGAGGCTGTTTGGTTTAAGTTAGGGATCCACTCGGTGGTTGACTGGCGAGTGGCCGATAGTAGGTTGCCTCGGCCTCGGCAGCGGGATGTACCCGATTGGTTCGAGTAGGTTCCAGGCGCTGAGTAGCGCTTGGCGATCAGTTCCGCGGCGGACCAATCGCCGCTCCTGATCAATGGTGAAGCCGCGGGTTTGCAGGTAGGATAAAGTGGGTCCTTGACGCCTCTTGTTTGCCTCCCATAGATAAATTGCTGCTGGCATGTCCCAGCCGGCCTCGGAACTATAATATGGGTTGTCTCAGATGCGATGATATTTAAATGGAATGCCGCACTGTGGAGTGAGAGATGCTAAAGGGAAAAGATGTAATTAAAGCTTTTAAGTCCGACATAGAGGAGTTCTTCTATCTCTCTGCAGGATTTTCGATGAACGTCGCCGTGCAAGGAACTCGCACGGTATATCGAGGCAGTGTGAGAAGTGGAGGCATCATGATCAGCACTGACCTCGCGGAGAGCGAAGTAGACAGCTTAGAGAGGATGATTTTCATACTTTTGGTGCTTGGCCATGAGACTGCCCATCTACTCAACGTACATGGCGGCTATCAAGATGAGTCCAACGACGACACCAAGGCTCTAGAGGTATGGGCAGACTTCTTCGGCACCAAGGTGGCCATCGTGATAATGACGATTGGCGAGAAGATACAGGACATGGTGACGGCGCTTCCCGGCGGTAAGGAGACGGGCTCGCGCGTGGAAGCGATCGGTGCGGCAATTGGTTTGTTGGGAACGACGTACTTCGAGACAGGGAGTAATCGATACGAGCCTGCGCCTGTTCGTGTAGCGACCTGTGTTGCGGGCGTGATGTCCGCTCTGGACACGTTCTGGTCGCTCAATGGCATACCTCGTAACGTCGGGCGCTCGATTTCGCTGCAGCTGCGCCTTTATCAGTCTCCAGCAATGCGCGAGATGCTCAGCAGATCGGCTGAAGCGGACGGTCCTGATAGCGGTCAGCTCGCGACCATTCGGCGAATTCATCAGCACATCCAGGGTGACAAGGCAGCCATTACGGCTGGAATGCGCGAAATCCCGGCTGCTTGGCTGCGCACCAATTATGAGGGAAGCGAGGAGGAGCGATTAGCGGAAGCACAACTACAGTTGGACAAACTGAAGGAAGAGCTCGTCAAACTTGGGTTAGATCTTCCTGAGGGCTGGTAGTGAGCCGTCGGCAGAAGAGCTCCCCCTCTTGGCGTATCGACGTCGGATGCAACGCGAGATAGCCAAGGGCAATGCGATTCCGAAGTGTCCTTTTGTCCAGAACAACTCGCAAAGTGGCGGCGGCAGCTCAAGTGGCGGCGGCGGCGAGCGCCCCGCTCAGCAACTGCGATAGGCCTCCTTCGCGTTTCCGGCCTTCGGTAGATTTCACCGGGCTCGATTTCACTGCGGCCGCAAGTCGTTCCTGTTCGCCGTGACGCCCCGGCGTCGATTTGATCAAGTTCGGGCCTTGGCATGAATCCCGGTGTTTTCTGCATCAGCACCGATCACAAACAGCGGGTCGGGACTGATTTCCTTGCCATCAGCATCGAGCACCCACGCTCCCCAATGGAAGGCAGAAAATGTTCCGGCGCGGATGTTGACATCCTTCGTTTCAACGCCGGTAAAAGCCATGAAATAGTTTTTCATCGCAACGGCCAGCGTGCCGTCATTACACCAGACAAGGGAGCCTTGTTCTGTCTTTCCTGGTCCTTGGAGTGGCCCGATGATCCGTAGCTCGTAACGATACCCTTTTGCCAAGGTCAGACATTTTTCCGAGGTCAGCCAATGGAACTCAGCACCTTTCGATAGCGGTATTGCGGCCTGGCGAGTCTCGACATCGGCCCTATCGCTTACGTCTGCACGCATATACCAATGGCCGTCGGCGACAAATACTGCGCCTGGTTGAAGCTCTATTGCAGTGGCGAGGGTAAGGGCAGTTGCTTTGATCGTCATGGATCGCTCGTTGCTTGTTGGTTGGTGTTTCCGAGTACTGGGCACGGCAGGCGCTAGCGTTCTAGCGCCATCAGCGCGTGGCCGATCATGTCGATGGGAAGGAACTATTGGGTCGACAGGCGCTCAACAGGCTCATGGACTGGCCTTAGGTGAAATAGCAGCCTGTTATGGGAGGGCAGTGTCCGCAGGCAGATGGTCGCGGATATAGCCGGTGATGTAGGCCATAACCACTTCTGCTCCAGCCTCATCCTCCAGCAAATCAATAGGGCGGAGACCTCCCATGTAGTCGTTCGCCTTCTCGGCCCATTGGAAGAAATCGCCTGGCCGGGGCTTGATCGGCAGGGCTGTCGTCATGGCTGCTTGCAGGAGGTCTGGACGGCCGTACCAAGAGATAGGTTTGATAGCCGCTTTACGACGACCTTGGACCACGCGCGGAAGCTGCGATGTCGCCAATTCCTGGCTCTTGATGTGGGACCGGGTCCAGTTTGCGTACCTGCTGAGATCCGCGTTGACCTCGCGCTCCATGGCAAGGTCGCCTTTATTCTTATCAGGCCTGGTCGGAATCACCAGGCCTATCACCAGGTCCGGCTTTTTCCGCTTGATGAGCGCCAAAGCGGGAGCGATGTCAGTGTCATTGGTGACCACAACCAGTTGCCCCAATTCCGGGCAGCTGATGGCATCGTCATAGAGGGACAGCGCCAGATTGACGTCTGACTGCTTCTCTTCCAACTTCCACACGGTGACCTTGCCGCACTCGCTCGGATCCTTGTCCGGGTCATCTCCATCGACCAAGTGCTGGGAGGACTTGGTCAGCGAGTAGTATCCCTTGGTGACCGAGATGGCCTCAAAGCTAGCTAGAGCAGCGTGATACTGGGCTTGCGACGCGACTGAGTCTTCTGCCTTGGCGGCTCGCCCAAGGATCGGGGCAGTAAAATAGCGGATGGCACAGCTGTCTAGTTCCATCTTCGCCGGTTCGGCGCCAGGACCCGGGCAGTAGAGAATCGAGGGAAGGATGTGCTTTTCGAACAGCGTTCGGAGATCCAGCCACTTGTAGGAAGTCTTTCGGAGGCAGCCGTAGTAGAGATTGAATCCATCAATGTAAATCCGCGTCCGTAGCGGCACTTTCCTTACCTCCAGACATGAAAAAACCGGCATTTAGCCGGCTTTTCCCCCCTCACACCTAGAGTCCAAGCCTCATAGGAACAAGGGTTAGTTGTTGGGCACTAGGCTAGCAAATGCTGGTCAAAAAGGTTACGCAAATGTCACAGAATTAGCATCCAAAAATAGAACACTGCGTTGCGAATGTGAACGCTCTGGTCGTAACCTGTGGCGCAGATCGTCAGTATACGTCGGCTCAACAGATGCGGTCATCGAGCGCGTCATGGTCACTGAGATGTAGGGTTTACCCGGGCATTGGCCGGAAGGTGGGCGATGGGGACATACACTCGAATAGCCTTGGTTTGCTCCACAGTGAGCAACCAAGCCCCTACATGCGGGACATTTGTACGAAGCAGCCGGGTCGCCCGGTGGTAGCCGTCCAGTAGCCGAGCGGAGCCATCGGCATAGCGGCCGAGCAGGACAGGACGGACTGCATCCTCGTTTGTGAGTGCGGCCGCGTACTGCAGGTCCACACTACCTCTCCCCTCGACTTGGGCGCGGATGCGGTCAATGGGAAGGACGATGAATTGAAAGTCATCAGGCTTACGGTTGATGAGGGAGACCGCGAGCTCAACGTCATAGATCTCCCTATCCTCGTGGTTGAAGTGCTCTCCTGCCCAAGACCGGATTGGCGGCCCACGCTCCCACTCTCGATTATTCGTACTCATCGAACTGAATTTTTCCTCAGCAGGCCCTAGCCGACAACTGAGATTGAGCACCTATTGAGTGGCCGTCGCAAGCTCTCTTGGGCGAAAGTGCTAGCAAACGCAACAGTCGCAGCCACCTGCGGCGCGCGTAGCGCCCCAGAGTAATCTTATCGAGGCTAACGCGCCAATTGATCGGTCTGTATGCATGACGCTGCAGATTGAGGGCAGCTTCTAACACAGCCTTACCCGCCTACGTGCCAAGCCGTTACCGGGAACTGCCAAGGACATTTAATGATGCGCAAAAAGACGAAATTAGCCGGGTGGGGATAGGCAGTTGGGGAGATAGTTGGCTACGAGGAAGGACGGCCTCGCTGGCAAGTCTCCTCATCAAAGTGGACGACCCAAGTGCCAGCAATTTCCCTTCATGTGACTGTTGCCAGTCTCGCAGCACCGCCGACAAATTTTCTGCTGTCTGCGTAGCCAGCCAAAAGCGTAATCGCCCTCGCTGAAGAGCGCAATAACTCGCTTCGTGAAGCGGCTCTACCAGGCTCAAACATGCCAGACAAATAGCTGTCACCTGAGCGCGGATTCTGTCGTATAGCCCTTCGTGCAGTTGCAACAGCTTTGCCGAGTTGCACCGTCTTTGCAAATTCACAACCGACCAACGCGACCGCGCTGGCGGTGTGGTGCGGAGTGCGGTAGGGGCGTTGCCGCCAGCGGGCAAGATCCAGCCCGCGACCGCTGATCGAGGTGATCGCGGCCGTTTCCAGTGCTTCTGCCTCGCTGGCTTCCGGCAACAGGCCGGGCAGGCGTGAGGCGAGCAAGGTCTTGCCGCAACCGGGGCTGCCGACCAGCAGCAGATGGTGGCCTCCGGCGGCGGCGATCTCCAGTGCGCGGCGTGCGTGCGGCTGGCCGCGGACATCGGCCATATCGGGCAGGGCGCGCGCGCCAAGTGCGGAGATCGCCACTTCTGCTGCGGGCGCTTGCTGGCTGCCGTTGAGCGCGGCGCAGACCTCCAGCAGCGTGCGCGCGGTGAAGGCTTCCACGTGCCCGGCAATGGCCGCTTCGGCGCCATTGGCCAGCGGCACGATCAGCCGCCGCCCGGCTTGCGCGGCCGCCAGGGCGGCCGGCAGCACGCCATCGACGCCGCGCAGCTCGCCGGTCAGCGCGAGCTCGCCGAGAAATTCGTAATCGGCCAACGCCTGGCGGTCGATCTGCCCGCTGGCGGCCAGGATGCCAAGTGCGATCGGCAGGTCGAAGCGGCCGCCTTCCTTCGGCAAATCGGCCGGCGCCAGATTGATGGTGATGCGGCGTGCGGGGAATTCGAACTGTGCGCACAGCAGTGCGGCACGCACGCGTTCGCGCGATTCGCGTACCGCCGCCTCGGGCAGGCCCACGATCTGGGTGGAGGGAAGACCGCCGGAGAGGTGCACTTCCACCCGAACTTCAGGCGCACGCACCCCTACGCGGGCACGGCTGTGTACCAGCGCCAGACTCATGGTGGGCGGCCTTGACTCAGGGAGTGGTGGGGGGCGCGGCAGGCGGTGTGCCGGGCGCGCGGGCTTCCAGGGCGGCGACGGCCTGTTCCAGCGCATCGAGTTTTTCGCGCGTGCGCAGCAGTACCGCGCGCTGTACGTCGAACTCTTCGCGGGTGACTAGGTCCAGCTTGCCCAGGCCGGCCTGCAGCGCACCCTTGAAGGTGCTCTGCAGCTCTTCGCGCGATTGGCGCAGGCCCGGCGGCACCAGGTCGCTGAGGCGGCGGGCGAGGTCGTCGAGCTGGTTGAAATCGATCATGGTGTTCTCCGCAGGTCCGTAGGAAGCCTAGTGCAGGCCGGGGCACGCGGAACATCGGCAAGTCAGTCGGCAGGCGGTAAGGATAGTCCCATTCGGCTGTCGGTCGCGGTAACGGGCGCGCGCGATGGGATGAGTGTTATCGCTGTCCACGGTATGCTGCGCGCCTGTCATGCCCTGGATCTGCACCGATGAAAATGATCATGGCCATCGTCAAGCCGTTCAAGCTCGACGATGTGCGCGAAGCGCTCGCCGGCTGCGGAGTGGCGGGTATCACGGTGACCGAGGTCAAGGGCTTCGGGCGGCAGAAGGGTCACACCGAGCTGTATCGCGGCGCTGAATACGTGGTCGATTTCCTGCCCAAGGTGAAGATCGAAGTGGCGGTCACCGACGACCAGACCGAGCGCGTGGTCGAGGCGATCGTCGCCGCAGCCGGTACCGGCAAGATCGGCGATGGCAAGGTGTTCGTCTACGATCTGGGGAGCGTGGTGCGCATCCGTACCGGCGAGCTGGATAGCGACGCGCTGTAGCCCTGTCGCGTGGCGCGGCGTTGTGGCGGCGGCTCTGCTGCGTGCTGAAAGACGCTGACGGCAGTGCGGCGCGCATCAGGCCTTCTCAACGCTGACAGCACACGCCAGATTGATGGATGCGCTGGGCAATGCCGCGTTGCAGGCAAACCGGTACGGCTGCGACGCGCCTGTCATTGGCGTAGCGGCGGCGTCATTAACGCACGCGTTAGTTTCTGCGACGCCGACGCCTATACCGCACACGCCGATCGATGCATGCGGGGGCGCTGCGTTGCGAGCAAGTGGAACAGCGGGTACCGCGGCCTTGACCGGCAATGGCGGGGCGCAGACGTGTCTGCCTACGCGACTACCGCCTTAGACTGGCCATGATTCAGGTCGGTTCCTGCGCAGCGTGAGGCCTTGGCAGATCGCGTCCTGGCAGCCGTTCTCTGATCGAGCGTCGAATACGCCCATGTGTCATCTGAAGAGGTGGGCCTAGCCGCCGCCACGTCGCGTGGGATGCCGCTACCGCAACCGTGGTCCCTGCAACGCCAATCGCCCTGCTGTCATACCATTTCAATACCGCACCCCATGGCCGGCATGCCCGGTTCCAGTCTACCCAGGCGACGCAGACGCGGATGGCAAGCACGCCAAAGCAGGCTCGACCCTCCAAGACCAAAGGTGCGCTTGTCGCCATGCAGCGACTTGCCTACTCTAGGCCGTAATACCATTCCAATACCGGAGTTCGGACATGAAGCGACGCAACAGGAAGTCGGGCTTGCGCCTGCTCTCGGTCTTGGTGGTAGCGGGACTGGCCGCGCCTGCGCTGGCCGAGCCGGTGACCCAGCCGGCGCTGTTCCCGACCCCGGTGTCGATCGCGCTGGAGGGGCAGACGATCGCCTTGGGCCGGTCGGTGGTGCTGGTCGTGGCGCCGGGCGCAGACCCGGAGTCGGTCGCGCTGGTGCGCCGCATCCTCGGCACCGCAGGCGTCACCAAGGTCGCCACCGCGTCGCGTCTGCCGGCCACGTTCGACCGCCCGCACATCGTGCTCGGCACCGGGGAGGCGGCGGTGGTACGCGATGCACTGGCGCGTAGCAAGGCAGCGCAGGACACGCACAAGGAGGGTTACACGCTCGCCAGCGTGGCGCTTGGCACCGGCAGCCTGATCACGCTGGCCGGCTACGATCACGATGGGCTGTTCCATGCGGCGCAGACGCTGCGTCAGCTGGTCGAGCGCCCGGCCATTCCGACGCTGGTGATCCAGGATTATCCGGCGATGCCGATCCGCGGCACCATCGAAGGGTTCTACGGCGCGCCGTGGTCGATGGCCGATCGCAGCAAGCACATCGAGTTTCTCGCCCGCACCAAGGCCAACACTTTCATCTACAGCCCGAAGGACGACCCGTACGCGCGCGATCGCTGGCGCGAGCCGTACCCGGCCGCCACGTTGAAGGCGCTGGGCAAGCTGGCGGCCACCGCCAAGCGCAACCATGTCGATTTCGTCTATGCGATCTCGCCGGGGCCGACGGTCTGTTTCTCCGATCCGGCCGATGCCAAGGCGCTGTTGCGCAAGTTCGATGCGTTCCGCGCGCTGGGCGTGCGCAGCTTCTATGTGGCGCTGGACGATATCGAATACACCAAGTGGAACTGCGAGCGCGACAAGACCACCTTCGGCGATTCCGGCGCGCAGGCGGCCGGTATCGCGCAGTCGCATCTGCTCAACCTGGTGCAGGCCGATCTGGTCGCCCGCCACGATGCGTCGTCGGAACTGATCATGGTGCCGACCGAGTATTTCGACGCCAAGGAAAGCCCGTACAAGGAAGCGCTGCGCAAGCACCTGGACCCGAAGATCGTGGTGCAGTGGACCGGCACCGACGTGGTGCCGCCGGCCATCTCCATTCCCGATGCACGTGCGGCGACCAAGGCGTTCGGTCGCAAGACGCTGCTGTGGGACAACTATCCGGTCAACGATTTCGAAACCTCGGCCGGGCGTCTGTTGATGGCGCCCTACGCGCGCCGCGAAGCCGGGTTGTCGGCCGAGCTGTCCGGCATCGTCTCCAACCCGATGAATCAGGAAGTGCCCAGCCGGGTCGCAGTGATGGGGCTGACCGCGTTTGCGTGGAACGACACCGGCTACGATGCCCAGCGCACCTGGCACGCGGCCGCGCGCGATCTGGCCGGTGGCGACGCGCAGGTGACCGCCGCGCTGCTGACCTTCTTCGATACCCAGCACCTGGCGCCGACCTTCGGCAGTCAGCCGTGGCAGGAACAGGCGCCGCGCCTGAAGGCCGTGCTCGACCATGTGCGCGAGGCGATCGCGCTCGGCGATGCAGCAGCGCGCAGCCAGGCCATTGCCGAGTTGGCGCGCACAGCGGAGGCGTTCGCAGCTGCGCCGCAGAGCATTCGTGCAGGCGTGGTCGACAAGGGCTTTGCGGAACAATCACGTCCCTGGCTGGAAGCGATGGAGCACTGGGGCAGCGCGTTGCAGCAGACCGCAGCCGGATTGGAGGCGGCCAATCGCGGGGATGCCCAGGCAGCTGCGTTGTTTGCCGAAGCGGCCGCATCGGCCGCCGTGGCCTCCGCGATCCCGTCCATTCCCGGCGCCACCCGCTTCGGTGGCCCGGTCAAGATCGCCGATGGCGTACTGGACCGGTTCGTGGCCGACGCGCCGAGGCTGATCGCCTATCGCGTGCCATCGGCAGCAGCACCGGCGACGGCGCAGTGACGACCGGAGCGGCAAACCGTCGGTCGGAAAACCATCACACCTCTTCTTGACAGCCAATGAGACTCCAGACACTGTGCGCGCTGCGGTCAGGGGGCTGCATCACACGCAATATCCGGCGGGCCGATGCGGCCGCCGACCGGCGCAGATGCTGCGCGCCGTCCCGTGATGCGGGGAAGTCCCCAGGTGTTGACGGCAACTGCGCCACTTCCAGACGTCGTTGGGCTATGCCTGCGTGCGCAAGGATGCGGAAACGATGCACTACCACTGATGGGGGATGCGATGAAAAGGACCGCAATATTGCTCTTGGCGTGCACCGCGTTTGGCTGCGTCTGCGACGCGACGGCGCAGTCGTTGTCGCGCGGATGGGACAGCTATCGCCAGCAGCAAAAACAGCAGCAGTCGGGCGCGCAGGGTGGCACCGCGCCGGTAGCGGCGCCGTCCAGTACGTCGCAAGCCGCCACTGCTGCCACCTCGGTCGCAGCGAGCCAGGCCGACAATGGGTTTACGACCGTGACAACGGATGCCCCTGCGGTGCCAGCGACGGTAGCTCCGGCGCCCGCACCCAGTTACACGCAGACCGAAGCATCGCGCATCGACAGCGGTGCGTTTATCGGCGTGCAGGGTGGCAGAGGCGAGGTGTTCGACGGCTACAAGCAGGACATGCTGGGCTTCAACGCCGGTTACCGTTGGCGTGCCGGCTCGGTGACGCTGATCGGTCTTGAGGCATCGGCTGGGCGTTTGGATCGCACCGGCAATGCGGACGACGTCTTCGTTCCCGCAGTGAGGTTCGCCGGCCTGGGAGGCACGGCACGTTTCAACTTCGGTGACAGCCCGCTGTTTGCGGTGGTGCGCGTGGGGTCGTGGTATGCCGACGTCAAGGACATGAGCGAGGAAATCTACGGCGGCTACGCAGGCCTTGGCCTGGGCGTGGATTTGGGGAGATATGCCAGCTTGAGTGTGATGTATACCAACTACATCTACGCCAAGGACTATTACGACTACAGCGAAGACATCACCATCAATCGCGCTGAAGTACTGAATATTGGCGCAGAAGTGCGCTTCTGATCAGGCGAGCCGAGCAAGGGTCGATGGCGAGCAGGGCGGATGGCAACATCCGCCCTGTTGTCGTTTTGACGATGTAAAACGCTCGACGATCCGCTAGTGCACGCTCTTCACCCGCGCACCGGCATCACCAACGCGCAGATGTGGTGTCATGTAGGACAACGCTGCGGCGTAAACAATCACGATGAGGAAGGTATGGATGTCTTTGCGCAATTTTTGACCGACGAGCAGGATCCGGCGGCGGTGGGCAGGATCCTGCCCAAGGTGACCGAATTACTGACCCGCGACGAGCAGGTCGAATACATCGCCGTGCAAAAGAAGGTGGTGATGAACCTGTCGCCGGACGCGGTGGTGCTGACCAATCGCAGATTCATTGTGGTGTGCCCGAAGCTGTTCGGCATGACGTTCCGGGATTTCCCGTGGCGCGAGGTGCTCGATGTGCACATGAGCGAGCAGATGCTGGGTGCGACGATCATGTGTCGCACCACGCAGGGCGAATACGCCGCCGTCGACAGCCTGCCCAAGAAGCAGGCGCGGCGGGTGTACGCCTATGCGCAACAGGTGGAAGAATCCGCTTACGAAAAACGCCAGCAGCTGGAAATCGACAAGCTGCGCGCGTCGGCCGGTGGCGTGGTGGTGCATGCGCCCACCGCACAGGGCGCCATGCCTTCGGTCCCGCCGACCCCGGTGCCCGCCACCGACGATCCGATACAGGTGCTGAGCAAGCTCAAGCAACTGCTCGATGCGGGACTGGTCACTCAAGAGGAGTTCGACAGCAAGAAGGCGGAGGTGCTGTCGCGCTTGTGAGAGCGGCTGCCAGACCACACAGGTAGCGTCCGCTGAGGTGGGCGGTGGAGCAACAGCGTGGGCGTGCGCTACGCGCGGCGCCCAGTACCTATCAAGACCCAAGCACCGGCCACTGTCTGCAGTGCTTCAGATCGCCGCTTGGAGCGGCGGTCTGTCTGCGCCGCTCGGCGCTTGCGCAACCTGCGCGCAAAAGTGCAACGCGGGCTGTCAGTGAGCGCGGCAGGGGACACGCCCGTGCGTCCAGCCGGCAGGCGGGCGCGCTGCGCATGTCGCCTGATCTTTAGCCCGCCGGCACGCGGAACCGGCTGCCAACGGGGACATGGCGATGACTGCGCGCCGTCCATGTCCACCTGGCCACTGCTCACGCTGTATCGCTGGCCGGGCTTACTCGCCCAGCGCCTTGGCCACGAACGGCGGCGCAACCAGCACGCCGGTGTGCAGGTGCGCGGTGTAGTACAGCGTGTCGAATCCCTTGGCCTGCGCATCGGCCTGGCGAAACGCGAAATCGGCATTGGCCTGCTTGCTGGCCATGGTCACGCTCCACCAGCCGGTGGGGTAGCACGGCTGCGGGAACGGCAGGGTCTTGAACGACTGGAAGCCGGCCTTGCCCATTTCGGTGCGCATTTCCTTGATCAGCTCCAGCAGCGCCAGCGGCGATTCGGACTGCTGCACCAGGATGCCGTCGTCCTTCAGCGCCTTGAAGCAGCTCTGGTAGAACGCCTTGTTGAACAGGCCTTCGGCCGGCCCCACCGGGTCGGTGGAATCGACGATCACGATGTCCACGCTGCCGGCCGGGCAGTTGGCCATGTAGGCCACGCCGTCGTCGAACAACAGCTCGGCGCGCGCATCGTGGTTGGAATCGCACAGCTCGGGGAAATACTTCTCCGACATGCGCGTGACCTGCTCGTCGATATCGCACTGGGTAGCGCTTTCCACGCCCGGGTGCTTGAGCACCTCGCGCAGCGTGCCGCAATCGCCGCCGCCGATGATCACCACGCGCTTGGGCGCGGCGTGGGTGAACAGCGCCGGGTGGCTGATCATCTCGTGATAGAAGAAATTGTCGCGGGTGGTCAGCATCACCGCGCCATCGATGAGCATCAGCTTGCCCCAGTCGGTGGTCTGGTAGATCTCGATCTTCTGGAATGGGGACTGCACCTCGTCCAGCTTGCCGCTGATGCGGAAGCCGATCGCCGAGCCGGTCGGCTGGAAGTGTTCGATGTACCAGTTGTCGTTGGCGCTCATGCGTTGATCCTAGAAAGAAGCGGGCTGTTCCTTTTCCCGGCGGGAGAAGGTGGCGCGTCGCGCCGGATGAGGGTCGGGCGTCGCTTCGTGCAGCGCAAACTGCGCAGCGGCTGACCCTTGCTCTGCCCCGATCCGGTCAGGAGCGGGGCGTGAAGTCGGCGCGGATTGTAACGGACCCTGCGCGTGCCAGGCGTTACACTTCACGCCCTTTTTGCCCCAGCCGAGACAACGAAATGAGCGATTGGTCCCTCGACCAAGCCCGCAAGACCTACTCGATCCCGCATTGGGCCGATGGGTATTTCGATGTGAACGCCGCCGGCCACGTGGTGGTCACCCCCACCGTCGACGGCCCGTCGGTGTCGCTGCCCGAGGTGGTGGACGCCGCGCGCGCGGCCGGCGCCAAGCTGCCGCTGCTGGTACGCTTCCCGGACATCCTGGGTCAGCGCCTGGGCAAGCTGCAGGCGGCGTTCGCGCAGGCGCAGTCCGAATGGGACTACGCCGGCGGCTACACCGCGGTGTACCCCATCAAGGTCAACCAGCACCGTGGCGTGGCCGGCACCCTGGCCAGCCATCACGGCGACGGTTTCGGCCTGGAAGCGGGCAGCAAGCCCGAGCTGATGGCGGTGCTGGCACTGTCGCGCCCGGGCGGCTTGATCGTCTGCAACGGCTACAAGGACCGCGAATACATCCGCCTGGCATTGATCGGGCGCAAGCTCGGCCTGCAGACCTTCATCGTCATCGAAAAGCCCTCCGAGCTGAAGCTGGTGCTGGAAGAGGCGCGTGCGCTGGACGTCAAGCCGGGCCTGGGCGTGCGCATGCGGCTGGCCTCGCTGGGCGCGGGCAAATGGCAGAACAGCGGCGGCGACAAGGCCAAGTTCGGGCTGTCGCCGCGTCAGGTGCTGGACCTGTGGAAGACGCTGCGCGACACCGAGTACGCCGACAGCCTGAAGCTGCTGCATTTCCACATGGGCTCGCAGATCTCCAACGTGCGCGACATCGCCAACGGCATGCGCGAGGCCACACGCTACTTCGTGGAGCTGTCGCGGCTGGGCGCCAAGATCAGCCATGTCGACGTCGGCGGCGGCCTGGGTATCGATTACGAAGGCACCCGCTCGCGCAGCTATTGCTCGATCAACTATGGCCTGCATTCGTATGCCAGCAATATCGTGCAGCCGCTGGCCAGCGCCTGCGAAGAACACGGCCTGACCCCGCCGCGCATCGTCACCGAATGCGGCCGCGCGATGACCGCGCACCATGCGGTGCTGATCGCCAACGTGTCCGAAGTGGAGCAGGCGCCGGAAGGCCGCGTGCCCGACGCGCACGACGACGAACCGGCGGCGATCCGCCACCTGCGCGAGATCCACGACGAACTCGACGTGCGCCCGGCGGTGGAACTGTTCCAGGAAGCGCAGCACTTTCATGCCGAAGGGCTGAGCGCCTACGCGCTGGGCCAGATCGACCTCACCCACCGCGCGCGCATCGACGACCTGTTCTATGCCATCGCCCACGGCGTGCGTGCGCGCCTGAGCTTCGACGAGAAGAGCCATCGCCCGGTGCTGGACGAGCTCAACGAGCGGCTGGTGGACAAGTACTTCGTCAACTTCAGCGTGTTCGAGTCGATCCCGGATGTGTGGGCGATCGACCAGGTCTTCCCGATCGTGCCGATCGAGCGCTTGAACGAAGCGCCGCAGCGGCGCGGCATCATTGCCGACATGACCTGCGATTCGGACGGCATGGTCAAGACCTATGTCGAGAACGAGAGCCTGGACAGTTCGATGCCGCTGCACACCTTGAACGCGGGTGAGAGCTATCGCATCGGCTTTTTCCTGGTTGGTGCGTACCAGGAAATCCTGGGCGATATCCATAACCTGTTCGGCGATACCGACGCGGTGGAAGTGGCCGTGGACGGCGACGGCTATCGCATCGCGCAGCAGCGCCGTGGCGATACCACCGACGTGATGCTCGACTACGTGGGCTACCAGCTGGACACGCTGCGCGCGACCTATGCCGACCGCATCGCCGCCGCGCAGCTGTCGCCGGAGCGCGCGCAGGAGCTGAGCCAGGCACTGGAAGCGGGCTTGACCGGGTACACCTATCTGTCCGACGAACCGTTGGCCTGATCGCCCGAACCCATGCATCGCGCGGCGGCGGCGGCGGCCGTCGTGCGATGTGCGGGTTGGTAGGTTTGCGCGACGGGCGTCAATGCGCCAGAGACGTGTGCAGACGCCCCCCGGCGTCGCTGGCTTGGCCGGTGCGGTGTCTGGAAAAACCCGCAAGACGTCACGATTCGACACCGTGCACTAGCACGTGCCGACCTGATTGCAGGGTCTGGCCCTGAGATGGCGGATCTTTTGGATTGGCAGCGTCGATCGTCAAGCCCGGATTGTGCGATCGAATCGATCCGTGTCCCCCACCAGGGCGCATGTTTCTGATCGATCACATTCAAACCATCAAAGCGTGATTGTGAGAATACGTACGGTGTTCTCTGCAATCGATAGCGGCATGCGTCAATGGTTTGCGCCATTATCCAAGTGTGGCGGCGATGTGTTGTTCAGTGGTCTTGTCGCGTCCTGGCTTTTTAACGTTGCGGCGCATCTGCATGCCGCTTGAGCCACCCCTGTCTGCCGTCCGTGTCCCCACCAGGGCGCATGTTTCTAATCGATGACATTCAAACCGCCAAAGCGTGATTGTGAGAATACAGAGGGTTTTTTCTGCAATAGATCGCGGCATGCATCAATGGTTTGCGCCATTATCCAAGTGTGGCGGTGATGTGGTGCGCAGTGGTCTTATCGCGTTCTGGCTTTTTGCCGTTGCGGCGCATCTGCACGTCGCTGAGCCAATCCTGCGCAGCATGTATTGCGCTCTCCATGCGTCTTGCTCGTACGGTTGCGCTTACTTGCAAACGTTTGTGCGTAGAACGCTAATCAAAATCACAGTTTTGAGAGAAATATTTTTTTTCTTGGCGGAATTCGTGATATTTGCACGGTTCATTCCAGCGCCCAATTGTTAGTGTCTATTTAACTTGCCAGGACGCAAGTTGATGTGGGAACAGACAGTTGTCCATCGGGGGTTCGATGGCGCGTGTCGCTTCGTTGTGTGTCTCCATTGTGCGTTACCACCGTGTATCGCCGGCATCCGCTGGTGGTCGATGGTGTCCCCTACCTCCTTCAAGCTGATCCGACGTCTCATCGGCCGCGTTGCGGTTTAGGCGCATCGGGCGGCTGTGCGCCACCCAACAAGGATGCACGTAATGCACACTGACGCCCCTCCCGTGTTTCCTCTGACCAAAGCCCAGCGCGGCCTGTGGGTCGCCAGCAAACTGCATACCGACAACACGTTGATGTTGTCCGAAGCGTTGGAGATGTTCGGCCCACTGGATCCACAGGTGTTGATCCGCGCCACCATGCAGCTGACGCGCGAATTCGACACCGTGCGGCTGTGCATCCGCGAGCAGGATGGCGTGCCGCATCAGGTCGTCATGCCCGAGTACAACGGCACGGTTCCCTTTTTCAATGTCAGCGAAGATCCGTCGCCGCGCAACGCCGCCGAGCACTGGGTCGACGCGGAAATCCGCAAGCCGGAAAATCTGCAGGACGGGCCGTTATGGCAGTGCGCGGTGTTCCGTCTTGGCGAAGATCACCATATGTGGGTGCAGTGCGTGAGCCATCTGGTGATGGATGGCTATTGCGCATCGATCATGATGCAGCGCATGGCGGTGCTGTATAACGCCTACGCGCAAAATGTCGAGCCGGAACCTGCGCAGTACGGCAGTGCGCTGTCCTTGCTCGAGATGGAGCAGCAATACCGCGAATCGGATCGGTTTCAGCGCGATCGCACCTACTGGATCGAGCAGCTGGCCGATCTACCGCCGCCGGCCACCTTGGCGCGGCCCGGCAATCATCTGTCGACCGGGCTGTTGCGTGGCACCGGACAGTTCTCGCCGCAGCAGGTGGTGCGCCTGCGTGCGCTCGGCAAGGACTACGGCGCGAGCCTGCCGCAGATGTTGATTTCGCTGATCGCCGCGTATTACTACCGCTGCACCGGCGCCGAAGATCTGGTCCTGGCCATGCCGGTGACCGGGCGCATCAATGCGCGTTACCGGCAAACCGCAGGCCTGGTGGCCAATGTGATTTCGCTGCGTTTGAAGATGGATCCGCAGCAGCCGATCCATGCCTTGTTCGCGCAGGTGTCGTCGGTGGTGCGGCATGCCTTGCGTCATCAGCAGTATCGCTTCGAGGACGTGCGCCGCGATCTGGGTCTGTTCGGGATCGAACAGAAGTTCGCGCGCCTGGCGGTCAATATCGAAGCGTTCGACTACGCACTGCGCTTTGGCGATGCGTATGCGATGCCGCATAACCTGTGCAACGGCCCGGCCGACGACCTGACCATCTTCTGCTACGAACGTGGCGACGGCGCAGCCTTGCGTTTCGATCTGGATGCCAACCCTGCGTTGTACGACAGCGACGAACTGGCCGAACACTGCCGCCGCCTGACCCATCTGGCCGATGCGGTGCTGGCCAACCCGGAATGCGCGCTGGGCGAGGTCGATGTGCTGGGCGCTGAAGAACGTCGGCGTCTGCTGCAGACCTGGAACAATACCGCCGCGCCGCTGCCGGAAGCGGCCACGCTGCTGCACGGCATGCTGGAGCGCGCCGAGCTGATGCCCGCTGCGGTGGTGGTGCAATACGACAACCGCACGCTGGATTACGCCACGCTGTGCGAGCTGGCCTCGCGGATCGCCGCGCAATGGGTGGCCGATGGCGTGCGTCCCGGCGATGTGGTGGCCGTTGCGTTGCCGCGCAGCGAGCAATTGCTGGTGGCCTTGCTGGCGGTGATGTGGAGCGGGGCGGCGTATCTGCCGCTGGACCCGGAGAGCCCGGCCGCGCGCAACCGGCAGATGCTCAACGATTCCGGTGCCATCGGACTGGTGTGCGAGCCGGCGTTGTGCGAGCGCTATCTGCTTGGTGGCATGGTCTGGCTGGATCCGCGCCCGGCGGTGTTGCCGGAGGCGATCGCGCCGCTGGCCACGCCGGACGGCACCGCCTACGTGCTGTACACCTCCGGCTCGACCGGCGCGCCCAAGGGCGTGGAAATCAGTCATCGCAACCTGTTCAATTTCCTGCATGCGATGGAGCAGGAGCTGGCATTGCGACCGCGCGACCGCGTGTTGGCGGTCACCACCATCACCTTCGATATCGCCGGGCTGGAGTTGTATCTACCGTTGCTGGTGGGCGCACGCGTGGTCATCGCGCCGGCGGGCATCACCCACGACCCGCGTGGCCTATCGCGTTTGATCGCACACGAGCAGATCAGTGTGGTGCAGGCCACGCCATCGCTATGGCGCATCCTGCTGGCCAATCAGGACCTGGCGCTGGACCGCATCCACGCGCTGGTCGGCGGAGAAGCCCTGATCCCGGAACTGGCGACTCAGTTGCTGAGCCGGGTCGGGCGGCTGACCCAGTTGTACGGGCCGACCGAAACCACGATCTGGTCGACCATCATGCCCTTGCAGCTGACCGACGCGGCGGCGCCGCCGATCGGCAGGCCGCTGCTCAACACGCGTGTCTACGTGCTCGACGCGCAACGACAACCGTTGCCGACCGGCGCGGTGGGCGAGTTGTATATCGGTGGCGCAGGCGTGGCCAAGGGCTATCGCGGCAAGCATCAGCTGACCAGTGAACGCTTCGTGCGCGACCCGTTCGCAGACGACGGCAGCACCATGTACCGCACCGGCGACCGCGTGCGTCAGCGCAACGACGGCCTGCTGGAATTCATCGGCCGTGCGGACGCGCAATTGAAGATTCGCGGCCATCGGGTGGAGCCGGCCGAGATCGAAAACGCCTTGCTGCTGCATTCGCAGGTGGCGCAGGCGGTGGTCGTCGGCCACAGCGATGGCGACAGCAACGCGTTGCAGCTGCTGGCGTATGTGGTAGGCAAGCACGGCAACACGCCATCGACCGAGCTGCTGCGCGCCCATCTGCAGCAGCGGTTGCCGGCCTCGATGATTCCCACGTTGTGGGTACCGTTGCCGGCCTTGCCGCTGACCCCCAACGGCAAGCTGGATCGCCGCGCCTTGCCGGCTCCTGGCGCCTTGTCGCAACGCGCGCACGTCGCCCCGCGCGATGCACTCGAACGCCAGCTGGCCACGATGCTGCAGGACGTGCTGGGCATCGAGGTGGTGGGTGTGGACGACAACTTCTTCGAGCTCGGTGGCGACTCGCTGCGTGCGGCGGAAATGGCCGCGCGTTTCCCGCAGATGTTCGGTGTCGAGCTATCGCTGGGCACGCTGTTCCATGCGCCGACGATTGCCGGCCTGGCCGACGTGATCAAGCGCAGCGCGCAGATTCCGAACGATCCGCTGGGCGTGCTGTTGCCGCTGCGCGTGGGCAGCGCGGGCGTCACCCCGCTGTTCTGCATCCATCCGGTGGTCGGGCTGGGCTGGTCGTATCTCACCCTGCTCGGGCAGCTCGATCCGCAGTGGCCGGTGTATGCGTTGCAATCGCCGGCACTGAGCGACCCGCAGCATCGCCCGGAGAGCATCGAGGCGATCGCCCACGATTACCTGGCGCGTCTGCGTACGGTGCAGCCGCACGGACCGTACCGGCTGATCGGCTGGTCGCTGGGCGGTCTGATCGCCCACGCCATCACCGCCGAATTGCATGCAC
Source organism: Xanthomonas sp. 3075 (assembly GCF_014197275.1). GTDB lineage: Bacteria > Pseudomonadota > Gammaproteobacteria > Xanthomonadales > Xanthomonadaceae > Xanthomonas > Xanthomonas campestris_B. The sequence continues at coordinate 28,485 of NZ_JACIFI010000002.1, read as the reverse complement.
TCGGCGAAGAGGTCGAATTGCTGGCGATGCTCGACAGCTATCCGCATCTGGAACAGGCCGCGTCGCTGCCAGAGTCGGAAAACGTGCGCGCGTCGGTGCATGCCTTGGGCCTGAATCTGGCGCATGGCCAACCGATGCCGACCACCGTGGCCGAGCTGGCCAGCCTGCTGTGCAAGCACTACGGGCTGACCGATGTGCCGGCAGTGCGCCAGTTGCTTGAGCAACGCCCGACGCTGCTGGACGATCTGGGTGGGGTGACCCAGCATCACCTGCACCTGGCGCGGCGTCACCGGCCCAAGCGGCTGGACCAGGACGTGCTGTTCGTCGAAGCAAAGGTGCGCATCAGCTCCGGCGGCGACGATGCGCAGTGGGTGGATTACCGGCCGCAGGCGTGGCATCCGTACGTGCGCAACCTGCACCTGCACGTGTTGGACAGCGACCACCATTCGATGCTCTCGTCGGCCCACTCGGCCACGCTCAGCACGTTGCTGCATGCGGCCACCGCGCAGGCCACGCAGCGCGCCGACTGCACCGCCAACGCCAACGCCAGCGACGGAGTGACCGAATATGCGTGAATCCGTCGCTGACCCCGCACGCCAGCGCCCGGTGCTGATCGCCACCCTGGGCACGCATGGCGATGTGCGTCCGATCATTGCGCTCGCGCGTGGCCTGCAGCAGCGCGGCTATCCGGTGCGGGTGCTGACCAGTCCCAACTTCGAGGCGCTTATCCGCGCCAACGGGCTGGAATTCTTCCCGCTCAGCGGCGACCACCAGAAACTGATGCAGGGCCATCCGGATGTTGCCGAGATGCGCGGTGGCTGGCGCGGCATCTGGGGCACCTTGCGTGCGCAGCTGCTGGAGTGGGCGCGCGACTGGGCCGAGCAGGGCCGCGCGGCCTGTGCCGATGCCGGCTTGATTCTCGGCGTCGGCAGCGCGAGCCTGCTGGCGCACAGCCTGGGCCAGGCCTATGGCCTGCCGGTGGTGCTCACGCAATTGCAGCCGCTGACCGCCTCGCGCCATGTGCCGTTGATGGTGATGCCCACCGTGCGTCTGCCTGGGGTGGTGAGCGTGGCGCTGCACCACGCGATGCGCTTTGCCGGCTGGCAGCTGATGCGCCCGGCGCTCAACGGCATCGTGCGCCCGGCATTGGGGTTGCCGGCGTATCCGTGGATTGGCCCAGATCGCAGTGCGCAGCGCGTGTTGTATGGCTATAGCGAGCATCTGTGCCCACGTCCGCCGGACTGGCCGGACCGGGCCCAGGTCAGCGGTTTCTGGCAGTTGTCGCAGCCGCAGTGGCAGCCGCCGGCCGCGCTGGAGGCGTTTCTGCAGGCAGGCCCGCCGCCGCTGTACATCGGTTTCGGCAGCATGATCAGCAGCGATGCGGCGCAGCTCACCGCCATCGTCAAGGCGGCAGTGCGTCTGACCGGTCAACGCGCGCTGCTGGCCAGCGGCTGGGGCGGGCTGGCGGCTGCGGAAGACGCGTCCGACGATGCCGGGCGCTTTTTCCAGCTGGAGCAGGCACCGCACGATTGGCTGTTCCCACGCGTGTCGGTAGCGGTGCATCACGGCGGCGCCGGCACGACCGGTGCCGCGCTGGCGGCGGGGATTCCATCGGTGGTGCTGCCGTTCGGCTACGACCAACCGTTCTGGGCGCACTGCCTGGCGCAGCGCGGCGTGGCGCCGCCTGCGCTCGCACGGGCCGGCTTGCAGCCGCAGGCCTTGGCCGATGCCATGCAACAGGCCAGCGCACCGGCGATGCGGGCGGCGGCACGCGCACTCGGCCAGCGTATCCGCGAGGAAGATGGAATCAACACGGCGGTAGATCAGCTGGAAGCCTGGGCCCTGCTGCAACCCGCCCGGCCGGTTGCAGCGCGCGTGCGGAGCGAGCAGCAGGCCGTGGCATGACGGCTCACGCAGTGGGGGGAGCCGCTGCGTCGAGGCCGAAGCACCCTGTGGCGCGTGTCACCACGGGCAGCTAACGGGCACCTGTACGCAACTCAGGTAAGCCGCTGTGTGGCGGGCGTCGGCTGTCAGTGCGTGTTGGTGTCATGGGGTATCGCACTGCCAGACGCCCGCGTCGGGCCACGCGCTGTGCCAGCACGCGCCGTTACGTCGGCTCGAGGTACGCCGCATGCGCCTCGTGTAGTCGCTGGCTGAGGATCGCGGCCGGCCGTGCGATCGCTGGCGCAGGTATGGCCTCGGCGCGATGCAGGTTCAACCCGAGCGCGGGCAGTGTCGGCAACCCGGCGTGGCAGTGCGGCCGCACTGCCAGCAGGCCGACGGATGTGCGCAAGGTCAATCCCGGCCTGGCGCTCACGGGTCCAGATCCCGGCCAGGCTGCTGCCGGTGAAGGCGATACGCCACGACATGCCGGCCCGGTCCAGCGCGGTGGTCGCCGCGCTGCGCAGCCGAGCGGGCATCCAGCGTCACCAGTGACAATGCGCGTGTCCATGCCGCCGTTTCCCATGCTGGCCCAGCAGCGGTGGCGATCCGGTGCAGCGGCCACCGCGCCTGCGTCTGAAACCGCGCAGAGGCGATCCCGGCCTCCCAGGCCCCCGCTGCCCGCTGCCGAGCAGTTCCTGATGGCGGGCCGGATGCAGGTCCATCTGCCCCTGGGCTGAGCACGCGCAAAGCGGCGGCACATAGCGATGCCGACATCGCTGCATCGGTGTGTCTGCGGCACAATCGGGTTTCCTCTGCTCACCCCGCCCGCATGCGCTATCCCGCCCTCGATCTGCTGCGTGGCATCGCCATCGTCTGGGTGATGCTGTTCCATTCGTTCGTGGTCGGCGGCCTGGGGCCGGACTGGGCGTGGTTGTCGCGCTATGGCTGGATGGGCGTGGACCTGTTCTTCGTGCTGAGCGGATTTTTGATCGGTACCCAGGTGCTGTCGCCATTGGCGCGCGGGCAGCGGCTGGACTTCAAGGATTTCTATCTGCGTCGTGCGTTTCGCATCGTGCCGGCGTTCTTGGTGGTGCTGATCGTTTACATGGCATGGCCGCAGTTTCGCGAGTCACCCGGGCTGGCGCCCTGGTGGAAGTTTGTCACCTTCACCCTGAATCTGTTCGTGGACTACGGCCGTGATGCGGCGTTCTCGCACGCCTGGTCGCTGTGTGTGGAAGAGCATTTCTACCTGGTGTTTCCGCTATTGGCGACGCTGCTGTTGCGGCGGCCCTCGGCGGCGCGTTTCGTGGTGCTGTGCGTGGCGGTCGTGGTCGCCGGCATCGCGCTGCGTGCCGGCGTCTGGTTGCACAACACGGCCTTGGAGAGCGCGGGCGCGGGCCTGCAGCGCAACTGGTTTATCGAAGACATCTATTACCCGACCTGGAACCGTCTGGACGGTTTGCTGGCCGGTGTCGTACTGGCGGTGCTCAAGGTCTTTCGCCCCGACCTGTGGCAACGGCTGCAACGGCACGGCAACGCCTTCCTGTTGGCAGGCGTTGCGATTCTGGCGTTGGCCCTGTGGCTGTTTCGCGAGCGCACCGGCCTGCTCGGCAATGCGGTGGGCTGGCCGGTGCTGTCGCTGGGGCTCGCCTTGCTGGTGCTTGCAGGCACCGCCAGCAGCGGAGTGCTTGGCGGGTTGCGCGTGCCAGGCGCGGCATGGCTGGCGGCGATCTCCTACAGCCTGTATCTCACCCACAAGGCGGTCTTCCACCTGACGCACCTCTGGTTTGGCCCCGCGCTGGAAGGGCAGGGCATGCGCGCGTTTGCGGTGTATGGCGTGGTGGCGGTGCTGGGCGGCGCGTTGTTGCATTACGCAGTGGAACGCCCGTTCTTGCAGCTGCGCGATACGCTGGTGCGGCGAGGCGCGCGGCCTTCGGCCGCAGCTGAAAGTGGCTGATCGCGCACGGCGAGCGGGCATCAGGGCAACCATGGACGGCCCCCAAAAGTGCAGTGCGCGATCCATGCCGTGCATCTGCCGCGCACCTCACGGTTGCGCAGTCACGGCGAGTTGGCGTGGCGATCAAACGCGCGATGCCATGCGCTATTTGCTGCACGCCGCACGCGGGCTTTCCGACTGGCGCTGCGCAGAGCGCCTATCGGCAAGGCAGCGAACGTGCATGGGTGTTCAAGCGATGCATGGCCGATTGCGATCACGCTACCCACACGAACACGCCGCGCAATGCGCGGCGTGTTCGTCTCTCTCGATGCCGGGCGTTGTGCGCACGCGCCAGATCCACGCAACGTCGTATCGCTACCGATACACAGCCCGCAGAGGTGTCTGTTGGCGACTGCCGTATAGCTGGGTCTCGATCAGGCACTGCGGCCAAGGAGTGCTAGAAACAGTTGCCGCGCGCACATTGAATCAGCACGGTGCACGCCATTGCAATCGGAAACAGAACCACCGGCGCAGTGATCAGGATCCACCAACGTCTTGCCCATCCCAGCAGATATGCCACGCTCACGAACCAGATCACAGCAAGCGTCCAGAAGACTAGCGAAAGCTCTCCAAATGCCATGCCAAACCACGCATCCTCGGCGAACATCTGCCATGGCAGCATCACGCCAGCGATTGCCACGGCCACACCACTCAGCCAATGTGCCCGCTTGATTTTTCCGTGATCTCGCATCCTTGCCCCCTTCATGTGTGCTTGGCCTCAGTGCGCGTCGCGTGCCACCTGGAAGCCGGCGAACGACTGCGTTACCGGCATGATTTCCAGCCGATTGATATTCAGATGCGCAGGCAGGCTGGCGACGTAGAAGATCTGCTCGGCGATGTCCTCGGCAGTCATCGGCGTGGCGCCGCGATACAGCGTGTCGGACGCCGCCTGGTTGCCGCCGGTGCGCACCAGGGTGAATTCGGTTTCGGCCATGCCTGGTTCGATCGAGGTCACGCGCACGCCGGTGCCGTGCAGGTCGGCGCGCAGGCCCAGCGAAAACTGCTGCACGAACGCCTTGGTGCCGCCGTAGACATTGCCGCCGGTATATGGGTAGGTCGCTGCGACCGAGGCGATGTTGATGATGGCGCCACGGCGCGCGATCAACGCCGGCAGCAGGCGGTGGGTGAGGGTGACCAGCGCGGTGACGTTGGTGTCGATCATCTGCTGCCACTGCGTCAGGTCGGCTTGCTGCGCGGGTGCCGTGCCCAGTGCCAGGCCGGCGTTGTTGACCAGTACGTCGATGTCGGCGAAGTCGGCCGGCACTGCGTCGATCGCTGCCGACAAGGCCTGCGCATCGCGCATGTCGAACGCGGCGGTATGCACCTGGCCGGCGGGCAGTTCGGCGGCCAGCGCCTGCAGGCGCTCGGCACGGCGGCCGGTGGCGATGACCTTCCAGCCGGCAGCGGCAAAGCGGCGCACCGCAGCGCTGCCGAATCCTGAAGTGGCACCGGTAATCAGAACAGTCTTGGACATGTGGGATGACTCCTGCGAACGAGGGGGGGCAGGTGAAGGATCAGGGCGTGGTGGCAGCGCCTGGTGCGCGTGCCTGAGCGCGACGTGCGCGCACCATTGCCTCGCTGAGCGGCTCGCGCGACAGCACGCGGCCGTGTCGTAGGTGCAAAAGCAGATAGGACGCCGACGCCGACGCTGCGGTAGCGCTGGCAGGCGTTGCGGTTGGCAAGGCGATCAGCAGCTCGCCGTCGATCCAGTCGGCGGCAAGTGGTGCGCGTTTTCCCGGAAACAGCACATCGATCGGCAACACCGGTGGCGCGTCGTCGCACGCGCCGATGACGACGCGATCGAGCAGCAGTTGCGCGTTTTCCACCCGCCACGAGGCCTGGTAACCACGCCAGTTGGCGCTGCAATTGCCCAGCGCCTCCTGCGCATGGGCGACGAAGCGCTGCCAGGTGGCCTGATCGTCGAGCACCGACGACAACGGCTCGGCCAGCAGCGCCGCCTCCTGTCCGTCGATCTGGATGCGGTCGGGGATCTGCTCGGTGGCGTTCGCCGCGCCGATCAGTCCCCACCACAGCAACAGGCCGGCGGCGCGAGGCAGCATTTATTGCGCCTTGATGGCGATGGCAGGCAATCCGCTGCCGGTCAGTTTCTGCTTGGCCTCGGCCAGTTCGCTGGCGCTGCCGTAGGGCCCCATGCGCACGCGGTAGACCGTCTTGCCGCTGATGTCAGCCGATTCCACGCGCGCGGCCAGGCCCATCATCGCCAACTTGGCCTTGGTCGATTCGGCATCGCCGGAGGCACCGAACGAGCCGGCTTGCAGGATGTAGCGGGTGTTGTCCGTCACTGCAGGGGCGGCCGCTGGGGTTGCAGCTGCGGTCGTTGCAGCGGGTTTTGCCGCAGCATTGGCAGCTGCGGCCGCTGACGTGGTGAGCGCTGCGGTGCTGGCTGGTGCCGGTGTCGCCGCCGGACGTGCCGGCACAGTTTCCGCAAGCGGTTTCGGCGCGCTGGCGCTGGTTTCGTTCAACGGTACCGGCACGCTGGCTGCTGGCGTGGCCGCTGCCACGCGTGCACCCGGTGCAGGCGCAACCGGCTTGCCTTCCAGCGCCGCGCGCGCGCGCGCGGCTTCTTCGGCGCGTGCGCTGGCGGCCAGTTCGGCATCGGACATCTGCACTTCCTTGCCGGGCAGCAAGGTGTAGAAATCGTATTGGGTCTGCGCATCGCTGGGCTTGGCCTGCGGCTTGGGCGGCTGCGTGCTGGGCTTGGGCAACTCGGCCGGCGTATCGACGTCGGCATCGGCCACCGGCTCGGGCTGCGCATCGGGATTTGCGCGTGGGCCCACGCGCAGGAAGCCGTCGCCGTCCTTCTTGAACAGGTTGGGTGCCGCCAGGAAGATCACTGCCGCAATCGCAGCGCCCGCCACCAACCACACCCAACCGGGGGTGCCATTGCTGGTGTTGCGTCGCGCCTGACTCTTACCGCGTCGTGCTGCCATCTACCACTTCTCCGAATCATGTCGTTGCGGGCCATCTGGCCCGACTTGGCGCGGCTTGCAGCCACTGTGCAACCGCTGGACGGTGCGGCCTTGTGCGCGGCCGCTCCATTCCGATCATTCTGGCCCTGAGCGCGCCGGTCGCAGCCACCCGGCGATTGCGCGCCAGGTGGTGCCAGTCACTGTTACATCTTTTCCGGGGCGCTGACGCCGAGCAGTTCCAGGCCGTTTGCGAGCACCTGTTGCGTGGCGACGGCCAGGGTGAGTTTGGCGTCGCGCTCTGCGGCATCGTCCACCAGCAGCTTGGTGTTGTGATACCACGTGTGGAAGGCATGCGCCAATTCACGCAGGTACTGTGCGATCTGGTACGGCTCCAGTGTCTGGCCGGCGATTTCCACCACTTCCGGGTAGCGCGACAGCTCCAGCATGACGTTGAGCGAATGCTCGTCGTCCAGGCCTGCGAGCTGCGCCAGGCCGTTAGCCTGTTCGTACTTGAAGCCCTTCTCCTGCGCCTGCCGCAGCACGCTGCAGACGCGCGCATGCGCGTACTGCACATAGAACACCGGGTTGTCGTTGCTCTGCTGACGGGCCAGGTCGATGTCGAAGGTGAGCTGCGAATCGGGCTTGCGTGCGATCAGGAACCAGCGCACCGCATCGGCACTGGTTTCTTCGATCAGGTCGCGCAGGGTGACATAGCTGCCGGCACGCTTGGACAGCTTCACTTCCTCGCCGCCGCGCATCACCGTGACCATCTGGTGCAGCACGTATTCCGGCCAGCCTTGCGGGATGCCCAGCTCCAGCGCCTGCAGGCCGGCGCGCACACGCGTCAGCGAGCCGTGGTGGTCCGCCCCCAGTTCGGTGATCGCGCGCTCGTAGCCGCGCTGCCACTTGGTCAGGTGATAGGCCACGTCCGGCACGAAGTAGGTGTAGGTGCCGTCGGACTTGCGCATCACCCGGTCCTTGTCGTCGCCGAAGTCGGTGGACTTCAACCACAGCGCGCCGCCTTCCTCGTAGGTGTGGCCGGAGGCGATCAGCTTCTGCACCGCCTCGTCGACCTTGCCGTCCTTGTACAGCGAGCTTTCGAGGAAATAGATATCGAAATCGACGCGGAATGCGGCCAGGTCGTGGTTCTGCTCGTTACGCAGATAGGCCACCGCGAAGCGGCGGATCGATTCGACATCGGCCGGGTCCTTGCTGCCGCTGACCATGTGCCCTTCCAGGTCGACGGTGTCGCCGGCCAGGTAGGCGGTGGCCACATCGGCGATGTAGTCGCCGCGGTAGCCGTTTTCCGGCCAGCCTTCGCTGTCGGGGGTGAGTCCCTGCGCACGCGCCTGCACCGACAAGGCCAGGTTCTCGATCTGCACGCCGGCATCGTTGTAGTAGAACTCGCGCTTGACGTTCCAGCCGTTGGCATCGAGCACGCGCGCCAGGCTGTCGCCGATCGCCGCCGCGCGGCCGTGGCCGACATGCAGCGGGCCGGTCGGGTTGGCCGACACATATTCCACGCCCACCGAGCGGCCGTTGCCGGCCAGGCCGCGACCGTAGTCGTGGCCCTGCTTGATCACATGCGCCACTTCGCGTTGATACGCGGCCGGGGCAAGGTGGAAATTGATGAAACCCGGACCGGCGATCTCCACCTTGGCCACGTCGTCGCTGGCCGGCAATGCCGCCAACAGCGCCTGGGCGAGTGCGCGCGGATTGCTGCGCGCCGGCTTGGCCAGCAGCATCGCGACGTTGGTGGCGAAATCGCCGTGTTCGCGCGTCTTGGGGCGCTCGACCACGAAATCCGGCGGCAGGGTGTCGGCAGGCAGGGTGCCGTTGGCGCGCAAGGCTTCAATGCCTTGGCCGATCAATGCGCGGAGTTGGGCTTTCACGTGGGATCTGCTTGGAACCAAACCAGCGATTTTACCCGACCGCGCGCCCCGGGGTCGGGCCGATGGTTCAGGTCACCGCCGCAGCGTCATCCCAGCCAGCCGCGCTCGGCCAGCGAGACCGGGCGCCCGTCGCCGATGACGAAGTGGTCGAGCAGGCGGATATCCACCAGATCCAGGGCATCCAGCAGGCGTTGGGTGACCGCGCGGTCGGCCTCGGACGGCTCCGGGTTGCCGGACGGATGGTTGTGCCCGACGATCACCGCCGCCGCGTTGTGCAGTAGCGCCCGCCGCACCACTTCGCGTGGATGGATGTCCGCCCCGTCGATGGTGCCGGTGAACAGTTCCTCGAAGGCGATCGCGCGATGTTTGGTGTCCAGGAACAGCACCGCGAACACCTCGTAGGACCGTGAACGCAGCCGTTGCGAAAAATAACGTCCCACGCTGGGCGGATCGCTGAGCGCTTCGCCGCGTTCCAGCTCGCTCAGCAGGTGGCGATGGGCCAGCTCCAGCGCCGCATTGAGCTTGCAGGCCGAGGCCGGACCCAGCCCGGGCAGGCGCGCCAGCGCCGGGGCGGGGCGGTCCAGCAGCAGGCGCAACGGGCCGTGGCGATGCAGTAGATCGCGCGCGGTGCGTACGGCGTCCTGCCCGCGCAAGCCGGAGCCGACGAAGATCGCCAGCAGCTCGGCATCGGATAACGCAGGCGCCCCGCGCGCCAGGAGTTTCTCGCGCGGGCGTTCGTGGGTGGGCCAGTCGTGAATGTGCATATGGCGAGATTGCCGGTGCTTATCGCGCACGCCCATCAGGCCAGGCGGGGGCATCGGCTAATCTAGTTGTCCTTGTAACCGTAGGACGACTCCGACGTGATCGGCTCCACTCAGGCCCGCCCCCTGGACGGACAGCGTTTGCTGCTCTGCGTCGGCGGAGGCATTGCTGCTTACAAATCGCTCGAACTGGTCCGTCGCCTGCGCGACGCTGGCGCGCAGGTGCAGGTCGCCATGACCAGCGGCGCACAGCAGTTCGTCACCCCGCTCAGCTTCCAGGCGCTGTCCGGTCAGCCCACCCGCACCACCTTGTGGGACAGCGCCGCCGAACAGGCGATGGGGCATATCGAACTGGCGCGCTGGGCCGATCAAGTGATCGTCGCCCCAGCCACTGCCGACCTGCTGGCGCGCCTGGCGCACGGCATGGCCGACGATCTGGTCACCACGCTGTGTCTGGCAACCACCGCGCCGCTGACCGTGGCGCCGGCGATGAACCACCGGATGTGGCTGCATCCGGCCACCCAGGCGAATGTGGCGACCCTGTCCGCACGGGGCGTGCGCGTGGTCGGCCCCGACGACGGCCCGCTGGCCGAAGGCGAATCCGGTCCTGGCCGGCTGGCCGAGCCGGCGGCGATCATTGCCGCGCTGGTCGGAGCCGATGCTGCCGGCAGCGTTGCGCCTGCCTCCAGCAGCGCAGCCGCTCGGGCGTTCGTGCCCGGCAGCGCGCAGCTGGAGGGCCTGCGCATCGTGATCAGCGCCGGCCCCACCTTCGAGGACCTGGACCCGGTGCGCTACGTGGGCAACCGCAGCAGCGGCAAGATGGGCTATGCGCTGGCCGCCGCCGCCGCCAACCAGGGCGCCGACGTGGCGCTGGTCAGCGGCCCGGTCCATCAGGCCACCCCGCCCGGGGTGCAGCGGATCGACGTGCGCTCAGCGGCGCAGATGCGCGATGCGGTGCTGGGCGCATTCCCTGCCGATATCTACATCGGCGCCGCTGCGGTGGCCGATTACACCCCCAAGCGGGTGGTCGCACAGAAGATCAAGAAGACCGGCGAAACGCTGACCCTGGAACTGGTGCGCACCCCGGACATCCTGGCCGAGGTCGCTGCGCAGACCGGCGCACTGAAGCTGGTGGTCGGTTTTGCTGCCGAAACGCACGACGTGGAGCATTACGCGCGTGGCAAGCTGGTCGCCAAGCGGCTGGACCTGATCATCGCCAACCAGGTCGGGATCGAAGGCGGCGGCTTCGAAAGCGACAACAACGCCGCCACCGCCTATTGGCAAGGCGGCGAGCGTGTTTTTCCCAGCAGCAGCAAGACCGAATTGGCCGAGCAACTGTTGGCCCTGATCGCGGAGAGATTGCAGGCATGAGCACCCCGACCCAGTCCTTGCAGGTGAAGTTGCTCGACCCCCGCTTCGGCGACCTGTGGCCGTTGCCGGCCTACGCCACCGAGTCCAGCGCAGGCATGGACCTGCGCGCCGCACTGGAAGCGCCGATGACGCTGGAGCCGGGCGATGCGGCGTTGATTCCCAGCGGCATCGCGATCCATCTGGCCGACCCGCAGCTGTGCGCGGTGATCCTGCCGCGTTCGGGCCTCGGCCATCGCCACGGCATCGTGCTCGGCAACGGGACCGGACTCATCGATGCCGACTACCAGGGGCCGCTGCTGATCAGTACCTGGAACCGCGGCCGCGCCGCCTTCACCATCGAGCCGGGCGACCGCATTGCGCAGTTGGTGATCCTGCCGATCGTGCGCGTGGGCTTGCAAGTGGTGGATACTTTCGTCGACAGCGCGCGGGGAGCGGGTGGATTCGGCCACACCGGGGTGCGCTGACAGGGGGCGTTAGATGAGCAAGGGGAACCAGCGCAGGCAGTCGATGTCCAGCGCGCGCACGAGTGCGCCGGTATTGGGGGGGATCTTGGTGTTGCTGGCGGCCTGGTTCGGCTGGAGCGGCTATGCGCAATGGCACCAGGACGCGATTGCCCAGCAACTGGAGCGGGCACGCGACCGCGCGGTGCAGGAGGTGGGCCAGGCGATGTCCAGCCAGGCCAGCCAGCTCGATGCCGTGCTCAAGCAACCGCAGGTGTCGGCCGCACTGGCCGGTGGCGACGCGCTGGCCAGTGCGGCGGCCATCCGCGAACGGGTGAGCGGTGCCGAAGAGGTGCAGGTACTGCCGAGCGATCTCAGTGCCGCCTACGACACACCCAAGGAATTCGGCTACGCGCGACTGAGCCTGCTCGAATCGGCGCTGGTGGCCGGGCGCACGCAGGTGCGCGTGGTGCGCGACGCCAAGCAGGTCCGCCTGGGCGTAGCGGCGGCGGTGAAACTCGGCACCCAGCCGGCCGTGGTCTATGTGCGCCTGCCGCTGCTGCGCCTGACCGGCCCGCTGGATGCGATCGCTGTCCCCGGCAGCGCTTATCTGGCCTTGCGCCAGGGCGGTTTCAACGTCGCCCAGCAGGGCGATGCGGCGTTGGCCGATGCCGCTGAAACGCTGGCCAAGCCGTTGGGAAACAGTGGCCTGCGCGTCGCCGCCGCCGTGCCGCAAAGCGACACTGGCCCGTTGGGGCTTGGCGCGATCGGCTGCGTGATTGTGGCGGCGTTGCTGCTGATCATTGCGGTGCTGGTGGTACTGGCCAGCCGTGGCCGCGTGCGCTTGCCGCGTCGCCGCGTCGCCGGCGCGTCGACTGCCGACGAACCGACCTTCAGTCAGAGCCTGCAGCACGATGTCAGTGTGGCCAGCGAAGCGGGCGTTGCCGAGGAGGGTGCGTCGCCATCGACGCCTGCGCAGGCACCGGTGTCGGTGCCGGTACCTGCGGTGCAGATCGCCGCCGGGATGTTCCGTGCCTACGACATTCGCGGCGTGGTCGGGAAAGATCTCAATTCCGGCGTGGCCGCGTTGATCGGCCAGGCCATCGGCAGCGTGATGCAGGCGCAAGGCCTGCACGACGTCGTGGTGGGTCGCGACGGACGCCTGTCGGGCCCGGAACTTGCCAACGGCCTGATCGAAGGGCTGCGCCGCGCCGGCTGCAACGTGGTCGACATCGGTCTGGCACCCACCCCGGTGGTGTATTTCGGCGCCTACGAATTGCGCGCCGGCAGTTGCGTGGCGGTCACCGGCAGCCACAATCCGCCCGACTACAACGGCTTCAAGATCGTGATCGGCGGCGAGACCCTGTCGGGCGCGGCAATCACCGAGCTGTATCAGCGCATCAGCGAAGGTCGCCTGCACACGGCAGCCACGCCCGGCGAGCTGGAACAGCGCGACATCAGCGATGCCTATATCCAGCGCATCGTTGGCGACGTCTCGCTGGACCGCCCGATCAAGGTGGTGGTGGATGCCGGCAATGGCGTGGGTGGCGACATCGCACCGCGCCTGCTGGAGGCGATCGGTGCCGAGGTCATCCCGTTGTATTGCGAGGTGGACGGCACCTTCCCCAACCACCACCCCGACCCGAGCGAGCCACACAATCTCGGCGATCTGGTGAAGATGGTGCAGCGGTTCGATGCCGACATCGGTGTGGCCTTCGATGGCGATGCCGACCGTCTCGGTGTGGTCACCAAGGAAGGCGCCATCGTGTTCCCTGACCGCCTGCTGATGCTGTTCGCCGCCGATGTGCTGCAGCGCAATCCCGGCGCGCTGGTGATCTACGACGTCAAGTGCACCGGCAAGCTGTCCGACCATGTGCTGCGCAACGGCGGCAGCCCGTTGATGTGGAAGACCGGGCATTCGCTGATCAAGGCCAAGATGCGCGAAACCGACGCCGAACTGGCCGGCGAGATGAGCGGGCACTTCTTCTTCAAGGAACGCTGGTACGGTTTTGACGACGGCATCTACGCCGCCGCCCGCCTGCTGGAAATCCTGGCCCAGCGCGAGGAAACCGCGTCCGAGGTATTGGACGCATTGCCCGACAGCGTGTCCACGCCGGAGATCAAGGTGCCGGTGGACGGCGATGCGCACGCGCTGGTGGCGCGCTTCGTCGAGCGTGCCCAGTCTGGCGAGGAATCGCCATTCGCCTCGGCCCGCGTGTTGACCATCGATGGACTGCGCGCAGACTTCGCCGATGGCTGGGGCCTGCTGCGCGCATCCAACACCACGCCGATCCTGGTGCTGCGGTTCGAAGCCGAATCCGAGGCGGCATTGGAGCGGATTCGCGGCGTGTTCCGCAGTCAATTGCAGGCGCTGTTACCCGAGCATCCGTTGACCTTTTGATCGGCGGTCGGCTGAGGCAATGCATCGGCTGTGCTGTTGCCTGGAGACAGACCGCGCGGCGTGTGGCGAGGTCTCTCGGCCACACGCCGCTTCAAGCCTGGCTGATGGTGGATGTTGAGCGCCATCTACTGCCTGATGAGGGTCAACCTCACAGCGACGTCGTCGTCAGTGGGCCGCACGGTGATCGGAATCGGCATGTGCCACGCGTAACATGCCGGTCCTGGGCGCCGTCCAGGCCCACCTGAGGACAACTGACGAGTTGTTGTCAGCGACCCGAAAGATCCGGCATCTCTGAATTCTGCAGTGGTACAAGGCACCGCTCGATGCGGTCAATGCGCGTGCGGGCCGGCTGCGTTATTGCGGTCGTTACAGCGCAGATGCGATGCGGAGATCGGCAGGATCGGGCCGGACGCCGATGTGCAGCGCATCGACACTCCCGGCAACAGCCTGCTGCATCGGGTCGCGCTCAGCGTAGCGACCAATCCGTAAGGCAGCAGCCACCCGTCGCGCGTCAGCGCGCGTGTGGCGCAGCTATCGCAGCGTCGTCCTTGCGCTCGTCATGCAGCAACCACACCGCGTCCCAATACGGATACGCGCCGATCTGCGCAGCCAATCCTGCGCGCAGCGGCTGTGCGACCAGTGCGCGCGCGAACTGCCGGTGATCGGCATGCGCGGCGAGCGCTGTTGCGTGCATGTCCGGCTGCCACACGGTCCCGCCACGGCCGCGCGCGCGATTGACCGCCTCGGCGGCCGCCTGCCGCGCCATCCCTGCCCATTGCAGCAGCGCTGCCTTGCCCGGGGCTTGCACAAGGCCGCACCAACAGTCGGGCAGCAGCACCCAACACAGCAGCCGTGCATCCCGCCAATGGGCGGGCATCGCCAGCGTGGCCGCCGCCGCCCGGGCGCAACGCCAGTCTGCAAACAGCGGCACCTGCTGATGCGTGTGCAAGCACAAATGCCAGTACGCCGCAGTGGGAACCGGCTCGGACACAGGGCAATGGAGGAGCGCGCTGGACATGACCACAGCATGCCGATGAGCAAACACACGCGGCATCGGCGACGCGCGTCATCTCAGGTCGGTCACCATCGCGTCGCGCTGTACGAAAAAACGCTTTGACCCTAGGGATCGGGCGCCTGGCGTTGTCCACCGTAAGGCAGAGCTGATGCAGCGTGCGTCCTCAGCTTCGATTGCGCAGCCAGCATCACCTCAAAAACCTGGAGACTTGGATCACCGATCACCGCACCGGCGATTCCCCATTCCCCATTCCCCGCTCAATGCACCGCCCGATCCCGCTTCCAACCACGATGCTTCACATCCAGGTACAGGCTGTAGAACGCGGTAAACGCCGGAAACAGGTTCTGCAGCACGCCGACCGAATCCTGCTTGGCCGAGAACACGAAGTAGCTCAGCGTCATCAGGCTGCCGACCACGCTCATGTACCAGAACATGCGCGGAATCACCGGTTTGCCGGCACGTTTTGAAGCGACAAACTGCACCAGCCAGCGGCCGCCGAACATCAGTGCGCCCACATAGCCGATCAGCTTCCAGCCGGTGACATGCAGCCCGGTCCAGTACAGCCAGGTCAGCGGTTGATCCAGCCAATGCAGTTCCATCAGCGCTCCTGCACCACGGTGCGCCTGCTGCGGGTGATCAGCCAGGCCACGCCGCGCAGGTCGCGGATGCCGACCAACGCGCGATTGAGGTTGTTGTACTTGGACACGCCGGCGGTGCGGTGACGGTGGTTCACCGGCACGCTCACCGTGCGCCAGCCGGCGCGCTGCATCAGCGCCGGCAGATAGCGGTGCATATGGTCGAAGTAGGGCAGGTCCAGGAACGCGTCGCGCTCGAACAGCTTGATGCCGCAACCGGTATCGGGGGTGTTGTCCTGCAGCATGCGCGAGCGGATCGCGTTGGCCCACTTGCTGGCCCAGCGCTTGGACCCCGAATCCTGGCGGTTGACCCGCCAGCCGGCGAACAGCTTCACCTGAGTCTCGGCGCTGGCACGCGCGGTCAGCAGTTTGGGGATGTCGGCCGGGTCGTTCTGGCCGTCGCCATCGAGGGTAGCGATCCAGCTTGCACGCGCCGCCTTGACGCCGTTGCGCACTGCCGTGCTCTGGCCGCTCTGGGTCACGTGATGCAGCACGCGCAGTTCCGGCGTGGTGGTCTTCAGGCCTTGCAGCACCGCCAGGGTGTCGTCGCGCGAATGGTCGTCGACATAGACGATTTCGAACGCCACCAATCCGCGCAGCGCGGTGACGATTTCGCCGACCAGCGCGGCGACATTGTCGCGCTCATTGAATACCGGGACGACGACGGAAAGCTGAGGTTGGCTCATGGATTCGTAGTGGCCCGGGTGAAGGCGGAGCGAAAAAGATCGCGCATTGTGCCTTGGCTGTCTGAGCCGGGCATGAAGCAAACGCGCGTTATGTGCATTGAAGCGGGTGCGAAGCGGCCTGTTGCGTACCGCAGACCTGCTGCGCGCCGACGTACTGGGGAGCACGCAGGCTTGTCGGCATTGGCTGGCCTGGCAGGGCTGGCGTCAACCAGGCGCGATCGGCAGCGGGCGTCGCGGATTTCCTGGCGCTGCGTCGGCCAGCTGAGGAGACGCGCCGGCCCGCCGCGCCGCGCTCTACGCACGCGCGCCGAAATAGCTGCGGCACCAGTCCACCACCTGTGGCAGCCCGCGCTCGACCGGGGTGGCCGGCTCGAAGCCGAAGGCCGCCTGCGCGCGCTGGGTATCGGCCATGGTGCGGATCATGTCGCCCGGCTGCATCGGCCGGTAGACCTTCTCGGCCGGGCGCCCGGCGGCCTGGGCGATCACGTCGATGAAGTACTCCAGTTCCACCGGGGTGTGATTGCCCAGGTTGAATACCCGGTGCGGGATCGGCTCGCCGCTGGGCGTGTCCAGCGCGCCCAGCACGCCGGCCACGATGTCGTCGACGAAGGTGAAATCGCGCTGCATCCTGCCGTGGTTGAACACTTCGATCGGGCGCCCGGCCAGTACCGCGCGGCTGAAGATCAGCGGCGCCATGTCCGGCCGTCCCCACGGGCCATACACGGTGAAGAAGCGCAGCCCGGTCGCGCGCAGGCCGTACAGCTGCGCATAGGTGTAGCCCATCAGCTCGTTGGCAGCCTTGGTCGCGGCATACAGCGAGCGCGGCTGATCCACGCGCTGGTCTTCCGAGAACGGCGGGGTGGCCGAATCGCCGTACACCGAACTACTCGAGGCATACACCAGATGCTGCACGCCGCGATGCCGGCACAGCTCGAGCATGTTGACGAAGCCGACCAGGTTGCTGTCGACGTAAGCGGACGGGTTTTCCAGCGAATACCGCACCCCGGCCTGCGCGGCCAGATGCACCACCCGGATGGGTTGGATCTCGTCGAACAGCGCGGCCAGTCCGTCGCGATCGGTCAGATCCAGCGTGCGGATGTCGATGCCAGGGCACAGCGCCGCCACCCGGTCGCGCTTGAGCTGCGGGTCGTAGTAGCTGTTGTAGTTGTCCAGGCCCACCACCGTCTCACCGCGCGCGGCCAGCGCGCGGCAGGTATAGGCGCCGATGAAGCCGGCAGCGCCGGTCACGAGAATGGTCATGGTCGTCGTTGTCCTGGATGTTGCAGAAGCGGAAGAGGGGCGCGGTGACCGCTGCGCCTGCGCTGCGGCGTCCGATCGCGGTCAGTGGCGGACGCACTCAGCCCAGGCTGAGCGGTGCTTCGGTGGCCAGCTTGGCCTTGCGTTCCTTGCTGAAGCTCCACCAGGACTGCGGCGCTTCGCCTTGCATGAAGCGCACGATCGACAAAAACACATCGATCACGCAGGGGTCGTGCAACACGCCGGTGCGCAGGCACAGTTGCGCATACATGTCGTAGGCGTCGCGGCCGCGCAGCTGCGCAGGCACGCGGATGCCGATCAGGCGCAGATCCTTTTCGCAGGCCGGCCCGACGTTCGGCAGGTCGGTCAGACACAGCAGATGGTGGCGATCTACCTTGGTGGGGTTCATGGCCGGGAGGATCCTCTGGCGCAGGCGTCGGGGGTCAGCCGCGCTGCGCGCGTAGCCGTTCCAGCACGCCGTCCAGCGTGTCCAGGTCGCTGTAATGGATCACCAGCTTGCCCTTGCCGCCGCGGCCGTGGTTGAACACCACCTTGGTGCCCAGCGATTCGGACAGTTCGGTCTGCAGCGAGGCGATATCGGCCTGCGGTGCAACCGCCACCGGCTTGCCCTTGCGCAGCGCGCCGGGCACTTTGCCGGCCGCGAACTGCTGCGCGCGGTGTTCCACTTCGCGCACCGACCAGCCCTGGTCGGCCGCTTCCTGCGCCAGCTTGCTGGCCAGCTCCGGCGCCAGGGTGAGCAGCGCGCGCGCATGGCCCATTTCCAGGCGGCGGGTTTCAAGCAGGACGCGGATGGCCACCGGCAATTCAAGCAGGCGCAGCAGGTTGGAGACGGACGCACGCGAGCGGCCCACCGCACCGGCGGCCTCGGCGTGGGTCAGCGAAAATTCGTCGATCAGCCGGTGCAGCGCCTGCGCTTCTTCCAGCGGGTTGAGGTCTTCGCGCTGGATGTTCTCGATCAGCGCCATCGCGATGACAGTGCGGTCGTCCAGCTCGCGCACCACCACCGGCACCTCGGTCAGCCCGGCCAGTTGCGAGGCGCGCCAGCGGCGTTCGCCGGCCACGATCTCGAACTGCCCCGGCGCCAGTTCGCGCGCCACGATCGGCTGGATCACGCCCTGCGCCTTGATCGACTCCGCCAGCTCGGCCAGCTTGACCTCGTCCATCTCCCGGCGCGGCTGGTACTTGCCCGGCTGCAACTGGGTCACCGGCAGCTTGCGCAGGCTGTCGCCCGGCTGCAATGCCTCGTCGGTGGCGCCGGCCGGCGTGGCCGCCGCCGCTGCGGCCTTCGGCCCCAACAGCGCTTCCAGGCCACGGCCCAGGCCACGCTTTTTTGCGGGGATCGGCTTGTTCATCAGACGGTCTCCACGGGCCGGTAGGCCTTGTTGCGGTCGTTCTGCCGGCGCACGATCTCGCCCGCCAGGCCCAGGTACGCCACGCCACCGCGCGAGGTGCGGTCGTAGCCGACGATGCTCTGGCCATGGCTGGGCGCCTCGGCCAGGCGCACGTTACGCGGCACGATGGTGCGGAACACCTTGTCGCCGAAGTGCTCGGTCAGCTCGGCCGACACCGCGTTGGCCAGGTTGTTGCGGATGTCGAACATGGTGCGCAGCACACCCTCGATTTCCAGCGTCGGATTGAGGTTGGCACGCAGCGCTTCGATGGTTTCCAGCAGCGCGGTCAGCCCTTCCAGTGCGTAGTACTCGCACTGCATCGGCACGATGATCGAATCGGCCGCGGTCAGGGCATTGAGCGTCAGCAGCGACAACGCCGGCGGGCAGTCGATCAGGATGAAGTCGTACTCGTCGCGGATCGGCGCCAGCGCGCGCTTGAGCCGCTGCTCGCGCTCGCCCTGGTCCATTAGCTGGATCTCGGCGGCGGTCAGGTCGATATTGCCGGGCAGCAGGTCGAAGCCTTCCGGCGCGGTCACCCGGATCTCGGCAGCGGTGTTCTCGCCCAGCAGCAGGTCGCAGGTCGAGGCGGCCACATCGCGCTTGTCGATGCCGCTGCCCATGGTGGCGTTGCCCTGCGAGTCCAGATCCACCAGCAACACACGCTTGGGCGCGCGCGCCAGGCCGGCCGCCAGATTGACCGCAGTCGTGGTCTTGCCGACGCCGCCTTTCTGGTTGGCAATGGCGATGATCCGGGCCATGCGGGAGAGCCTCGTGGGCAAGGAGTAAGACCGGCCATTATGCGGGCAGGGCGGCGGATCGGGAAATGCTGGCCGCCGCAATGTGCCGCACGGGCAGGAATGCCGGCTGAGCCGGTCAGCTGGCGGGCGTGGAGCCGTCTGGCGGCTGCTTCATGGCCCGGTAGCGCACCAGGATGTCGGCGATCTCGCTGTCCAGCGCCAGCCGCTGCTGCTCGAAGCCGGTTTGCAGGCGCAACTGGGCCAGCAGCTCGCGATGGCGCTGCTGGAT
Source organism: Xanthomonas sp. 3075 (assembly GCF_014197275.1). Taxonomy (GTDB): domain Bacteria; phylum Pseudomonadota; class Gammaproteobacteria; order Xanthomonadales; family Xanthomonadaceae; genus Xanthomonas; species Xanthomonas campestris_B. The sequence goes on along the minus strand of NZ_JACIFI010000002.1, from coordinate 8,779 downwards.
GTCGCCGGCCAGCTTGTCGGCGATGGCCTGGCCGGCCAGTTCGCGGTCGCCGGCGGCACGCAGCAGGCTGGTCAGCCCTTCGCGCAGGCTGGTCACGTTGAAGCGCGCGGTATGGATGTTGTTGTCGATGATGGCAATGCGCTCGTTGAACACCCGGCGCAGGTCGTCCTCGCTCTGATACGACATCAACATCGCCTGGTCGGTGCGCTGGCGCATCTGCTCGGCGGCCAGATCGGCCTGGCGTTGCTGCTCGCTGGCAGCGGCGGCGGCACGCTCGTCGCTGCTCATCGCGCGCTGCACCTCGGCGCTGCGCATGCCGCTCTTGGCATTGAATTCGTCGCGCGCCTGGTTGACCGCCTCCGGCGGCAACGTATCGCTGCACACGCGCGCACCGTTCTGGTTCCAGCAATACAGTTTTTTCGCCGCCGCCGGCCTGTCCTGCGCGGTGGCGGTTGCAGCGACCATGGCCGCCGCAACGGCGGCGAGTAACGCCAAACCTGTGAGTCTCGGCATCATCGCAGCCCCCTGTCGCCTGCCGTCAGCCTGTGGTGTCGGTGCCGTAGCGGCCACGATAGGCCAGCAGCGGTTCCCGGTAGCCCACAAGGTCGGCGTTTCCTGCCGCAAAAGCAAGCAGGTCGGCCAGGTCGGCCACCGCGATCACCGGGATGCCGGCCTCGGCCGCCACTGCCTGCGCGGCCGAGCGGCGATCCTGCTCCGAAGCGATTTCCTGCCGGTCCAGCGCGACGACAATCCCCGCCGGAACCCCGCCGGCCGCGCGAATGATGCCCAGCGCCTCGCGGATCGCGGTGCCGGCGGTGATCACGTCGTCGACGATCAATACCTTGCGCCCGGCCAGCGGCGCGCCGATCAGCATGCCGCCTTCGCCATGGTCCTTGGCCTCCTTGCGATTGAACGCCAGCGGCAGGTCGCGCCCGCGCCCGGCGTAGGCGCAGGCCAGCGCGGTCGCCAACGGAATGCCCTTGTAGGCCGGGCCGAACAACAGATCGAACTCCACCCCGGCCGCATCGATCGCATCGGCATAGCACTGCGCCAACTGCGCGGTCTTGGCGCCCGAATCGAAGCGCCCGGCATTGAAGAAATACGGACTGCGCCGCCCGGACTTGAGCGTGAACTCGCCAAAGCGCAGGGCATCGGCATCCAGGGCCAGCTGCAGGAAACGGGTGCGGTGGTCGGTCATTGACGGGAATGGGGAATGGAGAATCGGGAATGGTAAACGCATCGCGCCTCGGCAGCCTTCGTGGCTGCGCTGGGGTAGGCTTTACGATTCCCCATTCCCAACTCCCCATTCCCGGCCCTTATGCGCATCATCAGTTTCAACGCCAACGGCCTGCGCTCGGCCGTCACCAAGGGTTTCTTCGAGTGGTTCGCCGACCAGGACGCCGACGTGCTGTGCGTGCAGGAGACCAAGGCCCAGGAGCATCAGCTGGCCGGTCCCAAGTTCCTGCCCACCGGTTACAAGGCCTGGTTCCGCGATGCCAGCACCAAGAAGGGCTACAGCGGCGTGGCGATCTACAGCCGGCACGAGCCCGATGAAGTGCGCACCGCGCTGGGCTGGCCCGAGTTCGACGAGGAAGGCCGCTATGTCGAAGCGCGCTTCGGCAACCTCAGCGTGGTGTCCTTCTATATTCCGTCCGGCTCTTCGGGCGAGTTGCGCCAGGGCTACAAGTTCCAGGTGATGGAATGGCTGCGGCCGATCCTGGACGAATGGCTGGCCAGCGGCCGTCAGTACGTGCTGTGCGGCGACTGGAACATCGTGCGCTCGGCGCTGGACATCAAGAACTGGAAGTCCAACCAGAAGAATTCCGGTTGCCTGCCGCCCGAACGCGACTGGCTCAACGGCCTGTGCGCCGATGTGCTGGAAGACGTCAACGCCGCCAGCGGCCGCGGCTGGGTCGATACCTACCGCGTGCTGCATCCCGAGGGCCAGGACTACACCTGGTGGAGCAACCGCGGCGCGGCGCGCACCAACAATGTCGGTTGGCGCATCGACTACCAACTGGTCACCCCCGGTCTGCGCGACAAGGTGAAGGCCTGCTCCATCTACCGCGAGCAGCGCTTCTCCGACCACGCACCGTACATCGTGGATTACGCGCAGTGAGCGAAGTGGCCAAGCCACGCAGACGTTGGCAGCAAGTGCTGACCAACCTGCGGCAGCGCAAAGTGCTGACGATGCTGATGCTGGGCTTCAGTTCCGGCCTGCCGCTGTACCTGGTGGGCAACACGCTCGGCTTCTGGATGCGCAAGGAGGGCATCGATCTGGAGACGATCGGTTTCCTGTCCTGGGTGGGCCTGGCCTACACCATGAAGTTTTTCTGGGCGCCGATTGTCGACAAGACCGACGTGCCGCTGTTTGGACGGCTGGGCCGCCGTCGCGGCTGGATGCTGCTGTCACAAGTCGTCGTGGCGATGGGTCTGGTCGGGATGGCCTGGGTCCAGCCCAGGGGCGGCCAAGTACTGGTGCTGGGCATCGTCTGGGAACACCTGGTGGTATTCGGGGTCATGGCGGTAGTAGTTGCCTTTGCCTCGGCCACGCAGGACATCGTCATCGACGCCTGGCGTATCGAGAGTGCCGACAACACCGAGCAACTCGGCCTGCTGACGTCCTCCTCGGCGTTGGGCTATCGCTCGGCCCTATTGGTGACCGATGCACTGATCCTGATCATCGCCGCGCGCGTGGGTTGGCAGGTGTCTTATGACGTCATGGCTGCGTTGATGGCGCTAGGCGTGGTCGCCGTGGCGATGGCCCCAGAGCCTGCTCGCGAAATAGTGGCCGTGCAGGCGCAGGCAGCGCGGCTGTGGACACCGCGCGGGCTGTTCGACGCGATCGCCGGGCCGTTCCTGGCCTTTATCCGCGAACACCGCAGCGGTGCACTCCTGATCTTGGTGGCCATCAGCGTCTACCGCATGGCTGATTTCGTGATGGGTCCGATGGCCAATCCGTTCTACGTTGACCTTGGCTTGTCCGAAGACACCGTCGGCGCCATCCGTGGTTCGGTGGGGCTGATCGCCACCTTCGCCGGCATCGCTGCGGCCGGGTTGGTCTCTGTACGCTGGGGTGTGCTGGCGACATTGATGGCTGGCGCGGTGTTGGGTCCTTGCTCGAATCTGGCATTTGCCTGGTTAGCGTATGTCGGCCCGGATACCACCAAATTTGCGGTGGCGATGGCAATCGACAACTTCGCCAATGGCTTCGCCAGCACTGCGCTGATCGCCTACATGTCCAGCCTGACCAGCATCGGTTACACGGCGACCCAATATGCGCTGCTTAGTTCGTTCTATGCCATGCCCGGCAAGGCCTTGAAGGGCTTCTCTGGTTGGTCGGTGCAGGCCTTATCACAGGGGCGAACGCTTCTGGAGGGCTACGCCCTGTTCTTCGTTGGTACCGCGCTGATTGCGATTCCTGTCGTGATCCTGTGCGGGATGCTGATCCTGCAACAGCGTCGGCGCACTGCGGTGACCTGACGGTTGCAGGGCAGGCTGTCGCTGCGGGATGATCGCCCGACTCGCCTAGGGGCGGCGCTTTGCAGACAGGGAGTAGGCATGACCGATCTGGTAGTGCGGGACATCGATCCGGTGCTGGTGGACAGGATCCGCCGCATTTCCGTGGCGCGGGGCTGGACCCAGCACCAGACCGTGCTGCATCTGCTCGAACAAGGCCTGTTTTCCAGCGAATACGAAGTCGCCGGTGGCCTGCAGCATCCGGAAGTCGACGCATTGGCCGACGCGATCGCCGCGCTCAAGGCGCTGCCGGCGGGAAATCATCCCTAGGCGACGGCTGCGTCCTGGGCAGTAAAGCATGCTCGCCGGTGATCGCAGCCGCGCACGATCAAACGCGGTGAGACGCGTGGTGTCGCCAAGAGAAGGCGTCTCGCTGACGCCGCCTCAAGGCTCGGTAGAGTGCCTGACGCTCGTCCGGCGGCCCTGAACCCCAATGCCGTGCGGAGGATGCGGACCAAGCAACACGGGCCAGGCATCGGCCATCTCCCATGCCGCGCAACCGGGCTCACGCCGGATGGATCGCCCCGAGCAAGCGCGGGCCCGCCGCCCCGGTCACCGACGGCAGATTGGCTGCACGTCCCGCGAGCAGCTCCGCTGCCAACCACGCAAATCCCATCGCCTCCAGATAATCCGGGTCCAGCCCATGCCGCGCGCTGGATTCCACCACCACGTTCGGCAACCGCGCCGCCAATCGCGCCATCAACACCGGATTACGCACCCCGCCACCGCACACCAGCATGCGGCGCGTATCGGGTTGCAGCCGCAGCAACGCATCGGCCACGCTGGCTGCGGTGAGTTCGAGCAAGGTTGCCTGCACATCGGCCGCAGTCGCGGTCCCTGTCGACTGCATTGCCTGCAGCGCCCAGCCCAGATGGAACTGCTCGCGCCCGGTGCTCTTGGGTGGCGCCAGCGCAAACCACGGGTCGGCCAACAACGCGTTTAGCAGCGCCGCATCGACCTGGCCGCTGGCGGCAAACCTACCGTCGGCATCGAAGGCGGTGCCTTGATGCTGCTGGCACCAGCTGTCCAGCAATGCATTGGCCGGGCCGGTATCGAAGCCCAGCACTGCGCCGTTGCGCGGGATCAACGTCAGGTTGCCGATGCCGCCCAGATTGAGCACCGCGCGATCTTCATCGCCCGCGCCCAGCATGGCCAGATGGAAGGCCGGCATCAGCGGCGCGCCCTGACCACCGGCGGCCACGTCGCGACGGCGGAAATCGGCCACCGTGGTAATGCCGGTGTGCTCGGCAATCCGGCTGGCATCGCCGATCTGCCAGGTGAACGCGGGGTCCGCCTTTGGCCGATGGCGAATGGTCTGCCCATGCGAACCGATCGCGCGGATGCGGCCACGCTCGATGCCGCTGTCGTCGATCAGCTGATTGGCCGCAGCCGCAAACGCCAGCCCCACTTGCGCGTCCAGTTGTCCAAGCGTATCGATGGCGATGACCTCGGCACCCTGGCCCAACGTCACCAACGTCTCGCGCAGCTGCGGCTCCCAGGCCACCGTCGTGCCTGCGACCAGGTCGCAGCGTCGGTGGCTGTCGTCGGCAAAGCGCACCAGCGCGGCATCGATGCCATCGGCGCTGGTGCCCGACATCAGGCCCAGATAGAGCGGGGATTCCTTGAGTTCCAGAGCAGACATGCCAGAGCCGGTTGCGTCGCAATCGCCCAGCTTGTGCAGCCGGGGCGGGTGAGTCAACCGGCGCCGCACGCAGCGCGACAGCACCAATGGACGCTGCGCTTACCAGGCGAGCAGTCCACATGCAGTGCCGACGATCGCGTAGGCATCACGGTGTCGGCTTGTCGCTGGCGGCACTGGGCGCTCGACAGGCTTTGCGTGAGCTAAAACTTCATTGGCGAATGGATGCGCGGTCGTTCAAGCGGCTGCCGTTGATCGGTCAGCCGCTGAGAGGTCCGCCGCACCCACTCAACCGCGTGACTTGCCCTTGGCAGGCTTGGCGGCGTCGGCGTAGATCAACTTCTCCATGCCTTCGATACGCGCCAGTGCCGGTGCGGTCTGCGCGCGGAACGCTGCAAGCTCGGCGCCCTGCAACGGTTCCGGCGGCGGCATGGTCACCGACATCGGGTTGCGCTGCTGCCCGGCCACGCGGAATTCGTAATGCAGATGCGGGCCGGTGGCCAGGCCGGTCATGCCGACATAGCCGATCACCGTGCCCTGGTTGATGCGCTGGCCGGCCTTGATCTTGCCGAAGCGCGACATATGCCCGTACAGCGTGCTGAAGTTCTTGCCGTGGTCCAGGATCACCACATTGCCGTAGCCGCGCTGGGTTCCGACGAACACCACCCGTGCATCGCCAGCGGCCATGATCGGCGTACCGGAAGCGGCTGCGTAGTCCACGCCTTTGTGCATGCGCATCGTGCCCAGCACCGGATGCCGGCGTGCACCAAAGGTCGAGCTGATACGGCTGTAAGCCACCGGCATGCGGATAAAGCTCTTCTTCAACGGCCGGCCGGTGATGTCGAAATACTCGGCCGGCTTGCCGGCGCGTTCGAAGCGGAAGCCGGTATAGGTCTTGCCGCCGGTGGTAAAGGTCGCCGCCAGGATGTCGCCAGTGCTGATCCGCTCGCCCTCGCGCCAGGTCTCATCCATCACCACGCTGAAACGGTCGCCCGGCTGCAGGTCCTTGTCGAAGTCGATGTCGTACTTGAAGATCTCGTCGGTCATGGTCGCCACTGCCGCAGGCGATAGCCCCGACTTGCCGGCAGATGCATACAGCGAGCTACTGATTTCACCGCTTGCCACCACCGTGCGCGTGGTCGTTGCGCGCTCGGTGACGTTCTCGCGCACGCTGTCGCCCAGCAGACGCAGTTCCACACGATGGCTGTCGTCGCGATCGAAGCGCAGTGCACGCAGCTCGCCCGGAGTCGGCATATCGAAGGCGATCTCGGCGCCCGGACGCAGCTTGGTCAGCGCTTCCTTGGTGCCCGGATGCGCCAGCACCTGATACATCACGGTGGTCGGAATTCCCAGCTCGCCGAACAAGGCGCTCAGCGTCTGGCCCGACTTGACCTGCACAATGTTCCAGTCAGGGCTCGGTGCCAACTGCTTGCGGCTAGGGACCAATGGCGGCAGCGGCAAGGCCAGCGTGGAATGGCCCGATAACGGCGTCTCGATGGCGTTGGAGAAACCCGGCACGATCGTGGCGACCAGCGCACCGATGGTGGCAAACAGGCTGGCATGGATCCAGTGGCGACGCGTCCAACGGTCGTTGAATGCCGCCGGAAGATGAGCCTTGAGCTTGCGATGCAGGGCAGTGTCGTGGAGGACGTGGAGGCGTTCTTGAAAGCGCCGCTTGCGTGCACGGCCCTGCTCTGAATTCTGCATCGTTCAAATTCCTCGGTGGCTCGAAGTGCGAGCCCAATCGCCGGTACCATAGACAGCCTGTAACAGCGCGTCAAACCATTGAGCCTGTTCGTTATTTTCAATTGGCGTGGAATTAACCCACGTTTAACATCGTTCACGTTTTTGACGGCAAGCGCCGCTGGAGCCTGTAGTTGGCCACTCTCGAAGAATCCCTCGCACTCATCGGCCGTGGCGCCGACGAGATCCTCAAGCTCGATCAGCTTCAAGCGCGGCTGGAATCCGGCGTCCCCTTGCGGGTGAAGGCCGGCTTCGATCCCACCGCGCCGGATCTGCATCTGGGCCACACCGTGCTGCTCAACAAGATGCGGCAGTTCCAGCAGCTCGGGCACCAGGTGATCTTCCTGATCGGCGACTTCACCGGCATGATCGGCGACCCGAGCGGCAAGAACGTCACCCGCAAGCCGCTCAGCCGCGACGATGTGCTGGCCAACGCGCGCACCTATGAGGAGCAGGTCTTCAAGATCCTGGACCGTGAACGTACCGAGGTGCGCTTCAACTCCGAGTGGTTCGGCCAGATGACGGCGGCGGACATGATCAAGCTGTCGGCCCAGCACACCGTGGCGCGCATGCTGGAGCGCGACGACTTCGCCAAGCGCTTTGCCGGCCAGCAGCCGATCGCCATCCACGAGTTCCTGTATCCATTGGTCCAGGGCTACGACTCGGTCGCCCTGCGGGCGGACGTCGAATTGGGCGGTACCGACCAGAAGTTCAACCTTCTAATGGGGCGCGGCCTGCAGGAGCACTACGGCCAGGCTCCGCAGGTCGTGCTGACCATGCCGCTGCTGGAAGGCCTGGATGGCGTGGCCAAGATGTCCAAGTCGCTGGGCAATTACATCGGCATCAACGAGCCAGCCATCGACATCGTCACCAAGACCATGAAGATCGGCGACGAGCTGACCTGGCGCTGGATCGAGTTGCTGTCCTTCGATATCGGCGTGGCCGAGGCCGCGCGCCTGAAAGCGCAGGTCGCCTCGGGCGAACTGCACCCGCGCGAGGTGAAACTGCGATTGGCGCGCGAGCTCACTGCACGTTTCCACGACGCCGCCACCGCAGAGCAGGCCATCGCTGGCTGGCATGCCGTGGTGACGGGGCAGGGCGACACCAGCTTGTTGCCGCTGCAAGAGGTTGCCGTGCCGGCCGAGGGGGTGCGGATCGCAAGCCTGCTCACCGCTGCCGGCCTGACCCCCAGTAATTCGGAAGCCACGCGCAAGCTCAAGGAGCGCGCGGTCAAGATCGATGGTGAAGTGGTCGAGGACCTCGCGCGCCAGTTCGGCCCAGGCTTTGAAGGCGTCATCCAGGTAGGCAAACGCAATTTCGCCCGCATCGCTTTGGTGAGTGGCTGAGCGTTACAGGTTGCTGCAGGGCGGCAACCCACTGGCCTTGCAGCAACCTATTAGTAGGCGTCAGCACCTCTGTCTACGGTCAGACGCGTGCCGCAGTTAGCTTCCACGCCGGGTTGGCAGTACCGCAATAGAAATAGTGAAAATTTTTTCACAAAACGCTTCCAAAACGCTCCGTGCGGGTCTATAGTTCGCCTCCCCCGACGCAACGGCCCCGCAAACGCGGAACCAGAGCAAAAGGGTTCGAAAATCCCCTGAATTTAGGGTGTTGACGAAACGCAAAAGCCGGCTATGATGGGCGGCTCGCTACACGGAAAGACGCTACGGCGGATTGAGGTGCAGCGGCGGCAACATCCTCTTCACGAGGGGTTGACGGAGATGAAAAGCCTGCTAATATGGCCGGCTCGCTTCGCAGAAAACCTTCGGGTGGAAACGAAGCGGCGTCAACCACCTCGGAAACAAGGTGTTGACGGTAAGAAAAAGTCCGCTATACTAGGCGGCTCGCTTCGACGGAAACGACGAAGCTGACGGGAAC
>NZ_JACIFI010000001.1 GCF_014197275.1 Xanthomonas sp. 3075 | reverse complement strand
CCCATTCTTCGTCGGAGATATCGGTCGGATATGGCTTACGAGGCTTCATCCGCATACGTTAGCGTGACAAGAGCAAAGTTCATAACACGCTCTAGGCGGCATGCCATGCTTTATTTAAATGATCGAACTCCAGCACTACAGATTTGATCTACAAGGAACATCAAGCGCTTTGGTAAAGGCGCACCGCAATCAAATCAACTTGCTAGGCCCGCGCCGGGACCAGACACGTCTATCACCATTATCTTGATCCTTTTGGCAGCAGAACTCGGCAGCGTTTCTTGCAACATGCACTGCATCTCAGCTGCAGACTGCGGCCGATCCTTTCCATTAGGCGGACTTGGGATCGTAGATGCGCGCTTCTCCCCATACCAAAAAACCAAGTAAATACCTAAGCCACCAGCCTCCGGGTCAGGGGTGTATAACCGATCAAGCTGCTCGGTCGCCGCAGTCCAAACCTCCGCGTGAAAGTCACGTTTAATCTCGATGACCGCCTTAATATTTCGCCCCAAGATCACGATGTCGGCTCGTTTATCGGCGCTCATATGCCCTTCGGGCTCTGCGCGAAGCTCATGAGGAGATAGGCGATAACGGAGCATGCCGAGCAACGCGTCTCTGGCGGGATCTTCGGTTTTGGGCCGATCAAGACGATTCGCGCTATCGGTGTTCCAGAATAACTTATAAGGGTCTTCGTTACCATGACTGATATGTCGCTGCACATCGGCCAAGTGGTCAAGAACCACGGCAACCATATCCTGATGCGAGTGTGGCGCTCGATTGGCCAACGCTTCCTGTGCGACCTCCCAACTCGGTGCGACATGCGAAGCATCCACGCTTGCGGTCAGCTGATTGGCTTTATGGTGCAAGACCAAGTCGCGGTAGCTCTCCAACTCCGAGCTCTGCACCAACCTAGCCATGACCACACGCGCTTGATGGCTCGTCAGCGAAGCGATCTGCGCGATCATGGACTGGATATGCATCGAGGCATCCCAAGGATTGCGCGTTCCCATTGAGCCGCCAACCGGGTGATCAGTCTGCGGATACCGTGAAGCCGCCCAGGTCACGGCAAACTCAAGCTGGCTCAATGTATACGACCAGAACTTATGCGATCCGAAGCCCGCGTCCACGCCTTCTTCCAGGATCTCCCAGATCGCCACGTCAAGTTGCTCGGACGACAAGCTGCTTAAAATGGGCTGATAGACAGTAGGGTCAATGGTGAAGCCAAACCAAAGCCAAATTCCCAAGCATTGAAGCTCATTCGAACTCAGTGACGGCTTGGCTTGAAGTGAGTTGACCGTTTCCAAAGCAAGCGGCTTGATTGCATGCCACACGCCATCTTCCTGTGTCCACAGCAAGATTTGCGTGAGCACATCAGCCTTGGGCAGCGGATAACTGTGCAAAAGGCGAACTAAGGCCTGCCCCCGATGATCGCCTAAAAGCGCCGGATGACCAAGCGCCATCAAACAATGAGGATGGAGATTGTGCTGGGCTAACTCGTTGGCCAAAAAGGCTAAGTAAGTATCCGCCGCCAAGGCCGGCTTGGCCTCAACCACCTCATCAACCCATTCATGATGCCACTGATCTACCGACGATTTTGTATGCACATAGACAGGGAAAATGGCTTCAATCAAAAGTGCCGATGCTAGCAAAGGCTCCGGAAGCTCCTCAATCTCACCGCCTTGTTCGCGATAGACGTCGAGTGCCGCAAGCAATGCACTCCAACGCGTTGACCGTTTCTCACGGTAATCGGCAAGCAATTTAGACAGCGCTGGCGGTGGAAGTGCTGTGACTAACGCCTCAAATCCTTTCAAAACACGGGCTGAGCCTTGCTCTCCTAGTGCCCACTTCAAGCGCAGTTGAGGGGATGAAGGTGCTGCTGCACTCTGAGGTTGGTCTTGCCAGAAATAGATTTCCGCAGCTTCCGCAAGTAAGCCCAAGTCCGAAGCACTGCTGATTGCCGCAGCATGATGTTCAAAGCGCGCCTGCGTGCTGACTCGCCAAGCTTCGGTCCGCTGTTCCTCCTGTTGGGTGTATTGGGAGATTAAATCTGGCGACTGATTTCGTTGCGCTTGCCATGCTTGGCGGACCGCGCCTAGCACTGGATCATCTTTCTCCAAGGCGGAAAACTCAGCGCTTTGCTCAGCTGCTTTATCCCCTAGACGCAGGGATTCATTCAAGGCTGCCTTATAGATCAAGGATCTTCGCTCGCCAGAGGCAACATACACCGCTTGAAGCATTTCGTTGAGCGTGTCGTCTGGATCCAGCAAAGACCTCATCGCATGGATGAAGCGAAACCAGGAATTCTCATCACCCTTGGAAAAATCGGCGTGCACCAATGCTGCGCGAAGCAATCTTCTTCCCAAATCGGGAGATGCTTTGACCGCTTTGGCGAGCGATTCTTCTTGACTATGGTATTGAGCGCGACGCAGATAGAACTTGAGCCAGTCATAGGATTGCTGTGGACTTGTGCTGACTGGCAACGCGATGGCGAGAAGGCGTCCATAAAGCCGCGATGCCTCACGCGGCCCACGCCGGCTTGCAAAGACTGATGAATTAGGAATCGCACGACCTTGAATTTGCTCCAAAATCGCCTTTGCCACCGAAGAGTCCACATGATCTAGTAACCCAATCGTGATTCCAATCGGGAGTTGCTCTTCATACGATTCAAGATCATCCCAGAACGCGATAAAATCCTTAGCGTCGAGTCCATCTCCAAGATGAGCATGAAGACAAGCGCTACGTAACCGCAAGTCATCTTCAGAGCTACCTAAGTGAGAATAGGCAGCAAGCAAAGCGTGCCGCGAAGCGTCGTCGCCTTCATGGAGCACTTCCATTGCTAAAACTCGCAATGCGTAATGCGCCTTAACATCCCGCACGAGTGCTTTGAGGATTGCCGTAAAGCCTGGCAATATCCGGCCGCCTTTTTGCAGCGACAGCACAAATAGGCGCAAAGACAAGCTGCTTTCCGATGACGTCAACAGATGCTGGTATTGCCCTGTCAGAGCGGGATCAGCTAAGGCTTTGGCTGTATCTGGCAAATGGCGGCGAGACAAGAACCAAGGGTCTTGCTTGCTGTGACTCGCTAGCGCGTGCACCAATCTCAGCCGATTGGCTGACGACCAATTAGATACATCTCCATAGAGCAGCACACCAACTGGGTCGTAATCCATCAAAGGCGTCGGGTCAGCTACGAGGGTGACCAGCCAAGCAAACAAGCCACGAAGCGCGGTAGGTGGGCGTTCCTCAACTCCAAGCAAGGCAAGCAAGCGACCCAGTGAGAACCCGGATGAAGGCCGCCTAACGAGGTAGCGTGCTGCGAGGAACTCAGCAATCGTGCGATGGGTGTAGTCCACCCCTCCCTGACCTATTGAGACGAAGGCTCGCCGACTCAATGCCGCGTAAAGCTCAGCCTTGGGCGCTAAATCGATCTCCCTGTAGCAAGCGATGCTTTCGTCATCGGAGCTCGCAGCAAGTGAGAAGCCTTGGCAATCTGATAGCAAGCGTAACGCACACAAAGCTCCTGCTGCACTGAGAAGCTCCTTGGCCGTGAACCGACCTGGCCCCAAGTCTTTCTCAGCATGAAGAGGGTTTTGCTCATCAAGCAAAAGCAACACTGCGCGATCAAAGAGTTCCGTCTGGCTTAATGGCCAATTTCCTCGCCGGACCACCTTGGCGAGCAGCAGCAGGGTATGAGGGTTTTCCAGCAAGGGGCCGAGCTGTCGCCGAATGGCTTCTTCAACAAAGCGCTCAGCATCGTCATAGCAGCTGCTTGCAAGCACGCTCATCTGCTCGCTTTTTGTGAGAGCAAGAAGCCGAACTACAGTGGCCGCGCCTGACTTGTTGAAGTAAGGCCGCAACGCCGCCAGGTCAGTCTTATCCAGCCAGTCCGCCACACGGCAGGATAATCGCATGCCTTTGGGCCGGATAATCGCTAGCTTTCGCGTCAGCTGGTCGACCGTAGATTGGTCGGATCGTCCCGAGCGCGTCTCATCGAGCGCGTCAATCCAAAGAATCTGATCACGCGGGACTTCGTCAGATGGCGTATTGAGGAAGTCTCTAACGGTGAAGTAGCATCCGCTTTCTTTGGCGGAATAAGCCTTGAATAGCGAGCTTTTCCCAGAACCCGGATCGCCTAAAACAACGAGATTTTGAGCGTTTGCATGAGCACTAAACAGGGTCACTTCACTTCCCCGCTCCGGGGGAGGATCAATTTGCAGAACTTGACGATCCAACATCATTCTTTTCTTATTAACCTTTGATGCGGGTGGAGCTGACGCTAAGCTTGGATGCTCATCAGCGCGTAAAAAAAAATGCAAGTCAAGGCATTGACAGGATGAAAATTGCGGTTAGTTCTAGGCCACCGTCCTCAACCTAAACCTTACCATGACCATCGAAGAATTTTGGAACCAAGCCTATCTAGCTGCTCTCAGTCGTGTTCCCCCTCAGCAAGCCAAAGCCAATGCAGACGAGGCAACGGAGATTTGCATCGCGCACTGGCAAGAATACGCGCATCGCATTTCCGATCCCCGCTTCTCACTTTGGCAGGCCCAGCCCATCAGCGGCGTGCCAAAAACCATCTCAACAATCCCCCTCAGCGTTTTTTCCCAAAAGGATCCGGTAGTGAAGACTTCGGTGAAACAGAAACCGAAGCGTCAAGCCGTGACCTCTCGTTGACTATCTCAGTGCCTAAGGCCTGAGCAACGCCAGTGGCTGAGATAATGCTTTGTGTTTTTTGAAACTTGACCAAACTTCCCTGCATCCATACTTGATAGGTAAGAAGATGCCTTTTTTTTGAACCATCAATCCAATAGAACTCAATTACCTTTGCTCCCGATGCGATATCAAAGAAAGCAACGAGGCTGTTGTGAAACGACGTTGCCGTCGGCGGTATGTTTTCAAGGGCTTTCTGAGCTTCCTCCAAGTCGTCCTGCACCAGGGAAAACCTACTCCCAATCTGCTTTGTGCTGGCTTTCGTCGGATCAAGAATTTCCGCATCGTCTGGATTTTCTGGCACCACCACAAGCGCGATAGGATTTTTATTTTCCGGCAAAAAACAAGAGAAGATGTGAGCTGGCGTTTTCGAATTGGAGGTCATTACAGCATCCCTGTGGTTTGGAGATGAGACGGGTCACGCATGGACAAGCAGGCGCGTCCCGGCACGCCTAATATCCTTGAATTTGCTACTACTGGCCAGACTTGCTCATAGCGGTTGGGCAGCGCTTCTCATCGGGCTAAACATGGTACGGGTCTCCGTTGCCCTAGGCGCCAAGATGATATGCCAAGCAAACTCCTCGGGTGCTTTTCTCGTGTCTGAGGGCACTACAATGGCCTAGGAAATGCGCCGTAGGCAGGGGGCCACGTGGCGAGACGCAGAAAGAAACAAGGCTCAGGCCTTACCGTGATCGCATTGGGGATCGCATTAGCGGTCATCGCGATGGTGCCTAAGCAAGTGTGGATTGCCATCGGCATTACTGTTGTGGTCGCTTTCGGGATTTATATCTTCGTGAAGTGGCAAGCGCAGCAGAAGCCGCCCGCCCCGATCGTGCGTGAGCCCACCCTAGCGGAACTGACGGGAACAAAGAGAGTTCAAAGCAAACCTCGTGGCTCCACAGCCGCTGATCCCGCTAGCGCCAATCGGAAGATCCTCTCTTCCATGCTAGAGGCTGCTCAACCACCGATCGCTCCATCGCCCTCGCAGAGCAACCGGGTTGCCAGCGAGCGCGTTGCGGAACCGACTGCAGCGTTGAGCCAATCAGTTCCCCCTTCTCAGGTGGCGCCTCCACAGAACCCAGCTCTTGCTGCAAAGGACCGCCCTGGGAACTTGCGGACCGCGATGGCGCATATTGCCGAGCACGGCCCGACGACACCAGTAGCATCACCGACTCCTGCCCCTCCCGGGCAGGCGGAAATGTCTCCGATCATTCTGTCAGGCACACGTGCCGCACTGGAACCGAGCGCCACCGGGAATCCTCAAGATCGTCCCGTCCCTCAGCAGCCCAACGGCAATTTGCTTGAAGCAATGCGCGCTGTGGCTGAGCAACCATCAATCAGTCGGCAAGCGAACTCTGCCATTGACGCCGCATCAGACGCTCCGCGCATCATCGTGCCCACCCCGAGCCGCCCACGCCCAACTGCTTCGCCTAGTCCAAGCGATCTAGGAACAACCAAGACACCAGACGCGCAAACCATCGCCTCGGCACCTACGGAAGCCCCGTCATCGCCGCAGCAACTGAACAGCAATCTTCTCGAGGCCATGCGTGCAGTCGCTGCTAAAGCGGCCATACCTCGGCAGGCTCAACCTACGGCCGGCGCCGAACTCGAAGACCAACGCGGGATCGTGCCGATTGCAAGCCAACCAACGCCAACTGCTGAAAGAGTTGAGACGATCCCAGCACTGCCACCTGCATTGCCGCCTATTCCCATTCCGACGAGCGAGACACAGGTGCCATCAACCCCGCCGCCGTTGCCTGCGGCCTCCCGCACGGAACCGGCGAACGCCACGGACGAACTTCATCGCACCAGCATCGCCGGCAGTGCACCTGCAAAGGAATTCTTGGTGCCCAAGCCTCCTGCGGGCTGGGAGAAGACGCGTTGGGTGCAGCCGGGCGAGATCATCGAAATTCGTGAGGTAGAAATCTCAGGTGGGCTGTTCTACGCGGGGATCAATCTCGCTACGCCAACAGGCGGAGACGAACCGAGCTTGGTCAATGGCCGCCTTTCTGTTGCAGCAACTGGCGACTATCGCGAGCCAAGTGGCTATTGGGGAAGCTACGCTGACCTATCTGCCACTGAACGCCGCGCTTACATCAATTGGCTGGCTTCTGATCGATCCGATCCCGAATGCAACAGCACATATGTGCTCCGGTTCCTGTATGGCCTCGAAAGGCGGGTTGTGCTCGATGGCGTCAGAGAGCCCGATTCGAAGCAGGACTGGCCAGTCATCAAAGCAACGCTCAGGCAACTCGATGCCGTTTACGGCAAAGCCGATGGACGAATTCGAAGCTACACCAACAGCTTGCTCGACTGGATGGAACTTGATGACGTTGGGGAAAAGCTTTACACCAAGCCGCTCCCCCGCTTTCAGCGCACCCATGAGCTTCCGTTTTACCTCCGCCTAGCCTTGGGTCAATGCTCCTTGGATCGTGCCCCGGTTCCCGCACCCTTGGCCCTTGCCTGGGCACGCCTCAGCCCAGAAGTCTCCATGCGCACTCCTACCGTCCGCTGCGCTGAAGAATTCGATCAGCTCTTCGTTGAGCGCTACCGGGAGCTTTTTGACGCGGGATTGGTCCTACCCAAGAACCGCACCAAGCTGAAATTTTCGAGACAAACATTTTCCCCTGCCTTTTATGGCAGCAGCTTCAAACCCAAGACCTTTGGCGAAACACCTGATGTCACCGCGCTCACCGCGCCCATCAAAAAGCTCAACGAAATAGTCCAGCAATGCACGGATGAACTCGGCCCGCTGAGTCGCCTTATCAACAAGAACCCCGAGGTTCGGAATACGCTGGATGGCTTGCTACACCTGCCCACCAGCATTTGGCCTGCCCCGCGTAAAGCAGCACTCCAATTGCTGGTGGACGAGGTTCAAGGTCTTGCGATCACCCTGCCCCTGAGCCAGCTTGCCGATCGCTTTGGCAATGGTGGTGCGCCGCTCAACCGAGAAAAGATCCGTGATCTTGCCAGGACGCTTGAAGCGGCTCACATCGGCATGGAGCCCAATGTGCTCGAAGGCGCGCGAGCGCCTGGCGACACTGATCCTGTGGTCCTCTTCGCGTTGCTGCCCGGCCAAACCCATCAAGCCCAAAGCAGCGCGTATCAAATCGCACTGTTGACCTTGCAACTTGCTTCCACCGTTGCGCAGGCTGATGGCGATTTCAGTGCACACGAAATCGAACATCTTGGCCGAGAGATTGATGCATGGAGTCACCTCAGTCCCGCCGACCACAAGCGCCTTCGTGCGCATCTTGTGTGGCTGAGCCAAGCACCCATCACCCTGGCCTCGCTCAAGAAAAAGCTTGATCCATTGGATCAAACCACCAAGGAAACAATCGCGGCCTCAATGGCAAGCCTTGCGCAAAGTGACGGCACGGTCTCGCCAGACGAAATGCGCTTCTTGGAGAAGGTTTACAAGACGCTCGGCGTGGAGACCAAGCGTGTCTTTAGTGATGTCCATGCCGTGAGCGCGGGAAGAAGCACCACCAAGGTAGAGCCAGCCAAGCGGTTTCGCCTGGACCCCAAACGTATTGCCGAACTCCAACACGATACCGCCAAGGTCTCTGCCCTCTTGGCTGGCATATTTACCGAGGATGTGCCTGAGCCCATCATCGAGCCCCAAGCACTGCCGCTCCCCAGTCAAGAAGCTGCTTCTACTCCTGGCCTGTTGGGTTTGGATGAAGCACATAGCGCACTGCTGCGCCTCATGCTCTCCCGACCCAACTGGACGCGCTCCGAACTGGAAGATGGCGCTTCGGATCTGGAGCTGATGCTCGACGGCGCACTTGAACACATTAATGATGCATCGTTTGATGCTTATGACATCCCATTCTCTGAAGGAGACGATCCGGTGGAGATCAACCCAGAGTTCATCGAGAAAATAGAGCAATGAGCAACCCTATTCGTGCCAAGGATCGTGATGCGGTCATCCAGTCATTGCGTGCAGGTGTCGTGCCTCGTGCGGGTCAGCACCTGATCCAGGTTGGGCGCATTCGCGAAGTCGAAACGTTGGTCAGCGACATTGATCGCTTGGCCGATGGCGGCTCCTCGTTCCGACTGGTCGTTGGCGAATACGGTGCTGGCAAGACCTTCTTCCTCAACCTCGTGCGTGCCATCGCGATGGAGCGCAAGCTCGTTGTGGCGAGTGCGGACCTCAATCCCGATCGGCGCTTGCATGCCTCCGGTGGCCAGGCCCGTTCGCTTTACGCAGAGCTGATGCGCAACTTGGCTACCCGCACAAAGCCCGACGGTGGAGCGCTGCCAGGGGTCGTTGAGAAATTCATCGCGACCGCCAAGACCGAAGCCAAAGCAAAGGATGTTCCCACCGAGCAAGTCATCCGCGCCAAGCTTGAACAGCTGACGGAACTCGTTAACGGCTATGACTTCGCTGATGTCATTGCGGCTTATTGCAAGGGCTTTGAACAAGGCAATGAGCAACTAAAATCCGATGCCATTCGCTGGCTGCGTGGCGAGTTCTCCACCAAGACCGACGCCAAAGCTGCGCTGGGTGTGCGCTCGATTGTCGATGATGCCTCAGTCTACGATCAGCTCAAACTGATGGGGCGCTTTGTGCGACTGGCCGGCTTTAGCGGCCTTCTGGTGTGCCTGGACGAGCTCGTCAATCTCTATAAGCTTGCCAACGCACAAGCACGCAACTCGAACTATGAGCAGATCCTGCGCATGCTCAATGACTCCTTCCAAGGCACGGCTGTGGGTCTTGGCTTCGTGTTGGGTGGCACGCCGGAATTCTTGATGGACACCCGGCGCGGCGTTTACAGCTACCAAGCGCTTCAAAGTCGCTTGGCCCAAAACACTTTTGCCAAAGAAGGGCTGGTCGACTTCTCTGGACCCGTTGTGCGTCTTTCGAGCATCACTGCAGAAGACTTCTATGTGCTTCTGACCAAGATCCGTCATGTCTACGCAGGCGGTGATGCGGATAAGTATCTGCTGCCTGACGAAGCTGTCCAGCAATTCATGGAGCACTGCGCCAATCGGATTGGTGACAGCTTCTTCCGCACGCCCCGCACCACAATCACGGCGTTCATCAATCTCTTGGCGGTCTTGGAGCAAAACCCTGGCACGGCTTGGCAAACTTTGATCGGCGAGGTTGAGGTTAAAGAAGACCACGGCGGCGACGAAGATCTCGCGGTTCAAGGCGACGATGAATTGGCGTCGTTCAAGCTTTAATCCATGAGCCAGTCAAGCGCGTTCTCGCTTCTTTCGCCAGGCATCCAGCGCTACTTGTGGGCAGAGCAATGGGAAGCCCTGCGGGATGTCCAGGAAATGGCCATCCCACTGATCCTGCCTGCCGATCAAGATGTGATCGTGGCTGCTAGCACTGCCTCGGGCAAGACGGAAGCGGCCTTCCTGCCCGCGTTGACCTATCTTGAACAGCAGACCCCAGCGGGTTTGATCGTTTACATCAGCCCCTTGAAGGCCTTGATCAATGATCAATTCGGTCGATTGGAGCGACTGTGCGAAGACCTCGACATTCCGGTGTGGCCGTGGCATGGCGACATCAGCAGCACAAGCAAACAACGCTTCTTCAAGAAACCGCATGGCGTCGTTCTGATCACACCAGAGTCGCTGGAAGCGATGCTATGCAATCGAGGCACCTCGGTTGCGGGCATATTCAAACACCTGGCTTACTTTGTGATCGACGAGCTGCATGCCTTCATCGGCAGCGAGCGCGGCAAACAACTTCAATCCTTGCTACACAGGATCGATACCGTCGTTGGTCACAAAGTGCCTCGCATTGGGCTATCGGCAACATTGGGTGACATGCAGGCTGCGGCGCGCTTTCTGCGTCCAGCGGGCACCGCCGCGATTGTCGACGCCCCTTCCGATGCGTCAGAACTTCTCCTTATCATCAAAGGCTTTGAAGAACCTGTTCCTCAAAAGGGCGAAGCTGATGACAAGAAGGAGAAGCAAGAACTAGCACCATTGGCTGTGGCCGAGCATTTGTTCAAAATCCTTCGAGGTAGCAACAACCTGGTCTTTCCCAACAGCCGCCGTGAGGTCGAGCGCTATACACACCTGCTCAATGAGCTTTGCGAGAAAAGCGGCGTTTCGCGCGAGTTCTGGCCTCACCATGGCAGTCTTTCCAAAGAAATCCGTTACGACACTGAGGCTGCGCTCAAACAAAAGAATCAGCCAGCGACTGCCGTTTGCACCAACACGTTGGAGCTTGGCATCGATATCGGCGCGGTCAAGAGCGTTGCCCAGATTGGAACGCCCCCTACCGTTGCCAGTCTCCGTCAACGCATGGGCAGATCCGGAAGACGCAAAGGTGAAGCTGCGATCTTGCGCGGCTATGTGATTGAAGACGCCATCGACTCGCAAGCGGATCTTCGAACACGCCTGAGGCTCGACACCTTCCAGACTTTGGCCGTAGTCATGCTGCTCACCGAAAAATGGTATGAGCCGCCTGTGGTCAAAGATGCACATCTTTCCACCTTCATCCAGCAGCTCCTTTCCGCCATTGCGCAGTATGGCGGCCTGACTGCACCTCAGGCATTCCAGTTGCTGTGCGCCCCCAGTGCCCCTTTCAATCAAGTGTCTCGTGATGCGTTTGTCGAGCTCTTGCGCCATTTGGGGCAGCACAACATCTTGATTCAAGACGGATCTGGGCTCTTGTTGCACGGATCTGTCGGTGACCGTATCGTCAACCACTACTCGTTCTATGCAGCGTTCACGGTCGACGAAGAATTTCGGATTGTCGCCGCTGGCAAACCGCTTGGCACCCTGCCCGTCTCTCAGATGCTCACGACCGGCCAGCGTATCTTGTTTGGTGGGCGCACCTGGCTGGTCGAGCAAATCGACGAAGGCCAGAAGACAATCTATGTGTCTGCCACCAAAAGTGGCGCGCCACCGTTGTTCAGCGGCGGCGGCGGACGCGTGCATACCAAAGTGCGTCAAACCATGCGAGCGATCTATAAGGGAACACTGACGCCGACGTTTGTGGATGCATGTGCGCAGCGCTTCATTGACGAAGGACGGACCAGCTACCAGCAACACAGCTTGGATGATCAACTCTTTCTGGATAGGGGAAGCGACATCCTGCTTCTCACTTGGCTGGGCGATGCGGCCAACGATGCAATCGCTTGCTTGCTCAATGCCAGGAACTTCAAGGCTCAGGGTAGCCGACTGGGGGTCGAGATCACGCGGGGTCCGAATGCCCTTGAGAACATCGAGACAGCGCTCAAGGCGATTGCCGCTGCACCAGCCCCATCCATTGAAGTGCTATTGGCAGGTGCGAAAAATCTGGCCAGCCAAAAGTGGGACAGTCTGCTTTCGCCTCACCTGCTTCAAGTGTCCTATGCCAGCTCGAACCTCGATCTCGATGAAGCAATGGATTGGCTAAGGAAAACCTTCTTGTCCAGCAATTAATCGACCTCGAGAACCATGCGTCATACAGAAATCGTCAAATCAAACCGTCCCATCACGCCACCGGAAGAGCGAGGCAAGTTGCTCTTTAAGCGATCGTGGTCCATCACCCGTTTCGTCGGCAGCCTCGCTGCCATGACAACTCTGGCTGGGGTTGTCCTTCATGGCTGCGGTCATGTCGCATACACCACCTATCTCGATGCATGGGGTGTTCAAGCTGATCTCTTCCCGCAATCTACCGATTGGAAAATTGTGAATGGATACTATGCCATTGTGCTTCAAGGCGTTGGCATTCTCCGATCTGTCCCGTGGCGCGTTCCGATCACGTTTTTTCTCATGCTCTGGTTCGCGATCTGGCTCTACCGTCTACCTACCGGGCCAGCAATCAACAATCGCATCACTTTATTCATTCGGGAACGGCCATGGCTAAGCGGCATCGTGTCCTCAGCCGGCATGGCCGCATCTGTCGTTTATTTAGGAGTGATGCTTTACTTGGTTGGCCTGCTTGTTGCGATCATGCCAGGCTTGGTCGGAGAGAGAGCCGGGAAAGAGAAAGCAACCAAAGAGAGGCGACTCCTCCTTGGACCAGTGTTGACAAGCGATTCAGAACTCTGGGAAAAGGGTGAGCGAAAGATCCGAGGCCACATCATTGCCAGCAGCTCTGACCTGATCGCCATCTACGACACTGACCTCCATCAGGTCCGAACCCTATCGCGTGGCGATTGGGAGATACGGAGAGCAGGTCCTTAGAAGTAAGCAACGGAGTGAGGATGCCGATGACATCCAGGCGTATTCCTACAGCATTAGCTTACAAGCGTGCGCCGCGAGCAGGGCTCTTCTCTATTGAACTTGACGTATTGCTCTGCGCAAATCTCTTGCGCTCGTTGGATTGAAGCTCTCTGTGCTGCTTCGTAGCGTCAAGTCTGGCAATCGCTTCATCAAGCTTGGCTTCGATCTCTTCGTCCGAGATCAATTCGCGCACGTGATCTAGGTTCACTCGGCGAACCAGAACATCCGCCACTTCATCATGGTCATTTTGGAGTGCAGCAAACAAGCCGGCCTCTGGATAGGCGGTCTTGTGGGCGAACTCCAAGATCGACTTGACCATTCCTGCATCGCCCTTCGTTGCTGCAGCGAACAGTGCTTTCTCGCCAAAGTCGCGCGGCGCATGGCCTGTTCTGACGATCGCCCAAAGTATCGTCCGCACCAGCTGTTCATGGCCTTTGGCAACAGCAACATTGAGACCCAACGAAAACGTGTCTTCCGGATCTGGAAGACCAGCTTCGATCAAGAACTCAACGACCTCGGCATGATTGTTCTCGGCCGCCGCCGCAAAGCCATGCAGCGCACATTGGATCTTCGATGAGAAAGGCAACAAATGCTTGACCGCTTCCAAGTGACCCTCTCGACAAGCGGCGATCAGCGCTCGACTGCCCTGCGCCTTGGCATCTGAGAACAGGACCAATTGAAAGACCACATCCGCATGACCATGACGCGCTGCCTCATACAGCGCCTGAGAATCGCCTTGCAAAGGACTACACTCCTTGAGCAGGCGTTTGACACACTCCGTGTGCCCGTGCCTGGCAGCAAGCACCAATGCCTCGTCATCCTCTGCGTCGCAAAATACCATGAGCTGCTCCACTGCCCGCGCTGAACCCGCCTTGGCAGCCACATCAAGCGGATAGACCGCAAACGACTTCGACAACAGTGGCACCAGTTGATCAACCAAGCCTTCTTTGCCGCTCTTGATTGCCACCTCAATGGCGTAGCGTGCTGCAGCATCAGCATCATCCTGAGCCCGACAAAGCGACTGCACATATGCCTCGCTTCCCCGCTTCACTGCCTGTCTAATACTATTTCTAATTGCCTGTTCCATTTCGTCTCCTTCTATTCAATCTAAGGCCATCACGCCTTCCGTCAAGACCAAAGCGTGATGGCATCCATCGATTAGATCGGCAGAAACTGAACTCACAAATCGTCGATGTCAGGAACATGGTCCTCGTAGTCACACGCAATGAGCGTGCCGGTTTCATCTTCGATGCGATGGATCTCAGGTGCGCTAAACCATTCTTCGAAATCGAACTCACTGTTCGCAATCGTGTCGACATCGCATTGAGCAAGCGCCTCCTGCGGCGAGCTTGCTTCAACTGTCATGTAGTGGGCGACTTGGACCGTCGCATTGATCTCGATGGTGTATTTCATCTTGCTCTCCGCGCTTGACGACTTGCCAAGCTTCGGAACGCAATCTATGCATCGCAGGCACGTCGCTACAGGACGAAATCGCCACGATCGCTGAACATCCATTCATCCGTCGCCGATAACGCCAGCGCCCGGATGCACCAGGCAGCCAATACGTGGGGTGGGCCGCCGCGCTAAACGGGCTTCGTGTCTTCGTCTAACTCTTGGCGATCCAGCCACGCCATCTTGGCATCATGGACCGCCATCAGATGCAACCGGTAGGCGTTTCGCCAACGCCTCTTCTCAGGGTTTGATTGCCAAGGCAGCGCCAAGGCTTGATCGATGGTCAGGGCCAAGATCGTTGCGCCTTGCTGGAAAGCTTCTTCGATCACACTCATATCGAGCCCCGTGATGCCCGCATGTGAGATCACGCTCTTGATCTTGCCGGCCGACGCGCGGATCACAATGAAGGGAATGCCTTTACCCGTTCGACCGAAATTGCCCGAGATCGGCTCTTGGATCTGCTCTCGGGCTTTGGTGACTTGGGCATACCACGTCAAGAGTTCTACCTTAGCAATCGAGCGTGGCGTGCTCTTGCTGATCAGAAACGGATTGCCGTGCTCACGCTTGAACTGGTCGAATTGGCGTCTCGGGATGCCGAGGTAGAATTCCGCCATGGCTTGCGTGAAGCGCGTCGTGCTCGCCGAGCGATCAAGTCGTTGCTTCAGGCCATCGAAATCCTGGCTGGTGATGATGGCCTCGCGCTCATCGCGCTTTGCGATGACTTCAAGCGCAGCCCGCAAAAATCCGTCTTCGAAGCTTTCCGCCTTGCTGATATTTGTCATCCAAACCGTCCTTCGTTCAAGTCTCACTGCAAGCAACTTGCACCGCAAGCTTGCCACTCATCAGCCTGACAGCCTGTGGGCGATGGCGCTTGCCTGAAAATCCTAACGTATTCGTGGAGGAAGCACAGCGGGAAATCCGTCCGACGTCTTGGCAACCCAGCGCACCGCCTCTTGGCTACCTGCGGTGATTGCGAGTTGCATGTGAGCCATCACGACCAACGCGTTGCTTTGTTTGACCACAACTTCAACGAGTTCAAGCGGGAAGCCCGTTCGCAACCGATGAAGCGCGTGTGCACCCGCGTGGACAAACGAGTTGAGTGCCGTCCAAGAGTATTTCTTAAACTCCAAAAACACCCGCAGCGGCTCGGCTGCCTGCGTCACCGCTTCAAGAGCGATCAGCATCTTGGATAGCGTTGGCAAACGAGCCGCTAACGTGGCCGGCTTGGTCTTCTCGGTCAACGCCCATGTGCTGGACGAAGACAAGTTAGCAGGAGCGTTGCTCCAACACCTGGACGCCCGCAAAGAACCCAGTGTCAGGCAAGCCGCTCGTTTGCGAGGTGCCGCGCGGTCCGCATTACCAAGCACTTAAAGGGCTCACGATCTGGCAATTCAAGAAACGGGAGAGGACGGTGGGAAAAAGGCGGACGGCACAGCGCCGCCCTCTTCCCGCAAACGCTGTGCTCCTCAATCGGCTGTCAGTGTTTTGCTCACCTTGTTCGTTGCCAAGTCAACGGCCGAAAGGCTCAGATCCTCGTTAAGGACATACGCCTTCTTGAGGTCCTTGCTGAAGACAATGGCCTGCCTTGGGGCTTTGAAGCCCGAAATTGTTCCAGTCACTTTCAGCGTCTGCGTGTCGATGACCGACAAAGTATTGTCCGCCATGTTCCCTGAATAAACGTGCTTGCCATCGGGCGTGAGCGCTGCGCCGTAAGGGTCCTTCCCCACGGCAATAGTGGTGGTGATCGAACGCTTGGCCGTGTCGACCACAGCCACGGTGTTGCTGCCGCTGTTGGCGGCATACAGCGTTTTGCCGTCCGACGAGATGGAAATCGCCCGCAGTTTGTTGAAGCCGGTGATTTCGCCTTGAATCGTGTTGTTCTTTGTGTCCAGCAAGCTGATCTTGTCGCCCTTGAAATTGGTGACGTAAGCCGTTGCACCGTCTGGGCTGATACGGATGCCCTGGCGAGGCTGCGAGAAGCCAGTCACTACCGCCACCGGGCGGTCACTGTTCAAGTCGAACACCGAGACCGTGCTGGCCGCTTCGTTGTTGACATACAAAAGGCGTCCGTCTTTGCTGAGGGTGGTTCCAAAGGCCCCGGCACCCAACGGAAGGTCGGCAACCGTTTTGAGCGTCTGACTATCGATTTTGCGCACCACGCCCAAGCTGCTATCGGAGACGTAAAAGAACGCGCCGTTCGGTGAGAACACGATGTTTCGGGGCGTGACGTAACCCGATAAAACCCGCTTGGACTTTCCCGCCTTGAGGTCATACACCACGATTTCCGGGCGCTGACTGTAGGACACCACTGCCGTCGCCTCATCCGGGCTGACAGCAAGCGAGTTGTTGCGGATATCGCCGTCAAAGGTCCACCGTTCCTCGGCCGCTTGGGTGCCCAGCGATACAGCCATCGCGCCGCCGAAAACCAAGCCGACAATCGTTTTTTGTAACAGGTTCATCGCATCCTCCGGTTCTGCGCGACTGCGCGCGTGATCGTTCTCATCGCAGCAATCTGCTGGACCTCACTACTCTGGCCCATGGCAACGAAGAAGGAAAACAAATTATTCCTGTTTCACCGACCTATTTTTTAGGTATCTTCTTTTTGGGGTCTCGCCCCATTTCCAGGCACTGTTCCCAAGCTCCGGCCAACCCCTGAGAGATGAACTTGTCGCGGTGCTTGACCAAGTAGAACTGACGGGCCAACGAGGGAAGCACGCCCTCAAGGGCCACCAGTCGCCCGGAAGACAGCAAGTCGCTCACCACCCAACGGGAGAGGCAACTGACGCCGATTCCCTGGACTAGCGTGTTTTTGATGGCCTCGGAACTGCCGATCTGCTGCGTGTTGGCCAGGTCGCTTAGATGGCGCAACAGAAGCGCCTCGACTTCTTCCCGGGTGCCAGACCCTTGCTCTCGCAGCAGCCAGTCGGCCCGGCGCAGGTCCGCCTTGGTGACTTTCGAGGCCTTGGCCAGCGGATGCTGGGCCCCCGTGACGATCAGCAGTTCGTCCGTCAACCAGGGCTCGGCATGAAGTTCCGGAAGATGAGAAGGGCCTTCCAGGAGCCCCATGTCGAGTTGGAAGTCGGCGACCTTTCGCGCAATCGCGGCGTTGTTGGCCACGTCGGCGTCCACGTGAATGTGGGGGGACGACTCGCGCAAGTCGGCAAGCAAACGGGGCAAGACGTAGTTGCCGATGGTCGTGCTGCAGCCGATCCTCAGGCGAACCGGACGATCGGAAGCGCCGGGGCGGTAGCTGGTTTCAATCTGGCGTGCGCCGTCGAGCAGTTGCCGTGCCTGCGGCAGCAGGCGTTCGCCTTCGGCATTGAGCAGCAACCGCTTGCCGACTCGGTCGAACAACCGCGTTTCCAGCACGCTCTCCAACTCGTTGAGCGCAGCGCTCGTGGCCGACTGCGAAAGCGCCACCGCGGCGCCGCCGCCAGTGGTGCTGCCATGCTCGGCCACGGCGCAAAAGATTTGGAGCTGACGGAGGCTGACCTTCATTTCAATCCACCAAACAGGTAACTATTACCAATATTACCCGTTTTACAGATATATAAAGCCGCCCTAGACTCTACCCGTTCCCAACACCCCGCTGCGAGGCTGCTGCAATGAGTGAAAGCAAACTGATGGCCATCATGGGCGGGCACCGGCCCCTGGCCGCTCTTTCCAACCCTCGCGAGGCCATCCGGCAGTTCACGCCGAACTGGTTTGCCGCGACCATGGGCACCGGCATCCTGGCGCTGGCCTTGGGCCAACTTCCCTTCCCGTCCCCGTGGGCCAAGGCCCTTGGCGAAGCATTGTGGTGCTTCAACATCGGGCTCTTCATTTTGTTCAGCACGCTCTACGCCAGCCGTTGGCTGCTGTTTTTCAACGAGGCCAAGCAAATCTTTGGCCATTCCACCGTTTCCATGTTCTTTGGGACCATTCCCATGGGGCTGGCCACCATCATCAACGGCTTGCTTCTTTACGGCCTGCCTAGGTGGGGAGCGGATGTGCTCCCGTTGGCAGAGACGCTCTGGTGGGTCGATGTGGCCATGTCGTTGGCCTGCGGGGTGCTGATCCCCTTCATGATGTTCACGCGCCAACAGCACAGCATCGACCAGATGACCGCTGTTTGGCTGTTGCCGGTGGTGGCGGCCGAGGTCGCGGCCGCAAGTGGTGGGCTGCTGGCTCCCCACCTCACGGACGCCGCAAGCCAATACCACGTGCTGATCACCAGCTACGTGCTGTGGGCATATTCGGTGCCGGTGGCCTTGAGCATCTTGGTCATCTTGCTGCTGCGCATGGCGTTGCATAAGTTGCCGCACGAAAGCATGGCGGCGTCCAGTTGGTTGTCGCTGGGCCCCATCGGAACCGGCGCGCTGGGGATGCTGGTGCTGGGCACGGATGCCCCTGCCATCCTGGCTGCCCAAGGCCTCGAGTCGGCAGGAAGCATGGCGGCGGGATTTGGCCTCATCAGCGGGTTGTTGTTTTGGGGATTGGGATTGTGGTGGATGGTGCTGGCCATGCTCATCACCGTGCGCTACCTCCGAAACGGCATCCCGTTCAACCTCGGCTGGTGGGGGTTCACCTTCCCGCTGGGCGTGTATGCGGTGACGACACTGCGTCTTGGTGCCACGCTGCACCTGAACTTCTTCGAGATCCTGGGCACCGCGTTGGTGGTGTTGCTGGCCATCATGTGGTCCATTGTCTTCGCCAAGACACTGGCCGGCGCCTATCGGGGCAACTTGTTCGTTTCTCCTTGCATCGCTTCGCTCAACAAGGGGAGTTGATTCACGCTTCGCGTGGGGCAGCGGGAGCGGTCTGAAGCCAGCGCTTGGCTTCACTCAGGACGGACAAGATGCGCTTGGTAAC
This sequence comes from Xanthomonas sp. 3075, assembly GCF_014197275.1. GTDB lineage: Bacteria > Pseudomonadota > Gammaproteobacteria > Xanthomonadales > Xanthomonadaceae > Xanthomonas > Xanthomonas campestris_B. The sequence continues at coordinate 417,413 of NZ_JACIFI010000001.1, read as the reverse complement.
CTCGGGGCTGGTGCAGATCGACAGCGGGCTGGGGTGAGGCATGCCGAAGAGGGCCAACAGAGGGAAGCTCTCCTTGACACTGGGCATGCACTGCTGGGCGATTCGCCCCGCAAAAACAATGCTGTGAAGCCTGGGAAGGCGGGAAAGCACGTCCAGGAGCATCACCGTCCCTTCCTGTAGATCTGCCTTCCTAAGTGGTTTCTTGGTCTCACCTGCCGATGGCAGCCATGGCACCGCGTTCCAAAGGATGGTCTCGTTGCGCGGCAATGCCACCTGCTCGAGGAAGTGTTTCAAGTTTTTCTGCGCAGGAACCGGATTGTCTCGCGACACAAAGCGCGGCGTGGCGGCATGGCGAGCGGTTCTTTCCAGCAACACCATCACCCGAGCCCTTTCACCCCCATCCAGCGGGTCGAAAAACGGCAGCGCTCGACCACGCTGGCATTGGCCTCGGACCCACTGGTTGAGGCTTCGAACGTGAGCACTGTCGACCAGCGTGGCACGGTCTGAGGTGGAATCAGGCATACAAAAGTGGAGTGACCGATTTCATAGCGCCGTTTTAGTATCGCTCAAATGCACTTCCTCGTTTTCCATCGGACATGCCATGCCGAAGATCGACATCAGTCATTCGTGGCCCCTGCTCCTGCTGGACGCTTTGCTGCTGCGTCTGCTCCATCGCCTGCTGACGGACCTGATCCTGCTTGATGGTTTCGGCCTGCTGCAGGTTCTGCTGGGCCGGCTCCAGGGAGGCTTCGCGCCCGTCGACATGAGCATGGAAGAACGGCCTTTTGTCTCCGAAGGGCGCGTAGACGGCGAAGACGTTCTGGGCACTCGCCGGTCCTTGAGCACAGGCCAGAGTTCCTAACGAAAGGGTAAGCACCGCAATGCTGCGAATCAGTAAGCGCAAGCTGGGCCTCCGTGAGTGCTCGATGTCCTTGGTTGCCACCAGAGTCTAACCGTCAGGTGAGGCGTGCGTCCCAGGATGGAATCACGCTCTCAAATCACTGGCACCATCAGCACCGTCTACGACTGCGAAGTCACTTGCCAGCCATCCGTAAGCATCGCTAAGCGCATCGGCGATGTCTGCTTCGCTCTCGCATTCGACCGTGGCTTCCATTGGCAACGCGGGACGCTTGCCGTCGGTCTCCCACACAATCCCGCGCACGTGAAACGCCTTCATTTCCTGCTCCTTGGACGTGCATCTGCCCTGGCAGGCTAGCGTCGGCAGGCTGCGCAGGTGAAGGGTTGGGCTATGCCCACCCCCTTGCCGCCAGGCTGGTGTGCTGCCGTCCACCGATCACCAAGTGATCCAGCACCCGGATGTCGAGGAGGCCCAGAGCCTGCTGCAGGCGCTCGGTGACCTTGCGGTCGGCTTCGCTTGGCTCCGGATTGCCGCTTGGGTGATTGTGGAAAAGGATGACGGCAGCTGCGTTCAATTCCAGGGCGCGCTTGGCGACTACTCGGGGATGAATATCGCAGCCGTCGATAGTGCCGAAGAAGAGATGTTCGGTTGCTAGGATCTGGTGCTTGATGTCCAGGAAGATGACCCCGAAGACTTCGTGACTCAGATGTGCGCAGCGGGCAACCAAGTAATCGCCGGCTTGGTCGGGGCTGTGGATCTTGCCTTGCCGTTGAAGGCGTTGTTCCAGGATGGTGGCTGCTGCGAGCAAGATGCCCTCCTCGTCCATCTGGAGTTGGTATTGAGCCTTCAGGTCTTGGGTGCGCTTCATCGGTTCTTCTCCACCAGCGCGTTGTGCGCCTCGTGGGAACCGACAGGCGAAGCGTCCGGCCCTACCGCACCCGAGAGCGAGCACCGCGCAAGCGGCGCACAGTGAAGGGCCGCAACAAAGCGCCAGCGACGAGAAGGAGGCCTGTCCTTGCGGTCGGGACAGCGAAGCCAAGATTCCCTTCAAGAGGCCAAGCGCTGGTGGAGATGAAAACGCTGAGACCCAAGCTAGCTGGCAGATGCCTACCTGAGTAAAGAGAACAGCTGTAGGGTTATCGGCACTGGGTCTATGGGACAAAGCACCGTGCGCATGGCCCAGGCTTGCGCTTGCGCATTAGCTTTTGTAGTGCGCTTACGTGTCTGAGGCAAACTGGCCGGCTGGATACGACTCGGACCTACCGCTCTCGCGACTTCGCCTTATGCATGGTGGTCTTCGATGGCAACGTGCCTGCGTTTTTCTGCACTGAGGAAAGACTAGGCGTGGTGCGATTTCTAGCGCACTACGCGCCGCCTGGCACTATCACGTCATTGAAAGTGCAGGTGAGGTGGTTGCCTGCGCGGGCTACTCCATCAGCACGGGTGGCACGACAGAAAGCCTCGGCTGGGCATGGTGCATCCGCTGCTACAGCGCCAGGGCTTGGGAACACAGCTGCTCATGGCTCGCCTTGAAGCGATACGTCTTACGCCGGACATTGAGCGAGTCGTGCTGGATACCAGCCGACACACGCACGCGTTTTATGCCCGCTTTGGTTTATCGTGCGGCAAATCGTGCCGGATAGCCATGGTGCAGGCTTGGATCATGGGGAAGTCACGACTAACATTATGACACTTGCATTACGCCATTTGAGCAACCATCAATACCACGCTCAAAAAAAGCAAAAAAAACATAAACACACCTTCCAAGCAGTTAAGGACTCTTAAATGCTTTACGCATCTGATGATTCAATCTCAAAAATCATGTCACTCAAGCTAAAACCTAGACCTTTGGACTACGCTTATTCTTACGAGGAAGCAAATGAAAAATGGTCAGGATTAATCAACGAAATTGACTGGGTCGTCAGCAGCCTACTTGTTTCGGCAAAAATAAATGCAAATGTGACCTTTGCAGTAGTGTCATCCCAGAGTCCTTTTCAAGCCATGCACATTGGAAAAGACGACTTTGTAATACTCGTTGACACTCGCACGTTCGAAACATTGCTTTCCCTATGCTTACGAGTTCAATCTCTAGAAGCTGTTAACGAGATAATTAGAGCACCTCACATAAGTGAGCCGAGAGACTTTTCAGGCAAATTCTTGATGGATATTGCCAAAGAAATTGTATTTCACACCAAAGACCCCGAATATCTATTACTACCATCACAGCCAAAATACATCTATCAGGCAGCTTTATGTTTCATCGCGGGTCATGAACTTGCACATATTTCCAACGGACACCTGGATTTCATAAAATCCGCAGGATTTATTCATCACTCAAATACGATTGAAGAGAAAGCACTGACTCTAAAAACACTTGAAATGGATGCCGACACTACTGCGACCTCGTCGGTCATAAAAGTATTTGAACCCATAATCGAACAAGTAAGAATTCAAAATAACCTCCCTAAATCTGAGCGCGACACCGCCGAACGATCAATTAGAGCCGGATACGTTCTAGGAATATATATAGCGCACCTCTATCATGACGCGTTAACTCTTAACTACCTGCCGAAAGCACACCCAATGACCTATTCCCGCTTCATGATATCTATATATGTTTTGAAGAGATTCTATAGCAGGCAGTTCCCTGATCAATTTCACCTCCCTGATGATGTCCGCAAGGCGCTAACCGATGCTTTTGCGAGTCTAAGTGGCAGTTTGGACAATCTTTGCCATCCCATTGCAGCGAATACGGAGATTTATGATCTTAAGGATGACAAATCCACATATGAATATCAATTTTCTGGCGAATTGATCGCGCTAGATTTTCTCGAACCGCTACATGAAAGGTGGGCACTTATCAGGCCTGAATTAGAACATCTCCAGCGAGGTGGGTTCTTAGCCCGTGCGATTGTTTAAATTTTCCGTTTCGCATACGTAAAAATTCAATTTCACCAAAATCGGATAGCACCAAATATATTTAACATCTGCGCACTGGCACGGCATAACAGATAGTCGGCTGCAACTTAAATCGTCGTCCTTGAAGAATACGTAGAGTTCACTACTACCATGCTGGATAGCGACTTGACCCTTGAATGGGCTTAACGTTTTTTGGGTAATTTTACGATTTTAGCTTGCGCCTAAAGGAAGCCCCCTACCCCCAAGGTTCTGCACTAGGGCAAAGGCCTCGCATGGCGAGGCCTCTTCATATTCACCCGGGATACTTAGGAAACTTTTCATCTGGGTGCTTGGCTTTCCACTCTTTGTAAGACGCACTGCCCTGCCAAATGGTGAAAGCCTTAGGCGGACGACCACGCCCTGACCATGTCTCCTGATTGTGTGGCAACCAATACTTGGGCGCTACTTCCTTTCTTGTGGAAGCACCCTTTTTAGGCTTGACCACATCAGCGCCGATCAGAGCCGCAATCTCGGACTTCTGCTTTGCACTGAAATGCTGGGTGTATTGGTCGAGAAGCTTGACGATCTCCGAATAAGCTTCAGATGATTGCTGCTGGCGTAGCTGAGCTTCCTGCTCTTCCAACTTCCGAATTTCTTCTGCCAATTTTTCCTTGGCAGCGGCAAGGGCACTCAAAGACGCGGTTGTCATTCAGGACTATTCCAATCGGTTGACGGTTGATTAGCAAATTATTCGGGAGAAATTTATCGCAGCAAAGCTGTGTCTGGTCAAGTCAGCAAGCTCAACTCTTTGGCTTTAGTAGCATGTTTTCGCAACAGCCTAAGGAACTGGCCGAATACGCCTACAAGATACAGCTTTCACGCCGCCGTTTGCACTCAGGCATCTGCGAAGAAGCTCGACGTTCAAGTCGTAGTGCAACGATTTCAAACCAGGAGAGTGCTTGCTCAAGCCGTTGAGCTTTTCTGCGACGGTGAAATCACGGCTATACGTCGCGTGGTGCTCGTCGTCCAATTCATGACCCACGATCTGAGCGCGCAACTCCGAAGGACACCCAGCCCCCTGCAACTCCTGGATCACCGACTTGCGAAGCGAGTGAAAACCACGCTTTGCCTTCGGCCACTCTTTTCCGATCTCGGCGAGATGGCGACTGAACGCCTTGGTGATCCAATTGCCGGCTCCATTCTTGGCGTCCGCCCTCGCTTGGGGGAACAGTCGCTTGTGTCCAGCCGCCTTACAGGTATCGACCCACTCCATAAAACCTAGGGCCAAAAGATCCGGATGCAGCGGCACCGTGCGCAAACTCACTTCGGTCTTGACCTTCTGGTGCTCGCCTTCATCCGAAATCCGGATGCAAGGGATCTTGCCCTCTTTGAACACATCAGCCACCAACAGCTGCCCGACTTCTGATGCTCGCGCGCCTGTATAGAGACCAATCAAGGCTGCCCATCGGGCATTAGCCGAGAGTCGTTCGAAGTTGACTGGCGAGAAGATCGTTTTGATTTGCTCACGGTCATAGGCTTTGAACCCAAGCTTGCGCCTGGCACGCTTCTCTCGCACGGAGTAGCTCACATGTCCGGATGCGGGGTTGTCGCCTTTGGGGTAGTAGCCAGAGGCAATCGCCCAATCAAAGAAGCCGCCCTTCCCTCCCACATAGCTTTGCTTGTTTGTGAGTGTTGGTGTCGAAGCACCCTTCTCCCGCATGTGCTGATACCAGCGAGCCAAATCAGGTCGCGTGATCGTGTGGAGCTTGGTCTTTGCCCCCAAAAAAGCGACCAGCGAATCAACAGCCGCCATCTTGATCGTATAGGTCTTGGGGAGGGTGCGACTCTTGATGGTTGCCAACCAAGCCTCGCGCGCCTTCGACAAAACAATGACCTCGGCCACCTGCGGCAGAGAAGCTTTCGGTTGAACGGTATGACCAGGGTCAAGAGCGCCGATGGCGGCGACTTCTGCCGCATTGGCCCATGTCTGACTCTTGCGGAAGAGCCGAAGATCTTCGTCGTTGTCGATCTGCCAGCGCTCACTGATCGTGCCATCCGGTGCTTGCGTGCGATGCAAGGTGAGCTCACGAAGCGAAGCTCCATGGCCTAGGCGCTCGACCAAGGCTTCCATGTCTTTCTTGCCCAGCTTATCCACACGTCGATCCCTCAACACGTCGAAGGCCTGAGCATAGCCTGCGGCAAGCAGCAATGCGCGCAGACGCGCACTGGCAAGCTCGCTGGTGTGGAGGGTTCGTTTGATGACCTTTCGGTCGAGCACACGCTGCAGATCGACAGGCACGCGCTGACGAAAAGCCCAGTGACCCGTTGGAGAGCGAGTGAGGTGATGAGGGATACGCATCGGGGAGATGTGTCCCGATTTGTGTCCTGCCGTAGACCTTCATCAAGCTGGAAATAATTGTTAAAAATCAACAACTTAGATCCAAATTGGCGGAGAGAGTGGGATTCGAACCCACGGAAGGTTTGACCCTTCGCCGGTTTTCAAGACCGGTGCCTTAAACCGCTCGGCCATCTCTCCGATGCTGCTTGATTCTGCTTTGCACGATCCTCGACAAAGCATCGATGAATCACGCACGCGCCACGCGCGTTGCGAATGGCGCTGATGGTGACCGCCGCTGGTGCGGTGTTACCTACCCTGGGAGCGCTCCCGGGCGCGTATTCTCGCATGCCCGGGCGCACTTTGCTAAACGCGTCGGCGTGCTGGGTTGACGCGCTACTGAGCGCTGCCAGGTTGCGCAGCGTTGCCAATCGGCCTGCCGCTTCGGCAACGTCAACGCTGACGACTTAGACGCATCCCTCAGCCGGCTTCGGCGACCAGGCGCGATGCGGGACCGGCCGCACGCTTGAGCTTTTCGGCCAGCTCGGCGCAATTGCCGCCGCAATCCAGGCGCGAGCGTTCGATTTCCTGCGGCAGATGTTCGGCCAGGAAGTCGATGAACACGCGCACCGCCGGCAGCAGGCCGCGACGCGAGGCGAACACCGCGTGGCAGATGCCCTGCGGCAGCGACCAGTGCGGCAGCACCACTTCCAGTTCACCGCTGCGCACGGCTTCGGCGCACACGGTTTCCGGCAGCATGGTGATGCCGAAGCCATCGCGCGCCATCGACTGCAGCAGCGGGAAGTCGAAACCGGCCAGGCGCGGTTGCAGGTCCACGCGGCGCATTTCGCCGTTCGGTCCATGCAACTCCCAGCGCTGGTGCGCTTCGTCTTCGCTGGTGCTCATGGTGGTGTGGTTGGCCAGCTCGCTTGGGTCCTTGGGCCGCCCGGCGCGGTCCAGATACTTGGGACTGGCCACCAGCAGCTCCTGCACCTGACCGAAGCTGCGCATCACCAGGCTGCCGTCGTCGTCCAGGCGCGAACGCACGCGCAGCGCGATGTCGTAGCCCTCGTTGATGACGTCTACGCGGCGATTGCTGATGTTGAGCTGCAGCCGCACCTTGGGGTACTTGGCGAGGAATTCCGGCAACAGCTTGGGCAACTGGATCTGCGCCAGCGACACCGGCACGCTCACCCGCACAAGCCCGCGCGGCTCGGCGCTGAGGCGGTCCACCACCTCGCGCGCGGCCTGGGCCTCGGCCAGCATGGTCTGGGCATGCCGGTGCACGCTGGTGCCAACGTCGGTGACCGCAAAGCGGCGGGTGGAGCGCTGCAGCAGACGCACACCAAGATCGGTTTCGAGCTGGCTGATCCGGCGGCTCAGACGCGACTTGGGAATTCCCAGCGCACGTTCGGCAGCAGCAAAGCCACCGTGGTCCACCACCATCGCAAAGTAATACAGGTCATTCAGATCGTGCATGGCACTTACATCCAGGAATAGAACGATACGTGATATTTAAGCACCTTTATCCCACCAGAGCAACGACCTACGCTACGTCCCTCCGCGGCATCGCCGCTCTCAACAGGTCCTTGCCATGAAGCTGCTCCACCTCGATTCCAGCGCGCTCGGCGCCAATTCCGTCAGCCGCGAACTCAGCGCCGCCGCCGTGCAGCAACAACGCCGCTTGCACCCCGACCTGGAAGTGGCCTATCGCGATCTCGACAGTGATCCGGTGCCGCACCTGACTGGCAAGTCGCTGGCACAGACCGATCCCGCCGAAGCCGCTGCCGCCGAAGCGGTGCTGCAGCAGTTCCTGGACGCGGACGTGATCGTGATCGGCGCGCCGATGTACAACTTCTCGATTGCCTCCACGCTCAAGGCCTGGATCGACCGCATCGCGGTGGCCGGGCGCACCTTCCACTACACCGCCAATGGGCCGGAAGGTCTGGCCGGCGGCAAGCGCGTCATCATCGCCAGCGCACGCGGCGGCATCCATACCGGCCAGCCGACCGATTTCCAGGAACCCTATTTGCGCCAGCTGTTCGCCTTCCTCGGCATCGATGACATTCGATTCGTGCGCGCCGAAGGTGTGGCGTACTCGCCGCAACACCGCAGCGACGCGCTGGCACACGCGCTTGCCGGGTTGCAGTCCGAACATGCAGCTGCGATTGCGTAAACGTCGCAGGCCAGCGTGCACACGTAAAAACGGGGCCGTGCTGGCCCCGTTTTCTTGCATCGGCGTTTACCGCCCTGTTCGACACGCATCATTGCCGTGGCGCAGCGTGTGCACCCAGCGCTGCTTTCCCACTTACCGCGCACGCAGTGAACCTGGGTGACGCAGGCTGGAAGCGGCGTCTAGAGCGCCGGGCGATCTCCAATCAGATGCGACATCCCTGCCCTCGCCGCTTACCCGATCCGCTCGATCCCACCCATGTACGGACGCAGCGCTTCTGGCACATCGATCGAGCCGTCGGCGTTCTGATAGTTCTCCATCACCGCAATCATTGCCCGGCCCACGGCAGTGCCCGAGCCGTTGAGCGTATGCATCAACTCCGGCTTGCCACTGACCGGGTTGCGCCAGCGCGCCTGCATGCGCCGCGCCTGGAAATCGCCGCAATTGGAACAGGACGAAATTTCGCGATAGGTGTCCTGCGACGGCAACCAGACTTCCAGGTCGTAGGTCTTGATCGCGGAGAACCCCATATCGCCGGTGCACAGCAACACCTTGCGGTACGGCAGGCCGAGTTTCTCCAGCACCACCTCGGCGCAGCGGGTCATGCGCTGATGTTCGGCGTCGCTATCCTGCGGCGCGCAGGCGGTGACCAGCTCCACCTTTTCGAACTGGTGCTGGCGGATCATGCCGCGGGTATCGCGCCCGCCGCTGCCGGCCTCGGCACGGAAGCACATCGAATGGGCGGTCATGCGCAACGGCAGACGCTCGGCATCGACGATCTCGTCGCGCACGATGTTGGTCAGCGGCACTTCGGAAGTGGGGATCAGATAGCGGCGCGACTCGCCCACTTCGGTCTGAAACAGATCGTCCTCGAACTTGGGCAACTGCCCGGTGCCACGCATCGAATCGGCATTGACCAGCAACGGCACGTTGGTTTCTTCGTAGCCATGCTCCCCGACATGCAGGTCGAGCATGAATTGCGCCAGCGCGCGGTGCAGGCGCGCGATCGGGCCGCGCAATACGGTGAAACGCGCACCCGACAACTTGGCTGCGGTCTCGCCATCCAGCCACCCATGCGGCGCACCGAGTTCTACATGATCCTTGACCGCGAAATCGAACTGGCGCGGCGTGCCCCAGCGCGATTGCTCGACGTTCTCGCTCTCGTCCTTACCGTGCGGCACATCATCGGCCGGCAGATTGGGCAGGCCCAGCGCGATGGTGTCGAGCTTGCCGCGGATCACCTCCAGCGCTTCTTCGGAGGCCTTGAGCTCATCGCCGAAACCGGCCACTTCGGCCATCAGCGCAGTGACGTCCTCGCCCTTGGCCTTGGCCTGCCCGATTGCCTTGGATTTGGAATTGCGCTGGCTCTGCAATTCCTGCGTGCGCACCTGGATACGCTTGCGCTCGCTTTCCAGCGACTCCAGTTCCGCAGTGTCCAGCGAGAAACTGCGCGTGCTGCGCAGGCGCTCGGCAAGGTCGGCGGGATGTTGGCGAAGCAGGACCGGATCTAGCATCGGAAGTCTGTGTGTCGGTTTAGAGGCGTGGGATTATCGCCTGTTCCGCCACCTGCTGCGATCGATTCACCGGGGCTATGCCAGAATTGTCCCGATCCTTCAGGTGAGCCCTATGCCCGCGCCCCGCCCTGCGTCCGATCGCCAGATCGTCCTGCGTCTACCCCGCCACACGCTGAAAATTGCCGCGATCGCCTTTGGCGCCGGCCTGTTGTTGTTCCTGCTGGTGTGGGCCACTGGCCGCAAGGACGACTTCTACAAGGCCTCGCCGGCCCAGCCAAGCGCAGATGCGCCGGCAGACGCCAGCATCGAGCCACTGCCGGCGCCATTGCCGGCACAGGACGGCGCCAGCGACATGCCGCAAGCCAAGCCGCCACAAGAAACCGCGACCCTGGTGGAAACCGCCCCCCCTGCTCCAGCTGCCCCGGCACCGCTACAGGAGACGACGTTTCCCGGTGCGCCTGACACCGCAGCCCCGTCAACCGCTCCCGTGGCCGGCGGCGATCGCCCGGTGCCGATGCAGGGCCAGATGCCGCCGCCGCGCTATCCGTCAGCTGCGCTGCGGCGTGGCGATGCCGGCGATGTGGTGGTGCGCGTAGACGTGGATGCCGCAGGCAAACCAGGCGGCGTGGCGCTGGTGCAACGCAGCGGCTCGCGCGATCTGGACCGCGCTGCAATGGAGGCGGTGCGGCATTGGCGTTTCCATCCGGCCCACCGCAACGGCCAACCGGTTGCCGGCAGCATCGATATCCCGTTTGAATTCAAGCCCGCGCAATGAGCGCGGCGAACGCGGGTTGGCGTCTGCAGCGTCGTTGCGCGCGGACGTTGCAGGTCGCATTGTAAAGACGCGGTTATTCCGCGTTTGCCGCCGTATTTATGTCGCTTTAACGGAACAACGTTGTCATTGCGGCTCAGCTGAACGCCTGCAGAGGCCTGGCCGATAATCCTGCCGCTGCCTTATCTGCGCCTCAGGCAGCACCGACCAGACTGGGACCGTCATCCAACAGATGCGCCAGGAGGTCGGCCATGTCCTTCACCTCGAATCCTTCTTCACACCATGCACCGACGTTGCCGCATCGCGTCTCGCATGCGCAAGGCGGCGGCGCTTCTTCGCGGGCGTGGCTGTGGGCGGCAGCGTTCGTCGTGCTGCTGGCGGTGCCGGCGGGGTGGTGGGCCCGGCATAACGACGTATCCAACGCGGCTGAAACGCATGTGACACCCGCAATGAGTCGGCAGATCCTGCCCACCTCGGACGGCCCGCGTGCGGTGACCATGATTGCGCACCAGCCGGTGCGCGCGCCGATCGACAGCGTCCAGGCCCAGCCGTTGCCGGGCAATCCGATGCCCAGTATTCCCGCAAGCTTGGCGCGCAGCGGTATCGAAGGCAGCCGTACTGCGCGCATGCAACTGGATGTGCAGGGCAAGGTAAGCGAGGTGACCATCGTGGACCGTAGCGGCAGCGAAGATCCGCGTCTGGACGCCGCCGTGATCGAGAGCCTGCGCCAGTGGCGCTTCGAACCTGCAACGCGCGACGGCCATGCGGTGGTCAGCAGCGTCCAGGTGCCGGTGGATTTCAACTCCGAGCTTTGAGCCAGTTCTCGCTGGCTGCTTGCAGTTCGGGGGACACCCATCGAACGCCGTGTTTGTGAGCCACGCACGCCGATGTTGAGCGTGCCGTCGGCCAGCCGTCGTTACGACGACGCGCAACATGGCATCGTGAGCGGCCAACGAAGGTAGCGCGCAACTTCCAGATGGCTGTGGACGGCGCGAAGCAGCCAGCCATGGTCCAGTAGCACATGCCGCCGATCAGGGCATCGGGGTCGCCGTCCACATGACGGCGACGCACGCGCCCTGGTCGCGGCTTCAGGCCGATTCGAGTCCGAAGCCGGCGCCCTGCGCCAAGCTGTCGAAGCCCGGAAACGAGGTTGCGACATTGGCAACATCGTTCACGTGCACGCGGCCGGTGGAGAGTTGGCCGGCAATCGCGAATGCCATCGCGATGCGGTGATCGCCATGGCTTTCGATCACGCCACTGCCAATGCTGCCACCGTGAATGGTCGCGCCATCCGGTGTTTCATCGACCTGCACGCCGAGCGTGCGCAGGCCGGTGGCCATTGCAGCAAGACGATCCGATTCCTTGACCCGCAATTCGGCAGCGCCGCTCACGACGGTCTGCCCATCCGCTGCGGCCGCGGCGACGAACAGGGCCGGGAATTCGTCGATCATGTCCGGCACCAGCGCCTCGGGAATTTGCGCACCATGCAGCGGCGCGTAGCGCACACGCAGGTCGGCCACCGGCTCGCCGCCATGTTCGGCGTGATGTTCTTCGGCAATATCGGCGCCCATCAGCCGCAGTGCGGCGAGCAGCCCAGTGCGGCGCGGATTCAAACCCACCGCACGCAACACCACTTCCGAGCCGGGAACGATGCTGGCGGCGACGATGAAGAACGCTGCCGACGAGAAATCTGCCGGCACCGCGATATCGGTCGCGCGCAGGCGCTGACCGCCGCGCAGACGCGCCTTGCCCGGCGAAAAATCGATGTCCACGCCAAACGCCGACAACATGCGCTCGGTGTAGTCGCGGGTGGGATGCGGTTCGGTCACCGACGTCTCGCCCTGCGCGTACAAGCCGGCCAGCAGCACCGCAGACTTGACCTGCGCACTGGCCACCGGCGACACGAAATCGATGCCATGCAGTACCTGTCCGCCGTGCACGCGCAGAGGCGGCGTGCCGTCGGCGTCGGTCTCGATGCGCGCGCCCATCTGTGCCAGCGGGCCGGTGACGCGCCGCATCGGCCGCTTGGATAAGGATTCGTCCCCCACCAGCACGCTATCGAACCGCTGCGCCGCCAGCAGGCCGGCGAGCAGACGCATGCCGGTGCCGGCGTTGCCGCAATCCAGCGCTTCGCTCGGCGGTTGCAGGCCATCCACGCCCACGCCATGCACGATGCGTTGCGATGCCGACGGCGTGTCGATACGCACGCCCAGCTTGGCGAAGATGGCGGCGGTGGAACGGGTGTCTTCGCCTTCGAGAAAGCCGTCGATCTGCGAGATGCCATCGGCCAACGCGGCAAACATCACCGCCCGGTGCGACACCGACTTGTCGCCGGGAATGGCCAGGCTGCCCTGCAGTGCGCTGCCGCGCTGTGCGATCCAGTGTTGCGTGCTGCTGCTCATGCGTGTGATCCGATTGCTGCGGCATCGCCGTGGGCGGCGATGCGTTTTGAAGAATGTGGTGGCAAGGCCATGACCGTGCAGGTAACGCCAACGATGACCGGCATTGCGGCAAGCCCGACGCTCAGGGAATCGCCACCGGATACGAACCCAGCACCTTGATCTGCGCCGAGTGCGCTTCCAGTTCGGCCAGCGCCTGCTTCATCGCCTCGTCTTCCACATGGCCGGCCAGGTCGATGAAGAAGCCATACTCCCACTTGGCCTGATGCGAGGGCCGCGACTCGATGCGGTTCATGCTGATGCCATGCCGTGCGAACGGACTGAGCACGTCGAACAATGCGCCCGGCTTGTCGTGGATGAACACCAGCACCGAGGTGCGATCGTGCCCGGAGGTGGGGAAGATCTGCCGGCCGATCACCAGAAAGCGCGTGGTGTTGTCGTCGTCGTCTTCGATCGATTTCATGATGACTTTCTTCAAGCCATACACGTGCGCAGCGCTCTCGCCACCGATCGCTGCGGCATCTTCGGCATTGCGGGCGCGGCGTGCGCCTTCGGCATTGCTGGACACCGCGATCTTTTCGACCTTGGGCAGGTGCGAACGCAACCACCCGGCGGTCTGCGCGAACGATTGCGGATGCGCGTAGATGCGCTCGATGTCGTCCAGCCGGCCGTTGCGCGAGAGCAGGTACTGGTGCACGCGCAGCTCGACTTCGCCGCAGATTTTCAGGTTCGAGGTCAGGAACATGTCCAGCGTGACCTGGATGGTGCCCTGCCCGGAATTTTCCACCGGCACCACGCCGAAGTCGGCATTGCCCGCTTCCACTTCCTGGAACACTTCCTCGATGGTGGCCATCGGCAGGCCGACGGCCGAACGGCCGAAATGTTTGAGCACCGCCTGCTGGCTGAAGGTGCCTTCCGGGCCGAGATAGCCGATCTTCAACGGCTCCTGCTGGGCCAGACATGCCGACATGATTTCGCGGTAGACGTGCACCAGCACTTCATCGCTGAGCGGGCCTTCGTTGCGGTCCACCACCATGCGTAGCACCTGCGCCTCGCGCTCGGGACGGTAGTAATCCACTGCCGCAGCGAGCTTGCCCTTGGCCTTGCCGACCTGATGGGCGAAGTTGGCGCGCTCGGCGATCAGCGCCTGGATGGTGCGGTCGATCTCGTCGATCTTGGCGCGCACGTCGGCCAGCACCGGCGCGGCAACGACCGGCTTGGTCGCGAGCTTGCCTGCAGATTTGGCGGCGGACTTGCCGGCCGACTTCGTCTTGCCGCCAGTGGCGGCAGTGGGCTTGTTGGACTTGGGAGCCATCGCTGGGCATTCCTTGAAAGGTAGCGCATGCGCCTGCGGCACGCGCTACGGTAAATGAAGACTCAGCCGTGACGCTGCTGGAAGTCGTGCATGAAGTCCACCAGCGCCTGCGCGCCTGCCACCGGCATTGCGTTGTAGAGCGAGGCGCGAATGCCGCCGACCGCCTTGTGCCCCTTCAACGCCAGCAGACCGGCCGCCTTGGATTGGCTGACGAACAACGCATCCAGTTGCTCATCGGCCAGGAAGAACGGGATGTTCATGCGCGAACGCACCGCCGGCGTGACCAGGTTGCGATAAAAACCGCCGGAGCCGTCGATCGCGCCGTACACCAGCGCGGCCTTTTCGGCGTTGCGACGGGCGAACGCTTCCACCCCGCCCTGCTCCAGCATCCACTTCACGGTGAGCCCCAGCAGATACCAGTTCCAGGTCGGCGGGGTGTTGAGCATCGAATCGCGGGCGGCATGCGAGGCGTAATTGAAGATATCGGCGCGCGGCTGGCCGGCGCGTTCGAGCAGGTCGCGCCGCACGATCAGCACCGAGATGCCGACCGGACCCAGGTTCTTCTGCGCGCCGGCGTAGATCAGACCGTAGCGCGAGACGTCCAGTGGCTCGGAGGCGATCGAGGAACTGAAATCGGCAAACAACGGCAACGTGCCCACTGCCGGCGTGTCGCGAAATTCGACGCCGTGAATGGTTTCGTTGGCGGTGATGTGCACGTAGGCCGAGTGCGGCGACAGGGTCCAGCTGGCCACCGGCGGAATGTCGATGAACCCGCCGGCCTGTGCATCGACAGCGATGCGTGCGTCCACATACGTCGCCGCCTGCTTGATGGCGGTCTTGCCCCAGTGACCGGTGATCACGTAATCGGCGGCCTGGCCGGGTGCGGCGAAATTCAGCGGCAGCAATGCCTGGATGGTGGTGGCGCCACCGGCGGTGAACAGCACTGCATAGTCGTCGGGAATCGACAACAACGTGCGCAGGTCCGCTTCGGCTGCGGCCGCCACAGCCATGAAATCGGCGCTGCGGTGGCTGATTTCCACGATCGAGGCGCCGACGCCGTTCCACTCGACCATCTCCGCCTGCGCCTGGCGCAGGACCGATTCCGGCAATGTCGCAGGGCCGGCACTGAAATTGAACGCGCGTGTCATGGCACACCTTGTCGAGCTAGCCCTCTAGTATGCCGCAGCGCATCAGCCTTGGCAGCGCCGGCAAACAGTTGCAACTGCATCCTTTCGACCCCTGGGACACGTAAGGGGTATGCCTGGGCCAGAACTTTCACCCCGGTCCGTTAGTCTCACCACGTAGCCACTGTCAGGAGCGAGCCATGTCCCTTCGCGATGCATTGAAGACGCCGTCCAGCGAAATCACCGATGAGTCCGTCTACCGCGACCGACGCCGGCTGCTGCAGCTGTTCGCCCTGACTCCGGCGCTGGGCGTGGCCGGCTGCGCCGAGGCCGACCCGCCGCCCCCGCCCAAGGCCGTGGTGACGCCGGCGCAGGCACGCAGCGGCTTCCGCACCGCCGAGGAACTGACCCGGCTGGAAGACGTCACCAGTTACAACAATTTCTACGAGTTCGGCACCGACAAGACCGACCCGTCCAAGGCCGCTAAGACCTTGAAGCTGTCGCCGTGGTCGGTGAAGGTCGGCGGCGAGTGCGAAAAGCCCGGCAGCCTGTCGCTGGACGAACTGCTGAAAGGCATCACCCCGGAAGAACGCATCTACCGGCTGCGCTGCGTGGAAGGCTGGTCGATGGTGATTCCGTGGACGGGGGTGCCGCTGGGCGAGGTGCTCAAGCGCTTCGCGCCGACCTCCAAGGCCAAGTACGTGGCGTTCACCACGCTGGCCGACCCGCAGCAGATGCCGGGCGTGCGCTACCGCTCGATCAACTGGCCCTACCGCGAAGGCCTGCGCATCGACGAAGCGATGCACCCGCTGACCCTGCTGGCCACCGGCCTGTACGGCAAGCCGCTGCCGCAGCAGAATGGCGCGCCGCTGCGGCTGGTGGTGCCGTGGAAATACGGCTTCAAGAGCATCAAGTCGATCGTGGAGATCCGTTTCGTCGAAAAGATGCCCGAGACCGCATGGCACGACCTGCAACCGTCCGAATACGGCTTCTTTTCCAACGTCAACCCGGCCGTGGACCACCCGCGCTGGAGCCAGAAGACCGAGCGTCGCATCGCCGGTACCGCCAGCAAGCTGTTCGCCGAGCGCATCGCCACCAAGCCGTTCAACGGCTATGCGGATCAGGTCGCCTCGTTGTATGCGGGAATGGATCTGAAAAAGTGGTTCTAGCGCAGCACCTCACGCGTGTATCGAACTGACGTGGAGAAAAGCGCACAGGCACGCGATACGGCCCTTGCACGACGGCCTCATCGTGCATCAGCTTGTTCTTGCAACTCGTGCGCTGGACATACCCCGCGCAGCGTCAGCACTGTTTTCTTCTGCGAGATCGCATGGCCAAGACATCCGCATCCCTGATCGCCGCCAAGACCCTGGTGCATGCCGCCGCGCTAACGCCGATCGCACTGCTCGGCTGGCAGTTCTGGCAGGTCTGGCAAACCGGCAGCGACGCGCTGGGCGCCGACCCGGTCGCCGAGATCGAGCACCGCACCGGGTTGTGGGCACTGCGATTTTTGTTGATCACGTTGACGATCACGCCGCTGCGCCAGCTCACCGGCCAGGCGACGCTGATCCGCTTCCGTCGCATGCTCGGCCTGTACGCCTTCTTCTATGCCAGCGTGCATCTGGCGGCGTATCTGAGCCTGGATCTACGCGGCTTCTGGACGCAGATCTTCGAAGAAATCCTCAAGCGTCCCTACATCACGGTCGGCTTCGCCGCGTGGCTATTGCTGGTGCCGTTGGCGATCACCTCCACCCAGGGATGGATGCGCCGGCTCAAGCGCAACTGGGGCCGCCTGCACATGCTGATCTACCCGATCGGGCTGCTGGCGGTGCTGCACTTCTGGTGGTTGGTGAAATCCGATATCCGCGAACCGGCGCTGTATGCCGGCATTCTCGCCGTGCTGCTGGGGTGGCGGGTCTGGAAGAAACTCAGCGCGCGCCGAACCACAGCAAGGCGCTCAACGCCGCCGCCAGCAGCACCGCGCTGAGCAGCAGCCACGGCCAGCGCGCGACCTTCATCGGCGCACGCGCCGGCTCCGCAGTGGCACGCGGCGTCGGCAACGGCTCCGACTCGGGAAGATCCCAGGTGGTGCCGTGATGGGTGCGCGGCACCTCGACGACAAAGCGGTGGCGGGCATCGAACACCACTTGGTCGCCGGCCTGCAGCCAGCCGTCACGTACTTGCACGCCGTTGATCCAGCTACCGTCCTCCGAGCCGAGATCGCGGATCAGCACCCGCTCGCCGTGACGCTCGAGTCGCGCATGCTGCGCGGCGAACGCCGGGTCGTCGATGACGATGTCCGAGGCTGAGTCGCTGCCAACAAGACGCGCGCGATCCAGCGTGAAGCTGCGACCGTGATGGCGGCCACCCAGCCCGCGCAGCAACAGGCAGACCTCGCTCAGGCTGGCCTGGTCGTCCAGCGCAACCTCTGCCGGCGCGCTCGACGGCGCACTGCGCAACAGCATTTCCACACCGTCGGCATAAATCGCATCGCCCGGCCGCAGCAGCGCCATGCGACGCACCGGGCGGCCGTTGACGTGGATACCGCGGATGCCGTTGGCGACCTGCAGCCACAGCCCGCGTTGGTCCAGGCAGAACTGCGCCAACAGCAACGCGCCCTGCGCATCGGCAACCACCCGCACACTGCCGGAGGCATGGCGGACGATCCGGTGGACGCCGGGCTTGAGGGAATGATCCGGCTGCTGCCGGTGGGTGAAATGAACTTGCAGATCGCGCACCGGCCGCAGCCTAGCAGGTTTGCCTCCTGCAGCGGCCAACAATGTGACCGGTGCCCGCCTGACCGACGCGCGGCGTCGGCCACTCGGTTGTGGCCGGCGACCGGCAGCCGCACTTGGAGCCTGGCCCGCGCATGCGCACAATGCGCGCTCCTTTGGTCTT
The DNA here is from genome assembly GCF_014197275.1 of Xanthomonas sp. 3075. GTDB lineage: Bacteria > Pseudomonadota > Gammaproteobacteria > Xanthomonadales > Xanthomonadaceae > Xanthomonas > Xanthomonas campestris_B. The sequence continues at coordinate 399,126 of NZ_JACIFI010000001.1, read as the reverse complement.
CCCCATCGAACCCATGCCCAGCATCGATATCCGCCACGACCACTCCTTGACGCCGGCCCAGGCCCGCGCAGCGATCGACGAGGCGGCGCGCAAGTTGACCGATCGCTACGGCATCGCCTCGCATTGGGAAGGCGACACCTTGCGCATTGCACGTTCCGGTGTGGATGGCGCGATCGCGCTGCTGCCGCAGCAAGTGCATGTCACCGCCGAGCTTGGCTTTCTGCTGTCGGCGATGCAGCCGATGGTGGAATCGGAAATTCGCCGCCTGCTGGCCGAAAAACTCGCTTGAGCCCGAAGACCAGTCGGCGCTCCTGTCGGACATCTGCGGGTGGGTGCTTCAGCGCCAAGTCACCCGCTGCGCCCCTGATGGGCGGATGCTTGCAACATGACCTGAGCAGGCCATGTTTCACCTGCCCGATGCAGCATCGGCACTAGGGTGAATGCCACGTCACTTTGGCAACCTACAGGAGCATCGCATGACGACCGGATACGATCAGAACGCTAACCGCGACAATGCGGCCCAGGGCTTTCAGGCACAGGCCGAACAGATTTCGCGCCGGCTTGGCGAATCGGCGCAGACCGTGTGGCTGGCAGGACTCGGCGCGCTAGGTCGGGTGCAGAACGAAGGCGGCAAGTTGTTCGACTCGCTGGTGCGCGAAGGCGCAGCCTATGAGCGCACCGGCCAGCGCAAGGCCGCCGAAAGCGTCGAAGAGCTGCGCGAAGAAGTGGAAACCCAGTTCGGGCAGGCACGCGACACCGCCGTGCGCGGCTGGGACAAGCTGGGCAAGGCCTTCGACGAACGGGTCAAGGGCGTGCTGCGTACGCTCAATATCCCCGAACAGGACGAACTGGAAAACCTGCGCCGCGAGGTGGAGTCGCTCAAGGCCCAGGTACGTGCCAACACCGCCGCCACCAAGCGCGCCAATCGCACCGCCAACCAGGCAGCGCAGGCCACCAGCAGCGATGCGTCCGCCACCGGCTCGCCAGCCGGTGCCAGTTCGACCACCACAAATACCGGTGCGTTCGACAGGGAATAAAAATCCACGCGGAATCAGAGCGGTCAACAACGCAGCACGGGTTGCCAGCTGGTGCGGCCGTCTTGTCCACTCTGGCGTCATGTGGATGGTCCCGAGCTGCGCTGGTCGAGGGCGCGGTGCCCTCACCGCTCGCGGCACACGCCGCAAGTACGTCCCTCTACCTCTAGGCTCCGTGGCGGCATCCATGCCGCCACAGGGTTCCGCAAGCGGCGAGGACACCGCACCAGACAGTTGATCGGCTGCTTTGGTGAAGGCCTGTCTATTAGCCGGCTTGCGTCGACAAGCTGATACGACGCGCCTTTATCCGAACAACGCACCTCGTGCATCGCTAGCACCCATGCACCCATGCACCGACTGTCACGACGAGTCCTTGCCCGCCCACCGTCGCGGGACCTTATGCGGCATGGATGCCGCATAAGAGCCTACGGACGTACTTGCGGCGGGTCCCGCGATGGTGGGCGGGCAAGGGCCCTGCAGCCAAGCCGCAGATCTGTCGCCCGAAGACTGCTGCCAACTCCGGCACTCGCCAGCCGCCGACCGCGGCCGGCGTTAATCAAGACTGCGACATCACGCTGCAGCACGAATAAGGTCGCTCGCATCCATGCAAGACGCGATCGCTCCGTCCTTAACGCACTCTCCACGTTCTTTAACGGTTCCGCGCTGATAGCCGTTGAATGTTGCAAAGCAGCATGCTTTTTTGGACAATCGGGAGTGACCCGCCAGTCCTGTTCCACGAAGTCCGTTTGCTCCCCTCCCCTCACGGCTTCGGACTGGCGGGTCTTTCGCTATCTGGATCACGGCTTGTGATATCTCCATCCGCGATCCATTGACGAATCTTCCGCGAAGGATTCTTCTAGGCACAACGTTTCGTTATACGTGCCATACCTTCGTTTAATGCTCATCCCGTCCTGGATCGTTGTCTTGCTGGCCGCACCGCTGCTCTGGTTGGTGGCGTGCGCTTACCTCTGGCTCGTGCGTCGTCCCGACAATGAACTACATGAGGGCGTACGCGCACTGGCGGATATGCAGTGGCGCGACTTCGCCGCCACGGTGCTACGCGTGTTGCAGGACCAACGCGGCTGGCAGCCGGTGCAGCTACCGCAGGACGGCGTGCCTACCGCCGACTTCATGGTGCACACCAGCCACGGCACCCGCCTGGTGGCCTGCAAACATGGGCGCAGCTATCGCATCGGCGTGGCGGCAGTGAACGAGTTGGGTGCACTGGCACGGCTGGCCGGCGCCAGTGGCGGCGTCATGGTCACCGAAGGCCGTATGGAGCACGAGGGCCTGGCCGCTGCGGAAAAGCAATCGATCGAAGTGCTGGATGGTGCGCGCCTGTGGCCGCTGCTCAAGCCGTATCTGCCGGGCGATATCGAAAGCGCGGTGGTCGGCAAGGCACGTCGCCGCGCGATCCGGCACAGCAGCATCGCCGGTGCTGTACTGACCGTACTGGCACTGGTCGCCGTGCCTGCATTGCATACGCCAGTTGCAGCGCCCGACCCGGTACCGGCGGTGGCGTCCCCGTCCGCATCCCCGGCATCTGTGCGCACCCCGTCTGCTACACCGACGGCGTCGGCTGCTGTCGCCACACCGGCGTCCCCATCGACACCCGCAGCCACGCCGGCACCGGCTGGCGAAGAACCGGATGCGGCGACCATGCAGGCGTATCGGCGCGAAGTTTCCAAAGCGCTCTCACAGACGCCAGGACTGGTGCGTGGCATCTGGATCAGCCAGGCGACCTTGGCGGTGGATCGCAGCATCGACGACAGCGCGGCCTGGCCCTTGATCTGTCGCCACGTGGAACGCTATCCGTACCTGCGCACCGTCCGCGTGCAGCTCAACCCACGTCCGGGCGTGGCCGAACCGGTACGCTGGCGTCAGTGCACGACGATTTGAGCGCAGCGCGGCGGCCGGTTGCGATCCGTTGTCCGGTACGGACTCGTCCTCCTGTATGCGCACTTGCAGTCGTAGTGCGCGGGCGACGTGCCGGCACAGCCTCGCCGGCATCCCGGCAGACAGTGAAACACTCGCTGGGTGATCGCATCCAACGCGTGGCAACCCGCCTCAACGCAGGCCGGGCGCAAACCGCGCCACCAGATCGTAGGACCCGCCCAGAAACAATTGGCGCACGTATGTGACCGGCTGATCGCCGCGCCAGGTGTGGCGATCGATGACCAGACAGGCCGCACCATCGTCTACCTGCAACCGTTCGGCTTGCGCGGCATCCACGCTGACTGCGCTGATGCGGTGTTCGGCACGCGTCCACGGCACGTTGCGCAACAGCCAACTTCCCGGCGCCACGTCGGTGAACGCTTGCAGCAATGCCTCCGGCACCGTGCTGGTGTCGATCACGCGCTGCTCCAGCGCGAACGGCCTGCCGTCTGCCAGGTGCACGCTTTCCAGCGCCAGCACCTTGCCGCTGCTGCCCAGGGCACGTTCCTGAGGTACGCGCTGACGCAGGTTGCGTAGTCGCCGCGACAACAGCGAGAACTGGTACACGTGGCCGCGCGCGGTCATCTCCACTTCGATGTCCGGGATCGACAACGCAACCTGTTCCAGATGCGGATGCGGACGCGCGACAAACGAGCCGGTGCGGCGACGGCGTTCGATCATGCCGGCGTCGGCCAGCAAGCCGAGCACCTTGTTTACGGTCATGCGCGAGCAAGCGTATTGCGCCATCAATTCGTGTTCGGGCGGCACGCGGTGACCCGGCGGCCAGTCCCCACTATGAATGCGTTGTTCCAGATCCTGCCGGATGCGCTGATGCAAGGTGCCTGGCGCGGCGGTGGGGGAAGCGGTCACAGCAGGTCTCCGGTCGGATGCGCATTGTGCGCGCGTCCGCTCATTTGCTCAGCAGTGATTGCAGGACGCCGGCAAAACGCGTGGCGATGCGCGCACGATCGACATGTTGCCCACCGCGCACCACTTGTTGCCCGGCACGCCAGACAGTGCGCACGGCTCTGCCGCGTGCGGCAAATAGCCAGCTATCCAACAACGCATCGTCGCTACGTGCCAGCAATGCCGGATGGGCCGGGTCCAATTCGAGCAGATCGGCCGGCGCACCGACCCGGATCCCGCTCAGTGCACTCCCCAGCGCCTGCGCCGCGCCCTCGCCGGCCTGATCGAACAACCATCGCCCGCTGGAAACCCCACCTTGTGCCAGCACATTGCGCGCCTGTCGCTGCAGACGTTGCCCGTATTCGAGCAGCCGCAGTTCTTCGGCCGCATCGATCAGCACATTCGAATCCGAGCCCACCCCGAAGCGCCCACCCGCCGCAGCAAATGCCTGCATCGGGAACAACCCATCGCCCAGATTCGCCTCGGTGATCGGGCACAACCCGACCACTGCGCCGCTGTCGACGATGGCCTGCAACTCGGTCGCATCCACATGCGTGGCGTGCACCAGGCACCAGCGCGCATCCACCGACGCGTTGGCCTGCAGCCACTGCACCGGACGCTGGCCCGACCAGGCCAGACACGCATCGACCTCGCGCTGCTGCTCGGCGATATGGATGTGGATCGGGCCATCGGTGAGCGGCACCAGCGCAGCCAGTTGCTCCGGTGTGACCGCACGCAGGCTGTGCGGCGCCAGCCCGAGCACTGCATCCGGCAACGCGTCGAGGCTGCGCTGGCAGTCTTCCAGCAACCGCGCGAAGCCGTCGATGCCGTGGATCAAGCGACGCTGCGCTGCGTTCGGCGCCACGCCACCGAAATCCGAATGCGCATAGAACACCGGCAACAGCGTCAGCCCGATACCGGTGGCAGCGGCGGCAGCGGCGATGCGCCCGGACATCTCGCCGGCATGCGCATACGCCACGCCACTGGGACTGTGGTGCAGATAGTGGAATTCGCCGACGCGGGTGAAGCCGCTTTCGAGCATTTCCACATAGGCCTGTTCGGCGATCGCTTGCAGGCTGTCGGGATCGAGCCGGTCGACGAAGCGGTACATCAACTCGCGCCAGCTCCAGAAACTGTCGCCGCTGCGCCCGCCCACTTCGGTCAGTCCGGCCATGCCGCGCTGGAACGCGTGGCTGTGCAGGTTGCCTAGCCCAGGCAGCAGCACCTCGACACGGGTATCGGTGGCGGCGAGCGCGGTATCGGCCTGTACTGCGGCAATGCGCCCGTGCGCCATCGTGATCCGCACGCCACTCGCCCAGCCAGCGGGCAAAAGAGCCCGGGCTGCCCAAATTGCGTGTACCGGTTGGTCTGACACTGGACACCCTCGATCGTCGAATCTATTGTATATACATATCAGACAGTACGAGCCTGCGCCATGCACTGCGACGTCCTCTGGCAGAACGCACAACTGATGACCCTGGATGCCACCGATGGCGGCCTGGGCATCGTGGACGATGGCGTGGTCGCCTGCCAGGACGGCCGCATCGTCTACGCCGGCCCGGCCGCGCAGGCCACCGCGCTGCAGCCAGGCACCGCGCACGACTGCCAGCGCCGCTGGATCAGTCCCGGCTTGATCGATTGCCATACCCACCTTGTCTACGCCGGCAACCGCGCCAACGAATTCGAGCAACGTCTGCGCGGCGCCAGTTATGCCGAGATTGCCGCAGCCGGCGGCGGCATCGTGTCCACGGTGCGCGCCACTCGCGCCGCCGATGACGCAGCGCTGCTGGCGTCCAGCCTGCCGCGCCTGGACGCCATGCTCGCCGAAGGCGTGACCACGCTGGAAATCAAATCCGGCTACGGGCTGACGCTGGAGGACGAAATCAAGCAGCTGCGCGTGGCCAGCCAGCTCGCCGCACTGCGCAAGGTCGAAGTGGTGCCGACCTTCCTCGGCGCGCACGCGGTGCCACCGGGCAGCGACGCGCAGACCTATATCGACGAGGTCTGCACGCAGATGATGCCGGCGATCGCCGCGCAAGGTCTTGCCGAGGCGGTGGACGTGTTCTGCGAGCATCTGGCGTTCTCGCCCGCGCAGGCCGAGCAGGTCTTCATCGCCGCGCAGGCACACGGCTTGAACATCAAGATCCATGCCGAACAACTGAGCAATCAGCACGGCGCGCAACTGGCCGCGCGCTATGGCGCACTGTCGGCCGATCACATCGAATATCTGGACCAGGCCGGCATCCTCGCGATGGCCAGCGCCGGCACGGTGGCGGTGCTGTTGCCGGGCGCGTTCTATTTCACCCGCGATACCCAGGTGCCGCCGATCGCCGCGTTGCGCGCTGCCGGCGTGCCGCTGGCCCTGGCGACCGACTGCAACCCAGGCACCTCGCCGCTGACCAGCCCGCTGCTGGCGATGAACATGGCCGCCACGTTGTTCCGCATGACCGTGGACGAGTGCATCGCCGGTTTCACCCGCGAGGCCGCGCGCGCGCTTGGGCGCAGCGAGCGGCTTGGCCGGCTGCGCGCGGGCATGGACTGCGATCTGGCGATCTGGGACATCGACGCGCCGGCCGACCTGGTCTATCGCATGGGCTTCAACCCTCTCCATGCCCGCGTCTGGCGCGGGCATTCCTGCTGAAACCGGAGTCGTCATGAGTGCATCCGTTGTCCTGCAGCCCGGCCAGGTCACCCTGGCGCAGTGGCGTACGCTGTATCGCGGCGCCGAGGTCGTCCTGGACGACGCCTGCGCGGCGGCTGTCTTGCGCAGCGCGCAAACGGTGGACGCGATCGTTGCGCGCGGCGAGCCGGTCTATGGCGTCAATACCGGCTTCGGCAAGCTGGCCAGCGTGCGCATCGAGCGCGAGGACCTGCAAACCCTGCAGCGCAATATCGTGCTCTCGCACGCGGCCGGCGTCGGCGATCCCACGCCGGTGCCGGTGGTGCGCCTGATGATGGCGCTCAAGCTCACCAGCCTGGCCCAAGGCGCTTCCGGTGTGCAGCCGCAAACGCTGGCGTTGCTGGAGGCGATGCTGCAGCGTGGCATCACGCCGGTGGTGCCATGCCAGGGCTCGGTCGGCGCCTCGGGCGATCTGGCGCCGTTGTCGCATCTGGCTGCAGTGATGATCGGCGTTGGCGAAGCCTTCGTCGGCGAGCAACGTTTACCCGCCGCCGACGCACTCGCGCAGGCGCAACTACAGCCGCGCGTGCTGGGCGCGAAGGAAGGCCTGGCGCTGCTCAACGGCACCCAGTTTTCCACCGCCTGCGCATTGGCCGGCCTGTTCGAGATCGAAACCGTGTTGCAGGCCGCACTGGTGACGGGTGCGCTGTCGGTGGAAGCGGCCAAGGGCTCGGATACCCCGTTCGATGCGCGCATCCATGCGTTGCGCGGCCAACCGGGGCAAATCGCGGTCGCCGCAGCGCTGCGCGATCTGATGGCCGATTCGAGCATTCGCGAATCGCACCGGCTTGGCGATGTGCGCGTGCAGGATCCGTATTGCCTGCGTTGCCAGCCGCAGGTGATGGGTGCCGCGCTGGACATCATGCGCCAGGCCGCACGCACCTTGCAGATCGAGGCCAATGGCGTCTCCGATAACCCGCTGGTCTTCAGCGACACCGGCGAGGCCTTGTCGGGTGGTAACTTCCACGCCGAACCGGTCGCGTTTGCGGCCGACATGCTGGCGATGGCGGTCTGCGAAATCGGCTCGATCAGCGAACGCCGCACCGCGATGCTGGTGGATCCCGCATTGTCGGGCCTGCCGGCCTTTCTCACCCCGCGCCCAGGCTTGAATTCGGGCTTCATGATTCCGCAGGTGACCGCTGCGGCGCTGGTGTCGGAGAACAAACAACGCGCATATCCGGCCAGTGTCGATTCGATTCCGACCTCGGCCAATCAGGAAGATCACGTGTCGATGGCAGCGCACGGCGCACGGCGCTTGCTGGCGATGACCGAGAACGCCGCGCACGTGATCGGCATTGAACTGCTGGCGGCCGTGCAAGGCTGCGATTTCCATGCTCCGCTGCGCTCCAGCGCCGCGCTGGAAGCTGCACGCGCATTGCTGCGCGCACAGGTGCCGACCTTGCAGGACGATCGCTATTTCCATCCCGACATGCTGGCGGCCAGCACGTTGGTGCGCTCGGGTGCACTCGCGCAGGCGGTCGCCATGGCGTTGCCAGGTGTGGAGCAGCACGCATGAGTTGGCAGGCTGACGGCACGCAATCGCGCCATCAAAACGTCTCGGCGATTGTATTGATGCGAGGCACGCAACGATGAGCGCCCTGCCCTGGCTCGAAATACACCGAGGCGACGCGCCACTGATCGTCAGCTTCCCGCATACCGGCACCGAGTTGCCGGACGACGTGGCCGATCAGTTCGTGTCGCCGTGGCTGGCACGGCGCGATGCCGACTGGTGGGTGCATCAGCTGTACGACTTCGCGCAATCGCTGGGCGCCACCACCGTGCGCACCGCGATCTCGCGCTCGGTGATCGACGTCAACCGCGACCCGAGTGGCGCCTCGTTGTATCCGGGCCAGAACACCACCGGTCTATGCCCGCTGACCACCTTCGACAACCAACCGTTGTATGCCGACGGCGCTGCACCGGACCAGGCACAGATCGCCTTGCGCCGCACACGCTGGTTCGACCCGTATCACGCAGCGCTCGCCGCCGAAATCGCGCGCTTGCGCGAGCGGTATCCGACCATCGTGGTCTACGACGCGCATTCGATCCGCTCGCATATTCCGCATCTGTTCGATGGCGAGCTGCCGCAGTTCAATATCGGCAGCAATGACGACCGCAGTTGCGATCCGGCGCTGGCCGATGCGGTGGAGCAGCTGTGCCGCAGCAGTGGCTCGAGCACCGTGCGCAATGGGCGCTTCAAGGGCGGCTGGATCACCCGCCATTATGCGCAACCAGACCACGGCGTGCACAGCTTGCAGATGGAGCTGGCGTGTCGCGGCTACATGCGCGAGCCGGACGAGATCACTCCGGAAAACTGGCCCTCGCCATGGCAACCCGCGCACGCGGTGGCCTTGCGTGCCGTGCTGCGGCACGTCCTGCTGGCCTGCCTGCAATTCGCCACAACCACCGACCACTCACCCGCCACCTCGCCGCGCGCGGCGCAGCGTTGATTGCAAGGAACCCGGCATGACCCGTCACGATGCAACCCGCGTCATCCGCGCTGCCACCGGCACCACGCTCACCGCCAAGAGCTGGCTGACCGAAGCGCCGTTACGCATGCTGATGAACAACCTGGACCCGGACGTGGCCGAACGCCCGCAGGAACTGGTTGTTTACGGCGGCATCGGCCGCGCCGCGCGCGATTGGGAATCCTTCGATGCGATCGTCGCCGCGCTCACCCGCCTGGACGACGACCAAACCCTGCTGGTGCAGTCCGGCAAGCCGGTCGGCGTGTTCCGCACACATACCGATGCACCACGCGTGCTGATCGCCAATTCCAACCTGGTGCCGCGCTGGGCCACCTGGGACCACTTCAACGAACTCGATCGGAAAGGTCTGGCGATGTACGGCCAGATGACCGCCGGCAGCTGGATCTACATCGGCGCACAAGGCATCGTGCAAGGCACCTACGAAACCTTCGTGGAAATGGGCCGCCAGCATTACGGCGGCAACTTGGCCGGCAAGTGGCTGTTCACCGGCGGCCTCGGCGGCATGGGCGGCGCGCAACCGTTGGCTGCGGTGATGGCCGGCGCCTCGTGTCTGGCGGTGGAATGCCGCCGCTCCAGCATCGACATGCGCCTGCGCACCGGCTATCTGGATACCTGGACCGACGATCTGGTCGAAGCGCTGCGCCTGATCGAGGAATCGTGCACGGCGAAGAAGCCGCTGTCGGTCGGCTTGCTGGGCAATGTCGCAGACGTGTTGGACGAACTAGTGGTACGTGGCATCAAGCCGGACCTGCTGACCGACCAGACCTCCGCGCACGACCCGGTCAACGGCTACCTGCCGCAGGGCTGGACGGTGGAGGAATGGGACGCAAAGCGCGTGTCCGCACCGAAGGACGTGGGAGCCGCCGCGCGCGAGGCGATGGCCAACCACATCCGCGCCATGCTCACCTTCCACGCACTCGGCGTGCCCACCGTGGATTACGGCAACAACCTGCGGCAGATGGCGCTGGAAGCGGGCGTGGACAACGCATTCGACTTCCCCGGCTTCGTACCTGCCTACATCCGGCCGCTGTTCTGTCGCGGCATCGGCCCGTTCCGCTGGGTCGCGCTCAGCGGCGACCCGGAAGACATCGCCAAGACCGATGCCAAGGTCAAGGAACTCATTCCCGACGATGCGCACCTGCATCGCTGGCTCGAGATGGCCGCCGACAAGATTGCTTTCCAGGGCCTGCCTGCGCGCATCTGCTGGGTCGGCCTGGGCGACCGCCACCGGCTCGGCCTGGCCTTCAACGCCATGGTGCGCAGCGGCGAACTGAAAGCGCCGGTGGTGATCGGCCGCGACCATCTGGATTCGGGCAGCGTGGCCTCGCCAAACCGCGAAACCGAAGCCATGGCCGACGGCTCGGATGCGGTGTCCGACTGGCCATTGCTCAATGCATTGCTCAACACCGCCAGCGGCGCCACCTGGGTCTCGCTGCATCACGGCGGCGGCGTCGGCATGGGTTTCTCGCAGCATGCCGGCATGGTGATCGTCTGCGACGGCAGCGACGCGGCCGACAGACGCCTCGAACGCGTGCTCTGGAACGACCCGGCCACCGGCGTGATGCGTCACGCCGATGCCGGCTATGCCATCGCCACCGAGTGCGCCAGGGAAAAAGGGCTGGATTTGCCCGGAATTTCGCGCTGAGCAAGAACGTGCGGACAACGCGCTGTGTATTGCTGCGCGCTGCCGAGATGCCGACACATCGCACTGGCGAGGTGAAGTGGATGCCTGCACAACGTGCTTTACGTCGCTGCGTCGGACGACCGCAATCAAGCCCGTTGGTTCAGTGGCTCTTGCTGTCCACATCTGTCTGCTGGCAGGCCGATGCCGCGGCCCGCAGCAATGCGGCATCGTCCAGGTGCGGCGCGGGGCCACGTGCCGGATAAGCGGCTGCGATCGCCTTTGCCGCGCGATCGGCATCCGGCTGGATGTACCACTGCGACGACAACGGCAACGAGCGCCCGCGTACAGCGTATTCGAACCGATACTGGCCCCAGTAGATGGCCAGTGGCTCCTCCAGCGCGTTGAGCGGGTTACGCAACGTGGACGCACCTGGGCACAACTGCAGGAAGTTGGAGGCCAGGGCGCGTTTGCGCTCAGACCCCTGCCCTGCTGACAGATAGTGGCTCAACTCATGCAACAGGATCGGCGTCCAATCCATCGATGGCGCGCCATCAGGCGCGTCATGCTGCGAATACAACAGGATGGTGCGCCCGCGCACCTTGGCCTGGGTGCTGTCCGACTCCGGCCACCACACGAATCGCGCCTGGAACACCGGGGGCGGTGGCACTGCAAAGAACGCGCGCATGTCCGATGCCAAGCCAGCAACGCCCGGGCTGCCCAATGCTTCTTTCAGCAACCGTGTCTGCGTTTCAAAACGCGGCGCAACCGCGATTGCGCGGGTGGCACGCCCGACAAAGCGGGCGAAGTACGCGCGTAGCATCACCTGGTCATCTGCCGACTGCGCTGCAATCGCCGCGTTCGCTGCCGCCTCGAACTCCCCGCCTCCCAGAAAGTATCGGGAAAACGGATCCGCATGACGGGTCACGTCTGCCGCGAAAATGCGCTCGGCTGCATCCAGCGTGTCGTCTTCTGCCAGCCCGGATGTGCGACGGCGGAAGTCCGCATAAGCGGCGAGCGCGCCGCGATCTGCATCATCCAGACCGCCGTGCGTTTCCATATAGCGGCGGTAGACGGGAACGGTGAAACCGGGCAGCCAGTCCGACAGGTTATCCAGCAGATTGAATAGATCCGCAGCCTCGCTGTATTCCACATTCATCGGCAGCGCCGGCGTTGCCGGTGGCGCTGCATGTGCGGTTGCGGACAACAGCATCCAGATCAACGCAAGGGAGCCGACGCCCGGCAATGCGCTGGACCAACAGTCACTCCATCTGCGCATGACGAACCCTGGGCTGGCGGATCGCTGGATTCGAGCATGCGGCGATGCTTACCCACAATATGTCGTTGGTTAGGGGGGGCGGTCTAAAAGCAAGACTTACCTGTGCAGAGTGCGACAGGATCGAGGCAGGCGCAGCGGTTGGTCTTGCAGGCAGGTTTTCCAACGCTGTGGCGCAGCGTGGCCGGTCACGCATCGATCCCGGGAGCGGTCCCCCGCATCGCGGCGAACCGGCGGACGTTGCGACGGCCACAGCCGCCATGAGCGGCACGTTGCAGCCCGGTCGACCCACCGCAGCAGTCAGACTGCCATCACCGTCGCGACGATTGCCCTCAAGTCTGCGCGGTACAGGCCGACAAGGTATGCAACGTTTCGAGGAATCTCTATGGGCATCTTGATCTACCTGGTGCCTGCATTCGCACTCTGGGCGCTGATCGCCACCGTGCTGGCGTTTGTGCGGGGCCGGCAATTACGTGATGAATCCGGCCAGCACGCGAGCACCCAGGACAGTCTTGCGCGTTATCAGGCAGCCCTGTCGCAGCTGAAAGCGCGTGCGGCCGCCAGTACGCTGGAGCTGGAATCGCTGCAGCGCAGCTACGCCGTGCTCAAACAGTCGATGGAGCAGCAGGAACAGAACGCATCTGCGCAGCAGGCGGTCACTGCCGACCAGGTGATTCCAATGGTGATGGTGCAGCAGTTGGACATCGCCAACGAGATCGGCACCTTGTTCGGACATGTGGCACGCGTGGCGCGCAGCCTGCGCCGTTACAGCGCCTACAGCCGCGGCCACAACGCCCCGGAACCGAGCACCGCCCGTTACGACCTGCATTGGCTGGCGGACTGCCTGCACAGCTTCGACCAGGTCGGCCATGCACTGTTGCGCGGCAATGTCGCTGCATTGATCACGGCGTGCCAGGATCTGCTGTCGATGTACGACCACTACTTGAAGGATGGCTCAGGCTACAACAGCCGCGACACCTTCCAGCGCCTGAGCAGTGATGTACCGCTATCGGAGGCGACCGACGCCATCCGCTCGATCATCGTCAAGGCAACGCTGGCGCAGGATGCGCAGGACGCAGTGAAGGAAGAGGCGATAGCCGCGAACGTCGGTTGAGTCGGAAATCGGGAGTTGCGCAATCGCTGCGCTCTTGCGTGCAGCGTCAAAGGTGGGTTGCAGATTGGTACCGCACGCAATAAAAAACGCCGGCTGTGGGCCGGCGTTTTTCGTCAACTGCGTGGATCGGATCACCCGATCACGCTTCGGTCGGAGGCAACTCGCTGGCGGGTGCGGCGACGTCGTCCACCACATCTTCCGCTTCATCCAGTGACGCATCCAGGCGTTCGACCGCCTGCAGCTTTTCGCCCTTGGACAAGCGGATCAAGGTCACGCCCTGGGTATTGCGACCCACGCGCGAGATCTCCGAACCGCGCGTGCGCACCAGGGTGCCGCCATCGGAAATCAGCAGCACTTCGTCGGTGGCGCCCAGCAGCACCGCACGCACCAACTTGCCGTTACGCTCGGTGGTCTGGATGCCGATCACGCCCTGCGTGCCGCGGCCCTTGCGCGGATACTCGGTCAGCGGGGTGCGCTTGCCGTAGCCGTTCTCGGTGGCGGTAAGGATATAGGCCATGTCGTCGCTCTCGGCGAGGTCGATCACCTCCGCGTCGACGCCGTCCGTGCTTTCCACCACGTCCTCGACACCCTCGTCCTCGAGATCGCCTTCGATGCCGCCGGCACGCTCTGCCACGATCAGGCTGACCACCTCTTCGCCCTTGGTCAGACGGATACCGCGCACGCCGGTGGCGGTGCGGCCCATCGAACGCACGGTGGATTCGCCGAAGCGCACGGTCTTGCCGTTGGAGGCGAACAACAACACATCGCGGTCGCCGTCGGTCAAGGCCACACCGACCAGCGCATCGCCCTCGTCGAGGTTGATGGCGATCTTGCCGCGGGCCAGACGGAAGGCGAATTCGCTCAGCGGGGTTTTCTTGACCGTGCCGTTGCGCGTGGCGAAGAACACATAGCGGTTGTCGGCGTATTCGCGCACCGGCAGCACCGCCTGCACACGCTCGCCGGGTTCCAGCGGAATCCAGTTGATGATCGGACGGCCACGCGCGTTGGAGCCGGCTTCCGGCAACTGATACACCGGCAGCCAGAACACCTTGCCGCTGCTGGTGAAGGTCAGCAGCGTGTCGTGCGTGTTGACCAGCCACAGCTGATCGATGAAATCCTCTTCCTTGGTCGCTGCGGCTGAGCGGCCACGGCCACCACGGCGCTGCGCGCGATACGCGCTCACCGGCTGACGCTTGGCATAGCCTGCGTGCGAGAGCGTCACCACCACGTCTTCCGGCGAGATCAGATCCAGGATGTCCAGATCTTCTTCGCTGTGACGGATCTCGGTGCGGCGTTCGTCGCCGTACTCTTCGCGGATATTGATCAGTTCATCGCGGATCACCTGCAACAGCACGTCGGGGTTTTCCAGGATGCGGATCAGGCCCTGGATGACCTCGAGCAACTGCTTGTACTCGTCGGTCAGCTTTTCCTGCTCCAACCCGGTCAGGCGATGCAGACGCATTTCCAGGATCTGCGAAGCCTGCACTTCACTGAGCTGATAGAAGCCGTTGGCCAGACCCACGCCCGGCGCCAGGTCTTCCGGCTTGGAGGCTTCGGCCCCGGCGGCGCCCAGCAGCGCGCCGACCAGGCCCGGTTCCCAGGTCTTGGCCAGCATGCGCTCGCGCGCTTCCTGCGGGTTGGCCGAGGTCTTGATCAGCTCGATCATCTCGTCGATGTTGGCCAACGCGACGGTCAGACCTTCCAGCACATGCGCACGCGCACGCGCCTTGCGCAGTTCGTAGATGGTGCGGCGGGTCACCACTTCGCGGCGGTGGCGGATGAACGCCTGCAGCATCTGCTTGAGGTTCATCAACTGCGGGCGGCCGTCGATCAGCGCCACCATGTTGATGCCGAACACCGACTCCATCTGGGTCTGCTGATACAGGTTGTTGAGCACAACCTCGGCCGACTCGCCGCGCTTGACCTCGATGTAGATGCGCATGCCGTCCTTGTCGGACTCGTCGCGCAGCTCGCTGATGCCTTCGAGCTTCTTTTCCTTGACCAGCTCGGCGATCTTTTCGATCAGCCGTGCCTTGTTCACCTGATACGGGATCTCGGTGACGATGATCGCTTCACGGCCGTTGTCGGCCACTTCCACGTCGGCCTTGGCGCGCATGCGCACGCGGCCACGGCCGGTGCGATAACCGGCAGCAATGCCGGCGGTGCCATTGATGATGCCGGCGGTGGGGAAATCCGGGCCCGGGATGTACTCCATCAGGCCTTCGACATCCAGTTCCGGCGTATCGATCAAGGCGATGCAGGCGTTGATCGCTTCGGTCAGATTGTGCGGCGGGATATTGGTGGCCATGCCCACCGCGATACCGGCCGAGCCGTTGACCAGCAGGCTCGGGAACCGGGTCGGCATGACCGTCGGCTCCTGCTCCTTCTCGTCGTAATTGGGCTGGAAATCGACGGTTTCCTTGTCGATGTCGGCCATCAGCTCATGCGCCAGCCGCGACATGCGCGACTCGGTGTAACGCATCGCCGCAGCGGAGTCGCCATCGACCGAACCGAAGTTACCCTGGCCGTCCACCATCATGTAACGCAGCGAGAACGGCTGCGCCATGCGCACCAGCGTGTCGTACACCGACTGGTCGCCGTGCGGGTGGTATTTACCGATGACGTCGCCGACGATACGCGCCGACTTGAAATAGGCCTTGTTGCTATGGGCACCCAGCTCGTGCATCGCAAACAGCACGCGGCGATGCACAGGCTTGAGGCCATCACGGGCATCGGGGAGTGCGCGGCCCACGATTACGCTCATCGCGTAATCGAGATAGCTCTTGCGCATCTCGTCTTCCAGATTGACCTGGATGATTTCCTTGGCGGTTTCTGCCATTCGGGTTCCGTAAGTGAGGTGGCGGGCGAGCCGGAAAGCCGCGTCGGGGGCGCCCTGGTGACAGGCTGCCGACCCCACGCTCCCGCCGATCGATTCAAGCCCCGGATTGTATCACGAAGGGGCAGCCCGATACCGCCGGTTTACCGGCCAGAAACAAGCACTTGCGGGACTTTAGCGACGAATGGCGCGTTATTGCGCCGGGCTGGCCTCAGCTGCCGAACGCTGTCTGCATGCGCGCCAGGTCCGGCTGCGCGATCACCCCGCGTTCGGTGACGATCGCATCGATCAGGCGACCGGGGGTGACATCGAACACAGGATTCCAGGCGTGGATGCCGTCGGCCACCGTGCGCACGCCGCCAACGCCGAACAATTCGCCCGGGTCACGCTGCTCGATCTCGATC
This sequence comes from Xanthomonas sp. 3075, assembly GCF_014197275.1. Lineage (GTDB taxonomy): Bacteria > Pseudomonadota > Gammaproteobacteria > Xanthomonadales > Xanthomonadaceae > Xanthomonas > Xanthomonas campestris_B. Next base: position 382,831 of record NZ_JACIFI010000001.1, on the reverse strand, counting down.
TGTTCGCCGTCGGCGGTGGCCATGTCCACGGTCGAGGACGGCGCCACCACCATGAACCTGACGCCGTGGTGGCGCGCAGCGATCGCCAGCTGATAGGTGCCGATCTTGTTGGCGGTGTCGCCGTTGGCGCAGATGCGATCGGCGCCGACGATGACCCACTGCACCAGCCCGGACTTCATCAGATGCGCGGCGGCCGAGTCGGCGATCAGGGTCGCGTCGATGCCGTCCTGCTGCAGCTCCCACACGGTCAGGCGTGCGCCCTGCAACCACGGCCGGGTCTCGCCGGCAAAGACTTTGGCGATGCGCTGCTGGGCCACGCCGGCGCGGATCACACCCAGCGCGGTACCGAAGCCGGCAGTGGCCAGCGAGCCGGTATTGCAGTGGGTCAGCACGCCGCTGCCTGCCGCGATCAGATCGGCACCGAGCGCGCCCATTCGCCGATTGGCCGCCAGATCTTCGTCGGCGATGGCTTGCGCCTCGCGTGCGATCACTTCGCGCCAGTCGGCGCCGGCAGCGCCCAATACCCGACGCATACGCATCAGTGCCCAGGCCAGATTCACCGCAGTCGGACGCGCGGCATTGAGCCGCAATAGCGCCGGTTCGAGTTTTTGCAAGGCGGCGCTGCCCCCATCGGCATCGATGTCGCGTGCCGCCAACACCACGCCCCACCCGGCCGCGATACCGATCGCCGGCGCGCCGCGCACGGCCAGCGAATGGATCGCCTCGGCCACCGCGTCGCTGGACTCGCAGCGCACATGTTCCACCACGAAGGGCAGCTTGCGCTGGTCGAGCAGTTCCAGGGCATCGCCGGTCCACAGCAGTGGGCGGATATGGTCGTAGCGGGCGTAGTCGATATGGGCGCTGTCGTTCATGGCGCTATTGTAAGGCGCGCGGGCAGCCCAGTCAGTGGACCTGCCGTGCTCAGCCTGGGGTCGGCGCGCAACAATGCCTCAAGCGCATGCTAGGCGAAGGTATGTTGAGCGGCTGGAAAACGTAGCGAGCAGTTTGGATGCAGTCGAAAGCCTGGTTGGTCGAGCGCGCGCTGCCCTCGCCGCTCGCGGGACACGCCGTACATCCGTCCATGGAGGCTCGGTGGCGGCATCCATGCCGCCACACGGTACCGCAAGCGGCAAGGACACCGCACCAGGAAGTTTGCCGGTTGCTTTGTTGAAGCCTGCCTGTCGATCGCGTTGCGCTGCGAAGCTGATCCGACGCGGCGTTATTCAAACAACGCACGTCATGCACTGCTTGCAACCATGCACGCCGACCATCCCGCCTGGTCCTTGCCCGCCTACCCTCGCGGGACCTTACGCGGCATGGATGCAGCGTAAGCACCTACAGGGACGTACTTGCGGCGTGTCCCGCGAGGGTGGGCGGGCGGGCCCTCCAGCCAAACCGCAGATCAGCCGCGTGCAGAGAAAGCCAAGATCCTCCGCTCAGCGATAGACCAACGCGCAACAGGCTTGTCAGCCGCTCTCAGTCGACGATGAACTCGGCACGGCAGCCGTCGTTCACCCACACCCCATCGCGGCTCCAGCCCCAGGTCTGGCCTTCCACGCAGTCTTTTTTGGACATCTGCCGGCCCACACGCACCTGGCGCTCCACCGACACCCCGCAGGTACGGCGCGAGTTCTTCTTCGATTCGCAGGTGATCATGCGCGGCACGGCCACAAAGCCGGAACCGTCTTCGGCACCGACTTCGAACTCGCCATCGCAACCGCGCGAGACCCAGATTTCGTTACGGCGGGTGCCCCACGTGCGGCCCTCCTTGCACGGCCACATCGAGCGTTGACGCAATAAACGGACTGGCGCGCCGCGCAGCACCACCGGGCAGGCCACCTTGCCGCCGTTGGAATCGCAGCGCACCACGCGGCGCATCTGCGGGGAGGCCGGCACGCCTGCGGAGGCGAACTCCGCACGGCAGCCCTGCTCGACCCACACGCCGTCGCGTTCGACATCCCATTCGCTGCCGCGGATACAGCTGGTTTCGGACAACTGGCGCACCAATTGCACGCCGTGTTCGGTGTCCATCGCACAATGCGTGCGCGCCATGTCCTTGGACTCGCAACGCACCACGCCGGAGGCGCGATCCGAGGCACGCGCGTCGGCAAGCATCAGCAGCGGCAAGCACCACAAACCGCATAAGCTGACCAGCCACTTCATGCCGACACTCCTCACCCAAACACACTCTGCGCCGCGCCCCCCGTGGACGGGAGGATGAGAGCATCATCGATGTGAAGAAAGCAATACAGTGCCGATGACAGCGGGATGGCACTGCGGGCCTGTGATCCGCAATGGCGTCGGCGGCACAACCCGATACGCGGTGCCGGCGCTAGGCGCGCGCGAACTCGAACGCGAGCACATCGGCAATCTGCGCGGTGCCACGCAGGGCCATCAACAAGCGATCAACGCCGACCGCCACACCGGCGCAATCGGGTAGCTGCGACAACACCGCGAGCAGGCGTTCATCCAATGGCACCTGCTGCAACCCGCGCGCGGCACGCACCGCGTTGTCGCGCATGAAACGCGCGCGTTGCTCCTGCGCGTCATTCAATTCGTGATACCCGTTGGCCACCTCATAGGCGCCCAGGTACAGCTCGAAGCGCTCGGCCACTGGCGGGTCGTCGTGGCGGATACGCGCCAATGCACATTGGCTGGCCGGCCAGTCGTGCACCACGGTCAGCGTGTCGCCGGCAAAGTCCGGCTGGATGCGATGGGTCATCAGCAGATCCAGCCAATCGTCGCGGGTCAGCCCCTGCGGATCGATGGCGATGGCCTGTAGCGGTGCGCGTAGCGTTTCGATCGGATCGCGCAGCGGGTCGATGCCCAAGGTCTGCGCGAACAATTCGCGGTACGTCAGCACCTGCACGCGCACCTCGCGCTCGACCAATGCAAGTGTGCGCCGCACCAGCGCGACGGTTTCCTGTGCCAGGGCGCGATCGTTCCACCCCACCCGATACCACTCGAGCATGCTGAACTCGGGATTGTGGCGGCCGCCGGCTTCGCCGTTGCGAAACACCCGCCCCAGCTCGTAGCAATCGCCCACCCCGGTTGCGAGCAAACGCTTGAGCGGATATTCCGGCGAGGTACGCAACCAGCGCACCGGCGCGCCGGCATCCACGTGGCCGCTGAAGCGGGTGCTGAAGCTCTCGATATTCGGCTCGGTGTTGCCGGCCTCCGACAGCACCGGCGTCTCCACTTCCAGCACGTCGCGCTCGGCGAAAAACTCGCGAATCGCGGCATTCAGCCGCGCGCGCAACCGCAATGCGGCCAAGTCGATCTGCGCCGCCGTCATGGCTGCTGGCCGTGCTCGCCGAGGAAGGCCAGCAAGCGCGCTTCGTCCCAGATCTCCACGCCCAGCGACTGCGCCTTGTCGAGCTTGGAACCGGCTTCTTCGCCGGCCACCAGAAACGCGCTTTTCTTGGAGACGCTGCCGGCGACCTTGGCGCCCAACGCTTCCAGGCGCTGTTTGGCCGCATCGCGCGTCAGCGCAGCCAAGGTGCCGGTGATGACCACGGTCTGTCCATCGAGCGGGCCGCTCTGCACGGCGTCGGCGTCGGGCAGGCGCGACAGCACGGTCTCCATCGCTCGCTGCGCGGCACTCGCCAATGCCGCGTTCTCCGGCCGATCCAGCCATTGCAGCAGCGACGCCACCACCGGCGCCGGAATGCCGGCCTGCAACAATGCGTCGGCGTCCGTGTTGCGCAGCGCGTCGAACGAGTCCACCACCGCGGCCAGTTGCTGCGCCCGCACCGAGGTCACCTTGGGGATGTCCATGTCTTCCAGCACGCTGGCAAAGCTCAGCGCATCGCGCAGCTTGGGCGATGGCGGGTGCGCATCGCCGATGCGCACGCCACGCTGCAACAGATCGTCGATGGCTTGCTGGTTGCCGGACTGATCGAGGAAATGCCCCAGCGAACGCGCCACCTCGCCACCGATATCCGGCACGCGCTTGAACAGCGGCCACGGCAGGTGGCGGATCAGCTCCAGATCGCCGAACCAGGCCGACAAGGCCTTGGCAGTGCTCTCGCCGACATGCTCGATGCCCAGCGCGAACAGGAAACGCTCCAACGTGGTGTCGCGCGATTTCTTCAGCGCTTCGATCAGGTTGTCGGCCCACTTGGTGGCGATCTTCTTGCGATTCCAATCGAATCCCTCGAATTGCAAGCGCAGAACGTTCGCCTGCCAATTTTCGGGCCAAACAGCTTGTCCATCGACCAAATCCACTCCCTGCAAACCCATCAAGGTTTCAAGTTCACGATATTTGCTTTCGGCCAGATGCTCGCGCGCTTCGCGCAGAAACGCATGCGGGCTTTCGGCGGTGCTGATCAGGCGCAATTGCAGCAGTTGATCGACAGTGAGCAGATACAGATCGGCCACGCCCTGCACCACGCCGCTGTCAACCAGCACTTCGATGAACTTTTCGCCCAGGCCATCGACATCCATCGCGCGGCGCGAGACGAAATGCCGGAACGCTTCCTTGCGCTGTGCCGGGCAGGTCAGCTCGCCAGAACAGCGCCACACTGCCTGCCCTTCTTCGCGCACGATCTCCGACCCGCACACCGGGCATTGCGTAGGCATCTGCCATGGCTGCGTGCCGGGTGGCCGTTGATCGGCGACAACACCAGCCACTTCCGGAATCACATCGCCGGCACGGCGCACGATTACCGTATCGCCCACGCGCACATCCAGCCGCGCGATTTGGTCGGCGTTGTGCAAGGTGGCGTTGGTGACGATCACCCCGGCCACATGCACCGGCTTCAGACGCGCCACCGGGGTCGCCGCACCGGTGCGGCCGATCTGGATCTCGATCGCCTCCACCGTGGTGGACTGCTCCTGCGCCGGGAATTTATGCGCGATCGCCCAGCGCGGTGCGCGCGAGACAAAGCCCATCTCGCGCTGCCCGGCCAGATCGTCGAGCTTGTAGACCACGCCATCGATATCGAATGGCAAGCCGTCGCGCGCCTCACCGATACGCTGGTAGTACGCCAACAGGCCGTCGCTGCCCTGCACGACCTCGACCAGGGCGCTGACCGGAAAGCCCCAGTCGCGCAACTGCGCCAGGATGGCCGAATGGGTCTGCGGCAATACGCCTTCGCTCACTTCGCCCACGCCGTACGCACAGAAACTCAGCGGACGTTGCGCGGTAATGCGCGCATCCAGCTGACGCAGCGAACCGGCCGCACCATTGCGCGGATTGGCCAGCACCTTGCCGCCATGCAGGCGCATCTGCGCGTTGTAGGTTTCGAATGCGGCGCGCGGCATATACACCTCGCCCCGCACTTCCAGCACCTGCGGCCAGCCTTCGCCACGCAGGCGCAGCGGAATCGCCTTGACGGTGCGCAGATTGGCACTGACGTCCTCGCCGGTGGCGCCGTCGCCCCGCGTTGCGCCCTGCACGAACTCGCCGTTCTCGAAGCGCAGGCTGATCGCCAGGCCATCGAGCTTGGGCTCGGCCGAAAACAGCGGTTGTTTCACCTCCAGCCGCGCGCTGATACGCCGCACGAATTCGGCCACTTCCTCATCGCTGAAGGCGTTGCCCAGCGACAACATCGGCAAGGCATGCCGCACTTCGGCAAAGCGCGACGCGGCTAGATGGCCGACGCGTTGGGTCGGCGAATCGGCGCTGGCGAACTCTGGATGCTCCGCTTCCAATGCCTCCAGCTCGCGCATCAAGCGGTCGTAGTCGACGTCGGCCATCTGCGGCTCGTCGAGCACGTGATAGCGGTAGTTGGCGTCTTCGAGACGACGACGCAGGGCGTCGATGCGCTGAGCGGGATCCGGGCTGACAGTCATGCGATCGCTGGGCGGGCTCTGGGCTGCATAGTCTAACGGGCAGGCACTGGCTCAAGCAGCGCCCGGACAGCGGCCGAATTCGGTGTCTGGCACATCCGCCGGGTTCGTGCGCGTGTGCGCGAAAGGCAAGCAGGCACCAGCGCCTGCCCGCCGTAGCGCCCGCCCGGGAGAGGCCTTCACGTCGACAGGGAAGCCACCCTGCTTTCCTAGCGAATAACCGTTTTCAGCCCGTTCGGCAGTTGCCGATAGGCACACCGCCACAAACCCGCTAGCGTGGCGCCCTCTTTGCCCTGTCCGCCTGGAGTTCACCGTGTCGTTGCCCGTCTCGCGCCGTTCGTTTCTCAGCCTTGCCGGTTCCGGCATGGCGGTTTCCGCATTGGGGCTGATGTCGCCAGCCGAGGCGGCCCGCAAACGTGCAGCCGCACCTGCCGCCCCGGGTGTGGCGCCTGCCGCCGGCACCGTGTACCTCAACTACAACGAACATCCGCTCGGCCCCTCGCCCGCCGCACTGGACGCGGCAACGCGATCGCTGGCGCGTGCAGGCCGGTATCAGTTCGAGATGGAGCAGGACCTGCGCAACCTGATGGCCGGCGAGTTGCAGTTGCCGAACGACCACATGGCGTTTTTTCCCGGTTCGAGCGACCCGCTGAATCGCAGCAGCGCCCTGTTCACCTCGCCACGCGCAGGTCTGGTCATCGCCGACCCAACCTTTGAAGCGGTGGCCGACGTCGCCACCGCACATGGTGCACCGGTGCGCCGTGTGCCCTTGCGGGCCGATGGCGCACACGACGTCAAGGCAATGGCCAAGGCCGACCCGACCGCTGGCTTGATCTACGTGTGCAACCCCAACAATCCCACTGGCTCGGTCACGCCGCGTGCCGAGATCGAATGGCTGCTGACCAACAAGCCAGCCAGCGCCGTGCTGCTGGTCGACGAAGCCTATATCCACTACAGCCACGAAACCTCGGCGGTGGATCTGGTACGCCAACGCCAGGACCTGATCGTGCTGCGCACGTTTTCCAAGTTGTACGGCATGGCCGGCCTGCGCCTGGGCGCCGCCATCGCCCCGCCGGGCCTGCTGACCAAGCTCGCCACGCTGGGCGGCAATCCGCTACCGGTGCCGGCCATGGCCGCCGGCATCGCCAGCCTGCGCGACCCGCAACTGGTGCAGACCCGGCGCGCGGAGAACGCCCGCGTGCGCGACGACACCATCGCCTGGCTCAAGAGCAAGGGCTACACCTGCCTGCCCACGCAGGCCAACTGCTTCCTGCTCGACGTCAAGCGCGACGCCGGCGTGTTCGCCGATTCGATGCAGAAACAAGGCGTCATGGTCGGCCGCAGCTGGCCGATCTGGCCCAAGCGCGTGCGCGTGACCGTGGGAACCGAGGCGGAGATGCTGCGGTTCCGCGAGGCGTTTGCCAAGGCGAAGCGCTGATTCTTCTCTGGAAGGGAGAAGAGCTTTGATTCCTTCTCCCCCCGGGAGAAGGTGCCCCATAGGGGCGGATGAGGGTACGAGCGCAGCCTAGTAACGTCCAATCGCACGAGTGGCTGCGCCTCCGCACCCTCACCCCAACCTCTCTCCCGCAGGGAGAGGGGCTTTGGTTTCCTGCCGCGCAAGAGCTGGAAGAGGCGCAGCAGAAGTCAAACGCAGCGAGCGCCGGATCCATACATCGCTCGCTGCAAACGTCATCGTTTACCTCTATGCCAGCGCGAGTCCAGCGGCAAATCGGCTTAGACCGCCAATGTGATGACTCACGGGCGATGATTTGCAGTCACCAACTCAATGAAACGCGATCACCCGCAACGCGCAATCACCAGCGCGGCGACTTGGTCAGCGGCGGCGCCTGGTGCTGGCGATCGTAGGCGCGCAGTTCGTCGCGGATATGCGCAACGCGCTGGCGGCCCAGCGCATTGCGGCTGTCGTCCAGCACCACGCCATCGAGCAATTCGGCCATGCGCTGCACGGTCGGCAGCATCTTTTCCCAAGCATCCAGCGCGGTCATCGGCGCCGGCAAGGTGAGGAAGAACGCAATCGCCGGGGTCTGCATTTCGCGGATGTTGGCCATGTCGAAACTGCCGGGCTTGAGGATGCTGGCCATGCTGAAGATCGGCCCACGCTCTGGATACCCTTCCACCAGGCGGTGGAACACATTCATGTGGCCGAACACCAGCCCAGTCTTCTCGGCTGCCACCACCACGTCTTCGCCGCGCAGCACCTGCCCGGCCTTGGCGGCCACGAACAGCGAGACGATCTTGTCGAAATCCTGGTTCGGGCGCTTGCCGACGTCGTTGCCGCCGGTCGCATCCTGATCGTCCAGATTCAGCTCGCTCTGCGCGGCGCTTTCGGTGCGCTCGGAAAGCTCACCGTCGCTACCGGCATCGCCGGAAATCACCGGCTCGCGGCGCTCGCGCGGCTGTCCGTCCTCTTTGTCGACCCGGCGCCCTTGCGGCGATTTCTTCGGGCGACCGAACAGGAAGATCGCCGCGACCAGCAGCAGTCCAGCGATCAGGATCCCGATCCGGATCATGGCCATGTCGGACATTCAGCGTGCCTCCGCATAAGAGTGACAGGTGTCGATATTCCAACAAGCATGGCACGTCATGCCGCACCCGCCAAACGTGCGGCTTCTTCCAGGTCAACGCTGACCAGACGGCTGACGCCCGGCTCGCGCATGGTCACGCCGGAGAGCTGACGCGCGGCCTCCATCGTCGCCTTGTTGTGGCTGACGAACAGGAACTGCACTTTCTCGCTCATTTCCCGGACCATGTTGGCCAGGCGGCCGACATTGGCTTCGTCCAGCGGCGCGTCGACCTCGTCGAGCAGGCAGAACGGCGCGGGATTGAGCTGGAAGATCGCAAACACCAGCGCCACCGCGGTCATCGCCTTTTCGCCACCGGACAGCAGCGAGATGCTGGACACGCGCTTGCCCGGCGGGCGCGCCATGATGGTCACGCCGGTGTCGAGCAGATCTTCGCCGGTAAGTTCCAGATAGGCATGCCCGCCGCCGAACAGCCGCGGATACAGTGCCTGCACGCCGGAATTGACGCGGTCGAAGGTGTCCTTGAAACGGCCGCGGGTTTCGCGGTCGATCTTGCGGATCGCCTCTTCCAGGGTTTCCAGCGCGGTGTTGAGATCCAGGTTTTGCGCGTCTAGATATTCCGAACGCTGCGCAGCTTCGCCGTATTCCTGGATCGCGGCCAGGTTGACCGGCTCCAGCCTACGCATGCGGCCGTCGATCTGGCCAACCGCCGCTTCCCACTCGGCCGCATTGGCCGCCTCGGGCAACCCGTTGACCACATCTTCCAGGACGAAGCCTGCTTTCACCACGGCAGCCGACAGCTGTTCGGCGCTCAGCACCAACGCCTGCTGATCGAGCTTGCGCTGCGAGATGCGCTCGCGCTGTGCCAGCGCCTGTTCGTCACGCTGCTGGCGGGTCTGCTCATAGCTGCGCAGCTCGCCATCGACACTCTCCAGCATGGTGCGCGCTTCGCTCAGCACGCGCTCGGTGCGCACGCGCTCGCTCAAGGCGGATTGATGTTCGTGCTCCAGCGTTTCCACCGGCGAATCGCCGTCGCTGAGTTGCGCGACCAGGTCTTCCAGGCGCGTGTCGAGCTGGCCGCGCTGGCTATCCATGCGCTCCAGCGTCTGGCTGAGCGAGGTGATCTGGGTGCGTTGCGATTCCAGCGTGAGCGCCAGCGCATGCATCGCATCGCGCACGCCGCGTGCGGCATCGCGGGCCTGATCGCGCGCGTCGGTGAGCTGGCGGCGTTCGTTTTCCAGGGCCTCGCGGGCACCTTGCAGATCGCCCATCAGGGTGACCGCGTCTTCGAGCTTGGCGCGCGCTTCGCGCGCCTGCTCGCGGCTGGTGTCCAGCGTTTCCAGCAGCTGCGACAACTCGTTTTCGATGCGTTCGATGCGCGTGCGTGCGGCATCGACCTTGCCTTGCTGACTCTGCAGCTGACCGGCCAGTTCGGACACGCTGCGGTGCGCCATGTACAACTGGCGCTGCGCATCTTCGCGTTGCTGTTCGGCTGCCAGCAGCTGCTCGCGGAAGCTGCCCAGGCGCTGCTCAAGTTCGGCTTCGCGCTCCTGCAGCGTTTCGATCTGCGCGCGCAGTTCCTGGATCTCGCGCTCGCGCAGCAACGCGCCCTGCTTGGCAGCGCCGGAACGCGACACCCGCACCCAGCCCTCGCCCAGCCGCTCGCCACTGCGGGTGATGACCGAATCACCCTCGGGCAGGCTGCGCTGCAGCGTGCGTGCGGCGTCCAGATCCTCGGCCGCGTGCAGACGCGCGAGCAGGCGACGGATCGCGATCGGCCCCTGCACCTTGGCCGCCAGCGAGGTCGGTGCGAAGTTGGCGTTGTCGCTGGCACTGGACACCAGCGCGATGCGGCCGTCGCCCAATTCGCCCAGCGCATCGACCAGTTGTTCCGGCGCGTCCACCAGCACGCCTTCGATCAACTGCCCCAATGCGCCTTCGACCGCGTTTTCCCAGCCGCTTTCGACCGTGATGCGTTCGCCCACGCGCGCGGCCGAATCCAGCCCGCGCGACTTCAGCCACGCCACCGCCGCGCCCTGCTCCTGGCCGAGTGCGGCCTGCTGCAGGGTTTCCAGCGACGACAGCCGGCCACGCGCGGCCTGCGCCTGCTTGCGTACTTCGGCCAGCTCGCCCTGGCTGGCACGTTGTTGTTCCTGCAGCCCGCCAAGCGCGTGCTTGCGCGCTTCGACCTGCTCGGTCAGCCCGTCCAGCGAGGTCTTCTGGGTTTCGTGGCGCAGCTCGATCTGCTCGAACGCCTCGGCCAGCGCATCCAGATCCAGCCCGGCACGTTCGTTGACCAGCGCTTCGCGGCGGCGGTCGGCTTCCAGCGACTGGCGATCGAGATAATCGACGCGCGTGCGCTCCACTTCCCCGGCACGCGAGGCCTCGCCGGTGTCGCGGTTATGGGCTTCCCAGCGTTGCTGCCAGTCGGCCAGGCGCGCTTCGGCCTCGCGTAGCGCCTCCTGACGGAATTCGTGGTCTTCGCGCAGCTGCTCCAGCTGCGGTTCGGCAGCGTCCACCGCATCGCGCAATACCGCCAACTTGGCCGAATCGCCGCTGATGTGCTGGGTCAGTTCCTGCAGTTGGCTCTGCGCCTCATCGCGCGCCTTGTGCAGGCGATGCGAGAGTTCGCGCTGATGCTGGATCTGCTGCTCGATGCGCGCCAATGCACCACCGACCTGATACACATCGGCCTGCGCCTTGGCCACCGCTTCGGCGGCTTCTTCGCGTCGCGCGCGCCCGGTTTCGATCCGCGCTTCGGCATCGCGCTGTTCGGCGATCAACTGCTGCAGGCGGGTTTCTTCCTGATTCAACTTCTCGCGCAGGCCCTGCAATTGTCCGTCCAGGCCGCGGTACTCCAGCGCCTTCCACTCGGCATCCTTGATCCGGCGCTCTTCCTGCAAGGCCTGGTACTGCTCGGCCTGGCGCGCCTGGCGCTGCAGATGCGCCAGCTGCTTGGTGATTTCCTCGCGCAGATCGCCGAGGCGATCGAGATTTTCGCGGGTATGGCGGATGCGCGTTTCGGTTTCCTTGCGGCGTTCCTTGTACTTGGAAATGCCGGCAGCCTCTTCCAGATACACGCGCAGGTCTTCCGGGCGCGCTTCGATGATCTGGCTGATCATGCCCTGCTCGATGATCGAGTAGCTGCGCGGCCCAAGACCGGTGCCCAGGAACAGGTCGGTGATGTCGCGGCGCCGGCACTTGGTGCCGTTGAGGTAATACGCACTGGTGCCGTCGCGGCTGACCAGACGCTTGACCGAGATCTCGTTGAACGAGGCGAACTCGCCGGTGATGGTGTGATCGGAGTTGTCGAAGATCAGCTCCACCGTCGCCTGCGACACCGGCTTGCGCGCCGAGGAACCGGAAAAGATCACGTCGGTCAGCGAGTCGCCGCGCAGGCGGCTGGCCGAGCTCTCGCCCATCACCCAGCGCACCGCATCGATGATGTTGGACTTGCCGCAGCCATTGGGGCCGACGATGCCGGTCATGTTGGTGGGCAGGTGCAACGTGGTCGGGTCGACGAACGACTTGAAACCGGACAGTTTGATCGTGGACAGGCGCATGAGACTGAGGGTTCCGGGCACCGCGCGGGCAAGGCCGGCAGGCGCGTTTTCCTGTGAAGCCGGGATCTAAGCCCTTGATCGGAAAGATCTATGGGCCGTGGCACCGGCAATGGAGCACGAGTATAACGGGCCGGCCATCACTGGCGGCGACCACAAAGACGAAGGGCGCCTAACAAGGCGCCCTTCGGGTCGTGCAGACGGCGTGGATCAGGCGTCGGATTCGACGATGACCTTGACCGAGGTTTCCACATCGGCGTGCAGGTGCAGCACAACGTCGTACTCGCCGACATTGCGGAATGCGCCTTCGCCCAGGATCACTTCGCTCTTTTCCAGCGGCAGGCCGGCGGCGGTGAAGGCCTCGGCGATGTCGCGCGGGCCGACCGAACCGTACAGCTTGCCTTCGGTGGACGCATGCGCGCCGATGGTGACGCTGGCGCCTTCGAACTTGGTGGCGCGGCTCTGTGCATCGGCCAGGATGGTGTTGGCCTTGGCTTCGTACTCGGCACGCTTGGTTTCGAACGCTTCGACGTTGGCAGCGGTGGCCGGAACGGCCTTGCCCTGCGGCACGAGGAAATTGCGGCCGTAGCCCGGCTTGACGCTGACCTTGTCGCCCAGGTTGCCCAGGTTGGTCACTTTCTGCAGAAGAATCAGATCCATGGTGGTGCTCCGTTATTCGTTAGCGCCGGCATGTGGCGGGCGCAACGTTTGCTGTCCGAAAAGACGGGGATTCGGGAATCGGGATTTGGGAATCGCAAGAGCACGATCAACACCGCATCTCGAATGACCGGCCTCTATATTTTAATAACCCGCACATGGATGTGCGGGCTCTTGTGAGGGACTCACATACAACCGTGCGGGCTGTGTGCGGGACTCACATCAACGACTCGGATTAAACGTCGTGATTGTCCGTGTACGGGATCAGCGCCAGGAACCGCGAGCGCTTGACGGCCGTCGCCAGCTGGCGCTGGTACTTGGACTTGGTACCGGTCACGCGGCTCGGCACGATCTTGCCGTTCTCGGTGAGGTACTGACGCAGGGTGTTGAGATCCTTGTAATCGATCTCTTTGACGCCCTCGGCGGTGAACTTGCAGAACTTGCGACGACGGAAGAACTTGGACATGACAGCGCTCCTTAAGCGGCTTCGGCGTTGTCGCCGTCGGTATCGGTGGCGGCAGGTGCAGCATCGCCTTCCTCGTCGTCACGACGACGACGCTCGCTACGCTCGGGCTTGTCGCCCTTCTCGTCCTTGCTCTTCATGATCAGCGACTGCTCGGTGTCCGGGCCATCGCGCTTGACCACCAGGTGACGCAGCACCGCATCGTTGAAGCGGAAGCTTTCCACCAGCTCGCTCAGCACGGCCTGGTCGACTTCGATGTTGAGCAGCACGTAATGCGCCTTCACCAGGTTCTGGATCGGGTAGGCCAGCTGACGACGGCCCCAGTCTTCCAGACGGTGGATGGTGCCGTTACCGCCCTCGATCAGCGACTTGTAGCGCTCGATCATGGCCGGGACCTGCTCGCTCTGATCCGGGTGGACCAGGAACACGACTTCGTAATGACGACTCATGTTGTATTACCTTTCGGATGTGGCCACGTGGGCCGGACAGCTCCCCGGTAAACCGCGCAAGGCGGCCGGTGGAGCAAGGATTCCCGCCCGGAACCGGGTAGGAAGCAGGAAAGTATGGCAGTTCAGTCGCTTAGCCGCAACCGGGCGCCCGGCGGAGAGGTTCTAAGTGCGTCCCCTCCGGGCGATCAGGACTGCCTGCGTGCCACTGTCGCGCCTGCCCTGGAGCGCCCGCGCCGCAACCGCGGACCGAGCCGCGGGTGCTTGGGGTGAGCGTACCGAGCGAGAAGCAGTGGAGCAGTCGGTGATGCAATTCGGACGGCGCGTGGCGAGGCATCTGTCATCGGGTGTGCCGGCAGATCTCCGAGTCGCGCCCTGATCGGCCCCTTCGGGGCACCTTCTGTCCCGACGGGAGAAGGAAATCACGCCAATGCCGCCGACTCAGGCCGTGCTCAACGATGCTCGGCTTCGGTCGTGAAACTCTCCCCGCACCCACATTCGGCGGTGGCATTGGGATTGCTGAAGGTAAAGGTCTCGCTGAGGCCGTGCTTGCCGAAGTCGATGCAGGTGCCGTCCACCAGGGGCAGGCTGACCGGATCGACGAAGATACGCACCCCACCCTGCTCGAAGACCGCATCGTCATCGCGCTGATCGCGCGCCAGATCGGTGATATGGCCCCAGCCGGAGCACCCGGTCTTGGTCACACCAAAGCGCAACCCCAGCGTACCCGGGGTCTGCTGCACGAAACGCTGCACGCGCTCCAGCGCGGCGGGGGTGAGGCTGATGGCCATGAGGTGGCTCCGGAAACGATGGCGACAAGTATAGCGAGGCTGCAATCGACCGAGGCTGCGTCCTCGGCTATCGCGTCATCCACAGGTGGGGGCATGGCAAGGCATGGCAAGGCCTGGACAAGCGCATCGACCGCAAGCGGTTCAGATGCTCGCGCCAGCGCGTCCGCAGCCAGTAAACTCGCAGACCATTCAAGGTCGCTACGGCGAGGACAAGTCATGACGGTGGTCAGCGTTGAACATGCGCTTGCGGGAAAACTCCCGGAAGGCGGCGAAGTCACGGTACGGGGGTGGGTGCGCACGCTGCGCGGATCTGCCGGACTGGCCTTCATCAACGTGACCGATGGCTCGTGCTTCGCCCCGATCCAGGTGGTGGCCACCGAGGCGCTACCCAATTTCGACGACATCAAGCGCCTGACCAGCGGCTGCTCGGTGATCGCCAAGGGCGTGCTGGTGAAGTCGCAGGGCAAGGGCCAGTCGTTCGAGATCCAGGCCAACGGCGTGGAGATCGTCGGTTGGGTCGAAGACCCGCTGACCTACCCGATCCAGCCCAAGCCGATGTCGCCGGAGTTCCTGCGCGAAGTGGCGCACCTGCGCCCGCGCACCAACCTGTTCGGCGCGGTCACCCGCATCCGCAACTGTCTGGCGCAGGCGGTGCACCGCTTCTTCCACCAGAACGGCTTCAACTGGATCAGCACCCCGATCATCACCACCTCCGACGCCGAAGGCGCCGGGCAGATGTTCCGCGTCTCCACGCTGGACATGGTCAACCTGCCGCGCGATGCCAAGGGCAACGTGGACTTCAGCCGCGACTTCTTCGGCAAGGAAACCTTCCTGACCGTGTCCGGCCAGCTCAACGTGGAGGCGTACTGCCTGGCGCTGAGCAAGGTCTACACCTTCGGCCCGACCTTCCGCGCCGAAAACAGCCACACCACGCGCCACCTGGCCGAGTTCTGGATGATCGAGCCGGAAATCGCCTTCGCCGATCTGGCCGAAGACGCGCGCCTGGCCGAGCAGTTCCTCAAGTACCTGTTCCGCGCGGTGCTCGACGAGCGCGGCGACGATCTGGCATTCCTGGCCGAGCGCGTGGACAAGAACGCGATCGCCAAACTGGAAGCCTTCATCAATGCCCCGTTCGAGCAGATCGACTACACCGAGGCGGTGAGGCTGCTGCAGGACTCGGGCAAGAAGTTCGATTTCCCGGTCGAATGGGGCCTGGACCTGCAGACCGAGCACGAGCGCTGGCTGACCGAAGAACACATCGGCCGCCCGGTGGTGGTGACCAACTATCCCGAGCACATCAAGGCCTTCTACATGCGCCTGAACGACGACGGCAAGACTGTCGCGGCGATGGATGTGCTGGCACCGGGCATCGGCGAGATCATCGGCGGCAGCCAGCGCGAAGAGCGCCTGGATGTGCTGGATGCGCGCATGGCGCAGTTCGGCCTGGATAAGGAGCACTACAGCTGGTACCGCGATTTCCGTCGCTACGGCTCGGTGCCGCATGCCGGCTTCGGCCTGGGGTTCGAGCGCCTGGTGGTCTACGTGTGCGGGCTGAGCAATATCCGCGACGCCATCCCCTACCCGCGTGCGCCGGGCAGCGCGGAGTTCTGAGTGAACTTGCCGGCCGTCGCCCCAACGCTGCAATCGCTAGCCTTCGGGCTGGCGGCGATTATGGCCGGACTGACGGCGGTACGCAGCGTGTTGCTGGCGCGGTTGGTATCGCTCCAGCCAGAACCGCCACGCTGGTGGCAAACCGACACCGCGCGTGCCGCAACCCGGCATGCCACGGTTCCGATGATTTGGGCCATCGCGGCGCTGGTCATCGGCGCGACACTCCCCAAACTCGCACTGCTGCTGGCGGCCACATGATTCTATTCTTCGCGTTGTGTTTTGTCGGTGTCGCCGTCGCCGGACTCACCGCGCTGCTGATCTTCTGGCCACTGACCCTGGTGCACATGCGCGACCGCCATCCCGACGCGCTGGCCAGCTTCGGCGACCCGGCCTTCATCAGCCCTACCGCGTGGCGCTGGTTGTTGGCGCGCCGCTACCGCAGCTACCGAGACAGTGCGCTGTCCGGTCTGGCCACACCCGCCTGGCTCTCGCTGCTGACCATCTTGTTCGGCCTGGGCATGGCGGCCCTGCTCGGCCTGCTTTCGAAGGTAATGGCATGACTACACAGCACGACACCACACAGAACGACCACGATTCGTGGTGGCTGGCCACCATCGGCCACACGCTGATCTGGGCGCGCCTGCGCGTCAAGGAAGCCGGTACCGCCGAAGTCCTGGACAGCGACGGCAAGATCCTGCCCTACGACAGCGAAGACACCGCCCGCGCGGCCTTGTTCGATGCCGAATTCGTCGCGCTCGACGGGCTGGACGAAGAAGACGCGCTGATGCGCGGCTTCTCGCTCGACGAAGTGGCGCCGCCGCGCGGCGACGACGATGCGGACCTGCGCGAACGCATGGTGGTGACCCTGGGCGGTCGCGCCTGACATGTACGCTCCACGCACGTTCGTGCAGACCGATCTGGCACTGCTGGACTGGCTGATGGCACGCGACCCGTTCGTCACCGTGATCAGCCAGGGCGACGATGGAGTGCCGGCAATCTCGCATCTACCGGTGCTGTACACACGCAACGCGCAGGCAGTTGTGATCGAGGGCCATTGGGCGCGGCCGAACCCGCAGGCGCGCGCGCCCGGCGATGCGGTGATCGTGGTGCAGGGCCCGCACGCCTACGTGTCGCCGAGCTGGTATCCGGACAAGGAAGCGGCCGCGCGCGTACCGACCTGGAATTACGCGGTCGCGCATCTGCATGGACGTTGCGAGCAGGTAAGCGATGAGGCGGAACTGGGCGATTTGATCGGTCGCATGAGCACGCACTTCGAACAGCGCGTCGGCAGCGACTGGCTGTTCGAGATGGAGCGCGACAGTCACCGTCGCCAACTGCGCGGCTTGGTCGGCTTCCGCTTCGTGCCCAGCCGCATCGAGCTCACCTTCAAGCTCAGTCAGAATCATCCTGCCGCCAATCAGCGCAGCGTCAGCCAGCTCCTGGCGCAGCAACCCGACCAAGCCTCGCACGCGATCGCAGCGTTGATGCAGGCGGCCATGGACGCCGATACGACGCGCTGAGACGCCCGCAGCCGCACACGCGAAAAGCGGCTCACCAGAAGGTTGGGACGCATCGGCTACCTTGTTGGCCAACGCCCGAATCGACCTGCGCGCAGGTCATCGCCCCACCCTCTCCCTGCGGCGGACATCACCCTTCGCCACGCTCATAGCATGATCAGCAGATGCGGGCCATACAACTCGTCGTCGCGCCAACTCTGCGCATCCATGCCCGCTTCGTGCGGCGCAAGCCGATACCGCGCCGGATCGACTCCCAGATTGCGACGTGCAGCCAATGCCTCGGCTCTGGCCCACGGTTTGTAGTGATTGGGAGAGATGAAAAAGCGCGTATTGAGATAGTCGAAGATCAATCGCACATTGCTGCAACCCTCCAATACCACCGTGTATTCCACATACCCGGTCAGCACATCGCTCGTGCCCGAACGTTCACGCTGCCGGTTCTGGACGCATGCCTTGCCCCGCTCCAGGATGTAGTCGTGATAACGCCCGGCACGCCCCAACGGCGATGCTGGATAAGCGAGCACCGGAAGGTAGCGACGGCCACGGTCGTCGTTCTGGTGCACGTCGCGCATGGAACCGTGCACATTTTCGCCGTGCTTGGATTCAGGCACCGCATCGTAGACGCCTGTGGAGCGAAAGATGCTGGCGACCAACGCCCGCAACGGTTCCGCCACCTCTGTCACCGGCACCTGGTAGATCGGCCGCGCAAACGACATGCCAGCAAGCGGCTGCAGCAGCTTGCCGTCACGATCACGTGCGAGCACCCGCTCCAGCGATTGAATGAACTCCAGATTGTCGCCTTGCCCGGTGGTAACGCCATTTTCGGACATGTTCATACCGTTTCCTTGATGCGCAACGGCGTATGCCGCCGTTGCAGATTGATGGACACAGCGGCGGGCTGCCTACTGCAGCGCACGAATGGTGTCTGCGATGTTCTTGCCGCCGGTGTAAGCCTTGGATTGGACATAGTCGATGTAGTCCTGCAACTGCAGCGGCAGCAACGTCGCAGCAGCGTTCGTTGCTCTTTTGAATTCGAGCGTATGCTCGTACATATTCATCAACACACGGTAGCGCGCCAAGTCGACGCGCTCCCCAGCGATGGCTTTCTGCATCGCGCGTTCGATCGGTTCCGAACGCGCGGCCTCGCAGATCAGGCACACCACGACGCTCAACCGATCATTCATCTCGGTACCGCGCTCTCCTCCCTTGGACAACGCGGCAGCCAAGTCGGCTTTTGCGACGTTCGGAAATTTGCTTACATGCTGATAGCTATCAAGTGTGTACTTCGTGCCACCGATGGCATAAGCGTTCAACTCGAAGTTCGGGAACTTCAAGAAGTAGCGCGAGACTTCAACTTCTTCATTCTCCGTCGCGTAGGCCACCTCGACGCAAGCCTTTTTTTCATTGGCATCCCGCACAGCTTTCAGTGCGTTTGCATAGTCCGTCGCAGCAAGTCGCAAAATGGTTTCCATAGAACTCTCCTGTATTGAGTGACGTTGCGTCGCTGTACGCGCCGGATGCGCGACTGGACGCACCACCAGTGTGCGAGGACCGACCATCCCTCGATATCGGTCAGGACCCCAGATCCAGGCGCCCATGCGCGGATCTACCGGCGGGAGTGCGCTCAATGCTGCAGGTGAAGCGGCCCTGGCGTCAGCGTTGGACAAGGCGCGAGCAAGTGACTGATCGCGGCGACGACGAGGCGCTGCGATGGAAGTTGACGCTGCATCTCACTGCCGCTACAGCCGTAGCGGTGACGAAAGGTGCCTGCAGACGTTCGCAAACCACATCGTTGAGCATCGCGCGGACGGCACGGCCAATGCATCGATCAGTAACTGCGCATCGAAGCACCAACTCACACGTAGACACTGCGGCCATGCGCTAAATGCTGCGTGCCTGGCACACCTACTCCCGCAGGGCTTGGCCAACGCTCAGCCAGCCCGACGCGACCGCTGCGGCACAAGCGCCTCCGAGGGCTCGCTGCCGCCGCCTGATGCAGGATCAAGCGGAGAAAGTCCTTGCGCGATTGCATACCGGGTGAGCTGGGCGATACTTTGGATATTGAGTTTCAACATGCAGTTTTCGCGATGCGTACCCACCGTTTTCACGCTCAAGTGCAAGCGCGTGGCGATCTGCCTGGTCGACAAGCCTTCGGAGTAGAGCTGCACGACTTCGCGCTCACGTGAGGTCAGCCGGGTATACGCAGAATCGTCTTTGGCGGCTCGACGCAGTCCTGCGATCAGCGAACGCGACATCTGCGGACTGATGTAGATCTGATCCTGACCAACGAGCTGAATCGCACGCAGCAATTCGGCGAAGGTACTGGTTCGCGCCAGATATCCTTTTGCGCCAGCTTCGAAGACTGCGCTGGCACGCATGCAGGCGTCGGACGGAGCAATGCAGATTGCCCGGCTGTTGGGACTGCGTTGAATCAAACGTCGCGTCAGATCGATGCCATTGAGGCCAGGGAGCAGGACATCCACCAGGACGATATCCGGCTGCTCTCTGGCAGCGATCTGAAGACACGCCAGCCCGTCTTCGGCGTGCCCTACCACTTCGAAACCCGGAACCTTTTGCAGCAAAGCGACCATGCCTTCCACGAGGATGGTGCGATCAGCAGCGACGACGATACGTGTCTTCATCATTCCCTCGGTTGCACGAATGGGGTCGGCGATGTGCAGCGGCTTTCGAGCGGCGCGCTGCAGCGAATCGACAGATGCTCGGCAGGAGCACTTGAGCGAGCTTGTCATACGCTCACCTCGGGACCATCGGTCTTGGACTGATTTAGCGACCGTCAAATGCTGGTGTTCACAACGGTGCAGATATGGCTGCGACGCCACGACGGGTACGTTCGCCTGACGCGTGTTAGGCACGTTGCACCGGGGCCGAAGCGAACTGTGCCGCACCAGGCCAAGGCACACCGCCACCTGATGCTCGGTACGCTGCGCCAGACATCGTTTCTGCGTACGGCTGCTGATGAAAAACGCACGCTGGTCTAGCTGCAGCTCACGCACGAATGATTACGAATCGCCGGACATCATCTGCCTGGCAAGGCCGGTCAGTTGCTGACGCACCTGATCCAGACGCGGGTCCGCTTCCATCTCACGCTGCAGGTCCAACAGGCCTGCGGCAAGTTCGCCACGCACGCGGATGCCTTCGGACTCAGCCGATGCGCGCTGCGACTGGATCGCGGCAGCGGCTTGTTGGCCGGAATCGCCGCGTACGACAGTTTCCATGACGTCGACCATGCGTTGCAGCAGGCGATAGACGGCGCTTGCCGAAAAGCCGCCCATCATTGCCAATGCGGGCTTTCCGAACGCGCCCAGGCTACTTTCGGCGAACATATCCTCCGGCAGCAACTCCACCAGGATCAGGCCAGCGATGAGGCCCAAGATCATGCGCGCCGCATAGGAAGAATCGAAGCGCGGATCGTATGTCGCATCGGCGACGTAACGGTGGGCCTGGAACAGCGCGGAAAACGCTGCGCCAAGCCCGGCACAGGCCAGGATAAACATCACATTCCAGCCCAGCGTGCTGCCCGAGGAGTCAAGAAACCCCAGCGCCATGTTCTGCTCGTTAACCAGGCTGGACATGGCCAACCCGACCACTGAAGCCAGGCAGCCGACCGAGCTCAAGGTCAAGGTGCGGATCAGCGGAATCGGCCCGAGCCAGCGCAACAGGCCGCCGCGCAGCCGCTCCCGCTCGATCAGCACTACCGCCTGCGGCGTTGCCGGCTGGATCGCTCGCACCAGTTGTCGGTGCAGACCGGCCAATTCGCGCGCGCCGGCTTCGCCGTGCAGGGAAGCGCCAGGCATTACCCGTAGTTCCGCCAGCCGGCCGGGTAGATCGGGGGACATGGCCAGTCCCTGCTTTAGCGCATAGGACACCATGGCCCGGCATTCGAGCTCCAGTTGTTCAAGCACGCTGGAGAATGCCGGCCCGGCGAATCCTGCCGGCGAGACGGACGGCGCCACCGCGCGTCGCCGCAGGCCCATGCGCATCCTGGCTCGCTTCCACATAAATGATGTCCTTACTGGCAGACGCGCCCCTGCAACAATCTCAGGGCATCCGCTCAAACAGCGCGGTATCGCGCTGACCTTTCACAACAAGAGCAAGCTCTGCGCTTCCATCGTCGCGGATCCGCAGACTGGCCTGGTCATCGCTGAGCTGACGGCAATAGCCTCTATCGTTGGCCCCGACCCAGGCATTCAACGTGCCTGCCGCACGCCCGGCATAGCGCAACTCCACTTGGCAGTCGCGAGGGGCGCCGTAGCGCAGGCGACCGAGCACGTCTCCCGGGCGGATTGTGGTCGCCACGATCTCCAGCTGTGCGGACATCAGGCCCGTCCCGCGCCAGCGCCCGGCTTCGGCCAATCCTGTACTGCTCTGGTCCAAGGCAACGACCAACGGCGAGTCGCGGCCGGGCAGCGTGAGTTGCATACCAGACGTCGCCCCCTCCGACACCTGAAGCTGCGCACGCCCACCGGTTAGCGCGTCGCAGAACTTGCCGCCATTGCGCGACAGCAGCGCGTAACCGCCCGGCTGCGCTCGTAGCTCAAGCGCGCAATTGAAAGGAGGCCCAAACCGCACGTCCGCCGTCTGGGTGCCGTCGGCTCCCGCCGCGCGTCCGCTCAGACGGACATAGACCGGGCCCGCACCGCCGTTGGCGGACAATATCCCGCGCCAGTCACCCGCCGGAATGCTGCCAGCGGGAGCGGCCTGTACTGCAGTCAGCGAAAGACACAAGGCCACTGCCGAGGTGATGCGGAAGATGTGAGGTTGATGATGAGATTGACCAGACATGAGAAAGCTCCGATAAGAAGTTGGACAGGATGGAAAGATTGATCGAACTGCTGCTCAGCACACCGGCTGCAGCAATCACCAGAACAGCAACCAAGCAGATGATGAAGATGGATCGCCGCCGGCGCCGAGACCGCCGACAGCGATCTGCATGCAGGGCGGCCACATCGGTTCCCAGCCGCTCGGCGACCGCACGGGCATCGGCGTCTGACAGCAGCAACCTCACGGCACCGCTCCGGGATCTGAAAGTGGCACGTCCACGAACGGATGAAGCGTCCACTCCTTCAACGCAATGCCATCGAACCAAAGCACGCCACGCGGACACTCGCTGCCTTGATAGCCAATTTTCAGCGTATGGCTAGGCTTACGGCTACGTGGCGGCGCGATACTCAGTGCCAGTCCGGGAGCGCCGTCGCTGTGCGTGACCGGCTCTACCTGCACTTGCAGCGTCAACGAAAATTCGCTGATTTGCGATAGCCGCAGCGCACGCAATTGGCAGACCGGAATGGTGAGCATGGCCTCCGTTCCGGCCTTAGCCGTTTCCTCACCATCCACGCAGCGAACCTCCATGTCGCATGCGGCCGCCGCAGCATCCACCAGTGCGGCGTGCCGCTGGCGGCACCGCTGTTGCGCTCGTCGGACAGCCTGATCGAGCAGCTCCACAAAGGCGTCCAGCGAATAGGTCGCGCGTGCCATCTACGACTCCGTCAGCCAGATCGGCTTGCGCTTGAACCCGACGTGGTAGCACAACCATTGCAGCACTACCTGATGTTCGCCCAGCTGCAGGATATTGAAGCTCTTCTCGATCCCGACGATCGCCCCCTTGGGCGCTTCGCTGAGGCAGCGATTGAGCAGCTGCTGCGCGGCCTCGACCTGCTCGGCGGTCTGCATCTTTGCCGGGTTGTCGCTGCCGACGACGATGCGCTTGATGTAGCTCACTTCTGACAAATCGATCATCGGCAACGACTCGGTTGATGGAAAGGTGCAGGACTCAACAGCGACGCTTAGAGCACCGGCACAGGCGCGGCGACTTTGCGTGGCGCTGCGGCGGTCTGCAGGATGTCGAGCACGCGCGACAGCCCTTCGGGCGTGCCGCGATCTTCGGCGTGCAATGCGACGTGATACTTGGCCGAGTTATCCGAAGAGCGCGTGTTTTCCTTGTGGCTGGACACAGAGCCCTGCACGTTGACCTTGGCCTTGAACACGCCCCAGCCGACGCTTGCCTCCAGATCCACCTTGAGGCTCTTGTCTTCGGCTTCCTTTTCCGAGAACGAGGATTTGACTTCCATGTCGAAGGTCACATCCACGGTCTGAATGCTCAGATTGGGAACGTTGACCAAGGTCAGCAACGGCACAACGATCTCGACTTCCTCCTCGGCCATCCCGGTACCGCTGGGGTCTTCGACCGGGCGCTTGAACTTGAACTGCGCGGTCCGCGTGCCCCCGTTTCCGTTGGGATCGGCAGGGTCGGTCGGCGGCAGGAAGCCGATGACCTTGATGAAGTCGGCGGTGGCGCGGGCCAGCATGACCTGCGCATCGCAGGCTGCACGCAACGGGGCGCCGATCAGGTCCGCCATCGGCAGGCCCTTGAATTGGTCGGACATATTGACGATATCGCTCATGGTGTTCTCCTGAAGAGTGGTTGTTTGGTAAAAATCGATGACGGTCGGAATCAATCTCCCTTGACCGTTTTGAACACGCCTTGCGACTGCGCAAGGCGATTAATGAGACGTGCCACGCCTTCGGTCGGCTCGCTGCCTTCCACGCGCAACACGACATGCACCGCACTGTGACGCGCACTTTTTGCGTTGGAGCCGAGGTCGATGCCGATCTGGCCGGGCAGCGCTGGCGGCTTGGGATGCCAGTCCTCGACGGCGGCTGGAACCGCCAGCGACGCCGGCAACACGGTCTCGTCCAACTCGCTGAGTTCGCCGAGTTGTGCATCGAAGCTGATCTCTACGTCCTTGATGCGCAGGACGTTGGACGACACCAGCGGCAACAGCGGTGCGCGATACAGGTCTTCGTCGTTCTCGCCCGCTTCCGGGTGCTGCGACGGCAAGCGGATCAGGACGCTTCTGGGACGGTTGTCCTCGTCGAAGAACGCGCTTAGGTTGGCCATCTGGTGCTGTTCGATCCGGTCCTGGGCGTCGATGACCGCGCCGGCCAGTGCTTCGATCAGATCGTTGAGGGATATTTGCGCCATGTCGGGTTCGCTGGTCGGAGATGTCGCTGGGCCGGTACCGGCTCAGACCAAGTCGGGAAAGGAATCCACGCGTGCCAGCCATCCCTTCAGAAACTTGCCAAGCGCCGGTCGCGCGGCGACCAGTCTCTGGTAGTAGTCTTTGCGGCCGGCCTTGTAGCGTGCATACAGGTCCTGCTGGTTACTGGATGCCAGCGCGGCGAAGGTCGCCGGTCCCATCCGCCCGTCCGCCACCAAGGCGCCGCCGGTCTGGCCATTGAGCACGGTCTGCAGCAGCTTGATCGCGTTGGCGCCGGCGTTGACATAGAAGTCGAACAGGATGTTGGCCAACGGCTGCAGTGCGATCTGGTCGGCGCGTAGCCGGTCCCAGTACTGCGTCTTGTAAATGACCCCGGCCTGGGCATCGGTCAATGCGCGCAGGTTCGCCAGGCTTGGCTCCACGCCCAACAGATTCTGGGCGCAGGCCTTGAAGGTCAGCAGCGTGATGCCCTTGTTGGTGGCCCCACCCGGATCGGCGGGATCGTTGACGAAACCGCCTTCGTGCTTGAGCAGGGTCGGAAAGAACGCGTTGAAGTCAGCCATCGGCGCCACCTGTTGAGTTGATCGGTGGCGCCAGTTTCCGCATCTGCGCAATGGCCGGACATCGGCTGTTCACCGATACTACCGAGCCTGAAAGCTGATTCATCCCGGCCCCCGGCAGGGGCCACCACGATCGCGTTTTCTGGAATACTGCCCCCCATGAACGAGCTCAACCATTTACTTGAAAACAACCGTGCCTGGTCCGAGCGCATCCACCGCGAGGATCCGGAATTCTTTTCCAAACTGTCCACCCAGCAGACGCCCGAGTACCTGTGGATCGGCTGCTCGGACTCGCGCGTGCCGGCCAACCAGATCATCGACATGGCGCCGGGCGAGGTGTTCGTCCATCGCAATATCGCCAACGTGGTGGTGCACACCGATCTGAACTGCCTGTCGGTGATCCAGTTCGCCGTGGACGTACTCAAGGTCAAGCACGTGCTGGTGGTCGGCCATTACGGTTGCGGCGGCGTGTTTGCCAGCCTGACCCAGAAGCGCATGGGCCTGGTCGACAACTGGATCCGCCACGTCACCGATGTGGCCGACAAGCACGAGGCCTGCCTGCACGATGCCGGCGACCTGTCGCTGCAGCACGCGCGGCTGTGCGAGCTCAACGTGCTCGAGCAGGTGGTCAATGTGTGCCGCACCACCATCGTGCGCGATGCCTGGGACCGCGGCCAGCAGCTCTGCGTGCATGGCTGGGTCTATAGCCTGCGCGACGGACGTGCGCATGATCTGGGCATGTCGATCGACCGCCCCGAGCTGCTGCAGGAACGCTACGACGCGGCGCTGGTCCAGATCCAGGCCGATCACGCCGAACGCTGAGCCGCACCCGCACACCGTCTCACTGCGGCGCCCATCGGCGCCGCAGGTTGGCTATGCTGGACGCCTTCTTTGCCGAGGAACGTCGATGCTGGTCCCGCCGATCAACCTGCATGCCTGGATCGAGCAACACCGCCACCTGCTCAAGCCGCCGGTCGGCAACAAGTGCATCCAGCAGGACGGCTTCATCATCATGGTCGTCGGCGGGCCCAACGCGCGCACCGACTATCATTACGACGAAGGCCCGGAGTGGTTCTTCCAGCTCGAAGGGGAGATGGTGCTCAAGGTGCAGGACGAAGGCGTCGCGCGCGATATTCCGATCCGCGCCGGCGAGATCTTTCTGCTGCCACCGAAAGTGCCGCATTCGCCGCAACGCGCCGCCGGCTCGATCGGCCTGGTGATCGAGCGCGAGCGTCTTGCGCACGAGCAGGACGGCTTGCAGTGGTATTGCCCGCAGTGCAACCACAAACTGTACGAAGCGATGTTTCCGCTGCACAACATCGAAACCGATTTCCCGCCGGTGTTCGATCACTTCTACCGATCGCTCGCGTTGCGCACCTGCGCACAGTGCGGACACCTGCACCCCGCGCCGGAGCGTTATGCCACGCTTGACGCCTGAATCGGCGCTGGCATGCGCCCGCAACGAGCCGGTGTAACGCGATGCGATTGACCTGGGTTCGCGCGCCATCGGTGTCATCAGTGCTTGCCGGCGCCACTGGCTTGCATTGGCTGGGCGCTACCGGACCCAAGGCGCCGCAAACGGCATGACCGGCACATCGCCCGCAGATGTTTGCAGCAACCGCTCGTCGCGGATGCGCCAGTCCGATGTGCCAGTCGGCCCTCGTGGCCTGCTGGGCCGGTCGCGCGCACCGACATCTGCACCATGCTGCGCACCCTGATCGACCTCAAACCGCGCGACGTGCCGCTGCGCGTCGCGCTGCGCAATACCGCCGCAGTGATGTTGCCGTTGGCGCTCGGCGTGGCGACCGGGCAGGTCGCGGCCGGTCTGGCCGTGTGCACCGGCGCGCTCAACACCATGTTCACCGACCAGCCCGGCCCATACCGCGCACGCCTGCAACGCATGTTGATGGCCGCGCTGGCAGCAGGGCTGGCCGCGCTGCTCGGCATCTGGGTCGGCCACCACACCCCTGCGCTGGTCGTTGCCGGCTTGTTGCTCGGCCTAGGCGGCGGCTTGCTGGTGGCGCTCGGCCCGGTGGCGGCGCGGGTCGGGCTGACCAGCATGATCCTGTTGGTGATCAGCGCCGATATGCGCCTGCCGGTGGAACAGGCACCGGGCGTGGCAGCGTTGATCTTCGCCGGTGGCCTGCTCCAAGTCGTGTTGGCATTGGCCGCATGGCCGCTGCAACGCTATCGCCCGGAGCGCTTCGCACTTGCCGATCTGATGCGGCAACTGGCGGGCATCGCACGGCAACGCCCGGAAGCCAGCGCAGCGCCCCCGGCAACGCAGGAAGTGCTCGATGCGATGGTGATGCTGCACGGCGAGCATCGCTCGCGCGCGATCGCCGTGCAGAGCTTTCGCATCATCGCCGAGCTCTGCGATCGGGTGCGGCTGGAGCTGCTGTCGCTGGCCGATGCCGACACCCGCCTGACCGACTCGCAGGCGCGCCCGGCGATCGAGCGCGTGCTCGAACGCAGCGCGATCGTGCTGGAACAACTCGCGTATGCGATGACGATGGGCGAAGATCCGGTCGCCGCCAATGCCTCGATGACCGGCTTCGACGATCTGGTCGCTGCGCTGGCGCACCTGCAACACGACAATGCCGATACCCGCGAGCGCCGGCTGGTGCGTGTGGCGGTGGCGCGCGCGCAAGGCCTGGGCGGCCAGTTGCGCGCACTCATCCGCAACGCGCATTGGGCCAGCAGCCGTGGCGAAATCCAGGCGCAATTGGCCGAAGCGCGCCTGCCTGCGGCACTCAGGCCCGCAGCGACCTGGGCCACGCTGCGCGCCAATCTGGATCTGTCGTCGGTGGCGTTCCGGCATGCGGTGCGCTGTGGCGTCTGTCTGGCGCTGGCGATCGCCTTTCAGCGCTGGCAGCAGATTCCGCACGGCTTCTGGATTCCGATGACCACCGCCATCGTGCTCAAGCCGGATTTCGGCGGCACTCTCAGCTTCGGCGCCTTGCGTGTGGCCGGCACCTTCGTCGGCTTGCTGGTCGCCACAGTGCTGGCGCATCTGGCGATGGATGGCGCCAGCATCCGCATGCTCCTGCTGGCAGTGTTCTGCCTGGGCTTCCGCTTGTTGACGCAGGTGAACTACGGCATCGGCGTGGCGTTTCTGACCGGCATGCTGGTGCTGCTGTTGTCCTTCGAAGGCGTGGCCCCGGGCGAGGCCGTCGGTGCGCGCCTGCAGGCGACGGTCGCCGGCAGCGCATGGGCGTTGATCGCCTACGCGCTGTGGCCCACGCGCGAGCGCCGGCATATCCGCGCTTCGCTGGCGCAGCTGTTGACCGCCTACCGCGATCATCTACGCAACTTGTTGCTCGGCCAGATGGAGGATCTGAGCGATACCCGCGCCGCCGCGCGCGTGGCGCGCACCAATGCGCAGGCCTCGATCGAGCGCCTGCGCGGCGAGCCGCGCAGCCGGCGCAATCTGCACGAACTCACACTCGCCGAATCGCTGCTGGCCAACGGTAACCGATTGATTCGCGCCACCTTGTCGCTGGAAGCGGTGCTGCGCGATGGTCACGCCTTGCCCACGCTCGAGGCGCTGCCCGCCTTTGCTGAACAGGCCGACCAGGCATTGTCGGAACTGATCGACTGCCTGATCCACGGCGGCATTCCCGCAGCAGCCACCTTGCGTAGCGCCGAGCGCGGCCTCTCCGATGCATTAGCCACCTTGCCCGATGGCTCGCCCAGCACCGCTGCACTGGCCGACACCGTCGACCGCATCACCGACATTATTGGCACGTTGACCCATCTATTACGCCCTGCCCGACCAGCCCCAGCCGATGCCTCCTCCGAGCCACCAGCCGTGCATGACGGTGCACACGATGCCGGCAGGTAAACTGCGCCACCAACCTGCGTTGCGAGCCTAGTGATGACCGACCCGCTGTCCCGCGCCCATGCCGTTGCACTGGATGCCGACGACCCGCTGCGCCACCTGCGCGATGCCTTCGTGTTCCCGCAGCATGGCGGCCAGGACCAGGCCTATTTCGTCGGCAATTCGCTGGGCCTGCAACCGCGTGCAGCACGCGCGATGGTGGCCGAGGTGCTCGACCAGTGGGGCGCACTCGCAGTGGAAGGCCACTTCACCGGCCCCACCCAGTGGCTGACCTACCACCAGCTGGTGCGCGATGGACTGGCACGCGTGGTCGGCGCGCTGCCCGGCGAAGTCGTCGCGATGAATACGCTGAGCGTCAACCTGCACCTGATGATGGCCAGCTTCTACCGTCCCACGCCAGAGCGCGGCGCGATCCTGATCGAAGCCGGTGCGTTTCCCTCCGACCGCCATGCGGTGGAATCGCAACTGCGCCTGCATGGGCTGGATCCGGCCACGCAGCTGATCGAAGTGGAAGCCGACGAACCCAATGGCACGGTGTCGATGGACGCGATCGCCGCTGCCATCGCGCAGCATGGTCCACGGCTTGCGTTGGTGCTGTGGCCCGGCATCCAGTACCGCACCGGCCAGGCGTTCGAGCTGGGCGACATCGCGCGGCTGGCACGCGCACAGGGCGCGGCGGTGGGCTTCGATCTGGCGCACGCGGTCGGCAATATCCCGCTGACGCTGCACGACGATGGCGTGGATTTCGCGGTGTGGTGCCACTACAAATATCTCAACGCCGGCCCCGGCGCGGTGGGCGGTTGTTTTGTGCACGAACGCCATGCCAACAGCGATTTGCCGCGCATGGCCGGTTGGTGGGGGCACGAGCAGCAGACCCGTTTCCGTATGGACCCGCAATTCGTGCCCTCGCCCGGCGCCGAAGGCTGGCAGCTGAGCAATCCGCCGGTGCTGGCGCTGGCGCCGCTGCGGGCGTCGCTGGAGCTGTTCGATCAGGCCGGCATGCCGGCGCTGCGTGCGAAATCCGAACAACTGACCGGGCATCTGGAGCAGCTGATCCATGCCCGCGTGCCGCAGGTGCTGCAGATCCTCACCCCGGCCGAGCCAGCGCGACGCGGCTGCCAGCTGTCGTTGCGGGTGGCCGGTGGACGTACGCAAGGACGTGCGCTGTTCGAATATCTGCAGTCGGTCGGCGTGCTTGGCGACTGGCGCGAACCGGACGTGATCCGCATCGCACCGGTGCCTTCCTACAACCGTTTCTGCGATCTGCACCAGTTTGTGGAGCAGGTGGAACGCTGGGCTGCCGGCTGAGCGCGACGCGTACACAGCGGCGCGGTAAGGCACAGGCACCCATAGATTTCTCACTTTCACTCAGCTGACCACGCCTCGCACCGGCGCTGGTCGCGCCACTCTCATTTCCTGCCGGCATTCGCGTCCGGCCGCTGCTGGATATCGCATTGAACGCAGTCTCTCCTCGTTCCCTGACATTGATCGGTGCCGGCCTGGCCGGTTGCCTGCTGGCCATCCTGCTGTCGCGTCGCGGCTGGCAGGTCACTGTGTACGAGCGCCGCGGCGATCCGCGCATCAAAGGCTACGAATCCGGCCGCTCGATCAACCTGGCATTGGCCGAACGCGGCCGCCATGCGCTGCGCCAGGCCGGCGCCGAAGAGGCGGTGATGGCCAAGGCGGTGATGATGCGCGGGCGCATGGTGCATCCGTTGGTTGGGGAGCCGCAGCTGCAGCGCTATGGGCGCGACGACAGCGAGGTGATCTGGTCGATCCACCGCGCCGCGTTGAATGTCGCGTTGCTGGATCTGGCCGAACAGTCCGGCGCACGCGTGCATTTTTACCGCCGCCTGCATACCGTGGACTTCGACGCCGGCTACGCGCGCTTCATCGACGACCGCGACGACCAGCCGCACGAAATCCATTTCCAGAGCCTGATCGGCAGCGATGGCGCCGGTTCGGCGTTGCGCGCGGCGATGCAACGCAAATCGCCGCTGGGCGAGCGCACCGAATTCCTCGATCATTCATACAAGGAACTGGAAATTCCGCCGCTGCCGGGCGGGGGTTTTCGCATCGAGCGCAATGCGCTGCACATCTGGCCGCGCGGGCGCTATATGTGCATCGCACTGCCCAACGATGGCGGCACCTTCACCGTCACGCTGTTTCTGCCCAACGCGGGTGAGCCGAGCTTTGCCACCACGCGCACCGGCGACGAAGCGCTGGCCTTGTTCGCGCGCGATTTCCCGGATGCCTTGCCGCTGATCCCGCAGCTCAAGGAACATTGGGAAGAACATCCGCCCGGACTGCTCGGCACCTTGACGCTGGACCGCTGGCATCTGGATGGTCGCGCCCTGCTGATCGGCGATGCCGCGCATGCGATGGTGCCGTTCCACGGCCAGGGCATGAATTGCGCGTTCGAAGATTGCGTGGCGCTGGCACAGCAACTGGACACGCACGACGATCTGGAAACCGCGTTCGCCGCGTTCGAAGCCGCACGTCGCGACGATGCGGCCGCGATCCAGCAGATGGCGCTGGAAAACTATCTGGAGATGCGCGACCGCGTCGACGATCCCGACTTCCTGCTGCAGCGCGCGCTCGAACAGCAACTGCAGGCGCGCTGGCCCACCCGTTTCGTGCCGCATTACACGATGGTGACCTTCCTGCGCACGCGTTATTCGATCGCCCTGGCGCGCAGCGAGATCCAGCGCGAGATCCTGGTCGAGGCCACACGCGGGCATACCGACCTGTCGCGCATCGACTGGGCAGCGCTGGAAGCGGTCGTGCATGCGCGTCTGCAGCCGCTGGAAGGCGCGCACTGATCCGCCTGCACAGGCCGGCGTCAGCGTGCCGGCGTGCGGATGAGAGATACTAGGCAGCACCGGCGGCGCGCTCCACAGCGCGCCGCAGATCTGGATTTCATACGGCATGGCTGACAGCTTTCTCTTCTACGACCTGGAAACCTTCGGCCAGGACCCGCGCCGCACGCGCATCGCGCAGTTCGCCGCGGTGCGCACCGATGCGCAACTGCGCGTGATCGAAGAACCGATCAGCTTCTTCGTACAGCCGGCCGACGATCTGCTGCCCTCCCCGTACGCGACCATGGTCACCGGCATCACCCCGCAACACGCACTGCGCGAAGGCGTGAGCGAGGCCGAAGCGTTCGCGCGCATCTCCGAGCAGATGAGCCGGCCGCAGACCTGCACACTGGGCTACAACTCGATCCGCTTCGACGACGAATTCGTGCGCTGCGGGCTGTTCCGCAATTTCTACGACCCATACGAGCGCGAGTGGCGCGGCGGTAATTCGCGCTGGGATCTGCTCGACGTGTTGCGGCTGGTGCATGCGCTGCGCCCGGATGGCATCGTCTGGCCGCAGCGCGAAGACGGCGCCACCTCGTTCAAGCTCGAACACCTGGCCGATGCCAACGCGGTGCGCGAGGGCGATGCGCACGAGGCGCTGTCGGACGTGTACGCCACCATCGGCATGGCGCGCAAATTCCAGCAGCATCAACCCAAACTATGGGACTACGCACTGCGCCTACGCGACAAGCGCTTTGCCGCCACGCTGCTGGACGTCATCGCCATGCAGCCGGTGCTGCATATCTCGCAGCGTTATCCGGCCTCGCGCATGTGCGCCGCCGCCGTGCTGCCGTTGACGCGCCATCCGCGCATCGACAGCCGCGTGATCGTGTTCGATCTGGACGGCGACCCGGACGTGCTGTTGCGCTTGAGCCCGGACGAGATCGCCGACCGACTGTATATCCGCGCCGCCGATCTACCCGAAGGCGAGCAGCGCATTCCATTGAAGGAAGTGCATCTGAACAAGTCGCCCGCGCTGGTGGCCTGGCAGCATCTGCGCGAGGCGGATTTGCAGCGCCTGGGCGTGGACCGCGACGCCGTGCTGGCCAAGGCCGCACGCCTGCGCGAACTCGGCCCCGAGCTGGCTGAAAAGGTCCGCCAGGTGTATGGCAGCGAGCGCGCTGCGGCGCCAGCGGTCAACGATGCCGATGCATCGCTCTACGACGGTTTCCTCGCCGAAGGCGACAAGCGGCTGCTGGCACAGGTGCGGGCCAGCGCGCCGACCGAGCTTGGCGCGCTGGAATCGCGCTTTCGCGACCCACGCCTGATCGAGCTGCTGTTCCGTTACCGTGCGCGCAACTGGCCGCAGACGCTGTCGTTCGACGAGCAGGAACGCTGGAACGCGTACCGCCGTCAACGCCTGCTCGAAGACCGTGGCCTGGGCGAAGTCACGCTCGATCAGTTCCATGCGCAGATCGCGGATTTACGGCTTGCTCACTGCGACGATGCTACCAAACAGACCCTGCTCGATCAGCTCGCCGCCTGGGGTTCGGACCTCCAACGCACGCTATGACCACTTATTTTTCCGACGCCAGCTTCAAGTTCTTGCGCGCCCTGGCGCGCCACAACGACAAGACCTGGTTCAATGACCACCGGCATCAGTACGAGGCGCATGTGCGCCAGCCGTTTCTGCAGCTCATCACCGATCTGCAGCCTGCGCTGGCCGAGGTCAGCGAACACTATCGCGCCGATCCAAAGACCCAGGGTGGCTCGCTGTTCCGCATCTATCGCGATGCGCGGTTTTCCAACGACAAATCGCCCTACAAGAACTGGCAGGGCGCGCGGCTGTTTCATGCACGCCGTCGCCAGGTGCCGGCGCCCTCGTTCTATCTCCATCTGCAGCCGGGTGAGAGCTTTGTCGGCGCGGGGCTGTGGCATCCGGAGCCGGACACCCAGCGCAAACTGCGCCAGTTCATCTTCGACAATCCCGCCAACTGGAAAGCAGCCGCGTACGAACCAAAACTGCGCCGCAAATTTGCATTGGACGACAGCGAGAAACTGGTGCGTGCACCGCGCGGGTTTCCCAACGATTTCGAATTCATCGACGATCTCAAGCATCGCAACTGGGCCTATCTGCGCCACCTGGACGACGCCACCATGACCGGCCCGCGCCTGCGCCAGACCGTCGATGCGGATCTGGTGATACTGGCACCGTTTGTCGATTACCTGTGCGCCGCACTGGACCTGGAATTTTGATGCAACGCAGCGCGCGCAGAGCGATCGAAGCCGCGCCGTCAGTCAACGGCCGGTGGCGGTGTTTCGCTGCGCATTCGCAGCCATCGATATCGTCGCCGCCATCAACCGCACCGGAAGGGGAACCATGAAAAAGCGCTGGCTGCTACTGCCCTTACTGGCCGTGCTGTTAGTGGCCGGTTACGTGGTTGCCGGCCCGTACCTGGCCATTCGCGGGATCAGCCAAGCGATTGCCGATCGTGATGCCGGGCAACTGGAGCGCCACGTGGATTTCCCCAGTCTGCGGGTCAACCTCAAGGCGCAGCTGGACGATTACCTGATTCGCCAGGCCGGCAGCAGCCTGCAATCGAGCCTGTTCGGCGGATTCGCCTTGCAGCTTGCCAGCGGCATCAGCGGTGCGGGCGTGGACACCCTGGTCACGCCACTGGGCATCGGTGCGCTGCTGCAGGGCCATAGCGTCTGGAATCGCGTCAGCGGCGATACCGTCAGTGCCGATACCTATGCAGCGCCATCGCCTGCGCGCCCGCTGCAGGCTGCCGAACAACGCTTCGAATCCAGCCGCCGCTTCACTGCCACAACGCACACTGCGACCGGCACACCGGTGGTCTTCGTGCTGACCCGGCAAGGCCTGCGCTGGCGACTGACCGACATCCAGCTGCCGCTGGCAGATACCGCGCCGCCGACCCGGTAACAGCGAAACGCAGTGCCGCCGCGCATGTCGCGCAGCGCAGGTCTCGCAACAAGACGCTGCCGGCAGCCGCCTGACATCCGGCCTCAGGCAAACCGCCAGGCCCGCTCCATCCATGCCGCCTGCAGCCGCGACATCGGTGCTCGCAACTGCCGGCGCGCCGACCATGGCAGCGTCGCCAGCACCTGCTCGGCCGTCTGCGGGGTGCGCTTGCCATTCCAGGCGTAAAGCACCTGATTGCGCGGATCCGCCTCGGCAAGCAACAGCACGTGGCCTTCGAAGAGCGCACGCAGCTGCGCCAGATGATCGGCCACCGGCACGGCGTAGAGATTCAGCGCCAGCACACCGCCCGGGGTGAGTGCAGCGCGGCAATCGGCGTAGAACTCGGGTGTGCGCAATGCCGGCGGAATGCCGTGCGCATCGTAGGCATCCAGCAACAACAGGTCGTAGCGGCCGACGCGGGAGCTGATCCACTGCGCACCGTCGCCGTGGGTGACCTCCAGCCGTGCATCGTCACGCGGCACGCCAAACGTATCGCGCAACGCCAGTACCTGCGCATCGGCGTCCACCGCCTCGGTGCGCGTGGTGCGCAGATAACGGTGACAGAACGTGGCTTGCGCGCCGCCGCCGAAGCCGATGATGCCGATGCGCGCGGGCTGCGGCTGCAGCCACAGCGCGGCCAGCATGCTGCGGGTATACGGCAGCAGCAACCAATGCGGCGCCCAGCGCGCCATGCGCGTCTGCACGGTGTCATCGGCGAAAGACAGTTCGAGCGTGCGCCAGGTGGCGCGCAACGCGGCGGCCCCGGGCGTGCGCGGTGTATCGCTCATCTGCTCGGCGGGTCGTTGGCCACGCCATGCGGCACATGGCCGGCCGCCACGTGCTGGTGTTGCCGCGCGCTATCGATGTTGTGCTGCGAATCGTCAAAGAAGATATCCGCGCCAAACGCTTCCAGGAACGGCCCCTTGTGCCGCCCGCCGAGGAACAACGCCTCGTCCAGACGCACGCCCCACTCGCGCAGGGTACGGATCACCCGCTCGTGTGCCGGTGCCGAACGCGCGGTGACCAGCGCGGTACGGATCGGCGACGCCTCGCCGGGCGGAAACGCCGACTGCAGCGCATGCAGCGCCGACAGGAAATTACGGAAGGGCCCGACCGATAACGGTTCGCGTGCGCGCTCGCGCTCATGGCGTCCAAACGCCTCCACGCCCTGCTCCCGCGAGATGCGCTCGCTCTCGTCGCCGAAGATCACCGCATCGCCGTCGAAGGCGATACGCAGCTGCGTGGACAAACGGCTTTCGTCGTTGTCCACGATCGCCGCCGCAGCCTCGGCACGCTCGCCCGGTGCGCGCGGCATGATGGTCGCCGCCGCGATGCCATGGGTGAGCGCTCGCCGCACCGACTCCGGATTGGCCGACAGAAACAGATCGGTACCGAACGGCTTCACATACGGCCAGGTCGGCTCGCCGGAGGTAAAGGTCGCGCGCACGATGCCCAGGTTGTAGTGCTGGATCGAATTGAAGATACGCAAGCCTGTATCGGCAGAATTGCGCGACAGCAGAATCACCTCCACGCGCGGGGTGTCTTCGGGCACGTCATGGTTGAGCGCCAGCAGCTTGCGCACCACCGGAAAGGCCACGCCCGGCTCCAGGATGTCGTCCTCGTGCTCGCGCTGGAACGTCGAATACGCCTCCACGCCGTCGGCCTCGAACAGCGCATGGCCTTCTTCGAGATCGAACAGCGCACGCGAGGTCACCGCGACGGTCAGGAGCCTGGGGGAGTTGTCGGTCATTTGGGGGCCGGGATTCGGGAATCGGGAGTGGGGAATTGGTTGAAGCAGTAACCGGAGGTCGGGACTTAATCGCGCATCCGCGCAGCATCGTAGCGCGTGCGCGCGATTCTAAAGACTACGTGCCGTGCTGCTGCCGTTTCCAATCCCGAATGCCCAATGCCCAATCCCCGCCCCTCACACCGCGAACTGCTCGCTGAAAATGCGTTCTTCCAGATTGTGTTCGGGATCGAACAGCAGCGTCACCTGGCGCTGCGTGGATTCGCGGATGGTCACTTCGACCACGTCGCGGATCTCGTGCGAGTCGGCGGTGACGCTGACCGGACGCTTGTACGGGTCCAGCACGCGGAAACGCACCTCGGTATCGGCCTTGAGGATGGCGCCACGCCAGCGACGCGGGCGGTAAGGGGCGATCGGAGTCAGCGCCAGGGTATGCGAACCCAGCGGCAGGATCGGCCCATGTGCGGAATAGTTGTACGCGGTGCTGCCGGCCGGGGTGGCGACCATCACGCCGTCGCCGATCAGCTCGGCGATGCGGGTCTGGCCGTTGAGGTCCACGCTCAAATGCGCGGCTTGACGGGTCTGCCGCAACAGCGAGACCTCGTTATAGGCCAGCGAGCCTGCGCTGGTCCCGGACTCGGTCTGCACCAGCATTTCCAGCGGACGCAGGTAGGCGGGCTCGGCACGTTGCAGGCGCGCGAGCAGATTGTCTTCGTCGTCGCGGTAGTGGTTCATCAGGAACCCGACCGAGCCCAGCTTCATGCCGAACACCGGCTTGTCGGAAGCACCATGCCGATGCAGGGTCTGCAGCATGAAGCCATCTCCGCCCAGGGCGCACACGATGTCGGCAGTGTCCAGCGAATGATCGCCGTAGCGCTGCACCAGACGTGCGCGCGCGGTCACTGCCGGTTCGGCAGGACTGGCGAGAAAGGCGATGCGAGGTGGTGCGTTCATCGTTGACTCCAATACATGCGAATCAGCATACCCCAGCCCTGTGCCGGGCTTGTTGGGGGCCGCACCCTGCCCTCGCATACCTGGCCGCGCCTGCGCCTGCGCGATCAAGGGAGACCGACGAGCCGGCGTGCGGCAGCCAAGCGGGCGCGGACACGACCGATAGCGCAACGCGCACCCCGGGCCGGCAGACGCGACCCGGGCGACCTTACGCCGTCAACCGCCACGCCCGATGAATCCGCGCATGCCGTTCGAAATCCGGATCGATCGTACGCGGGCTGATTTCCTCGCACTGCGCGAACTCGGCCACCAGCTCCTCGTCCAGCTTGAAGCGACGGAAATTGTTGGAGAAATACAGCACCCCGCCCGGTGCCAGCCGCGCCACTGCCGCACGCAGCAGGCGCACGTGCTCGCGCTGGATGTCGAAGTCTTCGGCGCGCGCGGAGTTGGAGAAGGTCGGCGGGTCGCAGAAGATCACGTCGAAATGCGCGCGCTCGGCTTCCAGCCAGGCCAGCGCATCGGCCTGCACCAGCTTGTGCTTGCTGCCGGCCTGGCCGTTCAAGGCCAGGTTGTCGGCGCACCACTGCAGATAGGTGCCGGACAGATCCACGCTGGTGGTGGAGCTCGCGCCGGCCACCGCCGCCTGCACGCTGGCCACGCCGGTGTAGCAGAACAGATTGAGAAAGCGCCGCCCCCTGGATTGCGTGGCCATGGTGCCGCGCAACGGGCGATGGTCCAGAAACAGGCCGGTGTCCAGGTAATCGAACAGATTCACCCGCAGCAAGGCGCCGTGCTCACGCACATTGATGACCTCATTGCGCTGCTCGAAGCGGCCGTACTTGCTGCCGCCCTTGCCACGCTCGCGCGATTTGAGCGCCACGCGCTCGCCCGGCACCTCGAACACCTCGCGCGCGGCGGCCAGCAGTTCGCCCAGACGACGGCGCACATCGGCTTCGGGAATCGTCGCCGGCGCTGCGTATTCCTGCACATGCAGAAA
This sequence comes from Xanthomonas sp. 3075, assembly GCF_014197275.1. GTDB lineage: Bacteria > Pseudomonadota > Gammaproteobacteria > Xanthomonadales > Xanthomonadaceae > Xanthomonas > Xanthomonas campestris_B. The sequence continues at coordinate 344,551 of NZ_JACIFI010000001.1, read as the reverse complement.
CACGCGGCGATCGCCATCGGCTTGCTGATACACGTCGATGGCGGCGGAATATTCCGGCAGATCGGCGTCGTAGGCGCGGAAGCATTCGATGCCTTCGCGCGCGCGCCACTTCTTGAACTTCTGCAGATTCTTGCGCAAACGGTTTGCGACCATCTGCGCACCTTCGCTGAGCGCGGTCGGTGCGGCCAACGGGGTGCGCCGCGGCACCGCGATCGGGTCGCAGACGATCAACGCGCATTCGATCGCGCCGTTGAACAGCTGATACTTCTTGCCCGCGCGCAGCCCGGTGGCATAGGCCAGCTCGGCATTGCCGCACAGCAGGCTGGCCCGCCATTGCGGCACGGCGCGCTGCAAGGTATCGCCCAGGCGGCGGTACAGCGCCGCGTCGGCCGCCAGACGCTCGTCGTAAGGCGGATTGCACACCACCACGCCGGTGGCCTGCGGCGGAGTCTGCAGATCGCCCACCTCACGCACGCCGAACCAGATCGCCTCGGCCACGCCGGCCACCTGCGCGTTCTCCTTGGCCGCGCGGATCGCATGCGGATCCATGTCGCTGCCGTGGATCACCTGCTTGAGCGCGGCGCGGCCGAGACTGTCGCGCTCGCGCGCGTCGCTCACCAGCTGCTGCCAGCCCTCGCGGTCAAAGCCGCGCCAGCGGCTGGGGAGATCACTGCCATAGCGCTGCAGCCCGGGCGCGACGTCGGCGGCCATCAGCGCGCCTTCGATCAACAAGGTGCCGCTGCCGCACATCGGATCCAGCAGGCCACCGCCCTCGGCGTACGCGCGCGGCCAACCGCCGCGCAGCAACACCGCTGCGGCCAGGTTTTCCTTCAGCGGCGCTTCGTTCTGCGCCATGCGCCAGCCGCGCCGATGCAGCGGGCCGCCGCCCAGATCCACCGAGATGGTGGCGCGGCCCTTGCGCAGCGACAGGTTCAGGCGCAGATCCGGGCTTTCCACATCCACCGACGGGCGCTCCAGGCCCTGCCGGCGCATGGTGTCGACCACCGCGTCCTTGATCCGCTGCGCCGCGTACCGCGCGTGCGTGATCGCGGTCCCGGAGACATGCGCATCCACCGACAGCGTGTGGCCGACGGACAGGTGCTCGTCCCACGGCAACTCGGACACGCCGGCATACAGCGCGTCCTCGTCCGGGCAATCGAACTCGCTCAACGGCCACAGCACGCGACTGGCCAGGCGCGACCACAGGACGGCGCGTTGCGCGTCACGCATGTCGCCCTCGACGTTGACGCCGGAGATGGTGGCAGTGGCCTTGCTGGCGCCGAGCGACAGCAGCTCGTCGGCAAGCAGGTATTCCAGGCCCTTGGCACAGGATGCGAAGAATTTCACGTAGGCAGGTATCGATAAAGACGCTGGCCGTGGGGGCGAGCGTGGGAGCAGGACGCTGGGCCGGCGCCCGGAGGGGCAAAGCCGTGGCCGCTGCGGGCGGGGCGCAAATGGTCGGCCATCGGAGCCGGCTTTACCAGCCCGGTGGCCGGATGGCCCGCTACGCGGTTCACCACGGCGCCAGCCGCCACTGCGGCTGCGCGGTATCCAGGCGCTGCCGCAGCCCCAGCCGCTGCAGGAACGCGGCATCGTGCGAAGCGACGATCAGTGCACCGGCATAGCTGCGCAGCAGCGCTTCGATCGCGTCCACCGAGGCCAGATCCAGGTGGTTGGTCGGCTCGTCCAGCAAGAGCAACTGCGCCGGCTGCGCCCGGTACAGCGCGCAGGCCAACGCCGCCTTGAGCCGCTGCCCGCCGCTGAGCTGGCCGGTGGGCAGGTCGGCGCGTGTCTGATCCAGTCCCAGCAACGCCAGGCGCAGCCGCTGTGCGTGGGCCTGTGCGCCCGGGTCTGCATCCTGCAGGTGTGCAGCGGCCGAACGCGCCGGATCCAGCAACCCCACGTCCTGGTCCAGATACGCCACCGGTACATGCACCTCGCACCGCCCTGCGCTGGGCTGCAGGCGCCCGGCCAACAGCTGCAGCAACGCCGACTTCCCGCTGCCGTTGGGGCCGACCAGGCCAATCCGCAGCGGCCCATGCAACAACAGTTCCAGCCGTCGCCCGCCCAGTCGCCCGTTTGCAAGTTCCACCTGCCGCAGCGTCGCCAACCGCCGCGATGCGACGCCGGCTGGCGTTGCCGGCGCCAGCAACGCGATTGTCGAATCGATCTCCACCTGCGCTGCGGCCTGCACCACCGCCTCGCGCAGCCGCGCCTGTTCGGCCTGATGGTGCTGTTGCAGCCGGCCGGCGCTGACCTCGCTGCGCTGCTTCTGCCCGCCGAGCAGGATCGATGCCTGATTGGCCTGCCCGGCGGCACGTGCGCCCCGCGCCTGGCGTTGTTGTTGACGCCGATGCTGCTCGCGCAGCGCCTGCTCGCCGCGCGCGCGTGCGTGCTTGCGCTGGGCCAGCAGATCGCCGGCCGCCTGCTGTTCCAGCGCGCGCTGCTGCGCATAGAACGCGTAATTGCCGCCGTAGCTGCGGAGCCCGTGGGCAGACACTTCGACGATGCGCTGCATCGTGTCCAGCAACAGGCGATCGTGGCTGATCACCAGCAAGCCAGCGCTCCATGCCTGCAATTGATCCATCAGCCGCTGGCGTTGCGGGCCATCCAGGTGATTGCTGGGCTCGTCCAGAATCAACAGGTCCGGCTGGGTCACAAACGCGCCGGCCAGCGCCACGCGCATCGCTTCGCCGCCGCTGAGTTGCGCGGACAGTGCTCGCGGATCGCGCCCTCCCAACCCTTGCCGTTCGAGTTCTGCGGCGAAGTGTTCGTGTGCCGTCCAGCGCTCGCCGACCAGTTCGAAATCGTCTGGCGCAACGCTACCGGCGGCGATCCTGTCCAACGCATCCAGCAGCGGCGCAATCCCGGCCAAGTCGGCAATGCGCTGCCCCGGCGCAACGCTCACCCGCTGCGGCAGGTAATGCACGCTGCCGTTGCGCACGCAGCGCCCGGCGCTGGGCAGCAACTCGCCGGCCAGCAGGCGTCCCAGTACGCTCTTGCCCACACCATTACGCCCGACCAGGCCAGTGGCGCGTTGGTCGATGTGGATACTCAAATCGGAAAATAGCGGGCTGCCATCGGGCAGCGCATACGCCACGCTTTGCAGCGTCAGCGACGGACAGGTCATCAGCGTCTCCATTGCATGCCAGCACACGCACCGATCCAACCGGATCAGCAGCGGGTCAGGCCGTCATCACGACGGCGGCATCAATGGCGCATTGGACCGATCCTCAGGCAGTTGCTGTGCGACCAGTCTAACCCTGCAGGTGCTGCGACAACACCCGCGCAGTGAGCGGCCACCGCGTGCACTCAGCCCAAGCCGAATGCCGGGTGATAGGACACATCGGCGAGCGGCAGCAGGCGGTCGCCGAATGCCAGCGCCTGCAGCTCGGAGACGGGCACATCGGGCACTACCAGCCCCGGCTCCACCGCAAAGCCCAGCCGCTGGAAGAACGCCGGCTCGCCAAGCGCCAGACAACCGGCTGCGCCCCGCTCGCGCAAGCTGGCCAGTGCGGCCTGCACCAACCGCGTGCCCAGCCCTTGACGTTGGTGTCCCGGCCCCACTGCCAGCGGCCCCAGCGCGTACCAACCGGGCGAATCGTCCGACAGCGACACCGGTGACACCGCCACATGGCCGACGACATAGCCGTCATGGTCGGCCACCAACGACAACGCCAGTGCGCCGTCGTCGCGCAAGGCGGCGATCACGTGCTGTTCGTCATGCCGGCTGTGCTCGGCGCGCATGAACGCGACCATCGTCAGGATCTCGATGGCGGCTGCATCGCCTTCGCTGGCTTCGCGGATCAGGACGTTCATCGGCAATCCTGCAGGCAACAGTCGATCGGGCGGCGGCGCATCACAGGCTCTGCAACAGTTCGGCGAACGCACGTGCAGAGGCATCCACATGCGCCGCGAGGCGATGATCGTCATCGACCAACAACAGGCGCGCACCACGCGGCTGCGCCCAGGCGATCACATCGCTGGCAGGAATCAGTTCGTCGCGCCAGGCATGCACGATCGAAATCGGTATCTGCGCCGCATCCAGCGCCGGCAAGGGCCCCATCCGGGTTGGCGGCACCATCAGAAACAATCCGCGCGTGGGCACCTGCAGCGACACCTGCGCGGCGACATACGAGCCCAGGCTGGAACCGACCAACACCAGCGGGCCCCTGTCGGCGGCCGCACGCGCGATGTCCAGCAAGCGTTGCAGGCGGCCACGCACATCGCCGAGCGCACTCACCTCGCGGCGCGCATCCAGGTCGGTGTAATCGGGGCGCTCGTGCGTCCAGCCCAGCTGCTCGGCGACATTGGCCAAGGCAGTGACTTTCAGCGCGTCGGGACCGCTTTCGAACCCGTGCGACAGGATGCAGTGACCGCGACTCATAGCGCCTGCACCGTATCGCCAAGGCGCAGCACGCCGCCACGCAGGATACGGGCGCACAGCCCACCATGGCCGCGCATGGCGTTATAGCCACCGGCACCCAATGCATCTTCCATGCGCGAACACGGATCGCACGGATCGGTGCCTTCCAGCTCGACCTCGCCGATGCGAAAGCGCCGCCCTTTCAAGGCGATCAACGGAATGCCCGAGACCATCAGATTGCGCCGCAACATGGCGGCCGCAATCGTTGCGTGACCGGTCAGTGCCGCAATCACCGGCAGGTGCTCGGCCTGGATCAAGGTCACGCCGCGCTTGCCGCTGCCGCCCTTGTAGCGATCACCGACCAGGCCAATGCCGGTGGTGGCCTGCGCCGCGTCCACCTCGATCATGTCCACATCGCGCGCCGGGCGCACGCCGATCCAGGTCAGCTGACCGGTCTGCGGGAGCGTTGCCATCAATTTGCCCAATGGGCTGTCGGGATTCAAAGCCATCGTCGAATGCTAGCATTCGTCCCATGTCCGATGCCGTCCTGCCGTCTCCGCCGATCACCTACGCACCGTTGTCCTACGAATCGCGGCTGGCGCGCCGCGCGCTCACCCAGATCGACATGGTGGTCATCCATTGCACCGAGTTGCCGGACATGGCGATGGCGCGCGAATACGGCGAGCGCGTGCTGTACGACAGCGGCACTGGCAACAGCGGGCATTACTACATCGATCGCAACGGCAGCATCCAGCAATACGTCGCCCTGGAGCGCGTCGCCCACCACGTGCGCGGCCACAACCCGCATACGCTGGGCATCGAACTGGTCAACAGCGGCCGTTATCCGCATTGGCTGGATTCGCGCCACCAGACGATGACCGAGCCGTATCCGCCGGCGCAGATCGCCGCACTGATCACGCTGCTGCAGTGGCTGCAACAACAGCTGCCGTCGGTGCGCCGGATCGCCGGGCACCAGGCCCTGGACACCACCCAGGAAGCGGCCAGCGACGATCCGTCGCGCAAGATCCAACGCAAGCTCGACCCCGGCCCGCTGTTCCCGTGGCCGCAGATCGAAGCTGCGGTGAGTTGGTCGCATACGCCGCGCTGAGCGCGTTACCTGACGCGTGCACGAGGTGTCGGTGCGGCAAGCCGCCGCGTGTCGACGCAACCTGGCGATGCGGTCAGCAAGCCCTGCAACACTCCCCCGCCCTGCACAGCGAGTGTCTCGCCGACATGCGGCCTTCAAGCAGCCCTGCGCACTCGCGTTGGCCGCGCTTGCATGCCGCAATCAACGCGCATCACAGAGGTCGGGGTCACTCGCATCGCGCTCAGCGCTCCGCTGCGCGATACGTCATCTCGCCTGCATTCACCGCCACATCCAGCCGGTTTTCTGGTGGGGCGATCGGGCAAACCACATGCTGCGTCAGCGCGCAGGGAGGGTTTTCTGCCAGATTGAAATCGAGCGTGACGCGGCCATCGCGTGGCAGCGGCGTGTAGAGATAGCGTGCGCCGCCATAACTCTCCTTGCCACTGGTGCGATCGGCAAACAGGAAAAACAGCCCTTTCCCGTCCTCGCGCAACAGCGGCTGCAACCGATATTGCTGGCCATTGCGCGAAAACACCGCTTCGCCGAGCAGCTCTACCGTCAGCGGTGTACCGATCGAGGTCAGCAAGATCGTCGTACGCGGTTTGGCATAGGGCTGCCACTGGGCCTGGATACGCCAACGCGGGTCGGTCGGGAAATATTCCAGACCATCGAACTGCTTCAGCGCCGCCGCCGTCGGGTCGCGGAACCGCCAGCCGAACAGGCTGCCGGTCTGCACCACATAGAACTCCCGGCCGTCGACATCCAGGCGATCGCCGCGCTGCCCTGCCCGTTCCGAATCCAGGGTGACCTGGTCGACGCGCCGGCCATTCAAGGTAACCACTGCACCGGCGGCGGCCTTGAAGTAGACGTAGCCGTGGTTGTCCAGGCTCAGCCTCCCCAACTGCGCAGGACCGGCCGGCAACACGATATCGCTGTGCGGATCGCTGCCCACGCGATACTGGCCCGCACGCACGCGACCGGAGCCGGTGTAGCTCAGCCAGCCGTCGGGCGCGCGCAACTGCTTCAACCGCTGTGCACGCGCGTGCGCCAGCTCGAGCTGGTACGCCACCCCGGCGCCATCGCCTTTTCGATGACCGGCAACCCGCGCATCGCTGGCGCCAGTCGTCGACCCTGCCGAACACGCAGTCATCAACGACGCCGCGACGCATAACGCGCCAACTTGCAACTGCAACCGCATGCATTCACCCAGCACTGCGAGAAACTGCGCTCCGCGCAGCGAGTCTGCGTCCCCCACAGACCACCGTTCCTGCGGCTATTGTGCCTGCAATCAGGTCGTGGTCGCGACCGGTCGCGACCGATCCTGCAACCAACCACTCCAGGAACCGGCGTAAACACGCGCACCCGACAACCCGGCAACTTCCAGCGCCAGCAGCAGATGGCAGGCGGTCACGCCGGATCCGCACATCACCACCACCTGCTCGGGCCGATACGCACCCAGCAGCGCAGACAACTCGGCACGCAATTCGTCGGCCGGTTTGAAACGCCCATCGCGCAGGCTCAGACCCAGCGGGCGACTCAGCGCACCCGGCACATGGCCGGCCACCGGATCGATCGGCTCCACCTCCCCGCGAAAGCGCTCGCCCGCGCGCGCATCCAGCAACCAGCCCGGCGCCTGATCCAACCGCGCCAGGATCTGCTCGGCCTCGACCACGGCGTCGTGATCGAAACTGCCCGGATAGGCCGGACCGTCGCTCAGCTCCGAATGCTCGGTGGTTTCCGGCAATCCGGCAGCGCGCCAGGCGGAAAACCCGCCATCGAGCACCGCCACACGGCGATGCCCCATCAGTCGCAACATCCACCATGCCCGCGCGGCGGCCATGCTGCCGTCGCCGGCGTCGTAAACCACCACCTGGCTGTCAGGATCGATACCCCACGCGCCCAGACGCTTGGCGAAGGCAGCGCTCTGCGGCAGCGGATGGCGCCCCTGCGCAGGCCGCGACAGATCGGCCAGATCGGTATCGAGATCGGCGTACTGCGCGCCTGGCAGATGCCCCTGTGCGTATGCCTTGCGTGCGGCGTCCGGGTCCGGCGCGGTCGGCGGCGCTGCGCGCGCGTCCAGCAAGCGCAGTTGCGGATGCTGCAGGGCGGCCGCCAGCGTGGTGCTGTCGACCAGCGTGGTCCAGTTGAGCTCAGTCCTCATGCAACCTGCTCCAGGCGACGACGAAGATTCAGAAGGATGGCCGCAGTGGCGCCCCAGATGCGCTGCCCGGGCCAGTCGTATTCCAACACCTGGCGCGGCCGACCGCGAAACTCCAGCGCCACGCTGCGCAGATTATCCGGGTCCATCAGGTAGGCCAACGGCACCTCGAACACCTCGGCCACTTCATCAGGCTGCGGTACCGGCACGAATGCCGGGTCGATCACCGCAACCACCGGCGTCACGCGAAAACCGCTCACGGTCAAAAACGGATCCAGATAGCCCAGCGCATGCACCTGATCGGCGCCAAGCGCGATCTCTTCGCAACTCTCACGCAAGGCGGCGGCGGCCACATCGGCATCCGACGGCTCGATCCGCCCACCCGGAAAGCTGACCTGTCCGGCGTGGTGGCGCAGGCTGTCGGTACGCCGCGTCAACAGCACCATGGTGCCCTGCGCGCGCGGCACCAGACCGCACAGCACAGCGGCCTCGGCGGACGCACCCGCCTCGGTCAGATCGATCAATTCGGCATGATTCCAGCCCGGCCCGGCAGGCGCGGTCTCCAGCGGATACAACGCCCGCCGCAGTTGCGCAGACTCGGGCAAGCGCGCAGCCAGGGCGCGTGCAGGCAGCACCGTGTGCAGATACCGCTGGCGTTCGGCGTCGCTCATGCTCATCCAACGTGCAATTTCATCAAGACTGCGCAAGCAGCCGACGCAGTGCGACTGCGCGTCCAACGAACATACACCGATACACGGGCTGGGCAGACTGCTGGGATCGGAATCGGTGCCTGTCATCGCTCGCTCCTGCCACCGCTGCGTCGCGCACCGGTCCATGTCATCGGCCACCGATGCGATAAACGACAACGCCGGCCTGGTGGCCGGCGTTGTCAACGCACCATCAAACGCAATTACTTGACGCTGACCAGCTTGATCTCGAACTGCACAGCCACGTTCGGCGGGAACGGCGTCCGCGGATCGGCACCGTATGCCTTTTCCGGCGGCAGGGTCACTTCCCACTTCGAACCGGCCGGCATCTGCAGCAGCGTGTCGCGCATGGCCTGCATTTCGACTTCGCTGACCTTGATGGCCGGGATCTGCTGGGCCGGACGTGCCTTCTCGCGGTCGCCGAAGGGGAACGGACCGGCCACTTCCAGCTGCACGGTGCTGGCCTGGGTCGGCTTGGCGCCCTTGCCTGCCTCGATCACGCGGTACTGCACGCCGCTCGGCAGCGTCTGCACTCCAGCGGTGCCCTTGTTCTTGGCCAGGAACTGGTCGCTCTTGGTCTTGTTGGCGGCAGCGGCCTTTTCGTACTCGGCCTTGGCTTGCTGGGCACGGCCCTGCTCACGCTTCTGGAACGCTTCGACGGCCGGCTTCAGCTGGTCGGCGGTGATTGCCGGCTGCTTCTTGGCATAGGCGTCCTGCAACCCCTTTACCACCGAGTTGATGTCGAGCTGCTCGCCGCGACCGGTGAGCTCGGCAAGGTTGTTGCCGTAGTCATAACCGAAGTAGTAGCTCAACTTGCCCTTCTCGGACGTCGTGTCCTGGGCCAGTGCATTGCCCGTCAGGGCCAGGGCCGCCACAGCGACCGCGATAGAACGCAACTTCATCAAACAATTCTCCAGGGTGGTGGCACAGGACGGGTCTGCCGCCTGAGATGACGCGCTAGGATAGCGGCCGCGATACCGAACCGCTACTTATCACGAAAGCTATGACCAGCAAGGCTTTCGGAAGTTCCGCATTTACTAATTTTTTACGTTCGCAAGGATTTCCATGTCCAGTCACGTCATTCTGATCGCCGACCACGCCAGTGTACGGACGATCACGGTCAATCGACCGGACAAACTGAACGCCTTGAACCAGGAAACGCTGCGGGCACTGGACCAGGCGTTCCTGGATGCCGCAGGCGCGGACAACGTACGCGCGGTGATTCTCACCGGCGCCGGCCCCAAGGCGTTTGTCGCAGGCGCCGATATCGCTGAAATGTGCGATCTGTCGGCGATGCGGGGACGCGAGTTCTCGCTGCTCGGCCAGCACCTGATGCGCCGCATCGAGCGGATGCCCAAGCCGGTGATCGCGATGGTGAATGGATTTGCGCTCGGCGGCGGGCTGGAACTGGCCATGGCCTGCCATCTGCGCATCGCCGCATCCACCGCACGCCTGGGACAGCCGGAAATCAATCTCGGCCTGATTCCCGGCTTCGGCGGCACGCAACGGCTGTTGCGCCTGACCGGGCGGGCGGCGGCGCTGGAGCTGTGCCTGCTCGGCCTGCCGATCGATGCGGCGCGCGCATTGCAGTTGGGTCTGGTCAACCGCGTGGTGGAGCCGGAGGCGTTGCAGGAAGAAACGCTGGCGTTGGCACAGCGCCTGGCCAATGCCGCACCGTTGGCCCTGCGCGGCATTCTGGATGCGGTGGTGTTCGGTGGCGAATGCGCCATCGAAGAAGGCCTGCAGCTGGAAACCGCGCAATTCGCGTTGCTGTTCGCCAGCGACGACATGCGCGAAGGCACCCGCGCGTTTCTCGACAAGCGCCCCGCGCATTTCCGCAATCGCTGATTCATCGACCATGACGTTCGACCCCACACCGGCAACGCGTCCGCTACCGCTGCAATTAGTCGACTGCGTGCAAGCCGACGATCTCGATCGCGCGCTGACACTCGGTTTGATGGAGTACCAGCCCGATCCACGCGACGACCTGCTGGACCCGGCGTGCCCGCATGTGCGCGCGATCGTGATGGCCGCACAGCACCGCCTGCGCGATGCCTGGGCCGCACGTGAACGCTACCGCGCACGCGCCGCACGTCTGCAACGTCGCGCCGCCGAACGCGATGCACGCCGAGCACCTGCACCCGTCCCAAGCCAACCGGCAACACCCGCGTTGCCGCCGCTGGCCGCCGCGATCCTGGCCCGCGCCAAGGCCAAGGCTGCCGGTGGAGCGCAGCCATGAACGAGGCACGTCCCGCTGCGCCGAGACGGCGCGGCAGCAATATGCGCAAAACCGACGTCCAGGAAATGTTCGAGCGCCTGCGCGAACTCAATCCGCACCCGACCACCGAGCTGGAATACACCACGCCGTTCGAGCTGTTGATCGCCGTGCTGCTATCGGCGCAGGCTACCGACGTCGGCGTCAACAAGGCCACCCGCAAGCTGTATCCGGTGGCCAACACGCCAGGCGCTATTCTGGAGCTTGGCGAAGAAGGCCTGAAGCGCTACATCGCCACCATCGGCCTGTTCAACGCCAAGGCAAAGAACGTCATCGCCACCTGCAAGATCCTGCTGGAGCAACACGGTGGCGAGGTGCCGCGCGATCGCGCGGCACTGGAGGCGCTACCGGGCGTCGGTCGCAAGACCGCGAACGTGGTGCTCAACACCGCGTACGGCGAGCCCACCATGGCGGTGGACACGCATATCTTCCGCGTCGCCAACCGCACCGGTCTTGCGCCGGGCAAGGACGTGCGCGCGGTCGAGGACACGCTGGTCAAGGTCATTCCTGCGGACTTTCTGCATGACGCACATCACTGGCTGATTCTGCATGGCCGCTACGTCTGCAAGGCACGCAAACCCGATTGCCCAGGCTGCGTGATCCACGATCTATGCCGCTACCGCGACAAGACGCCTGCGCCAGCCGAACGGCCGACAATTCCCAAAAGCTGACGCAATCTGAATCAACATGGCTGACACGCCTTAGAGCGGCTAACAAAACGACCTCGCGTCAGCCTACTGCAGGCCGGCTGATCTGCGGCCTGGCTGCAGGGCCCTTGCCCGTCCAGCATCGCGGGACACGCTGCAAGGACGTCCTTGTAAGCTCTTACGCGGCATCCATGCCGCGTAAGGTCCCGCGACGCTGGACGGGCAAGGACCAGTCGAGATGGTCGGCATGCATGGGTTTAAACAAAGCAACCAGCGGAGTCTCTGGTGCGGTGTCCTCGCCGCTTGCGGGACCGTGTGGCGGCATGGATGCCGCCACCGAGCCTCCACGGACGGATTCACGGCGTGTCCCGCCAGCGGTGAGGGCACCGCGCATTCGACCCACTCCGTGTTTGATCTGGACTTCTGACTGCATCCACCAAGATACGACCGACAAAACCACTGCACTCACTGACAGGCGCTCGCTCGCCAGGTTTTGTTAGCTGCTCTTAGCAAAACCGTCGCAACAACTAGCCAGGCACCAGGCGTCTCGTATCAGCACGGCCAATCCCGGCGTTTCCGATTCCCCAATCCCGACTCCCGATTCCCGGCCAAAAAAATCGTGACCGGATGATGCGTCTTGCGGCGCCATGCATCACCCGGTCACGACAGAGGTCACCCGGCGCGGACGCCGGGCGTTTGCAGCAGGTTTACGCCGCCTTGGCTTGTTCCACGCGCTGTTCGACCAGCACGCTTTCCACCTTCGGCTGGCCTTCCACGCGTCGATCCAGCTCGTTCCAGTCCACTACCAGTTCGCAGCCGCGCGATGCCGCATTCCGGCTCCAGTCGCGCAACAACTCGATGCAGGCGTGGTCGACGTGATGCAGCTTGGCCACGTCCAGATGCAGTGCGGTATTGGGCGGCACACTTTCCAGCGTCCGCGCCATCGCCGGCACTTTCAGGAACGTGGCCGAGCCCTGCAGGGTCAGATGCATTTCGTCCTTCTTGTGCTCGTGCTCGCGCACGTCCACTTTCAGGCGCGAGGAGTGCAGGGCCAGACGGAACAGCGACAGACCGAAGCCGATCAACACACCGGTCAGCAGGTCGGTCGCCACGATCGCAAAGGTGGTCGCCAGGTAGATCGCCGCAGTGCCACGACCATAGGTCGCCAGCTCCTTGACCTGCCCGATCTTGATCATCTTCACGCCCGTGTAGACCAGGATGCCGGCCAGACACGCCACCGGCGTCATCCGCAACAGCCACGGCAGCAGCATCGCGAATACCAGCAACCAACTGCCATGCAGGATGGTCGATGCACGCGTGGCCGCACCTGCCTGCACATTGGCCGCGCTACGCACGATCACACCGGTCATCGGCAGTGCGCCCAGGAAACCGCACAGCATGTTGCCCACGCCCTGCGCCGCCAGCTCACGGTCGTACTGGGTGCGCGCGCCCTGATGCATGCGATCCACTGCCGCCGCCGACAGCAAGGTTTCCGCGCTGGCGATGAAGGCAAAGGTCACCGCGGAGACCAGCAAGGTGGCATTGAACACCCCGAAGATGTCCGAAAAGCTGGGAATGGTGATCGCCGAGAACAGGTTGGTCGGGACATCGACCTTGTTGACGTTCAGGCCCTGCAACTGCACCGTCGCGGTCACCACGACCACTGCGATCAACGCACCCGGCAAAAACCGCAGGCGCTGCGGGCGCAGCTTGTCCCACGCCAGGATGATGCCGATGGTGGCCAGACCCACGAACAACGCGGTGCGTCCGGTCCCTTCGGTGATCGCCTGCCATACAACGGCGGGCAATGCAGCGAAGTTTTCCAGACCGCGCGCCTTGGGAGCGGCGTCCATCAGCACGTGCGCCTGCGATGCCACGATCAGGATGCCGATACCCGACAACATACCGGCCACCACGGCCGGCGAGGTCATCCGGAACCACACGCCTGCGCGGCACAGACCGGCAACCAGCTGGATCGCACCGGCCAGCAGGATCACCGGGCCGAGCGCCGCGATGCCGTGCTCGCGGACCAGTTCAAACACCAACACAGCCAGGCCGGCGGCCGGTCCGCTCACCTGCAAGGGAGAGCCCGCCAGGAACCCGACGACCAGTCCACCGATGATGCCGGTGATCAAGCCTGTGGCAGGCGGCATGCCGGAAGCGATCGCAATGCCCATGCACAGCGGCAGCGCGACAAGAAAGACCACCACAGACGAAAGCAAATCACGTCCAAACAGTCCCTGACGGAAATATCCGCCGATACCCGATGTGTTCATGGTCGGCTCCGGTCAGGCAAGTTCGGCTCGGACTGCTTGCTGCAGTCGCGGGCGCGGGGTGGCTTCGGGTGTGTTCTCGCCCAGCAAAGAGCGGAAGCCACCCTTCTCGGCATCGAAGGCGCTGATCTCGCCATGGGCGATGTCATAGATCCAGCCATGGATGCGCAGGGTGCCGGCAGCCAGACGTGCTGCAACCACTGGCTGCGTACGCAGATGATCCAGCTGCGAGACCACGTTCTCCTCGGTCATGCAGTTCAGTGCTTCCTGACTCTGCGGATCGTGACCGTGGTGTTCGGTGACGTGACGCGCAGCATCGGTGTGCTTGAGCCAGGCCGCGACGGTGGGCACGGTTTCCAGCGATTCCGGCTTGAGCACCGCCTTCATGGCGCCGCAATCGGTGTGGCCACAGACCACGATATGACGCACACCCAGCACGGCGATGGCGTACTCGATGGCGGCAACCACGCCACTGACGTGCTGCGAATAAGGCGGCACGACATTGCCGATGTTGCGATAGACGAACAACTCGCCGGGCTGCGCGGAGAAGATCAGCTCCGGCATGACGCGTGAATCGGCGCAGGTGATGAACAACGTATGCGGCTTCTGGCCGGCAGCGAGTTCATGAAAGCGCGCGCTCTGACGCGGATACACTTCCTTGCGGAAATGACGAAAACCATCAAGCAAACTTTCCATGGGAGATACCTCTAGGCAACGAAAAGGCCATCCGCGGCGCAAGCCGCGAACTGCAAAGACGAACAAATCAAAAAGGAGTCCGGTGCGTGGCACCGGTTGACGCGACGAACGAAGGATCAGGCGCGCAGTGCGTTAGGAGGACGCAGTTGCGGGATCAGGTCGCGTTTTTGAGATGCTGGCGCGTAATGCGCGTACCAAGAGGGAAAATACCGCGCGACCACCGGCCATGCTTGGGAGAGCAAGGGGATGTCGTCTGCAGAGTGCGTATCGACCTGGGACTGTGCGTCCGCGTCGTCCTGCAGATCTTCGGCTGCGTCGCGTTCTTCGCCAGCATCCACCATCACCGCCACGCCATCGCTCACCAGCGCATCGTGGATGCGGGTGTGCGCATTGGCTGCCGACCACGCCGTGAGCGCGAGCAGGCAGACCAACAGCAAGTGGAGGAATCGAGGAAACATGGCCTCGAAACTAACAATTTAGACCGCCCCAGTGCAAGTGGTGCGACGCACCAATGCGGGGATAAGTCGCCGCGCGGAAACTCCGGTTCAGGTCACAGCATGGTAGAGCTCGGCGGCACCGGCCTTTCAGGCAGTGTCATAGTTGTCATAACCCTCCGTCTTGTTCAGACTTCTGACACATTCTGACAAGATCTAAACACACGTAAATCATTGTCTTGATTGGCAAAAATAAAATAACGACGCGATCTCAAGTTGTCACATTAACGCAACTTTCACGCCATAGCCTGCGCTCACTTTCTCTCAGGTTGCAGCGCACCCATGAAACTCTCTCCGACCCTGCTTGGCTCCGCCCTATTGCTGGCGCTGGCCGCGCCTGCTGCACATGCTGAAATCGCCATCGACATGATCGGTGGCTCGGAGATCTCGCTCGAAGGCCTGGTCCAGGCCGACGGCAACTGGTTCCACAACGATGTGCAGGACCTCAATGGTCCGATCGGCGCCAATGGCGACAATTCCGAATTCAGCATCCGTCGCGCCGAGTTGGTGCTCAAGGGCAAGGGCCCGGGCAATGTCGAATGGGTGGCCGGGTACGACCCGAGTGTGCTGAAGGAAGTGACCATCCGCGGCACCACCATCCGCAGCACCGGCCGTTTTCTGGACAACAACATCAAGTACAAGTTCGGCGGCAACGCCAACAACTACCTGCAGATCGGTCAGTTCAAGCAGCCCAACAGCCTGGAAGAGCTGTCCAGCACCAAGAACAACGACTTCGTCTCCAAGGCGTCGGTGACCAATACCTATGGCATCTCGCGCCGGTTGGGCGTGGCGTACGGCATGGGCGACAACAACTGGAGCGTGACTGCCAGTGCCTTCGGCCGCGAACTGACCCGTAACCAGGCCCATGGCAGCGGCTACGGTGCGCGCGGCACCTGGGCGCCGATCAACGAGAGCGGCAATGTGCTGCACTTCGGCCTGAGCTACCTGGGTTACGACACCGACGACGACACCCTGCGCCTGCGCGCACGTCCGGACGCCGACCTCACCACCATCCGCCTGATCGACAGCGGCGCCATCACCAATGTGGATCGCGTGGGTGTGGCCGGTGCCGAGGCGATGTGGGTCACCGGGCCGTTCAAGCTGCAGAGCGAATATTTCCAGGAAAACGCCAAGCGCATCGGCAACAACGCGCAGGACTACAAGAGTGACGGCTGGTACGTCAGCGGCGTCTGGAACATCACCGGCGAGACCTGGGGCTACAAGGCCGGCGTGCCGACCACCCCGCTGCCGAACGAACCGGCATCGGGCCTGTGGCAGCTGGCCGTGCGCTACGACACCCTGGACCTGAACGATGGCCACCTGATCGCCAACAGCAACACCCCGTTCGTGGACGGCGTGCTGGGCGGCAAGATGAACGTGTGGACCGTCGGTGCCAACTGGTACTGGCGCTCCAACTTCAAGTTCGCACTCGACTACGCGAAGGTAGACAGCACCCGTTACAACAGCGCCACGCGTGGCCTGGTGGACGACAACCCGTCGATCATCGAGGCACGCGCGCAGTTCTATTGGTAAGTGATCGCCGGGTCGGTCGCCGCATGATGCTCGGTCGAGCGCGTGCGGCGCCGTCACCGCCCAGCCGGCGCGCCCGATCCGGCCACGCGCGCCTGGCGTCCTGCCGTCACTGCCCTGTCATGTTCGCGACACCGCGCGGTCATACCCTTGCCCTGCAATGGCTTCCGTGCGGGACGTCTTTCCTTCTTCGCTACAGGAGTAGTTCCGTGATCCATGCATTCAAGACCCGTCTGGCCGTCGGCGTGCTCGCCGCGTCGCTGGCGCTGTGCGCCCAGGCTGCCGATGTCACCGGTGCCGGTGCATCCTTCATCTATCCGGTGATGTCCAAGTGGTCGGCCGATTACAACGCGGCCACCAAGAAGCAGGTCAACTATCAATCGATCGGTTCGGGCGGCGGCATTGCCCAGATCAAGGCGGCCAGCGTGGACTTCGGTTCGTCCGACGCCCCGCTCAAGCCGGAAGAACTGGCCGCAGCCGGCCTGGCGCAATTCCCGTCGGTGATCGGCGGCGTGGTGCCGGTCGTCAACGTGCCAGGAATTGCACCCGGCGCGCTCAAGCTGGATGGCAAGACACTGGGCGATATCTTCCTGGGCAAGGTCAGCACCTGGAATGATCCGGCGATTGCCGCGCTCAACCCGGGCGTGAAGCTGCCGGACGGCAAGATCACCGTGGTGCACCGCTCGGATGGCTCGGGCACCAGCTTCAACTTCACCAACTACCTGTCCAAGGTCAACCCGGACTGGAAGAGCAAGGTCGGCGAAGGCACGGCAGTGCAGTGGCCGACCGGGATCGGCGGCAAGGGCAACGAGGGTGTGGCCGCGTATGTGAAGCAGATCAAGGGCGGCATCGGCTATGTCGAGCTGTCGTACGCGCTGCAGAACAAGATGGCCTACACCGCGATGAAGAACGCCTCCGGCAAGTTCGTGCAGCCGTCCGATGAAACCTTCGCCGCCGCGGCCAACAGCGCCGACTGGGCCAACAGCAAGGACTTCTACCTGGTGATGACCAACGCCGCCGGCGACAACGCCTGGCCGATCACCGCCACCAACTTCATTTTGGTGCAGAAGAAGCCGAAGAATGCCGCGGGCCTCAAGAACACGCTGGAATTCTTCCGCTGGGTCTACAGCAAGGGCGATGCGCAAGCCAAGCAGCTGGACTACGTGCCGCTACCGGACAGCCTGGTGACCCAGATCGAGACCTACTGGGCCAAGAATCTGCCCCACTAAGGCGGCCGCGTCACGGCTGTGCTCGCCACCGAGGCGGGCGCGGCCGGCGCCTGGAATCGTCATATCGCACCCGTACACTCGGGTCCGGCGCTCGTCCGGCACCGCTGGCTAGGTGGTCGTTGGTTGCTCTTAAAACGTACAGGAACGACGCCGCTTCTCTCCCGGCGTCGGCACCGGGACGCGGATCCTCTGGGGTCCGCGTTTTTTTTGTGATGGCTTGCCAGAAGGCACTGTCATGCACGTGTAACAAAAACATCATTTCATAGCGTGGTCTGCCGGACCCACCGGCCAATCCAGCCTCGGAGCTTCCATGAAACTGCAGTCGGCCAGCCTGACCGCCCTGTCTCTCACCATCGCCCTCGCCCTGGCCGCTTGCTCGCCAGGCAAGGACGCGCAATCCGGCGATGCCGCCAAGGGCGCCCCCACCGCCGGTGCGTCTGCCGGCGACAGCAAGAGCGCCGAGATCTCCGGTGCCGGCGCCTCCTTCATCTACCCGTTGGTGTCCAAGTGGTCGGCCGACTACAATGCCGCCACCGGCAACAAGGTGAACTACCAGTCGATCGGTTCCGGCGGCGGCATTGCGCAGATCAAGGCCGGCACGGTGGATTTCGGTTCGACCGACAAGCCGCTGGACAGCGCCGAACTGCAGCAGGCCGGCCTGGGCCAGTTCCCGTCCGCGATCGGCGGCGTGGTGCCGGTGGTCAATGTGGAAGGCATCGCACCGGGCAAGCTGCGTCTGACCGGCGCACTGCTGGGCGACATCTTCCTGGGCAAGGTCACGATGTGGAACGACGCGGCGATTGTCGCGGCCAATCCGGGCGTGACCCTGCCGGCCACCAAGATCAACCTGGTGCATCGTTCGGATGGTTCGGGCACCACCTTCAACTTCTCCAACTACCTGTCCAAGGTCAGCCCGGAGTGGAAGAGCAAGGTCGGCGAAGGCACCTCCGTGCAGTGGCCCGGTGGCGTCGGCGGCAAGGGCAACGAAGGCGTGGCCTCGTACGTGCAGCAGATCAAGGGCTCGATCGGCTATGTCGAGCTGGCCTACGCACTGCAGAACAAGATGCCCTACACCTCGCTGCAGAATGCAGCCGGCCAGTGGGTGGAACCGAACGCGGACAGCTTCGCCGCCGCTGCGGCCAGCGCCGACTGGGCCAATGCCAAGGATTTCAACCTGGTGATCACCAATGCACCGGGCGAGAAGGCCTGGCCGATCACCGCCACCAACTTCATGCTGATGCACAAGCAGCCCAAGGATGCGGCGCGTAGCAAGGCGACGCTGGACTTCTTCAAGTGGGCGCTGGAAAACGGCCAGGCGCAGGCCAGCGAATTGCATTACGTGCCGCTGCCGCCGGAGCTGGTGAAGCAGATCGAGTCCTATTGGGCCAGCGAGTTCAAGTAATGCCTGCATCCCGCCACACGGCGGGCTGCTCGGCGGTGAGGTGCCTGCGGGCGCCTCGCCGTTCCTGATGTCTCACGCTCCCGCCCTTGCGCGGGTGACGAGTCCAATCGAATGAATGCCTCCGCCATTCCCAAAGCGATGACCGCACCACGCGGCCGCGACCTGCGCGATGCGCGTGCCGACCGCCTGTTCAAACTCGCGCTGGCCGCCACGGTCGTTTTCGTCCTGTTGGCACTCGGCAGCGCTGCGCTGTCGATGCTGTGGGGCGGACGCCATGCCTTGCAGATGCAGGGCCTGAGCTTTTTCTATTCCGCCGACTGGAATCCGGTCGAAAACAAATACGGCGCGCTGGCGCCGATCTACGGCACGCTGGTCACCGCCTTGATTGCGATGGTGATTGCGGTGCCGGTGAGTTTCGGTATCGCGTTCTTCCTCACCGAAGTGGCGCCGCGCTGGTTGCGTGGCCCGGTGGGCACGGCCATCGAATTGCTGGCCGGCATCCCGTCGATCATCTACGGCATGTGGGGCCTGTTCGTGCTGGTGCCGGTGATGACCGAGCACGTGACGCCATGGCTCAACGATCATCTGGGCACGCTGCCGGTGATCGGCCCGTTGTTCCAGGGGCCGCCGCTGGGCATCGGCCTGCTGACTGCTGGTTTCGTGCTAGCGATCATGGTGATCCCGTTCATTTCATCGGTGATGCGCGAAGTGTTTTTGACCGTGCCCACGCGCCTGAAGGAATCGGCGTACGCACTGGGCTCGACCAAGTGGGAAGTCAGCTGGGACATCGTGCTGCCGTATACGCGCTCGGCGGTGATCGGCGGCGTGTTTCTGGGCCTGGGCCGTGCGCTGGGCGAAACCATGGCGGTGGCGTTCGTGGTCGGCAACACGGTGCGGCTGTCGCCGTCGCTGCTGGAGCCTGGCACCACCATCGCCGCGTTGATCGCCAATGACTTCGGCGAAGCCACCGAGACCTACCGGTCGGCGCTGCTGTTGCTGGGCTTTGTGCTGTTCATCGTGACCTTCATCGTGCTGGCGATTGCGCGCTTCATGCTGATGCAACTGTCGCGCCGGGAGGGCAACTGATGTCCTCGGCCTCGCAATCCCTCTACAACCGCCGCCGCGTGACCAATGTGGTGGCGTTGTTGCTGTCGTGCGCCACCGCGCTGTTCGGCCTGTTCTTCCTGGCCTGGATCCTGTGGACCCTGCTGTCCAAGGGCGTGCCGGGCATCGACGTCAATCTGTTCACCAAGATGACACCCCCGCCGATGCAGGAAGGCGGCCTGCTCAACGCCTTCTTCGGTAGTGCGGTGATGTGCGGCCTGGCGCTCGCGATCGGCACGCCATTAGGCATTGCCGCCGGCACCTGGCTGGCCGAGTACGGCAATGCGCGCAAGGCCGGCGTGGTGGTGCGCTTCGTCAACGACATCCTGCTGTCGGCACCGTCCATCGTGCTGGGCCTGTTCGTCTACACGCTGTACGTGATGCAGACCGGCGGGCGCTTCTCCGCGTTTGCAGGCGCGCTGTCGCTGGCCTTCATCGTGCTGCCGGTGGTGGTGCGCACGACCGACGAGATGCTGCGTCTGGTGCCGGCGCAGATGCGCGAGGCGGCGTTGTCGCTGGGTATTCCGCAGTGGAAGGTCACCGTGCAGGTGCTGTATCGCGCCGCTTCGGCCGGCATCCTCACCGGCATCCTGCTGGCCCTGGCACGCATCAGCGGCGAGACCGCACCGCTGCTGTTCACCGCGTTCGGCAATCAGTACTGGAACAGCAACGTGTTCCAGCCGATGGCCAGCGTGCCGGTGATCATGAATCAGTTCGCCGGTAGCCCCTACGAGACCTGGCAGACCCTGGCCTGGTCGGGCGCGCTGGTGCTGACCGTGTTCGTGCTGCTGGTGAGCCTGGGCGCCCGTGCCCTGCTATTGCGCAACAAGATCTCCAATGACTGACCTTTCCCTCCGGACACCCGACATGAACGATCTCCAAAACGCCAAGCCGATGCATCGCATCGCTGTTCCGGCCGCCAAGGGGGCGCCAAGCGCGCAGGCGCCGGTGAAGGTGGCCGCACGCAATCTGGATTTCTATTACGACAAGTACCACGCGCTTAAGAGCATCAATATCGAGATTCCGGAAAAGCGCGTCACCGCGCTGATCGGGCCGTCCGGTTGCGGCAAGTCGACCTTGCTGCGCATCTTCAATCGCATCTACGCGCTGTACCCGAAGATGGAAGCGCGTGGCGAAGTGTTGCTGGATAACGAGAATATCCTGTCGCCGAAGTACCCGATGAACCGCCTGCGCAGCAAGGTCGGCATGGTGTTCCAGAAGCCGGTGCCGTTTCCGATGACGATCTTCGAAAACGTCGCCTACGGTATCCGTCACCACGAAAAACTCTCCAAGGCCGACATGCAGAATCGTGTCGAGCACGCCCTGCGTCAGGGTGCGTTATGGGACGAGGTCAAGGACAAGCTCGGGCAAAGCGCGCTGGGCCTGTCCGGCGGCCAGCAGCAACGTCTGTGCATCGCACGTGCGGTGGCGCTGCGGCCGGACGTGTTGCTGCTGGACGAACCGACCTCGGCACTGGACCCGATTTCCACCAGCCGCATCGAGCAGTTGGTGGAAGAGCTCAAGTGCGACTACACGATCGTCATCGTGACCCACAACATGCAGCAGGCCGCGCGCGTGTCCGACTACACCGCCTTCATGTACCTGGGCGACCTGATCGAACACGACCGCACCGAAACGATTTTCTCGCAACCGTCCAAGCAGCAGACCGAGGACTACATCACCGGCCGCTTCGGTTGATGTCGTCCCACTACGCAGCAGCGCCCGACTGAAGAAGTAGCACCGTCACACCCTGCCCTGCACGCTCTTTACATCGCGTGCGATGCTGCCAACACAGCGGCGGGCTTCCACCATTGCCACGAATCGAGACCACGATGAACCAGCACCTCAACGACCACATCGTCAAAAGTTACGACGAGGAGCAGAACCGTCTTGTCGCCGAGATCGTGCGCATGGGCGACACGGCAGTGGCGCAGCTGGAAGCCGCACTGGATGTGGTGGAGCGCCGCGACGACAGCGCGGCACACCGCATCGTGGTCAACGACGAGGCGATCGATGCGCTTGAGCATGCGATCAGTCACGACGTGATGCGCCTGGCGTTGCGTGGGCCGATGGCGCGCGACCTGCGCGAGATCCTGGCCGGCCTGCGTATCCCGGCCGACATCGAACGCATCGGCGATTACGCGGCAAACGTCGCCAAGCGCTCGATCGCACTCAATTCCGCACCGCCGCTGCCGCAGACGGTGGGCCTGCGCGCGCTCGGCCAGATGGCCGCCAGCGCCGTGCGCGACGCCGTGCTGGCGTATCGCGACAAGGATGCCAATGCCGCCATCCGCGTGCGCGACGAAGACGCCCGCCTGGACGCGCAATACACCGCCCTGTTCCGCGAGCTGTTGACCTACATGATGGAAGACCCGCGCAACATCACCCCGTGCACGCATCTGTTGTTCATGGCCAAGAATCTAGAGCGCATCGGCGACCATGCCACCAACATCGCCGAGAACGTGTGGTTCCTGGTGCATGGCGAACAGCCGCTGCCACCGCGCGTGAAGCGCGACGACACCAGCACCACCGGAGTGATCTGACGAATCCGCGTGCCGGCAGCGCCTGCCGGCACCCTGATGGGCAGGCTGAAAGGCCTAATATCATTACGTATTCATCTGATCGCACCTAGGCTGCGGTGGCACAGGCCGTTCCTGTGACGCAGGGTAGGCAGATGACGCAGATCATTGGATCTCTCGTGATTTTGTCGCTGCTGACCTCTGGTGCAGCGTTCGCTGCGCCCCAGCAGCAGCACGACGATCATGCTCGCATCGAACAGCGGCATGACGCACATGGCCCTGACCGTCGCGACGACCGCCACGATGACAGGCGCGCAGATCGGCGCGATATCCGTCACGACGACCACCACAACGACCGTCCTGGACCTCCGTTCAAACGCGGTGAGCGCCTGGCGCCGGGCCATCGCGGCAACCATGTCGCCGATTACCGCAGGCATCATCTGAAGCAACCACCGCGCGGGCATGAGTGGCGCCGTGTGGACAATCAATACGTGTTGATTGCAGTGGCCACCGGCCTGATTGCCAGCGTGGTGACCGGCCGCTGATCTGACGGCCAGACTGCCAACAACAGGCGGAGGGGGGCCCGATCTGCGGCGACGCGGGTCGGGCCTTCTTTTGCGCAGGGCCTGGATCAACAATGCGTAACGCCAGGATCGAGCCGGTGATGCGACCTGCTAGGCTATGCGCATGAACGAACCGGTCGACCTGCAGCCTGCCCCCTCCCTGATGCCCATGTCGCGGCGTTTCCGCGGCTATCTGCCCGTGGTGGTGGATGTGGAGACCGGCGGGTTCGACTGGAACAAGCACGCGCTACTGGAAATTGCCTGCGTACCGATCGAAATGGACGCCGAAGGACGTTTTTTCCCTGGGGAAACCGCCAGTGCGCATCTGGTGCCGGCGCCGGGCCTGGAGATCGATCCCAAATCGCTGGAAATCACCGGCATCGTGCTCGACCACCCGTTTCGCTTCGCCAAGCAGGAAAAGGACGCGCTGGACCACGTGTTCGCGCCGGTACGTGCGGCAGTGAAGAAATATGGTTGCCAACGCGCAATTCTGGTGGGCCACAACGCGCATTTCGATTTGAACTTTCTCAATGCGGCGGTTGCGCGCGTGGGCCATAAACGCAATCCGTTCCATCCGTTCAGTGTGTTCGACACGGTGACCTTGGCCGGTGTTGCTTACGGGCAGACCGTGCTGGCGCGCGCCGCGCAAGCGGCAGGCCTGGACTGGAACACCGCCGATGCGCACAGCGCGGTGTATGACACCGAACAAACCGCACGGTTGTTCTGCGCGATCGCCAATGCCTGGCCGGGGCCCCGCGTCGGCTGAGTGGGCTGGAATTGGGGATTGTTGGCAAACGCGCGATGTTGCTCGAGCTAAAAGCAGGATGACCGCGACAACCGCGCCCTCATCCGCCCTTCGGGCACCTTCTCCCGCAGGCGGGAGAAGGGAGCGGCGGCGGGTTGCAGGGACGCGAGCGCATCGCGCGCCGACAGCCTAACCACAGCGAAAAGCTCCCTTCCCCCGCCTGCGCGGGAAGAGAGCGGCGACGGGTTGCAGGGACGTGAGCGCATCGTGCGCCGACAGCCTAACCACAGCGAAGAGCTTCCTTCCCCCGCCTGCGGGGGAAGAGAGCGGCGACGGGCTGCAGGACGTGAGCGCCTCGTGCGCCGACAGCCTAACCACAGCGAAAAGCTCTCTTCCCCCGCCTGCGGGGGAAGAGAGCGGCGACGGGCTGCAGGACGTGAGCGCCTCGTGCGCCGACAGCCTAACCACAGCGAAAAGCTCCCTTCCCCCGCCTGCGGGGGAAGGTGCCCGAAGGGCGGATGGGGGCAGGCTTGAACCTGTAGCCGCACTCCCCTCATCCGGCGCTACGCGCCACCTTCTCCCGCAAGCGGGAGAAGGGAGATGCGCGCAGCTGGCTTTGCCGTCTCACCTAGCACCAAGCTCGATTCCCTATTCCCTATTCCCTATTCCCAACCTCCAATCCCGACTCCCCCATCCCGCCCTAGCCCACGCAAATCCGGTCGCGCCCTGCGCTCTTGGCCTGGTAGAGCGCATGGTCGGCGCGCTGCATCAACGATGCGCCGGTGTCGTCATCGC
Source organism: Xanthomonas sp. 3075 (assembly GCF_014197275.1). Taxonomy (GTDB): domain Bacteria; phylum Pseudomonadota; class Gammaproteobacteria; order Xanthomonadales; family Xanthomonadaceae; genus Xanthomonas; species Xanthomonas campestris_B. The sequence goes on along the minus strand of NZ_JACIFI010000001.1, from coordinate 319,961 downwards.
GCAATTCGGCCACACCGGCGCTGAAAGTCACCTGCAGGCCGTCCACACCGCCCCAGTCGTGGCGTGCATGGAATAGCGCGCGGATGCGCAGACAGAGCGCCTGCGCTTCATCCAGGGTGGTATCGGCAAGCAGCAAGGCGAATTCTTCGCCGCCCATGCGCGCCGGCAGATCCGAGGCGCGGGCAGCGGCGGTCAGCAGCACGCCCACTTCATGCAGGACCGCATCGCCACTGGCGTGCGAATAGTGATCGTTGATGCGCTTGAAGTGGTCGATGTCCAGGATCGCCAGGACCAATGGCCCACCACTGCGCCGCGCACGGCTGATATCGCGCGCCAGCGCTTCGTCGAAGTGGCGGCGATTGGGTAGCCCGGTCAGTGCGTCCTCGTGCGCCTGGCGCTCGAACACATCGGACTTGATACGCAGCCGCGTCAGCAGGTCGGTTTTTTCCTGATTGGCCTGCAGCAGCCGCTGCGCCTGCAGTTGCAGGTCTTCGGTCCGTTTGCGTACCAGTTCGGCCAATCGTGCGTTGTGGGTGGTGTAGCGGCGCAACAGGAATCGATACACCAGGGCCAGCGCAAGAATCGCAGCCAGCACCGCTGCAAAACGCACGTCCTGCCGTTGCCACCACCACGGCAGGATCTCGAACGCCCACACCGCTTCACGCCGGCTCCACGCGCCGCCCGGGTGGCGGGCGGCCACATGCAGGCGGTAACGCCCCGGCGGCAAGCCGATGAATTCCACGCTGCGCTGCCGGCCACGTTCGGTCCAGTCGCCGTCCAGTCCCTCCAGGCGCGTGCGGTATTCGATCCGCTCGGGCAGCAGAAAACTCATGCCGACGTAGGACACATTCAGGCGATGTCCACCGGGCAATCTTGCCTGCTGCCGCCACGCCAACGGGCGGCCATCCTGCTGCACGCTCTCGATCAGCGCAGGCGGTGCGCGGCGTTCGCGAAAGGATTGCAGACGCGACGGGGCAACCGAGCTCACGCCGCCTGCAGTGACCACCCACACCGAGCCATCGGCGCGTTCGATCAGGCTCGGGCCGGAGCTGCCATTGGCTTGCGCATTGCCCATGCCGTCGATCTCGCCATAGCGTTCGATGACGAGCTTGCCGCGCCCATCGGCGACGGCGTTGAGCGTGTCGAGTCCGGTGCGCAGCATGCCGCGATTGCTGCTGATCCATGCATTGCCGAGGCGGTCGACGACCAGCTGGAACACCGTATCCACCGGCATGCCCTGCTCCAGGCCCACGCGTGCGATCGTCCCGTTGCGCACCCGATACAGACCGCGATCGGTCGAGATCCAGACAGCGTCGCCGATGGCCTGGAAGCCGAAGACGCTGCGCGCACCACCCAGGCGCTGCAGGTCCAGCTGATGCAGCTTGCCGTCGCGCAACACCGCCGCACCATCGACCGACCCGATCCACAGCGCCTTCCCAATCGCAGCGATCGCAGTCACCACGCTGGCGGGCATGCCGTCGATCGCCAGTGGCACAGGCGTACCGTCCACCAACTTCACCACACCGCGCTGGGTGGCCAGCCACACCACGGCGTGGTCGTCGATCACGATGGCGCGGACATGCCCGCTGGGCATGCCCTCGGCCTCGCCATAGTGCCGCAACACGCGTCCATCGCGCAGCACGAACACGCCGTCTGCAAAGGTACCGACCCACAGATCGCCTTGCCGGTCCAACGCCAGGCTGAGCACCGAGAGCCGACGCCCGGACGGCGTGGCGACCGCCACCGGTACGATGCGCCCATCCGGCAACATGCGATCCAGCCCGGCGCTACCGGCGATCCACAAACTGCCATCGCGGTCTTCCAGCATGGCGCGGCTGTAGTCGCCGCTCAGGCCATCGCGTTGGCTGTAACTGCTGAACAGGGTTTCGCGCAGCCGGAACAGCCCGCCATTGGTGCCGACCCAGATGCTGCCTTCGGCATCCTCGCGAAAACTGACGATGCGTCCGCTGGGCAGGCTGCGACCGGCCGGCAGATGCTCCACGCCATGACTGCCGATACGCAGCAGCCCCTGATTTTCGCTCCCCAGCCACAGGTCGCCATGACGATCCTGCAGCATCGCGGTGAAGCGGCCCTGCCCCGGCACCCGATGCACCAGCTCGGCGCGCTCGCCCTGCAGCCGATACAGTTGCTCGCCTGCGACCACCCACAGCGTGCCGTCCGTCGCGCGATATGGCCATGCCAGCCCCGATGGCAGGCCGAATGCCGCCGGCGCACGATGCATGTGCCCATCCGGCTCGCGGTAGACGAGCCCATCGAGCGTACCGATCAGCAGCCTGCCCTGATCGTCGAACGCCATGCGCGGAAAACTGCTCTGCAGCGGCACGCCATCGCGCGGCGGGAAATAGTCGAAGCGCCCATCCGGCCACAGGCAGCCAAGCCCGTGGCCTTCGAACAGCAACCACATACGACCGTCGGCATCCATGGTCATCGCGTGGATCAGCGCCTGCGGCCACTGACCTTGCCGCTGCCAGTGCCGCCACTGTCCATCGGCACTGTGACGCACCAGATTGCCGCGCGCATCGCTCAGCCACAGCGCGCCATCGCGATCCACGTACAAGGCGCCGACGCCGTTATCGGGCAGGCCCGGGCGCGTGCTGCGATCGATGACGCTGAATTCCAGGCCGTTGTAGCGCACCAGCCCTTCCCAGGTGGCGAACCACAAATAGCCATCGCGGGTCTGGGCGATGTCGCGCAACGAGTTGTGCGGCAGACCGTTACGCGAGCTCCAGCTGTCGATGGCGTAGTCGCGCAATCGCGCGGTTCCTGCGGGTGCGGCGATCGCAGCGAACGAACACCATGCCAGCAGCAGCCAGCCACAGGCACCGATCCAGCGCAGCCAGCGCGACTCTCCCCTCAGCACCACGCCGACTGCGCCGCTATTTCCGCCCGACTGCCGGGCGTCCACCCCATCGTTCATCTGACATGACGCGCCATTCACAATCCATATGGTAGGCAAAAAAGCGCACACGCGCCGAGGGGCGGCTGGCGTGCGCCCGAAAGCATTGATGCATAAGCGTTGAAGCTGCGAGCGGCAACACCGGACGACCAGCATCTGCGCAAAGCTGCACGCACCTGACCGACTGTTGCCGGCACAGAGCACCGCTCTACCAGCCGATCAACGCTCGCCACACGCCAATCCTGACGGATGCGTCCCGACGTGGCGCGATTACACGGCCAGGCGCTGCCGCACCGCTTCAAACAAGGTCACGCCTGCGGCGACCGACACGTTGAGGCTTTCGATATCGCCCGGCATCGGAATCTTGACCAGGCCGTCGCAATGTTCGCGGGTAAGCCGACGCAGGCCATCGGCCTCGCCGCCGAGCACCAGCCCGACATTGCCGCGCAGGTCCACGCTGTACAACGACGCCTCGGCCTCGCCGGCCAAACCGTACAGCCACACGCCCTGCTTCTGCAGATCGCGCAGGCAGCGCGCCAGGTTGGTGACCGCCACCACCGGAATGCGGTCGGCCGCACCGGCCGAGGTCTTGCGCACAGTGGCATTCACCGTGGCCGACTTGTCCTTGGGAATGACCACTGCCGTGATGCCGGCCGCAGCCGCGCTGCGCAGACACGCACCCAAGTTGTGCGGATCCTGCACGCCATCGAGGATCAGCAGCAGCGCGCGCCCCTCGGCCGCGGCCACCAATGCTTCAAGCTCGTTTTCTGCCCACAGCCGTGCCGCTGCGTAGCGCGCGACCACGCCCTGATGGCGTACCTGCCCGCCCACGCCGTCCAGCGCCTGGGTGTTGACCCGGCGCACGTCGATGCCCTTGCGGCGCGCCTGCTCTTCGATCTCGGTAAGACGCGGATTCTTGCTACCGGCCTCGATCAATACCTCGCGCACATTGTCGGCGTCGTTCTCGATCGACGAGGCGACAGCGTTGACACCGACGATCCACTGATTCTGCTTGCTCATTGCGCGGACATACGAAGAGATAAAGGGGAATGGTAGGGCCTGTGGCCTGCCACGTCACGGCCGACCTGCGGTGACGGGCACCCGCGATAGAGCGTGCCCACCGCAAGGCGTGTGCTTCGCGGCAGGCATGTGCTTCCGGCCCAGCGGCCATCACTGATTGCGATCAACCGGCAGGCGGCTGATCGCAACGCAGTATTGATGCGCCTCAGTAAGATTTCTTCTTGCGCTTGGGCGGCTGCGCGCGCGGCGGCAGCGGAGCCTCGGACGTATCGTCCCGATCCTCGGCCAGACGGAAGTCGATCTTGCGCTCTTCCATGCTGGCCTTGAGCACCAGCACGCGCACCGGATCGCCCAGCCGGAACGCGCGACCACGGCGCTCGCCGCTGAGCGTCTTGCGGATCGGATCGAACTGGTAGTAGTCCTGCGGCAACTGGGTGACGTGCACCAGGCCGTTGACCTTGGACTGGGTCAACTCCACGAACAGGCCGAAGCCGGTCACGCCGCTTATCACACCATCGAACTGGCCGCCGACATGCTTTTCCATCCACGCGGCGCGATAACGCTCATCGACCTCGCGTTCGGCTTCGTCGGCACGCCGACCACGCTCGGAACACTGCAGCGACAACGCGGCCATCTGACGCGGGGTGTAGATGTATTTTTCCGGGGAGGCGCCGGTCAACGCATGCTTGATCGCGCGATGCACCAGCAGGTCCGGGTAACGCCGGATCGGCGAGGTGAAGTGCGCATACGCCTCCAACGCCAGGCCGAAGTGGCCGTTGTTGTCGGGCGAATACACCGCCAGGCTCTGGCTGCGCAGCAGCACCGATTCCAGCAACGCCGCATCGGGGCGCGCACGCACCTTCTTCAGCAACTTGGTGTAATCGCCGGGACGCACCTTGCTCCACGCCGGCAGGCTCAACTGGAATTCCTTGAGGAACTCCAGCAGGTCTTCGAACTTGCTCTCCGGCGGCCGCTCGTGCACGCGGTACGGCGCCGGCACATGCATGCTCAGCAGATAACGCGCGGCCTCGACATTGGCAGCGATCATGCATTCTTCGATCAGCTTGTGCGCATCGTTGCGCACCAGCATGCCGGCCTGGGTGACCTCGCCGGTGTTGTCGAGCACGAAGCGCACTTCGGAGGTTTCGAATTCGATCGCGCCGCGATGCGTGCGCGCCTTCGACAACACGTTGTACAGCTGATGCAGGCGCTGCACCTGCGGCAGCAACGGGCCGATAAACGCCTTGGTATCGGCATCGTCTTCGCCGACCGCCTTCCAGACCTGGTTATAGGTCAGGCGCGCGTGCGAGTTCATCACCGCTTCGTAAAAACGCGAGCCGGTCACTTCGCCATCGCGTCCTACCTGCATGTCGCAGACGAAACACATGCGATCGACCTTGGGCATCAGCGAGCAGATGCCGTTGGACAGGGTCTCCGGCAACATCGGCACCACGAAACCCGGGAAATACACCGAGGTGGCACGCTTCTGCGCTTCGTCGTCCAGCGGCGTGCCGGGACGCACATAGTTGGACACGTCGGCGATCGCCACCACCAGACGGAAGCCGTCTGCGTTGGGTTCGCAATACACCGCGTCGTCGAAATCCTTGGCGTCTTCGCCATCGATGGTGACCAGCGGCATCTGCCGCAGATCCACGCGCCCGCCGATCATCTGCGGCTCGACCACCAACGGCACTGCCGCGGCTTCGTCCAGCACTTCCTGCGGGAATTCGTGCGGCAGTTCGTGGCCGTGGATGGCCATTTCCACCACCAGCGACGGGGTCAGCTTGTCGCCGAGCACCGCGATGATCTTGCCGATCGCCGGGCGGCGCGCATCCGGTGGCGCGATCAGTTCGCACACCACCAGCTGCCCCTCGCGTGCGTCGCCGATGCCGTCCGGTGCGATCTGCACGTTGCGTTGCACGCGCTTGTCGTCCGGGTCGACATAGGCCACGCCATGTTCGTAGAAGAAGCGCCCGAGCATGCGCGACATGCGGCGTTCGAGCACGCGGGCGATCGCGCCTTCGCGACGACCGCGACGGTCGATGCCGGTGACGTTGGCCAGCGCACGATCGCCGTGCATGACCTTGCGCATTTCGTACGGCGGCAGGAACAGGTCGTCGCCGCCTTCGTCCGGCTTGAGGAAGCCGAAGCCTTCCGGGTTGGCGATCACCACACCGGCGATCAGGCTGGTCTGCTGCACCGGCGCGTAGCCGCCGCGACGGTTCTGCACCAGCTGTGCTTCGCGCACCATCGCCGCCAGGCGCTTGCCCAGCGCATCGATGCGGTCGCTGAGATTGAGTTGTTCGGCGATTTCCTCGGCGGTCTGCGGGCCGTCGCAGGCGTCGAGCAGCTGCAGGATGGCTTCGCGGCTGGCGATCGGCTCGGCGTAACGCAGCGCTTCGCGATCGGCATGCGGATCCTTGAACTCCGCCGTCGGCGCAGACACTTCCGTCGCCGGCGCGGCCACTTCCGTCGGCGCGTGCTGAAGGCGTTCCGGCGGCGGCGCAGGCGGACCGCTCTTGCGTGGATGCGGCGCGCGTGGTGCCGGCGCCGTGGGCAGCGCGGGCGCTACCGGCAGTTCGGGCGAGGCGTTGGCGGCCTTGTCGGCAGCGCGTTTATTTGCGGACTTGGTCGACGCGCCAGCGGCGGCGCGGACCAGGAAGTCCGGCATCCAGCCCGGCAACTTCTGTTTTTCGGCGGTGGTGGACTCGCCCGGGCTGGTGGATTTGCGGCGACTGGGCCGATCGGAATCTGGGGTGTTTTTCTTTGTCATTGCTTACATGGTACCCCTTGCGGCCGCCACATGGGCAGCAAGGCTCGCCCAACCGGTTGCAATTGCGATTCGACAGGCATTGACAAGCCCACCGGGAGGCTGCAAAATTCGCGGCTCACCTGCCCAGGTGGCGGAATTGGTAGACGCACTAGCTTCAGGTGCTAGCGGGGGCAACTTCGTGGAGGTTCGAGTCCTCTTCTGGGCACCAGTTTAAAAAGACCTCCGAGCGATCGGGGGTCTTCTGGTATCTGGGGTCTGGAAATCTTCAACGGCCGTGGGTACTCGCGTTGCTGGAACGGTGGATGGATCGGGCAGACGAAGCACCCGTCAGATGACGCCAGCCTTCGGTCATCGCGCAACGGAATATCACCACGCACGACAGCAGCGCCCCACGTGACGCCACTGCCCTATCACCTTCGCGGCGGACGCGCTTATGGCCGGGCAGCGATCCCTGCCTGGCGTAGCGCCTGTGCCCAGACGGCGTAACCGGCCTCGCTGGGATGGGTGCCGTCGGGCATCAGCGCCTCGGGCAATGTGCCGTCGGGCTGCAGCAACTGCTTGCCGATATCGACCAGGCGCACCGATGGATCCTTGCCATAACGCGCCATCAACAGCCGGTTTGTCTCGGCAATCGGTGCGCGCTGCGCATCGTCGGCATGGCGGCCGCGCGGCATGATCGCCATCAGGATCAGCTTGCTATTGGGCAGGCGGCGACGCACCTCGCTCACCACTGCCTCCACGCCCAGCGCGGTCTCGGCTGGCGTGCTGGCGCGCGATTGCGCGGTGCCGGTGAGATTGTTGGTGCCGATATGCAGCACCACCCACTGCGGGTCCAGACCGTCGAGCTCCCCCTGACGGATGCGCCACAGCACATTCTGGGTGCGATCCCAGCCGAAGCCCAGATTCAGTACCGGGCGTGCGCCGTAGAGCCACTGCCAGGATTGCGCACCGCTGACGCGGGTGGCCAGCGGCAGGCCGGCCCAGAAGTGGGTGATCGAATCGCCAATCATCACCACCTCCGGCTTCAGCGCACGCGCAGCGGCCAGCGCTGCATGGTGACGGGCGTACCAGTCGTAGGAATCCTGTTCCAGCCAATCGACCGGCAACAAGGACGTCGCAAAATCGCGGCCGAGCTCGGCCACCGGCTTGGCCGGCGGCTCGCCCAGCAACCGCGCCAGGGTCGGCTCGATCGCTTCGGCCAGCATGCGCTGGCCTCGCGTGTCCGGATGCAAGGCACCGGCTGGCGGACGGAGACGGGTGTCGTAGAACAGCTCGGTGCGCAGCTTGCCGCCGCGAAAGAAGATCGAACCGACATCCAGATAGGTCACGCGCGGATTGTCGCCGTAGCGCACCGCCAGGCCCTGATTGATCTGCGCATCGCGGCGCGACTTCTCTGCGGAAATCGCGCTGGGCAGCACGCCGAGCAACAGAATGTGCGTCCGTGGCAGTTTCTGCTCGATCGCCGCGACCACCGCATCGATCCCGAGCTGGGCCTGCTCTGCGGTCTGGCCAAGATGGCCGGTGTTGTTGGTGCCGATCAGTACCAGCGCAACCTTGGGTTGCAGGCCATCGACCTCGCCATTGGCCAGCCGCCACAGCAGGTTTTCGGTGCCGTCGCCACTGAAACCCAGGTTGAGCGCGCCGCGGCTACCGTAGAAGGCCTGCCAGGTCGGCTGGAAGTCTTCGTCCGGCGCCTTGGCCTGTTCGTAGTTCTGGGTGATCGAATCGCCGATCAACAGCAATGGCGTATCGGCATGTTGTTTCACCTGTTCCAGCACCTGCGCGTGGCGCTGTGCCCACCATGTCTCCTGCAAGCGGTCGGTCGGCACGATCGAAGGTGGCGGAGTCTGCGCGAGCGCGGGCAGCGTCAGCAGGCACAGCCAGATGGGCAGGCCGGTCACGACAAGTCGCCGGCCGAGGCTACGAAACAGGAAGGGGAACAGGATCATGCGCGGCCGGAAGGAGCGGAAGACCCCCGATTGTGGGCTGCACTGTTGGCGCGTCACAAGCTGATCCGAGACAGGCGCCCTCACCCTGTCCAGCTGGCGGAGGCAGGAATCACGATGCAACGACACACCCACACCCTTCTCCCGCCTGCGGGAGGAGGTGGCGCGCAGCGTCGGATGAGGGCGCTCTGTATGTATGTAGGTGCCGCCCCATCCGCCCTTCGGGCACCTTCCCCGCAGGCGGGGGAAGGAAGATGATCTCCGAGACGCCTTCGAGCAGGCGCCGTCATGGAGCTCACTGCTCCCGGCGTCGCCGAGCATGTTTCAGCAGAACGCTTGTGCGGCAAATCCTCAGCGCAGTCCGGTCTCGGCGCGCGCAATCACCAGGCGCTGGATCTCCGAGGTACCTTCGTAGATCTCGGTGATCTTGGCGTCGCGGAAGTAGCGCTCCAGCGGCATTTCCTTGGAATAGCCCATGCCGCCGTGGATCTGCACCGCCTGGTGGGTGATCCACATCGCCGCTTCCGAGGCGGTGAGCTTGGCCACGGCCGCTTCGGTGCCGAACGGCTGCCCCTGCCCCTTCAACCAGGCCGCACGCAGCGTCAGCAGCAGCGCGGCATCCAGCTTGCACTTCATGTCGGCGATCTTGGCCTGGGTCATCTGGAACGTGCCGATCGCCGCGCCGAACGCCTTGCGCTCCTTCACGTACGCAAGCGTTGCTTCATAAGCGGCGCGCGCGATGCCGACCGCCTGCGAGGCGATGCCGATGCGTCCGGCATCGAGCACGCTCATCGCGGTCTTGAAACCCTGGCCTTCCACGCCCAGCACCTCATCGGGCTGCGCGATGTAGTCGGCGAACTCGATCTCGCAGGTGGCCGATGCGCGGATGCCGAGCTTGGGCTCGGTCTTGCCACGATGGAAGCCGGGCTTGTCGGTATCGACCATGAACGCGGTGATGCCGCGCGAACCCTTGTCCGGCTCGGTCACTGCAAACAGCACGATGTACTTGGCGACCGGGCCGGAGGTAATCCAGCTCTTCTTGCCGTTGATCACGAAGCTGCCATCGGCTTGTTTTACCGCGCGGCAACGCATCGCCGAGGCGTCGGAACCGGACTGAGGTTCGGTCAACGCAAACGCACCGATCTGCGTGCCCTCCGCGATCGCGCGCACATACAGCTGCTTCTGCGCTTCGCTACCGTTCTTGAGGATGCCGGTGCAGAACAGCGAGTTGTTGACCGACATGATGGTGGAATGCGCGCCATCGGCGGCGGCGATTTCGATCATCGCCAACGCGTAGCTGATCGGGTCCATGCCGGCGCCACCGTACTCGGCCGGCACTTCGATGCCCATCAGGCCGTTTTCGCCGAGCAGCTGGATGTTCTCCAGCGGGAACTCGCCGCTGCGATCGAACCGCTCCGCACTGGGGGCGATCTTTTCCTGGGCGATGCGGCGCGCCACATCCTGGATCATCAATTGTTCTTCGGTAAAGCTGAAATCCACGTCGCATCCCTCCAGGCCTAGGCTGAGCGCCCATTGTAGCCACAACCATTCGCATGCGTATGTAGTTGACCCCACACCCGGCCGGGCCGAAAATATCTCCATATCGCGATATAGAGATATTCATGGATCTGGAAGACTGGTCGGCGCGCCTGAAGGTGTTTGCCGACGCCACCCGCGTCCGCCTGCTGACCTTGCTGGAGCAGGAAGAACTCACCGTGGCCGAGCTGTCGGCGATCACCCGTCTGGCGCAGCCGCGCGTGTCCACGCATCTGGCCAAGCTCAAGGAGGCCGGGCTGGTGCGCGACCGCCGCGCCGGCGTGTCGGCCTACTACCGCTTCGATGAAGTGTCGCTGGACCCGGCGCAGCGCGCCTTGTGGCTGGCACTGAGCACCGGCAGCGACGATCCGCTGCTGCGCCAGGACGCCGAGCGCGTGGCCGCCGTGCTGGCGAATCGCGCCGCCGACCAGAACTGGGCCGATTCGGTGGCCGGCGACATGGAACGGCACTACTCCCCGGGGCGCACCTGGGAAGCGCTGGCACGCACCGCGCTGCCCCTGCTGGAAACCGGCGACGTGCTCGACATCGCCTCCGGCGATGGCGTGCTGGCCGAACTGGTGGCGCCGCACGCCACCCGCTACATCTGCATCGACACCAGTGCACGCGTGGTCGCCGCTGCCAGCGAGCGTTTGCGCAAACTGCGCAACGTGGAAGTGCGCGAAGGCGACATGCATGCACTGCCGTTCCCCGACGCCAGCTTCGACCTGGTGGTGCTGATGCACGCGCTCACCTATGCCGCCAAGCCGGCGCAGGCGGTGGCCGAATCGGCGCGTGTGCTGCGCCCCGGCGGCCGGCTGCTGCTGTGCAGCCTGGCCAAACACGAACATCGCGCGGCAGTGCATGCCTATGGCCACGTCAATCTCGGCTTTGCGGCCAAGGAATTGCGCAAGTTCGCCGAGAAGGCCGGGCTGGAGGTGTCCAGCCTGGAGACGGTGACACGCGAGAAGCGCCCGCCGCATTTCGAAGTGATTTCGTTGATTGCGATGAAGCCGGGAATCGGAAGTCGAGAATCGGGAATCGTTGAAAGCAAGAGCAACGCGCCGCGGAGAACCAACGCATGACACATCTGCCAATCCCCCCTGCCGAATCCTCCATCCCGTTCACGCTGCCATGGCTGCACCCAGAGCGCGCGGCCAAGCTCACCGCCGCGCTGCGCGAACGCATCCTCATCATCGACGGTGCGATGGGCACCATGATCCAGCGCCATGACCTGCAGGAGCCCGATTACCGCGGCACCCGTTTTGCCGACGGCTACGACAGCGCGCATGTGCATGGCCCCGGCTGCGATCACGCCCACGCCCCGGAAGGCCACGACCTGAAGGGCAACAACGATCTGCTGCTGCTGTCGCGCCCGGAGATCATCGCCGGCATCCATCGCGCCTATCTGGATGCCGGTGCGGATTTACTGGAAACCAATACCTTCAACGCGACCTCGGTGAGCCAGGCCGACTATCACCTGGAACATCTGGTCTACGAATTGAACAAGGCCGGCGCACAGGTCGCGCGTGCATGCTGCGATGAAGTCGAAGCGCTGACGCCGCACAAACCGCGCTTTGTGATCGGCGTGCTCGGCCCCACCAGCCGTACCGCCTCGATCAGCCCGGACGTCAACGACCCCGGCTACCGCAACACCAGCTTCGACGCCTTGCGCGAGACCTATCGCGAGGCCATCGACGGCCTGATCGACGGCGGCGCCGACACCTTGATGGTGGAAACCATCTTCGACACGCTCAACGCCAAGGCCGCGCTGTATGCGATCGAAGAAGTCTTCGAAGCACGCGGCGGGCGCTTGCCGGTGATGATTTCCGGCACCATCACCGATGCGTCCGGCCGCACCCTGTCCGGGCAGACCGCCGAGGCGTTCTATGCCTCGGTCGCGCACGGACGTCCGCTGTCGGTGGGACTGAACTGCGCACTGGGTGCCAAGGACTTGCGCCCGCATGTGGAAACGCTGTCGCAGATCGCCGACGCTTACGTCAGCGCGCATCCGAATGCCGGCCTGCCGAATGCCTTTGGCGAGTACGACGAAACACCGGAGGAAATGGCCGAGACCTTGCGCGAATTTGCCCAGTCCGGCTTGTTGAATCTGGTCGGCGGTTGCTGCGGCACATCGCCGGACCACATCCGCGCAATTGCCGAAGCGGTAGCGGATCTGCCGCCGCGGCAGTTGCCGGGTGCGCAGGAGCTGGCGGCGTGATGCAGTACGTTGGCCCTCATCCGGCGCTGCGCGCCACCTTCTCCCGCACGCGGGAGAAGGTGCCCGAAGGGCGGATGAGGGCCATCGCGATCCGCGCCCTGCCGACCGCCAATCATCATCGTCTCGCCTGGACATTCGCCACGTCCGACGCCCACCAGAGCATCGTATGAGCACTCCCCGCCACACCCGCCTGTCCGGCCTGGAACCGCTGGTCATCACCCCAGACCTGCTATTCGTCAACGTGGGCGAGCGCACCAACGTCACCGGCAGCGCGCAGTTCCGCAAGCTGATCAAGGAAGAGCGCTACGAAGAGGCGGTGGAAGTGGCGCGCCAGCAGGTCGCCAACGGTGCGCAGATCCTCGACGTCAACATGGACGAGGGCCTGATCGATTCGGAAAAGGCGATGACGCGCTTTCTCAATCTGATCATGTCAGAGCCCGATATCGCGCGCATTCCGGTGATGGTGGATTCGTCCAAGTGGAGCGTGATCGAAGCCGGCCTGAAGTGCCTGCAAGGCAAGAGCGTGGTCAATTCGATCTCGCTCAAGGAAGGCGAAGCGCAATTCATCGAGCAGGCGCGCAAGGTCTTGCGTTACGGCGCCGCTGCGGTGGTGATGGCCTTCGATGAAGTGGGCCAGGCCGATACCTGCGCGCGCAAGGTCGAAATCTGCACGCGCGCCTACAAGTTGCTGACCGAGCAGGTGGGCTTTCCGCCGGAAGACATCATCTTCGACCCGAACATCTTTGCCGTCGCCACCGGCATCGAAGAGCACGACAACTACGCAGTGGACTTCATCGAAGCCACCCGCGAGATCAAGCGCACCCTGCCGCATTGCCATATCTCCGGTGGCGTTTCCAACGTGTCGTTCTCGTTCCGCGGCAACGAGATGGTGCGCCAGGCGATCCACTCGGTGTTCCTGTTCCATGCGATCAAGGCCGGCATGGACATGGGCATCGTCAACGCCGGCGGCATGCCGATCTACGACGAGCTGGACCCGGAACTGCGTGAGCGCGTCGAGGATGTGATCCTCAACCGCCGCAAGGACGGCACCGAGCGGCTGCTGGAAATCGCCGAACGTTACAAGGGCAGCAAGAGCGCGGCGAAAGTCGAAGACCTCGCCTGGCGCGACAAACCGGTACGTGCGCGTCTGGCGCATGCGCTGGTGCACGGCATCGATGCATTCGTGGAAATCGATACCGAAGAAGCGCGTCAGCAATCCACGCGTCCACTGGATGTGATCGAAGGCCCGCTGATGGATGGCATGAACGTGGTCGGCGACCTGTTCGGCGCCGGCAAGATGTTCCTGCCGCAGGTGGTCAAGTCCGCACGCGTGATGAAGAAAGCGGTGGCGTACCTGTTCCCCTTCATCGAAGCGGAAAAACTGCGCACCGGCGATGTCGGCAAGTCCAACGGCAAGATCATCATTGCCACGGTCAAGGGCGACGTCCACGACATCGGCAAGAACATCGTCGGCGTGGTGCTGGCGTGCAACAACTTCGATGTGGTGGACCTGGGCGTGATGGTGTCCGCGCAGGTGATCCTGGACCGTGCGCGCGCGGAAAATGCGGATCTGATCGGGCTGTCCGGCTTGATCACGCCGTCGCTGGAAGAGATGTCGCATGTTGCACGCGAGATGCAGCGACAAGGTTTCGAGATTCCGCTGTTGATCGGTGGCGCCACCACTTCGCGTGCGCACACCGCATTGAAGATCGACCCGCATTACACCTCGCCCACCGTCTGGGTGAAGGACGCCTCGCGTGCGGTGGGCGTTGCGCAATCGTTGATCTCGCGCGACTTGCGCCAGGCCTTCGTGGCCGCCAACGATGCCGACTACGCAGAGATCCGCGCGCGTCACCGCAACCGCGGCGATGCCAAGCGTCTGGTCTCGCTGGAAAAGGCACGCGCCCAGCGTTTCGACGGCGATTGGGACAACTACACACCGCCCACCCCGCGCCAGCCGGGCCTGCATGTGTTCGACGACTATCCGCTACAGGAGTTGATCGAGCTGATCGACTGGACCCCGTTCTTCCAGGCCTGGGAACTGGCCGGCAAGTTTCCGGCAATCCTCAGCGACGAAGTGGTCGGCACCCAGGCCAGCGAGTTGTATCGCGATGCACGCAAGATGCTGCGCACGATCGTCGCCGAAAAATGGTTGACCGCGAAGGCCGTGTTTGGGCTATGGCCGGCCAATAGTGTGGGCGATGATGTTGTGTTGCTCAACGAGCCTGCGGAATCGGGAATCGGGAATCGGGAATCGCAAAGCGATCCATCAGCGCCTGACCATTCCCGATTCTCCATTCCCCATTCCCTGCACTTCCTGCGCCAACAGGTCGACAAACCCATCGACCGCCCCGACTTCTGCCTGGCCGACTTCATCGCGCCCAGGAGCTGCGGCAAGCAGGACTGGATCGGTGCGTTCGCAGTCACCGCCGGCATCGGTATCGACCCGCATGTGGCGCGTTTTGAAGCCGCGCACGACGACTACAACTCCATCTTGCTCAAGGCGCTCGCAGACCGTCTGGCCGAAGCACTTGCCGAGCGTTTGCATCAGCGTGTGCGTACCGAGTTCTGGGGGTACATCGAAGGCGAGGGATTGGACAACGAGGCACTGATCGCCGAGCGCTATCGCGGCATCCGTCCTGCACCCGGCTACCCTGCATGCCCGGAACACAGCGAAAAACGCACCTTGTTCGACCTGCTCGATGCCGAGCGCCACACCACGATGACGCTGACCGAAAGCTTCGCGATGCTGCCTACCGCAGCGGTGTCGGGTTATTACTTCAGCCATCCCAAGAGCCAGTATTTCGTAGTCGGGCGAGTTGGCAAGGAACAGGCAGCCGATTACGCCAAACGCAAGGGCATCACACTGGCGCTGGCCGAACGCTGGTTGGCATCGAATCTGGATTACGACCCGGAGTGAGGGCAGCTGATCTGCCGCCTGGATGCTCTGCCGCCTGGCTGCAGGGCCCTTGCCCGCCCAGCGTCGCGGGACACGCTGCAAGTACGTCCTTGTAAGCGCTTACGCGGCATCCATGCCGCGTAAGGTCCAGCGACGCTTGGCGGGCAAGGACCAGTCGAGATGGTCGGCATGCATGGGTTTAAACACAGCAACCAGCGGAGTCTCTGCTGCGGTGTCCTCGCCGCTTGCGGGACCGTGTGGCGGCATGGATGCCGCCACCGAGCCTCCAGGGATGGATTCACGGCGTGTCCCGCCAGCGGTGAGGACATCGCGCCCTCGACCAACCAGGCTTCTGACCTCAACGTCTGACTGCAGCTAAACGAAGACTCCGAATCGATATCTCGGCGTCTTGACGTCATTGAAAGGTCGGCACACCTCACCGACCGTGTCGCATCACGCAGCCGGCCGCAACACGTTCAAGACCTCGTAGCACGCACCCATGGTGTGGTAATCGGTCTTGCCGGCGGGGCTCTTCTCGTCGCTGTACTTGCGGTTGTCCGCATCCAGGATGCGATACCACGCGCCATAGCGATGGTCGATCATATGCTTCCAGGAGTAATCCCAGAGCTTGTCGTACCACTGCCAATAGCGCTCCTCGCCGCTGCGCTGGGCCAGCAACGCCGCCGCCGCCAACGACTCGGCCTGCACCCAGAAATACTTGTCGTCGTCGCAGACCTTGCCTTCAGGATCGAAGCCGTAATACAGCCCGCCACGCTGCGCATCCCACGAACGCGCCACTGCCACATCGAACAGATGTTGCGCGGTCGGCAGCAACCAATCGGCAGGTGCATAGCGATCCAGCAACATCAGCAATTTGGCCCATTCGGTCTGGTGACCCGGCTGAAAGCCCCAGGGGCGGAACAGGTGTTTGGGATTGTCGCGGTTGTAGTCCCAGTCGATGTTCCACTGCAGATCGTAGTGCTCCCAGACCAGGCCATCGGCCTTGGCTGCCTGCCGCCGGGTCATGGTGTCGGCCAGCGACAGGGCGCGGTCCAGATAACGTTGCTCGCCGCTGGCTTCATACGCAGCGATCATCGCCTCGCACATGTGCATGTTGGCGTTCTGGCCGCGGTAGCTGGTGAAGTTGAACTGCGCATCGGCTTCGTCGCGGTACAGCCCGAATTCCGGCTCCCAGAAATGTTTTTCCAGCAGCTGCCAGGTCTCGTCCATCCATGCGCGCGCTTCATCGACACCGGCCTTCAGGCCGCACGAATACGCCAGCAACACGAAGGCCACGCCGTAGCAGTGATTCATGTCGTCTTCGACCACACCATCACGCAAGGTCCATGCATAGCCGCCGGTG
Organism: Xanthomonas sp. 3075; assembly: GCF_014197275.1. Taxonomy (GTDB): domain Bacteria; phylum Pseudomonadota; class Gammaproteobacteria; order Xanthomonadales; family Xanthomonadaceae; genus Xanthomonas; species Xanthomonas campestris_B. The sequence continues at coordinate 303,289 of NZ_JACIFI010000001.1, read as the reverse complement.
GCCGCATTGCGATGCACGTTGCGCAGATAGTCCAGGCCGTGACGCACCGCCTGCAGATAGTCGGCATTGCCGAATTCGCGGTAGGCCATCGCGTAATTGAAGACAAAGCGTGTACTGCTGACCAGGTGCCGGTGCCCGGCATCGTAGATCGAACCGTCGTCGCGGAAATACTGGAAAAACCCGCCCGCCGGATCGATCGCGCGCGGGTGGTAGAACGCCATGGTGTCGGCAATATGCTGACGCAGCACGTCGGCCGAACGGAAATCGGGTGCAGGGGTCGCAGCTAAACGGCTCATGGTTGTTCCTGGATCAAGGAATGGACTTCATCGACACTGGGCATCGCCGCAAACGCGCCTTTGCGCGTCACCGCCAGCGCACCGACTGCGGCAGCAAAACGGATCACCTCGCCGATCGCACCGGTATCGCCGCACAGCTGCTCCAGCGTGGTCGCACGCGCGGCCAGCTGGAACAGCAAGCCGCCGACGAATGCATCGCCGGCTGCGGTGCTATCGCGCACCTGCACGCGGAACGCCGGCAGCTGGCCGGAGTCGGTACGCGTCTGCCAATGCACCGGCCCGCCACCATCGGTGACCAGCAACCAGCTGGCCTTGCCCTGCCACAGCTTTTGGGTGACCGCGCTAGCATCGCCATCGAGCGTGCCGGCCAGGTAATCGAGTTCTTCGCGCGAGAGCTTGACCACATCGGCCAACGCCAGCGCTTCCCACAGCAGCGGCGCAGGATCCACATCCTGCGGCCACAACATCGGGCGCAGGTTCAAATCCAGGCTGACGATCGCGCCATCGGCGCGCGCGCGGCGCATGCCGTCGAGCGTGCACTGCGCGATTGCGGGCTCGGTCATGCTGTTGGAGCACACATGCAGCACGGCGGCCTGTTTGAAGCCGTCGGCGGCGAAGTGCTCGGGACGGAACAACAGATCCGCTGCCGGCGGGCGGTAGAAACTGAAGCTGCGCTCGCCCGCCTCGTCCAAGGCAACGAAGGCCAGCGCGGTCTTGGCCTGATCGGTACGCACGATGCCATCGGTCACCACGCCCGCCTGTTGCAGACTCTGCAGCAGAAAGTCGCCAAACATGTCGCGCCCGAGCATACCGACAAAATGCGCTGCACCGCCCAGCTTTGCCACCGCCACGGCGACATTGGCCGGCGCGCCGCCGGCATATTGCGCAAAGGTGCGCGCCTCGTGCGGACCCTCCGCCGGCAACGCCAGCATGTCGATCAAGGCCTCGCCGAAGCACACCACCTGGTTTCTGACGGCACTCATGCGCGCACCTCCGCCAGGGCACCGCGCAGACGTGAGCCCCAGATGCCGTAGAACACGATATACAGGTAGCACAGCAGCGGCAGCACGAACGACTCATGCAGGCCGATGCTGTCGGCCAGCAGGCCTTGCAGATACGGCACGATGGCGCCGCCGACAATGGCCATGATCAACAGACTCGATGCGCGACCGGTCAGCGGACCAAGGCGTTCAATGCCCAAGGTAAAGATGGTCGGGAACATGATCGAGTTGAACAATCCGATCGCCACCAGCGCATACACCGCCACCATGCCGCCACTGAGCATGGTCGCCCCCAACAGCAGCACGTTGATCGCAGCGAAGACCGACAGCAACACGCGCGGCGACAGCTTGGCCAGCAAGGCCGAGCCGATGAAGCGGCCGATCATCGCCAGTGTCCAGTACGCCGACACGTAGTTGGTCGCCTCACGCTCGGTGAAGCCACCGATCTGCGGCAGCGAGAAGTAATTGACCATCAGGCTGCCGATCGCCACTTCCGCGCCGACATAGAAGAAGATCGCCAGCACGCCAAAGCGCACATGTGGATGACGCAAGGCATCGAGCAAGGAATGCTTGCTTTCATCCTTCTGCGCGCCTGCGTCGGTCAGCGCCGGCAGACGGAACAAAAAGACGAAGATCGCCAGCAAGAACAGCACGATGCCCAGACCGATGTACGGCCCCTGCACTGCCTGGGCCTCCTGCACGCGATAGGCCAGTTGCTCGGCTTGCGGCAGCACCTTGAGTTGATCGCTACTCATCACGGTGTTGGACAGGATCAGCCAGCCACCGAACAGCGGCGCGATCGCGGTGCCCAGCGAATTGAGCGCCTGCGCCAGGGTCAGACGGCTGGAGGCACTGCGCTCGGGACCGAGCAATGCCACGTACGGATTGGCCGCCACCTGCAAGATGGTGATGCCGGTGGCCAGCACGAACAACGCACCGAGGAACGCTCCGTAGACGCGCAGCTCCGCGGCCGGCCAGAAGCCCAGCGCGCCCACCGCGGCCACTGCCAGACCGGCAACGATGCCCTGCTTGTAGCCCAGCCTCGCCACCAGCCAGCCGGCCGGCAACGACATCAAAAAGTACGCGCCGAAGAAGGTGAACTGCACCAGCATCGCCTGCGCGAAGTTGAGCTCGAACACCGCCTTCAGATGCGGAATCAGGATGTCGTTGAGGCAGGTGAGAAAGCCCCACATGAAGAAGATCGTGGTGGCGACCGACAACGCGACGCCGTTGTTGACGGGCGCCTTGTTGCCGCTTGGCACAGTGGATTGCGTGGAAAGGGAAACCATAGGAATTGCCTGGTCAGCGGCCTGAGGCCTTGGTGGGGGAATGCACGGGAGAATCGTTGGAAGACTGCAGCAAAGGTCCGCAGCCTGGCGCGAATGCGCTGCTGGCGCGGATCTTCAATTCGACCGCGGCGGTCAGCCGCTGCGATGCAAGCTCGGGGCTGCCGATCCGCTGCAACACCAACTGCGCGGCCTGCCGGCCACGCGCACGCGGATCTGCAGCCAAGGTGGTCAACGCCGGGGTATACAACACCGCTTCGGCGATATCGTCGAAGCCGGTCACCGCAAAGTCGCGGCCCGGCACGATGCCATGCATCGTCAAGGCGGCCATCAGGCCCAACGCGACGCTGTCGTTGTAGCAAACCGCCGCAGTGGCGCCGACGTGATCGGCGCTGCCGAGCATGCGTTCGGCGCACAGTGCGGCGTCCTGCCGATTGGGCGCAGATTCGACGTAGTGCACGGCCAGGCCGGCGTCGGTCATCGCGCGCGCGTAACCGGCACGGCGTTGGCGGCAGGAACTGGATTGGGCATGTCCGCCGAAAAACACGATGCGCCGGTGCCCTTGTGCAATCAGATGCGCGCAGGCCAGCAACGCGCCCTGCTCGTTGTCCAGGGCCAGCAGATCCCAATGCGCGCCCTCCACTTCACGATTGAACAGCACCACGTTGTGTTGACGTCCCAGCACCTGCGTCAGCGCCTGCGCCTGGCTGCCTTCGGCCGGCGACAGGATGATGCCGGCGGGCGTGTGTTCCATCAGCGAGGTCAGCACCGCCTGCTGCCGCTGCGTCGATTCGCCGGTGCTGCCGAGCAGGGTCACGTAGCCGGCTGCCCCCAATGCCTCGTCGACGCCTGCCGCGAATTCGGCGAAGAACGGATTGGACAGATCGTTGATGACCAACGCGATGCTGGACGAGGTGCGGCGGCGCAGATTGGCGGCGGCGCGGTTGTAGACGTAATTCTGGCGATCCAGCTCGGCCTGCACGCGCGCGCGCGTGGTCGCATGCACCAGCGGGCTGCCGCGCAGCACCAACGACACCGTCGCGCGGGAAACGCCAATGGCTAGCGCGATATCACGCAAGGTCACCGCACCACGACGGACGCGGCGCGCATCGTCGTCATGCCCAACCGAAGCCGTCGGCTTTGCAGGCGTCACGTTGCGGGCCTTGCGGTAAGAAAAGGGCGCATGCATCTAACGTTGATTGGATCGATCCAATTAGGCCTTTTCCCCGCAATCAATGCATGCGGCAGTGCAACATGACGGCCTTCGCAGATCGCTGGCATTCATCTAAAGGCTGGCAGTCAACTCTGCAGGCCTGCTCACACAGCACGTAAAGATGTCACGCCGACATGTGCTCCAAAGCAACCGCGCCTTGGGTCGGAAAAAGACACCGCGTTTCAGGACACTGATCGCGTCAAAGACCCACCAGGCAGATACCGATTTCCCGGCGATCGAACGTCGCCGCAAGCGCAGCACCCACGTCGGAGACGATGCAATGCAATCACGTCTGCAGCAGTGCGACAGGCGCGGCGTGCCGCTTCGCTCATTGAAACGCAATCGACAACCCGATCCCGCCCTGCCAATCCGGACTTTCCGAGGTCAGTCCGCGCAGCAGCGAAACGTCCAGTTGCATTGCGTGCGGCAGCTGCCAGGCACCGCCTGCACCGGCCACGCGCGAATGCTCGCTGCCGGTGTCCACGCCTGCTTCCACATAGCTACTGAAATGTTCGCCAGAAAAGAAGGTGTAGTTGGGTGAGAACGTCCAGGTGTGTCCGGTGTCGTCGCGTGCGTAGTTGACGTACACCGCCAGTGCGCGCGCTTGCGCCAGATCCCAGGACGCGGTCACGCCCACCTCGCGTGCATAGCCGTCGCTGAACGCGCGGCTGCCGGTCGGGAGGCTGTAGGTGCCCAGTGCGGCCCAGTGGAAACTGTCCGAGCGCGACGGCAATGCCACCTTCACTCCGACCTGGCTATCGCCGCCGCCATGCACACGCCTGCCGCCACCATGTTGCCAGTTGTAGCTGTCGCTCCCCACCTGCAGTTCCACGTTCCGGGACACGCCAAGACGCAGCATCGTATCGGCGCTGTACTGGGTGATCCGCTGACCGTCGCTGCGGTCGGTACTCGCATCCGGCAGGCCCTGCTCCCAGGCAAACACGCCGGGCTGCAGCGTTTCGGCAGCGAACGGAATGCCAGGGCGATCGAACGCCGGTGCATCCTCGCTCTGCGCTGCCGCCGGCCGGCTGGCCACGCACAGCGCGAACGCCAATCCGGCCGATGCCAGACGCCCCGGATGCAGGCGTGAAGCACGAGGCATCGTCAGAAGCGCGACTGCACCGGCACGGGACTGCAGGGAATTGGAGGACATGGACATAGACGGCACCATCGGCAAAAAGTGAGCAGCGACGCAGCCGGCAACACGCGCCCCTACGTCAACCAATAACGGCGTGCATGGTGGCGCGCGTGCCGTGACCGGCCCGTGCATCTCCCACCACGCGCATGGATCATGGAGCAGGCGATGCAGGCGCGGGCAAATTGCGCAGATGCACGGTAAAACCCGGCAGCAGCACACGGTTGCCATAACCGCTCAAGTGATCGGCATCGAAGAACAGCGGCCGACCCTGCTGCGTCGGCGCGCACAGCTGCGCATCGCACAACAGCGGCAGCGGATCCCAGATGCTGGCGCCTTGCAGTCCAGCCGCAATACGCTGCAGCCCGTCGAGGGCCGGCGCGCGATAGTCCTCCATCGTCTTGCGCTCGATCTGCATGCCGTTGGCGCAGATCGCGTTGCCGCGATTGAACCAGTCCGAGCAGCGATACGGCGGCGCCATAAGGACCGGTTTGGGCGCCTCCAGCACGATCAGCACGCCACGCGCCTGCACGGGCGTCAACAACGCGATCGTCCCGGCCACCATCGCATCGCGTTCGTGCTGTGCCTGTTCGCTCTGCAATATGGCGATATTGCGGTGCAGATCGAACACCACATCCTGCTCGGCCAGGCGCGGCACGCGCAGGCCAGGCAGAAACAGTACATCGCCCGGCCGCGCTCTGGCAGCCACATCCTCCAGCGCCGGACGCACAAACGCATCGCAACCTGCCGACAGCCCCCCCGGCTGCATCGATGCGACCGAACACCCGGCCACCCCATACACGCGCACGCTGCCGCCTTCCATCACCGCAAAGCGACGCAACAGCTCGTTGTAAGCAAGCGCATGCGAGTCGCCCATCACGAACACCTGCCGCTGACTGGCGGCAGGCCGCGCGCACTGTCCGCGCGCGAAGATCCGCACCGGCTGCCCGGCCACAGACGCATTGCTCGCAACCAGACGACAGTCCGGCAGCTCCTTGCGCAAGCCGCGCGCGTACGCATACCAGTCCAGCGGATGACGACTGACCGTACTCAACGACGTATAGGGCGCCAACTTGATCACTGCCGACTGCACGCCAGCGGCCAGCACCAAGGCGCCGATACCGACCATCACCACGCGCATGTTCGACCAGCCGCCCAGGCGCCGCGTGCGCCACAGCAGTTCCACCCAGCGATACGACGCCGCTGCGCATGCAAACGTCAGCACCAGTGCCAGCAGCTTGGCGCCCGACGTCTCCAGCCCGATGGTCCAGCGCAGCACCACCAGCACCGGCCAATGCCACAGGTACAACGAGTACGAAATGCGCCCGATCGCGACCACCGGCGTGGCGGAGAATACGCGCCCCACCCAGCCGTCGGCATGGCGATGCAGCAACGCCAACAACGCCACCGTGCCCAGTACCGGCCACAGACCGTCGCTCCACGGCGAGTGGCCGGGACGTGCGTTCCACAAGCCGTTGCCGATGCTTGCCAGGGCCAACAGCAACAGCACCGCGCGTAGCGGCGCAGGCACCCCGATGCCTGCGGCAAACAGATTGCGCCCATCGCGACCGCGCAGCAACGTCATCAGCTGGTACAACAACACCCCGGCACCCAACTGCCAGAAGCGCGCGGTGGTCAGATAGAACGACGTGACCTCATGTCCGGGCACATGCGTGCGTTGCCACGCATATCCCAACGACGCTGCGCTGGCGAGCACGAACACACCCAGCGACCAGGCGCGCCCGGCACCACCACGCATCCAGGCCAGAAACATCCACGGAAACAGCAGATAGAACTGCTCTTCCACGCCCAGCGACCAGCTCTGGGTGTATGGATTGAATTCGGCACGCGGCGAGAAATAATCCTGCCCGACACTGGCCAGCACCCAGTTGCTCAACCCGAACACCGCCATGCGGCCGGTTTTCGTGCTGGCTTCGCTCAGCCACGACTCGGGAATGAACAACGTCGAAAACAGCGCGGTAGTCACCAGGCAGGCCAGCAACGCCGGTGCGATCCGCCGCAGGCGGCGCGCGTAGAACCGCGTCAGCTCGGCAGCGAACGAGATGCGCGGCAGCCGATCCACCGACGCACTGACCACAAACCCGGAGATGACGAAGAACACGTCCACGCCAGTGAAGCCACCGGGCAACCAGCTCGCATCCAGGTGATAGGCGATGACCGATAGTACGGCCAGCGCGCGCAAGCCATCGATATGGGCAAAGTAACCAGTCCCTGAAACCGAGCGCGTCATCCTGATCCTCGAAAAATCGGTGCTTTGAATCTGCGTGAGCGGCGATACGCCGCCGGCAGACGCAGCTGGCATGGACCACGGCCGGCCCCGCGATGCAGCGAGAACGTATCGCTGCGGATCCAGCGCATCACGCTGGCGGCCGCGCAGCCGTTGTGTGGCCCTTTCAACAGATGGGCACCCATCGGGTGCCCAGGTGCCAACATGGTTGCGTCGTGCGGCGTTACCAGACCAGGTCGTCTGGCACCTGGTACTGGGGGTCGGCGTAAGGGTCCTCACCCGCTGGCGCGTTTGGATCCACCTTCAATGCCACCGAGGGTGCGAACACCGCTTCGGCCTCCGCCAATACCTCGGCGGTGACCAACAGATAGCGACCATTGAGCTGCAACACACCGAGCTCACCGGCGTTGAGCGCCTTGAGCTGCTCGGCAGTCACGTAGATACGCTTGATCTTGCCGCCATACGGAAAATGCCTGGCAATCTCCGCGTCGGCATGATTCAACCCCTTGTCCTTGAGCAGTTCTTCGAGCTTGGCCTTGGCTTCGCGACGCAGGCGTGCTTCTTCCTGCTTCAGCCGCTCGGCTTCGATGCGCTCGTCCTTCTCGCGTTGTGCGCGAATCGCATAGGCCTTGGCCAGATCGATATCTTCGCGCGTGCGTGCGGGCCTGGGGCCGCGTCGGTCGGCATTGGGATGCTGCGGAGGTGGAGCAGCTGCAGGCTTGCCATCGTTGCGACGATCGGGCCTGCCATCGCTTTTGCGCTCGCCCTTGCCGTCGGTTGCCGCAGCGGCGTGCGGCCGCTGCGGCCCCCTGCCCTGGCCGCCCGGCTTGTTGCCGCCGGGCGCAGGCCTGCCACCGTTGCCATGGTGACGCGCGCCGGGCCGGGCGTCGGGTTTGCGTTCGGGCTTGGGGGCGGACTTGAAGCCCAACCCAAGCAGCTGGTCACGTAAGGTATCGCTCATGGCGGTGGCAATCTGCAATCAATAATGCGGAGGCGGCGGTTCATCCGCTGCATCGGCAAACAACGTGGAGCGCACCTTGCCCAGATCCTCGAGCAGGTGGCGGATCAGTTCGGCATTGCGGGCGCCCGTCAAACGGGCGTCCGCAAGTGCTTCACTCAGTTCATTGAGCGCCTGTTCCTGAAAGGACAGGCGCGTTTCCAGTTCCACCAACCGCGCGTCCAGTTCCTGGTCGCGCGGTGAGAGTTGCTCATGCATGCAACGAACGGCCTCGTCCGATGGCGTAGTAGGCCAGACCTGCGGCTTCGATCTCCTGCGGGTCGTACAGGTTGCGGCCGTCGAACACGACGTCGTCCTTCAAGGCCTGCTTGATCTTGCCGAAATCCGGGCTGCGGAACTGCTTCCACTCGGTGACTACGACCAGGGCGTCGGCACCTTCCAGCGCAGCGAATGCGTCGTCGCAGAAGGTCAGGTCGTCGCGCTCGCCGAAGATGCGCTTGGCTTCGTGGGTCGCTTCCGGGTCGTAGGCACGCACGGTGGCACCGGCGTCCCACAACTGCTCCATCAAACGGCGGCTGGAGGCGGCACGCATGTCGTCGGTATTGGGCTTGAACGCAAGGCCCCACACCGCGAAGGTCTTGCCAGCGATGCTGCCGGTTCCTTCGGCGCCGTAGTGGCGCTGCACCAGTTCGAACAAGTGACCCTTCTGCGCGTTGTTGACGCTCTCCACCGCGTTGAGCAGGGTTGGCTGCATGCCGTACTGCTCGGCGGTCTTGGCCAGCGCCTGCACGTCCTTGGGGAAGCACGAGCCGCCATAACCGGCGCCTGGGTAGATGAAGTGCCAGCCGATGCGCGGGTCGGAACCGATCCCGTTACGCACGTGCTCGACGTCCGCACCGACACGCTCGGCAATATTGGCGATCTCGTTCATGAAACTGATCTTGGTCGCCAGCATCGCGTTGGCCGCGTACTTGGTCAGCTCGGCCGAGCGCACGTCCATTTCCACGATGCGGTCGCGGTTGCGGTTGAACGGCGCATACAGACGGCGCATGCGCGCGATGGCCGCCGGCTTCTTGGCACCGATCACGATGCGATCCGGACGCATGCAGTCGGCCACGGCGTCGCCTTCCTTGAGGAACTCGGGGTTGGAGACGACGTCGAACTCGTGGTCCACGCCGCGTGCGTCCAGCTCTTCCTGGATCGCCACGCGCACCTTGTCGGCAGTGCCGACCGGCACGGTGGACTTGTTGACGACCACCGACGGGCCGTCGATATGACGACCGACGGTCCGCGCAACCGCCAGCACGTACTGCAGGTCGGCACTGCCGTCCTCGTCCGGCGGCGTGCCCACGGCGATGAAGGTAATTTCGCCGTGCGCGATCGCCTCTGCAGCGTCGGTGGTGAAGCGCAACCGGCCAGAGGCGTGGTTGGCTTTCACCATCGGCTCCAGGCCGGGTTCATAGATGGGAATCACCCCACGATTGAGACCATCAACTTTCGCCTGGTCGATATCCACGCAGATAACGTGATGACCTACTTCCGCCAGACAGGTACCGGTGACAAGACCAACATAGCCGGTACCAAAGATCGCAACTCGCATGGGTGGGGGTACTCCTGTGGGGGATCAGGGAAGGATACCCATCAGTTCGACATCAAACGTCAACGTTGCGTCAGGTCCGATCGGCCCACCCTGTGTGCCGTTCGGGCCGTAGGCCAGGTTGGATGGGATCCAGAAACGATATTTCGAACCGACCGGCATCAATGCGACGCCCTCGGTCCAACCGGGAATGACTTGATCCAGGCCGAATTCGGCCGGCTGGCCGCGCTGGTAGGAACTATCGAACACCTGCCCGTCGAGCAGCTTGCCCTCGTAGTTCACGCGCACCTTGTTGGTTCGCATCGGGCGCTCGCCGCTGCCCTGGCGCAGCACCATGTACTGCAGGCCCGACGCGGTGGTGATCACGCCCTTCTCGGTCTTGTTCTTGGCCAGGAAGGCATTGCCTTGCTCGCGATTCTTGGCGCCCACCGCACCTTGCTTGGCAGAGGCGAACGCCTGCATGGTGGCGGCGGCTTCCTGCTGGGTCAGACGCGTGGTGCCCTTGGCGAACACGGTGCGCACGGCCTCCATCAGGATCGACAGATCGATCTCGTCCTTGATGCCGGCCAGCGACGGACCGACCGCGCGGTCGCCGAGCATCAGGCCAACGTTTTCCTTGGACGGCGCGGCCGGCGCGCTTCCCGGTGCCATGCCCGGAACCGGCTGGCCATTGCGGGCCGCCAGCGCCGTGCGCAAGGCGGTATCGGTCGCCTGGGTCTGTTCGTCGGACAGCAGCGGCTTGCCACCCTTGAATGCATTCTCGATGGCGCGCTGCATTGCGCTCAGGTCGATGTCCTGGGCAATCGGCTCGAACGAACGCGCCACGTCCATGCCGATGGCGTAGCTGACGTTCTCGCGCGTGCTCTTCTCAGACGATGCATTCAAAACTGGCTTCTCCTTGGTGGCCGCTGCGGCCGGTTGCTGCGACATCGCCGGCATCGACGCCGACAGTGCCACCATCAGTAGCGACGCCGCCGCGCCGCGCTTTCCCATCTTCATTCGATGCACTTCCCGAAAGTGAAAAGACACGCCACCGATGGCGCTGAACAGGCATTGTCGCATGCGCGCGCGGCGATGCGAGAGCCGTCCTCAGCGCGTCGGTGCCTTGAGCTCGCGTTCGATGGCCGCCAGCACGCTCGGATCGTCCGGCTTGATCTTGCTGGGGAACTGCGCCACCACGCGTCCATCGCGGCTGATCAGATACTTGTGGAAGTTCCAGCCAGGCGCCACGCCGGTAGCCTTGGTCAGGCGCTGATACAGCGGGGTTGCCTCAGCACCCAGCACATGCACCTTCTCGAACATCGGGAACTTGACGCCGTAGGTCAGCGTGCAGAATTCCTGGATCTGCTTTTCCGACCCGGGCTCCTGGCCCTGGAAGTCGTTGGACGGAAACCCCAGCACGGTGAAACCCCGGCTGCCGAAACGCTGGTTGAGCGCTTCCAGCCCTTCGTACTGCGGGGTGTAGCCGCATTTGCTGGCGGTATTGACCACCATCACCACCTTGCCTGCGTAGGCACGGTTCAGGTTGATTGGCGCCTTCCCGGCCAGCGGTCGATAGTCCAGATCCAGCACGGGGGTGCCCGCCGCCATGGCCGACATCGAAAAAACCCCAGCGAATACAACAACTAGCAAGCGATTGAGCAACATGCGCGATCCCCTTCGAAAGGTTCAGGGCCACCCGCCGCTGCGGGGTGCCATCAGTTGGGTAGGACAGGAGTTGACTACCTGCGTGTCGGTGTTATAGTTGAATACAACACCAGTCACCCAACGCAGAGGGAATCCATGAACAGCACACGCGTCAAGCGACCAGTTCCGCTGTTGCTGTTCGGCAGCACCCTGCTCGTCGTTGGTTGCCTGGGAGCCGCTTCCAGTCAGATGACGGAGTCCGGCGCCGATTATGGCGTGTCGGAGGCGGTTACGGAAAACGCGACAACTCCCCCCGAGGAGCGCACCCGGCCCAGTCGGCACCTGCGCGCTTCGCTGTCGATGCCCTTTTTCTCCTTCGCGCAGGTCCTGCGTCCACGGAGCTGATCATGACCGACATTCAATGGAGCGATGGCGCTCCGATCTACCGCCAACTCAAGGAACGGGTCATTGCCATGATGCTGGATGGAATCCTCAAGCCTGGCGACGCCCTGCCTTCGGTACGGCAAGTGGCGGCCGACTACCAACTCAACCCTATCACCGTCTCGCGCGCCTATCAGGAATTGGCCGATGAGAACCTGGTGGAGAAACGCCGCGGCCTGGGCATGTTCATGACCCCGGAAGCCGCACAGAAGCTGCGCGGCAGCGAACGCGAGCGTTTCTTGAACGAAGAATGGCCTGCGGTGCTGGAACGCATCCAGCGCCTGGGACTATCCATCGACGATCTGTTGCCACAGGGAAAAACACCATGACTGCCGTCTCCAACGACCATGTAGTCGACGCACGTGGCCTGCGCAAGGCCTACAAGCATCGGCTCGCGCTGGACAACACCAGCTTCACCATTGCCCCCGGGCGCATCGTCGGCTTGATCGGCCCCAACGGCGCCGGCAAGACCACCGCGCTCAAGGCCGTGCTGGGGCTGACCGATTTCGATGGCGAATTGAACGTGCTGGGCATGGATCCGCGGACCCAGCGCAACGCCCTGATGAACCTGGTCTGCTTCATCGCCGACGTGGCGGTATTGCCGCGCTGGTTGCGGGTGGGCGAGGCGATCGACTTCGTTGCCGGCGTGCATCCGCGCTTCGATCGCGCCAAGTGCGAGCGTTTTCTGGCCAATACGCAGCTCAACCGCAAATCGCGGGTGCGCGAACTGTCCAAGGGCATGATCGTGCAGTTGCATCTGGCGCTGGTGATGGCCATCGACGCGCGCATCCTGGTGCTGGACGAACCCACGTTGGGGCTGGACATCCTGTATCGCAAGCAGTTCTACCAGCGTCTGCTGGAGGATTATTTCGACGAGCAGAAGACCATCATCGTCACCACCCATCAGGTCGAAGAGATCGAGCACATCCTCACCGATGTGATGTTCATCCGCGACGGCCGCATCGTGCTGACCGCCGACATGGAAAACGTGGCCGAGCGCTACACCGAAGTGCTGGTGACTGCCGAGCACCTCGACGCCGCCCGCGCCTTGAACCCGATCGACGAACGTGGCCTGCCGTTCGGCAAGACCGTGATGCTGTTCGATGGCGTGCCGAAGGCACAACTCGCCGGCTTCGGCGAAACCCGCAATCCCGGCCTGGCCGACCTGTTTGTTGCCGTCATGAAGGGGACCTACGCATGAATGCCATGACCAACCACGCATCGCCTGCCCGTACCTTCGGCTGGCTGCTCAAACGCGAATACTGGGAACACCGTGGCGGCTTCGTCTGGGCGCAGGTCATCACCGGCGGTATCGCGGTGTTCTTCGCGCTGCTGGGCGCGGTGATCGGTGCGATCAGCGCCCGCCGCAACATGGTCGGCGACAGCATGACGATGTCGGACATGGCCGAGTACACCCGCACCCTTGGCCAGGTCGGCGACGGCCTACTGCTGGGCGGTATCGGCATCGCCTCGGTGGTGCTGGCGTTTGTCGTGTTTTTCTACGCGCTTGGCAGCCTCTACGACGACCGCCGCGACCGCAGCGTGCTGTTCTGGAAATCGTTGCCGGTGTCCGACGTGCAGACGGTGCTGTCCAAAGCCGCCTGGGCGTTGTTGCTGGCCCCGCTTGTCGCAATCGCCATCGGCGTGCTGGTCGGCTTGGCGTTATGGCTGATCGCCATCGGCGGCGCGTTGATCGCCGGCGTGCCCAATCCATGGGGGCTGGCCACTCACTCGCATCCGTTCTCGCTGTTGTGGCTGATGCTGCGGACTGTCCCGATGGGCTTGCTGTGGTCGCTGCCCACCGTAGGCTGGCTGATGTTCTGCTCGGCCTGGGCCACCAGCAAGCCGTTCCTGTGGGCGGTGCTGTTTCCGCTGCTGGCATGCGTGATGTTGAGCATTCTCGCGGCCATGCCGGGCGTCTCGCTGCCGATCGGCGAGATCTGGTACATCGTCGGCTATCGCGGCCTGCTCAGCGCCCTGCCCGGCACCTGGTCGCCGCTTGCCGTCAGCGGCAATCTGGACAGCAGTGCGATGCAAAACCCCAGCGACCTGGTGCAATGGGCGTTGCAGCACACCGATAGTTCGCGGGTCTACGGCGACCCGGACATCTGGATCGGTGCCGCCATCGGCATCGCGCTGATCGCCGCTTCCATCTATCTGCGCCGTCGGCGCTCCGAAGCCTGAGGTCCGCATGCGCCTGCATCTGAGTCTGAGTCTGGCCATCCTGTTCGCATTGCCTGGCGCGGCGTTTGCCGAGGAGCAATGCAAGTTCTCCGAACCGCGCAGCCTGGATCTGCAACTGACGGGAGTGAAGACGGTGTTGTTCGAGGTCGGCTCCAACGACCTGCATCTGACCGCAGCACCCGGCAACGGCGGGCGTTTGAGCGGCCGCGCCTGTGCAGCACACGCCAATCTGCTCAAGGGCCTGACCATCACCCAGAAGCGCGTTGGCGACAAGCTGGTGGTGGCCCTGGCGGAGGACCGCCCGCTGCGTATTTCCATCGGCGAAAGCTACTCGTATCTGGACCTGCGCGGCAGCGTGCCCGACAGCATGCTGGTGCAGTTCGATCTTGGTTCCGGTGACGCCGACATCAGCGGCGCTGCCGCCGTCAGTGCCGACGTCGGCTCGGGCGACATGGCCATTCGCCGGACCAGAGGCCGCGTGACCGCCAAGGTCGGTTCCGGCGACATCGAGCTGGAGGACATGGGGTCGCTGCGCGTACTGAGCGTGGGCTCGGGCGACCTCAAGGCGCGCCAGATACGTGGCGCGGCCGATGTCGGCAAAGTCGGCTCGGGCGACGTCACACTGCGCGGGGTCGCAGGCAACGTCACGCTGGGCACGGTCGGTTCGGGCGACGTGGATATCGACGACGTGCAAGGCAACGTCAGCGTCGACGCGGTCAACTCCGGCGCACTGACGGTGCACAAGGTGCGCGGCGATGTCGGCGTCGCGCGCAAGGGCAGCGGCGATATCGACGTCGAGAATGTCACCGGCACCACGCGCGTGCCGGCCGATAACTGATCACTTCATTGACGACCTAAGGGGGACTACCGATGAAATTGTTTATCTCTGCAGTGGTGATGAGTGCATTGCTGGTCGGCTGCGGCAAATCCGAACCCACGGTCGATATGTCCGGCCAGAACAGCGGCAGTGGCGTGACCTTCAATGGCAAGAGCGTGACGCTCAAGCGTGACGGACTCCCGGCCGCCACCATCGGCGTGGATGGCGCGCTCAGCATCGATGGCAAGCCGGTGGCGCTGAACGCTGCGCAGCGCCAGGCAATGCGCGGCTTCTACGCGCAGATCCAGGGCGTCGCCGAAAAAGGCATCGACATCGGCACCCAGGGCGCGGCCTTCGGTGCGCATGCCGCAGGCGAAGCGCTCAAGGGCGTGCTCAGCGGCAATACCGACCAGATCGGCGACAAGATCCAGGCCGAGGCGGAAACCTTCAAACACAAGGCGATGCAGATCTGCGATCAACTGGCCAAGCTGCGCAGCGCGCAAGACGCCGCTGCGCAACTGGTGCCGGTATTCGCGCCGTACTCCACCCTGACCCAGAACGACGTCGACGACTGCCGCAAGTAAGCGCGGCGATGACGGCCGCTGCGCAGCCACTGGCAGGCGCAGCGGTTGCCTGCCTCCGGATGGATCGCAGGACGGTGCCGAATGCTGCACGCAAACAACCCACCGACAGCGGCCTGCGACATTTTGTCAGCCAGTCGGGGCGGCCACCGCCCCGATCAGCAGGCCGGGGCAGGATTACACTAGCGCGCTCCCCTCGACCCATTGACCCCATGAACAAGTTCGTGATGCTTTGCATGGCGCTGCTGCTATGCGCCCTGACCGCCTGTGGCGACCAGTCGTCCCGCCGCGCCGAACGCGGCAAGCCACGCGTTGCGATCACCACCCAGTCGGTGATGATCCGCCGTCCACCGGCCGCCAATGCGGAAATCACCCCCGACGGTACGCTGAAAATCGACGATATCGCGCTACCGCAGAAAGAACCGACGCGCGCCAAGCTGCAGTTGCTGTTCGGGCATCTGCAGATGCTGCGTCAGCAGGCGGTCAACGACGCCGGCGCGGATCCGGAATACAAGTCGATCAAGCTGACCGCCACGCCGGAGATCCAACAGCTCAGCAGCGAGTTGCTGGATGAGATTCCCTCGTTGCAGCCGTACCGCGAGAGCTTCGGTAACGTGCAGGCCGAGCGGCACTGACGAGCACGCGAAACGGCACGCAACACCCGGACTCGGGCCTGAGCAAGAGCGCGCCTGAGTGCGATGCGGCGTGGGCGATCACGCCGCATCGCGCGCCAGTGCGCTTACGGTCGCCGTGATCAGCCACCGCCCCCGCCACCCGCGTGGATACCACCACGCGTCAAGGCAGCCGGATCCAGCAAGCGTCGCAGATCTGCTTCGCTGAGCCCGCTGTCTTCCTTGGCGACATCCAGCACCGGGCGCTGCTCCTTGTAGGCACGCTTGGCGATCGCTGCAGCCTTTTCGTAGCCGATGATCGGATTGAGCGCGGTGACCAGGATCGGATTGCGATCCAGCGCCTCGCGCACGCGCTCCTGACGCACCTTCAATCCGGCAATCGCGGTATCGGCCAGCAGACGCGACACGTTGCCCAGCAAGGTGATCGAATCCAGCAGGTTGTAGGCGATCAGCGGCAACGTCACGTTCAACTGGAAATTGCCGGTCTGCCCGGCGACGGTAATCGCGGTGTGGTGGCCGATGACCTGCGCGCAGGCCATGACCGTGGCCTCGGGAATCACCGGATTGACCTTGCCCGGCATGATCGAACTACCCGGCTGCAGCGCCGGCAACTCGATCTCGCCCAATCCGGCCAGGGGGCCGGCGTTCATCCAGCGCAGATCATTGGCGATCTTGATGAGTGCCACTGCCAGTGCATTGAGCTGACCGGACAACTCCACCGCATCGTCCTGCGCGGCCAGGCCTTCGAACTTGTTGTCCGCACTCTCGAACTTGCACTTGGTCAAGCCCGACAAGGCCTTGGCCACCTTGCCGCCGAAACGCGGGTCGGCGTTGATGCCGGTGCCGATCGCGGTGCCGCCCAGCGGCAGCCGCCGCAGGCGCTTGAGGGAATCGTCGATGCGCTCCTGCGCCGAACGCAGTTGCGCCGACCATGCACCGAATTCCTGGCCGAAGGTCAGCGGCATTGCGTCCATCAGGTGGGTGCGCCCGGTCTTGACGATCTTGTCCAGATTCTTGGCACGCTTGTCGATGGTCTTGCGCAGATGCTTGAGCGCCGGTTGCAGGTGTTCCTGCACCGCGAGCAAGGCAGAGACGCGGATCGCGGTCGGTATCACGTCGTTGGAACTCTGCCCGAGATTGACGTGATCGTTGGGATGCACCGCGTGCTTGCCGGCGCGCGTGGCCAGCGTGGCGATCACCTCGTTGGCATTCATGTTGGACGAGGTGCCCGAGCCGGTCTGATAGACATCGATCGGAAACTGCGCATCGTGAGTGCCGTCGGCCACCTGTAACGCTGCGTCCTGCACGGCTTTACCGATCGACTTGGGCAGCAGCCCCAGGTCGGCATTGACACCGGCGGCCGCACCTTTGATCAGGCCCAGCGCACGAATGAAACCACGCGGCATCGGCTGGCCGGACACCGGGAAATTCTGCACGGCACGCTGGGTCTGCGCACCCCACAACGCAGCGGCGGGCACCTGCAATTCACCCATGCTGTCGTGTTCGGTCCTGAAATGTTCGCTCATCTGCACTCTCCGCACATTGTTGGTTTGTGGTGATGGATGGCTGGCAGCAGGCGCACCCACGCTGGCGAGACCGCCTACGATACTCGCTCGCAGCGTTGCGACCGTGTCGTCGCAAGCGGTGGACTAGACTGACGTTGGATCCAAATGAGGTACCACGCCGCCATGGGCGACGACCCTGACTGTAGAAACGCATTGCCCACGCCATTCGCTTCCATCCACCGCAGCGCCGCTGGCATGCAACGCATGGCATCCAGACACACGGCAGTGATGCAACCTGGAGGCGCACATGCTCGGTAATGTGCTGCTGTTGCTGGTTGCGTTCGTGCTGGTGCTGTTGAACGGTTTCTTTGTTGCGGCCGAATTCGCACTGGTCAAACTGCGCCATACGCAGGCGGTGGGCCTGGCACAGAACAACGGTTGGCGTGGGCGACTACTGTTGGGTGTGCATGCGCATCTGGATGCCTATCTGTCCGCGTGCCAGCTCGGCATTACGCTGGCCTCGCTCGGTTTGGGCTGGGTCGGTGAACCTGCGTTTGCGCATCTGCTGCAGCCGCTGTTCGACGCGCTCGGCCTGTCGCCGGAAGCGGCGCAGATTACCTCCCTGGCGATCGCCTTCAGCCTGATCTCGTTTCTGCACATCGTGCTGGGCGAACTGGCGCCCAAGACCATGGCGATCCGGCGCCCGGAGCGGATGTCGCTGTGGACCGCCGCGCCGCTCTACGTCTTTTATTGGCTGATGTATCCGGCGATCTGGGTGCTCAATAGCAGCGCCAACCGGCTGCTGCGGGTGCTGGGCTGGGGCGATGTGGAACATCAGGCGCATCGCTATTCGCGCGAGGAACTGATGCTGATCGTCGGCCGCCAGGACCCCAACGCGACGACGCCCGATCATGGGCTGGCCTTGATGAGCCACGCGCTGGAACTGCCGGATCTGGTTGCCGGCGACCTGATGCGCCCGCGCGAGCACCTGCGCAGCCTGCGCGAAGGCATGACGCTGGAATCGGTGCTGGCCGAGTTCAGCGAGTCCCGCTATAGCCGCTACCCGTGGTTCGACGCCGATGGCGAGCAGGTACTGGGCATCCTGCATACCAAGGATCTGCTGGTGGCGATGGCACGCAGCCAGGCCCTGGACGACCTGCGCCCGCTACTGCGCCCGCCCACGTTGCTGACCCTGGAAACCCCCATCCCCAACGCGCTGGAACAGTTCCGCACCGGCACCACCCACCTGGCGCTGTGCGTGGAGGACCAGGGACGCATCCTGGGCTTCTTCACCCTGGAAGACCTGCTGGAAGTGATGGTCGGCGAGATCGAGGACGAGCACCGTCACGTGGTACGCGATGCGCCGATCCGCAGCCAGGACGGTTCGCTGCTGGTCGCTGGCAGCACCTCGATCTTCCGCCTGGAACGCCTGCTGGGCCAGGATCTGAGCGCCCCGGACCACGTCAATTCGGTCGGCGGGCTGATCGTGCACCAGCTGCAACGGCTGCCCGAAGAAGGCGAGACCCTGGAGCTGGACGGTCACGCGCTGACGGTGCGGCGCATGGCCGGACACCGCATCCAGGCGATCACGGTGCGGCAGGTAGGCGAACGCAGCGCCGGGGCGGCGTAGAATACGCACCCCCGCCAGCCTCCCAGTGCCCTGCCCATGTCGGATTCCGCCCTGCTCGCCCTGTCCCCGCTCGACGGCCGCTACGCGTCCAAAGTGGATGCGCTGCGCCCGATCTTCTCCGAATACGGCCTGATCAAGGCGCGGGTCAAGGTCGAGATCGAATGGTTGCTGGCACTGGCCGCCGAGCCGGGTATCGCCGAGCTGGCGCCGTTTTCGGCGGCCGCCACGCAGACCCTGCGCCGGCTGGCCGACGACTTCAGCGTGAGCGATGCCGCGCGCGTCAAGCAGATCGAGCGCACCACCAACCACGACGTCAAGGCGGTGGAGTACTTCATCAAGGAACAGCTCAAGGACGATGCCGAGCTGGGCCCGGCGCTGGAATTCGTGCATTTCGCCTGCACCAGCGAGGACATCAACAACCTCAGCTACGGCCTGATGCTGGAGCAGGCACGCCGCGAGGTGCTGCTGCCGACGCTGGACGGCATCACCGCCAGCCTGCGCAGCCTCGCCCACGCCCAGGCCGCCCAGCCGATGCTCTCGCGCACGCATGGCCAGACCGCCTCGCCCACCACCCTGGGCAAGGAAATCGCCAACGTGGTCGCGCGCCTGGAGCGCCAGCGCAAGCAGATCGCCGCAGTCGAGCTGACCGGCAAGATCAACGGCGCGGTCGGCAACTACAACGCGCACCTGGTGTCGTACCCGGCCCTGGACTGGGCCGCGTTCGCGCAGCGCTTCGTCGAGAGCCTGGGCCTGGTGTTCAACCCCTACACCACCCAGATCGAGCCGCACGACAACGTGGCCGAAATCGGCGACGCCAGCCGCCGCGTCAACACCATCCTGATCGACCTGTCGCGCGATATCTGGGGCTACATCTCGCTGGGCTATTTCAAGCAGAAGCTGAAAGAAGGCGAAGTCGGCTCGTCCACGATGCCGCACAAGGTCAATCCGATCGACTTCGAAAATGCCGAAGGCAATTTCGGCATCGCCAATGCGCTGTTCGAGCACTTTTCCGCCAAGTTGCCGATCAGCCGCTGGCAGCGCGACCTCACCGATTCCACCGTGCTGCGCGCGCTCGGCACCGCCTTCGGCCACACCCAGGTCGCGCTGGATTCGCTGGCCAAGGGCCTGGGCAAGCTGACCGTCAATCCGCAGCGTCTGGATGCCGATCTGGACGCCGCCTGGGAAGTGCTGGCCGAGGCCGTGCAGACCGTGATGCGTCGCCACGGCCTGCCCAATCCGTACGAACAATTGAAGGCGCTGACCCGCGGCCAGGGCATCACCGCCGCGTCGATGCAGGCGTTTGTGGAAAGCCTGCAGTTACCCGAAGAAGACAAGCAGCGCCTGCGCGCGTTGACCCCGGGCGCCTATACCGGCCTGGCCGAGCAATTGGCGCGCGCCATCTGATCTGCCGGCAAGGTTAGGGTCGGCCCGCGGTGCAGGCCTTGTCCGCCCAGCCTGCCCAGACCTCAGGCAGCGCCCATTGGTCGCGTTCCCCGCCGATGGAGTGCCGTCTGCGCTCGTTAGAGGTCGTGCCTCGATCCGCCTGGTGTCATGCACGTCGACTGCTTTGCGGGCCCGGACAGGGCCCCTGCTCCTGCACAGCGATCACCGAGCCGGACTGCTATCGTGCCGGCCTCACACCTCAGGAGATCCGCGATGCGTGTTATTCACACAGCAGTATCCCTGTTGACCCTCGCCAGCGTGCTGGCACTGAGCGGATGCGGCGGCGATGGCCCCGCCGCGCAGGCGCTGTCGGCGGTGTCGTCCACGTTGACCGACCCAGCCAGCGGCGCCGATTGCGGCGGCAAGGATCTGCGCATCACCAAGGACAACGCCGATACGATCGTCAACGGCGAATGCGGCGCAGTGACGATCACTGCCTCGCATGGCGCGCTCAATGTCGAACAGGCACGCACGATCCGCGTGGAAGGCAGCAGTTTCACTGTCCTCAACAAACAGGCCGGCGAGCTGAGCATCGTGGGCAACAACAACACGCTCAACCTGACCACCCTCGGCAGCGCAGACATCCAGGGCAACCAGAATCTGGTGCTGGTCCGCGAGGTGAAACAGGTGCGTTTTTCCGGTAATGACAACACCGTCAATCCATCCAGCAAACCTACGCTGGACGACCGCGGCAGCGGCAACAAGCTGATGTAACGGCGCGCGATCGCCATCGACATGCCTGCCATGCTGCCGACCCATCCATCGCGCACAGACCGACCACCTCATGCGCCAGCGGCGCATGGAGCAAGCCCATCGCAGCTGTACCCGCTGATTCGCCGACGCCGGCCAGCATCCGGCGCGTCCAGCGCGTCCATGGTGCATGCCTTGCACTGAAACCTGACTGCGACACATGCCGGCAAGGCATCGCGCAGCGGGCTGGGCGACAATAGGCCACTTCGCCGGCCGCGCAGCGCCGGCTTTTCCCAGTCGGACCCGTCACCCCATGAAAAAGACCGCCGCAAAAAAGACCGTTGCCAGAAATGGCGCGCCGCTGCCCTTCGAGATCCATGCCACCCGCGATCAGCCGCTGGGCATGCCGGTCGAGCGCTTCCTGCGCAATTACTGGCACAAGCACCCGCTGCTGATCCGTAACGCGTTCCCGGACTTCCAATCGCCGCTGCAGCCGGAAGACCTGGCCGGCCTGGCCTGCGAAGACGGCGTGCTGGCGCGGCTGATCAGCCACGATCGCACCACCGACGATTGGAACGTGCGCACCGGCCCGTTCCAGGAAACCGATTTTCCCGGCCTGCCCGACCACGACTGGACCCTGCTGGTGCAGGACGTGGACAAGTGGGACGCCGACGTGCGCGCCTTGCTGGAGCAGTTCCGCTTCCTGCCGCGCTGGCGCATCGACGACATCATGATCAGCTTCGCCGCCACCGGCGGTTCGGTCGGCGCGCATGTCGACCATTACGACGTGTTCCTGCTGCAGGGCCAGGGCCACCGCCGCTGGCAGATCGACGCACGCGCCTCGCAAGGCCGCAAGCCCACGCCGCAGACCTTCCGTGACGACGTCGACCTCAAGCTGCTGCGCGAATTCAAGCCCACCCACGACTGGGTGCTGGGCCCGGGCGACATGCTGTACCTGCCGCCGCTGGTGCCGCACCACGGCGTGGCCGAAGACGCCTGCCTGACCTTTTCCATCGGCACCCGCGCGCCGTCCTCGGCCGAACTGATCGGCGACTATCTGGACACCCTGATCGCCGATGCCGACGAGGCCGTGCGCTATCACGACGAAGATCTCAAGCTGCCCGCCGATCCATACGAGATCGACGTCAGCGCGATGAACCGCGTGGTCGCCGCGCTCAACGCGCTGCGCATGAACGACCCGGATCGACTGGGCGACTGGTTCGGCCGCTTCATGACCACTTATCGCGCCTCCGGCGACGTGGTGCCGGCCCCGGAACCGATCCCGCGCGAAGCCGTCGAACAGGCGCTGGAAGAAGGCGTGCTGCTGCATCGCCATCCCTGGTCGCGGCTGGCCTGGCGGCGCGCCAAGCGTGGCGCCACCCTGTTCTGCAGCGGCCTGGAATTCGCGCTCTCGGCAAAGGACGCCGCACGCCTGGCAGCAGCCGAAGAGATCGACGGCGCGTTCTACGCACAGCTGTCGCCGCGCGGCCGCGAGGTGGTGCTGGAGCTGCTGGCGCAGGGCCATTACCAGCGTGCCCATGAGGACATGGACGAGGATATCGACGACGACCAGACCCACACGCTGAGCCTGTCGGCCGACCACGACGATGCCGACACCGATGCGGACGACGATGAGATCGACGCCGATGCCGACATCGAGAATGTCGCGGACGAGGCGGACAACCCGGCCGAGGCCATCGACGCCGCGTCGGAAGACGACAGCGACAGCACCGACGACCACGATCATGCAGCGGGCGCCAGCGACACTGACACGTCTGCCGAACGCGCATGAGCCCGCGCGCCTGGCCGCAGACCGTCTCGCTGGATCCGGCCTGCGACGCCGCGACCCTGCGTGCGCTGCGCCTGGCGTGCAGCCCCGGATCCAGCGACTGGGATGCGCTGGATCCGCTCAGCCTGCATCTGGCTGCACGTAGCGAGGGTGGCCAGCTGGTCGCCTCGGTGCGATTGACCCCGGATCGCCGCGTCGACCGGCTCGGCGTCGTGCCGGACTGGCGCCGCCGCGGCCTCGCAGACCAGTTATTGACTGCAGCGGTGGCGCAGGCCCAGCAACGCGGCTGGCCCAGCCTGCACGCCCAGGTCAGCGCAAATGCCGAGGCGGTGTTCGCACGCCTCGGCTTTTTGACCGATATAACGGCAGCCACCGATCAGCCCGGGTACGCCAGCGATACAGGCGATACGCCCGTACATCGCCGCCTCGACGGTCCGATGGCCGTGAGCACCCTCAACGCAGCGGCTGCGGCCACCACCGGCCTGTTGTACACCGCACGCCGCCAGGTGTTGATCTACACCCGGACACTGGACCCGCCGTTGTTCGACAACCTCGCCGTGCTCGATGCGCTGCGCCGTTTCGCCACCGCCCGCCACGACAAACGCGTGCATGTGCTGGTGCAGGACACCGCAAGCGCCAACGCCAGCGGCAGCGCGATGCTGCGGCTGGCCCAGCGCCTGCCCAGCGTGTTTCGCTTCCGCGCGGTCAGCGATCCGGTCGATACCGGCTATGCATCGGCCTACGTGGTCGGCGATGACGCCTACTACTTTCGTCCAACAGGCCATCGCTTCGACGATGGCGAAACCTGGCTAGCGGGTGCCGCGCGCAGTCGCCAGCTCGAGCGTGAATTCGCGCACATCTGGGAGCGCAGCGCGCTCTGGAACGAGCCGCGCGCACTCGGCATCTGACGCCGCAGCGCTCCCCGCACGTAGGCGCCGGGCCGGTTGGCCTACCCGTCCGGTCAGCTGCCAGACGCCCCCTCACTTGCGCAAGGGGGTATAATTTTTTGAGATTTGATACCGACCGATAGGGCATCTCGCCCTGCCGCTTCCGCACAATCATCCCCACAGCAGACCCGACTTACCATCGTGGATAATCTCCTAAAGCAGTTCGCACAGTCATCGCAGCTCGCCGGCGGCAACGCCGCCTATATCGAGGATCTGTACGAGCAGTACCTCGTCGCCCCCGACAGTGTCGATCCCAAGTGGAAGAGCTATTTCGACGGCTTCAACGGCCACGATGCCGGTGACGTGCCGCACTCGGCGGCCATTGCTCACATCCTCGCCGCTTCCAAGCAAGCTGCCCATGCCGGGACCGGCGCAGGCCCCAGCGACGAGCGCGAGCGCAACGTCGGCCGCCTGATCACCGCCTATCGCGCGCGTGGCCACCTGGGTGCGCAGCTCGATCCGCTCGGCCTGACCCCGCCGGTCAACCCGCCCGATCTGGATCTGCCGTTCCATAGCCTGTCGCAGGCGGACCTGGACAGCGAATTCAGCACCGGCGGCGTCGGCGGCCAGCCGCGCATGAAGCTCAAGGATCTGCTGACCCGCCTCAAGGCGACCTACGCCAGCACCATCGGCGCAGAGTTCATGCACATCCAGGAATTCGACCAGCGCCAGTGGATCTACAAGCGTCTGGAAGATGCCGGCGGCAAGATTGCCGCCGATGCGGACAGCCGCAAGCGCACGCTGGAGCGGCTCACCGCCGCCGAAGGCCTGGAGCGCTATCTGCACACCAAGTACGTCGGCCAGAAGCGCTTCTCGCTGGAAGGCGGCGATGCGTTGATCCCGATGATGGACGAGATCATTCGCCAGTCCGGCAACGGTCAGGTCAAGGACATCGTGATCGGCATGGCCCACCGTGGCCGTCTCAACGTGCTGGTCAATACGCTGGGCAAGAATCCGCGCAAGCTGTTCGACGAATTCGAAGGCAAGTTCGAGCATGCCCATGACGACCGCGCCCACACCGGCGACGTCAAGTACCACATGGGCTTCTCGGCCGACATCGCGGTGGGCACCGACAAGCAGGTGCATCTGGCGCTGGCGTTCAATCCCTCGCATCTGGAAATCGTCGATCCGGTCGTGGTCGGCAGCGTGCGTTCGCGCCAGGAGCGCTTCGGCGATGCCGAGCGCAAGACCGTGCTGCCGATCCTGATCCACGGCGACGCCGCATTCGCCGGCCAGGGCGTGGTGATGGAGTTGTTCCAGATGTCGCAGGCGCGCGGCTTTGCCGTCGGCGGCACCGTGCACATCGTCATCAACAACCAGATCGGCTTCACCACCAGCACCCGCGACGACGCCCGCTCCACGCTGTACTGCACCGACGTGGCCAAGATGATCGGCGCGCCGGTCTTCCACGTGAATGGCGACGACCCGGACGCGGTGATGTTCGTGTCCAAGCTGGCGTACGAGTTCCGTCAGCAGTTCAAGAAGGACGTGGTCATCGACCTGGTCTGCTACCGCCGCTGGGGCCATAACGAAGCCGACGAGCCGGCCGCGACCCAGCCGGTGATGTACCAGGCCATCCGCAAGCACAAGACCACCCGCGAGCTCTACGCCGCCAAGCTGGAAAGCGACGGCGTGCTGAGCGCCGACGAGGCCAAGGCGCTGGTGGACGGCTATCGCAACAAGCTCGATTCGGGCGAATACACCACCGAATTGGCTACGCGCAAGCCGGACGAATTCGCCATCGACTGGTCCAAGTACCTGGTCGGCACCGCTGCCGATCCGGTCGACACCCGCGTCAAGCGCAGCGAATTGGACCGCCTGGCCAAGTTGATCACCACGATTCCCGAAGGCGTCGAGCTGCATGCGCGCGTCGGCAAGATCTACGACGACCGCGTCAAGATGGCTGCCGGACAGCAGGCCGGCGACTGGGGCTTTGCCGAGAACCTGGCCTACGCCACCTTGCTCGCCGAGGGCCACAAGCTGCGCCTGGTCGGCCAGGATGCCGGTCGCGGCACGTTCTTCCACCGTCATGCGATCCTGCACGACCAGAAGAACGACAGCTATTACCTGCCGTTGCGCCAGCTGGTGCAGAACCCCGAAGACGCCACCATCATCGACTCGCTGCTCAGCGAAGAAGCGGTGATGGGCTTCGAGTACGGCTACTCCACCACCGACCCGAATGCGTTGTGCATCTGGGAAGCGCAGTTCGGCGACTTCGCCAATGGCGCGCAGGTGGTGATCGACCAGTTCATCGCCGCCGGCGAAGCCAAGTGGGGCC
Source organism: Xanthomonas sp. 3075 (assembly GCF_014197275.1). Lineage (GTDB taxonomy): Bacteria > Pseudomonadota > Gammaproteobacteria > Xanthomonadales > Xanthomonadaceae > Xanthomonas > Xanthomonas campestris_B. The sequence continues at coordinate 276,992 of NZ_JACIFI010000001.1, read as the reverse complement.
GCATCGCGGGCCTGTCGCTGTTCCTGCCGCATGGCTACGAAGGCCAGGGCCCGGAACATAGCTCGGCGCGCCTGGAGCGCTTCCTGCAGCTGTGCGCGCTGGAGAACATGCTGGTCTGCGTGCCGACCACCCCGGCGCAGTGCTTCCACATGATCCGCCGCCAGATGCGCATGACCACCCGCAAGCCGCTGGTGGTGATGACGCCCAAGTCGCTGCTGCGCCACAAGCTGGCAGTGTCGAGCCTGGAAGAACTGGCCGATGGGCAGTTCCAGCACCTGATTCCCGACGCCAAGGCCGACCCGAAGAAGGTCAAGCGCGTGGTGCTGTGCTCGGGCAAGGTCTATTACGACCTGCTCGAAGACCAGACCAAGCGTGGCCAGGACGACGTCGCCATCCTGCGCGTGGAGCAGCTGTATCCGTTCCCGCGTGCGCAGCTGGCGGCCGAACTCAAGGCCTACGCCAACGCCACCGACGTGGTGTGGTGCCAGGAAGAGCCGCAGAACCAGGGTGCGTGGTACCAGATCCGCCATCACCTGCACTTCTGCCTGGCCAGCGGTCAGAGCCTGCATTACGCCGGCCGTGCCCGTTCGCCCTCGCCTGCCGCCGGCCACATGGCCGACCACATCGTCGAACAGCAGAAGCTGGTCGCCGATGCGCTCCTCAATCCGTTCAACGACCAAGTCGCTGAATAACTCCTCTTCCCCAAAGAACGCAAACCCTAGGACGCTCCCCGAATGGCCACCGAAGTCAAAGTTCCGGTACTGCCCGAATCCGTTTCCGACGCCACCATCGCCAGCTGGCACAAGAAGGCCGGTGAAGCGGTCAAGCGCGACGAGAATCTGGTCGACCTGGAAACCGACAAGGTCGTGTTGGAAGTTCCTTCGCCCGTCGATGGCGTGCTGAAGGAAATCAAGTTCGAAGCCGGTAGCACGGTCACCAGTAACCAGATCCTGGCGATCATCGAAGAAGGCGCCGTGGCTGCTGGTGCACCGGCCGACGAGAAGAAGGCCGATGCATCGGCGCCGGCTGCCGCCGCTCCAGCCGCTGCCCCGGCACCGGCTTCCGCCGCTGCGCCGAGCCCGTCGAAGTCGGCGGCCGATTCGCTGCCGCCGGGTGCGCGTTTCTCCGCGATCACCCAGGGCGTGGATCCGTCGCAGGTCGAAGGCACCGGCCGTCGTGGCGCGGTGACCAAGGAAGACATCGTCAACTTCGCCAAGAACGGCGGCGTCGGCAAGGCCAGTGGCGCGCGTCCGGAAGAGCGCGTGGCGATGACGCGCGTGCGCAAGACCATCGCCAAGCGTCTGATGGAGTCCAAGAACTCCACCGCGATGCTGACCACCTTCAACGAGGTCAACCTCGCCAAGGTGTCGGCCGCACGCAAGGAACTGCAGGACGAATTCCAGAAGGCCCACGGCATCAAGCTTGGCTTTATGAGCTTCTTCGTCAAGGCCGCTGCCAACGCGCTGCAGCGCTTCCCGCTGGTCAACGCCTCGATCGACGGCGACGACATCATCTATCACGGCTACAGCGATATCTCGATCGCGGTGTCGACCGAGAAGGGCCTGGTCACGCCGGTGCTGCGTAACGTCGAGCGGCAGTCCTTCGCCGACGTCGAGCAGGGCATTGCCGACTACGCCGCCAAGGCGCGCGCCGGCAAGCTGGGCCTGGACGATCTGCAGGGCGGCACGTTCACCATCACCAATGGCGGCACCTTCGGCTCGCTGCTGTCCACCCCGATCATCAACCCGCCGCAGAGCGCCATCCTGGGCATGCACGCGATCAAGGAACGTCCGATCGCCGAGAACGGCCAGGTCGTGATCGCGCCGATGATGTACCTGGCACTGTCCTACGACCACCGCATCATCGACGGCAAGGATTCGGTGCAGTTCCTGGTGGACATCAAGAACCAGCTGGAAAACCCGGGCCGGATGTTGTTCGGTCTGTAAGAGCCGGGAATCGGGAATGGAGATTCGGGAATGGGACAAGCACCCATCGACCGCTCCATTCCCGCCTGGACCTGGATGGGACGCGGCAGGCGCACGCATGCGCTCTTGCGATTCTCCATTCCCTATTCCCCATTCCCGTGAGCAAATGAAATGAGCGAACAATTCGACGTCGTCGTCATCGGTGCCGGCCCGGCCGGCTATCACGCGGCGATTCGCGCGGCCCAGCTGGGCATGAAGGTCGCCTGCATCGACGCCGCACTCGGCAAGGACGGCAAGCCCGCCCTGGGTGGTACCTGCCTGCGCGTGGGCTGCATTCCGTCCAAGGCGCTGCTGGATTCCTCGCGCCAGTTCTGGAACATGGGTCACCTGTTCGGCGACCACGGCATCAGCTTCAACGACGCCAAGATGGACGTGCCCACCATGATCGGCCGCAAGGACAAGATCGTGAAGCAGTTCACCGGCGGCATCGCGATGCTGTTCAAGGCCAACAAGATCACCCCGTACTACGGCTTCGGCCAGTTGCAGCCGGGCAATATCGTCAAGGTCACCCAGCACGAAGGCGGCGAGATCGAGCTCAAGGGCACCAACGTGATCCTGGCGGCCGGTTCGGAATCGATCGAACTGCCGTTTGCCAAGTTCGACGGCGACACCATCGTCGACAACGTCGGTGGCCTGGACTTCACCGCCGTGCCCAAGCGCATGGCAGTGATCGGCGCCGGCGTGATCGGCCTGGAACTGGGCAGCGTGTGGAAGCGTCTGGGCGCCGAGGTCACGATCCTCGAAGCGCTGCCGGACTTCCTGGCCCTGGCCGATGCCGAAGTGGCAAAGACCGCGCTGAAGGAATTCAAGAAGCAGGGCCTGGATATCAAGCTCGGCGCCAAGGTCAGCAAGACCGAAATCACCGGCAGCGGCGATGCCAAACAGGTGGTGGTCAGCTACACCGACGCCGCTGGCGAACAGACCCTGACCGTGGACAAGCTGCTGGTGGCCGTGGGCCGCAAGGCCGCGACCAAGAACCTGCTGGCGGACGGCACCGGCGTCAAGGTCACCGACCGTGGCCAGATCGAGGTCGATGGCCATTGCCATACCGGCGTCGACGGCGTGTGGGCCATTGGCGACTGCGTGCGCGGCCCGATGCTGGCACACAAGGGCTTCGAGGAAGGCATCGCGGTGGCTGAGCTGATCGCCGGCCTGCCGGGCCATGTCAACTTCGACACCATTCCGTGGGTCATCTACACCGAGCCGGAGATTGCCTGGGTCGGCAAGACCGAGCAGCAGTTGAAGGCCGAGGGCATTGCCTACAAGTCCGGCAGCTTCCCGTTCGCGGCGATCGGCCGTGCGGTGGCCATGGGCGAGCCGGCCGGCTTCGTCAAGGTGATCGCCGATGCCGAAACCGACCGCGTGCTGGGCATGCACCTGGTGGGCGTGGGCGTGTCCGAGCTGGTGCACGAAGGCGTGCTGACGATGGAATTCAACGGCTCGGCCGATGACCTGGCACGTATCTGCCACGCGCATCCGACCCTGTCCGAAGCGATCCACGACGCCGCGATGGCGGTGAGCAAGCGCGCGATTCATAAGGCCAATTGAGCCGGGAATCGGGAGTGGGGAATCGGGAATCGTAGAAGCGTTCCCATCACTTCACTCCTCATGCTGACGCCGGACCTAGGTCCGGCGTCATGCGTTCTGGCTTCTGTATTTGCTTTGACCCATTCCCTATTCCCAACTCCCGACTCCCGTTCCCATGAAAAGCATCTGCGTCTACTGCGGTTCCAATGCCGGCAACAAGCCCGTTTATGCCGAGCGCGCCACTGCGCTGGGTCAGCGCATCGCGGACCAGGGCCTGCGGCTGGTCTATGGCGGCGGCAATGTCGGGTTGATGGGCACGGTGGCCAATGCGGTGCTGGCCGCAGGCGGCGAAGTCACCGGGGTGATTCCGCAACAGCTGGCCGATTGGGAAGTGGCGCATCGCGGGCTGACCACGCTGGAAATCGTCGGCTCCATGCATGAGCGCAAGATGCGCATGTTCGAGTTGTCCGACGCCTTCGTCGCCCTGCCCGGCGGCTTCGGTACCATGGAAGAGATCTTCGAGATGCTGACCTGGCGTCAGCTCGGCATCGGCAACAAGCCTTGCGCGTTCCTGGATATCGACGGCTTCTACGCGCCACTGATCGGCATGATCGATCGCATGGTCGAAGAACGCTTCCTGCATCCGGACCAGCGCGCCGACCTGTGGTACGGCGCCGATAGCGGGCAGATGCTGGAGTGGATGCAGCACTACACGCCGGCGCAGGCATCCAAGTGGATCGACGAGAAGCGCCGCTCCACCCTGGTGTGATGCGCTGAAGGTGCGGCGCCTTGCTGGGCGCATGCACCGGCACTGCGTGCGTGTGCGTGCAGTGCACGACGTGAGCTCGACCTGCGGCAAGCCGCGTGCCCGCGTCCCGCTTCAAGACCAGCGCCCAACTGCGATGCTAGCTCCCTCAGTGCATGTCCCGGCGCGGCCCCATGCCTGAGGCGATGCCCGGAACGACCGACGCCTGGACAAGCAGCGCCCAGCGACCGCGCGGCACGCCCTAGTTCGCTGCTGGCGCTGGCGCCATCGCGCAACAGCAGCATCGCGGCACCGCCCGGAGCGGCATCCGAGATCGGGCCGATCTGCCAGCTTGCAACGGCAGTCACGCTGGCCGCCGCAATCGTCATCACCGCCTCGCATAGAATGGCGACGATGCTCGATACCCTCGCCGCTGACGCGCACCACAGCCTGGACATCAAGCACAGTCGCTTTCTGGCCCACGCTGCTGCACTGGACGCTCCCGCGCATGCGCTGGAGATCGTGCAGCGCGTATCCGTGCCGGAGGCTACCCACAACTGCTGGGCCTACCGGTTCGGGCAGGATTACCGCTCCAGCGACGACGGCGAGCCCAGCGGCACCGCCGGCCGGCCGATCCTGGCCGCAATCGATGGACAAGGGTACGACCGCGTTGTGGTGGTCGTGACGCGCTGGTACGGCGGCATCAAACTTGGCGCCGGCGGCCTTGTGCGCGCTTACGGCGGTGCTGCAGCCGAATGCCTGCGGTTGGCGACGCGGCGGCCGTTGATCGCGCTGTCGCTGCTCGACCTGCAATGCCAGTTCGACGATCTGGGTCTGGTGCATGCAGCATTGAGCGCCTTCCATGCCGACAAGCTGGATGAACACTTCGACGCCGACGGCGCGGCACTGCGCGTGCAATTGCCAGCCGATCAACTTACCAGCTTGAAAACCCGCCTCTGCGACGCCACTCGCAACCGTGTCCACTTCATATCACCGGAAGCCGCATGAACCAGCCAGCCGTCGCCAGGCCCAGCCCACTGCGCAAGCTCGGCAGCCTGCGTACCTTGTGGCCGTTCGTGCAACGTCAGCGCGGCTTGTTCGCCGCCTGGCTGGTGGCGCTGGCGGTGTCCGCTACCGCCACGCTGAGCCTGCCGGCAGCGGTCAAGCGCATGATCGACCACGGTTTCTCCGGCGGCTCGCAGATCAACCAGGCGTTCTCGCTGCTGTTCGCGGTGGCGGTGGTGCTGGCATTGGCGACCGCCGCGCGCTTCTATTTCGTCGCATTGCTGGGCGAAAAGGTGGTCGCCGACCTGCGTGGTCGCCTGTATGCGCATCTGATCGGGCTGGACGCCGGCTTCCATGATCGCAGCCGCAGCGGCGAGCTGGTGTCGCGGTTGTCGGCCGACAGCGAGCTGCTGCGCGGGCTGATCGGCACCACCATGTCGGTGGCGTTGCGCAGTTCGGTCACGGTGATCGGCAGCATGGTGATGCTGTTCGTCACCAGCCCGCGGCTGGCCGGTTTTACCCTGATCGGCATTCCGCTGGCGGTGCTGCCGATCGTACTGGGGGCGCGTCGCCTGCAGAAGATTTCGCGTGCCAGCCAGGATCGCGTGGCCGATGCCAATACCTTGGCCGCCGAGACGCTGGGCGCGGTGCGCACCGTGCAGGCGCATGCGCGCGAGCGCTACGAGAGCCAGCGTTTCAGCCAGGCGCTGCTGGCGGCGATCGACACCGCACGGCTGCGCATCCGCACCCAGGCCACCGTCACCGCGGTGGCGATCATGCTGATCTTCGGCGCCATCGTCGGCGTGCTGTGGCTGGGCGCGCAAGATGTGATCAGCGGGCGCATGACGCCGGGCACGTTGGGCCAGTTCGTGTTGTACGCGCTGATCGGTGGCGGCTCGGTCGGTGCCCTGGCCGAGGTGTGGAACGAATTGCAGCGCGCCGCCGGCGGCATGGGCCGGGTCGGCGAATTGCTCGACGAGCAATCGGCCATCGTTGCGCCGGCCACACCGCACTCCTTGCCGCAGCCACTGCGCGGTGCGATCCATTTCGACCAGGTGGTGTTCCATTATCCGCAGCGCCCCGACGCGCCGGCGCTGGATGGGTTCGACCTGCACGTCAGCCCCGGCGAGACGGTCGCGTTGGTCGGCCCGTCGGGCGCAGGCAAGAGCACGGTGCTGTCGATGCTGCTGCGTTTTCACGACCCGGTCAGCGGCAAGGTGCGCATCGACACGGTGGATCTCCGCGACACCGACCCGGTGCTGCTGCGCGAACGCATTGCGTTGGTGCCGCAGCACCCCACGTTGTTTGCCGCAAGCGCCGCCGACAACATCCGTTACGGGCGTCTGGAGGCCAGCGACGCCGAGGTGGAAGCCGCGGCCGCCTCCGCCGAAGCCGATTCCTTCATCCGCGCCCTGCCCCAGGGCTACGCCAGCGAACTCGGCGAACGCGGCACGCGCCTGTCCGGCGGCCAGCAACAGCGCGTGGCGATCGCGCGCGCACTGCTCAAGGACGCGCCGATCCTGTTGCTGGACGAGGCCACCAGCGCGCTCGACGCACAGAGCGAGCGCGCGGTGCAGCAGGCGCTGGACCGGCTGATGGAAGGCCGCACCACGCTGGTCATCGCCCATCGTCTGGCCACCGTGCTCAAGGCCGACCGCATCGTGGTGATGGATGCCGGGCGCATCGTCGCGCAAGGGACGCACGCACAACTGATCGCCGAAGGCGGCCTGTATGCCGAACTGGCGCGCCTGCAGTTCATCGATCAATGACGCCGGGGTGACAGCCGTTCCCGGTGGACAGGGCGATGGCCCCGCTTGTCGACCAGGGTGCGATGCTGCGATTCCACGCGATCCGACGTAACGATGTGACTTATGCCGCGCCCCAGAACCACCATTCGCCAACTCGGCTATTTCGTTGCGCTGGCCGACACCGGCAGCTTCACCCGCGCCGCCGAGCAGATGGGCGTGTCGCAACCGTCGTTGTCGCAACAGATTCGCGCGCTGGAGACCATCATCGGCGCGCCACTGTTCGAGCGTGGCGTACCCGCCATCCTGACGCCGCTGGGGCGCGACCTGCTCGATCGGGCACGCAGCATCCTGCTGGACGTGGCCGATCTGGAAGAGGTGCGCGCGACATCGGCCGACACCTTGATCGGCACCATCCGGCTCGGCGTGTCGCCCACGCTGGGTGCGTACCTGATGCCGAGTCTGGTGGCGCGCCTGCACCGCGATCATCCGGCGCTGCGCGTGCATGTGCGCGAAGGCTTGCCGACCGTACTCGCCAGCGGCCTGACCAACGGCGTGCACGACCTGATCCTGGCCCAGTTGCCGGTGGCCGGACGCGGCTTGCATAGCGAGCGGCTGTTCCGCGAACCATTGCACGTGACCATGGCCGCCGATCACCCGCTGCGCGCCAAAACCTGCATCACCCCCGCCGATCTGCGCGGAACCAATCTGCTGACCTTGATGCCGGAGTACCGCCTGGCCGAGCAGGTCGCCGCCATCGCCATGGATGTCGGCGCCAATGTGCTGCGCGATTACGAAGGAACCAGTCTGGATGCGATCCGGCAGATGGCCGGCATGGGCATGGGGTTGGCACTATTGCCGGACCTGTACGTGCGCCAGGAAATCCGCGAAGGCGACGATGTGGTGGTGCGCCCGATCAAGGGCGGCCGCTATTACCGCGAAATCGGGCTGCTGTGGCGGCAAGGCGCAGGGCGTGCGCCAGCGTTCGGCTTGATCGCAAATTTGCTGCGCGCAGCAGCCGCATAGGAAAATCCTATACAACGGATAAGCCCTCCGGCCTTGTCCTATCGCGGCAACTCGTCAATGCTTCACTGAACCCATCAATGGAAGTTCAATGGCGTCAAAGCGGATCGGATGGCGGGAAGCGGTGGGCTGGCTGGCGGAAATCGTCGGGCCGGACATGCCGTATGTGCGTCTTGCCCTGGTGTACGGCGTGGCGATCAGCCTGCTGTCGCTGGCCACGCCCATCTCGGTGCAGCTGCTGATCAACAGCGTCGCCAACACCGCGCTGCCCACGCCGCTGTGGACGTTATCGGGCCTGCTGCTGGGGCTGCTGCTGCTGGTTGCGTGCCTGAGCGCGATGCGGGTGTGGATGATGGCGCTGTTCGAGCGCCGCCTGTTTGCGCGCGTGGTGGCCGAGATCACGGTGCGCGCGGTGCATGCGCAGAACCCCTTCTTCGCCGACCAGAACCGCGGCGATGTGTTCAACCGCTACTTCGATCTGGTGGTGGTGCAAAAAGCGGTGCCCAGCCTGGCGATCGGCGCGTTCACCATCGTGCTGCAGTCGGCGGTCGGCCTGGTCGTCACCAGCTTCTACCACCCGTTTTTCCTCGGGTTCAACGCATTGCTGCTGCTGATCATCTTCGCAATCTGGATGATCTGGTCGCGCGGTTCGATCCGCACTGCGGTCGACCTCAGCCACGCCAAGCACAATGCCGCGCACTGGCTGGAAAGCGTCGGCGGTTCCAACGGTTTCTACAAATCCAGCCGTCATCTCAATTTTGCGATGGATCGCTCCGAGGCGGTCACTGCGGACTACGTCGACCGACACCGGCGGCATTTCCGCTACAGCTTCACCCAGACGGTCGCGTTCCTGCTGCTGTACGCAGTTGCCAGCGCGGCGCTGTTGGCGCTGGGCGGCAGCCTGATCCTGCGCGGCGAGCTGTCGATTGGCCAATTGGTGGCGGCCGAGCTGATCCTCAGCGCAGTGTTCTATGGCATCGCACAGCTCGGCGCGTACCTGGACACCTTCTACGACCTGGTCGCCAGCGCCGAGGAATTGTCGCTGCTGTACGCCATTCCGCAGGAACGTGCCGTCGTGGCGGCCGGCAAGATCCCCGGCAACAGCGCGGTGCGGCTGGATGGCGTGGTGATCGAGGGGGCGCGTTTCGATTTCACCCTGGACGCCGGCGAGCACCTGGTGACGCTGGCCGATGGCGGCGCCGAGCGGCTGCTGGCGATGGTGCTCAAGCGCCATGTGGTGCCGGATCGCGGCCTGGTGATGGTGGGCGGCGCGGACCTGGCCACCTTCGACATGTACCTGCTGCGCTCGGAAGTCACCGTGCTCGATCGACCGACGATCGTCGAGGTCACCATCCGCGAGTATCTGGCGATGGCCTCGGCCGACGTGAGCTCCGAAGCGATGCTGGAAGCCATCGACACCGTGGGGCTGCGCGCACGCATCGCCGCATTGCCGCAGGGTCTGGACACGCGTCTTGCCGCATCCGGCTTCCCGCTATGGATCGGCGAAGTGATGGCGCTGAAGTTGGCCAACGCCTTGCTGGTGCGCCCACGCGTGCTGATGTTGTCGCAGCTCTACGACCTGCTCCCCGCAGAACGCCTGACCCGCGTGCTGGGGCGCCTGAAGGAGGCCGGCACCACCGTGCTGCTGTGCACCGGCAGGCCGGAAGACATCGAACTGGATGGCTGGTTCCGCCTGGAGCCCGAGCGCCAGCAGCGCTACGCCACGCGCGCCGAACTGATCGCATCCACCCAGGAGGCCACCAATGCAGCACGCCCCTGATCGGATCGCGCACTTCCCCACGCTGGCCTCGATGCGGCCACCGAGCATCGCCAAGGTGCTGGCGTGGATGCTGTTGATCGGCGTCGCCATCGCAGGCGCGATCCTGGCGTTCGCACCGTGGGTGCAGACCGCCAGCGGCAAGGGCCAGGTGGTTTCGCTCGATCCGGGCGATCGCCAGCAGCAGGTCACCGCCTTCGTGCCTGGCCGTGTCGAACGTTGGTATGTGCACGACGGCCAGCACGTCTCCAAGGGCGACCCGATCGCGCGCGTCGGCGACCTGGACCCGGATCTGCTCACCCGGCTTGCCAGCGAGCGCGCGCAGGTCGCGGCGGAAATCGCCGCCATCCAGCAATCGCGCGCAGTCGCCAGCATCGACGTCGAGCGCAGCCGGCAATTGCTTGCCGAAGGACTGGCCGGCCGTCGCGATTACGAGCTGACCCAGATCAAGGTGGCCGAAGCCGACGCCAAGCTGGCGGAGTCGCGCGCCAAACTGACCCGCATCGACATCCAGTTGAACCGCCAGTCCGCGCAGCTGGTGCGCGCGCCGCGCGATGGCCGCGTGCAGCAGCTCAACGCCGCCAGCGGCAGCGCCATGGTCTCGCCGGGCACGGTGCTGGCGGTGATCGCGCCCGAGCGCGTGGAGCGTGCGGTGGAGCTGTATATCGATGGCCGCGATGTGCCGTTGATTCGTCCCGGCCGCCCGGTACGCCTGGAGTTCGAAGGTTGGCCGGCGATCCAGTTCAGCGGCTGGCCGTCGGTGGCGCACGGCATGTTCGATGGCCGCGTGCGCGCGATCGACCCCAATGCCGCCCCGGATGGGCTGTTTCGCATCCTGGTCGAGCCGCAACCGGGCAAACCGGCGTGGCCGGCGCAGGAATTCGCCCGCCAGGGTGGCAAGGTGCGCGGCTGGGTGCTGGGCGAGACGGTGCGGGTGGGCTACGAACTGTGGCGGCAGCTCAACAACTTCCCGTTGGAATTCGGCCGGCGCCCCTCTGCCACCACGCAGGACGCTGGCAAGGCCAAGCCTGCCGCCGACAAGTCCGAAGACGACACGACGGGCAAGAAATGATGCGGCATCTGCTTGTCCTGCTGATCGCACTCTGCCCCGGTGCGGCCTTCGCACAGGCCGCGCCGCTCAGCCTGGATGAGGTGCTGCACTCTTCGGCCCGCTCTGCGCCGCAGATCGTCGAAGCGCTGGCGAAGGTTCGCCAGGCCGAAGGCAAAGGGATATCGGCCGACGGCGCGTTCGACACCGTGTTCGACATCGAAGGCCGCTCGCGCGAGGCCGGCTACTACGACGGCAGCACCATCGAAAGCGGCGTCAAGCGACCGTTCGAGAACAACGGCGGCTATTACTACGGCGGCTACCGCTCCTCGCGCGGTGCGTTCCCGGTCTACGAAGACAAGTCGTATACCGATCGCGGCGGCGAAGTGAAGGTTGGCGCGTTGTACGCGCTGTTGCGCGACCGCGTGGTGGACGAACGCCGTACCCGGCGCAGCGTCGCCAGCGCCGACATCAACGTGGCGCAGTACGAAGCGGAGATGGTGGCGATCGGCGTGCAGCGGCGCGCCGTGGACGCCTACCAGAGCTGGGTGGCGGCCGGCCTGAAACTGCGTGCGTACAACGACCTGCTGGCGTTGGCAGAGCGACGCCGCAACGCGATTTCGCGGCAGGTGACGCTGGGTGCGCGGCCGACCATCCTGCTGACCGAAAACGACCAGAACCTGGTGCGCCGACGCGCGCTGGTGGTGCGCTCGGAGCAGGACTTCGCCAACGCGGCCAATGCCTTGTCGCTGTATCTGCGCGACGATGCCGGCATGCCGCTGATCGTCTCGGCCGAGCGCCTGCCTGCCGATACCTCCGCGCTGGAGGGTCTGGCCGGTGCCAGCAAGATCACCGCGCCGGTCGAGCGCCCCGATTACCGCGCCGTGCTGACCCGCATCGACCAGGCCACCGCGCGACTGATGCTGGCGCAGAACGATCTCAAACCGCGCCTGGACGTGAGTTTCGAGGTCAGCAAGGATCTGGGCGCCGCCGGCGTCGGCGGCCCGAACCGCTCGCCGACCGACGCCATCATCGGCTTCCGCTTCAGCGTGCCGCTGGAAAACCGCTCCGCCAAAGGCCGCGTTGCCGAAGCGCGTGCCGAAATCGAAGCGCTGGACCAGCGCAGCCGTTACCTGCGCGACCAGATTACGGTGGAAGTGGAATCGATCGTCATCTCGCTCAACGCCGCCGAGCGGCTGGCCAAGATTGCCGATGAAGAACGCGGCCTCGCCGACCGCCTGGCCGCCGCCGAACGGCGCCGCTTCGAGCTGGGCTCGGGCGATTTCTTCCTGGTCAACCAGCGCGAGGAAACCGCCAACGACGCGCGCGTGCGCTTGATCGATGCGCAGGCACGGATTGCATCGGCACGCGCAGAGTTGGCAGCGGCCACCGCGGACCGGGATGCGTTGCAGTTGAGTCGTTGACGCGTTGATGTCTGCGCTGGTCACGCGTGTGCGCATTGCGCCTGCGCCTCAGCCAATTGCGGCGCCAGCAGTGCCTGGGCGGTCGCGCTGCATCCTCCGCCCCGGAACGGGTTCGGCTTGAACGAAGGATCAGGTGCGCATGCCCCTGGCACCACGAATGCGGCGTCTGAAAATCACAAGCGCCGCCAACGCGAGATAGGCCAACGCGGCACCCACGACGAAACCACCCTGGCCAAAGAACCAGAATCGAGCCGAACCACCCGTGGCAATTTCTACAAGGGCCGGAAGCGCAGCCCACAGAAAGAGAAAAGCAATAAGCGCAGCGACTGCTCCAAGGAACCAGAGCGCAACTCGATAGATCCGACGCCGCCCGCCCTGCGGTTTCGTTGCGCGCATAGCGTCCTTCCCTTGGCCTTTGCATGGCACGACAAATGCCCGAACAAGCATGCCACACCCGACGACGCCTGGCCTGCCCGGGAACATCGAGACGCGAAGCCACCGGTAAGGAGCGCAGCACCCGCCTTCCGCAATCACTTTCCCCGCTCAGGACGATCCAGCACGCGTCCGATCCCGCTCGAATCAATCTCGTTCGCCGCTTCTGCCAATGACTGAAAATCGCTGCCCTCTTCGAACCCGATACGAAAATGCAATTCGCCCAGCGGCGTGCGCGAGGAATGGATCGAGGACAGATTCACTCCATGCTGTTCGAACACATGCAGCAACGCGCGCAGCGAACCGGGCTGGTCTTCCGGCAGATACACGCTCAAGGTCAGCGGTTCGGTGAGATCGGCCAGCAGGTAGCCCACCCGTTCGTAGGTGTAGTTGCCGGCGGCAAGCGAATCGCCTTGCAGCGCCTGCGCGTTGTCGTCGAGAAACCTGCTGCGGAACTGCGCACGCGCCGCATCGTCGCCTTGTGCCACCAGCGCGCGCAGTTCCTGCAGCTGCAGCAACAGCCGATCGAGCATTTCGCCGACGTACGGGTTACCGAACTGGATGTCCTCGTAGATCGCGGGATTGAGCGAGAGGATTCGCGCGATCACCGCCGTATCCAGCTCGAACGAGGCCGAGCGATACGGCATCAGCGCGCGCAGTTCGCCGAGCAACGGCGCGTAGTCGCGCAAGGTGCCGGCCTGCGCCAGATGGATGGCGTGCACCATCGCCTGCACCAACGCCATCACGCGGTCGTGGTGCTCGGGCGTGGCGTACACGCATTCGGCCTGCAACGTGGTGCACAGCGTTGTGACCCAGGTGGACCACTGCTGCAGGCGTGCCTCGCAGACCACCATCACCCGCCCTTTCAGCGTCGGCGACTTGGGCGGTGCGGTCATCGGATGCAGGCCGACCACCTCGGCCGGCGAGGCCAGCATCGCCGCGACCGGCGCCTGCTTGATCGAGGTGACGTCCATCCACAACTGCGATGCGGCGCGTGGGCCTGCGAGTTCGACGTAGCGCTGGATCAATGCGGCGGTGTGGCGAATCGGCGCGGCGAAGATCAGCACATCGGCGCGCTGCGCCAGCGTCGCCTCGTCCATGCCGCCGTCATCGGCAGGATCAAACCCGATCACCTCGAGTTGCATGCGTGTGCGCAGAAACTGCGCCAGCCAGCGTCCATAGGCGCCGGCAATGCCGACGATGCCGACGACCGGCTGCGCACTCATGCCAGGCGCTCGACGGCAAAGCGCGGTGCAGCAGCGAGTGCGGCCGGTGCGGCGGCCAGCACGTCGAACTCCTCATAGCCTGCAGCCAACGTAGCCTCAAGCGCGCTGTGCACGCCGCTGAGCGCATGCCCCACCGCCTGCTCGAATGGCATATCGCGCAGCAGGAAACCGATCAACAACGCCATCAGCACATCGCCGGTGCCGGCCACGTCGACCGGCAGATGCGGGCTGGCCCAGCGATACACCGCATCGTTGCTGATCGCCAAGGTCACCAGTTCGCCTGTCGCGCCGGCAACGCTGTGCGCGAGCACCCATTGCGGGCCGCGGGCGAGCAGGACGCGCGCCGCAGCGATGGCATCGCTCTGTTCCAGGCTGGGCATACCGGTCAAGCGTCCCAGCTCGAACGCATTGGGCGTGACCAGCCAGGCATGCGGTAGCAGCCGTTCGGCGAAGACGCGCTCCAGCCCCGGCTCGACGTAGGGGCCGGTATGCGTATCGCCGATCACCGGATCCAGGCAGTAGCGCAGCTGCGGCGCCTGCGGCAGGGTCTGTTCGAGCCAATCGGCAAACGCCTCGCCATTGGCCAGACTGCCGAAGTAGCCGGACACCAGCATGCGGGCACGCTGCGGCAGGCCGCGTTCGGTGGCCCCCAGCAACAGATCGGCCAACCAGTCGGCGGGCAGGATACGGCCACGCAAGGTGGCGTAGAACGGCGCATTGCTCAGCAGCGTGGTGGGCACTTCCGCCACGCGCAGCCCAAGCGCACGCAGCGGCGGCACCGCCGCGCTGTTGCCGGCGTGGCCGTACACCAACTGCGACTGCACCGAGATCACATCGATCGGCGACGGACCATCCGGGCGCTGACGGCGACCGTGGACCAGATGACTGTCGGGGGCATTATTCATCGCAGCATTTTACGCCAGCGCCACGGCGCGCCCACCGTGGATCGATGCGACCGTCGTTCGCTCGCCGCTGCGCGTACCGCCGCCAGATCGGTCTGTGCGCTGGCAGCAGTCGATATCGCCCTTACATCTGCGGGCTCCCGCCGCACGAACGCAAATGCCGGCCACCGAGGCCGGCATTCGTATGGAGAACCTCGCTCAGCCGTGCAACTCTCCGGGCATTCGGAAGCGGGCGTCCGCTCCCGCGAATCCCGAATCGCCACGATGGCGCATCATCCCGGCAGGCCGGGCCACGCCGCCCTTGCGATTCCCCAATCCCGACTCCCGATTCCCGGCCTCAGGACGTCATCCGATCCCAGAACCCCTTGACGCCATCGATGAAGGTGGCCGACTTGGGCGAATGCTTGCGTGCATCCTCGCCGGTGAAGGTGGCTTCGAACTGCTGCAACAACTCGCGCTGATCGGCAGTGAGGTTGACCGGGGTTTCGACCACGACGCGGCAATACAGATCGCCTTCGCTGCGGCTACGCACCGAACGCACACCCTTGCCGCGCAAACGGAACAACTTGCCGGTCTGGGTTTCGGCAGGAATGCGGATTTCCGCTTCGCCACCCAGGGTCGCCACGCGCACGATATCGCCGAGCGCGGCCTGCGAAATGCGGATCGGCACCTCGCAATGCAGGTCGTCGCCGTCGCGCTGGAAGATCGCATGTTCGCGCACGCGCACTTCCACATACAGGTCGCCCGGCGGCGTGCCAGCGGGACCGGCCTCGCCCTCGCCTGCCAGGCGGATACGGTCGCCGGTATCCACACCGGCAGGCACCTTGATCGACAGCACCTTGTCTTCTTCGACGCGACCGGCGCCGTGGCAGACCTTGCACGGATTCTGGATCAGCGTGCCGCGCCCATCGCAATGCGGGCAGCTCTGCTGCATGGCGAAAATACCGCGCTGGATGCGGACCTGGCCGCGCCCATGACAGGTGCCGCACACTTCCACCTTGCCGTCTTCGGACCCGCTGCCGTGGCAGGGCTTGCATTCGATCAGGGTCGGGATCTCGATGCGGCGCTCGATGCCGGCGACGGCTTCTTCCAGATCCAGTTCCAGTACATAACCGACGTCGGCGCCACGTCGCGCAGCGCGCGGACCGGCGGCGCCACCGCCGAAAATATTGCCGAAGATATCGCCAAAGATATCTCCCATGTCCGGGCCACCCGGCCCACCGCCACCACCGCCCATGCCGTGCTCGAATGCCGCATGGCCATGCGCATCGTAGGCGCGGCGCTTGTTGCCGTCCGACAACACTTCATAGGCTTCCTTGCACTCCTTGAACATCGCCTCGGCAGCAGCGTCGCCTGGATTGCGGTCCGGGTGGTGCTTCATCGCACAGCGCCGATACGCCTTCTTCAGCTCTTCGTCGCTGGCGCCACGGGCCACACCCAGCACTTCGTAGTAATCGCGTTTGCTCATAAGCGGGAATTCGGGATTCGTGATTTGAGATTCGTTGAAACGCAAAAGCGGACAGCGCGTGCTGGTCCGCCTTGGCGACGCGACGCGTAAAGGATATCGGGATGGAGATTGGCACGTTCACCGGCTGCCAATCCCCACTCCCGACTCCCAAATCACGGCTTACTTCTTGTCGTCCTTGACCTCGGTGAACTCGGCGTCCACCACGTCGTCGGCGGCCTTGGAAGCCTGCGCATTGCCGCTGGCCGCATCGGCGTTGCCGCCCTGCTCTGCCGCGGCGGCCGCGGCGTACAGCGACTGGCCGGCTTCTTCCAGCGTCTTGCTGCGCGCTTCGATCTGCGCCTTGTCGTCGCTCTTCATGGCGGTCTCAAGATCCGACAGCGCCGCTTCCACCTTGCCGATCACATCGCCACCAACCTTGCTGCCATGCTCGGTGATCGCGGTGCGGGTGGCGTGGATCAGGCCATCGGCCTGGTTGCGGGTCTGCACCAGCTCCTGGAACTTCTTGTCTTCCTCGCGGTTGGCTTCCGCGTCGGCGACCATGCGCTGGATCTCTTCGTCCGACAGGCCCGAGCCGGCCTTGATCTCGACCTTCTGTTCCTTGTTGGTCTTCTTGTCCTTGGCCGACACGTGCAGGATGCCGTTGGCGTCGATGTCGAAGGACACCTCCACCTGCGGCATGCCGCGCGGCGCCGGCTCGATGCCGGACAGGTCGAACTTGGCCAGCGACTTGTTGAAGCGGGCCTGCTCGCGCTCACCCTGCAATACGTGCACGGTCACGGCCGACTGGTTGTCTTCGGCGGTGGAGAAGGTCTGCGAGGCCTTGGTCGGGATGGTGGTGTTCTTTTCGATGATCTTGGTGAACACGCCGCCCATGGTCTCGATACCCAGCGACAGCGGGGTCACGTCCAGCAGCAGCACGTCCTTGACGTCGCCGGCCAGCACGCCGCCCTGGATCGCCGCGCCCACCGCCACGGCTTCGTCCGGGTTGACGTCCTTGCGCGGTTCCTTGCCGAAGAAGTCGGCAACCGCCTGCTGCACCTTCGGCATGCGGGTCTGACCGCCGACCAGGATCACCTCGGTGATGTCGCTGGCGCGCAGGCCGGCGTCATTCAACGCGGTGCGGCACGGCTCGATCGACTTCTTGACCAGGTCTTCCACCAGCGCTTCGAGCTTGGCACGGGTCAACTTGATGTTGAGGTGCTTCGGGCCCGAGGCATCGGCGGTGACGTACGGCAGGTTCACTTCGGTCTGCTGGCTGGTCGACAGCTCGATCTTGGCGCGCTCTGCGGCGTCTTTGAGGCGCTGCAGCGCCAACGGATCCTTACGCAGATCGATGCCCTGATCCTTGTTGAACTCGTCGACCAGGTACTCGATGACGCGGTTATCGAAGTCTTCGCCGCCCAGGAAGGTGTCGCCGTTGGTGGCCAGCACTTCGAACTGCTTCTCGCCGTCGACTTCGGCAATTTCGATGATCGACACGTCGAAGGTGCCGCCGCCCAGGTCGTACACGGCGATCTTGCGGTCGCCGCCGTTCTTGTCCAGGCCATAGGCCAGGGCTGCGGCAGTCGGCTCGTTGATGATGCGCTTGACGTCCAGACCGGCGATGCGGCCGGCATCCTTGGTGGCCTGACGCTGGCTGTCGTTGAAGTAGGCCGGCACCGTAATCACGGCCTCGGTGACCTTCTCGCCCAGGAAGTCCTCGGCGGTCTTCTTCATCTTTTCCAGCACGCGCGCGGAGATTTCCTGCGGCGCCATGCGCTTGGCATCGCTGGTCTGCACCCAGGCATCGCCGTTGTCGTGGGCGAGGATGCCGTACGGCACGTGCGAGATGTCCTTCTGCACTTCGGCGTCGGTGAACTTGCGGCCGATCAGGCGCTTCACCGCGTAGAAGGTGTTCTTCGGGTTGGTCACCGCCTGGCGCTTGGCCGAGGCACCGACCAGCACTTCGCCGTCCTTGGTGTAGGCGACGATCGACGGCGTGGTGCGATCGCCCTCGGAATTTTCGATGACGCGGGCCTTGCCGCCGTCCATGATCGACACGCACGAGTTCGTGGTGCCGAGGTCAATACCAATGATCTTGCCCATGGATACGCTCCTGATGATTCTGTAGCTGTGTCCGGCGACGCCGGGTCTGGCTGAGATGTGGGGGTGGCGCGCAGCTGTTCAAGCCATCTGTGCGCATCTGTGTTCTAACGGCGCGCCCGGCAGTTCAGCCGGGCGCTGGCAATCAGTCGTGCTTGGCCACGACCACCAGGGCCGGGCGCAGCAGCCGCTCATTGAGCAGATAGCCTTTCTGGAACACCTGCACCACGTGGCCCGGAGCGATGCCCTCGGCCTCGCCCTGGCTGATCGCCTGGTGCTGGTCCGGGTTGAACGGCTGGCCGACCGGGTCGAGCAGGGTCAGGCCGTTGTCGGCAGCGACCTTGAGCAGTTGCTTGTAGGTCATGTCCAGGCCATCGCGCAGCGGGCTTGGCTCGGTGCCGGCCGCGGTCAGGCCGGCGTCCAGGCTGTCGAACACCGGCAGCAGCTCGCCCAGCAGCTTCTCGTTGGCGAACTTGCGCGCGTTCTCGACGTCGCGGGCGATGCGCTTGCGCTGGTTTTCCAGATCGGCACGCTCGCGCAGGGCATCGGCCTTGACCAGCGCGATCTCGCTGCGCAGCGCCTCGATCTCGGCCTTGAGCGGATCGGTCTCGGGTGGGTTCTGGGACAGGTCTTCGGAGTCGAATTCGGGGTGGTCTTGGTTCATATGCAGTTCCCGGGCAAGCGGAACGCCCGCCCCAACGTCACCCCGTATGTGGGCGCGCGCGCGCGTTTCAAGCAAAACGATCGTATCGATCGCTACCGCTTATCGCGTGCCGGGCGGTTCCATGGCCGCGCCCAGCACCTGGGCGGCGGTCTGCACCAGCGGAATCACCCGGTCGTAGGCCATGCGTTTGGGCCCGATCACCCCCAGCACGCCCAGCACCTGGCCGTTGGCGGTGTATGGCGCGGTGACTAGCGAGACGTCGTCCAGCGACACCATGCCGGTCTCTTCGCCGATAAAGATGCGCACGCCCGGCGCCTGGATGGTGCGCTCGAGCAGCTGCAGGATCTCGCGCTTGCTGGCGAAGGCCTCGAACAGCTCGCGCAGCCGGTCCAGGTCCGACAGGTCCTGTACGCCCATCAGGCGGGTCTGCCCGGCCATCACCATGTCCTCGGCATCGGCCGGCACCAGCGCCTCGCTGGCCAGGTCCACGCTGTGCGCCAGCAACTGCTCCATCTCGTTCTTGGCCAGACGCAGTTCGCGCAGCAGACTGGCGCGGATATCCGACAGCGCGCGCCCGGCGAATTGCGCATTGAGGTAATTGGCCACCCGCTCCAGCTCGGCCGGCTCATAGGCCCGGCGCGGTTCGATCACCCGGTTCTGCACCTCGTTGTCGGCAAACACCAGGATCGCCAGCACCCGGCGCGCATCCAGCGATACGAAATCGATATGCCGGAACGCGAACTGCTCGCGCCGCGGCGCGCTGACCACGCCGACGAAATGGCTCATCGCCGACAGCATCTGCGAGGCGCTGCCCAGCAACGACTGGGTGCCGTTGCCGCTGGCCAGCTCGGCGCGCAGGCGCCGCACCTCTTCCTCGCCAGGGGGCTGCATCTGCACCAGGCTGTCGACGAATACCCGGTACCCATGCGCGGTGGGCACCCGCCCGGCCGAGGTATGCGGAGAGCTGAGCAGCCCCACGTCCTCCAGGTCGGCCAGGATATTGCGGATGGTGGCCGGGCTGACGTCCAGCCCGGCATGCTGGGCCAGCGTCTTGGAGCCCACCGGCTCGCCATCGCGGATGTAGCGGGCAATCAGCGTCCGCAGCAATTGGCGTGCGCGGGGGTCGAGCGTTGGGGACTGTGACGCGCGCATGGGATCATCCGGTGAGACTGGGCATAGATAATGTCTGGCCCTGCGGTTGGCAAGCGTCTTATTCCCTGCCCGCCCCTCTCACCCTAAGCTTCCCCAAAGCGTTCACACTCGATCCCATGCTCAGACACCTCTCCATCAAGGATTTCGCCGTCGTCCGCGCCACCGAACTGGAATTCGGCCCGGGCATGACCGTGGTGTCCGGCGAAACCGGCGCCGGCAAGTCGTTGATGGTGGACGCGCTGGGCTTTCTGTCCGGGCTGCGCGCCGACAGCGGCGTGGTGCGCCACGGTGCCGACCGCGCCGAACTCTCGGCCGAATTTCAGCTCCCGGCCCAGCACCCGGGCCTGACCTGGCTGTCGGACAACGAACTCGACGACGAGGCCCAATGCCAGCTGCGCCGGATCATCCGCGCCGACGGCGGCTCGCGCGCCTGGATCAACGGCCGCCCGGTCACCTCCTCGCAACTGGCGGAACTGGCATCAAAGCTGGTGGAGATCCACGGCCAGCACGAACACCAGGCCTTGATGGCCCGCCACAGCCAGCTCACCCTGCTCGACGCCTACGCCCGCAACGGCACCCAGCGCGAACAGGTGCGCCAGGCCAGCCAGCGTTGGCAGGCCTTGCTGGACGAGCGCGATGCGCTGTCCGCGCAGGGCGATGTCTCCGATCGCATCGGCTTTCTGGAACACCAGCTCGGCGAACTGGAACGCGAAGACCTGGACCCGGCCGCGATCGCCGCGCTGGACGTCAATCACCGCCGCCAGGCGCATGCCACCGCGTTGATCGGCGCCTGCGACAGCGTGGCCTTGCAGCTCAATGGCGACGAGGGTGCCTCGGCGCTGGGCCTGCTGCAGGACAGCCGCCACGACCTGGCGCGCGTGGCCGAGCACGAGCCGCGCCTGGGCGAGGTGGATGCGCTGCTGGACAGCGCCGTCATCCAGATCGAAGAGGCGCTGGCCCTGCTCGACCGCGTGCGCGACGACCTGGAGGCCGACCCGGCCCAGTTCGAGGCGATAGAGCGCCGGCTCGGCCGCCTGCACGACCTGGCCCGCAAGCACCGTGTCGCCCCGGACGAGCTGGCCGCCCAGCGCGACCGCATGAGCCTGGAAGTGGAAAGCCTGCGCGGCGCCGACGCGCGCCTGCAGCAGCTGGACAAGCACATCGAGGCGGCAATCGACGTCTGGCGCACTGCAGCCAACGCCCTCAGCGCCAGCCGCACGACCGCTGCCGAGGCGTTGTCGGCTGCCACCACCACGCTGATCGGCGAGCTGGGCATGGGCGGCGGGCAGTTCCTGATCCAGCTGCAGCCGCAGGAGACCCTGCGCCCGGACCCCAACGGCGCCGAACGGGTGGAATTCCTGGTCGCCGCCAATGCCGGGCAGCCGCCGCGCGCGTTGCGCAAGGTCGCCTCCGGCGGTGAACTCTCGCGCATCTCGCTGGCGATCGAGGTCGCCGCACTCGGCCTGGACAGCGTGCCGACCATGGTCTTCGACGAAGTGGATTCGGGCATCGGCGGCGCGGTGGCCGATATCGTCGGACAGAAGCTGCGTGCCCTGGGCGAAGAGCGCCAGGTGTTGTGCGTGACCCACTTGCCGCAGGTGGCCGCCAAGGGCCACGCGCACTACCGGGTCAGCAAGGCACCGGTGGACGGCATGACCCAGAGCGCAGTCGAACTGCTCGGCCCGCAAGCCCGCCAGGAAGAACTGGCGCGCATGCTGGGCGGGGTGGAAGTGAGCAAGGAGGCCCGCGCGGCCGCACGCAAGCTGTTGCAGAGCGCCTGAGCTGCCGGGCGCAGTGCCGGCCGCCATCGGGAGTGCCGAGACAGCCGATGGCGGCAAACGCACAAGGCGGCCGAAGCCGCCCTGTCGTTGTCGCTACAAGCGCTCGCGGTCAGCGCGGACGCTTCTTGCGCACGTACAGCACCAGCGAGTGTTCCTCCAGCTCATAACCGTGCTTGGCAGCGATCTGACGCTGCAGCGCCTCGATCTCTTCGCTTTCGAACTCGATCACGTGGCCGGTGTCCACATCCACCATGTGGTCGTGGTGGCCGCCGCGATCCAGCTCGTACACCGCCTGACCGCCTTCGAAATTGTGTTTCAGCACCAGGCCGGCAGCCTCGAACTGGGTCAGCACCCGATAGACCGTTGCCAGGCCGATTTCGTCGCCGTGGTCGAGCAACTGGCGATAGATGTCTTCTGCGCTGAGGTGGTGCTGGTTGCTCTTCTGTTCGAGCAGTTCCAGGATCCGCATCCGCGGATGGGTCACCTTGAGCCCGACTTTGCGCAGGTCGTGGGTTTCCATATGTTCTCCGTTCATTGGCGATTTAGCGCCAGCTGCCATCAAACGGGTCGCGGCGACCGAGGGGAGTGTATCATCGGCGTGATTTCCTCAGCACTTAATCCCCGATGCGCAAACTTCTGCTGGTCGCCGCCGTTGCTCTCTCCACCGCTGGCTGCGGCATCATCTACAAGCAGCCGATCTACCAGGGCAATCTGATCAAACAGAATGCCGTGGAGCAACTGCAGGTAGGCCAGAGCAAGCAGCAGGTCAGCGCGTTGCTGGGGACTCCCTCGATCCCCGACCCGTTCCACTCGCAGCGCTGGGACTACACGTCCACCCAACGCGTGGACCGTCTGGCGCACACCGAGGTGAAGAATTTCACCGTGTTCTTCGAGAACGAGCAGGTCGTTCGCTGGGAAGGCGATTATTTCCCGTCCCAGGACGAGCAGCTGGCCAAGTCGGCGCCCA
This sequence comes from Xanthomonas sp. 3075, assembly GCF_014197275.1. GTDB lineage: Bacteria > Pseudomonadota > Gammaproteobacteria > Xanthomonadales > Xanthomonadaceae > Xanthomonas > Xanthomonas campestris_B. Next base: position 254,039 of record NZ_JACIFI010000001.1, on the reverse strand, counting down.
AGCAGTTCGGCCGCAACCTGGCCCGCGACAAGAAGAAGCAGCGCGGCCGTTGATGCAGTTGCTCGCGCACTGCGCGATCGCCTGCGGGTTGGTCGAACCGGAGAACGCATCCCGTTGAACGGATGCGTTTTTCAGTTTTTGCCTAGCCGGTAAAGATGTGTCGATCAATGACTGCAGTGCGGGCATCGACACCGACACTTCGCGTCCGTTGCCAGGCATCTCGCGTCCACGTGCGCCTGCCCAAAACAACGGACGCGCTTGCCGCTTAGAACGGTGCCCGGAAGAGTTCGCTCCACGCCGTGCATGCGTCGCAGTGTCGGCAAGCAGCTAGACGTCAGGACCGGCTTTTTTTGCCTGGACCGGCACGGCGGCGGCGCGCCTCCTTCGGATCCAGCAGCAGCGGCCTGAGCAGTTCGACCCGGTCGCCGTCGCGCAGCACCTGGTCCGGTCGCGCAATCAGCCCGTGCACCGCCTGCGCTACGGGCGGCTGCTCCAGCGCCAACCCCGACGCCGCGATCGCCTCAGCCACCGTGGTGCCATCGGCCAGATCGAGCGACACCGAACTGTAGCGATCCGGCCAGGCCAGTACGACCTCGACGCGCACGCTCAGACGTCGCCGCGATCGGCGACCCGCACGAAATCGTTGACCATCCGATCGGCCAGGCCCTGAAAGCCCAGCGCCAGCGCCGGACCCAGCAAACGCGAACTGGTCTCCACCTCCAGGGTCAGGCTGACCTTGCAGGCGTTCTCGCCCAGCGCCTGAAATTCCCACAAGCCTTCCAGCCGCTTGAACGGCCCATCACGCAGATGCATGACGATGCGCTCCGGGCGCTCGAGGATGTTGTCGGTGGTGAACCAGGTGCGGAACGAGCCAAGCCCCAGATCCAGCCGCGCCACGATATGCGCGTGGTCCTGCTCCAGCACCTGGGCAGCATCGCACCAGCCGAAACGGCGCGGATAGGCGGCAACATCATTGACCAGATCGAACATACGGGTGGCGCTGTGTTCGACCAGGGCGCTGCGACGGATGGTAGGCATTCGCTAACTTGTGAAAGGCGGAAGATCGTTTGACGACGCCGAATCGGCGACAATAGCGGCATGAGCAAGAAACCATCCAAGGATAAAGCAAACGGCGCGACGGCCACGAAAACGATCGCGCTGAACAAGCGTGCGCGCTACGAATACCACCTGGAAGAACGCTATGAAGCCGGCCTGGCACTGCAGGGCTGGGAGGTCAAGGCGATCCGCGCCGGCCGCGCCAACATCATCGACGGCTACGCCTACGTGCGCTCCGGCGAGATCTTTCTGATCGGCGCGCAAATCACCCCGTTGATCCAGGCCTCCAGCCACACCGTGCCGGTGGAACGCCGCGACCGCAAGCTACTGCTGCATCGCCGGGAAATCGACAAGGTGCTGAGCAGCGTCGAACGCGACGGCTACACTCTGGTGCCCACCGCGCTGTACTGGAGCAACAACAAGGTCAAACTGGAAATCGCGCTAGCCAAGGGCAAGCAGAACCACGACAAGCGCGACGCCGCCAAGGACCGCGACTGGCAGCGCGACAAGCAGCGTGTGATGCGGCGGCATAATCGCGATGCGTGAATGGGGAATGGGGAATGGGGAATGGGGAATCGCAAGAGCTGGGTAGGCTCGCTGCGTTGACCTCACTTTAGTTCACGACGCGGGCATTGCTGGATCCGCGAGAAGCATCGCGTCTTTACGATTCCCGATTCCCCACTCCCGATTCCTCACGTCGCCCCAAGCATCCGCATCAAATTCGGCACTCCCCTGCCCTGCACATAGCGATCCCGTTGCAGGTCGGTACTGGTGTCCAGCATGAGCTGCTTGACCCGATCCGGGAAGCCGATGAACTCGCGGCGAGCAGAGAGGAATCCGGCCAGTACACCGGAGACATGCGGTGCGGCCATGCTGGTGCCGCTCATCTCCACCATCAGGCTGGCCGGGTCGTTCGGGTCGAAGTCGTAATAGGCCGAGACGATCTTTTCGCCTGGCGCCACGATGTCGGGCTTGCCGCGGCCATCTGCAGTCGGTCCGCGCGAAGAAAAATACGACACGCCGTAATTGTGCGGGCTGCTCTTGTGCACCGAGCCGACCACGATGGCGTCTTCCAGATTGCCCGGGTCGTTGATCGACAGATCCATGTTGGCCGGATACGCATCGCCGTCGTTGCGCATCAACCACGCCAGGCCTTCGTTGCCGGCAGCAATCACCACCAGCACGCCTTGCCGCCATAGCCGCCGCAACTCGTTGCACAGCGGCGTAAACCCGCAGCCATAGCTTTCTGGATCGAAGTAACCGCCCAGGCTCAGATTGACCCCGTGGATGACCAGCTCGCCGGCGCGCTCGTTGATCGCGGCCACGTGTTGCACCGCCTTGATCATCCACGAATCGCGGCCATTGCCGGCATCGTCCAGCACCTTGAATCCGTAGAGCTGGGTGTCGGGCGCCATGCCGGAAAATTCCAGCGGTTTTCCAGGGTTTCCCTGCGCATCCGGGATCACCGCGCACCCGTGCCCGGCGATGATCCCGGCGATATGCGTGCCGTGCCCGTGTCGATCGAGCCTGGCAAAGGCATCGCCATCGGCACGCGTCAGCCGCTTGGGGGCGCCCCGCCGCGTGCAATCCCACTGCGCCACCACCGTGTCGCGCTCTCCCTCCACGAAAAAATGCGGGTGACTGGCCGCAATACCGGTATCCAGCACCGCCCAACCGATCTGCTGACCGCGCGCGCGATAGGCGGTGCGTGCAGCATCGGCATGCAACACATTGCCGGACACGTGGATCAACGCGCGCTTGCCGGCATCGCGCCACACGCGACGGAATCCCAATGCGCGATAGCGGTCCTGCAGCGATTCGATCTCGTAACGCGTCAGCCGCGCCGAGACGAAGCGCTGCAAGCCGTCTTCCAGTTCGATCGCCTCGTCCAGCGCATCGCCACTCAAGCCCATCGTGCGCGCGGCGGCCTCACGCACCTGCGCCAACAGCAGCGCCCGCGCCGCGTCCGGGTCGTTACCCAGCACGCGACGATCCAGCTCGATCAGCACCTCGTGCCGATACTCGGCCCCGTGCGCTTCCAGTTGCTCGCTGAGATCCTTGATCAACACCGCATTGGAAACCGGCTGATCGAAGCCGACACCCACCGCCTCACGCACCGCCGCACGCACCTGTGGAATCGACAGATAGCCCGAGCCCGAATGCGCGTTGCGCTGCCAATCCGGGTTCAGGCGCGCGTCCGACAGATTTTCGAAACGCCCCTTCGCATTGGCGATGTCATCGCTGAGATCCGGGTCCAGCGCAATCGGGTCGCGCGTGTCGGCCACATTGATCCAGCGCTGCACGCACGCGGGGAACGGCAGCTTGCGCGTGCCGGTCCAGCGCTTGAACATGCTGCGCACCTGCGGCAGGCCCAGTGGCGAGCCCAGGGTCAGCAACAGCGTGACTTCGCAGTCGGTGGCGTGCAGTTGGCGCAGCACGTCATACGCGATCATCGAGCCCTGGCTATGCGCTACCACCACGAACGGCCCACCGCCCGAGCGCAATCGCTGGGCCAGGCTTTCGCGCATCAGGTCGGCGCGCTCGGCCACGAAGAACAGGTCGTGCACGTCCTGCAGCAGCGCGGCGGAAATCAGCCGCAGCAGCACCCGGTTGATCGCATCGACCGGGCCCTTGGCCCGCATACCTCCCGCAGATGGCCCGGGCGCGGCATCCAGTTCGTCCAGCAACCGATGCAGATCGGCGCGCTCCTGCTCGCTGTGCGCCAACGCATCGGCGAGCAGATGCAGATCCTGCTCCCCCGGCACCAGCCCAAGCGTGCTCAAGGCGCTCTGCACGCTCTGGTTGAGCGCAGGGCCGACGTCGCGCGCATCGCAGCTTCCAGGTTCGGCAACCGGATAGCGCTCACGATTGACCCAGTACGCCAAGCGCGTGCGCTCGCCCATCGGCCGCCCGAACAAGGCCTTGTCCCACTGGCAGCGCAGCACCTCGGCCGGCGGCTTGTTGCCGATGCCGTGGATGTAGATCACCGTGCGCGCCTTACCCTGGACGCGGGCCGCTGCAGCGGCCTTCGCTTTCGCCTGCGCGATCCGCGATGCGCGCTTGCGCACGGGCTGATCGGCGCTGGCGGTCGGCTTGCGTGGCGCGACACGCGCCGGCCGCGGACGTGGGGGTTTGCTGGTCGCCATCGCGTCGCTCCTTCGTTTGCGAACTGTCCGGTCAGGTACGGGACTGAAGCCACTGTAAGCGCTGCGCATCTCACCACTTGTGACAGGGCGCGCCGATCCCTACACTGACCACGTCAGCGTTTTGATGCTTTCCCCGGGGGTGCACTGGTTTCGACGGGGGTCGCGAAGTCGCTTGGCGCATGCCGAGGGGGCAGCTTTCCTCGTTAATCCAGCAGCAAACTTTTAGTTGCCAACGATGACAACTACGGTTCGGACTTCGCTATCGCTGCTTAATCAGCTTTAGTTGTAGTTCTACAGCCGCCTAAGGCGAACCCCCGAACCTACTTGTGCCCGTGCTCGTAGGTGTAGGGTCATTATCACGGAACCATCGGTAGTGGCTGCCTGTCAGCTACCGGTTAGATAAAGCAGGCTGGTTTCCAGGTGCGCTTTGCCAGCCGTGCTGCCTGGGAATGAGATCTAACGGAGGGCTAAGCATGTAGTGCTGGGGATGGAGTGCTTCCGGACGGCGGTTCGATTCCGCCCACCTCCACCATTCTCACCTGCAAATCTAGCGTAAGTGGCTTGATTTTGCAAGGTTTTCTGGTGATTTACGAGCCTCAAACGATACCCTTTCAAGGTATCGTTTGAGGTATCGTTTTGCCCAAACCTTTTTTGTTGAAGCGCGCCAGCGGGCTCTACGCCCGCTTCTTAGTGCCCGTGGATTTGCGCGCGGCGCTGGGTTGCCGCTTCCTGGTGCGCGCCCTGCCCGGCCGAGGCGACGCCGCCCGGCTGGTCGCTGCACGCATGGCGATGGCACTATCGGAGTCTTTCCGAGCCATTCGAACAGGGGCGATGGTGAACGACGACATCAAGGACATCTTGCGACGGGTGCGCGAGAACGGGCACAACGACCTCACTATCCAGCAAGTGAGGCTGCCCAACGGGCTGACGCTCGGCGGCGTGGAAATCAACACGGCCGAGGACCGCCGGCTGTTCCGGCAGACCGTGCAGGACTTGAACGCCCTGGCGGCAAAAGATCCGCTCATGGCGGGCATGCACGGCTGGGAACCCCCACGGCCTCCGGCGCCGCCTGCGCCTCCCGCCGGACCGCTGCTGTCTGAGCGCATTGACGTCTACCTCAGCGACATGCGGCGAGCCCAGCGGGCCGTGCGCAACGTCATGGATACCGAATACACGCTGCGTCTGTTCCTCGCCCTGGGCGGCGACAAGCCGATTGAAGAGGTGACGGCTACGGACGTGCGGGCCTTTCTTGATGCGTTGGCGGTCTACCCGGCCAACGCTAGTAAGAAAGCCGTGTTTCGCGGCCTTACACCTAAGGAAGTGCTGGCAAAGTCCAAGAGAGGTGGTCACCCGACATTGCTGGAGCGCACGCAAGAAAAGCGCCGCGACCACTTGGCCGCGTTCTTAAATGCCCAGGCCGACGAGGCCCTTATTTCCAAAGCCCCGCACAAGGCCATCATGAACCGGTCAAAAGCCAAAACCGACGCCCCAACCCGCGAACCATTTACGCCCGCAGAGCTCGCCGCGCTGTTCGATGTCGAAGTTTTCCCGGCGTGGGCCGGCAAATACCCGCACCGCTGGTTTGGAAGCATCTTGGGCGTGGCCACGGGCGCGCGCATCAACGAGTTGGCCCAGCTCTACGTCGATGACGTGGCCGAGGTTGGGGGCCACTGGGGCATCCACATTCGCGCCCAGCGGCCGGACCAGCGGCTGAAGAACGCGCACTCCTCGCGCTTCGTCCCCTTGTCCGACACCGTGCTGCAGGCGGGGTTCCTGGCGTTCGTCGAGGACGTGAAGCGCGCCGGATTTGAACGCCTGTTCCCGCACCTCCAGCACACGGAGGCTGGCGGCTACGGCGACACCATGGGCGACCAGTTCCGCTCCTATGCCATCAAGCGTGGCCTCACCGGCCGCTTGAAATCGTTCCACTGCTTCCGGCACAACATCGTCAGCAACCTGGTCAACGAGCGGGGTGTTGCCATCCAGGTGGTGCAGGAAATCACAGGCCATGACCTGACGTTGCCCGGCGGCCTCAAGCACTACGTCAACCCGGGCACCATCCCCAAGCGTTTTGCGGCGTTGAACGAATATGGTCCACCAGTGCCGCTGCCGGCCTACGTGCCAGGTCAGTTTGACCGGGCCTTCAAGCAGGTGACCCACATCGAGCGCCGGAGGGAGAACGCTGTCAAAACGCGCCAAGCCAAGAAAAGCAAAACCCCCGCGTGAGCGGGGGTCTTGGGCGTCGGCCGGCAAAGCAGTTTCTCTCTAGACCGCCCGTAGGGCGGTGAACAATCCGATTCATCCCCGCTAATGCGGGGAAACCGCCGACATGCCAAACCTAATACAGCCCCCAGCAATGTCAAGCCATCTCCTTGCGGGCCAATGCACCACGCATTTTCCCGGTCTTTTTCCCCTGCCGGGCGACGTGGGCTGCTTTGCGTTTCTTATTCATGGTCTTGCGCAGGTTCTTGCCCCGCGTGTCGTAACCTGCGGCTTTCAGAAGTTTGTCTGCCGCCTTGGCGGCGGCTCGGCGAGTGGCACTGTCCATCCCCAGCTTTTAGCGCGTTTGGCTCGATGCGCAAGGGGGCGGCGCGCGCCGATATGCTTTCCTGAAACATGAAAAGCCTGCACGGGCCTGCCCTTCTTCCCCTTAAAGCTTAGCTAAGCTCCCCTGCTTTGCCCTTCATCCTGGGGGTCGCCTCCGGCTCCCCCCGACGATGAAGGGCAAAGTCTCCCCTAGGACCTCCGCGCTAGGCGGCAGGGGTGACTTGGCCCCCGTTGGTTACCGCCCCGAAGGACGGCCCGACAGTCGGGCGCGGTGATAGAAGGACTACACCGCTACGACGGATTCACGCGGTCCAACCGCGCCGGCTCAGGGTCCCGTCACCACTATGTGGCGTCTCTCCTGTGGGCTTGCCCGCTCCCCAGCCGTCGCTGGGAAATATCATCCTAGCTGCCATCCTTGGGCCACAAACCGTTGATAGTCGGACCGCGACAGGGCACACGAGTGGGGCCAGATTGAGCACTCCCCACGCCTCTGCGACGCTTGAACTACCTGGTTGGCGCAGGTTGCAGGCCATACAGCGCCCGGTCCCCCTGCTTCAAAGCCTGCGCACCCTGGTGGCGGTCAACCCAAGCCCTTGCGGGTTCCCATATATCCTTGTGCGCAGCCGGTCTTTCCACCGACACCGAGTTACGGCTACCAACGGCCCAAGAGGCTGGCAGATTCGGAGGAGAGAAAAGGAGGGCTTGCGGGTCCGTCCAGGCTTGTTAGAGTGGCCTCAAGGGGCCTTGCCTGGGCATGTCGTAGCGCTATCTACCTTGCTCGCCTCCGAGTCGGTCAAACTCGGGGGCCATGGATTAAACCTATGACGCCTCGCGCCGATGTCAAGCGCGAGGCGTTATTTATTTCCTAAAGGGAGGCGAACTTGTTAGGGAAAGCTTTAATGCTGCTTATCGTGGCGGCTATGGCCGCCTCGTCCATGGGCCCCGCGCACGCCGGCGAAACAATCACGTCGGCAGGCGCCTCGGGAAAAGTTGAATCCCTCAGCGATGACGAACTCCTGCAACAGTGGTGGCCAGCGCAGGACGCTTGCCGTGGCGGGCATGACGATGAATCTGCCTGCGCGAAGCGTGACCGTCTTACTGCAATGCTGCTAGCCCGTGGATACGAACAGCACAACCACGATGTTTGGACCTCACCCTCCGACGCGGGACACTTCGCGGGCGTCGTTCAAAGCAGTGACGATTGGGCGATTAATCGAAGCTCGTTCGTGACAGTTATGGCGGGGCCTGCCGCGCTGGAGACCTTAAGGAATCACCTTTCGGACGACAAGATAATCGCTCTTTGGAATGAGTCGAAAGAGTCAATCCGGCACGAGTTCCCGCGCGCTTGGTCGATGCTGAGCCCGCAGATGAGGCAAATAGTCATGGACCACAAAGGCGAGAACGACCCTCGCTATACATTGGATTAGCGCGGTCCAGGTCCGGGCGGTCTGGGCTGCGCCGTTGGTATGGGGGCATCAATGAAGGGACTTTTGATGCGCGCTTCCAAAGCCGGTTTTTGCTCTACAGCGGGCACTTTTGGCTCCTGCGTGGACGGGAAGTGCTTCGGGAAGTGCGTCAAAAAATCCGCCTGCGCCAGCTCGAACGCCACCCCGGCTTGGTTCTTGGCCTCCCGGGTCGTATCGCGGAGCTTCCGAGCCTGTTGCTCCTGCGCCTTCGCTTGCCGCTTCTGTTCCTGCGCCGCCTGGGCAGCCTTGTCTTCGGCGGTAGGCCGTCCCACCTTGCGCAGCGCCGTGGACAGGAAATCCGCGGGCACCGGGGACGTGTTGGCGTCGGCCACGGCCCTGCGCCGGGCCAACCGGGCCTGTTGCCGTTCTTCGCTCGCCTGCACATGTGCAGCCCGGCATTCGAGCAGGTCTGTGTGGGACTTGAGGAGTGCGCGAGAGGCAGAACGTTGCTCAGGCGTGGCGCTGCTGTTGCCGGATTGAAGCGACAAGCGTGCCACTTTGAACATCAGCGCAATCATCTCGTCCAAATTTTTAGCGGTCTGCTCTACGGCCATGGTCTCCCCCTGCCTGCCCTGTGTGTGTTTTCGTGACGCGCGCTCAATCGCCGCTGCCCCCTTGCCCTGCTGACCAGCCGCGCCAGCGGCCGGCCGGGGCATGGATGACCCGGCTTTGTGCGCAGCGGGACGCTGTGCACGCGCCTGGACGGCGGCCCCTGGTTTTGCAGTTACGGCGTGGACTGGAAGCTGGAGCACCGCAATACCGGCGCGCTGATATCGCGGTTCATCGCTGCGCAATACACGACTAAATCCGCCGGCTTCGGGCGCTCGTCGTCCCCCCGTGGCCAAGCCAGGGTTAAGACGGTTGACTGGGCGCAGCGCAGGCACGCGCTCGTGGCCAGCTCCTGGGTTTCGGATTCCAAGAGCATCGACGCTATCTCGGGTGAGAGCGGGGGCGCGGGGTCGACGCTTGCGGCCGGGCTGGCGGCTGGGGCTGATGGGGTCATGGCGTGGGGCCTCGGTGGGGGCGGCCCGGCGGGGCCGCTTGGCGTGTTGACGGTCAAGAAGGGCTTGGGCGTGCAGGGCCTGCTCGTCCACGTGCTGGAGCCGCCCTTCGGCGGCGGCTTGGGCCTTGAGCGCTTCGAAGCGCTCGGCATGGGCATCGGCCCGGCTCTGGCTGGCTTGCCTCACCCGGTCGTTGCGCTGGGCGCGCGGCAAGCGCTCGCCGCGTCGCCGGGCTTGCGTCACGGCCTTGCCTTCGTGCTTGGTGGCCGGGCGGTCCAGGGCCACAACCTGGGCAAAGTCGTTTTTCTGCGCGGCTTCCGCCTTCTGGGCCAGCAAGGGGCGATGGTCCACGCGCGCGGCCAGGCCGGCGCGTTCCAGTGCTTGGTTGAAGCGCCCGGCGACTTCGGCGCGCATGGCCTTGATTTCTTCAGGGCCTGCCTTGAAGTCGTCGTAGGCTTTGGCGGCGTAGGCACCAAACCCCTCCGGCCCGACGGTGCGGGGCGTCATCAACAAATGGGCATGGTGGTTGCGGTCGTCCCCACCCTTGTCCGGGGCGTGGATGGCGATTTGGACGGCCACTCCGTAGCGTTCGACCAGCAACCGGCCGACGTCCCCCGCCAGGTCGCGGCGTTGCTCGGCGTCCAGTTCATGCGGCAAGGCAATGACGACCTCGCGTGCCACCCGCGCGTTTTTGCGCGTTTCGTGGGTTTCCACGTTTGCCCACAACTGCGCCGGGTCCTGTGCCCATGCCGGCGCACCATCGGGCGCCAGCATGTCCACGGACACGACTCCGGCGCGACGCGTGTAGTCGTGTCGCAAACCAGTGCTTGGGTCTTCCAGTGCAATGCCCGCGCGGTAAGCAGCAGCGGCCGAAGCGCTGTGCCCTTTGCCTCTGGAAAGGCTTTTTACGGCGAAATGGAAAATGGCCATGGCAGCGGTGAAAGGGTTTTATCGCAGCCCCCTGGGGGGCGAGAAATGGGGGGCAGCGAATGCCGAAGGCGTTCGCGGGGTGTCGGGGGCGTAGCCCCTGACCGCACGGTTTTCCCCGAAGGGGAAAACCATTAGTGCGCTCTTGTTGTTTTCTTTGGGCGCTTCGCACCCTCATCAAACTCAAGAGAACCGGGGCTGCTCGCTGCGCTCGCTGGCCCCCTGAATCAGAGTTACATGCACAACGGAACTGTCAACTTTTTAGCCAAAGGCAAAAGCGGCGCTCGCTGCTCGCTCGCGCCAGAAAATGGGCGTTGCCCCCTTGCGCTCCGCGCTTAATCTGCTTGCATGGTTTATCAGGACTTTATGCAGGCGTGTCGTGGCAGATATCGAAAAGCAAAAACTAAAACTGGCGAAGATGTTGGAAGCCGCAGCGAAGGAGAAAGCAAAAATCCTGGTCGCTGAGAAGCAAGAGAAAGAGCGGCAATCCCGCCAGGCCGCGCGCGACAAAGCCAAGGAACGCGCCAAACTGTTCCGCTCGGCCGACGCGCACCGCAAGATTGGGTTGGGCGGGCTGGTTATCGCCGCCGGTGCAGACGGCTGGGATGAGGCAGAGATTGTGGGTGCCCTTCTGCTCATCGCCAACCAACTCGAACGCGATCCCCAGCGACGCACTCATCTGCGTGAGCACGGCATCAAGCACCTTGAAGCACGTGCGGCTGCACGAGAGGCGGCCCGGTCATGAGCGACGATAAGAAACCCACTGACCCGCTGCTTGAAAAACAGATGGAAGGCTTGCGCGCCCACTTCCTTGGCTCGCTGAGCGACCTGCTAGACGCCCGCCGCAAGCTTAAGGCGGAAGGCGCGACGCCCCTGCCCCCGCCCAGCGCTCCGCGTGGCCTGAAGCCGCGCGGCTATACGCTGGTAGAAGTGCTGTTGGTGCTGGGCGTGTCTTCTGCGATGGCGGCCGCCGGCTGGCTGTTGTTTGGCCCGACGAGCGTGGCAGCTGAGGTAAAGCAGACGCAGTTGGATTTCAGCGAAACGGCCACCGCGATTGACCGTTCATTAGGCATCGTGGGCGGCTACTCGGGCTTGTCCACGTCGCTCGTGCAAACCGATGGCCTGGCCGCGCAGCGGCTGAGGCAGAGCGATGGCCTCCGCAATGCCTGGGGCGGCGCTGTATCGTTCTGGCCGAACACGGTAAAGCGTGGGAATGACTCGTTTTTAGTCGAAACCCGCGACGTTCCCAAGGCGGCTTGCGCCAAGTTGATTGCCGCGATGGCCGGTGACCCGGCCGTGGCTGATGCCCAAGTCAATGGCGAGAGCGTCTATGTGGACAATAAATACGAACCCGCCACAGCGGCGGTCGCTTGTGAGCGCGATGGCGGGGACCGGATGGGGTTCGTTTACTTCTCGGGCTTGGCGTCGGGTTCGTCCGTTGCTGCTTTGCCGCCGACTCTGCCGCCGGCTCCGCCGTCGCTGACCCCAACCAACCCAACCACGCCAGTGGGGGCGGTCGATGGCGCCCCCGACGTGGACGATGCCACGCCGGGGACGCCTGGCGTGTTGCCGCCCGGGCCGACGGCAACACAGCCGCCGGCCGCGCCTACGGCCCCACCAGCGCCAGCGACACCGACAGCTCCTCAGCCGACGCCAACGGTTTTGCCCCCCGGCACGCCTCCGGGATTGACGGTCTGCACCGTGCCGCAGACGCAGACGCAAAACGTGAACTGCCCCGCAGGACAGATTGGGACTGTGACGCAGCAACGCGTGGGCTACTGCGGCGAGGTGGGCGGTGTCTATGAAGCCTGGGCTACGGGGATTTACGGACCATGGACCACGGTCAATAGCACCTGCGCTCCGGCATGCGTGGCCCCCTCTCCTACGTCGGTGGCCATCGCCCGCGATGCGCCGGCCGAACGCCAAAACGTGGGTTGCCCGGCTGGCCAGGTGGGCGAGCACTGGCAGCAACGCACACGGGTGGAGAACGGCACGCGCACGACGTCCTGGGCCTGCCCGGCTCTCACCGGGTCCCCGGTGTCGAGCACGTCGGAGAGCTGGAGTGGCACATACACCGCCACAAGCGGCTGGGTCACCACGTCCAACACCTGTGCCACGCCTGCCCCGGCCTATCAATACTCCATCGATTCGATGACGACGTTGGGCGGTGCCTGCGGGCTGCGCATTCAAATCCGGTCGTCAGGCCTCAACGGGGCTACCGGCAGTTTCGTGGCCATCGGAACACTGCGAATCGACGGCAGAGAGAGCGACCGCACTTATACGCTGTCCACGGGGAGCACCATTGTGTTGGGGTCGAGCACCAGCAGCTATAGCCTGACGTTCCGCCAGGAGAAGAACCCTGGCATCCGCACGAACAACATCATCGAGTATGCAGACCGCACCTGCCCCTGACGGGGCTACGGCTGGGGAGCAACGCCTTTGGCGATTGCTCCCCATTCGGTGGTTTGCCCGTCGGCTTGGTGCGACAGCTTTTTGTTTTCAACCAGCCAGCCCGGTCCTCCGGCGACATCGTCGGGTGAAAACCCCCGCTTGCGGTTAAGGCTCCAACCGCTCATCGACAAGCCGTAGGCCTTCATCCATGCCAAATCTCGTGCCGTCAGTCGCGTGGTGCGAGGCGGGTGCGAATGGATCGTCTCACCTGTCGCTCGAAAGCCGGGAAGCACGTCGTTATGGTGAACCGCACACCCGCGCTGCACGCCGTCCGTCCCTAGACGAATCGAAAACACAGTGCCGTTGGTTGCAACCATGGCGCAGGCCTCGTTCCCGGTGCGGCTCGTGTAGTCGTGGAGCGCCACGCCGGCCCGTTTCAAGAAGTCCGGCAACGCCTCACCGTGCTGGCTGGTGTAGTCGCCCAAGTGCTGCCGCTCCCAGCCGCCCGATTCGATTCCGGTGGGCGGAACCGAACCGCCGTGCGCCCACGCCGGACCGCCGACCACCAAAGCCACTACCGCCAAGAGTTTCCACAGCATGCCGTCCTCGAATGAGAACGGCCGCCCACGAGCCCCTTACCGTGCTGCATGCTACGATTGGGTATCGTTTGAGGTATCGTTTTGAGGGAGCGGTGTCGCCGGCTTTTCCTTGCAGTTCAACTGCTTAGGAAAGGGTGCCGGGACGATCCGCCCACCTCCACCAAACACCGGTCCTAAGACGACCGACTAAGGCCGGGATTCCTCGATGCAGAGGGCTCCCGGCCTTTTTCATGGGCGATGCAACATGGCTGACCACATCCGGGCAACAGTCAGCCATGTCTGGCAGATCGCTGCTGGGTATTTCTCGATGACCTTGCATCACACGCTGGACTGGAGGTACGCCAGGCGCTGTCCACAAAACCGGGCGACCGGCGTGGCGTGGGCAGCGCATGACCCGCAGCCATCTACTTACCTATGACGTCAGAGAGTGACGCGAGCCGTCTGTTCGACAAATTCGGGCGGCGCCCCGGCGGTCGTACTGGCTTGATCGTCCAAAGGCACGGACGCATTGCCACGCAACTGGTCGAATAGCGTGCGCGAATCGGTGGCTTCCTGCTGCAGCAGGACCAGGGCACTTTTGTTGGGCTCTTCCATTTCGCCTCCTTCGAAGACGCTCCCCCAGCGTCCTGAAGCACTCGAAGCAAACCACATGCCAACTCGCCGCAAGCGGATATGCCAGCGCGCTCGGTGTGTCCAGCACGCCGAGACATGCGCTCAGACGTGTTCGAGGTGCCGCTGCGCCTCGGCATGCATGGCTTCCAGCGTCACCATGCCGGCGATGCGCGCGGCCGCCATGGCGCTGCGGTGATCGGGGAACAGGGACGAAAGGACGGCGCCTGCCAGTTCGCCAGTCCTGCTGGCGCCGATCTGCGCGATACGCCAGTCGGCGACCCACCCACGGGTGGAGGTGTTGCCCTGGGTGGCGCGGCAGGTCAATTGATAAGGACCTAGAAAAATGACCAATCTGTGCTCGGCTCGATGATGTGCCTGGAGGATACCGCCAGGCCGGCCCGGGAGCGACATGCGCTCCCCACTCTGTGCTGACCGATAAGCGGGGTGAAGCATAGGCACGCCGCTTGCATCAAGCTCTACCAGACAATCGGTGTTTGGGGGACACGATAGTGACCAACAGGGCGAAACGACGTGCTGCCGGGGCATTGCTGCTGGGTGGGGCGATCTTTGTATTGATCGGTATTGGCGGTTATTTCACCACGCAGCGCTCGTTGTCCGACGCCGGCTGGGTCACGCATACGCAGGAAGTGATCGCCGGCATCGACGAGATCCAGGCGGGCGTGCTGTCGGCGGAGTCGTCGGTACGCGGCTATGTGCTGACCGACAACGAGGCGTTTCTGGCCGTGTACGCCGATGCGATCGAACGCCTGCCCGAGCGTCTGGGGCGGCTGGAAGCACTGGTGCAGGACAACGCCGCACAGCGACGCAATGTGGTCGGCCTGAGAGGGTTGGTGGATAAGCGACTGGTGCAGATCAGCGATTTGCTGCACAGATACCGCGCACAGGGTGCGGAGGGCGCGCGCGAGTCGATCGCCCAAGGGGTGTTCCAGACCTCCACGATGCTGCGAGGTCAGGTGAAGACCATGACCGAGCTGGAACGCCATCAGCTGGTCACGCGGACCGAGGCCAACAAGACCAGCGCGCAGTGGGTGTTGCGGGTCACGGTGATCGGCATCGTCAGCGGCATGCTGGTGATGCTGCTGGCGTATCGCTTGTTGTCGCGCGAGCTGGAACGACGCGTACGCGCCGAGGATGTGGCCAGCCAGACCAGCGAACGCCTGGTCGAATCGTTTGCCGCACTGGAACGCACCTCTGCCGGGCTGGAGGCGCTGGCGCGCTATTCGGGGCTGTTGCAGAACTGTCGTGATGCCGAGGAAGCACTGGAGATCACCGCACGCACCATCGCGCCGCTGATCCCCGGCGCGACCGGTGCGGTGTATCTGCTGCGCGCCTCGCGCGATCGCGCCGAGCAGGTAGTGGCCTGGGGCGCGATGGCCGACGACAACAGCGCCAGTATCGCCCCGGAGAACTGCTGGGCGCTGCGCCGCGACCGCACCCATTTGGTGGCAGACGCCAGCCAGGGCATCGTCTGCCAACACATTGGCGCCAGTCTTCCGCCGCACACCAGCACGGTGTGCATCCCGTTGTCGGCGCAAGGCACGCAGCTGGGCATGTTGGCGTTGCGCAGCGACGATGCGCGCGATCTGGCCTCGTTGACGGTGGCCGAGGCGGCGGCAGAGCAGTTGTCGCTGGCGCTGCACAACCTGCGTCTGCGCGAGACGCTGCGCCAGCAGTCCATCCGCGACCCGCTCACCGGCCTGTACAACCGGCGTTATCTCGAAGAAGCACTCAATCACGAACTGTCGCGCTGCACGCGTCGGATGCAGCCATTGTCGGTGCTGATGCTGGACGTGGACCACTTCAAGCAATTCAACGATCTGCATGGACACAGCGGTGGCGACCGTGTGCTGGCGGCGATCGGCGAGTTCCTGCTGGCGCAGACGCGTGGCGAAGACATCTGCTGCCGTTACGGCGGCGAGGAACTGACGATCATCCTGCCGGAAGTGGATCTCTCCACTGCCTGCCTGATGGCCGAGAAACTGCGTGCGGGCATCGAGAACCTGCAGGTGATGGCCGATGGCGTGTCGCTGCCCAAGGTCACCACATCGTTCGGTGCGGCGAGTTTTCCGGAACATGCGGGCAATGCAGCGCAGCTCCTGCGCCGTGCGGATGAAGCGCTGTATCGCGCCAAACAGGGTGGACGCAACCAGGTAGTCAGTGCCGGCGTGTCAGCCGGCGTCAGCTAAACAGGTGTATCGCAACGCTACCGGACACGCCCCAGTCATCGCGTGTGGCGCGCCGGCGCGGACATTGCCGCAGAGCGCGGGGGCGACATTTCTCGGCAGCGATGTACGGCATATTGCGCCTCTATCCGAGGCGAGGTCTCAGCGACAGGCATTGCCGGCACTGTCGAGCGGAATCAGGCCAGCGCCGGTCAGCATGTCGTCGATACGGCTGCGCACGTAGGCTGCATCCGCTGGTGCAGCGCTACTCAGCACCGCTTCGGCACGCGCCTGAAAATCGAGATAGTCGAAATCTGCATCTTCATCTGCCGACAGCTGCGGCAGCGTGTCCTGCAGCGCATCCAGCTGGGTATCGAGTTCGCGCGTAGGCATTGCAGACTCCAAAGACAAGACACGCTACGGTTACGGCAAGGCCGTCAAGGGTGTGCGAAGCACGACTGCGCAACGCTTCATTTTCCTGTCCGGTGTCGCGGCCCGTGCATGCTCAACTTTCGCAAGGCACAGCCGATAATGATCCCGACTCCTACAGAACCTTACCTGTGATCCTCCACCTGCGGCGGGATTTTCGCCTCGGCATCGTCAAGATGCTCGGGCCAATCACCGCGCTGTTGCTTTGCCTCTATGCGGTGTACCTGGCCATGACCGGTCAGGTGGTTGCTTGTCTTGTCACCGCGTCGCTCGGCCTGTTGGCGATCTGGCGGGGCTGGCAGATGCGCGATGCCGAACACACCGGCGTCGGCGGGATCTGGCTGGCATCGATCAATGTCGGCGGCTGCCTGCTGGCCTGCTGGACCGGCGGTGATGGCGCCCTGCCCTGGCTGTTCCCGGTGCTGGCCACCAATTATTTCCTGTGCGGGCCGCGGCGCGCGGTTCTGCTGAGCCTGCCGTTATTGGCGGCGCTGTTGTTCCTGCCCGGTTTGATCGTCAGCCCCGGCCAGGGCACATCGACGGTGGTGGTGACACTGGTGACGCTGGCGGTGGGCTATGCGTTTTCGCTGCGGATGCAGGACGATCGGGTGCATCTGGAAGAGCTGGCCTCGCTGGATGCGCTCACCGGTTTGCCCAACCGCCGCATGCTTGAGCGCGCGCTCACCCATCAGATCGATCAACGCCAACCGCACGACCGCCTCAACAGCCTGATCATTCTGGATCTGGATCATTTCAAGGAGGTCAACGATCTGTACGGGCATGCTGCGGGCGATGCGGCGCTGTCGGATCTGGCGACCATCCTGCGCTTTGAAATCCGCGATCCGCATCAGGTGTTCCGCTTTGGCGGCGAAGAATTCGTGGTGTTGCTGCGTGCCGGCTCGTTGCAGGAATTGGAAGCGGCCACCGAACGCCTGCGCAAGGTGATCCGCAATGGCTTGCGTGGTCCGGGCGGACGCATCACGGTGTCGTTGGGCGCCGCACGTCACGATGGCGAAACCCATTGGCAGGACTGGTTCTCGCGCGCAGATGCTGCACTGTATCTGGCCAAGAACGGTGGCCGTGACAGCGTACGGGTTGCCGACTGACGCACGATCTGCGGGGCGACCTGGCGGCCGCCCCGCACGCGTGTGTCAACGTTTGACCACAGCCACCGGTGCTGCAGGCGCCTCGCCCTGCTTCCAGCCGCCCAGCGCCTTGTACACGCCGACCACACCGACATTCACCGCCGCTTCGGCCTGGGCCAATGCATCGTCGGCCGCCAGTTGGGTGCGTTGCGCGTCCAGCAGGGTCAGGAAATCTTCCGAACCCTCGCGGTAGCGGATCTGCGCCAACTGTTCGGCACGCCGTGCGGCATTGGCCTGCTCCACCACGATCGCCAGGCGCGCCTGCTGACGGCCATAGCCGATCAATGCGTTCTCGGTGTCTTCCAACGCCAACAACACGCTCTGCTGGTATTGCGCCAATGCACCCTCGGCCTGTGCCTTGCTGGCACGCAGGCGTGCACGCACGGTGCCGAAGTCCAATGCCGCCCAGCTGATCGATGGAGTGATCGACCAGGCCTTGCCGCTGCTTTCGGTGAGCCTGGCCGCATCGCCGGACAGGAAACCGACGAAGCCGCTCACGCTGATGCGCGGAAACAGATCGGCAGTGGCAACGCCAACTTGCGCAGTGGCCGCCGCCAACCGACGTTCGGCGCTGCGCACGTCCGGGCGCTGACGCAGCAATCCGGCGGTATCGCCCAATGGCAGCGGACGGGCGAACGCGGGCATGCTGCGTGCGACCAGGGTGGCGTCCAGCGCGTTGGGCTGCTGGCCGAGCAACACCGCCAGACGATGACGGTATTGCGCTTGGGCAGTTTCCAGCAACGGAATATCGGCCTCGATGGCCTTCAACCGCGCCAGGCTGCTTTGCACATCCAGCTCGCTGCCGGCGCCCAGGTCCCAGCGCGTCTGCGTGAGCCTCTGGGTGTCGCGCAGATTGGTCAGTGTGCGCTTTGACACTTCCAGCTGCTTCTGCGTGCCACGCAATTCGAAGTAATTGCGCGCCACTTCTGCGGCCACGCTGACCTGCACGTCCTGCAGGCCAGCCTGCTCGGCGTCGAGATCGGCACGCGCCGCTTCGGAGGCGCGCCGCTGGCGACCGAACAGGTCCAGCTCCCAGGCCGCATCCAGACCGAGTGTGGTGGTCTCGGTGAGGAAGCGTTGATTGCCGGCGATCACCTGCTGTTGTTCGCGACGATCGAAGCTGCCTTGCGCGGTGATATGCGGTGCCTGGTCGAGGCGACGCTCGACGAACACCGCGCGCGCCTGCTTGACGCGGGACACGGCGATGCGCAGATCGTGGTTGGCGAACAAGGCATCGCGTACCAGTTGCTCCAGTACCGGGTCGTCGAACTGCGACCACCAGTTGCCCACCGTCGATTCGGCGCTGAAGGCCGCATCCTGCGCACCCTGCAAGGTCACCGATGCGGGCGGGTCGGGCCGGTAATCCGGCCCGACCGCGCAACCGCTGAGCACCAGTGCGGCCAGTGCCGCGCTCAGGAAGGTTCTTACCATGGCAACACCTCGCCCAGATGGGTAAAGCTGCCGGTGGCGCCGTGCGCGTCGAGCAGTGCCATCTGCACGCTGCTGTGTGCGCCCTGCTCCACTTCGATGTCGCCGCCACCACCGTTCATGTCGGTTTTGACGTAGCCCGGATGCACGGTGTTGACCTTGATCGCGGTGTCGCGCAACTCATAGGCCAGATGCACGGTCCAGCTATTGAGCGCGCTCTTGGACGCGTTGTAGGCGGGAATCTTGAAGTCGTAGATCGGCGAGCCGGGCTGGCTGTGCAAGGTGAGCGAGCCGAGGATGCTCGACACATTGACGACGCGCCCGGCCAACGAGCGACGCAGCAGCGGCAGGAATGCCTTGGTCACACCGACCACTGCGAACAGATTGGTCTGAAAGGTGCGCGTCCACACTTCCGCGCTCTGCTGCGACGGGGTGCGCTGCATGTCGTCGACCATGATCCCGGCGTTGTTGATCAAGATATCCAGGTGGCCGTAACGCTGCTCCAGCGTGCCCACCGCCGCTGCGATGCTGATCTCGTCGTTGACGTCGAGCTGGATGGCTTCCACCGGCAGGCCTTCGGCCTGCAGCTTGAGGGCTGCGGCGATGGCATCGTCGCGCTTGCGGCCGGCCAGCAGCGTGTGCACGCCGGCCTGCGCCAGTTGCCGAACGGTTTCCAGGCCGATGCCGCGGGTGGCGCCGGTGACCAATGCGATCTTGTCGTTGCTCATGTGAATGTCCTTGGATTGCGAATGGGAAGGAGGAAAAATCGCGCGCTCACGCCTTGGCGTGATCGTGCGAAACAGCGGCCGGCGCGGCGGACTCGCCACGGGTCACCCACTTGCGCAGGGCCACGTAGAACACCGGGGTCAGGAACAGGCCGAACAGGGTCACGCCCAGCATGCCGGCGAACACGGTGATCCCGGTGACCGAGCGCACTTCGGCGCCGGCACCATGACCGAACACCAGCGGCACGGTGCCGGCGATGAAGGCGATGGAGGTCATCACGATCGGGCGCAGACGCAGGCGACAGGCTTCCAGCGCTGCTTCGACGATGCCCTTGCCGTGCATTTCCAGTTCGCGGGCGAACTCCACGATCAGGATCGCGTTCTTGCACGCCAGGCCCATCAGCACCACCAGCCCCACCTGCACGAACACGTTGTTGTCGCCACCGGTGAGCCACACACCGAACAACGCAGACAGCAAGGTCATCGGCACGATCAGGATCACCGCCAGCGGCAGCGTCCAGCTTTCGTACAACGCGGCCAGCACCAGGAACGCCAGCAGCACCGCCATCGGGAATACGATCAACGCCGAGTTGCCCTGCGTGGACTGCTGATAGCTCAGGTCGGTCCACTCGATGTTCATGCCGTTGGGCAGCACCTTCGGCGCCATGCCGGCCAGCGTGTGCATCGCTTCGGTGGACGACAGCACACGCGGGTCCGCTTCGCCGATCAGATCGGCGGCCGGGTAGCCGTTGTAGCGGATCACCGGATCCGGGCCGTAGGTCTGGCCCAGCGTGACCATGCTGCCGATCGGCACCATTTCGCCGTTGGCATTGCGGGTGCGCAGGTTGGCGATGTCCTCGACGCTGTCGCGGAACTGTCCATCGGCCTGGGCGATCACCTGGTAGGTGCGACCGAAGCGATTGAAGTCGTTGATGTACGACGAACCCAGGTAGGTCTGCAGCGTGTCGAACAGATTGGTCAACGGCACGCCCTGCGCCTTGGCCTTGTCGCGATCGACCTTGGCGTCGAGCTGCGGCACGTTGGCCTGGTAGGTACCGATCGGGAACTGCATGCCCGGTGTTTGCGAGATCGCACCGGACATCGCATTGACCGCACTCTGCAACTGGCCATAGCCCAGACCGGCGCGGTCCTGGATGTACAACGAGTAGCCCGAGCCCTGCCCCAGGCCCAGAATCGGCGGCGGCATGAAGGCGAACGCAAAGCCCTGCTGGATCTGGCTGATGCGTGCGTTGATCTCCGCATTGATCTGCACCGCACTGCGGCTACGCTGACTGAATGGCTTGAGCGTCAGGAATACCGTGCCGGTGTTGGGCGTGTTGGTGAACTGCAGCGGGTTCAGACCCGGGAACGCGATCGCGTGGTCCACGCCTTCGGTCTGCAACGCGATCTGGGTGATCTGGCGGATCACCTCGTTGGTGCGCTCCAGCGATGCGCCTTCCGGCAGCTTGGTGCCGGCAATCAGGTACAGCTTGTCCTGGGTCGGGATGAAGCCGCCCGGCACGATCTTGAACATGAAACCGGTGCCGACCAGCAGCAACAGATACACCATGAACACCGCACCACGCTTGCCCAGCGCACGCGACACCGCGCCTTGATACTTGTGCGAGCTGCTGTTGAAGAAGCGATTGAACGGACGGAACAACCAGCCGAACAAGCGATCGATCAACCGCGACGGGCCATCCTTCGGTGCGTCGTGCGCCTTGAGCAACATCGCCGCCAGCGCCGGCGACAAGGTCAGCGAGTTGATCGCCGAAATCACCGTGGAAATGGCGATGGTCACCGCAAACTGCTTGTAGAACTGGCCGGTCACGCCCGACAGGAACGCCATCGGCACGAACACCGCGCACAGCACCAGCGCGATGGCGATGATCGGCCCGGACACTTCGCGCATCGCCTGATGCGCAGCGGCCAACGGGCTCAGGCCTTCTTCGATATTGCGCTCGACGTTTTCCACCACCACGATCGCGTCGTCGACCACGATGCCGATCGCCAGCACCAGGCCGAACAGGCTCAGCGTGTTTATCGAAAAACCCAGCAGGTACAGCGCCGCAAACGTACCGACCACCGACACCGGCACCGCCAGCAACGGAATGATCGAGGCACGCCAGGTCTGCAGGAACAGGATCACCACCAGCACCACCAGCAGCACCGCTTCCAGCAAGGTATGCACCACCGCGCTGATCGAGTCACGCACGAACACGGTGGGGTCATACGCGGCCGACCAGGCCATATCCTGCGGGAACTGCTTTTCCAGCTCGGCCATCTTGGCGCGCACTGCGTCGGACAACTCGATCGCGTTGGCACCGGGCGACTGGAACACGCCCATGCCGACCGCGTTCTGGTTGTCCAGCTGCGAGCGCAAGGTGTAATTGCCGGCGCCCAGCTCAAGACGCGCCACATCCGACAAACGCACGATCTCGCCGCTGTTGCCGCTGCGGATCACGATGTTGCCGAACTCTTCTTCGGTGGTGAGGCGGCCCTGTGCATTGATCGACAGCAGGAAATCGCTCTTGTTCGGCATTGGTTCGGCGCCGAGCTGGCCGGCCGAGACCTGCACGTTCTGCTCGCGGATCGCGGCGACCACGTCGCTGGCAGTGAGCCCGCGCGCAGCGACCTTGTCCGGATCCAGCCAGATGCGCATGGCGTAGTCGCCGGCACCGAAGATCTGGATCTGGCCCACGCCCGGCAGGCGCGACAACTCGTCCTTGACCTTCAAGGTGGCGTAGTTGCTCAGGTACAGCGAGTCGTACTTGCCCTTGGGCGAGGTCAGATGCACGACCATGGTCAGCGTCGGCGACTGCTTCTGCGTGGTCACGCCCTGGCGCCGCACGTCCTCGGGCAGACGTGCCTGCGCCTGGCTGACGCGGTTTTGCACCTGCACCTGCGCCTGGTCCGGATCGGTGCCGGGCTTGAAGGTCACGGTGACCACCAGCACACCATCGGAACCGGCGACCGACTTCATATACATCATGTTTTCCACGCCGTTGATGGCTTCCTCAAGCGGCGTGGCGACGGTTTCGGCGATGACCTTGGGATTGGCGCCTGGATACACCGCACGCACCTGCACGCTCGGCGGCACCACTTCCGGGTATTCGCTGATGGGCAGCAGCGGCATGGCGATCAGGCCGGCAGCGAAGATGATGATCGACAGCACCGCGGCAAAGATCGGCCGGTCGATGAAAAAACGGGAAAAGTCCATTGGGGTGGTCCTGAAAGAGGTTGCCGCCGTGGCGGCGCGGCACAGCGGCCCCGAACCGGCCCTCCAGGAAGGCCGGCGGTCGTGGGCGCGATGCAGCGATGAATCAGTTCGAGGCGGTGCGTTTGTCCGGTGCAGCGGCCATGGCCACGGTCTTGGCATCGACCGGCATGCCGGGCATGAAGATCTTCTGCACACCGTCGACCACCACGCGGTCGCCAACGGCCAGCCCCTTGCGCACGATGCGCAGACCATCGGCATTGCGGCCGAGCTCCACATCGCGCCGCTGCGCCTTGCCGTCCTTGTCGACCACGTACACGTACTTGCGGTCCTGGTCAGTCAGCACGGCCTTTTCGTCGACCAGCATGGCCTTGAACTGGCCGCTGCCCAGCAGTTGCACGTGCGCATACAGGCCCGGCGTGAACTGCCGTTGCGCGTTGTCCAGCACTGCGCGCACGCGGATGGTGCCGGTGCTGCGGGTCACCTGGTTATCCAGGAAATCCACGCGCCCGGTGTGCGGGAAGCCCTGCTCGCCGACCAGGCCGATGCGCACCGGCAACTCGCCACCGCGCGCATCCGGACGCTCGCCGTTGCGGGCCATCTGCGAATAGCGCAGGAAGGTGCCTTCGTCGGCATCGAAGTAGACGAACACCTTGTCCAGCGAGACCAGCGTGGTCAGCACGCTGGCGCTGTCGCTGGCGGTGACCAGATTGCCGGCGGTGACCATCGCACGTCCGGCGCGGCCGTCGATCGGTGCGCGTACGCGGGTCCAGTCCAGGTTGAGCCTGGCGGTATCCAGCGCGGCCTGTGCGGCCAGCAGATCGGCGTCGGCCTGATCGGCGGCAGCGCGACGCTGCTCCCAGGTCTCGGTCGAAATGGCCTGCTGCTCGGACAACTTGCGTGCGCGCGCCGCTTCGCTGCGGGCCAGCGTGGACTGCGTGCGCGCCCGCGCCAGCGCTGCGTTGGCGCGGGCGAATTCTGCGCGGTAGCTACGGTCGTCGATGCTGAAGAGCACGTCGCCCTTCTTCACTTCGGCGCCTTCGACGTAGTTGACCTGCTCGATATAGCCGGACACGCGCGGGCGCAGCTCGACGCTTTGTACCGGCTCGATGCGGCCGCTGAATTCGTCCCACTGGCTGATGTCCTTGCTCAGCACCGGAGCGACGCTGACGCTGGGCGGTGGCGGTGCGCCGGTTTCGGCAGCCTGGCTGCCGCAACCGGCCAGCACGACCGCGAGGACGGCGCCCGTCAACACAGTACGTAAGGAAAAACGGAACGGGGTGGCGTTCGGGATCATGGGGAAATCTCTCGGGTGGGGATGGGAAACTGCAGACCGGCCAGGCGGTCCGCCGACGGAGCGGCCTGCGGACGACGGCTGACGGTCACGATGGCTTGTCCGGGCTGGCCAGGCCCGGCGATCAGGGAGACAGCGGCGCGGCCGACATCCACGGCGCGAATCCATTCCGGACATGCGTCCTTGGCCCGGCCGGGCGTACACACCGGCTGCTCGACCGACAACAGCTGCACGCGAATGCCCAGTGGCTTGGCTTCTTCGTGCAGTACCTGGGCGAGCATGCGGGTGGCCGCCGCCGCAACCGACATGTCGCCATGCGCCGACCAGGCACGCAGCGCGCACGGGCTGCCGAGCAATAGATAGCGACCGCCGCCATCGGCTTCGGCCAGCAACGGCATCAGATGACGCGCGGCCGCCAGATGCGGCAGCACGTCGCGTTCCAGGCGTCGGCGCAGCGCGCTGATCGGGCGGTCCAGCAGGCGTCCGGCCTTGAGCGGGCTGCCCAGACTGGCGATCACCGCTCCCAGCGGCCGTGGGCGCTGCGCCAGTTCGGCAGCCAGTGCCCGGGCTGCGGCATCGTCGGCCACCGAGCCTTGCAAGGTTTCCAACAGCGGGCAATCGCCATGCCGGGCGCGCAACGCGCCGAGCTTGGCGGCATCGCGTCCAATCACCAGCACCGGCAGGCCGGCATCGAGCAGCGCAGCGACGATGCCGGCGCCCACGTTGCCCGCGCCGCCAAGGACGACTGTCTCGGATTGGACCATCCCAATCATGGGACTTTCACTCCCGACATCGGGACAATTCCGCGCTGCATCCAGCGCCGTTGCAGTCCAGTCCGCTGCGTTGGCGCACCGCCGGCCTGCCGCTTCGGCGAGGTGGCAAACGCCCGCGGCACGTTGGCACGCGGGCTTCTGCCCGTGGGAATCACTGGGTCGAAAGCACTTTCGATGGCGCTACGCGCACTGGAAGACACGCCGAACACATTGCACAACCACATGGCCGTGCTCCTGCATGGAGGGGATGCCGCATAAGCTAGGCCTCAAAGCAGCACTTGATTAGTCCTGATTTAGGGGAATAATCGTCCCGTAAGCGGTCTAATCCCTCCTGACCTGCGGAAGCCACCCAATGACTCACGATCTCAACGACACCCTGATCTTCGTCAAGGTGGTCGAACAAGGCAGTTTCATCGCTGCCGCCAATGCGCTCGGCCTGCCCAAGACCACCGTCAGCCGCAAGGTGCAGGAACTGGAAACCCGGTTGGGCGCGCGTCTGCTGCACCGAACCACCCGTCGCATCGGCCTGACCGAAGCCGGCTCGGTGTATCACGAGCATTGCCAACGCATCGCGCGCGAACTCGAAGAAGCCGAAAGCGCGGTCGGACAGTTGCAGTCCGGCCCACGCGGCTGGTTGCGCTTCACCGTGCCGTATTCGCTGGGCATCACCTGGATCGCACCGTTGCTGGGCGAATTCCACGCGCAATACCCGGAAATCCAGCTGGATATGCATCTGGGCAACGAGAAGCTGGACCTGATCGGCGGCGAAGCGGATCTGGCGCTGCGCGTCGGTGCCCTACCCGATTCCAACCTGGTGGCGCGCAAGCTCGGCAGCCTGCGCACCCAGGTGTTCGCCAGCCCGTCCTATATCGAACGCTATGGCGAACCGCTGCATCCGGACGAGCTGCAATTCCACCGCACCCTGGCACTGCGCAAGAACCGCAACGTGCACAACAACCGTTTCTTCTGGTCGCTCAGCGACGGCAGCGACGTGCGCGATTTCCCGGTCAACCCGCTGATGGTGGCCAACGACCCGGCCGCGTTCAACGGCGCAGTGCTGTGCGGCGAAGGGTTGCTGCTGACCGGCGATGTGATGGCCAAACCCTTCGTGCAATCGGGCCTGGTGCGTCGCGTACTGGCCGGTTGGACGGGACCGGAAGTGGATTTCAATGCGGTGTTCGCCGGCGGCCGCCTGGTCTCGCCGAAGGTGCGCGCCTTCGTGGACTTCCTGGTGACGCGGATGAATTTCGACGCCGACTACATGATGGCGCAATGCCCAGCGCGCCTGGCCGAGCAGAAGGCGGTCAACGATGCAAAGGTCGAGGTCGGAGCGGAGGCGACATTGCGCGCCGAAGGCAAGCGCATCCTGGAAAATGTCACTGCGTAGCGCTGCAGGGCGTCCCGGCGATGGTCGGCGATGCCATCTTTCTGCTGCGGGGAGAAGGTGCCGGAGTGCGGATAAGGCTAAGTGTCACTTGCGATGATTGACCACGCTAAAGACCAGGCTTTCATGCTGGAACGCACACGCAACCTTATCCCGCTCAGATACCCTCCCTTCTCCCGCCCCGGGAGAAGGTGCCCGAAGGGCGGATGAGGGCGCGTTTCACACAGAAAAAAGGCCGCTTTTGCGGCCTTTTTTCTATTGCTGCACCATCAGTGCGCTAGCCACACACTCTCAGCGCATTGCATCGCGCGACACGACTCAGCGCATACCGGTGCTATTGGCCGCACCCTCGGCACGCAATGGAATCAAACGAATTTCCACGCGGCGGTTCTGTGCACGGCCGGCGTCTGTGCTGTTGTCGGCAATCGGGTAACGCTTGCCGGCGCCCATGGTTTCCATACGCTCGCGCTGCACGCCCTGTGCGGTCAGATACTGCGCAACTGCGCCCGCACGCTCCTCGGACAGGCGCTGATTGACCTCGTCGCTGCCGACACTGTCGGTATGCCCGACCACTTCCACCATGGTCTGGTTGTACTCGCGCAAGGTGGAGGCCACGCCGTTGAGCGCACCATAGAACTGCGGCTTCAATGCAGACTTACCGAAGTCGAAGGTGATGCCGTCCGGCAGGTTCAAGGTGATGTTGTCGCCCTGGCGCTGCACGTCGATACCGGTATTGGCGGTGCGCTCGCGCAACGCGCGTTCCTGACGATCCTGGTACTGGCCGACCGCCGCGCCGCTCAGCGCGCCGATGCCTGCACCCACCATCGCATGCTGGCGACGCTCGGTGGCGCTGTCGCCGGTCAGCAAGCCTGCAGCCACACCGATGGCAGTGCCGATCAGCGCATTGCGGCCAGTGCGGTTCTGCTGTTGCGTCTGGTCGCCGTACTGGTCGCGCTGCACATACGAGCCGCCGGTGGCGCAGGCGGACAACGCGATGGCGCTGGCCAGGGCAACGGCAAGGCTCTTGGTGGCTGCTGGGGACATGGTGTTCTCCTATGGCCGGACGATCCGGCATTCAATCGTGACGGCGAGGATAAACAGGCCAACGCGACTGGCGCATGATGAAACTCACCGCAGCGCCCATGCGGCTAGTGCTGCATTCAGGAAAACGCTTTCGGTCGAGCGTGACTTGAAACCTTGCCTGCGATTTCCGGATGCAGCGAGACAGCACGCACACCTGCTACCAACACCGAGGTCTGCAGGTCGAACGCCGAACGCACAGCGCGTTGGAACGCGCATGTGCTTGCGCCACGCGGCTATCCACGCGTTTTCGCATACGCCGCCAACGCCGCATCGCGGCCTTCGGCCAGGCCGATGATCGGCATGCGCGGGTACTCCGGCGCCAAGCGTGCCAGCGACAGCGGATGCAACCACGGGGCAAACCGTTCCTTCACCGCGAGCTTGCCGAGTTCCGGCACCCAGCGCGTGATGTAGCTCGCCTGCGGATCGAACTTCTCTGCCTGGGTGACCGGATTGAACACGCGAAAATACGGCGCGGCATCTGCACCGGTACCAGCGACCCACTGCCACCCCATCGTGTTGTTGGCCAGATCCGCATCCACCAGCGTGTCCCAGAACCAGCGTGCACCCTCGACCCAGTGCACGCGCAAATGCTTGCACAACAGGCTGGCCACGATCATGCGCACGCGGTTGTGCATCCAGCCGGTCTGCCAGAGCTGGCGCATGCCGGCATCGACGATCGGAATGCCGGTGTGGCCGCGCTGCCAGGCCTGGAATGCGACCGGGTCCACCTTGGCCCAGTCGAAACCTTCGAAGCGCGGGTTGAGATTCCGGTTGGTGGTGTCGGGAAAGTGATGCAACAGGTGATAGGCAAAATCGCGCCAGCCCAGTTGGCGGATATAACCGTCGATCTCCGCAGCGTTGCGTGCGTTGCGATTGGCTTCCAGCGTGCTGGCGATCCGCCACGGGGCGATCTCGCCGAAGTGCAGATGCGGCGATAACTGCGAGGTGCCGACCCGGTCGGGCCGATCGCGGTTTTCGCGATAACCGGACAGCGCACCATCGATGAAGATCTCCAGCATCTCGTGCGCGCCGGCCTCGCCGGGCTGCCAGTGCTCCCAGAAGCCACGATCCCAGTCCAGCGTCGGCAGCAATCCGAGCGTGTCCAGCGCAGCGGTGTTCAATTGCGCAGGCAACGGCGGCAGGCTGCGCGGTGCCGGCACGGCAGCAGGCAGGTGCAGCTGGGTGAGCGCATTACGCCAGAACGGGGTGAACACCTTGTACGGACCGCCCTGCTGCGTCGACAACTGCCAGGGCTCGAACATCAGTGCGGAGTTGCAGCTCTGCACCTCGATACCGCGCTCGCGCAATGTGCGTTTGATCTGCGCATCGCGCGGCTGCGTGGCTGGCTCGTACTTGCGGTTCCAGTACACCGCTACCGCGTTGGTCTGGGCGATTACCGCGTCCAGCACCTGCGCACTGTTGCCGGCGCGAATGACAAGGCCACTGCCGAGCGCACGCAACGCCGCATCGAGCGCGGCGAGCGAGCGATGCCGCCAGCTGCGCGATGCGGCGCCCGGGGTCCACTCGCCTTCTTCGTGCGGCGCATCGATGTACAACGGAATCGGGTCGTGCCCGGCATCCAGCGCAGCACGCAAGGCCGGGTTGTCTTCCAGGCGCAGATCGCGACGGAACCAGACGATGGCGTATGACATACAAGCTCGGCAGCGGCAGTGAGGCGCGCAGGATAAGCCAGCCGCTGCAACGATGGCGCGATGCCGGAGCGAGCATGTGTCGCCCGGCAGCGTGGACGATGCTTACTCGAAACTGCCCACCGAGTCGTGCGCAAGATTATCGAAACGGGTGTATTCGCCGAAGAATTTGAGCTTGCACGAACCGGTCGGTCCGCCGCGGTGCTTGCCGATGATGATCTCGGCCAGGCCCTTGTCCGGCGAATTTTCCTTGTTGTAGTAGTCGTCGCGGTAGATGAAGACGATCATGTCCGCGTCCTGCTCGATCGCGCCGGATTCGCGCAGGTCGGCCATCACCGGGCGCTTGTCGGTACGGGTTTCCAGCGAGCGGTTGAGCTGCGACAGCGCAATCACCGGCACGTTGAGTTCCTTGGCCAGACCCTTGAGACCACGCGAGATTTCCGAAATTTCGGTCGCGCGGTTTTCGCTGTTACCCGGCACCGACATCAGCTGCAGGTAGTCGATGACGATCAGGCCCAGGTCGTGTTCGCGCTTGAGCCGGCGGCACTTGGAACGCAGCACTTCCGGCGACACGCCCGGCGTATCGTCGATGAAGATCTTGGTTTCTTTCAGCATCTTGATCGCGCCGGTCACACGCGCCCAATCCTCATCTTCCAGCGCACCGGTACGCAGACGCTGCGCGTTGATGCGACCGTTGGAGGAGATCAGACGCATCGCCAGCTGCGATGCCGACATTTCCATCGAAAACACCGCCACGCCCTTCTTGGACTTGATCGCGGCGTATTCGGCGATGTTGAGCGCCAGCGTGGTCTTGCCCATCGCCGGACGCGCGGCCAGGATGATCAGGTCGGTCGGCTGCAGGCCGGCGGTCATCGCATCGAAGTCGGTATAGCCGGTGGGCAGGCCGGTGATGTTGCCGCCGTTTTCGAAACGGTTGCGCAGCTCTTCGAACGCGTCCTTCAACGCGCCCGGCATCGCCACGAAATCGGTGCGCCCGCGCGCGCCGGCTTCGGCGATCTTGAACACTGCTTTTTCCGCAGATGCCAGCAACTCCACGCTCTCGCGGCCTTCCGGCTGGAAGCCATCGTTGACGATGGTGGTGCCCACTTCGATCAGCTGCCGCAACACCGCCTTGTCGCGCACGATCTCCGCGTAGGCGGCGATATTGGCGGCCGAGGGCGTGGTGCTGGCCAGTTCGATCAGGTACGCGCCATCGCCGACCTGTTCCAGCTTGCCCTGCGACTCGAACCACTCGCCCAGGGTCACCGCATCGAAGGGACGGTCTTTCTCGTTCAGTTCGCGAATCGCACGGTAGATCAACCGGTGATCGCGGCGATAGAAATCGTTGTCGGTCAGCTGGTCGTTGACCCGATCGAACGCATCCGGCGCCAACATCAATCCACCGAGCACGGCCTGCTCGGCCTCGACCGAATGCGGCGGCACCCGCAGCTGATCAAGACGCGGCTCGGGACGATCGTAATCGTCGTCGTCGCGATCACGATTGCGCTTGGAACGGAAACCAGGACGAGCGGACATGGACAAACAGACCTGACGCGAGGGAGACGAAGGCAGGAAGCATAGTCATCGGCGCCGCCGACGACCATGCACAACTCTGTGGATAACTGGTGGACAGCCGGTGTATCACCGTTCTACCCGGCGGCCGTCGCAGCGACCGAGACCCTTGACCTGTCTAGTTTTGCGCGACATGGCCAGGCCCACCCGGCATAGGCTACCGGGTGGACCGCCGCTGTGATCAACTCAGCGCTTGCTGTGCGCGATCAAACCCAGGAACTTGTCGACAAAGCCCTGCAGGAACTTCCGGCTGTCGGCGTTGGCGACCTGATCGTCGGCGCCGAACAGGCCGTCCTTGTACTGCAGGAAGACTTCCGGCTGACCGAGCACCTGCATGTCCAGATACGCCAGCACGTTGCGCAGATGCTGCTGCGCGGTGGCGGTGCCGATCGCCCCGACCGAGATACCGACCACCGCCGCCGGCTTGCCGGCAAAGGCGCTGTCGCCGTAGGGGCGCGAGCCGGTATCGAGAGCGTTCTTGAGCACGCCGGGGATCGAGCGGTTGTATTCGGGGGTCACGAACAGCACCGCGTCCGCCGCCCGGATCTGCTGCTTCAGCCGCGTGCCTTCTGCCGGGTAGTCGCCGTCGCGGTCCTGGTTGTACAGCGGGATGTCGCCGATCTCCACGTAGTCGAACACGGCCTTGTCGCCGGCCAGATGTTCCAGCGCGCGCGCCAGCTGACGGTTATACGACGCTGCACGCAGGCTGCCGACCAGCACGGCGATGGTGATCTTGCTCATGGGAACGCTCCATTGGGGAAATCAGCGCCCGACTCTAGTCAGCCTGGCGCTCACACCCGGTGAAGCGCGGCCGCCTCAGCGGCCGATCGCGGCGCGTTGCGTGCGCCAGTGCGCCTGCCAGGCCTGGAACATCAGCACCGTCCACAGATGCGTATGCCATTTGCGTTCGCCGCCGTTGAAGTCCCGCCATAGTCCGGCCACGGTGTCGGCGGCGAACACGCCGTCGCGCTCCAGCGTGGCATGCGCCAGCAAATCGTCGGCCCAGCCGTGCAGATCGCCGCGCAACCACGCGCTGACCGGCGCACCGAAGCCGCGCTTGCCACGGTAGACCATCGGCTCGGGCAGATAGCGGCACAGCACGCGCTTGAGCAGGTACTTGCTGACCCCGTCGCGGTACTTCAGCGACAACGGCAGCGACCAGGCGAACTCGGCTACCCGCCAGTCCAGCAACGGCGCGCGCGCTTCCAGCCCCACCGCCATGGTGGTGCGATCCACCTTGCACAGCAGATCGTCGGGCAGATACGCCGCGAAGTCGGCCAGCATCATCGCGTCGGCCGGCGTACCGGAGCCATGCAGCGGGTCGGCCAGGCTGTAGAAACTGTCCGGTTCGGTCGCGCCCAGCACCACCGCGGCCGGATCGCGCCAGCGCGAAATACGGTTGCGGTAGATATCGCCGATGCCACGTGCGCCGGCTTCGGCCACCAGGGCCGCAAGGCCGCCGGTGCGCGAGGACTCGCCATTACGGCGCGCTGCCACCGCCATCAGCTTGCGTAGCGGCCCCGGTACCAACCCGTGCATGCGCCAGTTGCGCAGCGCACGCTGGTAACGGCCGTAGCCGAAGAACAACTCGTCGCCACCGTCGCCGGACAGCGCCACCGTCACTCCGCCACGCGCCAGCCGCGCGACCAATGCGGTCGGCACTTGCGAGGCATCGGCGAAGGGTTCGTCGAACATGTCCGGCAGGCTCGGCACCACCGCCAGCGCATCGGCACCGCTGACATACAGCTCGGTGTGATCGGTGTGCAGATGGGTGGCCACTTCGCGCGCCAGCGGCGCTTCGTCGTGGTGCGAGCCCTCGAATCCGATGCTGAAAGTGTGCACCGGCTGGCTGCTCTGCGCCTGCATCATCGCGGTGACGATGGACGAGTCGGTGCCGCCGGACAGGAACACGCCCACCGGCACGTCGGCCACCATGCGCAGCGCCACCGCATCGCGCAGCACGCCATCGAGCTGTTCTTCGGCCTGCGCGTCACTGCCGGTAAACGGCGCTGCCAGGGCGCGCTGCATCGCTTCGCGTGCGTTCCAGAACGGCTGTTGCGCCTGGTCGGGACGGTGCGCTGCCGCACCTGCCGCCACGGTTTGCGCATCCATCCGCAACACGCGCCCGGGCATCAGCTTGAAGGTGTGCTCATGGATGCAGGCCGGCGCCGGGATGTAGCCCAGCCGCAGCAGCAAGGTCAACGCATTGCGATCGACGCCGTTGTCGAAATCCGGGTGCTGCCACAACGCCTTGAGTTCGGAACCGAACACCAGCGTGTCGCCGGCCCAACCGTAGTACAGCGGCTTCTTGCCGACGCGGTCGCGGGCCAGGAACAGGCAGTTGTCGCGCTCGTCCCACAGCGCAAGCGCGAACATGCCGTTGCAGCGGGTCAGGGTGTCGTCCAGCCCCCACTCCACCACCGCCGCCAACAGCACTTCGGTATCGGAGTGACCACGGAAGCGGTGCCCGAGCGCGGACAAGGCCGCACGCAGCTGCGCGAAGTTGTAGATCTCGCCGTTGTAGGCCAGCACGTAGCGTCCGTCGGCCGAGCGCATCGGCTGATGGCCGAGCGGCGACAGGTCCAGAATGCTCAAGCGCTGGTGCGCCAGCGCCACCCCGGCCTGCGCATCGCACCAGGTGCCGGCATCGTCTGGACCGCGGTGGCGCAGGGCTGCGCCCATCGGCCGCACCAAGGCATCGAGTTGTTCGCCATGCAGGCGTGGCGTGGCCAGCAACAGTCCTGCCAATCCGCACATCGTCAGTACCCCTGCAGACTGCGCATGCCGCTCACGCGCTCACCGAGGTGGACGCAGGCGCCGGCATCGCGATGAAACCGGGCAAGCTCTGCACGCGTTGCAACCATGCACCGATCGCCGGCCAGCGTTCCAGATCGAAGCCGCCGTCTTCGGCGCAATGCGTGTACGCAAACAGCGCGATGTCGGCAATGCCGTAGTCGTTGCCGGTGAACCAGGCATGTTGCTGCAGATGCTGCTCCATCACCGCCAGCGCCTGCTCGCCACGGACGCGCAATTGCGGCAGTTCGGAGCGGCGCGCTGCATCGCGCGGTGTCCACAGGCTGATGAAACGCGCCACCGCCACATACGGCTCATGGCTGTATTGCTCGAAGAACATCCAGCTCAATGCCTGCGCGCGCTGCCACGCATCGGTGGGCAGATACGGCGTGCCTTCGGCCAGCCAGAACAGGATCGCGTTGGATTCGGTCAGCACGCGGCCGTCGTCGCGCTCCACCATCGGCACCTTGCCGTTGGGATTTTTCATCAGATACTCGGGCGTGCGGGTCTGCCCCGCCGCGCTGTCGACCTCCACCCAGTGATAGCGGCTACCCAGTTGCTCCAGCAGCAGACGCACCTTGTAGCAATTGCCGGAACTGGACATGCCATGGACGGTCAACGGGGGACGCACGGTCGACATCAAGCTGGCTCCACGGCAATACACAGGGGCTGGCAGTGTCACAGCACGGCGTGTCTTTGCAAAGCCCTGCGCCGATTCGGTTGCAAGGCGATGCGGTCGTGTGCGCTGCACTGCCCTGCGAGCCCGGGCCATGCAGCGCGTTGCGTCAGCGTGTCACCAGCACGCCCACCGGCACGCCCAGCACGACGATCAACACGCACAGCCCCGACACCGTCAATGCCAGCGCGCCAAACGCATAGGCTCGCCTGCAAGCGGCCACGCCAGCCACCGCCTGCACCGCACACACCGACCACCACAGCCCACCCAGCAGCATCAGCAGTACATACATGACCAGCTTTGCCACGCGTACAGGATCGCGCACGCCGGTCTGCAGTACGGCCAGATCGCCGCCCACTGCAACCAGCCCCGCCAGCAGGCAGACCAGCCACGGCAAGGCGCTGCCCAGCAGCGCCGGCAACAGCTGGCCGAACCGCGTCGCGCTGCCCATCCAGCGCAACAGCTGCTGAAGCAGCGCGCAACCGCACAGCGCGATCGCCAGCATCACCACCGCCGCAATGGATAGCAGCCACAGCGGCCCCGGATGCACGCCCATCCACGACGACAGCACCACGATCAGGCCGAACACTGCCCACGCGCTCCAGCGTAGACCGGCCTGCTGGTGCATGCGCTGCGCCACGCCGTGCGGATCGAACAGCATCCCGCCCAACCCACCGCCGCGCCACCAGAGCAGACACGCCAGCACCAAGACGATCAACGCAGCCAGCCCGGCAACCGGATAGCCCAGCGCACGCCAGTTGGCTGGCGCGTTGCGGCGCTGCGGCTTGAAGTCGTGCGTGAAGTACAGCAGGTCGCGTGCGCGCTCCATGTCGGCCGCCGCACGCTTCACGTCGCTGGCCGGAATGCGGTCGGCGAACCGTTGCCACTCGCCCACGATGACGATGCGCCCGTCCTGCATGGAGACCGTGCGCGAGAGCCGGAACCACGGATTGACCACCGTTTGCGTGTCCGCGTCCACCCGGATCACCGGATCGGTCTGCACCCGCACGGTCTGACGCGCCAGCTGCGGGCCGCGCAATGCCAATGGCCCCTTGCGCGCTTCCTTGGGCAAGGCGTCCATCCAGTCGCCGAGCTGGAACAGCGGGAAGCCGATCTCGTCGCCCTCCCGCGCCGGCCACTCCAACCGGTAGGCCTCGTGCGTCCGCACATCCAGCGCATTGGCATCGTCGATGGTGGGCACGGCGACCTGGGTCAGCGCGGAGTAGTACTGCTGCATGAACTCCAGATAGCGCTCGCCTACCGCCTGCGCACCATCGTTCTCGAAACTGGCCGCCACGCGTTCGCCACGTCCCTGGCGATAGGCCGTGTCCACGCTGAAGGTGGCCAGGCGCTGCGGTTGACGCAACGCGATCACCACGTCCTCGTTCACTTCGATCTGCGGCAGCGTCGGCATCGGCGATGGCACTGCCACCAGCTCGGTCTGCCCGGCCAGCACCGGCAGTCCGCGCACGAATGGCAGCGGCCGGCGTTGCGCAAGCGGGCCGTCTTCGCGGTCGCGGGTGGCATCCACCCACACCTCGCCCTGCGGCAGATGCGCGCGCACCACCACATGATCGAACGCGTACGGGCTGGGCAAGCGATTCTCCAGCCCGTGCCCACTGTCGCTGCTGACCAACACCGGCTCGGCACGGATGCCGGCCAGCTGCAGCAGCGCGATCAACAGCGTCGCCTTGTCCTTGCAGTCGCCGTAGCGGTTGCGCAGCGTCACTTCCGGCGTATGCGGCGCATGCGAGTTCTCGCCCATGTCCAGACCGACGTAGCGGATCTCGCCCTGCACGAATGCCACAGCACGCAGCAGGGCGCCCTGCCGGTCGTCGCTGCGCAGTTGCAGGCTCTGCACCATGCGCTCGGCAATGCGCGCGTCCTTGAACCCGCGTGGATACAGTTGCGCTGCCCACGCCGCCACCGTTTCCCAGTTGCCGGCAGTGGAGACTTCGATCAAGCCATACGGATCGACATCGGGCGGCGCGCCCTTTTCTTCCTGCACGGCGGCGAGGTTGTGCGCTGCGATGTCCAACGTCGCCACATCACCGACACGGCTGACGTTGCGGCTGAAGCCCGGCGCGCTCACCCGCCACTGCAGCCCCATGGCGGCTGGATGACGCACGCGCACCCGGCGCTCGCCCAGCGGTACGCCATAGCGCGCATCGAACACGTCGTAATAGCCCTTGCCGAACACCGGATTGCTGCCGGTGATG
Organism: Xanthomonas sp. 3075; assembly: GCF_014197275.1. GTDB lineage: Bacteria > Pseudomonadota > Gammaproteobacteria > Xanthomonadales > Xanthomonadaceae > Xanthomonas > Xanthomonas campestris_B. The sequence continues at coordinate 217,724 of NZ_JACIFI010000001.1, read as the reverse complement.
GTCACGCCATAGTCGACCCGGTCGCCCACGCGCAGATCCGGCAAGGTGATCGACAGCGTCAGCGCGCCATCGATCAGGCCATCTTCCAGCCCGCTTTCGCGGCGCAACTTGGCGTAGTGCGCCTGTTTGCGCATGTCGATGCGCTTGCCATCGCGCCAGACGTCCAGGCTGTTGAGTTCGAGGCGCTGGTACTGCGGCTGGTAATCGATGGAAATCTGCCCGGCTTCGTCCAGGCTTTTTGCGCGCTGCACGGTGTAGCTGAGGCGGCGATACGCCTGCGGCGCGTGGCCGGTCAGATCGACCTGATCGGACACCAGCTCATAGCGCAGTCCGCTGGCGCCCGGCACGTTGCCCGGCACCGCATCGGCGATCACCCAGGCCGGCGCCGGCGCCATGCTCGGCGCTTCGTCGGCCTGCGCCGGCGCAATCACCAGGGCGGTGCCAACCAGCACGCATATCGCCCGGAAGACGCCCCGCAGGCGTCGCGTCACATCCTTGCTGATCAACACCCACTCCTCGTTAGAATGCATTGAGTCCGGTCAGTGCACGTCCCACGACCAACTGGTGCACGGTCTCGGTGCCCTCGTAGGTGATCACCGACTCCAGGTTCAGCGCGTGCCGGATCGCCACATGCTCGGTGGTGATGCCGGCTGCGCCCAGCAGATCGCGGCACTCGCGCGCCACGTCCAGCGCCATGCGGCAATTATTCCACTTTGCCAGCGAAATCTGTTCCGGCCGCAGCGTGCCGGCATCCTTCAAGCGCCCGAGTTGCAGCGCGAGCAGTTGCGCGGTGGAAATCCGCCGCGCCATATCGGCCAGTTTGATCTGGGCGCTTTGCGTGGCCGCCAGCGGCCGGCCGAACAGCATGCGCTGCCCGCTATAGGCCAGCGCTTCACGCAGGCAGGCCACCGCCGCACCGATCGCGCCCCAGGCGATGCCGTAGCGCGCCTGGTTGAGGCAGCCCAGCGGCGCCTTCAAGCCGGCCGCGTTCGGCAGCCGCATCTGCTCCGGCACGTACACGTTGTCCAGGAACAGGCCGGACGTCACCGAGGCGCGCAGGCTCATCTTGTGCGCAATGTCCTGCGCACTGAAACCGGCGCTACCCGTGTCCACCAGAAAACCGCACACCCCGTCGTCGGTATGCGCCCAGATGATCGCAATGCCGGCAATGCTGCCGTTGGTGATCCACATCTTGGCGCCATTCAAGCGCCAGCCATCGCCCTCGCGCACGGCGCGCGTGGTCATCGCCGCCGGATCCGAGCCGCCTTGCGCCTCGCTCAGGCCGAAGCAGCCGATCAACCGGCCGGCGGCCATCTCCGGCAACCAGCGCTGACGCTGTTCGTCGCTGCCGTAGGCATGGATGGGATACATGCACAACGAGGACTGCACGCTGACGAAACTGCGCAGGCCACTGTCGCCGCGCTCCAGCTCCTGGCAGATCAGCCCGTAGGCGACCGCTCCCAATCCCGCACCGCCATCGCAGACCGGCAGGCTGGCGCCCAGCAGCCCCAGCTCCGCCAGTTCCGGCACCCACTCGCGCGGGAAGCGCCCCGCATCGAAGGCATCCCCGATCGCCGGCAGCACCCGCGTGTCGGTGAAGCGCGCCACGGCGTCCTGCACCGCCCGTTCCTCGTCGGTGAGCAGCGCGCGGACATCGAACAGATCATCGGGACGCAGCGGCATGTCGGCTTCCACTCCAGGAGAAGCGGCGATTATCCGTCAGTTGCCGGCCCACCATGGCGCCGCATCGCCGCGCGCCGGACCCACCAACGAAAAGAGCCGGCAATGCCGGCTCTTTTCTGCTATCGCAGCGATCCTGTGACGGACGGCCGCCAGCGTTTTACTGCCGCGTGCTGCCCGTCTCCACGCGTACACCCCGGTCACCGGCGGTGGAAGCGGTCTGCGTCACCAGCTGACCATCGACCACCGGCAGGCGATCGCTGGCCGGCTTGTCATTCATGCGCACGGTCTTCTCGAAGCCGTCGTAGCGATAGGTCACGTCGTAAGCCACCACGTTATCGGCATCGCCCAGCGAGATGCGCTCGCCCGGCTTGCTGTCCATGCGCATGGTGCCGGTGGTGCCATCGGCATTGCGGTAGGTCACGTCGTAGCCGACCACACGCGAGGACTGCGAGTTGGCGTTTTCGGTATGGCACTGGCGCTCGGTGCGATCGACCACGCGACCGCCGACATGGTTGCGGTCCACACGGTTACCGATCAGGCCGCCACCCACGGCGCCGGCCGCGGTCGCCAGCTTGCGGCCATTGCCGCCGCCGACCTGGTTACCGATCAGGCCGCCAATCACAGCGCCGGCCACGGTGCCGCCGACATTGCCGTCGCGCTCGGGAAGGCGCTCCTGCACCACCACGTCGCGGCAGACCTCGCGCGGCGAGGAGCTGGTGGTGGTTTCGCGAATGGCAGCGCTGTTGACGACCTGCGCGTACTGCGGTTCGCGCTGGCTGATCGGCGCCACCTTGACCACATCGGCGTATTCCAGACCCCGCGGTGCGGGCTCGCCATTGGCCACGAAATCACCGGACGATGGACGGTTGTTCATGAAAGCGGCAGTGGCCACGCCTCCGACCAGCAAGGCACCGGCGGCGACCAGTATAGTTGTCGTGTTGCTCTTCATGACCAGCTCCCTGCGGACGCGCCGCGTTGTTGACGGCGCTGATTCCAGCACGGGAACCCTGAACAAAAACGCCCTCGCTCATGAACGCGGCGGTTAAGTTCAGCTAGCGGTTACTTCATGGATCTCTAACAGCCGGAGCATTCGCATGCGAAATCCTCTTACCTCGCGCGCCCTGGAGTGGGCCGGCAAGCTGCGCTATCCGACGCTTTTCAAGCTGGCCGCAGCGCTGTTTCTGGTGGATCTGGTGATCCCGGACCCGATTCCGTTCCTGGACGAATTGCTGTTCGGCCTGACCACGCTGTTGCTGGCCAATTGGAAGACGCGCAAGGCGCCGCTGCCCGCACCGGTTCGCCGCGATTGATGCAACTGATCGACAGCCACTGCCATCTGGATGCCGGCGAGTTCGACCACGACCGCGCTGCGGTGATCGCACGCGCGCAGGCGGCCGGCATTACCCGGCAGGTGGTTCCGGCGATCACTGCCGCGAGCTGGCCTGGCCTGCGCGAGGTGTGCAGGCAGGCGCCGGGCCTGCATCCGGCCTACGGGCTGCACCCGATCTTTCTCGATCAACACCGCCCCGCGCACCTGGACCTGCTGGCCGAGTGGATCGAGCGCGAGCGCCCCTGCGCCATCGGCGAATGCGGACTGGACTTCTATCTGGACGGGCTGGATGCGCGCGCGCAGCGCGACTATTTCGATGGCCAGTTGCAGTTGGCCAAGCATTTCGACCTGCCGCTGATCGTGCACGCGCGCCGCGCCACCGAAGAAGTGATCGCCCGCATCAAGGCAGTCGGCGGCCTGCGCGGAGTGGTGCACAGCTTTGCCGGCAGTCCCGAACAGGCGCAGCAATTGTGGAAACTGGACTTTCTGATCGGCCTCGGCGGCCCGGTGACCTACCCGCGCGCCAATCGTCTGCGCGGACTGGTGGCGACGATGCCGCTGCAACACCTGTTGCTGGAAACGGATGCGCCCGATCAACCCGACGCGGCCATTCGCGGGCAACGCAACGAGCCGGTGCGCCTGACCACCGTGCTGGACTGCATCGCGCACCTCCGCAACCAGGCCGCTGCCGACATCGCCGCGCAGACCAGCGCCAACGCGGAGCGGTTATTTGGCCTGGCGGCCTGATTCACTACGCGGCGTCGCACCAGGCAACGTCACGCACAGGACTTACGACGCCGCAGCAACCTCGGCCGCCGGCCCGGCGACGGCGGCCTTGGGCTTGAGCAGCATCTCCAGCGCCTTGCCCACCGCGACAAACGCAAACGTGCCGGTGATGTGCGTGGCAGCGCCCAGCCCTGCCCCGCAGTCCAGCTTGAGCGTGGCATCGGCATCCAGTTGCGGGCGAATGCCGCAGACACTGCCGTCGGCCTGCGGATATTTGACGTTCTCCAGCGAATACACCGCCGGCACGCCGAAGTAGCGCTGCGGATTCTTGGGGAAGTTGAACTCGCTGCGCAGCTTCTTGCGGATCAGCGCCAGCATCGCATCATGCTCGGTGCGCGAAACATCGCGCACCCGCACCAGGGTGGGATCGGTCCGGCCACCGGCAGCGCCGACGGTCAACAACGGCAACTTGCGCCGACGGCACCATGCGATGGTTTCCACTTTCACCCGGAAACTGTCGCATGCATCGATGACCAGGTCGAAGTCGTCGCCGAGCAGGCTTTCGATATTGCCGGCAGTGAGAAACGACTCCACCGCGTCGGCGTCGATTTCCGGATTGATCGCCACACAGCGCTCGGCCATCGCGCGCGCCTTGTTGCGTCCGTACTGCCCCGCCAGCGCCGGCAATTGCCGATTGGTGTTGGACACGCACAGGTCGTCGGCATCGATCAGGCGGAGATGCCCGACGCCGGTCCGCGCCAGCGCCTCGACCACCCACGAGCCCACACCGCCCATCCCGACCACCGCCACGCGGCAGACCGACAGCCGCTCCACCGTGCCGACTCCATACAGCCGGTCGATCCCGGCAAAACGTTCACGCCATTGTGCTTTCATCGGCCTATTTTACGCGCGCCACCCGCGCGTTCACCAAGACGCATCATTCCGGAACCAGCATCTATGCCAGCCACGCCTCCCAGGCAATCACGTGCGACCCGCTACGCCTTCATGCTGGTGCTGGGTCTGTTGATCGGGCTGGTGACCACCGTCATGGTGGCGCGCGTGCTGCAGGCCAGACGCGACCCGGTGCCCGATAGCCTGATGCAGGTGATGGCCTACCAGCTGCGCGCGCTGCAGCCGGCAACCAGCAGCGCCTGCAAACCGCCCACGCAGCGGGCGCGACTGCAGTCGCTGCGCCTGTTGGCCGACGAATTGGAACCGGCCTTTCCTAATATTGGTGAGGACCGCCGCTTCATCGCCCATGCCCAGGCGCTGCGCGCAGTGCTGGAACAGGCCCAGCAGACGCCGCTGACGGATTGCGCAGCGACCGCAGGCGAAAAAAACCGCATTTCCGAGGCCTGTGAGGCCTGTCATCGCGAATTTCGTTGACCGCTCGCCCCACTGCGCGCGAAAGGCAGCAGATGGCCTCGGTAAATATGTCGTGCGGTTTTCGTTAAGCCTGGAGTGATCCAGTTGGCAGGCCGTTCACCCAGCGCGTTACAGGATGACGTCGCCGCGGCCCCGACCGCTTTTTTGAACACCCGGAGAGACTCCATGAAAACCCGACTGCTCGTCATCGGCCTGGCTGCCACCGTCACCCTGGTCGGCTGCGCCACCTCGCAGCCCCAATACGGCAGCTATCGCGGCGACCGTGGATACGACCAGGGCAGCCCGCAACAGGCACCACGCTGCGTGGATTGCGGCATCGTCACCCGCATCGATGAAGTGGGCCCGACCCGTAGCGCGCCCACCGGCACCGGCGCGGTGCTCGGCGGCATCGTTGGCGCAGTCGCCGGCCGCCAGATTTCCAAGGAAACCGGCGGCAGTAAGGGCAACAAGAACGTCTCGGCGGTGGCCGGTGCGGCCGCCGGCGCGCTGGCAGGCAACGCGATCCAGAACAACGTCACCAGCGACAGCTTCGATGTGCAGGTGCGCATGGATGATGGCCGCGTCATCGTGGTGAACCAGCGCGACCTGGCCGGCGTGCGCGAAAACGCCTACGTGCGCGTGGTCAATGGCAAGGTCGTGCTGCGCTGATCCAATCACGCAAGGCAGCAGCACCGACATCGCTCGCCACCAGGCAGGCGCTGTCGGTGCCGGGATTGGCATGCACATGTCGTGCAGTGCGGTTTTCCGTGCTGTCTGACCTGCCCGCAGTCTCCGGCCACATGCCGTCGGCAATGCGGCTCGTCGCGTGAAACAGCAGAAAGGCCCGGAAACGGGCCTTTCTGCTGCCTGCCTGGCGCAATACCGCGTTTGCGCGGCTCAGACCACCTGGACTGCATCGGCCTGCAGGCCTTTCTGGCCTTGCACGACGGTGAAGCTGACCTTCTGACCTTCCTTGAGACTTTTGAATCCCTGGATCTGGATCGCGCGGAAATGGACGAACACGTCCTCCCCGTTTTCGCGACTGATGAATCCAAACCCCTTGGCATCGTTGAACCACTTCACGACACCATTCTCGCGCTCGATGTTGGACATCTCGACTGACTCCCTACGACACTGTGATGGACTGGCGGTGGTCGCTGTGATTGCAAGGAGGAAGCGAGGTACAAGGATGTAGCGGATCGAGCGATCTACCGCATCAGGCCACGATTCGCGGTGACCTTTGCAAACAGCAGCGGCAGCAACTTAACCCGCAAAAAACCAATTTTCAAGCAGCCTTTTCGAATTTTGTCAAGGCCGAAACAGGACACTTCTGAACCATCATGGATACAACCGTTGTCTATTACGTCCTGGCTGGTGCGCTGGTGCTGGTTGGCCTGGCCGGCGTCGTGCTGCCGGCCTTGCCCGGCTTGCCCTTGGTATTGGCGGGCTTGCTGGTGGCCGCGTGGGCCGATGGCTTCAACCATGTCGGCTGGATTCCGCTGGTGGTCCTGGGCGTGATCACCGCGCTGTCGTTCGTGGTCGATTTTCTGGCAACCCTGTACGGGGCGCAGCGCGTGGGTGCCAGCAAGCTGGCGTTGTGGGGGTCGGTGATCGGCGCCATCGTCGGCATCTTCTTTATGCCCATCGGCCTGTTTGTCGGCCCGTTTGCCGGCGCATGGATCGGCGAGTACCACCAGACCCGTAAAACCGGCCAGGCGACCAAGGTCGGCATCGGTACCTGGCTGGGCATCATGCTCGGCACCGCGACCAAGCTGGCGCTGGGCCTGTGCATGCTCGGCGTGTTTGCGATCGCCTGGTTTTTCTAGCGCCCTGACCGCGGCCGGATCGCGCCGCGCTATCGGTGCGGCGGCACACGCTCGCCAACCAGTCCAGCTGGGGGCCATCCCCCGATCGGATGTTATGCCGGCGTGTACACATTGCGCATGCAGACGCGGCCGTTAAGCTTCGCATCTCTGCGCCGGCCTGGCGCTTTCACCATCGACCACACTGCCCATGTCCAGACACCGTACCCGCCCCTTGATGTTGATTGCACTGGCGGCCGCACCGCTGGCGCATGCGCAGGAAATCGCACCGACCCCGGCATCGCCGCAAGCCTGCACCTCGGTCACCTCCGATGCCGCGCGCCTTGCCTGCTACGACCAGGCACTGGGCCATACGCCGCAACTGACTGCCGAGGCCGACGCCGCCGCGCAGATGGCCAAGCAGAAGGACGCCCAGCCGCAGGACAAGCGCACGAGCAGCCGCGTCGGCGATTTCTTCCGCGCCGATGGCCAGGACCAACCCAAGGCCGAGGCGGTCGCCAACGCCGGCCGTGGCTCGCTGCTGGATCGCCGCTGGGAGCTGGCCAAGGATTCCAAGCTGGGCACGTTCCAGCTGCGCGGCTATAAGCCGGTGTATCTGTTGCCGGCGTTCTGGACCAGCAACTCCAACCGCACCCCGCAGTCGCCGAACCCGGCCAACTCGGTGTCCACGCCGCAACAACTGGACAGCACCGAGCTCAAGTTCCAGCTCAGCTTCAAGACCAAGGTGGTCGAGGATGTGTTCGGCGACAACGGCGACATCTGGATGGGCTACACCCAGAGTTCGCGCTGGCAGGCCTACAACGCCGATGCCTCGCGCCCGTTCCGCGAGACCAATTACGAGCCGGAAGCGATGCTGGTGTTCCGCAACAACTACAGCCTGTTCGGCTGGAAGGGCCGCATGAGCGGCATCAGCATCAATCACATGTCCAACGGCCGCGAAGATCCGTTGTCGCGGTCCTGGAACCGGGTCATCCTCAATGTCGGGCTGGATCGCGAGAACTGGGCGTTGACGCTGCGTCCGTGGTTCCGCATCAAGGAAGACCGCGTCGACGACAATAATCCCGATATCGAGGATTACATGGGCCGCGGCGACGCCACCCTGGTCTACAACAAGGACGGCCACGAGTGGGCGTTGATCGCGCGGCATTCGCTGCGCGGCGGCGACCGCTCGCACGGCTCGCTGCAGCTGGATTACGGCTTCCCGATCACCAACCTGCTGCGCGGCCATGTGCAGGTGTTCGACGGCTACGGCGAAAGCCTGATCGACTACAACCACAGGGCCACCTATATCGGCCTGGGCGTCTCGTTGCTGGAGTGGTTCTAAGCGCTCGTCGTGCACTGGCCGACGGCTTGCCGGCCAGTTGCCGCCGCCTCTGAAAGGGCTGCGCCGGCTATTGCGCTGCCCGCCTGCATGCGCGACCGAAATCCGCTGTGGCATGCACCACGCCAATCGCGATGCAACGCAGCGGCGACATCGGCCTGACTCGTACTCGCCATGCAAGTCGCCACCCGCCAGGCCGTCGATGACACGCCTGGCAGTCGCGCGGGTGGCGTCGTCGCGTTGGCCGGTGGCCTGCTGGCCACGTTAGCCGGCGCAGGCGGTTTCGTTGCAAAACGCTTGCGGCCGGGCACGCGGACTGGGAGCATGACGGCATCACCTCCCGTACACGGCCGAACAGGCCATCCCCGCCGACAGGACGTCCAATGGCCCGCCCGCATCGCTCCTTCTTCGCCTACGCTTCCGCGCTGCTCGGCGTGCTCAGTCTCCTGGGCGTGGTGTGCTTCCACTTCCCCGACCTGTTGACCAGCCGCGAATTCCGCGCAGCCTACAACGAGCAATTCGCCCGTCATCTACTTCTGGTGGGATTGGTCGCTGCGTTTTTGCTGGGCACCTTTGCCATCCTGCGCGACCGCAACAAGCGCATCGCCCTGGTCGGCGTGGGCAGCGCAACGCTGGCGGTCCTGTTTGGCGGCACCAACGTGCAGTTGGATACGATCGGCCGCACGCCCTACTCGCTCGGCCTGGACTGGTTTGTCATCTCGCTGTTTTTCTCGGCACTGGTCTTCGTGCCGCTGGAACGCTATCTGGGCAAGCGCCGCATTTCGCCGTTGCGCCCGGGCTGGCGCACCGATATCGGCTATTTTTTCATGAGCCATGTGCTGGTGCAGTTCATCCTCATCCTGGTCACCGCCTCCACCGGAAGCATCGCCGGACTGGCCGCATTTCCATCGCTGAAAGCGGCAATCCAATCCATGCCGGTGTGGGCACAGTTCCTGATCGCCGTGTTCGTCGCCGACATGGCGCAGGCATCGCTGCACCGGGCATACCACAACATTCCCTGGCTCTGGCGCTTCCACGCGGTGCACCATTCCAGCCGCGAAATGGATTGGCTGGCGGGGTCGCGCATCCATTTCGTGGAAATCGTGTTGACCCGTAGCGCGGTGTTGTTGCCGCTGCTGATCCTTGGCTTCTCGACACCGGCAGTCAACGCCTACGTGATTCTGGTCGGCCTGCAGGCAGTGCTTGCGCATTCCAATCTCGGCCTGCGTTTCGGCTGGCTGGAATATGTCCTGGTGTTGCCGCGTTATCACCATTGGCACCATGCGCGCCAGCAGGACTATATCGACGTCAATTACGCCATCCATCTTCCGTTGGTGGACATGCTGATGGGTACGTTCAAGCTGCCGCCGGATCGCGACGCCTGGCCGCAGGAGTACGGCGTGATGAAACTGGAAACGGTGCCCAAGGGGTTGATGCGCCAGCATCTGATGCCATTCCGTCGGCGCAAGACCTTCGACGATTATGTCGATTGACTCCGTCGCAGTGGCGATGAAGCGATTGCACGCAGCATGATCTGCCGACTGGCGCACAGTGAGCGCGCCACCTTATCCGTACGCGCACCAACCATGCAGTAACCACGGACTAACCGGCGTTTAGAAACACGTCGCAGCAGATGGACGCATGGCAAAGGCGTCGATGTGCATCTTGCCGATGGCGCAGGCACTGGCCGGCGCCATCGCCGAGGCGAACGATCCGCCAATCAGACGTCGAAGAAATCCACTTTGCCGTCTTTCAGCGTGTAATACGCGCCGACCACGCGCACATTGCCGGCGCGCAGCGGTTCGAGCAGCGCAGGTTCGGAGGCAGCACGCAGACGATCGACGGTGCGCTTGACGTTGGCCTTGACCGAGGCGGCCAGCAGATCCTCGCCCCCCTGGCTCTTGGCGGTCAGCACCGCCGGCACGATGGGCTCGATCATCGCGCCGATCGCGCCAGGGTAAAACGCGTTCTTTTCCACCACCGATACCGCTGCAGCCACCGCGCCGCAACTCTCGTGGCCCATCACCACCACCAGCGGAACACCGAGCTGACTCACCGCATATTCGATCGACCCCAGCGCAGTGGTATCGACGGTGTTGCCGGCATTGCGAACGATGAACATTTCACCCAGGCCGCGACCGAACAGCAGTTCCGGCGGCACGCGCGAATCCGAGCACGACACCAGGATCACGAACGGGGTCTGACCCAGCGCCAGTTCCAACCGGCGCCTGCTGTCGGAAATCACCTTCTTCGGGCGGTTTTCGACGAACGCGGCATTGCCGTCACGTAGAACCTGCAATGCCTGGCCGGCATTCAAATCGGTTTTCTTCGACGGTGCCGCGCGTACCGCCAACGGCAGGGACGCGGCAGCGGCCGCGATCGGCGCGCAGCAGGCGCATTGCAGCAGTTTTCGACGAGATGCGGAATGCGACATGGACGAGCCCCCCTGAGCTCTGAGTGTGTGCCGATCGTACACCGCAGCGGGCGCGGAAAATCGCTACACGGCGCAGTGATTCAACATTGCTCGCACGCTCACTGGACAATTCAGGTCCAGTCCGTCAGCCCTTCGCGGCGGTAGGTTTCCTGGAACGCCGGCCGGGCCTTCATGCGCTGCGCATGCGCCTGCAGCGCCGGCCAGGTATCGGTCGGACGCGGCATGTTGCGCGACCAGCGCATCAGCATGGTGAGCATGAAGTCGGCCGCCGACAGGGTCTGGCCCAGCAGGTACGGGCCAGTGGCCTGCAGGTGGGCATCGACCTGGCTCCAGGCCGCTTCGAGTTTGTGGCGTGCCTGCGCCTGCGCGGCATCGGCATGCTCGGCACCCGCCGGCTCGCCCGGGTAGAACCAGGCGCGATAGGCCGGCTGCAGCGTGTTGGCGCAGAAGAACATCCACTTGTAGTACGCGGCGCGCTCGGGCGCGCCGAGCGGTGGTGCCAGCCCGGCCTGCGGATGCAGGTCAGCCAGGTGCAACACGATCGCGGCCGCCTCGGTCAGCACCTGTCCGTCGAGCACCAGCGTCGGCACCACGCCGGCCGGATTGAGGGCCAGATAGTCGGCCGATTTCTGCTCGGCGCGCTCGAAGTCCAATGCGTGCAGGACGTGCGGCATATCGAGTTCGATCAGCAGCCAGTGCACGACAAATGCTGCGGTGCTGGGGGTGTGGTAGAGCGTGTTCGACATGAGACGTCCTGTGCGAATGAGTGCCGGGGGGCAGCGGTCTTCCAGCGCGATAACAGCAGCGTTGCATCCATGTTCGGCACGTAGACGGCTGGCGGGAATGCACGCCACATCGACAAAAAGAAAGCCGGAGGATGCACCGGCTTTCTCGCGACGACATGGCGTTGGATCAGGCTTCCACCACCACCGGAATCTTGCCGATGCGCGACTGCCATTCGCGCGGGCCGGTCTTGTGCACCGACTCGCCAGTGGAATCCACCGCCACGGTCACCGGCATGTCCTTGACCTCGAATTCGTAGATCGCCTCCATGCCCAGATCTTCGAACGCCAGCACGCGCGCGGCCTTGATCGCCTTGGACACCAGGTACGCCGAGCCGCCGACGGCCATCAGATAGACGGCCTTATTGTCGCGGATCGCATCGATCGCCGCATCGCCGCGCTCGGACTTGCCGACCATGCCGAGCAGGCCGGTCTGTTCCAGCATCTGGCGGGTGAACTTGTCCATGCGGGTGGCAGTGGTCGGGCCGGCCGGGCCGACCACTTCGTCGCGCACCGGATCGACCGGTCCGACGTAGTAGATGAAGCGGTTGGTGAAATCGACCGGCAAGGTTTCGCCCTTGTTGAGCATGTCGATCATGCGCTTGTGCGCGGCATCGCGGCCGGTCAGCAGCTTGCCGTTGAGCAGCACCACTTCGCCCGGCTTGAAGCTGGCGACTTCTTCGCGGGTGATGGTGTCCAGATTCACCCGGCGCGCGTTGGTCGGGTTGTAGGTGAGCTTGGGCCAGTCTTCCAGCGACGGCGGGTCCAGCATCACCGGGCCGCTGCCGTCCAGGGTGAAATGCGCGTGGCGGGTGGCGGCGCAGTTGGGAATCAGCGCCACCGGCAGGTTGGCGGCATGGGTCGGATAGTCCTTGACCTTGATGTCCAGCACCGTGGTCAGGCCGCCCAGGCCCTGCGCGCCGATGCCTAGCGCGTTGACCTTTTCGTACAGCTCCAGGCGCAGTTCCTCGGCCCGGTTGGAGGCGCCGCGCGCCTGCAGGTCGACGATGTCGATCGGCTCCATCAGCGCTTCCTTGGCCAGCAGCATGGCTTTTTCGGCAGTGCCGCCGATGCCGATGCCGAGCATGCCCGGCGGGCACCAGCCCGCGCCCATGGTCGGCACGGTCTTGAGCACCCAATCGACGATGGAGTCGGACGGGTTGAGCATCGCGAACTTGCTCTTGGCTTCCGAACCGCCACCCTTGGCCGCGACGATCACGTCAAGATGGTCGCCCGGCACGATCTTGGTGTTGACCACCGCCGGCGTGTTGTCCTTGGTGTTATGGCGCTTGCCGGCCGGGTCGGCCAGCACGCTGGCGCGCAGCTTGTTGTTCGGATGGTTGTAGGCACGACGCACGCCTTCGTTGACCATGTCTTCCACGCCCATGGTCGCGTCGTCCCAACGCACGTTCATGCCGATTTCGAGGAACACGGTGACGATGCCGGTGTCCTGGCAGATCGGGCGGTGGCCCTCGGCGCACATGCGCGAGTTGATCAGGATCTGTGCAATCGCGTCCTTGGCGGCCGGCGACTCTTCGCGCTCGTAGGCGGCCGACAGATTCTTGATGTAGTCGACCGGGTGGTAGTAGCTGATGTACTGCAGCGCATCGGCGACGGACTGGATGAGGTCTTCCTGCTTGATCGAGGTCACGGCTGGCTCTACGGCTGGCGGGGGCAATCCCGACATTTTAGTCGAAACTTCAGGCGTGTCCGGGCGTTGCGTCAATCGAAGCGATTGATCGGGCAACCGATCGCGCGGGGCCGGCACGAGGCACGGGCGCGCTGCAGGCCATCGACCGCGTTGCCTGGCAAGCGTGCAGTCAGCGGCGCCACGGCGACCGCGCGCAAATGTCGCAGGGCGCACCGATGCACCTCCAAACACCCCATGCCCACGCGTGGCGCTGCACACTAACCCCATGTCAGCTTCCCGATCAGGCGCCACTGCGCCCGCCGCCGCGCGTACCGGCCCCACCCTGCGCGAGCGCCTGAATGCCTTGCGCAACCTGCCGCCGTTCCTGCGCCAGATCTGGCAGACCAGCCGCTGGTTGAGCGCCAGCAGCATCGGCCTGCGCGTGCTGCGCGCGTTGATGCCGGTGGCGACGCTGTACATCGGCAAGCTGATCATCGACGAGGCCATCCACCTGGTCGGCCAACCGCCGGCCTTCGACTCGCTGGCGCAGGCACTGGGCAGCGGCCGCTTGAACCGGTTGCTGGAATTGCTGGCACTGGAACTGGCGCTGGCAATCGGCTCGGACCTGCTTGGCCGGCTGGTCGGCTATGCCGATGCGCTGCTGTCGGAACTGTTCAACAACGCCGCCAGCGTGCGCCTGATGGAGCACGCCGCGCAGCTGGATCTGGAGGATTTCGAGGATCCCGACCGGCAGGACAAGCTGGATCGCGCGCGGCGCCAGACCATGAACCGCATGAACCTGATGAGCCAGTTGTTCGGCCAGGTGCAGGACGCCATCACCGTGGTCAGTCTGGCGGTGGGCCTGGTGGTGTATGCGCCGTGGTTGATCCTGCTGCTGGCGATCGCCCTGATCCCGGCCTTCATCGGCGAGGCGCATTTCAATGCGCTGGGCTATTCGCTCAACTTCCAGTGGACGCCGGAGCGGCGCCAGCTCGACTACCTGCGCCAGGTCGGCGCCAGCGTCGAGACCGCAAAAGAAGTCAAGATCCTCAACCTGCACCGCTTCCTGATCGCGCGCTATCGCCGCCTGGCCGACAAGTTCTTCCAGGCCAATCGCGCACTGGCGCGCAAGCGTGCGTTGTGGGGCGCACTGCTGGCTGCGCTGGGCACCCTGGGCTACTACATGGCCTATGGCTATATCGCCTGGCGCACCGTGCGCGGCGATTTCAGCATCGGCGATCTGACCTTTCTGGCCGGTAGCTTCCTGCGCTTGCGCCAGCTGCTGGAAGGCCTGTTGATCGGGTTTTCGCAGGTCGCCGGGCAGGCACTGTATCTGGACGATCTGTATTCGTTCTTCAACATCGTGCCGGAAATCCGCTCGCGCCCGAATGCGCTACCGGTACCGCGACCGATCCGCCAGGGCTTCGTGTTCGAGGACGTGGGCTTCCGCTACCCGGATGCCGAGCAGTGGACGGTGCGGCATCTGGATTTCGAACTGCGCGCCGGCGAAGTGCTGGCGCTGGTCGGCGAAAACGGCGCCGGCAAGACCACCCTGGTCAAGCTGCTGGCACGGCTGTACGACCCGGACGAGGGCCGCATCCTGCTCGATGGCCACGACCTGCGCGATTACGATCTGGACGACCTGCGCGCCAACCTGGGGGTGATCTTTCAGGACTTCGTGCGCTATCACCTGAGCGTGGGCGAGAACATCGGCGTCGGCCAGGTCGATGCGATGGATGATGCGCCACGCATCCAGGCCGCTGCGCAGCGCGCGATGGCCGGCGAGCTCATCGACAGCCTGCCCGATGGCTACGACCAGCTGATCGGCCGCCGCTTCAAGAACAGCGTGGACCTGTCCGGCGGGCAATGGCAGAAGATCGCCATCGCACGCGCCTACATGCGCGATGCGCAGCTGATGATCCTGGACGAACCCACCGCCGCACTGGATGCGCGCAGCGAGTTCGAGGTATTCCAGCGCTTCAAGGAGCTCTCCGACAACCGCACCGCCGTGCTGATCTCGCATCGTTTCTCCAGCGTGCGCATGGCCGACCGCATCCTGGTGCTGGCCGATGGGCGCATCGAAGCCAACGGTACCCATGCAGAATTGATGGCGCAGGGCGGGCGCTATGCGGAGCTGTTCGAGCTGCAGGCGGCAGGGTATCGATGAGGCGGGGAATCGGGAATGGGGAGTCGGGAATCGTTAGAAGCGGCGTTCCCGACGTCTGATAGGTACTGAGCGCCCTGATCCGAGCGCGTACGGGATCATTCGGCAACTGCACCCATTCCCGATTCCCCATTCCCGGCAGCCAAATGAGAGTTCATCTCATTTGACCGGCTTGAGGTAGAATTGGCGGGGACTCTTTCCCACGACACTTACCGGTATGTCTTCCGCTTTCGGCGCCGAAACGGTGCTTGAGGTCCGTCATTGGACCGATGCCTACTTCAGCTTCACCACGACCCGCGATGCCGGTTTCCGCTTCGAAAACGGCCAGTTCGTGATGATCGGGCTGGAAACCGAAACCCGGCCGTTGCTGCGCGCGTATTCGATCGCCAGCGCCAACTGGGAAGAGCATCTGGAGTTCTTCAGCATCAAGGTGCCGGACGGCCCGCTGACCTCGCGGCTGCAGCACATCAAACCGGGCGACAAGGTGCTGGTCGGCAAGAAGCCCACCGGCACGCTGTTGATCAGCGACCTGCACCCGGGCCGCAACCTGTACCTGCTGGGCACCGGCACCGGCCTGGCGCCGTGGCTGTCGATCATCAAGGACCCGGAAACCTACGAGCGCTTCGACAAGGTGATCCTCACCCAGGGCGTGCGCTTCGTGCAGGATCTGGCCTACCGCGACTACTTCGAGCGCGAGCTGCCGCAGCACGAATTCCTCGGCGACCTCCTGCGCGACAAGTTGCTGTACTACCCGGCGGTCACGCGCGAAGCCTTCGCCAACCAGGGCCGCCTGACCGAGCTGATGGCCGATGGCAGCATGCAGCAGACGCTGGGCCTGCCGACCCTGGATCCGGCCAACGACCGTTTCATGATCTGCGGCAGCCCGCAGATGCTGGCCGACCTGCGCACCCTGCTGGATGCGCGCGGCTTCCAGACCTCGCCGCGCATCGGCACGCCGGGCCATTACGTCTTCGAGCGCGCGTTCGTCGAGAAGTGATGCGGTACGCACGACACCTTCGGTGTCGTAGCGTGTGCTTGCGCGCCATGAGGCTTCATTCCTGGAGCCTCGTCTGGCATACCCGTGCTCTTACTTGTGCGTTGAGGGCATGCCGCTAGCGAGACATGCACGCCTGCCACTCAGCCGAGCGCACGCTCGATATCCGCAGCCAGGGCGTCCGGCTTGGTGGTCGGCGCGTACCGTTCCAGCACCGTGCCGTCGCGGCCGATCAGGAACTTGGTGAAGTTCCACTTGATCGCCTGCAATCCCAGCACGCCACGCTGTTCGTGCTTGAGCCATTGCCACAGGGGATGCGCGCCGCTGCCATTGACCTCGATCTTTGCCGACAGCGGAAAATCCACCGAATAATCGAGCGAGCAGAACTGGCGGATCTGCGCAGCATCGCCCGGCTCCTGATGACCGAACTGATCGCACGGGAAACCGATCACCACCAACCCGCGCTCGCGATAGCGTTGCCACAGCGCCTGCAGGCCTGCGTACTGCGGCGTAAAACCGCATTTCGACGCGACATTGACCACCAGCACCACCTTGCCGGCGTAATCGCGCATCGACTGCGTGCGACCTTCCAGGTCGGTGAATTCAAAACTGGAAACATCCCCCATGGCAGCCTCGACGTGTGCAAAGACCGCAGCGTAGCGCAGCCGACCGCGTTGCTGTATCGCCATCGCAAAGCGCCTTCGGCAAGAACGCAAGGCAGGCTGTCGCCAGATCCGACATCGTGCCTGGCCGCCAGCGTCGGGCAGACAAAACGACGAACTCGACTGAAAATGGCCGCGTGGAAACCAGGACGGCACCCGCAACGTCGTGCGCGGTCGTCAGCTGCATGGGACAGCGCGGCGCAAGCCGAATGCACGACCTGGAACGCGCCGCACCAAGAGCGACCAACACAACGTTGCGAGCAGTCCTCAGGTGCGCGTGGACGGCGCGCTCGAAACCGGCATGGACGTGTGGCACACGCCGATTGCGAGCACCGGAAGCGTCCGCCTGTCACCTGTGCAGCTTTTTTAGCCGCTCCAAGCGACGGCTGCGCCTGCCAACGGCAACGCGATTGTCTTGTGAGTCGCCCTCACCCACCGAGCCGCACTTGTCGCGTCCGCCTGATGGCGCCGCAATGACCTCGCAGCCATGCCTTTTGTCACACGCCTGTCCCGGCCGGCTGGGTTAGCCTCGGCGGTTCGCACTTTGGAGCAACTCTCTTGACCACCCGTCTCGCCTTTGCCCTGGCCGCTTCCCTGGGACTTGCCATGCCGTCCTACAGCATCGCCGCACCCGCCACCACGCAGGCTGCCGCACACGCCAACCCGTTCTTCGCCGACAGCACGCTGCCGCTGCATTACCCACAGTTCGACAAGATCACCGACAGCGATTTCGCACCTGCCTTCGACGCCGGCATGACCGAGCAATTGAAGGAAGTGGAAAAGATCGCCAACCAGAAGGCCAAGCCGAGCTTCGACAACACCCTCATCGCGCTGGAGAAGAGCGGCGCCACGCTGGATCGCGCCACCACGGTGTTCTTCAACCTGGTCGGTGCCGATACCAACGACGCGCGCAAGAAACTGCAGGCCGATTATTCGGCCAAGTTTGCCGCGCACCGCGATGCGATCTCGCTCAATGGCAAGCTGTTTGCACGCATCCAGACCTTGTACGACCAACGCAGCACGCTGGGGCTGGACGCACAAGGTGTGCGCCTGGTCGAGAAGTACTACAGCGACTTCGTCCGCGACGGCGCCAAACTCTCCGATGCCGACAAGACCACGCTCAAGGCGATGAATGCCGAGCTGGCCAACCTGGGCACCACCTTCAGCCAGAACGTGCTGGCGGAGGTCAATGCTGCGGCCGTTGTCGTCGATGACGTCAAGCAGCTGGATGGCCTGTCAGACGAGCAGATCGCCGCTGCCGCCGAAGCGGCCAAGGCGCGCAAGCTCGACGGCAAATACGTGATCGCGCTGCTCAACACCACCGGCCAGCCGCCGCTGACCCAGCTGAAGAATCGCGACCTGCGCAAGAAGATCTACGACGCCTCGGTGTCGCGTGGCAGCCACGGCGGCCAGTACGACAACACCGCATTGGTGGCGCGCATCATGAAGCTGCGCGCCGACAAGGCCAAACTGCTCGGCTTCCCGACCTACGCCGCGTATTCGCTGGAAAACCAGACCGCCAAGACCCCGGAAGCGGTCAACGCGATGCTGGGCAAACTGGCCCCGGCCGCAGTGGCCAACGCCAAGCGCGAGGCCGCCGATCTGCAGGCGATGATCGACAAGGAACAAAAAGCCGCACGCAAGCCCACCTTCAAGCTCGAAGCCTGGGATTGGGCCTACTACAGCGAGAAGGTGCGCCAGGCCAAGTACAACTTCGACGAGTCGCAGCTCAAGCCGTACTTCGAACTGAAGAACGTGCTGGAAAACGGCGTGTTCCATGCGGCCAATCAGGAATACGGCCTGACCTTCAAGCAGCGCACCGACCTGCCCACCTACCGCGACGACATCACCGTCTACGACGTGTTCGATGCAGACGGCAAGCAGCTGGCGATCTTCATCGCCGACATGTACGCGCGCGAATCCAAGCGCGGTGGCGCATGGATGAACTCCTACGTGTCGCAGTCGGCGCTGACCGGGTTCAAGCCGGTGGTCGCCAATCACCTCAATATTCCCAAGCCGCCGGCCGGCCAGCCCACGTTGCTGACCTGGGACGAAGTGACCACCATGTTCCATGAGTTCGGCCATGCGCTGCACGGCATGTTCTCGGACGTCAAATACCCGTATTTCTCCGGCACCAGCGTGCCGCGCGACTTCGTCGAGTTCCCCTCGCAGGTCAACGAAATGTGGGCCGACGAGCCGTCCATCCTGAAGAACTACGCCAAGCATTATCAGAATGGCACGCCGATGCCGCAGGCATTGCTGGACAAGGTGATTGCGGCGTCCAAGTTCAACCAGGGCTTTGCCACCACCGAGTATCTGGGTGCGGCCATGCTCGACCAGAACTGGCACCAGCTCAGCGCCAACCAGGTGCCCGACGCAGCCGGGGTGATGGCCTTCGAGGCCAAGGCCTTGCAGCAGGACGGCATTGCCTACGCGCCGGTGCCGCCGCGCTACAAGACCCCGTATTTCAGCCACATCATGGGCGGTTACGCGGCTGGCTATTACGCCTACATCTGGTCCGAGGTGCTCGACGCCAACACCCAGCAGTGGTTCAAGCAGCATGGCGGGTTGAGTCGCGCCAACGGCGACCGCTTCCGCAAGACCCTGCTCTCGCGCGGCGGCAGCGTGGACGCGATGGAGCTGTTCCAGAACTTCGCTGGTCATGCACCGCAGATCGAACCGCTGCTGGAAAAACGCGGACTGAGCGAACCAGCGGAAACCCCGCGCCGCTGAGTGTGAAGCTGCCGGTGTAGGCGGCGCCGCGACCTTTTTGCCAAAGAAAGGCCGCCCGCGTTGCCTCCCTTCTCCCGCAGGCGGGAGAAGGAATTGTCGCGGCGTCCTGCAACGCAACGGCGCCCGGTCACGCCGGGCGCCGTTGGACTTGCGCTCACCATGAATGGCGCGACATCCGTCGCACCGACACAGGTTGGATTACTGGACCTGGCCCGACGCACTGGCATTGGCGTCGGCCGCCGCCGAACCGCTGGTACCGCCCTGCACATTTCCCGCCTGCACGGCGCCAGACCCGGAGGCGCTGCCACCACCCGATACCCGCGCCGACGACGGGTTCACGTTGGCATCGACACGGTGCGATGCACTGCCGTCAGCCGTGCCGCCGCCACTCAGTGCAGGCGTCTCCAGCGTGCTGGCATTGCCGGCAGCACCTGCCCCGCCGACCGTCTGCATGCCTGCCGTGCCTGTCGCACGGGCCGCAGTCTGAGCGCTACCGGCAGCGCCGTTGACGCTGTTACGCGCCGTACGCGCGGTATTGCGCGCGGTCGACACACCGTTGGCAGCGGTCGTATCGGCAAGGGTCTGCGCGCCCATGGCCGCATGACCGGCGGCATCCTGCGTCGCCGATGCAGCGGCGGCACCGCGTGCCGCCGTGCGCTGCGTTGCGCTACGCACATGCCGCGACTGCGCATCGATTGCGTTCTTCGCGCCGCCCACCGCAGAGCCGGCATCCAGCGTCCCGGCACCGGCGGCGTTGCCGCCTAGCGTCGCACCACCGACTCCACCGACCGTGCCGCCCACCGTGCCACCCAGGCCACCCGCACCGCCGAGTACCTGCGCGCCAGCCAAGCCAGGGCTCAGTGCCAGCATCGCGGCAACCACTGCACCGGGGATCAAGGTCTTGCTGTTCATCGCGTTCTCCTGCTCTGCCACAGGCAATCTGCGGCTCTCACCCACCTATACGAACCGGACGCGAGCGCACATCCCGACCACCGGGTGCGCAGACAGGCAACATTCACCCGCCCGGCGCGCGTTGCAGCGGGAGATCCTCTCCCAGCACGCCGTTGCCGTACACCGGGTCCACACCGCTGGCGCCGAGGTCGCGCGCGCGGCGCTGCAACTGCGCACGCAGCATTGCGGCGGCCTGCGGGTCGGGCTTGGACAGGGATTGCGCGGCGATTCGCGCCACCAACGGCGCGGCGAACGAAGTCCCACGCTGCTGCTTCCACTGCCCCTGCGGCGCGGCGGCAATGACCTCGCCGATCGCGGCGAAGGCCACCTGCGTGCCGCGACCGGCTTCGGGCAGTACGCGTCGCCGCGTGTCGAGCGCCGTCACGCCGATCACGCCTGGATAGGCCGCCGGATACAGCGGCGGCGCCGCCGGTCCATCGTTACCGACGGCCGCCACCAGCAGATGGCCGCGCGCGACCAGCGCCGCCACCGCGCGTTCCAGCAGCCGGTTGGGTGCACCGATCAGGCTGATATTGATCACCGCAACGTCTTGCTGCGCCATCCAGGCCAACGCAGCAACCAGCTCGACCGCTGCGCCATCGGTGGGAGTGCCGCAATAGAGATCGGCCGCATACAAGGTGCGCGCGATGGGGCCGTGCGCCACCGCGCGTCCGGCCAACAGGGATGCGACCGCGGTGCCGTGGGTCTGAGCAAGCGCGCGTCCGTCGCATCCCCAGCGCTGCACGTCCACGCCGGCCAGCGCTGGATGCGCGGCATCGACCCCGCTGTCGATCAGCCCCACGCGAAACCCCGCCGCCGCATCGGTCGCTGCCGGGGCTGGAGACGCAGGCGTAGCGGCCGGAAGGCGAGTGGCTGACTCGCTATAGAGATGGTTGTAGACATACTCGCCCTGCGGATCGAGCTGGCGCAGCCGCTGCATCGCCCGTTGCGTGGACATACCCGGCGGGGCGTGCAACACCACCACGCGCAAGCCGAGCGCATCGAAGCCGCGTTGCTCGCCGACCACGAAACCGGCCGTCTGCGCTGCCTGCAAGGCAGCCGGACCCGGCGCCAGCGCCACGATCTGGCCGCGCACCACGATGGCGCCGTCGGCATCGCGATCCAACTCGCGCGGACGGGCGCGCAGCAGCGCGTCCAGACGTTGCCTGCGCAAACGCTGCAGATCGCCCTGCGCCTGCTGAAAGGAGCGATCCAGCGTGGCCGGCAACGCCGGTACGGCTTGCGTCACGTCTTGTACCAGCCCACCGGCAGAGGGCAACGCCAGCTGCGCCGACGCCGGCGGGCCGACCACCAACGCCGCCAGCCACAGCCAACGCGTCCACGCTACTTTCGCCATCGCCCACCCTGCCGTGGTTGCTTGCCGCACGCCATGCCACACTAATCGCGTATCGACGACGCACCGTGAACGCCTCGCCGCGTGGACGGAAGAAAACCACCTTGCCGAACGTAGTGCTGATGAAAGAGCGCGATCCCGTGGCAACCGTCGGCGATGGCATCTGCGCGCTGCTGCCGCGATTGCGGCGCTTCGCGCGGGCCATTGCCGGCCATCCGGCCGATGCCGACGACCTGCTGCAGATGGCGATCGAACGCGCCTTGCGTCATGCCGAGCAGTGGCGACCGGAGACGCCACTGCAGTATTGGCTGTTCGGCATCATCCGCCACGCGTGGCTCGATGAGGTCCGCGCGCAGCGGCGCAGACGGCAGCTGTTCGTCGGTGCCGCAGAAGGCGAGCAGGTCGGCGACAGCCCAATGGAGCGCCAGCAGCAATGGATGGCGGTACAGGCGGCCATGGCCAGGTTGCCCGACGAGCAGCGTTGGCCGATCGCATTGGTGTTGATCGAGGGATTGTCGTACCGGGACGCCGCAGCGGTCCTGGACATCCCGATCGGCACGCTGACCAGCCGCCTGGCGCGCGGCAGGGAGGCGCTGCAGGCGTTATTGGAGGAACAGACGTGAACGAGATCGACCAAGCCACCCTGCAGGCCTACGCGGACGGCGCGTTGACGCCCGAGCAGGTCGAGCGGATCGAGGCCGCGCTCGCAACCGATCCGCAGCTAGCCGCCGCAGTGCGCACGCTGCAACGCGTGAATGCGCAACTGCGTGCCGGCTTCGCACCGGTGCTCGACGAACCCATACCGGTGCGCCTGCTGGAAGCGGCGCGGCGGCGCCCGCCGATCACACCGCAGACATCCTCCGACACTGCCACCGTTGCGCCCATCCGCGCACCTGCGCGGACCGCATCGCGGCAGCCGATCCGGCGCTGGGCCGTGCCGGCATCCATCGCCGCCGCGCTGCTGGTCGGCATCTGGATCTGGCAACGCCAGCCGCCGCAGCCCGCACCATCGGCCGCGCTGGCCGAGCAAGGACACGACGCCAGCGGCGCGCTCGCCCTGGCGTTGGACCGCCAGCTCTCCAGCGACCGGCAAGGCGACGTCCGCATCGGCTTGAGTTTTCGCGCGCGCGATGGCCGCTATTGCCGCAGCTTTTCGCTGAAACGCAGCAGCGCTGGACTGGCCTGCCGCCAGGGCGAGCGCTGGCGCGTCGAACTGGTGTCGCCGCTACCGCAGCAAGGCGACGAGGGCGAATTGCGCATGGCCTCCAGCGCGATGCCCGCAGCGGTATTGACTGCCATCGACGCTCGCATCGACGGCCAGGCCCTGGACGCGGACGACGAACGCGGCGCACGCGCGCAGCACTGGCGCTGACACCTCCCGTTGTCGGCGACGGCGCTGCCCGCTAGCGAACCCGGATGCAACCGCGAACCGGACTCCCGGCATCCGCATTCGCGGCGGACGTGGTCATCCTTCGGCGACGGCGTCCACGCTCTCCAGCAGCTTCTTGAGCAGCTTTTCCAGACGCACCTGTTCGACCTCGCTTAGCGCGGCGGTCTCTGCATTCAACAAGGTGCAGGCATCGGGCAACAGGCTTTCGATCAGGGCCAGGCCCGCCGGCAGCAGGGTCAATGCGATCTTGCGACGATCATCGGGACTGCTGCCGCGCGCGATCAGTCCCTTCTCGCACAGCTGATCGGTAAGCCGGGTGATATTGGCCGGCTTTTCGCTTGCAGCCTCCGCCACCTCGGTCGGCGTGATCGCCTGCTCCGGCGTGCCGTAGAGCATCATCAGGATTTCGTATTCCGGCGGGGTTATCCCGTAAGGCTTGAGTCGTGCGCAGCCGTGTGTGTGCAGTCGCTTGTAGAGATGTTTGATCAACCTCACCAGCACGGCCGGCTCCCGTGGGAATGCCGGGTACCGCACACAGGTATGGTCCACGCGATTTGCGGTTGGATCGAAGCTGCTCATATCACCCGTTTGGTTGCACTATTGAATGCCCAGGCCATTCAATCACATCGCCTGCGGGGCGACATCTCAACGTGCGAAGAGATGTACATATTCCGGCGCGACCCACGGGAGTAACGTGGCGGCGGCAACATCGGCTGTTTGCGTGCCATCCGAGTACGGCCCGACCTGATACGGCGGAAACACGAAGCGCAACGCCGTGATCTGCCCGGCCGCGTTCAATAACGGAATGAACTGCGAGAAGTTGTCGCTCTGCGCCGCTGTGCCTTCGGCGATCATGCGATCGGCCGATGCAACCTGTTCGGCCTGCTGTTCGACCGGCACGCGATCGGCCTCCACCCGTTGGGCGGCGGCGTCGTGCAGTTGTGCGGCCACCGCGCGACCGATCTTCTCCCAGCCGGCCGGGTCGGGAATCAACGCCTGCGCAGTGAGTTGCTTGCGCTGCTTGACCAGCCACACGAAGCGCGCCACCAGCGGCTCGCCGTGTGCACCGCCGGTATAGCGGCTGCCATCGGCGGCGACCACGATCAGGTCAGCGGTCTGCAATACCGTCTCGAATGCCAGCGACAATTCGTACGGCGCGGCCGGCTTGTCGTTGCCGAGGCCGGAGACCGCCTCCATCAATTCGGTACGCGCGTCCTGCGCATAGCTGCGGATCGCGGCGGCTAGTTCCGGATACGCATCCAGCCCGCGCGGATAGCTGATGCCGACCATGTAGGCAGGCGCATGCTCGATGACGTCTTCCAGCGGACCGCTCTGCACGAGAACCGGTTCGGCGGGCGGCGCGGTTGCGGCCGCTGCATCGGCTGCAGGCTCGGCCGGCTCCACCGTGGCGGGCTCGCGCTGCTTACACCCTGCCAGCAAGGCCAGCATCAACAGGCCCCACGCTGCGTTTACTCCAAACAACCGCCCCATTCCCACTGCTCCCCTGATCGAATAAGCACTGCTGGCGATCAGGCCAGCAGATCCTGAAACTCTTGATGCCGACGGAGATACGCATCGGCGTAACTGCAAGCGGGCACGACCTTCAGGCCGGCCTCGCGTGCATGGTTCAACGCGGCCTGCACCAGCACGCCGGCAATGCCGCGTCCACCGATCGCATCCGGCACCTGCGTATGGGTGATGGTCATGGTCTGGCCTTCAAGACGGTACGCCAGTTCGGCATGGTGTCCATCGCTCTCGACAGCGAAACGCTGCTGCGTCGAATCGTGCTCTGCGTGCACTGTCACTGACTCCATTGGCGTCTGCACACGGCAGCGAATTACAGCAAGTGTGACCAGCGCCATGCCGCGCCTGCGTGAAAGTGAATCGATGCTGTGACCTGAAACGCAGCCTGCGTCGAACGCCCTTAAGTTCACCTGCGTAGCGCCGATAGCTGACCCGAAGGCGCTTGCTGCACCGGTCTCCGGTAGCCGTCGAGGCCTTCGCCTTACCTACGAGGAGTCATCGCATGCACAACGATTCGGCAGGGCACAGCGCAGACAGCGACAGTTCGTTGCTGGAAGGCCTGTTCCAGCTCGCCATCAACGGCGACACCCACAGCCAGGACTTCGCGCAGCTCAACGACACGGTCTACCGGCGCCTGCAGCAGGCCTATGGCGCCGCATCTGGCGGTCCCGCCAACGCCGACCAGGAACGCAGCGCGGCCTGAGCCAGCCCACCTTGTCCACCAGGATCCGTCACCCCGTTGGCGGTCCTGACCAGGTTGCCGCAGACAACCTGCCAGCACCAATGACCGGCCCGGACTGCGGCCGAGCCGTTGTCCCGCATGTCACGCTCAGCCGAAGCGCGGATTGGATAGCTGCTCCAGAAACACCTGCCACACGCGTGGCTCCATGATCAGCATGAACATCACACCGAACGCAGCGCCGGCCAGATGTGCGCTGTGGTTGACGTTGTCGCCGCCACGGCGGTCCATCCAGATGCTGTAACCGACGTAGAACACCGCATAGATGATCGCCGGTGCCGGAATGAACAGCACCAGGATGATGGTCCACGGTTGCAGCAGGATGAAGGCGAACAACACCGCCGACACCGCACCGGACGCGCCAAGGCTCAGGTAATTGGGATTCTTCTGGTTCTTCAGGTAGCTGGGCAGGATCGACACCACCAGCGCAAACAGATAGAACAGCGGATAGGTCAGCACGCTGCCGGTCAGCCGCGCCATCACCTGTTCGATATACCGCCCGAAGAAGAACAGCGTGATCATGTTGAAGACCAGATGACCCAGATCGGCATGGATGAAGCCGTAGGTCACCAGGCGGTCGTATTGCTTGTGCTTGTCCAGGGCAGGCGGCCACAGGATCAGGCGGTCGTGCAGCTGGCGATTATTGAAGGCCATCCACGAGACGATGCCGGTGATGGCGATCAGGATCAGGGTAATCATGCGGACCTCAGGCAGAACGGTAATTGTCGACCATGCGATACCGGCGTGCGTATAGCCCGAAGGCTAATGCCGCCAGAAACGCGAAGGCCGCGAAGAAGAACATCAGGAATGCCGCTTCGCTGAGTCCAGTATCGGCGATGTGGGAGGTCACCGTCGCGTTGCGCACCGCCACATTCGACAGCAGCACCCACAGATTGCCCACCGTGGTGGTCAGATACCAGAAGCTCATCACCACGCCCTTCATCGAGGGCGGCGCCTGGCTGTAGGCGAACTCGATCCCGGTGGCCGACACCAGCACCTCGCCGAAGGTCAGCAGCGCATAGGGCAGGATCTGCCAGGCGATGTGCATCGGCTCGCCGCCGTCCATGCTGATCTGGATGGCACCGACCGCGATCCAGGCCAGGCCGCTGAAGGCGATGCCGCAGGTCATGCGACGCAGCGCGGTCGGCTCCCAACCGCCACGCCGCAGCAAGGGGTACAGCACCAGATTGTTGAACGGGATCAGCAGCATCACCAGCAGCGGATTGAGCGCCTGCATCTGCGAGGCGGTGAACCAGGCCGGCATGGTCATTTCGCGTCCCTGCAGCACCCAGGTCGAGGCCTTCTGATCGAACAGCGAAAAGAACGGCGTCACCAGCGCGAAGATCACCAGCACCCGCAGCAACGCACGCACGCCTTCGACCGCAGCATCCGGATGTGCACCGCGTGCGCGTTCCAGCTGCCACCAGGTGCCGCCGCCGATGCCTCCCAGCACCAGCACCAACGCCAGGCACAGACAGACCACGATGCCCAATTGTTCGACCAGCACAAAACAGCCCAGCGCCAGCACCATCGACAGCGCCGCCAGCAGCAGGCCGGGCCGGCCTTGTCCCGGCGCACGCGCCAGCAATGCCGTGCGCACCACCGCGCCGAAGGCATGCGGATCCTTGGGCGGCAACGGCACCAGCACATAGCGCTTGCGACCCAGCCAGAACACCAGCGTGGCCACGAGCATCAGGATGCCGGGAATGCCGAACGCCCACGCCGGGCCGAAGTTTTTCAGCGCCAGCGGAATCAGCAACGAGGCGAACAGGGAGCCGAAGTTGATGATCCAGTAGAAGGCGTCGAACACCACCTTGGCCCTGTGCTTGTTGGACTGGTCGAACTGGTCGCCCATGAACGAGGCCACCAGCGGCTTGATGCCGCCCGCCCCCAGTGCGATCAATCCCAGCCCGACGAAGAATCCAGTACGGCTGCCTTCGAACAGCGCCAGGCATGCGTGACCGGCGCAGTACACCAGGCTGAACCACAGAATGGTGTTGTATTTACCGAAGACGCGATCGGCCAACCAGCCGCCGAGCAGCGGGAAGAAGAACACCCCGATCATAAAGCTGTGCAGGATGTGCTTGGCTTCGGTTTCACGACCGGGCCCGCTGACCTCGTTCAACAGCAGCGAGGTGATCAGGAACTGCACCAGGATGTTGCGCATCCCGTAGAAGCTGAAACGCTCACAGGCTTCATTGCCGATGATGAAAGGAATCTGGCGCGGCAACCGCGCACCGGCATCGGGAGCCGGCAAGGTGGAGGTGGTCAAAGGCAGTCCGGTCGAGCAGAAAACACGCGCTATCGTACCGGGGGGTAGCGTCCGGCCGCCATCGCGACCATTGGACACGCCGTTGCGTGCGTCAACGCTGTTGCGCTCGCTAGCGCAGGAGCCGTCCGCTTTGCATAGTCGTTTGCATCGTCGTTGGACCTGCCTGTGCTGGAAGCGCGTTCGAGCCAGCTCCATCGGCGCGCTGGCTCGAACGCGATGACGCAGTGCAGATTGGCCTGCTGCGCCGGCTCGGCTACATTGCAAACGTTTTCCTGGAACACTGGACCGCTGGATGCCCCGCTTCACCCGCCTGGCCTTGGGCCTGTTGCTGCTGACCACCGCCCCCGCCGCATTGGCCACCGAACCGCTGACCACCCAGGCCGAGCGCAGCGGCTTTGCGCAAACCGGACGCTACGATGAAGTCATCGCACTGTGCGATGCCTTCGCGCAGCGCTACCCGCAGGCGGTGCGCTGCATCGACTTCGGCACCACCCCGGAAGGCCGGCCGATGAAGGCGTTGGTCGTGTCCACCAGCGGCGCGCTGGATGCGGCCAGTGCCGCGCAGCGCAAGTTGCCGGTGGTGCTGGTGCAAGGCGGCATCCATGCCGGCGAGATCGACGGCAAGGACGCGGGCTTCCTGGCCTTGCGCGAGTTGCTGGACGGCAAGGCCGGCAAGGGCGTACTCGACAAACTGGTGTGGGTATTCGTGCCGGTGTTCAACGTCGATGGCCACGAGCGCTTCGGCGCCTGGAACCGTCCCAATCAACGCGGCCCCGAACAGATGGGCTGGCGCGCCACCGCGCAGAACCTCAATCTCAATCGCGACTACCTCAAGGCCGACGCACCCGAAATGCAGGCGATGCTGCGGCTGGTGCAGCAGTGGGATCCGCTGATGTATGTGGACCTGCACGTCACCGACGGCGCCAAGTTCGAACACGACGTGTCGGTGCAGGTGGAGCCGGTGCATGCCGGCGATGCCACGTTGCAACGCGACGGCACGCGCTGGCGCGATGCGGTGATTGCCGATCTCGCCAAACAGGGCTCGCTGCCGCTGCCGTATTACCCATCGTTCGTGCACGAAGACGACCCGACCTCCGGCTTTGCCGACGACGTGTCGCCGCCGCGTTTTTCGCATGGCTATTTCCTGCTGCGCAACCGCTTCGGCATGCTGGTGGAAACCCATTCGTGGAAGACCTATCCGGTGCGCGTACGCGTCACCCGCAACGCGATCGTCTCGGTGCTGCAGCAGACCGCGCGCAACGGCGCCACGTGGCGCGCCGATGCGCTGGCGGCCGATCAACGCGCGACCCGGTTGGCTGGCGAGATGGAGCCATTGAGCTTCGCCGCCGGTCCAGCCGCACGCACCGTCGCCTTCCGTGGTTACGCCTACACGCGCACGCCCTCGCCGATTTCCGGCGCGTTGATGACCCGCTACGACGAGACCAGGCCGCAGATCTGGAAGGTGCCGTTACGCGATCAGATCACCCCCGACGTGGTGGTCCAGGCACCACGCGGCGGCTATCTGGTACCTGCCGCGCAAGCGGCCCTGGTGGCGGAAAAACTGCGGCTGCATGGCATCGCCTTCGACACCATCGCCACTGGCGGCGAGCACCCGGTACAGAGTTTCCGCGCCGACACCGCAACGTTTGCACCGCGCTCGAATGAAGGCCATCAAAACCTGGAGATCACCGGGCAATGGCGCGACGAAATCCGCAACGTGCCGGCCGGCTCGTTGTTCGTCCCGATCGCCCAGGCCAAATCGCGCCTGGTGATGGCGATGCTGGAACCGCAGGCGCCGGATTCGCTGCTGCAGTGGGGCCTGTTCAACACCGCATTCGAGCGCAAGGAATACATGGAGGATTACGTGGCCGAGGAGGTGGCGCGCGACATGCTCGAACGCGATCCGGCAGTGAAGGCACAGTTCGAGCAGCGCCTGGCCAGCGATGCGGCTTTCGCGGCCGACCCGAAGGCGCGGCTGGAATTCTTCTATCGCCAGCATTCTTCCTGGGATGAGCGCTATCGGTTGTATCCGGTGTTGCGCACCGCGCAGACGCAGTTCTGACGCCGCATCCGATTCCGGCAACCTCCTGATTCGGCGCGTACGCGCGCCCTTCCTACTCGGGCACTGCGATGCCCTCCCCTGATTGCAACCGCGCCACAAGGACCACCCGTGCCACACTTTGATATGAAAACGTTTACACCCCCCAGGCCACGCCGTCTCGCGCTCGCCATTGTCCTCGGCGTCAGCGTCGCGTTTACGGTCCCGCTCAGCGCACAGCCCGCCGCTGCAGCGCAGCCGTGGATGGACACCGCCTTGACTGCGGACCAGCGTGCCGACCGCCTGCTCGCGCAGATGAGCGAAGACGAAAAATTCCAGATGCTGCGCAGCTACTTCGGCCTGGGCACCGACAAGATTCCCAAGCCCGAAGGCGCGCTGGGCTCGGCCGGTTATGTCCCCGGCATTCCACGGCTCGGCATCCCGGCGCAGCAGCTGGCCGACGCTGGCGTGGGCGTGACCAATCCCGGCGGCATCCGCAAGGGCGACTACGCCACCGCGATGCCGTCCGGCCCGTCCACCGCATCGAGCTGGAATCCGCAGCTGGCCTACAACGGCGGCAAGACCATGGGCCGCGAATCCTGGCAGCAAGGCTTCAACGTGCTGCTGGCCGGCAGCGTCAACCTGCAGCGCGACCCGCGCAACGGGCGCAATTTCGAATATGCCGGCGAAGACCCGCTGCTGGCCGGCACCATGGTCGGCGAATCGATTCGTGGCGTGCAGAGCGAGCATGTGCTGTCGACGATGAAACACTTCGCGCTCAACGACATGGAAACGCGGCGCAACTTCCATAGCGCGCAGATCGGCGAGCAGGCGATGCACGAATCGGACCTGCTGGCATTCGAGATCGCGCTGAAGATCGGCGACCCCGCCTCGGTGATGTGCTCCTACAACAAGATCAACGGCATCTACGGCTGCGAGCACGATTACCTGCTCAACCGGGTGCTCAAGCAGGAATGGAACTACCCCGGCTACGTGATGTCCGATTGGGGCGGCGTGCACAGCGGCTCCAAGGCGGCGCTGGCCGGACTGGATCAACAATCGGCCGGCGAAGTGTTCGATGCAGCGGTGTACTTCGACGCGCCGTTGCGCATGGCGGTGTCGGCCGGCGTGGTGCCACGTGCGCGCTTCGACGATATGGCCAAGCGCATCCTGCGCAGCCTGTTCGCGCATGGCGCGTTCGATCATCCGACCCAGCGCCAGCCGATCGACGGGAAGGCCGGGCTGCTGGCCGCGCAACATGTCGCCGAAGAAGGCAGCGTGCTGCTGCGTAACGAACAGGCCACCTTGCCGCTGTCCAAGGACGTGCGCCGCATCGCGGTGATCGGTGGGTACGCCGACAAGGGCGTGATGTCCGGCGGCGGTTCCTCGCGTGTGGACTACACCATCAACGGCGGCAACGCGGTGCCCGGCCTCACCCCGACCACCTGGCCTGGCCCGGTGATCATCCATCCATCCTCGCCGCTGCAGGCACTGCGCGCCGCATTGCCGAATGTGCAGATCGATTACGTCGACGGCAAGGACCGCAATGCAGCCGCACGCGCGGCCAAGGCTGCCGATGTGGCGATCGTGTTCGCCACCCAGTGGGCGGCCGAATCGGTGGATCTGCCGGACATGCAATTGCCCGACAAGCAGGACGCACTGATCGAGGCGGTGGCAAAAGCCAACCCCAGGACCACCGTGGTGCTGGAAACCAACGGCCCGGTGCGCATGCCGTGGGCCGAGCGTGTGCCGGCGGTATTGCAGGCGTGGTATCCGGGCATCGGCGGCGGCCAGGCGATCGCCAACCTGCTGACCGGCGCAGTGAATCCCTCCGGCCATCTGCCGGTGACCTGGCCGGTGGACGAATCGCAGCTGCCGCGCCCCTCGATTCCGGGCCTGGGCTTCAAGCCGGCCAAGCCGGGCGAAGACAGCATCGACTACGCCATCGAAGGTGCCAACGTTGGCTATAAATGGTTCGCCGCACGCAAGTTGACCCCGCGTTATCCGTTCGGCCACGGCCTGTCGTACACGCAGTTCCGCATGGGCGGGCTGCGCGTGGAGGCCAAGGGTAGCCAGCTCACCGCGCACTTCGAAGTGGAAAATATCGGCCCGCGCGAAGGCGCCGCCGTGCCGCAGCTCTACGTCACCCTGCCCGACGGTCATGCCACCCCGCTGCGCCTGATCGGCTGGCAGAAGCTCATGCTCAAGCCCGGCGAAAAGCGCAGCGTGCAGGTCGTGGCCGAACCGAAGACGCTGGCCGACTTCGATGCCAAGGCGCGTCACTGGACGATTGCTGCCGGCAGCTACCGCGTGCAGCTGGCGCGTTCGGCGAGCGAACCGGTGGAAAGTGCGGAGGTCACCTTGCAGGCGGTGCAGCTGCCGTAAGCCGGTGTCGCGGCAGGCGTGCATCGCACGCGTCCGCCACGCCGTCTTCTCAAGTCGCCGGCAGGCACCAGCCACCACGAAGAATGTATGCGGGATGCGTTGACAGCGTCGTGCGCAACTTGCACAATTCGCCCCCTGAGTCGCCCAGGTGGCGGAATTGGTAGACGCACTAGCTTCAGGTGCTAGCGGGGGCAACTTCGTGGAGGTTCGAGTCCTCTCCTGGGCACCACGACTCACAGTAGATCGCAAAAAACCCCGCTCAGGCGGGGTTTTTTGCGTTTGGGCAGCGCACCTGAATGTCGGCGCGTCGGCATGGGTGACGCTGCCGATGGACAGCGCCGCAGCAGCGCGCATGCGGTGACTTTCGACACGCGACCCGTCGCGGCGGTGGCGGCCATGCTCCACGCCTCCGAGACGGGAACCCCAGCCAATGCCTCCCCTCCCCCGGCTTGTCCTGCTGCTTGCCGTTTTGAGTCCGCATGCGTGGGCAGACCAGACCGACACGCGCGATGCAGCTCACCATCGCGCGCACGTGTCGTCGCAGCAATGCGCGCTCGGCACGCCGTTCAATGTGCTCGCCGACAGCGGCGGCATCTGGCTTTACCGCGACAGCGACTGGCCGCGCGAAGTGTTCTTCCACGGCGGCGAACTGAGCATCGACCACAAGCTGCAGCAGATCAGTGATGCCGATGCGCAACGGCTGAGAGAGATGGAAACGCGGACCCGCGCCCTGATGCCGCAGGTCGCCGGCATTGCGCATGACGTGATCGACCTCAGCTACGACGCACTCGGCGGTGTCATCGAGGTGCTGACAGGCAGTGCGTTCAACGCCCGCAAGATCGAACGGATGCGCAGAGGCGCAAGCGCCTATGTCGATGGCACCCTGGGCAATGGGCGCTGGGATCAACAGGCGTTCGACGGCAACTTCGAACGCTACGTCGAACGCCACGCCGAAGACTTCAAAGGCAGCATCGCGCGCCACATGCTCTGGCAGATCGTCACCGGGCGCTCGGAGGGAATCGACAAACGCGCCCAACAGATGGACGGCCAACTGGATGCAAGGCTCGACGCCCAAGCATCCACCATCGAGGCCAACGCCAACAAGCTTTGCCCCCAGGTAGAAGCACTGCGCCAGCTGCAGGACGCGCTTGCGTTCCGCTACCAAGGCAAGCGGCTGCAACTGCTCGCACCGCTGGAGCAAGACACGCCCCACAATGACCGCGCGCATGCCGAACCGAAGCCCGGCAACGGCGACGCACCGCCGGGCGATGCAATCGAGGTGCAACCAGCATCAAACAGATGAGGTCGCGCGCAATCGGGTCAGATCAGCGTTTGCCGGGCGTGGCGGGCATGGTCTTGATGGTCTGCCTGATGGCGCTCGAACGGGTGAGATCTCCGCTTGCCTCGTACGCCTCGGCAAGACTGTCCAACGCATTCCTGGACGCAGGAAACAGCAGCACATTCAGTGCGAACACACGAATGGCCGCATCTGCACCGAGATTGGACAGAACGGTATAGCCGGTCGTGTTGACTATCCCCTCGAGTTGGTCGATGGGCACGCTCTTGTCGGCGCGCAGTGCATCGGCCATCGCCTGCGTGTCGTTATCGACAGGCGACTGCAGCGCGAAGGCGATGAGTTTCTCCGACACGGCTTCAGCGGGGAACCTCCGTGGCGCGATGCTCGCCATGAGGCTGTCGACCAGCACCCTGGACCACACACCGCGCGTGCTGCCATTGGTCAGGTAAACGATGGTGTAGCTATCGCCATCCAGCGCGTCGGCGAACAGCAGCCGCACCCTCACCCGCGCGCCGCCATCATGGCCCACGTACCGATAGGCGTCACTTGCGCCAACCTCCCAACCGCTGGCGAACCAACCGCGCTGCCCGTTGGACAGCACCTGCGGTTGCCAGAGCTGTTGCAGCGTTGCCTTGCCGACTAACTTGCCGTTTCGCATCGCTTCCACGAACGTCGCCAGATCATCGATGCTGGTGTACAGCTCGGCATGCCCGAGGGCGTAGTCGGGCCAGGCGATCTCCGGCTCTTTTTGCAGCTTTCCGTCCTTGCCGAGGTAGGCGCTGACGCTCCCATCGACCGGCAGCCGGGAACGTCCGAGGAAGGTATGAGATAACTTCAACGGATCGATGATTCGCTCGGCCACGACCTGCGGATACGGCTTGCGGTAATGGGCCTGCAGCAGGTATGAAAGCACCAGATAGTTGGTATTGACGTAGCGGGTGCTGCTACCCGGCGCAAACAGCAGTGGCTGATTGCCCAGCGTGGCGAAAACCGCATGCAGATTTTCCGGAAACGAAGCGTTCGCCTGCGGCGAGCCGCGCATCTGTTCCTCGGTGAAATACTCGGGCAGCCCCGCGCTGTGGTTGAGGAGCTGCCGCACCGTGATCTTGCTCCAGCGCCGCGGCAGATCGTGCAGGTAAGCCCGTGCGGGTCGGTCCAGATCGATCTGACCGGTCTCGACCAACTGCATGATCAACGTGCTCACCAGCAGCTTGCTCAGTGAAAACGCAGGGAATATCCGCTCAGGCGTCACCGGCTGCCGGCTGTCGAGATCGGCCAGCCCATCGGCGCCGCGAAACACCAGCTTGCCGTTGTGGGCAACGTACACCGCCTGCCCCACGATGCCGTAGCGCTGCCGATTGCGCTGCATCTGCTGCGTCACGTCGTCAGCCAATCCATCAGCCGATGCGAACAACGGCAACCACAGCGAAAGGAAAAGCGCGGCCTGCAGCAGACACCACGTTGCCGCAGCCGGCGCTCGCAACGGACGATGGCGCTGGACATCGTGCAAATGTCCATCACATCGATGCAGCGCAAACCGGTCTCCCTGCGGTGTCCCAGGCATGAGGCAGCAAGACGGAGACGACTCGGGCGTAGAAGGCATCATTGCCATTGAACTGCTCCCACTTGGAGAGCGTCAGTCTAGAGCGTGTTGACAAGCGCAGCACGATTGTCAGATCGGCTCACAAACCGTAGCGAGCACCCGACTGGTGGTGAGCGCAGTGGTCTTGTCAGCTGCCTCTTGTTGGATGCAGTCAGAACCCCAAGTCAAATACTGCGTCGGTCGAGGCCGCGGTGCCCTCACCGCTCCAAACGGTTTGCTGGTTGTTTTGAGAAGCGCTACGCACGCAGACCATCTCGACTGGTCCTTGCCCGCCCACCGTCGCGTGACCTTACGCGGCATGGATGCCGCGTAAGAGCCTAGATGGACGCACTTGCGACGTGTCCCGCGATGGTGGGCGGGCAAGGGCCCCGCAGCCAAGTCGCAGATCATCCGCTCTGCAGTAGACCGGCGCGAAGTCGTTTTCTTGGCCGCTCGTAGCGCCTTGTCAGCCGCGCCTAATGCCCACCACCCGCCGCTGCACCACCGGCACCCGCGCCGAACGGCGGCTTGGCCAGCCACAGGAAGAAGATGATCGCCAGGAAGGTCCAGCCGAGCAGGTAGAAAATGTCGTTGAAGCCCATCTGCGAGGCCTGGTGATTGATCATGTTGTTGAGCGATGCCGCGCCGCGCTGCAGGTCGCCCTGCCCCATCGCGGTGACCTGCTCCTGCATGCCCGGCGTGTACACCGAGATGTGCTCGGTGATGTGCGCGTGGTGCACCTGGGTGCGGCGGGCCCACAGATAGGTGGTCAACGATGCGGCAAAGCTGCCGCCCAGGGTCCGCAGGAACGTGGCCAGGCCGGAGCCTGCCGCGATCTCGCGCCCATCCAGGTCGGACAGCAGGATCTGCAACACCGGCATGAAGAACAGCGCCACGCCCACGCCCATCACCAATTGCACGGTGGCCACGTGATTGAAGTCCACCTGCAGGTTGAAGTTGGAGCGCAGGAAGCTGGTGAACGACAGGAAGATGAAGGCCACGGTGGCGAGCATGCGCAGGTCGAACCGCAGCGCGTACTTGCCGACGAACGGCGTCATCAACACCGGCAGGATCCCGATCGGCGCGGTGGCCAGACCGGCCCAGATCGCGGTATAGCCCAGATCGCGTTGCAGCCATTGCGGGATCAGCAGACTCACGCTGAAAAACGCCGCGTACGCCACCACCATCGCCAGCGTGCCCGCGCGGAAATTGCGGTGCCGGAACAGCTTGAGATCGACGATGGGGTCCTTGTCGGTGAGTTCCCAGATCACGAACACCACCAGCGCCACCGCAGCGACGCAGGCCAGCACCACGATCTTGTCGGATGAGAACCAGTCCTCGTCGTTGCCCAGATCCAGCACCAGCTGCAACGCGCCCACACCGACCACCAGCAGGATCAGACCGATGTAGTCCATGCGCGGTTTTTCCATCTGCTCGGGGCGATGGCGCAATTGCGAACCGACGATGCTGCTGGCGATGATGCCCAGCGGCACGTTGATCAAAAAGATCCATTCCCAGCTGTAGTTGTCGGTGATCCAGCCACCCAGGATCGGCCCGGCGATCGGCGCGACCACGGTGATCATCGCCAGCAGGGCCAGCGCCTGTCCGCGTTTTTCGCGCGGGTAGATCGACACCAGCAGACTCTGGGTGATCGGATACATCGGTCCGGCCACGAAGCCCTGCAGCGCACGCGAGACCACCAGCATGCCCATGCTCTGCGCCAGGCCGCACAGCAGCGAGGCGATGGTGAAGGCCAGCGTCGACCACACGAACAACTTGGTTTCGCCGAAGCGACGGCTCAGCCAACCGGTCAACGGCAAGGCGATCGCCGTGCTCACTGCGAACGAGGTGATGACCCAGGTGGCCTGCTGCGAACTGGCGCCAAGATTGCCGGCGATGGTGGGCAGGGAGACATTGGCGATGGTGGTGTCCAGCACCTGCATGAACGAGGCCATCGCCAGGCCCGCCGTGCACAACGCAACGCTCGCCGGGCGGAAGCCGGCGGCGGGCGCCGGTGCCGCGGGGCCGCCGGGGGTGGTGGGAGCTTGCGAAGACATGGTGGCTTAGCCCGCCTTGCCGGCAGGCTGCGACGGCAGGTTGTCCTGGATGATGCGATGGATATCCGCGTCGGCCGCCTTCAGCTGCTGCGCGTAGACATCGGTGGAGAACACCGCGCCATTGGCGAACTTGGTCGGCAACACCGTGCCCCGCTGGTCATGCAGATTGACCTCGACCTTCATCGACAAACCGATGCGCAGCGGATTGCCGGCCAGCTGTTTGGGATCCACTGCAATCCGTACCGGCACGCGCTGCACGATCTTGATCCAGTTGCCACTGGCGTTTTGCGCCGGCAACAGCGAGAAGGCGCTGCCGGTGCCCAGACCAAGGCTTTGGATGCGACCGGTGTAGCTGACGCCACTGCCGTACAGGTCCGAATGCAGCTCCACTTCCTGGCCCAGGCGCATGTGCTTGAGCTGGGTTTCCTTGAAGTTGGCTTCCACCCACACCTGCTCCAGCGGTACCACCGCCATCAGCACGCTACCCGGCTGCACGCGCTGGCCGACCTGCGCCGAACGCCGCGCGACATAGCCCGACACCGGCGCAACCACGCCGGTGCGCGCATGATTCAAATAGGCCTGGCGCAGCTGCGCCGCGGCAGTCTGCACGTCCGGCTGATTGGCCAGCGCGCTGTCGTCGACCAGTGCACGGTTACGCTCGAAGCTCTCGCGCGAACCGCTCACAGCGACCTCGGCGGCGGCGAGCTCTTCGCGCGCATGCGCCAGTTCTTCGTTGGAAATCGCACCGCTGGCAGCCAGATTCTTGCGCCGTGCGAAATCGGCACGTGCGCTGCGCAAGGACACCTCGCGCGACGACAGTTCGGCCTGTGCGCCTTCGACGCTGCGATACAGACCACGCACCTGACGCACGGTCTTGGCGAGGTTGGCTTGTGCCTGCTGCAACGCGACCTCGCTATCGGCCGGGTCCAGCTGCACCAGCAACTGGCCGCGCTCCACGCGCATGCCGTCTTCGGCGCCGATGCTGACCACCGTGCCGCCCACCATCGGGGTGATCTGCACCTGGTTGCCCTGCACGTAAGCGTCGTCGGTGTCTTCGTGCCAGCGGCCGACCAGGAAGTACCACGCCACGATGCCGATGATCGCCAGGATCACCACAATGGCCACGAGACGCAGCAGCATGCGGCGCTTGCTCGGGGCAGCGGGCGCGGGTTGGGGAGAAGTTGCAGTGGTCTGGCTCATCGTCGCTGTCTCAGGAATGCGGTTGTGCGGAAGTGGGCGCGGTGCGTGCGGTATCGCGTGCGGGTTCGGGCGTGAATCCGCCGCCCAGCGCACGCTGCAACCTCACCGAGGCCAAAAGTTGTTGCGATTGCAGGCCGGCCATGCGCTCGCGTGCGACCAGCAATTGCTCCTGCACGCTGAGCACTTCCAGGTAACTGCCGATGCCGGCGCGGTAGCGTTGCTGCGCGAGATCGAAGGCCGCAGTCACGGTCTGCACGGCGTC
The DNA here is from genome assembly GCF_014197275.1 of Xanthomonas sp. 3075. Taxonomy (GTDB): domain Bacteria; phylum Pseudomonadota; class Gammaproteobacteria; order Xanthomonadales; family Xanthomonadaceae; genus Xanthomonas; species Xanthomonas campestris_B. Next base: position 179,026 of record NZ_JACIFI010000001.1, on the reverse strand, counting down.
GTTCTGCGCACGCGCACGCTGCTCCAGCGAACGCACCGCAGTGACCTGGTCGGCCACCTCACGCAGCGCGTCGAGCACCTTCTGGTTGTAATCGGCCACCGCCAGGTCGTACTGCGCATCGCTGCCGGCCAGGCCGGCGCGCAGCTTGCCGCCATCGAAGATCGGCAGGCTCAAGGCTGGCGCCACCAGCCCGAACACCGAACCGCTTTCCAGCAGCTTGCCGACGTCCGGGTTGATTACCCCGCCCAGGGCGGTGAGGTTGAGACTGGGATAGAAGCGGGTCTTGGCGACCGCGATGCCCTTGTCGGCCGCCTCCACACGCCAGCGCGCGGCGACCACGTCCGGGCGACGGCCGAGCAGATCGGCCGGCAGGTTGCTCGGCAACTGCAGCGCGATCGTTGCAGCCAATGTCGGGCGGGCGATGTCCAGCCCGCGATCCGGGCCCTGCCCGACCAAGGCGGCCAGCGCGGTACGGGCTTGGTCGATCTGCTGTTGCGCGGACTGCACCTGTTGCTGCGCGGCGGGCACGCGCGCCTGTGATTGGCGCACCTGCAATTCGCTATCGATGCCGGCACTGCGACGCTGCCGGGTCAGCTCCAGGGTCTTCTGCGCGCGGGCCAACTCATCGTTGGCCACATCGTGCAGGTTCCATGCGTAGGCGAGCTGCGCGTAGCCTTCGGCGATTGCGGCCGACAGGTTGAGGCGCGCCGCCTGCGCGTCCACTTCGGACGCATGCGCCTGGTCGACAGCCGCTTCCCACGCAGTACGCTTGCCGCCCCACAGATCGATGCCGTAACGGAAATCCAGCGCCGCCTGCGCGCTGCCACCGTAGCTGCCGCCGAGTTCGTCGCCGACCATCGATTCGGGCAGTTGCAGACCGGTGTAGCCGCCAGACACCGACAGGCTCGGGCCACGATCGGCCTGCGCGGTGCCGGTGCGCGCCTGGGCCTGGCGCAGGCGCGCGTCGGCGGCCGCCAGGCTGGGGCTGTGCTGCAGGCCTTCGGCAATCAGGGCGTCCAGTTGCGGGTCGCCCAGGGCGCGCCACCAATCGCTGGCCGGCCATGCGGCCGGGCTCAGGGTGGCGTGCGCCAGGGTGCGTTCGGCGTGTAGTGCGCCAGGTTCGAGCACGCTGCCTTGCGGGGCCAGGCCATGGCTGCTGGCGCAGGCCGCCAGCGCCAACGTCAGCGCGGTGAGGACCAGCGGCCGCAGCAAGCGCGGGCGCGACGTCTGGATCGGGGAACTAGCAGCGTTCATGAGTTGAGTGCATCGCGGACACGGATAAGAAGAGAAGTGAGTTGCTCGCGTTCGGGCACGGCCAGATCGCGCAGACCGTGCTCGATCGCACGCTCGCCGCGCAGCTTCAGCCGCTCCCACAGCGCCACGCCCTGTTCGGTCATCACGATCTGCAGCGCGCGCCGATCCTGCGCATGCGGCTCGCGGCGCACCGCGCCGAGCGCTTCTAGCTTGTCGAGCAGGCGGGTGACCGCGCTCGGGGTCTGGTCCAGCGCCAGCGCCAGTTCGTTGGCCGTGCACGGCGAGCGCACCGCCAGGATCTTCAGCCCGACGTAGTGGCTGAAACCGAAATCGGGCAGCTCGCCCTTCATCTCGGCATCGAGCTGGCGCATCAGTGCATCGCGCACCTGGCGCAACAGCAGGCCAAACGACGGCGAGGTGGCGGAGAGATCATCCATAGCGGCACATTTTGTTCCGAAAAATATATTTGTCAACGCAAATATCCCGGAAGGGATTAAACCGCCAGCAAGGATCGTCACCTTACGCGCCTGTTGCGCTGGCCCGGTAATACAATTGCGCCAATGACTATCGAAAACCCGCCAACCACCATCGACGCGCTGCCACCAGGCGTGCGCGCCAGCTTTGAATGGGCCGATGGCCCGGAAGTGATCGCGTTCCTGGCCGATCTGCGCGCGGTATGGGCACCGGAGACCGACTGGCATGCGCACGTGCGCGGCCAGCTGATGTATGTGGAGCAAGGCGTACTGACCGTGCATACCGAACAGGGCACCCTGTCGCTACCGCCGGGGTGTGCCGGCTGGATGCCGCCCGGCCAGAAGCACACGGTCGAGTTGGCCGGGCCGATGCGCGGCTGGGGCGTGGTGGTCAGGCCGGATGCCTGCACCACGCTGCCGACGCAAGGCGGGGTGATCCGTCTGACCGGGTTGGCGCGCGAAGTCATCATGCGCGCGGCCGGCTGGCCGCTGCACCAGCCGCTGGATGCCGCCCGGCAACGGCTGGCGGCAGTGCTGCTGGACGAACTGTGCCAGGCGCAGATCGACCACCTGCATCTGCCGATGCCGGCCGACCGCCGGCTGTTGCGCATCGCCCGGCAGCTGCTCGACACCCCTGCCGACCCGCGCCCGCTGGACGCCTGGGCCGACTGGGGCGGGTTGTCGGCACGCAGCCTGAGCCGGCATTTCCGCCACGAAACCGGGCTGAGTTTCGCGCAGTGGCGGCAACAGGCGCGGCTGGCCGAAGGCCTGCGGCGCCTCAGTCAGGGCACGCCGGTCGCACAGGTGGCCGACCAGCTCGGATACAGCAGCCCCAGCGCCTTCGTCAGCGTGTTCCACCGCCATTTCGGCGCTCCACCGACGCGGTATCTGGCCGGCACGCACGCGCGCGGCTTGGCATCCCCCGCCGCATCAGGATAATCGGCGCTCTTCGAGCTCGCGCTACGGCGCAGGCTCTTCTTTCGTAGGACCTGGCTTTACATGACCGATCTGACCCGCCCCACCTTCCACGGCTTCGAACAGCTGCCGCTGCGCGAGTACGCCGAACGCGCCTATCTCGACTATTCGATGTACGTGGTGCTCGACCGCGCCCTGCCGTTCCTGGGTGACGGCCTGAAGCCGGTGCAGCGGCGCATCATCTTCGCGATGAGCGAGCTGGGCCTGAACGCCGCCGCCAAGCCGAAGAAATCCGCGCGCACCGTGGGCGATGTGATCGGTAAGTACCATCCGCACGGCGACAGCGCCTGCTACGAAGCGCTGGTGCTGATGGCGCAGCCGTTTTCGTACCGTTACCCGCTGATCGAGGGCCAGGGCAACTTCGGCTCCACCGACGACCCCAAGTCGTTCGCGGCGATGCGCTACACCGAATCCAAGCTGACCCCGATCGCCGAAGTGCTGCTGGGCGAGATCAGCCAGGGCACCACCGACTGGGCCGCCAACTTCGACGGCACCCTGGAAGAGCCGACCTGGTTGCCCGCGCGCCTGCCGCACCTGCTGCTCAACGGCACCACCGGCATCGCGGTGGGCATGGCCACCGACGTGCCGCCGCACAACCTCAACGAGATCGTCAGCGCGCTGCTGCGACTGCTCGACAACCCCGATGCCACGGTCGCCGAACTGTGCGAGCACGTGCTGGGCCCGGACTACCCCACCACCGCCGAGATCATCACCCCGGTGGCCGACCTGCGCGCCATCTACGAGACCGGCCACGGCAGCGTGCGTGCGCGTGCCACCTACAAGAAAGAACACGCCAACATCGTCATCGACGCGCTGCCCTATCAGGTGTCGCCGTCCAAGGTGATCGAGCAGATCGCCCAGCAGATGCGCGCCAAGAAGCTGCCGTGGCTGGAAGACATCCGCGACGAGTCCGACCACACCAGCCCGGTGCGGGTGGTGCTGGTGCCGCGCTCCAACCGCGTCGATGCCGAACAGCTGATGGGCCACTTGTTCGTCACTACCGATCTTGAGCGCAGCTACCGCGTCAACCTCAACGTGATCGGCCTGGATGGCCGCCCGCAGGTCAAGAACCTGCGCCAGTTGCTGAGCGAATGGCTGACCTTCCGCAGCGACACCGTCACCCGCCGCCTCAACCATCGCCTGCAGAAGGTCGAGCGTCGCCTGCACCTGTTGGAAGGCCTGTTGATCGCCTTCCTCAATCTGGACGAAGTGATTCGCATCGTCCGCAGCGAGGACGAACCCAAGCCGGTGTTGATCGCCCGTTTCGCGCTCAGCGAGGAACAGGCCGAATACATCCTGGAAACCAAGCTGCGTCAGCTGGCGCGCCTGGAAGAAATGAAGATCCGCGGCGAGCAGGAAGCGCTGGCCAAGGAACGCGCGCAGTTGATGGCGATCCTGGAAAGCAAGACCAAGCTGAAGAAGCTGATCAAGGACGAGCTCACCGCCGACGCCAAGAAGTTCGGCGACGCGCGTCGCTCGCCGCTGGTGCAGCGTGGCGCCGCGCAGGCGATCGACGAGACCGAGATGGTCGCCAGCGAACCGATGACCGTGGTGATGTCGGAAAAGGGCTGGGTGCGTGCGGCCAAGGGCCATGAGGTCGATCCGGCCGGCATGGCCTACCGCGATGGTGACAGCCTGCTGGCGGCGGTGCGTAGCCGCAGCACGCATCAGGTGGCCTTCCTGGATTCGGAAGGCCGCGCCTATTCGACCGCCGTGCATACCCTGCCCTCGGCGCGTGGCAATGGCGAACCATTGACCGGGCGTTTCTCGCCGGGCTCGGGCGCCGCGTTCCAGGTCATGGCCAGCGCCGACAACGCCACCCGCTTCGTGCTGGCGTCCTCGCACGGCTATGGCTTCGTCACCCGCTTCGAAAACCTCACCGGCCGCAACAAGGCCGGCAAGGCAATGCTCAACCTGACCGCCGGCTCGCACGTACTCACACCCGCGCAGGTGAGCAACCCGCAGACCGACCGCATCGTCGCCGTCACCAGCGCCGGCAACCTGCTGGCGGTGCCGGCCACCGACGTGCCCGAGCTGGACAAGGGCAAAGGCAACAAGATCATCGAAATCCCCAAGGCCAAGCTCGGCACCGAGCGCGTGGTGGCGGTGGTCGCGGTGGCGCCCGGCAACACGCTGCTAGTGCACAGCGGCGCGCGCACCATGAGCCTGTCGTTCAAGGATCTGGACCCGTATGTGGGCACGCGTGCGAGTCGCGGGGCGTTGTTGCCGAGAGGGTGGCAGAAGGTGGATGGACTGGAAGTGCAGTAACGATCTGTCATCCAATCGGCGCGCGGCGGCGCGTTCGCCAGTGTCGGCGCCGCGTTTCACCGAGGCGCGGCAGAAAGTGGATGGACTGGAAGTGCAGTAACGGGCTGTCATCCAAGCGCCGCGCGGCGGCGCGATTGCAAGTGTCGCCGCCGCGTTTCACCGAGGCGCGGCAGAAAGTGGATGGACTGGAAGTGCAGTAACGGTCTGTCATCCAATCGGCGCGCGGCGGCGCGTTCGCCAGTGTCGCCGCCGCGTTTCACCGAGGCGCGGCAGAAGGCAGGAGGACGGGATCTTCCATTGCAATGAATCACCAACGCACCGCGTTGCGGCGCATTGGCTGGGAGGTTCAATGCTGTACGCGGATGGCCAAGCATCAAAAGCCGGTGATCTCATCGAGATCGACGCGCAATACCGCGGGAATGTCGTTGCCTGCATGGACACGGCCGATTATCTTCCGGGCCACGAGAGCTGGAGCTATCTTGGCCACGGCATCATGGTCGACACGGATTTTTGTGGCCTGGTTCATTACGACCAGGCCTCTGCCGATGCAGAGGGACTGCTGCTCATTGCGCGTCTGCCAGCCAGTTGAATCACGCAGTCAGATCCATCGGTGGCGCGCGACTTGATTGAAGCAATTGCTGTAGCGTCGCGGCGGAAGCGCCGGACAGAGTTCGGTGCGCCCTCCTCCCGGCATGCAACCACCCAGCCGGCGATTTGATCGATGCGCTTGGCTGAAAAAACGAACTTCATCACCTGCAGCACTGAGCAGCCGCGCCGCGCTACGCACACAGGCACGATTTTTTCATAAGCGCGATGCCGCACTGCGTTGCACCAACACGACGAGACCATGAACACAGATTTCTGGCTGCAACGCTGGCAGGACGGACAGACCGGCTTCCATCAGGACGAGGTGATGCCGCTGCTGCAGAAGCACTGGCCCGCGTTGCAGTTGCCACACGCTGCACGCGTGTTGGTGCCGCTCTGCGGCAAGACGCTGGATATGCATTGGCTGGCTGCGCAAGGCCATCGCGTGCTAGGCGTAGAGGTCTCGCCGCTGGCGGTGACGCAGTTCTTCGATGACGCCAACCTGCAACCGCAGCGCCACACCAGCAGCGCGGGCGAACATTTCATCGCCGGCCCGATCGAGATCATCTGCGGCGACGCCTTCGCGCTGGACGCGCAGGTGCTGGCCGAGTGCATGGCGGTCTACGACCGCGCCGCGCTGGTGGCCTTGCCGGCGGACCTGCGCCAGCAGTATCTGCAAACCACCTACGCGCGCTTGCCTGCAATGTGTCGCGGGTTGCTGATCACGCTGGACTATCCGCAAGTCGAAAAGGCCGGCCCGCCTTTCGCGGTGGATGCTGCCCAGGTGCAGGCGCTGTTTCAGGCGCAATGGCAGGTGCAGCAGCTGGAACAGCGCGACATCCTGGATCAGGAACCGCGCTTCCGTGCCGACGGCGTCACCGCACTATCCACCGCGGTGTATCGGCTGCAACGCCGCTGACAGCGTCGAGACAAGGTCTGCAGCGCCAATTCCGGAGTCGGCAAGGCCGCAATGAAAAACGCCGGCATAGAGCCGGCGATCTACAGCAATTGGGCGAATGGCGTCACCACGAAGGTCGGCACATCTCAGCAAGCCAGTGCAACCCGCTGGCCACGCCTCACATCCCGTTGCAGCCTCAACCACTAGCGTGCGGCCTTGCACCGCACGCCGGTCCAGCAATCCCCCAATCAACCGGCCACGGGGCCCTTGTCGATCTTCGATGTCTGGTACAGCTCCAGACCGATCCGCTTGATCAGGCCCAATTGCTGCTCCAGCCACCAGGCATGGTCTTCTTCGGTGTCCTGCAGCTGCTTGAGCAGGATGTCGCGGCTGACGTAGTCGCCGTGCTCTTCGCACAGTTTCATGCCGGCAGCGAGATTGGCGCGCACTTCGTATTCCACGACCAGATCGCGTTCGAGCATCTCCACCACGGTCTTGCCTGGCGCAAACTCTGTCGGACGCATGTCCGGGTCGCCTTCCAGGAACAGGATGCGCCGCAACAACGCGTCTGCGTGCTCGGTCTCCTCTTCCATCTCGTGGTTGATGCGCTCGTACAGCGCCATCAGTCCCTGATCCTCGTAACGGCGCGAGTGCAGGAAATACTGGTCGCGCGCCGCCAATTCGCCGCGCAGCAGCTGCTTGAGGTAATCGACGACTTCGGGGTGGCCTTTCATGGTGTGCTCCAGTGACGCAATGCGCGCATGGTGCCCTAACCGGCAAGGCAATGATCTAATCGGAATCACTTTCAGTTGCGCTTGCGGCCGGACCCGCCACGGTCATAACCGCAGGCCACACTTTTGAGCGGACTCAAGGAATCGACAATGCGCAAATGGCTTGGACGGCTGATGCCGGTGATCGTGGTGACCCTGCTGGTCATGTTGACCCTGTATCTGCTGATACGCGGCAGCCTGCCGCAGCTGGAGGGCGACAGCCCCCTGTCAGGCCTCGCGGCACCGGTCAGCGTGCAGCGCGACCAGCGTGGCGTGGTCACCATCGCTGCGAGCAATCAGATCGATGCCATGCGCGCGCTCGGCTACGTGCACGCGCAGGAGCGCTATTTCGAGATGGACCTGATGCGCCGCGCGCCGGCCGGCGAGTTGTCCGAACTGTTCGGGCGCATCGCGCTGGACCTGGACAAACGCAATCGCGTGCACCGGCTGAGGGCGCGTGTACGTGCCAGCCTCGACATCGCCGCCGGCAGCCAGCGCGCCGCATTGCAGGCCTATACCGACGGCGTGAACGCCGGCCTGGCGGACTTGCGGGTGCGTCCGTGGCCCTACCTTCTGCTGTTGAAGACACCACGCGCCTGGACGCTGGACGATTCCATCCTGACCGGCATGGCGATGTATACCGACCTGCAGGACAACGACAACCAGACCGAACTGGCCAGCGCACGCATCCGCGCAGTGGTGCCGCCGGCGCTGGCGGCGTTGCTCGACCACCAGGGCTCCAGCTGGGACGCGCCGTTGTTCGGACCGGCGCTGGGCGATGCCGCGCTGCCGGATGCTGCCGCAGTGGATTTGCGCCGCTTGCCGCATCCGGCCGTCGCACCGCAAGCCGAGCAACCGACACCCGGCAGCAACAACTTCGCCGTGGACGGCAGTCTCACCCGCGACGGCCGCGCCATCGTCGCCGACGATATGCATCTGGGCTTGCGCGCGCCCAACATCTGGTTCCGTGCGCGCTTGCGCTACCCGGACGCGAGCGCGCCTGGCGGCAAGGTGGATGTCACCGGCTTCACCCTGCCCGGCCTGCCGGCGGTGGTGGTCGGCAGCAACGGGCATGTGGCCTGGGCCTTCACCAACAGCTATATCGACACAGCGGACTTTGCGCGGATTCCGCCGGCCACACCGGGGCATCCGCAGGCGCTCACCACACATGTCGAAACCATCCGCGTGTCCGGTGCCCCCTCGGTGCAGTTGAAGGTGCGCGAGGCCGCATGGGGGCCGATCGTGCATGAAAACGCCGATGGCAGCCTGCTGGCGCTGCGCTGGGCTGCGCAGCTTCCCGGTGCGATCCGCCTGGATTTCGCGCAAATGAGCACGGCAGCCGATCTGGAAGGAGCATTTGCAGTGGCCGATCGCTCGGGCATTCCCGTGCAGAACCTGGTGCTGGCCGATCGCAGCGGGCGCATCGCCTGGCGTCTGATCGGTGCGCGGCCGGCACGCAATGCCGGGTGCGGCCCGAGCGGCATCGCCGAACTCGCATCGTCGTCAATGGGCCCGAACGCGCCATCGCACACGCCTGCGGAGGCGGCAGCGGCGCCGACCGGATGCGTGCCGTGGTCGGTGCGCAGCGACGACGCGCCTGCGTTGATCGACCCACCCTCGCACCGGCTGTGGACCGCCAATAGCCGCATCGTCGATGCGCAGCAGTTGGCCACGCTCGGCAACGCCGGCTACGACCTCGGCGCGCGTGCGCAGCAGATCCGCGACGACCTGTTCGCCAAGCAGCGTTTCAACGAGCTGGATCTGCTTGCCATCCAGCTCGACGATCGCGCCCTGCTGCTCACGCGCTGGTGGCAGTTGCTGCGCAGCGTGGTCGAACACAGCAAGGACCCGAAGCTGCAGCAGATCGAAGTCGCCACGCGGCAATGGGACGGGCACGCCTCTACTGGCTCTGCCAGCTACCGGATCGTGCGCAGTTTTCGTGGGGCGACCATCGATGCCGTGGCAGCAGGCTTGCGCGCGCCGGCCCAGGCCGCGCTGGGGGACAGTTTCCTGATACCACGTCGCACGCCGCTGGAAGGCATCGTCTGGCCATTGCTGCAGCAACGTCCAGCCAATCTGCTGCCACCGACGTACCCAAGCTGGGATCAGCTGCTGATCGAGGCCGCACGCACCGTGCAGACCGATCTAACGGCGAAAGAGGGCCCGCTGAGCGAGCGTACCTGGGGCGAACGCAACACCGCCGCCATCTGCCATCCACTTGCGCGTGCATTGCCGGTGTTGGGCAAGCGCTGGCTCTGCATGCCTGCCGACGAACTACCGGGCGATCGCGACATGCCACGGGTGCAAGGCGCGGACTTCGGCGCCTCCGAGCGCATGGTGGTGTCGCCAGGCCACGAACAGGACGGCATCGTGCATATGCCGGGCGGCCAGAGCGGACATCCGTTGTCGCCGTTCTGGGGCGCCGGGCATGACGATTGGGTGCATGGCCGCCCGACACCGTTCCTGCCGACCGCCACGCGCTATACGCTGCATTTGCAGCCGAAGTAGGCAGCGCCGTTCCCCGCGCTGCTACAGCAGAGAGATCTGGACCAGAAGAAACCGCCGACCGCCATAAGCCCCTCTCCCGCATGCGGGAGAGGGGTTGGGGTGAGGGCACGTTGGGGTGAGGGCACGGAGCAACGCGACGCAATGCACTGAATGCATGCAACGCGGTTGCGTCGTTCGCGTCAAACGGCGCGCGGCACGCCACGCAATGCGGCTTGCCGCACCCGCATCCGCTCTTCGGGCACCTTTCTCCCTGAGAGAGAAGGCACAAGCGATGCTGTGCCCTTCTGCACATGCCTCTCCCACTGCGCACATGCGCACAGAAGCACCCAGACCGCGCACACCTGGCCATCCATGCGATGAAGCGAGCACAGCATGCTAAGATGCAATTGGTAACCATTCCCATTATCAACAATGCATCCCACGCTTCGCATCACCGCCCTCGCCGCTGCACTCGCGCTGCCCGCATATCCTGCCTTTGCGCAACACCACGACCATGCCGAAGTCACCGAGCTCGATGGCGTCAACGTGGTCGGTCGTGCGCAGACCTTGTACAAATCCGACGATGCAGCGGTCGCCACGCGCACCGACACGCCGCTAGCGCTGGTGCCGCAGTCGGTGCAGGTGCTGCCGCGCGAGTTGATCGACGACCAGGCCGCGCGCCAGATCACCGATCTGTATCGCAGCATCAGCGGCATCAGCTTCTTCAGTTACGCCGGTGTCACCCTGCGCGGATTCCGCCAGGAAAACGTGCTGTACGACGGTCTGCGCGGCGATCCGTATGCCGGTTTCTCGGTGCCGCAGCTGTTCAATATCGAACGCGTGGAAGTGCTCAAGGGTCCGGCCGGTGCGTTGTACGGTGGCGGCGAACCGGGTGGCCTCATCAACTACGTCACCCGCAAACCCGGCCATCAGGCCGCGCGCCGGGTGGAGCTGCAGGCGGGCAATCAATCCTTCGGCGCGGCCTCGTTCGAAGCAACCGGCCCGGCGCGTGCCGATGGGCGCATTCGCTATCGCATCGGTGCCTATGCCGATGGTGAGGATGGTTTCCGCTGGAACACCGATAGCCAGAGCCAGATCGGCGATGCCTCGGTGGCCTTCGATATCGGTCAGACCGGCGAACTCACCCTGCAATACACCGACATCACCCAGAACCTGGGCGGCAATCGCCTGCGCGGCGTGCCGGTGGACGATGACGGCAACTTCCTCACCGACCGGCGCTGGAATCACAACGAGCCGACCGACTTCCTCGACATGCGCGCCAAGGTGGCGTTTGCGCAGTACCGGTTCGCACCGTCCAGCGCGTGGGACGTGGACATGGCGCTGCGCTGGTTCAAGAACGACGAGCATCAGATCTATCACGAGCCGATGGGCCTGATCGATCGCGATCGCGACGGCACCGCCGAGTGGATGACCCGGCAGCTGCGCAATCAATACCGCGACAACGATGCGATCTCCAGCAACGTCAACGCAGTGTTCCGCACCAGCATCGGCGCGATCGAACACAAGCTCTTGATGGGCGCGGACTACTACCGCCTGGATGCCGATTTCCGTGCGCAGACCGCCAATACCGCCGATACCGGACGCACGCGCGGCCCGGTGCCGGGCATCGATCTGTTCAACCCGGTGTACGGGCGCAGCGGTTTTTACGACTACGGTCTGGACAGCCTGCCCTGGCGGGCCACCAGCACACGCAGTCAGCGCTATGGCGCCTATCTGCAGGACGAACTCACGCTGACCCCGCGCTGGTACGCGATGGCCGGGATGCGTTGGGACGGCTTCAAGGACGACAACCTGCTGGATGGCTCGCGCGTCACCGGCAACGATCTCAGCTGGCGTGTGGGCAGCACCTTCGTGCTGCGCGATGGCATCAATGCCTACGCAAGCTACGCCAGCGGCTTCCTGCCGCAGGATGCGGCCAAGCAGGACGGTAGCGTCGGTGGACCGTTCGACCCGGAACGCAGCACGCAGTGGGAACTGGGCCTGAAAACGGCGCTCAACGATGGCGGGCTGACGCTCAACACCGCGCTGTACCGCATCGAACGCAGCAATATCGTGCAGGCCAACGGCAGCATCGTCGATGGCGTCAATCAACTCGCCGCACTCGGCCTGGTGCGCAGCGAAGGCCTGGAAGTGGACCTGCTGGCCGACCTCACCGAACGGTGGGTGCTCAATCTGACTTACGCCTACAACGACGCGCGCGTGCTCGATGCAGGTACCGACGGCATCACCAATGCGTCGGGTGACCGCTTCGCCAATGCACCGCGCAACACCTTCGGCCTGTGGACACGCTACGACCTGCCGGCCTGGCGGTCGGCCATCGCCTTCGGTGCCGATTATGTGGGCGAGCGCGTCAGCCTGGAGGGGCAACGCGTCAAGCCGTATGCGATCTACGACATCAGCTGGCAAACGCAATGGGATGCGTGGAAGCTGCAGGTCAACGTCAAGAACCTGTTCGACAAGGTCTATGCAGTGAGCGGTTTCAACACACGCGCCGGGCATTTTCCGGGCGAACCGCGGCGTATCTACGCGCAGTTGGCCTATAGCTTCTGACTGCGGACAGCCTCGGCGCACGCAGACATGCCGCTGCCTGGACTGCACGCACTCCTGCGGCGCGCACCACCGTACGGCCGACGTCGGTACGCGCTGTGGCATCTACCGCAAGAGCGCTAGTGGAGTGCGCAGCGCGTTCTGATTTGTTGTCCGCGCGGCGCCACGCCGACTACTCGACGGCGCACGTTTGCAGCGTCATCCATGGCGGCGTAATGAACCTGCGCCGAACCGGATGGGCTGAAATCAGCTAGAACTTAACGTCCGGTGGGACACACTAGAGGCCGTCGCGATCTGGAGAGTCTCTCCGCACGATCGCCCTCCTCCCCTCACTGACCGGAATCCGCATGCCTCAGCTTGCCCGCTCCGTTTCCGCCGTATTGCCACTGCTCTTTGCTGCGACCGCCTGCTCGGCCGCGCCGCCGACCAAATCCGGCCCGCCCGACGCACCCGTTGCCAGCTGTACCGCAAAGCTGCGCCCCGGCCAGGATCTGCAAAAAGCCATCGACAAGCTCCCGCAAAGCGACACGCCTGCGGTGTTGTGCCTGGAAAAAGGCGAATTTCCGCTCAACGGCCTGGTCTCGATCCATCGCGGCAACCTCACGCTGCGCGGCAAGGGTCCGAGCACCGTGTTGCGCATGGCCGATGGCGTGCAGCAGCCGGCGCTGGTGGTCGGCGACTACGAAAACCAGCAGCCGACCGGCGTGATTCGCAATGTCAGCATCGAAGACATGCAGATCGTCGCCAGCACCGGCGACAAGGAATTCATGCCAGAGCGCCCGTACCTGAGCAATAGCGCCGTGGTCGTGCGTTCCGGCCAGGGCATCCGTCTGGCCGGCCTGCAGGTCAACAAGTGCCGCAGTGCCTGCCTGCTGAGCGAATACGACACGCGCGAGATCACCATCGAAAACAACGATGTATCCGGTGCGATCTGGGACGGGGTGTCGTTCAACCGCACCGCCAAGGTCACGATGGTCAACAACTACATCCACGACAATGTGGCCGCAGGCTTGACCACCGAGCATCTGGAAGACAGCGAAATCCGCAACAACCGCTTCGAGCGCAACGGCAGCCAGGGCATCTATCTGTCCGATGCGCGGCGCAACCGCTTCAGCAACAACCAGTTCGATGGCAACAAGGTGGCCGGCGTGTTCCTGGCCTGTGCCATCCGCTATCGCACGCCGGAAATCCTGTGCTGGGACAACAGCATGAGTCAGGACAACGTGTTCGAGAACAACCGTTTCTCCAATACGCCGTTCACCTACACGATCGGTGTGGACCGTGCGGCCAACTGCACCGCAGCCGACTTCAAGCCGAACCTGTGGCGCAACAACCAGTCCGATGTGGCCGGTGTGGATATCGAGCCGCAGCGCTACGGCTATTGCGTTCGCCACGAGCAATAAACCACGGATGTAGAGAGCGGCCGGCAGCGCGTGGACGCATGCAGGCCGCTGTCGCCGCAACGTGCGCTACGAGGCCAGTGCCTGTTCGTGCACGCCGGCAATCGCACGGCCCGACGGATCGGCCATCGCGGCAAAACTCGCATCCCAGGCAATCGCGGTCGGCGACGAGCACGCAATCGACTTACCGCCGGGCACGGTTTCTGCCGCCGCCTGGCTCGGGAAAAACTGCTCGAACAGGCTGCGGTAGAAATACGCCTCCTTTGTCTGCGGCGGATTGACCGGAAAACGTCGGTCGGCCGCAGCCAACTCGCGGTCGCTCACATGTGCGGCGGCATGCGCCTTGAGTCCATCGATCCAGCCATAGCCCACGCCATCGCTGAACTGCTCCTTCTGCCGCCACAGGATCGATTCGGGCAGATACCCTGCGAACGCTTCGCGCAACACGCCCTTTTCCATCCGCGTGGCGCCGGTGCTGGTCTTGTCGATCATCTTGAAGCTGGCATCCATGCGCATGGCCACGTCCAGGAACTCGCGGTCCAGGAACGGCACGCGCGGCTCCACGCCCCAGGCCATCATCGACTTGTTGGCGCGCAGGCAATCGTAGTTGTTGAGCGCGTCGAGTTTGCGCACCAGCTCTTCATGGAACTCGCGTGCGTTCGGTGCCTTGTGGAAGTACAGATACCCACCAAAGATCTCGTCGCTGCCTTCGCCCGACAGCACCATTTTGACGCCCATCGCCTTGATCCGCCGCGCCAGCAGAAACATCGGCGTGGAGGCGCGAATGGTGGTGACGTCATAGGTCTCGATATGCCGAATGACCTCGGGCAGCGCATCCAGCCCTTCTTCGAAGGTGTATTCGAAACCGTGGTGCACCGTGCCCAACGCTGCGGCGGCGACCTCGGCGGCGGCTAGATCGGGCGAGCCTTGCAAACCGATCGCGAACGAATGCAGACGCGGCCACCAGGCTTCGGTGGTGTCGTTCTCCTCGATGCGATGGCGTGCGTAGCGCGCAGCCACGGCGGCGACCAGCGACGAATCCAGGCCGCCCGAAAGCAACACGCCGTACGGCACGTCGGTCATCAGCTGCCGATGCACCGCACGCTCGAATGCCTCGCGCAGCTCCTGCAGCTGCACCTGCACGCCTTCCACTTCCGCGTAGTCGCGCCACGCGCGCTTGTAGTAGCGGCTTAACGCGCCGGTGGCGCTGTCGTACCAGTGGCCGGGCGGGAACTGCGCGGCATCGGCGCAATCGTCGACCAACGATTTCAGTTCCGATGCCACGCGCAAGCGGCCTTCGCGATCATGTCCCCAGTACAGCGGCACCACGCCGATCGGATCGCGCGCGATGATCACCCGCCCGGCTGCCTTGTCCCATAGCGCAAAAGCGAAGATGCCGTTGAGGCGGTTGAGGTACGCCTCCGGTGCGTCTTCGCGGTACAGCGCATTGATCACCTCGCAATCGGAGCCGGTCTGGAAGGCGTATGGCTGCGCCAGTTCCTGCTTGAGTTCGCGGTGGTTGTAGATTTCGCCATTGACCGCGAGCGCGAGTTGCCCATCTTCGGACAGCAACGGTTGCGAGCCGCCGGCGGGGTCGACGATGGCCAGGCGCTCGTGCACCAGGATCGCTCCGGCATCGACATACACACCGCTCCAGTCGGGACCGCGATGACGCTGCCGCTGCGAACATTCCAGCGCCTGCCGGCGTAATGCCTGCAGATCGTCACCGGGTTGCAGGCCGAAAATACCGAAGATGGAACACATGGACACACTCCTGGATAAAGCAGTGGGGGTTGGAGGCCGGTGGAATAGCGTGCTACACGAGAATGACACCCATAAAAAAAACCCGCATCGGCCGATGCGGGTTTTCTGGTTTCCGGGCGTTGAGGTGACTTCGCCTAGTCGCAGACCCGCATCGGCCATGCACGATTATTCGCGCGCAGATTAGTGCGGTTGTTGTTGACGACATTGGACAGGAGCGATGACATGGCTCGACCGTATCCCGCTTTCGGCGACGACGCAACTGTTGCGATGGCAACCAAGCCAGCGATCCAAACCGGCACGCGGTGCGCTGGCTATTGCATGGATGCTGCGCGAGCCACGCTCGGGAGTCCTGGGCTGACCCACGTCGCGGACGCATCGCGCGCCCGACCCTGCAGTGCGCCGGGATCTGCGTACTGAAGCGTAGCGCGCGGCCGCGCGCCGCGGACGCTCTGCCCCCCCCCATCGGAAGACAGCAGCGCCCGGTGGAAACGCACGCGTCCTGGAACAGGACGGGCATGCCACGCGTCGATGCGCGTGGCTATCAGCCTGCGTGATCCGCGGGCTGATAGCCGCAGACCATCTCGCAGCTCAGGCCAGCAGACGTTCGATCAGCGCGCGATACAGCGCCGGCAAGGCGTCCAGATCGGCCACGCGCACGTGCTCATCGACCTGATGGATGCTGGCGTTGACCGGGCCGACTTCGATGCATTGCGCGCCCAGCGGTGCGATGAACCGCGCATCCGAGGTGCCGCCGCCGGTGCTTTCCTCCGGCGGCGCGCCGGCAAACTGCGCCAGCACCTCACGCGCGACGCTGCGCAAGCGCCCTTCCGGGGTGTAGAACGGCTCGCCGCTGCGGTGCCAGCGCAGCGAATAGCCCAGGCCGTGGCGGTCGAGCAGCGCGGCGATCTCCGCCTCCAGCTGCGGCGCGTCCCAGCACGGGTTGTAGCGCAGGTTGAAGGCCACCTGCAGCTCGCCGGGAATCACGTTGTTGGCACCGGTACCGGCATGGATATTTGAAATCTGCAGGCTGGTGGGCGGGAAGCTCTCGTAGCCGTCGTCCCAATGCCGTGCCACCAACTCGGCCAGCGCAGGCGCAGCCAGATGGATCGGATTGCGCGCCTTGTGCGGATACGCCACATGCCCCTGCACACCCTGCACGGTCAGCATGCCGGACAGACTGCCGCGACGGCCCACGCGCAGCAGATCGCCGAGCCGCTCGCTGGAGGACGGTTCGCCGGTGATGCACCAGTCGATGCGTTCGCCGCGCGCGCGAAACGTCTCGGCGACCTTGCGCACGCCATCCAGCGCATCGCCTTCCTCGTCGGACGTCAGCAGCACCGCCAGCGTGCCGGGATGCTGCGGGTACGCGGCGACGAACTGTTCGGCGGCGATCACGAAGGCGGCCACCCCGCTCTTCATGTCGGCGGCGCCGCGTCCGTACAGCACGCCGTCGCGGATCTGCGGCACGAACGGATCGCTGGCCCAGGCCTCGCGCGGCCCGGGCGGCACCACGTCGGTGTGGCCGAGCAGCGCCAGCACCGGCGCCCCGCTGCCATGCGTGGCCCACAGGTTATCGACCTGGCCAAAGCGCAGCCGCTCGATGGCAAAGCCGGCGCGCGCCAACCGCTGCGCGATCAGTTCCTGGCAACCGGCATCGTCCGGCGTCACTGACGGACGGGCGATCAGTTCACAGGTGAGGTCAACAATGTCGGACATGCGATGGCACCTTTCGATTGCAAGGACGGAACAGGCGATGTTCGGTTCAACAGGTGTTTCCCGCCCAGTGCAGCACATGCACGCGCACCGCAAAGGACTCGTTGCCCGGCATCCGCCCGCCCTGTATGCCGGTTTCCACGAAGCCGCAGGTCAGGTAGAACGCCAGCGCCGCCGCGTTGCCTTCCAGCAACTCCAGCGACAGGCCGCCGGGATTGGCGGTTTGCACTGCCGCCACCAGCGCCTTGCCCACGCCACGCCGCCGCGATGCCGGGTCCACGTACAGCCAGGCCAGTTCCTGGCCATCGTCGGCAACGAATCCGGCCAGATACCCATCCCGTTCGGCGACCTGCACACGGTAATCGAACAATCCCTCGCGCTGCGCGGCGACCTGCAGCGGCAGGAATGCATGCGGCAGCGCGGCCGCCTGCAGTTCCTCCATCCGCGCAGCGTCGTGGATGGCGCAGATGCGCGCCCAGTCGCTTGCCTGGTAAGGGCGGATCTTCATTCCACGCCGAAGCGCTGCTTGAAGCCGTTGTCGGAGAAGCCCTGGCTGAGCGTACCGTCGTCGGTCACCACCACCGGGCGACGGATGAGCTGCGGATATTCGCGCAGCAGCAGCTTCCATTCGGCGGCGCTGGCTGCGGCCTTGCGGTTGTCCGGCAACTGCCGCCAGGTGGTCGATGACTTGTTGATCAGCGCATCGAATCCGCCGGCCTGCTCCGCCCATGCCAGCAGCGTCTGCGGTTCGGGTGTGTGTTCGCGGTAATCGACGAAGCGGTAGGCCACGCCGAAGCGGTCCAGCCACTTGGTCGCCTTCTTGCAGGTATCGCAGTTCTTGAGTCCGTACAGCGTGGTCATCTCATGGAGTTCCTGTGGTTGCGCGGCGCGCCTGGGCACGCGCCATCAGGTCGGTGGCAAGCAGTTCGGGCGACTGCCCGCAGGCAGGCAGGAAAATCACCGGCGCGGCGCCGACCCGCATCCGCAGTGCCACACGCACCGGCGGAATCAGCCAGGCTGGCTCGACCGCGCGCAGATCGCGCAGGTCGATGCGCTGCTGCCGTCCCTGACGTTCGATCAGCAAGGCATCGCCAAGGTCGTACACCTGCGCCCAACGCGCCGGTTGCCGCAGCCAGCGCAAGGCCATCGCCGCAAGCAGCGCCGGTACGATCCAATGCCACGCCCCGCCGGCCGTGACAGCCGGGGCGCGGATCAGCATGCCGACCGTATAGAACACGCCCCAGCCCAGCCAAAATGCAGGGATGCCCCACCGCACCCAGCGCGACGCAGTCCTGGACAGGATGCCGTGGCGCGGGCCTGGCTGCGTGCTCAATCGGCCAAACCGCGCAGCAGCTCGTTGACGCTGGTCTTGCTGCGCGTCTTGGCATCCACCTGCTTGACGATCACCGCGCAATACAGCGAGTGCGAGCCATCCTTGGACGGCAGCTGGCCAGAGACGACCACGCTGTACGGCGGCACGTAACCGTAGGAAATCTCGCCAGTGGCACGGTTGTAGAGACGCGTGCTCTGGCCGATGAACACGCCCATGCCGATCACGCTGTGGTGGCCGACCACCACGCCTTCGACCACTTCCGAACGCGCACCGATGAAGCAATGGTCCTCGATGATGGTCGGGCTGGCCTGCAGCGGTTCGAGCACGCCACCGATGCCGGCGCCGCCGGACAGATGGCAATGCTTGCCGATCTGCGCGCACGAACCGACCGTGGCCCAGGTATCGACCATGCTGCCTTCGCCCACATACGCACCGATGTTGGTGAAGCTCGGCATCAGCACCACGTCCTTGCCGAAATAGCTGCCACGCCGCGCAACCGCACCCGGCACCACACGCACGCCGGCCTTGCGGAACTCGGCCTCGCCGAAGCCGGCAAAACGCGACTCCACCTTGTCCCAGAACGGCGCCGGCTGCGCGTCGATCACCGCCATCTCGTTGACACGGAAGTACAGCAGCACGGCCTTCTTCAACCATTCGTTGACGGTCCAGCCGCCCTGTCCGTCCGGCTCGGCAACGCGGAATTCGCCGCTCTCCAGGCCGTCGATGACGCGGGTGACGATGGCGCGGGTGGAGCCGTCGATTTCGTCGATGGTCAAGGTGGCGCGGCGTTCGAACGCGCTCTCGATCCCGAACCTGAGTTCGTCGCTCCGCACCTGCGTGGCAGCGCTACGCACCGCCTGTTCGGCAAGCGGCAGCTTCTTCGCAGCGGCGGCCTTCTTGGCGACCGGCGCAGAGACCACGCGGGTCGCCTGCTTGGCCACGCGCGATGCAGCGGCGCCTTTCTGCGCAGCGGAGGGCTTGGTAACGGGTTGCTTGGCGGCGATTTTCTTGCCAACGGTTGCGCCAGGCTTGGCCTTGGCGGCGACAGGTGCCTTGGCAGCCTTGCTGCCCGGCGCTGCCGCGCGCTTGGACGCTGCGCTGACGGTGGTCGCGCTGGGCTTGCGCGTGGACTTCTTGCTGGTGGCCATGGGGGTCTCCGAACGTACTAGGTGGGATCGAGGCAGGCGCACAGCGCATCGCGCAGCGCCTGCCGGGCGGATTCGGGCAACGGGCGATCATGCTCGTCGGTGATCTGGAACTGATCTTCGGCTCGCTCGCCGAAGGTGGCGATGCGCGCATCGTGCACGCGCAGGTGCTGCATGCGCAGTACGTACGCCACGTCGGCCAGCAAACCGGGCCGATCGGGCGCTACCAGGCTGATGCGGGTACGGCGGCCGCCAGCGCTTTCGCTGAATTCCACCCGCGGCGCAAAGCGGAAATGTCGCAGCTGGCGCGGCACGGCACGTCGTGACGGCCGCACTTTCAGCAGGTCGCCGGCCAGCACCTGGCGCAGCGCTGCAGCCAGGCGCTGCGGATCGCCATCGGCATAGTCTTCCTGCGGCAGCACTTCGAACACGTCGAAGATCGCATCGTGCGGCGCATCCAGCACGCGTGCGCGATGGATGCCGTAGCCCTTGCGATCCAGCGTGGCCACGATCGCCGCAAACAGGCCATCGCGATCGGGCGAATACACGAACAGCTCCAGCGCATCGTTGTCCGGCACTGCACGGCGCGCCTTGACCATGGTCTGGCCGATCCGCGCTTCGATCAGCGACACCGCCTGCCACGCCAGTTGCTCGGGACGGAAGCGCAGGAAGTTTTCGTCCGGCATGCCGGCGAACTGACGATCGATGGTGGCGTCGTCGTAGCCCTGCTCCTGCATCAACGTGCGCGCCGATTCGCGCGCCTCGCGCAGGCGTTCCTCGCGCGGCGCCGGATGCTCCAGGCCTTCGCGCAGCGCGCGGCGCGCAGCGAAGTACAGATCGGCCAGCAGCCGGTCCTTCCATGCGTTCCACAACTTGGGGCTGGTGCCGGCAATGTCGGCGCAGGTCAGCAGATACAGATAATCCAGCCGTTCGCGCGTACCGACCAGCGTGGCGAAGCGATGAATCACCTCCGGGTCGGAAATGTCCTGCTTCTGCGCGGTCACCGACATGCGCAGATGCTGTTCCACCAGCCAGGCCACCAGCGCGGTATCGTTTTCGCTGAGCCGATGCGCCTGGCAGAACGCGCGCGCATCCACCGCACCCAGCTCCGAGTGATCGCCGCCGCGCCCCTTCGCAATATCGTGAAACAGGCCCGCAAGCAGCAGCAATTCCGGCTTGCGCAAGCGCGGCCAGACTTCGTGGGTGATCGAAAAACGTTCGTCGGCACGACCGGCCGCAAACAGCGCGATGTTCCGCAGCACCATCAGCGTGTGCTGATCCACCGTATAGACATGAAACAGGTCGAACTGCATGCGCCCGGACACGCTGGCGAACGCAGGAATCCACTGTCCCAGCACACCCAGGCGCGCCATGCGGTTGAGCGTTTCCACCGCACGCGGGCCACGCAGCAGCGCCATGAACCGCTCGCGTGCCACCGTATCGGCGCGGTCGTAGGCCGGCAATTCCCACAGCACCTCGGCCAGCGCGCGCGCGGTCAACGAATGCAGTCCGCGTACCTCGCGGTGCGCGGCCCATTGCGCGAACAGGGCGAACACCCGCATGACGTCGCCGGCCGGCCAGTCGTCCGCATCGGCCGCCAGGTAGCCACGGCGCAGGCTGAAGCCGGCACCCAATGGCTCGGGCACCGCTTCGCCATCGAATTGTTCTTCGAAGCGTTGCAGCAGACGATCGCTGATGCGGCGGATCAACGCGGCGCTGCGGTAGAAGCGCTGCATCATCTTTTCAACGCCCAGGCTTTCCAGGTCGTCGGCAAACCCCAGTCGCTCGGCCAGGGTCTTCTGGTAATCGAAACGCAGGCGCTCTTCCGGCCGATTGGCAACGATATGCAACCCAAACCGCAGCCGCGCCAGTTCCTCACGCTCGCGCCGCAATGCCGCCGCCTCGTCGAAACCGACATGGCCCAGCCCGACCAGCGCCTCCAGATCCTTGACGCCGAACGCGCGCAGCGCCATCCAGCCCAATGTCTGCAGGTCGCGCAGGCCGCCGGGGCCGTCCTTGATATCCGGCTCCAGGTTGTCGGCGGTATCGCCGAAGCGCTGATGGCGCGCCAGCAACTCTTCGCGCTTGGCCTGGAAGAAGTCGCGCGGCGGCCACACCTGTTGGGGCGAAATCGCCGCCGCCAGGGCGGCACGCGCCCGACTTGCGGCAACCAGCGGGCGCGATTCGATCAAGGCGGTCAGCACCGTCTGGTCGATGGCGGCGACCGTGCACTGGGCGGACGAGCGCACCGCGTGGCTGATCGGCAGGCCGACATCCCACAGCAGTGCGAACAACCGCGCCAGGGCCTGCTCATGCTGCTGTTGCACGGCGCTCTCGCCCAGCACCAGCACATCCACATCCGAGCGCGGAAACAATTCGCCGCGCCCATAGCCGCCCACGGCATGCAACGACAACGCCGCATCGGCCGGGATGCAGCGCGTCCACGCATTGCGCATCAATTGATCGACCGCGCGTGCGCGCAGCGCCACCAGCCGCTCGATCGGCTCGCCCTGGTCGAAGCGCTTGCACAGCCGCATGTCCGCATGCACCAGCAGCGGACGGGCTTGCGCAGCCCACTCCGCGTCGCCGGCGACGCCCGGATCGGGTCGGTCCGCCGGCGTGCCCGTCATGCCGATGCGGGCGCGTTGGCCGACAACGTGAGCACATCCACGCCGTCTTCGGTCACTGCGACCATGTGTTCCCACTGCGCGGACAACTTGCGGTCCTTGGTGACCACGGTCCACCCATCGGGCAGTGTCTTATGGTGATAGGTGCCTTCGTTGATCATCGGCTCGATGGTGAAGGTCATGCCCGGCTTGAGCACCAAGCCCTCACCGGGACGGCCGTAATGCATCACCTGCGGCTCGTCGTGGTAGATCTTGCCGATGCCGTGGCCACAATAATCGCGCACCACGCTGAAGCGCTCGGCCTCGGCGAATTTTTGGATCGCATGGCCCACATCGCCCAGCGTCGCACCCGGCTTGACTGCACGGATGCCGCGCCACATCGCTTCATAGGTGGTTTCCACCAGGCGCTTGGCCATCACCGACGGCGTGCCGACGTAATACATGCGGCTGGTGTCGCCGTGCCAGCCGTCCTTGATGACGGTGACATCGATATTGACGATATCGCCTTCCTTCAACACCTTGGCCGCGCTCGGAATGCCGTGGCAGATCACGTTGTTGACCGAGGTGCACACGCTCTTGGGAAAGCCGCGGTAGCCGACGTTGGCCGGGATGGTGCCCTGCACGTTGACGATGTGGTCGTGGCAGATGCGGTCCAGCTCGGCTGTGGTCACGCCCGGTTGAACGTGCGGGGCCACGATGTCGAGCACCTCGGCGGCCAGACGGCCGGCGACGCGCATCAGTTCGATTTCTTCTTTGGTTTTTAGATTGACGCTCATGGCGGCAATTATCGCCGATTCGGGCTGAATCTGAACGCCCGCGGTGCGACGCAGCGCAAGCGGACAGGAGAACAGCAATCTGACACGGAACCAGACATTTCTGTGAACCAGCGCAAATTCCGCCAATCCGATGGCGAACGACGTCAAGTAATGGACGTCGCACTTTGAAAAAAAGCCTTGCCGGGAGCCTTTAGAGCCATGTGAAAGCGGCGTTAATTAATGGCACGGCTGATGCATTGCCTTCAGCACGACGTCCCGTCGCACTTAAATGACCAGACTGGTCAAGGAAATGTCCATGCGCACTGTCCGCCCTGTCCTGCTGTCCCTCGGCCTGCTGTCGACCATTGGCGTTGCCAGTGCGGCAGATACCACCACATTCAATGTCAAGATCGCCGTCACCAAGGCCTGCACCATCACCGCGGCCTCTGCCACCGACGTCGACTTCGGCTCGGTGCTCTCGACCTCGACCGCCAATGCCGATGCCAACGGCAGCGTGACCGCGCAGTGCACCGCGCTGACCCCGTACAACATCGCGTTGAGCGCGGGCAGCAATGCCGGCACCTCCAACGACGTCACCACCCGCCGGATGAAGAACACCGACGCGCTGGTCACCACCAACAACTTCATTGCCTACCAGCTGTACCAGGACCTGGGACGCAGCACGGTCTGGGGCAGCACCACCGGCACCAATACGCTGAGCCGCACCGCGACCGGCATCAACCAGGTCTACCCGGTCTACGGCCGTGTGACCAACCCGTCCGCCAACAATCCCGCCACCGGTGCCTACCAGGACACGATCACCGCCACGATCGTCTACTGAGCACGCGCATGACACTGCACCAGCTGTCATCACGCCTGCCGACATGGCTGGCTCCGACCGCACTGAGCGTGCTGCTGGCGCTGGCCAGTGCGTGGTCGCTGCAGGCCGCGCACGCCGCCAGTCTGCAGCTGGCACCGACCTCGCTGACGCTGAGCGCGCAGCAATCCGCCGACGGGCTGTGGCTGAGCAACAGCGGCAGTGCGCCGGTGCAGGTGCAGACCCGTGCCTACCGTTGGACGCAGATCGACGGCAAGGACCAACTCGACCCGACCCAGGAACTGCTGATCAGCCCGCCGATGCGCACCCTGGCCGCTGGCGAACGCCAGCTCATCCGGGTGATTCGCGCCGGGCCTGCGCCGACCGGCCAGGAGGCCTGTTACCGCATCATCGTCGACGAACTGCCCAGCGCCGATGCGGACCGCAAGGGCATGCAGTTCGTGCTGCGCTACTCGGTGCCGATCTTCGTGCTGCCGCCCGGCAAGACCGACCCCATGCCGATCTTGCGCACCCAGGTGATCGCCGGCAGCGACGGCAATGCGCAGATCCAGATCAGCAACACCGGCGATGGGCACGCCCAGGTCGCCGACCTGCGGCATCAGGTCGATGGGGCGACCAAAACCGCATTGAGCGGCCTGGTCGGCTATGTGCTGGCCGGCCAGACCATGCGCTGGTCGCTCGGCGCACCGCTGGCCCAGTTCGGGCACGGCACCATCATCGCAAGGATCAATGGTGAGGCGGACGAACGCACCCTGTTGGCAGCGCCAGCAGCGCCGTGATGCGGGCCGGCTGGCGATGACGCTGCTCGCGACCGCCACCAGCCTGGCCTACGGCGCATCCGGCGACCTGGCCGACATGACAACGCTCCCGGATCAGGCGCAGCAAAGCGCTGCGGCCCTGCCGCAGACGCTGTATCTGGACGTCACCCTGAATCAGGCCGAGCGCGGCCTGGCGCCGTTCGAGTTGATCGACGGTCACCTGCGTGGCTCGGTCGAAACGCTGCGCAAGCTGGGCTTCGTGCTGGCCGACCGTACTGCCGGCGAACTGCTCGACCTGGACCGACTGCCCGATGTGGAAGTGCGTTACGACGCCGCGCTGCAGCGGCTGGCGCTGCAGGTGCCGTTGGCGCAACTGTCGCTCTCCACCACGGTCCTGAAGGCCGAACAGGTCGCTCCGCCGAGCGCTACCGCTTCGCCCGGCATGCTGCTCAATTACGACTTCTATGCAACGCGCAACACCGGCTCCAGCAACGTATCGCTGGCCACCGAATTGCGCGGCTTCGGCATCGGCCGCGGCATGGTCGACACCACCGCCGTGTTCCTGGCCTACGACCGCCCGCAGGACGGGCGCTGGCGCAGTGAAGCGGTGCGCCTGGACAGCGCCTGGCAGATGGATTTTCCCGACAGCGCCACCAGCCTCACCGTCGGCGACTTCTATAGCGGCTTTGTCGACTGGAGTCGCTCGATCCGCCTGGGCGGCGTGCAAATCGGCCGCAACTACGCGTTGCAGCCGTACCGCGTGTTGACGCCAACGCCTAGCTTCCTGGGCGAAGCGGTGGTGCCGTCGACCGTGGAGCTCTACGTCGATGGATTGCGCCAGTACAGCGGCCAGGTGCCGGCCGGCCCGTTCCAACTGGCCGCGCAACCAGGCATCAGCGGCACCGGCCAGGCGCAGATCGTGGTGACCGATGCCTTCGGCCAGGTGCGTCGGCTGGATTTTGCGTTCTACGGCACGCCGCAGTTGCTGGCGCGCGGCATTTCCGAGTGGTCGGCCGGCATTGGCCATCTGCGCCAGGACTACGGCGTGCGTTCGTTTTCTTACGAATCGCGCACCGTGGCCAGCGCCACCTTGCGCAAGGGACTGCGCGAGGACGTCACCATCGAAGCGCATGCCGAAGCCGGCGGTGGCGTGGTCAATGCCGGCGCCGGCGGCGTGTGGCTGCTGGGGCGCGGCGGCGTCGTCAATGCCGCTTATGCGCATAGCCAGATGGACGCGCTGCGCGGCGGCCAGTATGTGCTGGGCTTTGCCTGGAACAACCGTCGTTTCAACTTCAACCTAGGCACCCAGCGCACCCACGGCGACTACCGCGACCTGGGTGCGCTGCAAGGCGCGTTGCCGGCACGCATCAGCGACCGCGCGGTATTCGGCGTCAACGTCAATCCGATCGGCTCGCTGGGCACCAGCTACGTGCGGCTGAGTTATCCGCAGGGCGACACCTCGCGCTACGCCAGCCTGTTCTGGTCGCGCAGTTTCGGGCGCAACTGGGCCGCCAACCTGTCCGGCAATCAAAATCTGGACATCCGCAGCGATCGCAGCCTGTACCTGTCGCTGTCGACCACCTTCGGCGAGTTGCGCCAGGCCAGTGCATCGATGCAGCGCAACGGCAACCGCACCGGATTCGTCGCCGACGTCAGCCAGCCGTTGCCCGGCGACGGCGACCTGGGCGGCCTCGGCTGGCGCGTGCAGGGACGTGCCGGCGACGATGCCAACGGCGGGCTGGCCGAACTGGGCTGGTTGAATCGGATCGGCCGCTACAACCTCGGCGCGGCCAATCAGGACGGCGACAGCTTCGGCTATGCCAGCGCCAGTGGCAGCCTGGTGTGGATGAACGGTCGCGGCTTTGCCGCGCGCGATATCCAGGATGCGTTTGCGGTGGTCTCCACCGACGGCCAGGCCGGCATTCCGGTACGGCTGGAGAATCGCCTGATCGGCGTCACCGACGCACGTGGCATGCTGCTGGTGACACCGCTGCAATCGTGGCAACGCAATCAATTGTCCATCGACACCTTGAACCTGCCGGCAGATCTGCGCGTGGACCGCGTCGATACCGCCGTCACCCCGCGCCAGCAGTCCGGGGTGGCGGTGCGTTTCGGCATCACCCGCGTGCGCGCGGCGATCATCGTGCTGCACGACGCGCAAGGCGTGCCATTGCCGGTCGGCAGCGTGGTGCAGCGCGAGGGCGACGCCGAGCGCGTGGTGGTCGGCTACGACGGCGAAACCTATCTGGACAACCTGCAGCACGACAACCGCATCCTGGTCGAGTCGCCGAACGGGCGCTGCACCGCGCAGTTCGCCTACCCCTCCAATCCCGGCGGGATTCCGCGCGTCGGTCCGCTGCCGTGCCTGGGTGAGCAGAAGACGCCATGACCAGGCACGCACCCTGGCGCCTGCTGCTGGCGCTGACCATCGCCACGCTGTGGCTTGCACCCAGCCAGGCGGCCCGGGCCGACACTACCTGCACGGCCACCCTGGGCACGGCGCTGGCGTTCGGCAATGTCGCCGCCAATGGCACCACCGATGCGGTGGCAACGCTCAGCGTCTCCTGTGCGACCGCCGCGCTCAGTGTCCTGGGCTACGCACAGGTGAGCCTGTGCCTGGACCTGGGGCCCGGTAGCGCCAGCGGCGGCCTGTATGCACCGCGCCGCATGCGCAACTCCACCAGCGACAGCCTGGACTTCCAGATCTACAGGGATGCCTCACGCACCCAGGTCTGGGGCGCCACCGCATCGACCACCCCCTCGCCGGTTCTGTTGACGCTGTCGTACGGTGTCCCGGTGGTCACCGGCGGCTCGCAAACCACCAGCGTCACGCTGTACGGGCGCATTCCGACCAATCAGATCCTGTCGATCGGCAACCACACCAGCACGTTCGGCGGGGCCGACACGGTGCTGCGCTATTCCTACAACGAGAGCGTCATCGGCGTCCCACCGGCGCCGGGCAGTTGTACGGCCGGTGGCAGCGGCAGCAAGACCGCCAGCAACGCGTTCCCGTTCACCGCCTCGGCCAACGTGCCGGCACGCTGCAACACCTATGTCACCACCGACCTGGATTTCGGCAGCATCGCCGGCAGCATCAACACCGCCATCGACCGCACCTCCACCATCAGCCTGGCCTGCACCAACCGCACCGCCTGGAACATCGGCCTGGACAACGGCGTCAACGCCAGCGGCGGCACCCGACGCATGCGCCACGCCTCCAGCGCCAACTATGTCGCCTACCAACTCTACCGGGATGCCGGTCGCGCCAACCTCTGGGGCACCACGATCGGCGTGGACACGCTCGCCGGCACCGGCAACGGCGCGACCCAGACGGTCACCGTCTACGGGCGCGCGGCAGGCGCGCAATTGCCCATCGCAGGGGCCTACAACGACACGGTGACCGTCTCCATCACTTACTGACAGTTAATAAAGTTCGCTTTGGGAACGTCGCTATTTGTTACGTCTCCAATGCAAACGATTGCCTCCATGACACTGGTCACCGTCTTTAGAAGTCTGACCCTGGTTGCGCTCGTCCTCACCGCGACGGCGGCCAGCGCGGCTGCCAGCCTTGGCCCGGAGAATTCCACCCTGCATATCGGCTTACGCCTGCTCAGCGGGTGCGAGCTGCGCACCACTCCGCCACGCGCCAGCTGCTCCAGGGGCACGCCGATGGCGATCGCCCAGCCCGCACGCGCCACCGAAGCCCCCACCAGCACCGGCCAGGACGCCAGCGCACTCGCCGGGCCAGCGCCCGCCAGTGCGGCACGCATGACCACCATTGCGTTCTGACCATGACCACGCCCCGCCTGCTTGGCTGCTGGCTCGCGCTCGCAATGGCCTGCCTGGCACCGAATGGCAGCGTCGCCGCTGCCGAAATCGCGATTGCCCCCACCACCGCGCATATTCCCGCCGACAGCGACCAGACTGCCGTCTGGCTGTACAACCAGGCCACAGTGCCGTGGCACGCCGAAGCCAAGCTCTACCGCTGGAGCCAGGACGGCGACCGTGAACTGCTTGAGCCCGCCAAAGGCGCCACCGTCAGTCCCACCCATTTCGAAATCCCGCCGCAAGGGCGGCAGTTGTTGCGAGTGATCCGTCTGGGCCCAAGTCCGGAACAGACCGAAGACAGCTACCGGCTGGTGGTGACCCAGCATGCCTCGGAAGGCGACACCGAACTGTTGCGGTATTCCACCCCGGTGTTCGTCCTGCCCAGCGCGCCGGGCGATGCGCACCCGGCCCTGCGGGCAACCCTGTCGGCCGATGGCGCCGGTCTTGTCTTGAACGTGCATAACGCCGGACCTCACCACGCACGCCTGGCCGACCTGGCCTACATCGATGCCGGCGGCACCCGCCGCAGCATTGGCGACAACCTGGCCGGCTACGTCCTGCCCGGCCAGACCCGCCAGTGGGCATTGCCGGCCAACCTGACCGTCGGCCAGGGCCGTTTCGTGGCACGCGTCAACAGCGATATCGAGACCACGCTGGCGCTGCAGCCCTAGGAATCGGGAATCGGGAGTGGGAAATCGGCAGGCGCATCGGCGCCGCCGACTGCGTCCGGGGCGTCAGGACGGCCAAGCTCTTGCGACTCCCGACTCCCGATTCCCGATTCACAGGCCTGAAGGCCTGGCGGACGCCGGCATTGAAACGATTGCACCGGACTGCCCCGCCGGCTATACTCCGTCGGCTGTTTTGCGTCTTTCGCGCATCGCGCCGTCCACGTCGGACGTCATCGACGAATTCACACCTGTCGCCGCCATCCGTGCCGGGGTGCCCCCACAAGGGGTTCGTCACGGAGGCAACAGGGAAGCCCAACCCCGGAATCTTGTGCGTTTTGATGCGAGTCCCTCGCAACAGCCCGCACATCCATGTGCGGACTTTTCGACAACAAGCCGCGCACGGCGATTCCGCTCTTACGGAGTTACTTCAATGCCCCAAGTCACCATGCGTCAGATGCTGGAAGCCGGCGTCCATTTCGGCCACCAGTGCCGTTACTGGCACCCCAAGATGGCGCCTTACATCTTCGGCGCGCGCGGCAAGATCCACATCATCAACCTCGAGAAGACCGTTCCGCTCTTCAACGATGCGATGAACTTCCTGTCCTCGATCGCACAGAAGCGCGGCACCATCCTCTTCCTGGGCACCAAGCGCAGCGCGCGCGAGTCGATCAAGGAAGAAGCCGAACGTTGCGGCATGCCGTTCATGACCCAGCGCTGGCTGGGCGGCACGCTGACCAACTTCCGTACCGTCAAGCAGTCGGTCGCCCGCCTGAAGGAACTGGAATCGGCCGAAACCGATGGCACCTTCGAAAAGCTGGTCAAGCACGAAGTGCTGGGCCTGCGTCGCGAGCGCGAAAAGCTGGATGCGTCGCTGGGCGGCATCAAGGAAATGAACCGTCTGCCCGACGCGATCTTCGTGATCGATATCGGCCATGAAGACATCGCCATCAAGGAAGCCAAGAAGCTCGGCATCCCGGTGATCGCGGTGGTCGATACCAACTACGATCCGGCCCTGGTCGACTACGCCATCCCGGGTAACGACGACGCCATCCGCGCCGTGCAGCTGTACGCACGTGCCGCTGCCGACGCCGTGCTGGAAGGCAAGGCTGCTGCGCCGAACTCCGCATCGGTGCGTGAGGAAGAGTTCTCGGCCGAGTCCGCCGATGAAGGCAAGGGCCGTCGCGCCCCGGCCAAGAAGGCCGAGAAGAAGGCTGAGGCTCCGGCTGCCACCCCCGCTGCCGAGTAATCGGCATGCAATGTGGCCGCACCATGCTGTGCGGCCACAGCCCCGACGGGTCCATCGCGCCCCGTCGCCGAGGCCACTGACTATTTACGGGGGCGGCCGGCTGCGCCGTCTCCCCATTGGCGGAACATCCCCGCCGCACGCATTCGTCCATATGAGGTAATTCCATGGAAATCACTGCTTCCCTGGTCAAGGAACTGCGCGAGCGCACCGGCGCCGGCATGATGGAGTGCAAGAAGGCACTCGTCGAAAACGCAGGCGACATCGACGCCGCGGCCGAATGGCTGCGCAAGTCGGGCCTGGCCAAGGCCGACAAGAAAGCCGACCGCGTTGCCGCCGAAGGCCGCATCGCCACCGCACAGGCCGGTGGCAAGGCCGTGCTGGTCGAAGTCAACTCCGAGACCGACTTCGTCGCCAAGGACGAGAACTTCCTGGCCTTCACCGAGACCGTGGCCACCGCCGCGCTGAACTCGGGCGTCGCCGACGCCGAAGCGCTCAAGAGCGTCAAGCTCGACAGCGGCGAGACCATCGAAGAACGCCGCGCAGCCGTCATCGCCAAGGTCGGCGAGAACCTGCAGGTGCGTCGCCTGGTGCGTGTCGACAGCGCCAACAACGTCGCGGCCTATGTGCACGGCGGTCGTATCGGCGTGCTGGTCGAGCTGAAGGGCGGCGACATCGAGCTGGCGCGCGGCATCGCCATGCACATCGCGGCGATGAACCCGCCGCACGTCAAGGCATCCGACGTCCCGGCCGAGTTCGTTGCCAAGGAAAAGGAAATCGAACTGGCCAAGATGTCCGAAAAGGACAAGTCCAAGCCGGCCGAGATCCTGGAAAAGATCATCAGCGGCAAGATCAGCAAGATCATCAACGAGGTGACGCTGTACGGCCAGCCGTACGTGCTCAACACCGATCAGACCGTCGAGCAGGCCGTCAAGGCTGCCGGTGCCGAAGTGATCGGCTTCCAGCGTCTGGCCGTTGGCGAAGGCATCGAAAAGGTGGTGGAAGACTACGCCGCCGAAGTGATGAAGCAGGCCGGTCTGGCCTGATCAGTCGCAAGCGAGGACTTCGCAAGCGCTGATAAAAAGCCGCGGCATGCCGCGGCTTTTTTGCGTTTTGCTTCCCACACTGCAAGCACACCGCAGGTCGCACGCGCAGCGCCACTTTGGCGAACGCGGCTGTATGCTTGCAACAACCGACGGCGACGACTTATGCAACCAGACCTTCAGGCCGCCCTGCACTACTGCCGCAACCTGCCGTCTCCCCCCGGCGTTGCCTTGCGCATCATCGAACTGGCGCAAGACGTCGACGTGGACATGACCACCACGGCCAAGGTCATCGCCCTGGACATGGCCTTGAGCGCGCGCATGCTGCGGGTGGCCAACTCGCCGCTCTATGCCAGCCGCCGCTGCATCGACAACCTGGGCCAGGCGTTGAGCATGCTCGGCCTCAACGCGACCTTGAGCCTGGCATTGGGATTTTCGATGGTGCATGGCGTGCGCAGCACCTTCGCCGCGCACCCGCTGCATGAGCGCGTGTGGCGCCGCGCCGGCCTTTGCGCCATGGCCAGCCGCGTGCTGGGACAGGCCTATGGCATTCGCAAGCCCGAAGAATTGATGCTGGCCGGGCTGCTGCAGGACATCGGCAAGCTGGCCTTGCTGCAGGGCGCACCCGAGGTGTACGCACCGCTGCTGGAAGGCGCGCTCGACAACGCTGCCCTGCTGGACACCGAGCGCACGCATCTGGGCGCCACCCACGCCGAGGTCGGCGCCTGGCTCGCGCATCAATGGCAGTTGCCGTCGTATCTGCAAAACGCCATTGCACAGAGCGAAGACGATCCGGCCAGCCTGGAGCCGTTCATGGCCTGCGTCGCGCTATCGGGGCAATTGGCCGACATCTGGCTGTCGGCCAGTACGGTCAGCGCCACCGAACAGGCGCAGCAGCAGGCCCAGAAAGTGCTGAAGCTGGATGCCGAACGCTTCGAGAAGGTGATCGAACGCATCACCGAATCGTTGCCCGAACTGGAAGCGTTGTTCGACATCCGCGTGCCGCAGCCCGAGCACATCCAGATGATCTTCGAGCAGGCGCACGAACTGGCGATGCTGCGCAGCCTGCGCGAACTACAGGAGGTTGCCGAAGCGCGTCGGCAAGCCGACGAATCGGAAAACCGCATGCGCCATCTGGCCGAACAGGCCAGCCGCGATGCGCTGACCGGCGTGTTCAATCGGCATCAGCTCGGCACTGCGCTCGAGCACGAGTTCGAGCTGGCATCGCGCCAGGGCTGGCCGTTGTCGATCGCCTTCATCGACCTGGATGACTTCAAGCAGGTCAACGATACGTATGGCCACCTGATCGGCGACGAGGTGCTGCGCAACTTCGCGCAGACGCTGCAGCGCATGGTGCGCAGCAGCGACCTGGTGGCACGCTACGGCGGCGAAGAGTTTCTGGTGATCCTGCCCAACACCACCGCCGACGCGGCGCTGATGGTAATCGAACGCATCCTGGCCGAGACCGTGCGCACGCCGATGGCACAGGTGCAGGGCGGCCCACTGCACATCACGTTTTCGGCCGGGCTTGCCACCCATGGCGGTGGCGACCGCCAGTTCGAAAGCATCGAACATCTGCTGCAGGCGGCCGACAGCACGCTCTATCGTTCCAAGCATCGCGGTCGCAACCGCGTCACCGCCTACGATGCGACCGATGTGCCGACACCGCCCAACCCGCGCGCGCACTGAGCAGGGCATCGCCACGGTGCCACAAAGGAATTTTTACCACGCCCGGTGACAGGCTTCCGCTAGAATTGCCGGCGTTTGCCGATCCCCCACCCCCGAGGTCTCCCATGTCTGAACTTTCCTATCGCCGCATTCTTCTCAAACTTTCCGGGGAGGCGCTGATGGGAGACGGGGATTACGGCATCGATCCCAAGGTCATCAATCGTCTCGCCCACGAAGTGATCGAAGCGCAGCAGGCCGGCGCGCAGGTTGCACTGGTCATCGGCGGCGGCAACATCTTCCGCGGCGCCGGTCTGGCCGCCAGCGGCATGGACCGCGTCACCGGCGACCATATGGGCATGCTGGCCACGGTGATCAACGCGCTGGCGATGCAGGACGCGCTGGAAAAGCTCGGCGCCAAGGTGCGCGTGATGAGCGCGATCAAGATCAACGACGTGTGCGAAGACTTCATCCGCCGTCGCGCGATCCGTCACCTGGAAAAAGGCCGCATCGCGATCTTCGCCGCCGGCACCGGCAATCCGTTCTTCACCACCGATTCGGGCGCGGCATTGCGCGCGATCGAGATCGGCGCCGACCTGTTGCTCAAGGCCACCAAGGTCGATGGCGTCTACGACAAGGACCCGAAGAAGCACACCGATGCGGTGCGCTACGACAGCCTGACCTACGACGAAGTCATCATGCAGGGCCTGGAAGTGATGGATACGGCCGCGTTCGCACTGGCGCGCGACAGCGACCTGCCGCTGCGCATCTTCGGCATGAGCGAACCGGGCGTGCTGTTGCGCATCCTGCACGGCGAGCAGATCGGCACCCTGGTGCAGGGCCGGAGCTGAGCGTCGGGAATCGGGAATCGGGAATCGCAAAAGCACAGTGCCAGGCACTGCGCTGATGCCTGATCGATGGCGGTGCCGGGCGTGACGCGGCGCCATCAGGTGAACCGGCTGCGCAGGCACCTGCCGGCCGGCGAGTCCCGAAACCCCAGTCCCGGCTATAATCCCCGGATTCAGCTCCACACGGATTCCGGCGATGCTCAACCAGATCAAACAAGACGCGCTCACGCGCATGACCAAGAGCATCGATGCTCTGCGCCATTCCCTGACCACCGTGCGCACCGGGCGCGCCTCCCCGGCGCTGCTGGACGGCATCAAGGTCAAGGCCTACGGCACCGACACCCCCCTCAACCAGGTCGCCAGCATCAGCGTCTCCGAAGGCCGCTCGCTGGTCATCAGCCTGTTCGACAAGGGCATGATCAAGGACGTCGAGAAGGCGATCTACGCCTCGGATCTGGGCCTGACCCCGACCGTGGTCGGCACCGTGATCCGTCTGAACCTGCCGCCGCTGACCGAGGAGCGCCGCAAGGAGCTCAGCAAGTCCGTGCATGGCGAGGGCGAGGACAGCAAGGTGGCCATCCGCAACATCCGTCGCGACGCCAACCAGCAGGTCAAGGATCTGCTCAAGGACAAGGCGGTCACCGAGGACGAAGCGCGCAGCGCCGAAGACGACATCCAGAAGCTCACCGACAAGGCGATCAAGGACGTGGATGAAGTCGTCAAGGGCAAGGAACAGGAACTGATGACGGTCTGATCGTGGCATCCCCTGCCATGCATCCAGTCCCTTCTACCGACGCGATCCCGCGCCACATCGCCATCATCATGGATGGCAATGGGCGTTGGGCGCAGCGTCGGCGCCGTCCGCGCATGATCGGCCATCGCGCCGGCGCGCGCGCGGTCAATCGCACCATCGATTTCTGCCTGGAAAAAGGCGTGTCGGCGCTGACCCTGTTTGCGTTTTCCAGTGAAAACTGGGGGCGCCCGCAGGAGGAAGTCGATGCGCTGATGAAGCTGTTCCTGCACGCGCTCGATCGTGAGGTCGGCGAGCTGCAGCGGCGTGGCGTGCAAGTGCGCTTCATCGGCGATCGCAGCCGCTTTGCTGCGCCGTTGCGCGAGCGCATGGCCGCTGCCGAACGCGCCACCGCCATCAACTCGCGGCTGGTGCTGAGCATTGCCGCCAGCTACGGCGGCCGCCAGGACATCGCGCTGGCCGCGCGTGCGCTGGCCGAGGAAGTGGCGGCCGGCCGCCTGCAACCGCAGCAGATCGACGAAGCGCTGCTGGCCAGCCGCGTCGCCCTGGCCGACCTGCCGGCGCCGGACCTGTTCATCCGCACCGGTGGCGACACCCGCATCAGCAATTTCCTGCTGTGGCAGCTGGCCTACACCGAGCTATGGTTCACCGAAACCCTGTGGCCGGAGTTCGATGCCGGCGTGCTGCAGCAGGCGCTGGATGACTACGCCGGGCGTGAACGCCGCTTCGGCCTGACCAGCGCCCAGATCGCCGACAAGGCGACGGAGAGCTCCTCCGCATGACCAAGACCCGCGTGATTGCCGCGCTGATCATGGCGCCGCTCGCCATCTGCGCGATCGTGCTGCTGCCGACCCAATGGCTGGCGGCGCTGGCGGCGATCCTGTTCCTGACCGGCCTGTGGGAGTGGCTCAAGCTCTCCGGCATCGACGACAGCCTGCCGCGCACCGTGCTGCTGATGCTCAATCTGCTGCTGATGGTGCTGATGGTGTGGGCCTCGGCCGGCTCCATGGTGCTGTTCCAGATTTCGGCATTGGTGGGCGTGGCGTGGTGGTTGCTGGCGCTGCTGTGGCTGCGCTTTTTCACCTTCGGCGCCGATCACGGCAACGGCCAGGCACGCGCACTCAAGCTCGCCGCCGGCACGCTGGCGGTGCTGCCGGCCTGGGCCGCGCTGGTGCTGCTGCACGCCAGCCCGGACAAGGGCAACCTGTGGCTACTGACCGCGCTGACCACGGTCTGGGCGGCCGATTCGGGTGCCTATTTCGCCGGCCGCGCGTTCGGCAAGCACAAGCTGGCGCCGCGGGTCAGCCCCAACAAGACCATCGAAGGCCTGCTCGGCGGCATGGTTGCCGGTATCGCGGTGGCCTGCGCGTTCGGCTGGCTGGCCGGGTTGACGCTGGCGCACGTGCCGCAGTTGATCCTGGTCGCGGCGGTGGCGGTGCTGGCCTCGGTGCTGGGCGACCTGTTCGAGAGCCTGCTCAAGCGCCACGCCGGCGCCAAGGACTCGGGCACGGTGATTCCCGGCCACGGCGGCGTCCTGGATCGGATCGACGGCGTGCTCGCCGCGCTGCCGGTGTTCGCACTCGGCAAGGAAATTCTCGGATTCTGAGCATGGCTGCTTCCTCGCCCCGTCAGGTCGCCGTGTTCGGCGCCACCGGCTCGATCGGTGCATCGGCCCTGGATGTGATCGCCCGTCATCCGCAGCGGCTGCGCGCCAGCGTGCTGTCGGCTGGCAGCAAGGTCGACGAGCTGCTGGCGCTATGCGCCACGCATCGCCCTGCGCACGCGGTGATCGCGGACGAATCGCTGTATCCGGCGCTGCGCGATGGCCTGCGCGCGGCAGGATTGGCCACGCAGGCGCATGCCGGCAGCGCCGCGCTGGACGCCCTGGCCGCCAGCGATGCCTGCGACACCGTGGTTGCCGCCATTGTCGGTGCAGCCGGCCTGCCCTCGACCCTGGCCGCCGCCCGCGCCGGCAAGCGCCTGCTGCTGGCCAACAAGGAATCGCTGGTGCTGGCCGGCGAGCTGCTGACCCGCACCGCGGCAGCCGGCGGGGCGGACATCATCCCGATCGACAGCGAGCACAGCGCCATCTTCCAGTGCCTGCGCTCCTGCGACGCCAGCCGCGGCGTGCGGCGGGTGGTGCTGACGGCCTCCGGCGGCCCGTTTCGTGGCTGGAATCGCGCTGCGCTCGGCGCAGTGACCCCCGCACAAGCCGTTGCCCATCCCAAGTGGTCGATGGGACCGAAGATCTCGGTGGATTCGGCAACCTTGATGAACAAGGGCCTGGAAGTCATCGAAGCGCATCATCTGTTCGGCCTGCCCGGCGCCCAGATCGATGTCGTGGTGCACCCGCAGAGCCTGGTGCACTCGCTGGTCGAATTCGTCGACGGCTCCACCCTGGCACAGCTTGGCCTGCCGGACATGCGCACCACGCTGGCGGTTGGCCTGGCGTGGCCGGAGCGGATCGAATCCGGCGTCGCCGGGCTGGACCTGCTGACCCAGGGACGGCTGGATTTCGAGGCGCCGGACACCGACGCATTCCCCTGTCTGCGCCTGGCCTGGGAGGCATTGCGCGCAGGCGGCACTGCGCCGGCGATCCTGAACGCGGCCAACGAAGTGGCTGTTTCAGCGTTTCTTCAGGGCCAAGTGGGTTTCCTAGCGATCTCCGCGTTGGTCGAACACACACTGACAACGCTTCCACGGCACAATGCCGACACCCTCGACGCCCTGCTTTTTGCCGACGCGCAAGCGCGGCAGATCACCGAACGCGCCCTCGCCCATCACAGCCTTCATGCCTGATCGATTTACGCAACCGAGTTGCATCCATGGGTGATTTCATCGGTTCGGTCTGGTGGATGATCGTCAGCCTGGGCGTGTTGGTGACATTTCACGAATTCGGGCACTTCTGGGTCGCGCGCCGCTGCGGCGTCAAGGTGCTGCGCTTCTCGATCGGCTTCGGCAAACCGTTGTGGATGCGCCGCGACCGCCACGGCACCGAGTTCGTGATCGCGGCGATTCCGCTCGGCGGCTACGTCAAGATGCTCGACGAGCGCGAAGGCGATGTCCACCCGGCCGAGCAGGACCAGGCCTTCAATCGCAAGACGGTGTGGCAACGCATCGCCATCGTCGCTGCCGGCCCGATCGCCAACCTGCTGCTGTGCATGGCCATGCTGTGGGCGATGTTCGTGGTCGGCAAGCAGGATTATTCGGCCACCATCGGCCGCGCCGACGGCCTGGCCGCCGCCGCCGGGCTGACGCCGGGCGAGCGCATCGTGCGCATCGACGACCGCAGCGTGGTCAGCTGGAGCGATGCCAGCATGCAGCTCACCGCCGCTGCCATGGACAAGCGCGACATCCGCGTGCTGACCGCATCCGAGGGCGCCGGCAACAGCGAGCACACCCTGCGCCTGTCGCAGCTGCCGGCTGGCTTCGACGAGCGCCGCGTGGCCAAGCTGGCCGGCATCGGCTGGCAGTTCATGCTGCAGCCGCCGGTGATCGACAAGGTGGTGCCCGGCTCGGTCGCCGATGGCCTGATCAAGCCCGGCGACCGCATTGTGGCCATCGATGGCCAGCCGATCCGCTCGGCCGAGGACATCATTCCGCAGGTGCAGGCGCTGGGCGCGCATGGCGGGCCGGGCATGATCGAGGTGGCACGCGGCGAAGACCGGCTGGCGCTGGAAATCGCACCACGCAAGTCGCCGCAGGGCCAATGGATGCTTGGCGTGCGCCCGGCGGCCGCGCCAGCGCCGGAATATGACAGCCGCCAGCAGTACGGCATCTTTGCGGCGGTCCCCGCTGCGATCCGCGAAACCGGCCGGATGACCGCCGACTCGCTGGGCATGATGAAACGCATGCTGACCGGCCAGGCCTCGGTCAAGAACATCTCCGGCCCGGTCACGATCGCCCGCGCCGCTAACGCCTCGGCCGAACGCGGGCTCGACTGGTTCCTGTATTTTCTGGGCCTGGTGTCGCTCAGCCTGGCGATCATCAACCTGATGCCCATTCCAATCTTGGACGGTGGGCACCTGCTGTATTACCTTATCGAGTTGGTCAAGGGCAGCCCGATCAGCGAACGGGCAATGATTGCCGGTCAATATGTCGGTCTGGCGGTCCTGGCCGGGCTGATGGGACTGGCGTTCTACAACGACATCCTCGGCCTGGTCCCACGATGAAGCTGCTCCACTCTTTCCGCCTGTTGTCGTCGTCAAACGTCGGCATCCAGCAACACCTGAAATCGACTCCAACCGGATGTGACATGACGCGTCTTCCCACTCGCCGCCTGCTTGCCCTCGCTCTTGCTGCCGGCCTCAGCCTGCCAGCCGTTGCCCTGGCCGCCGAGCCGTTCGTCGCCAGCGACATCCGCGTCGACGGCCTGCAGCGCATTGCCTCCGGCACCGTCTTCACCTATCTGCCGGTGAACCGCGGCGACACCGTGGACGACGCCAAGGTCGCCGACTCGATCCGTGCGCTATACCGCACTGGCTTCTTCGAGGACGTGCAGCTGGACCGCCAGGGCAACATCCTGGTCATCACGGTCAAGGAGCGCCCGGCGATCAACAAGCTCACCGTGACCGGCAACAAGGACATCAAGTCCGAAGAGCTGCTCAAGGGCCTGGGCGACATCGGCCTGACCGAGGGCGGCACCTTCGACCGCCTTAGCCTGGACCGCGTCACCCAGGAGCTGACCCGTCAGTACAACAACCGCGGCAAGTACAACGTCGAGATCACCCCGACGGTGAGCCCGCTGGACCGCAACCGCGTGGACGTGGCCATCGCAATCAAGGAAGGCAAGGCGGCCAAGATCCGCCACGTCAACCTGATCGGCACCGAGAAGTTCGCCAACGAAGACATCCTGGAGAACTGGGAATCCAAGGAGCACAACTGGGCCTCGTGGTATCGCCGCGACGACCAGTACTCCAAGGAAAAGATGTCCGGCGACCTGGAGAAGCTCAACTCCTGGTACCTGGACCGCGGCTACGTGGACTTCAGCATCGACTCCACCCAGGTGTCGATCAGCCCCGACAAGCGCGACATGTTCGTCAGCGCCGGCGTCACCGAAGGCGAGCAGTACAAGATTTCCGAGATCAAGGTCACCGGCGACACCGTGCTGCCGCAGGCAGACATCGAGCGCCTGGTCATTCCCAAGGCCGGCGACATCTTCTCGCGTGCGCTGCTGGAATACACCTCCGATGCGATCACCAATACGTTGAGCAACGTCGGCTACGCGTTCGCCAAGGTCAACCCGATCCCGACCCCGAACCGCGAGGACCGCACCGTTGCGGTCAATCTGCAGGTGGTGCCCGGCCCGCGCGTGACCGTGCGCCGCATCCTGTACAAGGGCAACAGCCGCACCTCCGACGAAGTGCTGCGCCGCGAAATGCGCCAGTTCGAGAACACCTGGTACTCGCAGGCCGCGATCGACCGTTCCAAGATCCGTCTGCAGCGCCTGGGCTACTTCGAGAGCGTGGATGTGGAAACGCCGCAGGTGCCCGGCAGCAACGACCAGGTCGACGTGGTCTACAACGTCAAGGAGACCACCTCGGGCAGCTTCGTGTTCGGCCTGGGGTACTCGCAGAGCTTCGGTGTGACCACCTCGGTGCAGCTGTCGCAGAACAACTTCCTGGGCGGCGGTAACCGGGTGGCGGTGGAAGCCTCGCGCAGCAGCTATCAGCAGCGCTATGCGTTCTCCTACACCAACCCGTTCTTTACCGACGACGGTGTGTCGCTGGGTTACAACCTGTCCTGGCGTGCCTTGGACTACTCGGACTTCAATACCGCCCAGTACAACAGCAAGAACGGCTCGGCGCAGGTGGTGTTTGGCGTGCCGATCACCGAAAACGATACTGTTTCGGCGATGATCGGCATCGACAGCAATCAGATCAATACGTTCCCGAACCAGACCCCGCAGGCGATCATCGACTACATCGATGCAGTCGGTACGCGCACCTTCCATGCCTGGCGTAGCGAGCTGGGCTGGGCGCGTGACACCCGCAACGACTTCTTCATGCCCACCCGCGGCATGTACCAGCGCGTCGGCCTGGAGGCTACCCTGCCCGGCTCAACGGTCGAGTACTACAAGCTCAACTACCAGATCTCCAACTACTGGCCGATCATCCCCGCGATCGTGTTGAACACACGCTTCGAGTTGGGTTACGGCGACAGTTACGGCAATGACAGTACGCGTGTGTTGACCAATCCGGACGGCTCGACCCGTACCATCAGCGCCACCGGCCTGCCGTTCTACGAGAACTTCTACGCTGGTGGTACCAACTCGGTGCGCGGCTTCGAAGACAACACGCTGGGTCCACGCTCGGAGCGAACGGTAAATTACTCGCGCGGCCAGCCATTGGGCGGCTCGTTCAAGACCGTCGGTTCGGTGGAAATGTACTTCCCGAAGCTGTTCGACAGCCCGTCGGCACGCGTGTCGGCATTCGTCGACTTCGGTAACGTCTTCAACGGCGTGGACAACTTCAAGACCAACGAACTGCGCGCCTCCACCGGCGTGGCGTTGTTGTGGCGCGCACCGGTCGGCCCCATTTCGATCAGCTACGCGTTCCCGCTGAAGAAGGAAGACAACGACGAGATCGAGCGTCTGCAGTTCACCTTCGGCGGCCAGTTCTAAAAGACGCAGGCAAGACGATGGCGGCCCGATGACTCGGGCCGCCATCGTTTGTTGAAACCGCCGCGTCTGGAGACCGGACTTGCAAGCAGGTGTTGCAGACATCGCCCAGACAGGTGGCCACGGCGCCGCAGTCGGATGCGTCCACACACTGAAGCGGCTAGTCCCAGAAGCCCTGAACGCGGGCGCGCTGTTCTGCGACATCGCCGGTCCATGCACTGGCGACCGCGTCACGCAGGAGTCCGTTACCGAACAGGGGGAGGCCAGGTTTCATATGCTTGTCCCTGCAGTTGACCGCACGGTTGCGGCCCGACAACAGATACACCTGCCTGCTGGGCCACCTTTCGACCAAGTTTCCTTGTAAAACCAGCCACTTACTGTTTACACGAGGTTCACCCTGATGCGCTTGACCGCCAGTGCGATTGCCGAACAATTTGGGTTGACCGTCGTCGGCGATGGCGCCATCGAAGTCGATGGCGTCGCCACCCTGGCGCATGCCGGCGCAGGACAACTCAGCTTTCTGTCCAATCCGCGTTATCGGGCACAGTTGAGCCAGACCCAGGCAGCGGTGGTGGTCTTGCGCGCAGACGATGCGCCGGACGCACGCGGGACTGCACTGGTCGCCAAGGATCCCTACACCGCGTTCGCCAAGATCGCGGCCTTGTTCGATGTGGCGCCGGTGCGCGCACCGGGCATCCACCCTTCTGCGGTGATCGACCCCAGCGCACAGGTCTCGCCAACCGCGCATGTCGGCCCGTTTGTCAGCATCGGTGCGCGCAGCCGCGTGGGCGAGGGCTGCGTGATCGGTACCGGCAGCATCATCGGCGAAGACTGCGTGGTGGATGACGGCTGCGAACTGCTTGCCCGCGTCACCCTGGTCACCCGCGTGCGCCTGGGCAAGCGCGTGCGGATTCATCCCGGCGCAGTGATCGGCGCCGACGGCTTCGGCCTGGCGATGGATGCCGGCCACTGGATCAAGGTGCCGCAGCTGGGCGGTGTGGTGATCGGCGACGATTGCGAGATTGGCGCAAACACCTGCATCGACCGCGGCGCGCTGGAAGACACCGTGCTGGAAGAAGACGTGCGCGTGGATAACCTGGTGCAGATCGCGCACAACTGCCATATCGGTGCGCATAGCGCGATCGCCGGCTGCACCGGCATTGCCGGCAGCGCCAAGATCGGCCGTTACTGTCTGCTCGGCGGCCACGTCGGCGTGGTCGGCCACCTGGAGATCTGCGACAAGGTCGTGATCACCGGCAAGTCGGTGGTGCGCAATTCCATCCATGAGCCAGGCGAGTATTCGTCCGGCACCCCTCTCACCGACAATCGCACGTGGCGCAAGAATGCCGCGCGCTTCAAACAACTCGATGCGCTCGCAAGGCGCATCCTGGCTGTGGGCAAGGAGAACGCATGAGTCACCCCGTTTACGAGCTGCCGATCGACGTCAGCCAGATCCAGACGCTGCTCCCGCACCGTTACCCGTTTTTGCTGGTCGACCGAGTGCTGGAACTCGATCTGGAAACCAAGTGGATCGTGGCGCAGAAGAACGTCAGCATCAACGAGCCGTTCTTCCAGGGCCATTTCCCGAGCCGTCCGGTGATGCCGGGCGTGTTGATCATCGAAGCGCTGGCGCAGGTCGGTGGCGTGATGACCCAACTCGGCCTGGGCCGCGATGCGTTGTCCCAGCTGTTCTACATGGTCAA
The DNA here is from genome assembly GCF_014197275.1 of Xanthomonas sp. 3075. Classification (GTDB taxonomy): domain Bacteria; phylum Pseudomonadota; class Gammaproteobacteria; order Xanthomonadales; family Xanthomonadaceae; genus Xanthomonas; species Xanthomonas campestris_B. The sequence continues at coordinate 136,047 of NZ_JACIFI010000001.1, read as the reverse complement.
GGTGGACAATGCCCGCTTCAACAAGCAGGTGATCCCAGGCGATGTGCTGATCATGGAGGTGCAGATGAAGCGCCTGATCCGCAACGTGGGATGCTTCTATGGCGAGGCCAAGGTGGATGGCGAAGTGGTGGCCAGTGCCGAGGTGATGTGCGCTGGCGCCAGGTAACCACCCGCTCCCGGAGTGAGACACGATGCGTGATTCGACACCTTTGATCCATCCCACCGCCGTCATCGATCCATCGGCCACGCTGGCCGAGGATGTGCGCGTGGGTGCGTTTACGCTGATCGGCCCCGATGTGCAGATCGGGGCGGGCACCGAGGTCGGGCCGCATTGCTCGATCCACGGCCCGACCCGGATCGGCCGCAACAACCGCTTCATCGGCCACGCCGCGATCGGCGGCGAACCGCAGGACAAGAAATACGCCGGCGAGCGCACCGAACTGGTGATCGGCGACGGCAACGTGATCCGCGAATTCGTCACCATCAATCGCGGCACCGGCGGCGGCGGCGGCATCACCGTGGTCGGCGACGACAACTGGATGCTGGCCTACACCCACGTGGCGCACGACTGCCATGTCGGCAACCACTGCGTGTTCTCCAACAACACCACGCTGGCCGGCCACGTCACCGTGGGCGACTACGTGATCATCAGCGGCTTCGCCGGCGCGCATCAGTTCTGCCGGATCGGCGCGCACGCCTTCCTGGGCATGGGCGCGCTGACCAACGGCGACGTGCCGCCATTCACCATGGTCGGCAGCGAATCGCTCGGCCGCCCGCGTGGCATCAACAGCGAAGGTCTGAAGCGTCGCGGCTTCGATGCCGAGCGCATCGCCGCGATCAAGCGCGCCTACCGCACGCTGTACGTCGCCGGCCTGCCGCTGGCCGACGCCAAGGCGCAGCTGGCCGAACAGGCCAAGAGCAGCGAGGACGTGCGCGGGCTGCTCGCGTTCATCGACGCGGCGGAAAGGCCGTTGTTGCGATGACGGGAATCGGGAATCGGGAATCGGGAATCGCTGCAGACCGGCACGATGGCGCGCCTGCCGCCGGCCCGTCGGCAGCATTGCCCATTCCCGATTCCCGACTCTCGATTCCCAGCACGCGCGAGCGCGCTCCATGCATCGCCCTGATCGCCGGCGAAGCCTCCGGCGACATCCTGGGCGCGGGGTTGATCGACGAATTGCGTCGTCGCTACCCGGCTGCCGAGTTCGTCGGCATCGGCGGCGATGCGATGCGCGATGCGGGCTGCCAGACCTGGTTCGATGCCAGCGAGCTGGCGGTGATGGGGCTGACCGAAGTGCTGCAGCACCTGCCGCGGCTATTGAAGCTGCGCCGTGCATTCCGGGAGCGTGTGCTGGCATGGAAGCCGGACGTGTTCATCGGCATCGACGCACCCGATTTCAATCTTTCGGTCGAGCGCTGGCTCAAGCAGCGTGGCGTGCGCACCGTGCATTACGTCAGCCCCTCGGTGTGGGCGTGGCGCGAGAAACGGGCGGAAAAGATCGCTGCCAGCGCCGATCTGGTGCTGTGCCTGTTTCCGATGGAACCGCCGATCTACGCCAGGCATGGCATCGACGCGCGTTTCGTCGGCCACCCGATGGCCGACGACATCGCCTACCAGGCCGACCGCGACGCTGCGCGCGCCGCGCTGGGCCTGCCTGCCGCCAGCACCGTACTGGCGGTGCTGCCCGGCAGCCGACATGGCGAAATCAGCCGGCTGGGCGATACATTTTTTCAGGCCGCCTGGCTGGTGTCCCAGCAATTGCCCGACCTGCAGGTGCTGGTGCCGGCAGCCAACCCGGGTTGCAAACCGGTGTTGACCGAACAGCTATCGCGCTCGTCGCTCCCGGCGGCGCGCACGCACCTGCTCGACGGCCAGGCGCGCACCGCGATGCTGGCCGCCGACGTGGTGCTGCTGGCCTCCGGCACCGCCACGCTGGAGGCGATGCTGGTCAAGCGCCCGATGGTGGTCGGCTACAAGGTCGCGCCGCTGACCTACCGCATCGTCAAGACGCTGGGCCTGCTCAAGGTCAACCGCTACGCGCTGCCCAACATCCTGGCCAACGACGACCTGGCCCCGGAGCTGATGCAGGACGACTGCACCCCGGAACGGCTGTCCGCTGCGCTGCTGGACTGGTTCACGCACCCGGACAAGGTTGCCGCCCTGCAACCGCGTTATCTCGCCCTGCACGCCGAGCTGCGCCGCGATGCCTCCGCGCGCGCGGCCGATGCGGTGGCCGGGCTGCTGATGCAGCCGGAATTGGGAGTGGGGAATGGGGAATCGGCAGGAGCTGGCCCATGAAGCGCTCCATCTCCCCTGCTGCCGTTGTCGTGCCGACGACGCAGGACGCGCTCTTCCACGATTCCCCAATCCCCATTCCCGATTCCCGTCTCATCGCCGGCGTCGACGAAGCCGGCCGCGGGCCGCTCGCCGGGCCGGTGGCGGTGGCTGCGGTGGTGTTCGACCCGAGCAAGCCGCGCATCAACGGGCTGGACGATTCCAAGCAACTGACTGCCGAGCGCCGCGAGCAGTTGTATGCGCGCATCGTCGAGCGGGCATTGGCCTGGTCGGTGGTGTTGATCGACAGCGAGGAAATCGACCGCATCAATATCTACCAGGCGACCATGCTGGGTATGCGGCGTGCGGTGGAAGGGGTGGCGCACGTGGCCGGGTTTGCGCGCATCGACGGCAACCGCGTGCCCAAGGGGCTGCCCTGCCCGGCCGAGGCGCTGATCGGCGGCGATGCGCTCGACCGCGCGATCATGGCCGCCTCGATCGTGGCCAAGGTCACCCGCGACCGCCTGATGCATGCGCTGCACGCGCAGCATCCCGAATACCGCTTCGACCAGCACAAGGGCTACGCCACACCGGTGCATCTGGCCGCGCTGCGCACCCATGGGCCCTGCCCGCAGCATCGCCGCAGCTTTGCGCCGGTGCGGCGTGCGTTGGGAATCGACGGGTCGCAGTCGCGGTGGGACGCGCCCTGCGTGGCCCCGGCCGATGGCCTGCTGCTGGCCGACTGACCGACCGCCCCCAGGCCGACCTGGCCTGGTAGTGGCGTCATCCATCCATTCGCGCGCATGCGGCCAGTGCGACCATGGCTTCTAGCATCGAGTCCCGCACGCGAAGCCCCGCACGGCCCCGATCCGCGCAATCGCCACCGCTGCACTCCACGCAGCTAGCCAACGCCTGAATCGGCCACACCGCCCAGCCCCCGTGGCAGCTGGCCGCGGCGCCACACCGAAGCTGTCAAGCCTTGTTCGGCCCGGCCACGCTCGCTACCCTGACCCCGCATTATTCCGGTCTCGCATGTCCACTTCCCGCTTCGTCCATCTGCACGTCCACACCGAGTTCTCGCTGGCGGATTCCACCATCCGTGTGCCCGAGAAACCGGATCAGGCTGACCCGAAAAAGGCCAAGCAGGCCAACCTGCTGAGCCGGGCGGTCGAGCTCGACATGCCCGCGCTGGCGGTCACCGACCTCAACAACCTGTTCGCGCTGGTCAAGTTCTACAAGGCCGCCGAAGGCGTGGGTATCAAGCCGATCGCCGGCGCCGACGTGATGATCGCCACCCCGGACATGACGCCGTGGCGCATGACCCTGCTGTGCCGCGACCGCGAAGGCTACCTGAGCTTGTCTCGGCTGCTCACCCGCGCCTGGATGGAAGGCCACCGCCCCGAAGGCGGCGTGGCGATCCACCCCGAATGGCTGCAGAGCGGCCACGCCAACCTGTTCGCCCTGGCCGGGCGCGAGAGCCTGGCCGGGCGCCTGTTCGGCGAAGGCCGTGCCGATCTGGCCGAGCAGCAACTGGCCGACTGGCAACGCGTGTTCGGCGATGGCCTGCATCTGGAACTCACCCGCACCGGCCGTGAGGGCGAGGAACGCTTCAACCAGTTCGCGCTGCATGCAGCCGGTGTGCGCGGCCTGCCGGTAGTGGCCAGCAACGATGTGCGCTTTCTGTACGCCAGCGACTTCAATGCGCACGAAGCACGCGTGTGCATTTCCTCCGGCCGCGTGCTGGACGATCCCAAGCGCCCGCGCGAGTACAGCGACCAGCAGTACCTGAAGTCCGGCGACGAAATGGCCGCATTGTTCGCCGACGTGCCCGATGCGATCGACAACACGCTGGCGCTGGCGCAGCGCTGCAACGTCGAGATGCGCCTGGGCACCTACTTCCTGCCCGCCTACCCGGTGCCGGAAGACGAAACGCTGGACAGCTGGATCCGCAGCCAGGCGCGCGATGGTCTGGCCGCGCGCCTGGAAAAGAGCCCGATCGCGCCCGGCAAGACCCGCCAGGACTACGTGGACCGGCTCGAATTCGAGCTGGACACCATCATCAAGATGGGCTTCCCCGGCTACTTCCTGATCGTGGCCGACTTCATCCAGTGGGGCAAGAATCAGGGCATCCCGATCGGTCCGGGCCGCGGTTCCGGCGCCGGTTCGCTGGTGGCCTGGGCGCTGCAGATCACCGATCTGGACCCGCTGCCGTACAACCTGCTGTTCGAGCGTTTCTTGAATCCAGAGCGCGTGTCGATGCCCGACTTCGACATCGACTTCTGCATGGATCGCCGCGACGAAGTCATCGACTACGTGGCGCGCAAGTACGGCCGCGAACGGGTCAGCCAGATCATCACCTACGGCACCATGGCGGCCAAGGCGGTGGTGCGCGACGCCGGGCGCGTGCTCGGCTTCACCTATGGTCTGGTCGACAGCGTGGCCAAGCTGATCCCCAACATCCTGGGCATCACGCTCAAGGATGCGATGGGCGAAGGCAAGGATTCGGAGATGGCCTCGCCGGACCTGATCCAGCGCTACCAGGTCGAAGACGACGTGCGCGACCTGATGGACCTGGCCCGTCAGCTCGAAGACCTCACCCGCAACGCCGGCAAGCACGCCGGCGGCGTGGTGATCGCGCCCGAGCCGCTTTCCGAATTCTGCCCGCTGTTCGCCGAACACGACGAGGACGGACGCGGCAAGAACCAGGTCACCCAGTTCGACAAGGACGACGTCGAAGCGGTGGGCCTGGTGAAGTTCGACTTCCTCGGCCTGCGCACGCTGACCATCATCGATTGGGCGGTCAAGGCGATCAACGTGCGCCATGCGCGCGCCGGCATCGACCCGGTCGACATCACCACCCTGCCGCTCGACGACGTGCCCACCTACAAGGGCGTGTTCGCCTCGGGCAATACCGGTGCGGTGTTCCAGTTCGAATCCTCGGGCATGCGCCGCCTGCTCAAGGACGCGCGCCCGGACCGTTTCGAAGACCTGATCGCGCTGGTGTCGCTATACCGCCCCGGCCCGATGGACCTGATCCCGGACTTCAACGCGCGCAAGCACGGCCAGCAGGAGATCGTCTACCCGGATCCGCGCACCGAAGTCATCCTGAAAGACACCTACGGCATCATGGTGTATCAGGAGCAGGTGATGCAGATGGCGCAGATCGTCGGCGATTATTCGCTGGGCGGCGCCGACCTGTTGCGTCGTGCGATGGGCAAGAAGGTGCCGGCCGAGATGGCCAAGCACCGCGAAATCTTCCGCGAAGGTGCGGCCAAGGGCGGGGTGAGTGCGGCCAAGGCCGACGAAATCTTCGACCTGATGGAGAAGTTCGCAGGCTACGGCTTCAACAAGTCGCACGCGGCCGCCTACGCGCTGGTCAGCTACCAGACCGCCTGGCTGAAACGGCATTACCCGGCCGAGTTCATGGCCGCCACGCTGTCCTCGGACATGGACAACACCGAGAAGGTGGTCGGCTTTCTCGACGAGGTGCGCAACCTCGGCTTGACCGTCAAGCCGCCGCGCGTCAACGAATCGGCCTACATGTTCGAAGCCGCCAGCCCGGACACGATCCAGTACGGCCTGGGCGCGATCAAGGGCGTCGGCCAGGGCGCCTGCGAAGCGATTGTCGAAGAGCGACAGCGCGGCGGCCCGTACACCACGCTGCTGGATTTCTGCACGCGCGTGGGCACCGCGAAGCTCAATCGGCGCACGCTGGAAGCGATGATCAACGCCGGCGCGATGGACGGGCTGGGCAAGAACCGCGCCTCGCTGATGCTGCAGCTGCCGGAGGTGGTCAAGGCCACCGAGCAGATGGCGCGCGAGCGCGCCTCCGGGCAGAACTCGCTGTTCGGCGGTGCGGATACCAGCGCGCCGGCGCTGCGCCTGGACCTGCCCGAGAGCAAGGAATGGCCGCTGGGGCAATTGCTCACCGGCGAGCGCGAAACGCTGGGGTTCTACCTCAGCGGCCACCCGTTCGATCCGCACCGCGACGAAGTGCGCGAGCTGGTCGGCTGCGACCTGAGCTCGCTGGAGAGAATCCTCGCCTCGCAACAACGTGGCGGCGGCGGTGGGGGCGGCGGCGATGGCGAAAAACGCGCCTGGCGCCCGGAAGTCAGCGCCATTCTGGCCGGCCAGGTGATCGGCGTGCGCCGCAAGGGCGACAGCCAGGTGTTCGTGCAACTGGAAGACGGCCGTGGCCGGGTCGAATGCAGCGCGTTTTCCGATGCGATGGCCGAGTTCGGCCACCTGCTCACCCGCGACCGCATCCTCATCGTCAAGGGCGGCCTGCGCGAGGACGAATTCAACGGCGGCTACAGCCTGCGCATCCGCCAGTGCTGGGACTACGAGCAGATCTGCGCAGACCACGCGCAACGCCTGTCGCTACGCCTGGACCTGCGCGAGAAGCAGGCCTGGAAGCGCATCGACGCCCTGCTGGCCAAGCACCGCCCCGGCAAGACCCCCCTGCGCCTGGACCTGCTGCTGCGCGCCCCGACCGGCGGAGTCGCCGGTATGCTCGACCTCAATGGCAGCCACTCGGTGCGCATCGACCAGCATCTGATGGACAGCCTCCGCGCCGACCCGGCGGTGCGGACGGTGAAGATCAAGTACAACCCTCCGTGGGCGTGAGAATAGGGAATGGGGAATGGGGAATCGCAAAAGCGAGGCCGCCGGATAACTTGCTCTGATTCCCGATTCTCCATTCCCGATTCCTCTCCCAACCCCACCGTACGGGTTCATCGGACGCATTCCGCTACACTCCCCGCCTTACGTTGACGACGCCATTGCATGAATCCTAACTACCTCGACTTCGAGCAACCCATCGCCGATCTGGAAGCCAAGATCCAGGAACTGCGCAAGGCCAGTACCGGCCCTGCAGTCAACGTGGACACCGAGGTGCGTGCGCTGCGCGACAAGTTGCGCGTCCGCACCGCGCAGATCTTCCGCGATCTCTCCGCCTGGCAGGTCTCGCAGCTGGCGCGCCACCCGCAGCGCCCGTACACGCTGGACTACATCGGCACCATCTGTGACGAATTCCAGGAACTGGCCGGCGACCGCGCCTATGCCGACGACAAGGCGATTGTCGGCGGCCTGGGCCGCATCGATGGCCGCGCAGTGGTGATCATCGGTCACCAGAAGGGCCGGGACACCAAGACCAAGGTCGCGCGCAACTTCGGCATGCCGCGCCCGGAGGGCTACCGCAAGGCGCTGCGCCTGATGAAGCTGGCCGAGCGTTTCCGGCTGCCGCTGCTGACCTTTATCGATACCCCGGGCGCCTACCCGGGCATCGGCGCCGAGGAGCGCGGCCAGTCCGAAGCCATCGCGCGCAACCTGCTGGAAATGGCCGAGTTGAAAGTGCCGGTGATCTGCACCGTGATCGGCGAAGGTGGCTCCGGTGGCGCATTGGCCATCGGCGTGGGCGACCGCACCTTGATGCTGGAATATGGCACCTATTCGGTGATCTCGCCCGAAGGTTGCGCCTCGATCCTGTGGAAGGACGCGGCCAAGGCCAAGGACGCGGCCGAGCAGCTCGGCTTGACCGCCAAGCGCCTGAAAGGCCTGGGCCTGGTCGACAAGGTGATCCGCGAACCCACCGGCGGCGCGCACCGCAATCCCGAGCAGATGGGCAAGCGCCTCAAGGCGGTGTTGCTCAACGAGCTGGAAGCGCTCGAAAAGCTGCCGGTCGAAGGCCTGCTGCAGCGTCGTTACGAGCGCCTGCGCAGCTACGGCGCCTACGAAGGCAACTGATCGGCGGTGTGCCGAGGCGATGGTGCCCAGCGCACCATCGCCAGCCAGCAAGACGATTGGCCATCATGGAAGGATCTTTTCGGATATGAGCCCGCTACTTCTCCTGTCGCTGGTATTGCAGGCCGCCTGCTGTGTGCACGTGGTGCGCAGCGGCCGCCCGCTGTACTGGATCTTCATCCTGCTGGCGTTTTCGTTCCTGGCGGTCCTGATCTACGTGTGCGTGGCAGTGATCCCCGACCTGCGCAACGACCCGACGGCGCGCCGCGGGCTGCGCAAGGTGCGTCAACGCATCGACCCGCAGCGCGAACAACGCGATGCCTCGCGTCAGCTGGATGTGGCCGACACCCCGGAAAACCGCCGCCGGCTCGCGCAGACGCTGCTGGAACAGGGCGATTACGCGCGTGCGGCCGAGCTATATCAGGGTGCGCTGCGCGGCATCTACCAGGACGACCCGGACCTGATGCTGGGCCTGGCCAAGGCCCAATACGGCCTGGGTCAGGCAGCAGACACACGCAACACCCTGGACGCGCTGATCGCGGCGAACCCGAATTTCCGTTCGCACGACGGGCACCTGCTGTATGCGCGCGCAGTCGAAGACAGCGGCAGCATCGACGAGGCGTTGCACGAATACGAAACGCTTGCACAGGGCTATCCGGGCGAAGAAGCGCGCGTGCGCTATGCGCAGTTGTTGTTGCGCGCATCGCGCCCGCAGGACGCCAAAACCGTCTTCGCACAGGTACTGCGACACGCAGCCGCCTCGCCCAAGCATTACCAGCGCGAGCAACGCGCCTGGATCGAGATGGCACGCAAAGGACTGAGCGAGTTGGACGCCAGCGCATGAGCGCCGCCTGAGGCGATACTCAAGCGGCGAAACATACAGCGTGCGCGCACACCCTGTGTCGCCAGGACCGGGTACGCAACCAAGGGGACCAGCATGCCCAGAAAGCCCGAGATCGAGACAAGCCTGAAGGCCGAGATCGATCGCCTGCTGGACTTGTCCGCACAGGCGTTTCGCAGCGGCGCTGCGGCGGAATCGCTCGACTTGGGATTGCAGGCCTGGGCGCTGATCCCCGAGCCCAAGAACGCATGGGATTATTATCCGCAAAGCCTGTCTGCTGGCTTTGTAAAAGACTATGTCGATCTAAACGACAAGGACAACGCGTCCAAATGGATCGACGTGATGGCAACGATGTACGAGGACCCGAATCACGAGGACCATCTTGTGTTGATGACCGAGGGGGAAGCGATGTTCCAGCTCGGAGACAAAAAGCGCGCCTGGTATGTTTTCGGCAGGATTTACGAGATCTACGGGAAAAAGGGATTTGTCGGACACCAGAAAACGTATCTCGAGTTCCATCTCGATGAGAAGGCAAGCTACGCATGACGCCGTGCAGGACCTCTCCAAAGATCCATCGCGTCACCGTTCGCTGTTGATCCTTCGACACATAAGTCGAACGCGACGCATCGATGCATGCCGTCACTGCGTTGCCGCATGCGATCCAATGCAGGAAATCGGGACGACTGTCCGCCCCACAGCACTGCCGCTCTTGCGCGAACACGGCACCGACCACAGCCGCCTGCGGCAAGCGCATCCACCGCCCAGGCACTGCCTCAGAACGGCTTGGCCAACACCAGCCAGATCACACCGACCAGCAGCACCACCGGCACTTCATTGAACAGTCGCAGCGCGCGGCCGCTGGGCACGGCGCGCCCCTGATCCACGCCCTTCAGCCAGCGCCCGGACACGATGTAGTGCGCCAGGATCAGCGCCACCGCAAAGAGTTTTGCGTGCAGCCAGCCACCGGCCACCATCGTCGGAAAATCGGGGATCACCCGATAGCCCTGCCACAGCACCGCACCCAACAGCAGCGCCAGACCCAGCATGCTGTGGCCGAACTTATAGAGGCGACGCCCCATCAGCACCAAGCGTGCGCGCACCGCGCTGTCGTTACCGGCCTCGGCGATATTGACCAGGATGCGTGGCAGGTAGAACACCGCCGCCATCCAGGCGATGACGAACAACAGATGGAAAGTCTTGATCCACAGATACAGGGTCATGTGCTGGCTTCGCTGGCTGGCGTAGGATGACCCGCATTTTCACCCATCCGCTTGCGCGAAAGCACATCCGTCCATGCATCAACCCGACGACAAACAGTACGACGCTCACTATTTCAGCCGCTGGTACAGGCAGGCGGGGCTGGCCGACCCTGCACGCCTGCGACGCAAGGTCGCACTGGCGGTGAGCCAGGCCGAGTACTACCTGGAACGCCCGATCCACAGCGTGCTGGATATCGGTTGCGGCGAGGCCGCGTGGCGCGCCCCGTTGCTGGCGCTGCGCCCCAAGCTGCGCTATCTGGGCTTCGACAGCAGCGCCTATGCAGTGCAGCGCTACGGACGCAGCCGGCAGATCCACCCTGCCCGCTTCGGCGATTTCGCCTGGTTGCGCCCGTGCGCGCCGGTGGATCTGCTGATCTGCTCGGACGTACTGCATTACGTGCCCACGCGCGAGTTCAATCAGGGCCTGCCCGGATTGGCCGACATGTGCGCAGGCGTGGCGTTTCTGGAGACGTTTGCCGAAGAGGACGCCTTCGAGGGCGATCACGACGGTTTCCAGGCCCGGGCGGCACGCTGGTATCGCCGCCGCTTCGCCAGTGTGGGGTTCGGCGCATTGGGATCGCACTGCTGGCTATCGCCGCAGTTGACTGCAGATGCATCGGCATTGGAGCGCGGCTAGCACGCCGGCTCCCCGCAGTCGCCTGCGGTGGGGTTGACCAGGCGCATCGACCCGAACTCGGGGCACTGCGACTGAATCCACCTGCTCGATGACTGCGACTTGCGGGGGATGGCGATACGCAATCGACAGGGATGTCTGCAGCGTGTATCTACTTTGACGTGAGTGCGAAGCGGCCTGCGGCGCGTCGGGACGATGTCGCAGTGCATCGCTGACCGCTCCCAAGCGCAGATGGATCGCATACGGTAGGCGTATACCGCATCGACACGCTTGTCGACGCCAGCCCGCACGTACGAAACACGCTCCACTTGCCTCACCGCTCGCAGCAAGGCCAACACCTCGTGATGGATAACCGACATGGCATGCTCCGATTACAATGACGCGTCCAAAATAGGGGCTGCACGCCAGGCGATACGGCAACTGCCGCGTCGCGTTGATGCTGGCGGACGCCTCGTTCACTGGCGTCGACGACGATGTGAATCCGGCTGACGCATCGACGCGACGACTGACGCGATGGATTAAACCGACCCGAGTGACCCACACAGACATGGCTTCCACTTTCTTCAGGCCTGCCGCCCTGGCGCTGGCGCTCATCATTGCCGGATCGCAACTTTGCGCGCGTGCGTCTGTGCAAACGGTGGCCGACAGTCCGGGCACATCGACTCGGCAGGAACATGCTTCGCTGCTGGATGGGAAAATCCGGTTTGACTTGCCGCCTGATTTCGTCGGCACGGCGTTGCCGCCCGATCCACCCGAGAACGGGGCTGCGGGCGTGACCGGCACCGCCTACACCAATGCGCGGCAACAGATGGTCCTCGCCAGCGAGGAGGCGTCGATGCCCGACGGTGTGCGCGTTCAGGATAACGATGCAAGGTTCCTGGACGGCGTCATGGCAAGCTTCATCGAACAGCAGCAAGCATCGTGGCAGCACTATCAACGCGCAGGCGAAAAATCCATCACCATCAAGGGATTGGGCTTGCGCCAAGTGGACGCAATCGCCAGCTTCAGCGATATCCCCATGCGCGTGACCATGCTGTTGGCGGGTTCGGGAAGGACATTGGCGCTCATCCGTATCACATCGAAAGCCGACGATGTCGACAGCCACAACATGCTGGTGTCCAACGTGCTTGATGGAATTCGGGCCGGGCGCTGATTCGACCGGCAGTTTGCAGCGGACCTGCGCATCAAGCCGACCCAGTTGACCATTACCGGTTGCGGTTGCGGACTCCGCATCGTGCCGGCGACGGCGCTGGGCGGCGTAGACAGCGTGACTGACCAGCCCACGCGCCTCAACGTCTGCCGCGTTCTGACAGCAATGCCGGCTCTAGCGTGCGCAGCCCCATTAAGGTGCAAATGCGCCAAAGGGGGTATGCTGCGTGGCAGCAATGAGCCGCACGGATGGGTGGAATGCTTTATCAATTGCACGAGCTGACCCGCAATCTGCTAGCCCCTTGGGTGCACCAGGCCCAGGCGAACGCCAAGATGTTCTCCGACCCCGACAGCCTGTGGGCTTCGCTCCCGGGCGCTGAACGCATGGCCGCTGGCAACGAGTTGTTCCACCGTCTGGGCAAGGAATACGAAAAGCCGGCCTGGGCGCTCGACGATGTCGAGGTCGATGGCCACTCGCTGCCGATCATCGAACGCGAAGTGTTGAGCAAGCCGTTCTGCCGCCTGCTGCGCTTCAAGCGTTTCAGCGACCATGTCGAGCTGATCGGCACGATGAAGCAGCAGCCGGCGGTGCTGGTGGTGGCGCCGTTGTCCGGCCACCACGCCACCCTGCTGCGCGACACCGTGCGCACCCTGCTGCGCAACCACAAGGTCTACGTGACCGACTGGGTGGACGCGCGCATGGTGCCGCTGGAAGCCGGTGCGTTCCGGCTCGAGGACTACATCACCTATATCCAGGACTTTATCCGCCATATCGGCGCCGAGCGCCTGCATGTGGTGAGCGTGTGCCAGCCCACCGTGCCGGTGTTGGCGGCGGTGTCGCTGATGGCGTCCAACGATGAGCCCACGCCGCGCTCGCTGGTGATGATGGGTGGCCCGATCGATGCGCGCCGCAGCCCAACCCAGGTCAACAACCTGGCCACCGAAAACGGCATCGAGTGGTTCCAGAACAACCTGATCCACACCGTGCCGTTCCCGTATCCAGGACATGGCCGCCAGGTGTATCCGGGCTTCCTGCAGCACGCCGGTTTCCTGTCGATGAACCCCAACCGGCACGTGATGTCGCACTGGGATTTCTACACCGATCTGGTCAAGGGCGACCTGCAGGATGCGCAGGCGCATCGGCAGTTCTACGACGAATACAACGCCGTGCTCGACATGCCGGCCGAGTATTACCTGGACACCATTCGCGTGGTGTTCCAGGACTTCCTGCTGCCGCAGGGCAAGTGGAAAGTGGATGGGCAACTGGTCAAGCCATCGGCGATCCGCAATACCGCGCTGCTCAGTATCGAAGGCGAACTGGACGACATCGCCGGTCTCGGCCAGACCGAAGCGGTGCACGATCTGTGCACCGGTATCGATGCGGCGCATCGTCGGCATCTGGTGGTGGAAGGTGCAGGCCATTACGGCATCTTCAGCGGCCGTCGCTGGCGCGAGGTGGTGTATCCGCAGGTGCGCGAATTCATCGGCCGCTACGATGCAGACCCGGTGGGCAGCCGCGATCCAGCCACCGTCACCCCGATCCGCAAGCGCGGCAAACGCGCTTGATCGGCCGAAAAAACGCCCCTTGATCTCTCGATCAAGGGGGGTTTTTTATGGCAGATTCTTGGCTCAAGTCAGGACAGAGCCCTGCGCGGTCGCGTGATCGAGGGCGCGTTGCCCTCGTCGCTCGCGGGACACGCCGTGAACCCGTCCCTGGGGGCTCGGTGGCGGCATCCATGCCGCCACACGGTCCCGCAAGCGGCGAGGACACCGCACCAGAGAGCTGATCGGTTGTTTTCTTGAAAACATGCACACCAACCATCTCGATGGTCCTTGTCCGCTCACCGTCGCGGGACCTTACGCGGCATGGATGCCGCGTAAGCGCCTACAAGGACGTACTTGCGGCGTGTCCCGCGACGGTGGGCGGACAAGGGCCCTGCAGCCAAGCAGCAGATCAGCCGCTCTACACCTGATCTATCCGCACTCTCTAATCATTTCAAAACAACCTGGATTTCACGTCGTAGCGTCATTTAGGTTTGTACTGCAAACAACCTGGCACTGCAGCGATCGCAGCCGCGTGCCGCACATCCCGCAATGACACCTGTCACTCAACCTTCGCCACTCTTGACCAGCAGATGCTTGGCGAACATGCCGTGCAGTTTGCCGAAGGCGCGCGCCAGATGCAGCGTGACAAACAGCAGCAGCACGCCCACGACAAACAACGGCAGCGTCAGCCAAGGGCTGGTGAAGTCCACGCCGTCCCAGGTCAACACCGCCATGTTGTCGAACAGCAGCGCCAGCGGAGAAGCAGCCAAGCCCAGCGACAACGACAACAACGTGGTGAATACACAGAAATAGAGGATGCCCAGTGGCAGCATCAGCAGGAAATACAGCATCGTGCTCCAGGTGCGGGCATCGGTGAACATCGCGCCGATACGTTGCAGCCAGCCTTCCTGCAACCCGGGATGTGCAGGACGACGCGGCATGCGCACTCCCAGCAGTGCCTCCACGACACGGCCTTCCACCAGCGACAACACCCGCACCGAGCCGAAGAACAGCACCAGCAATGGCACACCGATGATCAGGATCAACAACCCGGCCGACAAACTGGCGCCGGTGACGACCCAGGTGAAATAGAACACGCCGGTGAGCAGCGACAGCAGCATGTAGAACAACGCGCCGTAAGTCCGCGGATCGGCGGCAACGCCAAAAAACTTGCCCAGCCACGAGTTGCGCTTGGGGGGCAATGGCGGACGCAAGGCGCGCGTCACCGTCACTTCGGTTTCGCGGTAGATCTCGGCCACTTCATCCGGCGCACCGTAACTGCCGGCCACGTCCGCGATGACCTCGGCCTCGCTCTTGCCGCGCTGTTCGGCCAGTTCGGCGCGCAGATATTCCTCGGCGTCGTAAAGCGCGTCCTGGATCATCGCCGGGTCGGCGCCGGCCAGCGCCTGTCGCAATTGGGCCAGGTAATCGGGAATGGTGGTCGGCAGCGGATGCGTTTGCGCAATGGTCGTCATAGGTGGGTCCCTTCCAGCACTGAGTCAACGGAATCGCGGGTGGCGCGCCAGGCGGCAGTCCATTCGCGCAGGCAATCGCGCCCGGTTTGCGTGATGCGGTAATACCGCCGTGGCGGACCAGACGCCGACGGCTCGACATGGCTCTGCAACAGCCCCGCCGCCTCCAGATTGCGCAACACCGGATACAGCGCGCTCTGCTTGCCGCTCAGCACGCCATCCAGGCGCTCCAGCCGCTTGGCGATCAGGTAGCCGTACAACGGCGCATCGGCCTGCGCCAGTACCGCCAACAATGCCAACGACACCGTCCCGGCACTCAACTCCTTCTGGAATTTCCGCAGGTGGACATCGGGCTCGGTCATCGCCATCTCCGCTAGGTCGAAGGCAATGCTATTGCGAAGTTAGGTATAGCGAATGTGCCGGTAGTCATGGACGGAATTGGCGATTCGGGATTGGAGAGTGGCAACGGCACGCCGTCCGGGAAGTTCCGCGCATCGACTTAAGCGAACTGAAGAAGCAAGAAGTGGCATCGCAATCGACAAGCCTTTGCTTGCGAATCACCAATCCCGGCTCATGTGCTTAGAACCATTGGGTTACTCCCTTTCCTGCACCGCTCCACTACAGTCATCGGCTGCTGAGCCGATACCTCAGGTTCAGCGGACTTCAATTTCGATAGGGCGACACGATGCAATTTGCACGCTTGGCACAGCCGGCCATGACTGACATTTCCTTTGCCACCACCCGGCGCCTGTGCCTTGCCATCGGGTTGGCGCTGCCGGGACTGGGATTTGCGCAGGCGCCGACTGCGGCGGCCAATGCCGAACAGACCGAGCCAGCGCCGGCCAAAGCAGCCGCGCCGGCAGCCGCTGCAGCATCCAAGGGCTATCCGATCGAAGCGCAGGGCTGGGGTGCCAAGCAGGGCGGCAACATGTGGCAGGTGCGCTGGGTCGAAGACTGGTCGTATCTGAAAGACCCCTCCAAGCGCAAAAGCCCGTTCGATCCGCTCAAGTACATTCCGTTCAACGAGCAGGGCGATGTCTACGTCTCGCTCAGCAACGAGCTGCGCGTGCGCAGCAACACCATCACCAATCCGGGCCTGGTTCCGGGCAGCCATTCGCAGCAGCAGTATCTGTTCCGTGCGTTCTTCGGCGCCGATTTCCATGTTGGCGATCACTTCCGGCTGTACACGGAATTGGCGCACGGCAGCCTGGATGGTCGCAACGAAGGCAACAAAACCGGCACACAGGAAAACAACGCGATCCTGCAGCAGGTGTTCTTCGACGTGAAAGGCCGCGTTGCCGATGCCGACCTTGGCCTGCGCGTCGGCCGTCAGGTGTTCGTCGATGGACCCACCACGCTGATGGCGTTGCGCGACAACACCGATATCTTCGTAACCTTCAACGGTGTGCGCGCCTGGGCGATCGGCGACAAGACCCGCGTGGACCTGTTCGACTTCAACTTCAATCTCGATGGCACCGAAGGCCTGGGCGACGATCGCATCGACCGCTCGCGGCATTTCCGCGGCGTGGTTGGCGGGTATCGCCTGCCAACCGCCAAGCCGATGTATCTGGAGCCGTTCTTCTATCAGTTCCGCAACGACAATCAGGTGTGGGGCCGCCAGACCGCCGAAGAAAACCGCAATTACTACGGTCTGCGCTTGTGGGGCAATGTAGGCAAGCTGCGCACCGATTCGTTCGTGACCGTACAGCGCGGCAGCTACGGCGGGCGCGATCTGCGCGCGTACATGGCCAGCACCTCCAACGCCTGGACGCTGAGCGACAGCGGCTGGAAACCGCGTGTGGGCTTCCACAGCGAAATCGCCTCCGGCGGCGGCGGTACGTCCGGCACCGGCACGCTGCGCAACAACAACTTCCTCTACGGCAACACGATCTACTTCAGCTGGGCGACGTTCTTCGGCCCGGTCAACCTGGTCACCGCCTCGCCCACGCTCACCTTCTCGCCGACGTCGAAAATCACCGTCAACCTGGAATGGGAAACCCTGTGGCGGCAGACCACCAGCGATGCGATCTACAACAACCAGGCACGCGCCTACGCACGCACCCAGAGCACCGACGAGCGCCGGATCGGCACCATGCCGCGCATCAACGCGACGTGGAACATCGACCCCAACTGGTCGGTGACCTTCCGCGCCGAGCACCTGATGGCCGGCCCCGCACTGAAGGAAGTCGGTTACGGTGATTCGACCTTCGTCATGGGGTGGTTGAACTTCCGGTTCTGATCAGCGCAATGCGAGCGTGTCGGCCTGACCGACATGCTCGTATTGCCATGGCGCAATCATCGCAGTCCTTGCGCAACGCGCCAGCGCTCGCACCTGCGCACAGTGGGCGGCAGATGGATGGCCGCCGGTCCGATCAGCTACGCCATTCTTGCAACGGCATGCGCTGATCGGTAAGCGTCAACGCACTGGCTAGCGGTCTACCGATGCTGCTGCCGGCATGACGGAAGTGCGGCTGGCCGCCAGCGGCAGGTGCGCCATTCCGTCAATCTGCTCGCCTCTGGCGTAGCGCTGCCACTGCAGACCCAGGCCATCGGCACTGGGCTGGATCGGCCGCGACTGACCGCGTAACGCGGACGGCAACTCGGCAATGCGCTGCGCAAGCGGTTGCGCGGACGGATGGGCGCGTAACCACAGCACCGCCGAAACTGCACGCAGTTCGGCCGCAACATCCTGCAACTTGCGCTGGTGAATCGCGGCAGTTGCAGCACTGGCAGGCCCCACGCTTGCAAGCACGCAGCCCGCCGCATTGGCCAGGCATGCCACCGATGCCGTGTCCGGCGCAGGAATCAGCGTCTGCGGTACCGGCAGATCACGCTCCAGCAAGGCGCGTAACGGTTCGCCACAGGCCCACGCGTATCCCGGCGCCATCAGCGCCTGGGTGCGTTCAAGGTCAAACAGTCGTACAGACAACTCGTCGCTCCACGACGGGCTGGCGGCAGGCTGCGCATCGACGCTCTGCTGGAGCATCGCAAACACCATGTGCGCCTCGCCTTGCATGGCGTTGCACAGACGCACATCGTCCACAGGTAGCGGTGCGAATGCAGCGGCGCAGTGCGCTGGCAGCGGATGCTGGGCCGGCAGTTCGGCCAGCATCGCGGCAAACTCCTGCGCGCTGCCATGCAGCATCGCCACACCGATCAGGGGCATGATCAGGTTGTCGCCGCTGCGCAGGAGCACGCGCGCGACCTGCGCGTCGGTGCAAACCCCCGACAGGGCCGCGTCGCTGCGCCCTTGCGCGAAGTCCAGCGCATTACCGGTCATCGAGACTTTCAACAACCCAACCGCCGGGAGTGCCGCGCCGTCGCCGGGTGGAAATGGACTGCGGTAATCGCCGTATGCCCCCAAACTGCGCAGCTGCGCCAACAGCGCCGCCTGGGTGGCCAGCGCGTCGGCATACGCCTGCGGTTGCGCACGCACCTGCTCCAGGCAATTGGCATCGGACCAATTGCACAGCGCCGGCGCCTTCGCCGGCCAGGCCGGTTGGCGCGGGTAGCGTGCAGCCGCGCCGGGCAACGGCATCCCGGCCGGCGAGCGACCGGCGCGCTGCACGTCCTGCGCCAGCAATACCTGCTGCTGCGCAGGCGGTACCGCGTAGGGCAGCGCCCATAGCGCAGCGAACAGATTGGGGCCACGCAATGGCGGCGGCGGTTGCCGTAATTGCGCCAGCGCCTGACGTTGCGCTGCCGGGATCGGCCAGTGCGCCGAGATCGCGAATGCGATCAGCAGCAGCACGATCAGGGCGCTTACCCACAGCAGCGCAGCTTTGAGGAACTTGGCAAGCATCACGTACGACCTACCATGGATGAGATGATTCATCTTAAGGTGGCGAACACCAAGGAGCGAGCAGCTGCCAGGTAGGCGGAGACGGCATGCAGCCGCTGCGGTGCCGAGTGGCGGATGCCGATCTTGAGCGACAGCCTCGCCCACATGGCAGATGTGCAGCCCGGTGTTAGCGACTTTCAGCGCGACCGACGCAGGCCCGCGCCGTCTCAACACGCAATTGCCATCCCTCAGGCGAACATGGCTTGCCGGCGGCCTGCACCGGACGCGGCCGAGTGCCTACAATGCGCGCATGTCCGAATCCCCCACTCCGCATTCCCGCCCTTCCCTGCAACGGGTCTTCTTGACCGGCTTGCTCACCCTGTTGCCGGTCTGGTTGACCTGGGTGGTGGTGAAGTTCGTGTTCTCGCTACTCTCGGGTATCAGCAGCCCGTGGGTGGTGCCGTTGTCCGAGCGCATCGCCGCCTCGTTCCCCGATTATCTGGGCTGGATCAAGGCGCTCTGGGTGCAGAACACCATCGCGCTGATCGCCACCGTCGGTGCGATCCTGTTCGTCGGCATCCTGAGCCGGCGCGTGATCGGCCAGCGCCTGCTGCGCTGGTTCGAGGCGATCATGCGGCGCATCCCGCTGGCCAGCGTGGTCTACGACAGCGCGCGCAAGTTGCTCGACATCCTGCAGACCCAGCCCGGCAGCACCCAGCGTGTAGTGCTGATCGACTTCCCCCACCGCGACATGAAGTCGGTGGGCCTGGTCACGCGCGTGATCAAGGAACAGGGCACCGGCCGCGAGCTGGCGGCAGTGTATGTGCCGACCACGCCCAACCCGACCTCCGGCTATCTGGAGATCGTGCCGGTGGAACTGCTCACGCCCACCGACTGGAGCGTGGACCAGGCGATGAGCTTCATCATCTCCGGCGGTGCAGTGGCACCGGAGTCGGTCCCCTTCACCCGCACTGCGGATCGCTGAGCCGATGACACACGTGCGTACCCTCGACGATCGTGCGGTCCGCCTGTTCATTGCGCTGGCCGCGTTCTTTTGCGTCAACGCAGCGCTGGCCGAGTTCATCGGCGTCAAGATCTTTGCGCTGGAAGACACGCTCGGCATCGCGCCGCTGAACTGGAACCTGTTCGGCCAGACCGGCTCGCTCAGCTTCACTGCCGGCACCTTGTTGTGGCCGGTGGTGTTCATCATGACCGACACCATTAACGAGTTCTTCGGCAGCCGCGGGGTGCGTTTCATCTCGTGGGTGGCGGTGGCGCTGATCGGCTATGGCTTCGTGTTCGCGTTCGCCGCCATCGCATTGGCGCCCGCAGGCTGGTGGGTCACCGCAGCGCAGAGCCAGGGCGTGCCCGATTATCAGGCTGCGTTTGCGGCAGTGTTCGGCCAGGGGCTGTGGACGATCGGCGGCTCGCTGGTGGCGTTTTTGTTCGGCCAGTTGATCGACGTGTCGGTGTTCCACCGCATCCGCCGTGTCACCGGCGAAAAGCATGTGTGGTTGCGCGCCACCGGCTCTACCGCGGTGTCGCAATTGGTGGACAGCTTCGTGGTGATCTACATCGCCTTCGTGCTTGGCCCGCAGCATTGGTCCACCGACCAGTTCCTGGCGGTGAGCACGCTCAACTACGTCTACAAGATGGGGTTTGCGATCGCCTTGATCCCGCTGCTGTATCTGGCCCGGCGCGCCATCAGCGCCTACCTGGGGGCCGAACGCGCCGAGCAGTTGCGCGAGGAAGCGGCCGCCGACTGAACGCAGTGGCCTGGCCGGCGTTGCGATGGCCAGGCGGAGGTGGCTGACGCTCGGGCAATCTCGCCACACGAGCGTGGCCGCTGCGCTCCTGCGCACGATGCACCACCGCAGCTCACTCGCTAGGCCGGTCACTCGGAGACGGCCCCCGACGTCCATCGAAATTTTGTTCAATCCCTCAGCGCGACCGCTGGCCATGCTGTTGCGCCCCGCTACGGACTCCGCGCAATGGACCATGTTGTCGCAATGGCCAGCTTCGCCCTGGTGTGCTCGATTTCCCCCGGGCCGGTCAACCTGGTCGCGCTGAGCACCGGTGCCACAGCCGGTGCGCGTGCTGGGCATACCCATGTGATCGGGGCCACCGTCGGCTTCGTTGCGCTGCTGCTGGTGATCGGCCTCGGGCTGCAGCATGTGCTGGTGCGCTGGCCGCTGCTGGGGGGCGCATTGCAGCTGGCCGGGGTGGCGTTTCTGCTCTACATGGCGTGGCGCCTGGTGCGCGACGATGGTGTCATCGACGCCGCCAAACCGCGCCAGAGCACCTCGTTCTGGACCGGTGCGGCGATGCAGTGGCTCAACCCCAAGGCCTGGCTGGCGGCAACCTCCGGCGTGGCCCTGTACGCGACACAAGGGACCACGCAACTGGCCGGCTTTGCCGCGGTGTATGCGCTCATCTGCTACCCCTCGCTGGCGTGCTGGTTGCTGGCCGGCACGGTGTTGCGGCGGCACGTCCACACGCCGCACCAGCTGCGGCGATTGAACAGGCTGCTGGCCGGCATGCTGGTGCTCAGCGCGGTCTATCTGTTGCTGGAATGGCCGCCGGCACTGCGATAGCGGCCCGGTGTCACCGCCCAGGCCCGCTTGAAACTGCGTTGCAGATGCGCCTGGTCGGCATAGCCGTGCGCATAAGCGACCTCGGCAATCCCCTCGCCCTGGCGCAGGGCCGCCCGCGCACGCTGGAAACGGCAATCCTGCAGGTAGGCATGCGGGGTCAGGCCATACGCGTGGCGGAACCCGCGAATCAGACGCGGCGCCGGCATGCCGGCCACCTCGCACAGTTCGCGCAACGACACCGCGCGTGCGTGATGGGTCTGCAGATACTCCGCCAGCTGCCGCATCGGCCCGGTATCGATCGCAACCGGACGGCTCGCCGGCTCCACCTGCAGATGCAGGCGGGCCACGAACGCGATCAGCGCGCTTTCGCGGGCGAGTGCATCGGCATCACCGTCCAGCAGCACCGCATGCATGCGGTCGAACGCGACATACGCGTCCCGTGACCGGCAGAGCGGCGCTGCCAGCATGTGCACATCCGCAGTAGGCGTCAGGCCCAGCGCGTGTTGTTGCTCGCGCAGCCAAGCCACGTCCAGATAGAGCATGCGAAACGACCAGTCCTGCTGCTGATCCGGGTTGCAGGCGTGCACGTCGCCAGGATTGATCAGGGTCAGCGACTGCGCGTTGATCTGCGCGCGCACACGCCCATTGCGATAGTGCGCCGAGCCGCGATCGATCGCGCCCACCGACCATTGCTCGTGCGTATGCGGGGCATAACAGAGCGTACGGCTGTTGACCACATGACGTATTTCAACGAAGGGCAAACCAGGGTCGCGCCAGAATCCCTGGCCTCCCTGGACGGGCACCTGCGTGCCACACGTCGATTCATCCGTCTGCATGCCGCCAAGACTATCGCACTGCAGCATTGGGCCGGGCTCGCCACCCTGCGATGCGGCCTTGATGAATTGCAGGCGCGCCACGTGCAGCAGATGGGTGGCCTGAACGGTGCGGATCGGGCAAGCTCCCCGCTCGCTTGTTTCCGGAGCTGGTAATGCCCCTTAGCTTTTCCCGCCTGCTGTCGTTGGCCCTTGCCGCCGTGTTGAGCCTGTCGCTGGCAGCGCCCGCCGATGCGGCCAAGAAGAAGACCGCCAAGACACAGACCACGCAAACGCGCGCGAAGGCGGGCAAAGCCAAGAAGACCGCCAAGCCGGCTGCCAAGAGCGCGAAGTCTGCCAAAGGTGCCAAAGCCGCCAAGGTCAGGCCGCGCGCGGTTGCCGCGCCGGTGGTGCTGACCAAGGCGCAGCAGCTCAACCTGCTCTACGACCAGTACTGGGATGCCTCGCTCAAGCTCAACCCGCTGCAGGCCACCTTCCAGGGCGAGACCCGCTACAACGACCAGCTGCCCAATTTCCTGTCGCCGGCATTCCGGCAGCAGTCGCACGACTTCACCGTGCTGTGGCTGGGCAAGGCCGAGGCGCTGGGGCCGGACGGCCTGAGCGGGCAGGACCTGCTGAGCTACCAGATCTTCGTGCGCGATGCGCGCAGCGCACTGGCCGCCGAACAGTTCCCCAGCTGGATGCTGCCGATCAACCAGTTCTACAACATCGCCAGCATCGCGGTGGTGCTGGGCTCCGGCACCGGCGCGCAGCCGTTCAAGACGGTCAAGGACTACGACAACTGGTCGCGGCGTGCGCTCGGCATCCCGGAGCTGTTCGACCAGGCCATCGCCAACATGCGGGCCGGCATGCAGGCCGGCGTGGTGCAGCCGAAGGTACTGATGCAGAAAGTGCTGCCGCAGCTGGACGCGATCATCGCCCGCACCGCCGAAGACAGCCTGTTCTGGGGGCCGGTGCGTAACCTGCCGGCAGACATGCCAGACGCCGACAAGCAACGCATCACCGCCGAATACAAGCGCATGATCGAAGTGCGCATCATGCCGGCCTATCGGGCGCTGCGCGGCTTCATCGCCACCGAATACCTGCCGGCCTGCCGCGACACCGATGGTCTGGCGGCGCTGCCCAACGGCGCGGCCTGGTACGCCTACGACGTGCGCCAGAGCACCACCTCGGACCTGACCCCGGACCAGATCCATCAGATCGGGCTGGACGAAGTCGCGCGCCTGCAGGGCGAGATGACCGCGCTGACCAAGCAGGTCAGGTTCCGCGGCAACCTGCCCAAGTTCTACAAGTTCATGCAGACCGACAAGCGCTTCAGCTTCCGCAGCGAGACCGAACTGCTGGGGTACTACCGTGGCCTGCAGGGACGCGTGCAGGGCGCAGTGCCGCGCCTGTTCAATACCCAGGGCATGCCGGCGCTGGAAGTGCGCGCGGTGGAACCCCAGCGCGCGCAGGCGGCCGCCAGCGGCTCGTACATGCGCCCCAGCGGCGATGGCAGCACGCCGGGCGTGTTCTACGTCAACACCTCCGACCTGGACTCGCGCAAGACCTGGGAGACCGAGAGCCTGTATCTGCACGAGGCCATTCCCGGCCATCACTTCCAGCTCGGGCTGCAGCAACAGCTCACCGATCTGCCCAAGTTCCGCCGCCTGGGTGGCGAGACTGCGTATATCGAGGGTTGGGGCCTGTACGCCGAATCGCTCGGGCGCGAGCTGGGCCTGTACCAGGACCCCTACAACTATTACGGCTACCTGCAGAACGCGCTGTGGCGCTCGATTCGCCTGGTCACCGACACCGGCCTGCACAGCAAGGGCTGGACCCGCACCCAGGCGATCGCCTACATGCTCGACAACTCGGCCATGACCCGCGCCGATGCCGAAGCCGAGGTAGACCGCTACATGGCCATTCCCGGCCAGGCGCTGTCCTACAAGGTGGGCGAAATGAAGATCATGCAGCTGCGCGAGCAGGCGCAGCGCGAGCTGGGGCCGCGCTTCGACGTGCGTGCCTTCCATACCGAAGTGCTCAAGGACGGCTCGGTACCGCTGGATATCCTGCAGGACAAGATCCAGCGCTGGATCGCCACGCAAAAAGGGTGAGCAGACCTGCAGCGGTCAACATGCCCCGCGAACAGCGAGCGCGACAGGCGGCATGCCGTCAAGAGCGCATCCGGCTGACCTGAGCACGCTCGCTTGCCGGTCGCGCTCAGCGCAGCAGACGCGCGTCCGCCAACGCGGCAATATCGCGCGGTGTGGTGCGGCAACACCCGCCGATCAGCCGCGCGCCTGCGGCCAGCCACTGCGTATGCTGGTCGGCCAGGTTGGCGGCGGGCGCATCGCCGGCATGCCAGCGCTTGTCGCCAGCATCGTAGTGCTCGCCGGAATTGGGATACACCACCAGCGGCAAGGCGGTCAGCGCCGACAGGCTCTGCAATGCGGCAGTGACCCGATCCAGCGCGATGCAGTTGATCCCCACCGCGACCACCTGCACGCAGGCATCCAGCGCCGGAATTACGTGCACAAGCGGCGTGCCATCGCTCAGGTGCGCGGCATCGCGCAAGGTGAAAGAGAACCACGCATGCAGCTGCGGAAATTCCTCCAGCAGCAGGCGCAGCGCGACGATCTCGTTGGCCGATGGCAGCGTCTCGCAGGCCAGTACATCCACCCCGGCTTCGGCCAATGCCGCGATGCGCGGGCGATGGAAGTCCATCAGCTGCGCCAGCGGCAACGCGTAGTCGCCGCGGTATTCCGAGCCATCGGCCAGATACGCGCCATACGGCCCCACCGACCCGGCCACCCACAGTGGCGCGGCCTGCGGTTGCGTCTGCAGATGATCGGCACGCGCCAGCGCGGCCAAGGCCACGCTGCGCGCGATCAACGCCTGCGATTGCGCCAGGTCCAGCCCGCGCGCGGCAAAGCCCAACGGCGTGGCCTGATAGCTGGCGGTGATCGCGCATTGTGCGCCGGCGGCGAAATAGTCGCGATGCACCTGATAGATCAGCTCCGGTTGCTCCATCAGCACGCGCGCCGACCACAGCGCATCGTTGAGATCGCAGCCGCGTTGTTCCAGTTCGGTGGCAAGCGCGCCATCCAGCAGCACATAGCCATCGTGCTGGAGCGCCGCACTGAAAGGCGCATCCGCGCGCGGCTGGCGGGGAAGTATCGTCATGCGTGCAGTCTCCTGGCCGCAAGCCACTGGGTGAGTGCGTAGGCGCCGTAGCACAGCGCCACAAATGGAATACCGCACCACAGCGCGATGCGCTGCTGCGGATCGAATGCCAAGCCGATGCAGGCCAGCAAGCACAGCGAAAATCCTAGGATCGGCGTCCACGGATACCACGGCGCGCGATAGGCCAATGTCTCTACTGCGATGCCGTCGCGCAGCAACTGGCGCCGAAAAACGTAGTGCGAGGCGCAGATGCTCAGCCACACCACCACCACTGCAAAACCCGAGACTGCCGAGATCGCCACGAACACGGTATCGGCCGCATAGACGCCGGTGAGTAGCGCCAACAGGCCGCCGAGCATGCTCAACGCCAATGCTGGCAACGGAATGCCGCGACGGGTCAAGCGCGCCAACCGCGCCGGCAGCGTGCCTTCGTTGGCCAGCGACCACAGCATGCGCGCGGCTGCGTATAGGCCGGAATTGGCTGCCGACAGGATCGCGGTGAGGATCACGGCATTCAAGATATCCGCCGCATACGGAATGCCCAGCAGTTCGAAGGCGCGCACGAACGGACTGGTGTCCACGGCCGCCTGCTCGGCGGGCAACAGCGCGGCCAGCACCAGCACGGTGCCGACGAACAACACCACCAGGCGTACCAGCGTGGTGCGGATCGCCAGCGGAATCGCCCGCGCGGGTTGCGCGGTTTCGCCTGCGGCCACGCCAATCAATTCGGTACCGGAAAATGCGAAATTCACCGCCACCATCGTCATCAGGATCGGCAACGTGCCGTGCACGAACCAGCCATCGGCGCGCAGGTGGCGCAATCCGGGTGCCGGCGAACCATCGGCCAATGGCAACAGGCCGAGCACCGCCGCGCCGCCGAGCACGATGAACACCAGAATCGTGATCACCTTGATCAGCGAGAACCAGAATTCGCCTTCGGCAAACCAGCGCGCCGACACCGTATTCAAGCCGAAGACCAGTGCGCAGAACAGCAGGCACCATGGCCACGCCGGGCTATGCGGAAACCAGTACTGCATGCAGAACGCCGCCGCGGTCAGGCTCGATCCCAGCGCCACCGTCCAGGTCAACCAGTACAACCAAGCCACCACATACCCGGTGGCCGGCCCCAGATAACGCGCCGCATACACATGAAAGGCGCCGGTCTGCGGCATCGCCACCGCCAGCTCGCCCAGGCATTGCATCACCAGGTACACCACCAGCGCGCCGATCAGATACGCGATCACCGTGCCCAACGCACCGGTGCTGGCGATGATGTAGCCGGTATTGAAGAACAACCCAGTGCCGATCACCCCGCCCAGCGACAACATCACCAGATGGCGCACCTGCATGCTGCGCTGGAATTGCGGTGCGGCGGTGGAGGTGGGTTCGGGCATCGGCAGGACGGGTCGGTGGCCCAGCATCCTGCCATGCATGCGCAGGCGAGCACAGCCACGCGTTGGCCAGTCGTGACGTGGCACCAACAACCCGGGATGCCGTGCCGCGATACCGCGTGGGGCGTTCTGCCTCGATGCGCTCCAGCGCGCGTCGAGCCTGGTCTGCACGACACGCTCCGGGCACCCCCGGGGGTATCCTCGCCACTGCTCATCCGGACCGCTGACATGCCACACGACTTGCACACACGCACCTACGCGCAGATGCAGCGCTGGAATGCATCCTCGCTGCCTGCACGTATCGCAGATGCCATCGCCACCGCTGTCGCCGCGTGTCGCGCATCCATGCTGGCCGCTAGCGACGCGGGGCAGCGCCAGCTCCCCCAACGCGTGCGAGACGCCGCATGATGCTCGCCGGCATTCACCACGTGGCAATCATCGCCGGCGACTATGCGCGCTCCAAGCAGTTCTATTGCGCCATCCTGGGCCTGCGTGTGCTCGCTGAGCATTACCGACAGCCGCGCGATTCCTGGAAGCTGGATCTGGCGCTGCCCGACGGCGGCCAGATCGAGCTGTTTTCGTTCCCCGACGCGCCACTGCGGCCCAGCCGCCCGGAAGCGCGCGGACTGCGTCATCTTGCCTTCCGGGTCGAAGCGCTGGACGCGGCCGTCGCGCATCTCAACGCGCATGGCGTAATCACCGAGGACATCCGCATCGACGAATACACCGGCCGCCGCTTCACCTTCTTCGCCGACCCTGATGAGCTGCCACTGGAGTTGTACGAGATTGCCTAGCGCGTCTGCCTGGCTGTCACCGCCACTGCGGTGGAAGAGTCGCGCCCGTCAAGAAAGAGCAGACCTTCGCCTCGCGGCGGTGTCGACCGCGTGACTCAAGCGCGGAGTAGCTCGGCCGCTATCGATGGAGAGGCGTAACGTCGCCGCAACGTCGTCGCAGGCATGGATGCGGCACAGACCAATAAACGCCATGCCGGAATTGCACGCATGTATCACTTCATCCTGCGCATCGTTGTCGTTGTAGCGATCATTCTTGCCGGCTGCGGCTTTCTTTTCCCAAAGCGGTATGACGCGCCGAAACCTGGTGAACCCCTCGCCACCTTGACGCTTGCCAAGCCCACCAAGCCCAGCCTGATCCCTATCGAGCCAGTCCAGTACTTCGATGTCTTCGAAGATGCCAGTTGTGCAAAGGGCGGACGTGGCGGATTTCTGGGCGCGCTGACTGCTCCGGTCAAGGGCGTCCTTGGCAAATTGAGTAACAATCAGCCTCGGGAGGAATATTCGGTTGTCCCCGACAAGCAGCTCTTCTTGCGCGCACGAATGGTGCAAACGCTCGACTCACGCCGTCGAAGCCTGACCACCAACAACTGTACCAATCTTGTGTCATTCACGCCGATGACTGGTGAGCACTACGTCGCCAGCCAGCTCTACGATAACGAACGCTGTCGGCTGATTGTCAACGATGCGAAGACCGGCGTTGCCCCGGCGGATCTGGAATTTGTTCCGATGTCAGGGGAGTGCCATGAGGACTGAACGTGTCCTTTTGGCGGCAATGATGGCGCTTCTGGCCGGCTGTGGGGCAACACGCAGCGCAGCGCTTTCCTTGTCGACGTTCGATGAGCCAAGCGATGGGCTGCGTGTACGTATTCGCCTGGTCACCGAGCGACCCGCACCTATGCTTTATCCAAACCGCACCTGCGTCGGCGGAACGAACCGGGATGCCGGCATTGCACCAAGCTCGCGGCCAGGTCCGTTCGGCGCGGGCGCGGGGCAAAAAATCGGCATTCCCCCCGTTGCCGTCAGTGGAGGACGATACGTCACTGAAACACATGTCAGGTCAGGCGAGCCGATCACCCTGTCGCTGTCGGCGGGTGGCTGCACGGACAACCGCTGCGTGTTGAACACGCCGCTATGCACCGTGAGTCGCAGCTTTGTCCCGGAAACGGGTCAGGACTATGTGGCGACCATTCTGTCGCGTGGGCCGGAATGCGAGGTGGAAATTTCTCGCATCGTCACCCAGCACGGGCGAACGCGCCTCATGGCAGAGCAGACGGCAGCCGCATCCCGTTGTCCTTCCTCAAACTGAACGCCCTGCCTTTCCCCCACCATACCCAACGGTATACATTGCGATCAGGTCGCCGACGGCGGCCACAGCAATCCCTGGGAGGGGAACCATGCGCAAGACCTTCAAGACCCTGATGCTGGCGTTGCCGCTGGCCGCCGCTTCGCTGCTGGCCCAGGCCGCCGATTCGCCGGTGGGTCGCTGGAAGACCATCGACGACGAGACCGGCAAGCCCAAGTCGGTGGTGCAGATCGAACAGGCCGCCAACGGCACGCTGAGCGGCAAGGTGGTCGAGATCCTGCAGTCCAACCATGGGCCCAACCCGACCTGCGACAAGTGCGACGGCGCACTGAAAGGCAAGCCGATCAAGGGCATGACCATCCTGTGGGGCCTCAAGCCCGACGGCACGGCGGTGTGGAGCGGCGGCTCGGTGCTCGACCCGGCCAAGGGCAAGACCTACAAGGCCAAGGTCACCCTGACCGACGGCGGCAAGAAGTTGCAGATGCGCGGCTATGTGGGCATCGAGGCGCTGGGCCGGACCCAGACCTGGGTGCGTGAGTAGCCGGGAATCGGGAGTGGGGAATCGTAAGAGCAGGCGCCCGTGAGGGCGCCTTTTTTGTACGTATCGTTCAGGACATGCAACTGCATCGAGATCGGGAAAATGACGCTCACCGGCCGCCACTACGCAGCATCAACCGGCCAACTGCCTGCGCGCCTCAACAACACGGCAACCTGGCCCTGCTTTGACCGATTCCCCATTCCCCATTCCCAAATCCCGGCTCCCGACTAATGCGATAATCGCCCGTCCCCCGCATCACGCCTGCCATGACCCGCACTGCACTCGTCACCACCGCCCTGCCCTACGCCAATGGGCCGCTGCATCTTGGCCATCTGGTCGGTTATATCCAGGCCGATATCTGGGTGCGCGCGCGCCGCCTGCGTGGCGACAAGACCTGGTTCGTCTGCGCCGACGACACCCATGGCACGCCGATCATGCTCGCCGCCGAAAAGGCCGGAGTGACCCCGGAAGCCTTCATCGCCAACATCCAGGCCAGCCATGAGCGCGATTTCGCCGCGTTCGGGGTGACCTTCGATCACTACGATTCGACCAATTCGCCGGTGAACCGCGAACTGACCGAAGCCTTCTATACCAAGCTCGAAGCGGCCGGCCACATCAGCCGTCGCTCGGTGGCGCAGTTCTACGACCCGGCCAAGGGCATGTTCCTGCCGGATCGCTACATCAAGGGCATCTGCCCCAACTGCGGCAGCGCCGATCAATACGGCGACAACTGCGAGGTCTGTGGTGCCACCTACGCGCCAACCGAGCTGAAAGAGCCCAAGTCGGTGATTTCCGGCGCCACGCCGGAGCTGCGCGATTCGGAGCATTTCTTCTTCGAAGTCGGCCATTTCGACGGCTTCCTGCGTGACTGGCTGGCTGGCGATGTGGCGCTGCCGGGCGTCAAGGCCAAGCTCAAGGAATGGCTGGATACCGAAGGCGGCCTGCGCGCCTGGGATATCTCGCGCGATGCGCCGTACTTCGGCTTCCAGATTCCCGGCCAGCCGGGCAAGTATTTCTACGTGTGGCTGGACGCGCCGATCGGCTACCTGTGCAGCTTCAAGACGCTGTGCGCGCAGATGGGCGAGGATTTCGATGCGCATCTGGTCGCCGGCACGCAGACCGAGCTGCATCACTTCATCGGCAAGGACATCGTCAATTTCCACGGCCTGTTCTGGCCGGCGGTGCTGCACGGCACCGGCCACCGCGCGCCCACGCGCCTGCACGTCAACGGCTACCTCACCGTGGACGGCGCCAAGATGTCCAAGTCGCGCGGCACCTTCGTGATGGCGCGGACCTTCCTGGATGTGGGCCTGGAACCGGAGGCGCTGCGCTATTACTTCGCCGCCAAGTCCTCCGGCGGCGTGGACGATCTGGACCTCAACCTGGGCGATTTCATCGCGCGGGTAAACGCCGATCTGGTCGGCAAGTTCGTCAACCTGGCCAGCCGTTGCGCCGGCTTCATCGGCAAGCGTTTCGACGGCAAGCTGGCCGATACCCTGCCCGACCCGGCGCAGTACGACCGCTTCGTCGCCGCCTTGGCGCCGATCCGCGACGCGTATGAGCGCAACGATGCGGCCAGCGCGATCCGCCAGACCATGGCACTGGCCGACGAGGCCAACAAGTACATCGACGACACCAAGCCGTGGGTGATCGCCAAGCAGGACGGCGCCGACGCGCAGCTGCAATCGGTGTGCACGCAGGGCCTGAACCTGTTCCGCATCCTGGTCGCCGGCCTCAAGCCGATCCTGCCGCGCACCTGTGCCGAAGCCGAGGCCTTTTTGTCGGCACCCATGACCAGCTGGGAAGATGTGGAGCGCCCGCTCACGGCGCATACGATCCAGCCCTACGTCGCCCTGTTCACCCGTATCGACCCCAAACTGATCGACGCCATGACCGACGCTTCAAAAGACACCATGGCCGCACCTGCGGCACCCGCTGCAACCACCGCCAAGCCCGCACCGACCAAAACCGATGCAAAAGCGGCTACGCCGGCCAATTCCCCCGCCTCCGTCTCGAATCCAGGTCTTATTGGTATCGACGATTTCGCCAAGCTCGACCTGCGCATCGGCAAGGTGCTGGTGTGCGAATTCGTGGAAGGCTCGGACAAGCTGTTGCGCTTCGAGCTGGATGCCGGCGAGCTGGGCAAGCGCCAGATCTTCTCGGGCATCCGCGCCAGCTATGGCGAGCCGGAAACGCTGGTCGGCCGCAGCGTGGTGTTCATCGCCAACCTGGCCCCACGCAAGATGCGTTTCGGCATCAGCGAAGGCATGATCCTGTCGGCCGGCTTCGACGGCGGCGCGCTGGCGCTGCTGGATGCCGATACGGGTGCGCAGCCGGGCATGCCTGTGCGGTGAGGCGGGAGTGGGGAGTCGGGATTCGTAAAAGCCAGAGCTGATTGTTGAGCGAGATCTGACACGAGTGCTTGGCGCCCCCCCTCATCCGCCCCTGCGGGGCACCTTCTCCCGCATGCGGGAGAAGGGAGATAGATCAACGCTGTCGCAGCCCCTCTCCCGCAGTCGGGAGAGGGGAACAACCAGTCACTGCGCCTTCAACCAGTCCCCAATCCCGACTCCCCAATCCCCGCCCCCCATGCACCTGGCCCTGTTCGACTTCGACCACACCATCACCACCTGCGACACCTATGCGCGCTTCCTGCGCAAGGTGGCCACGCCCGCGCAGCTGGCGTCGGCAAAGTGGCAGGTCGGCCCGTGGGTGCTGGGCTACCGGCTGGGCCTGGTGTCCGCCGCCGCGCTGCGCGCGCGCGTGACCCGCATGGTGTTCAGCGGCCGTGCGCTGGACGAGATGGCCGCGCACGGCGTGGACTACGCGCGCAGCGCACTGCCGGGTGTGTTGCGTGCAGAGATGATGCAACGCATCGACTGGCACCAGGCGCAAGGGCATGAGGTGGTGCTGGTGTCGGCGTCGCTGGATCTGTATCTGCAACCGTGGTGCATGCAGCACGGGCTGTCGCTGATCTGCAACCGGCTGGATCACAGCGACGGCCGCCTGAGCGGGCGGTATGCCGACGGCGATTGCGGCCCGCACAAAGCGGCGCACATTCATGCGCGCTACGAACTGTCGCAGTACGACTGCGTGCATGCCTACGGCGACAGCCGCGAAGACAAGCCAATGCTGGCACTCGCGCAGCAGCGCTGGTATCGCGGCGATCCGCTGCATTGACTCCCATCACGATGTCATCCCCCACGCCCGATCTGGTCGAACGCCTCGACCGCCTACTGCCGCAGACCCAATGCGGCCAGTGCGGTTACGACGGCTGTCGCCCGTACGCGCAAGCGATGGCGAACGGACAAGCCGACGTCGATCATTGCCCGCCCGGTGGCGATGCCGGCGCACGTGCATTGGCGCAGGTGCTGCACGTGCCGGCACGCCCCTACGACCGCACGCGTGGCACTCACATGCCACCGCAGGTGGCCTGGATCGTGGAAGCCGACTGTATCGGTTGCACCAAATGCATCCAGGCCTGCCCGGTGGATGCCATCGTCGGCGGCGCCAAGCACATGCATACGGTGATCGCACCGCTGTGCACCGGCTGCGAGCTGTGCCTGCCGGCGTGCCCGGTGGATTGCATCGTGCTGCACCCGATCGACTGATCCGGTCGCAAGGGATGGCGCCGTGGGTGCCATGCCCCCCCTCAGCCGCCAGCGCCTGACCAGCCATCCTGGATGCAGTCAGGAACGTCCTGACACGGCGAGCGCATCCGTGCTGCGGATGCGCTCGTATTGGTAGGCACTCCCATTGAGGAAGCCGCCGATGCGCCCACTTGCCGCCGCCATTGCCGCGTTCACCACCGTGTGCCGGCCGATCCCGCCATTGTTGCTGCTGGTGCTGGGCGGCGTGCCGCTCGGTGCCGCAGCGGTCACCCGTGTGGATGCCGATGCCTTCGATGCCGATAGCGGCGCATTGCGCTATCGCGAGTCGCATTGGCTGCTCGACGATGGCGGACGCCTGGTGCTGTACCGCTGCCCGGACGGACGCCCGTTTGCGCGCAAACAGGTCGATGGCGGCGGCAGCTCGCCCAACTTCAGCCTGATCGATGGGCGCGACGGCTATCGCCAGGGCGTGCGTCAACGGGGTGGCATGCGTGAAATGTTTCAGCAGGAGCCCGGCAAGGCCGAACAACACACGCCGCTGGCCGCCGATGCAGGCCCGCGCGTGATCGATGCCGGGTTCGATGCATACCTGCGCAGCAATTGGGAGGCGCTCGCCACCTCGCCGCAACGCGTGGACTTCGTGCTGCCGAGCCTGCAACGGCAACTGGCGTTTCGTGTCGAGCGCATCGGCGATGCAGACGGCCAGCGTCGGTTTCGGCTGCGCCTGGACGCCTGGTACGGCGCGGCGGTGCCGTCGCTGGAAGTCCGTTATTCGCTCGCCGACAAGCGCCTGCTCGAGTTCCGTGGCGTGAGCAACCTGCGCGACGACGGCGGCCGCTACCCGCATGTGCGCATCGTTTTTCCGGACAGCGCTGCGCAGGCCGCCGGTGCAGATGACCTGCGTCAGGCACGCGAGCAGCCATTGATCAAGCGCTGTAGCGCACCGTGAGCACGACCTGCAGCTCCTTCACATTCGACCACGCGCGGTTGCGTACAACGGCCCGGTCACCCATTTCCCCTACAGGAGCATCGCCGTGGCCAAAGCCTACCTCTGGATCAATGCAGTGCTCTACGTCGTGTTGGCGATCTGGTGCACGCTCTCGCCGGCCAAGACCGCAAATGCGGTGGGCTACACCCAGCTATCGCCGGCCGGGCAATCGGAATACCTGGTCATCTATGGCGGCCTGCAGTTGGGTATGGCGTTCCTGTTCGGCTATTTCGCCTGGATCAATCAGCCACGCACCGGGCTGGTGGTCGCACTGGCGTTCTACGTCCCGATCGTGCTGTTCCGCAGCGTTTCGCTCTCGCGCCTGTGGCCGGTCTCCGCACCCACCGTTGCGCTGGCAGGCGTCGAAATCCTGCTGCTGCTCGCTGCCGTGCTGCTGTGGTTTCAGCGTAAGTGAAGGACACCGCGGGCTCAGTCCGGTAGCATCGCTCCCACCCCTGAAAACGCCCGACCGCATGAGTGCCATTCCTGGCCACGACGATGATGAGACCGGACGACTGCTGACCGCGACCGCGGGCGGTGACCGGCATGCTTTCGAAGCGCTGTACCGGCAGACCTCGCCCAAGCTGTTCGGGGTGTGCCTGCGCATGATCCCGCAACGCGCCGAGGCCGAAGAGGTGCTGCAGGACGTGTTCACGCTGATCTGGCACAAGGCCGGTCAGTTCGATCCCGCCCGTGCGCGCGGGCTCACCTGGCTGGCGATGATCGCGCGCAACAAGGCGATCGATCATCTGCGCGCCAACGCGCCGCAACGCCGTAACGTGGCGCTGGACGATGCCGGCGAATTGCGCAGCGGCGATGCCTCGCCACTGGAACGCACCGAGCGTGCCAGCACCCGCCACCGCATCGACCATTGCCTGGCCGAACTGGAGCCGCCGCGTAGCGAATTGATCCGCACCGCGTTTTTCGATGGCATCACCTACGAAGAACTCGCCGCGCGTACCGACACACCGATTGGCACGGTCAAGAGCTGGATCCGTCGCGGCCTGGCCAAACTCAAGGCATGTCTGGAACGATGAGCACGCCCTTTCCCATCGACCAGGAACCACCGCGCGATGTGTTGGCGGGCGAATACGTGTTGGGCCTGCTGGGCGCAGAGGAGCGCCTGGTAGCCGAACAACGCGTCGCCACCGATAGTCAATTCGCCCAGGCCGTTGCGCAATGGCAGGAACACCTGGCGCCGTTGCTGGAAGAAATCGCCGCTGTCACGCCGCCAGGGCAGGTCTGGGCACGCGTCCGCCAGACGCTGGGCTTCGATACGCCGCTGCATGCGGTGACGTCTGCGCCGCCGGCATCGTCTGCAAGCACGCCATCGGCGCCGTTGTGGAACAGCGTGCGCTTCTGGCGTTGGGCCAGTGCCGGTGGCCTGGCCACCGCAGCAGTGTGCGTGCTGGCGCTATTGAACCTGCGCACGCAGCCGGCACCCGAGCAGCCGCCGGTTGCAGGGCCCGTGGTGCAGACCCCGGTCACGCCACCTGCCGTCACGCCACCACCAGCGGCGACCGGTATCGCAATGACCTCCACGCTGGCCACCGAAGACGGCCGCCCCGGCTACGTGGCCTTGATGGATGCCGACA
The DNA here is from genome assembly GCF_014197275.1 of Xanthomonas sp. 3075. Classification (GTDB taxonomy): domain Bacteria; phylum Pseudomonadota; class Gammaproteobacteria; order Xanthomonadales; family Xanthomonadaceae; genus Xanthomonas; species Xanthomonas campestris_B. The sequence goes on along the minus strand of NZ_JACIFI010000001.1, from coordinate 100,537 downwards.
AGCACACCATCACGGTGACGCCGCTGGATCGCACCGCGACCGCCGACAAGGTGCCCGAGGTGTGGCTGATCACTCCGGATGGCAAGGCGCATTCGATGGGCACCTTCGACGATCAACGCGCACGTCGCGCGCAGATTCCCGACCAGTTGATGCCCATGCTCAGCAACGAGGCCATTCTGGCGGTCACGCTGGAGCCACCGGGTGGCGCACCGGGCGGCGTTGCCACCGGTACCGTGGTGGCCAAGGGCGGCATCAGCACACTGGCAATGGCGCCCTGACGCAGGGCACCTGACGACGCCTGCGAGCTGCTCGCAGGCGTCGCCGCGCACGACCAATCCCGACAAACAACCTCATCCGCGCGAACGTCTTGCGGCGTTGGCAATGTGTGCGCGTGCGCGATTTTGTCGCGCAAATTCCCCAATCGCACACGCGCGCATGCGACCATCAAGCAGCCTGGTGCATCCGTTTGCCGGCAGCGTCCGTAAAGGGTCACGACTAATCACGGAGAACCACGCGTGCCGAGTACTGGCCTGGACCCAAATGCCGCATCGCCTCAGCCCGCTGCCGCACGCCACCGTGGATGGCTGACAGCGCGCGTCGGCAGCCTGCGCCGCTGGGTGGATTCGCAGACCGACGAGCCGCTGGACGAAGCGCGCGCCGATCGCATCGACTGGCTGCGCGCCCTGCCCTTCATCGCGCTGCACCTGGCCTGCCTGTCGGTAATCTGGGTGGGCATCTCCTGGTTTGCGGTGGGCGTGGCGGTGGGGTTGTACGCACTGCGCATGTTCGCGCTGACCGGGTTCTATCACCGCTATTTCTCGCACCGCGCCTTCAAGACCTCGCGCGTGCTGCAGTTCGTGTTTGCGGCCATCGGTGCGACCTGCGTGCAGCGCGGGCCGCTGTGGTGGGCCGCGCATCATCGCAATCATCATCGGCACACCGACACCGGCCGCGATCCCCACTCGCCGGCGCAACACGGTTTCTGGTGGAGCCACACCGGCTGGTTCCTGACCCCGCGTAATTTCCGTACCGATTGGGAGGTGATACCCGATCTGCGTCGCTTCGCCGAGCTGCGCTTCCTGGACCGCTTCGACATCGTGATGCCGGTGCTGCTGGCGGTGGGGCTGTACCTGCTCGGCGACTGGCTGGCGGTTGCCGCGCCCGCGTTGAAAACCAGTGGCGCGCAGTTGCTGGTATGGGGCTTTGTGATTTCCACCGTGGCGTTGTTCCATGCCACCTTCACCATCAACTCGCTGGCGCATCGCTTCGGTAGCCGCCGCTTCGATACCCGCGACGACAGCCGCAACAACTGGCTGCTGGCACTGCTCACCTTTGGCGAAGGCTGGCACAACAATCACCACTTCTTTCCCGGCTCGGCACGTCAGGGATTGCGCTGGTGGGAGTACGACGTCACCTGGTACGGGCTCACCGCGATGTCATGGGTCGGGCTGGTGTGGGACCTCAAGCCGATGCCGGCGATGCTTACCCAACGCGCCGAGCGGGTGCGGCGATGAGTACGGGAAGGGTTGCGGTGGTCGGCAGTGGCATCGCCGGCCTGGGCGCAGCGTGGCTGTTGTCGCGCCGCTACGAAGTCACCTTGTTCGAGGCGGCCGATTATCTGGGCGGTCACACGCACACCCACGATATCCAGCTGGACGGTCAACGCTATGCCGTGGACAGCGGCTTCATCGTGTTCAACCCGCAGCACTATCCGCTGCTCACACGCATGTTTGCCGAGCTCGACGTGGCCGCGCAGCCGACCACGATGAGCTTTTCCGTGCACGATGCGCGCAGCGGGCTCGAATACAACGCCGGCAGCCTGGATGGGCTGTTCTGCCAGCGCCGCAACCTGCTAAGCCCGCGCTTTTGGGGCATGCTGGCGGACCTGCGCCGCTTTTATCGCCAGGCACCGGACGTGCTGCGCAACGAGGAGCAATTCAGCACGCTGGGAGAGTATCTGCAGCGGCATGGGTATTCGGATGCGTTCCGCGACCAGCATCTGGTGCCAATGGCCTCGGCGCTGTGGTCTTCGCCCTCGCGGCGCATCCTTGACTTCCCGATGGGCCAGCTGATCGGCTTCATGGCCAATCACCACATGCTGCAACTCAGCGGCCGTCCGCAGTGGCAGGTGGTGCGTGGCGGATCCACCAGCTACGTGCGTGCGCTGCGTCGCCGCTGGCAGGTGCTGGAGCGGTTGTCCACACCCGTGCATGCGATCCGACGCGCCCCCAATGGCGTGATACTCAGCTCCCTGTGTGGCGAGGAGCACTTCGACGACGTGGTCCTGGCCTGCCACGCCGACGACGCACTGGCGTTGCTCAGCGATGCCAGCGAGGCCGAACTGCAGGTCCTGGGCGGCATCACCTATCAGGACAACGACACCGTGCTGCACACCGACGCCAGCGTGTTGCCGCGCAACCGCCGCGCGTGGGCGGCGTGGAATGCGCATGTTCCGGCCGACCCGCGGGCGCCGTGCACGGTGAGTTACTGGATGAACGCGCTGCAGTCGATCGATGCGCCGCAGCCATTCGTCGTCAGCCTCAACCGCGACCACGATATCGACCCGAACAAGGTGCTACGACGCATGCGCTATCGCCACCCGGTGCAGAACGCCGCAGCCCTCGCCGCGCAGACGCGCAAGGCCGACATCCAGGGCGTGCAGCACACCTGGTTTGCCGGTGCGGCGTGGGGCTTCGGCTTCCACGAAGACGGCCTGCGCAGCGGCGTGGACGTGGCGCGCGGCCTGGGAGTGGACTGGTGACGCAGTTGCTGCGCAAGGCCGACACCGACGCGATACCGCTGCCTGCCGGCGAACACAGCGGCACCGGTCGCGTGGCCGGCGCGTTGCGCAGCGCGATCTACACCGGCTGGGTGCGCCACCGTCGTTTCGCGCCCAGGCCGCTGGATTTTCGCTATCGGCTGTTTTTGATGTACCTGGACCTGTCCGAACTGGACCGGGTGTTTGCGCAACGCTGGCTGTGGTCGGTGGGACGCAGCAATCTGGCGCAGTTCCGTCGCAGCGATTATCTGGGCGACCCGAACACTCCCCTGGACGAAGCCGTGCGTGCGTGCGTGCAGGCCCACACCGGCGAACGCCCCGAGGGCGCGATCCGGTTGCTCACGCACCTGCGCTACTTCGGCCATGTGTTCAATCCGGTCAGCTTCTACTACTGCTTCGATCGCCACGACGGCCTGCGCTGGGTCGTGGCGGAAATCACCAATATCCCCTGGCAGCAACGCCACACCTACGTGCTGCCGGTTGCGCAGGCACGTACGCATCGCGACGTGCATGCCTGGCGCTTCGACAAGCGCTTCCACGTCTCGCCCTTCATGGGCATGCAGCATCAGTACGACTGGCGCTTCAGCGTGCCGGATGCGCAACTGCGCGTGCATATGGAGGTGCTGGATGCGGCCGGCGACCACACGCTTGATGGCAGCCACGATGCCGATGCGGCGAACGCCGATCGCGGCGCGCGCCGCTTCGATGCGACCTTGGTGCTGCAACGCCGCCCGCTCAACGCGCGCACCCTGGCGCGCACGCTGCTGGCCTATCCGTTGATGACCGTGCAGGTGGTGGTCGCCATCCACTGGCAGGCCTTGCGCCTGTGGCTGCGCGGCAACCCGGTCCACGACAACCCCCATCCGCCTGTGCGAGAACCCCGATGAACGCCACGTCCCTGCCCGATACCGCTGCGCCGCGTGCGGCGACCTGGACGGATCGCCTGTTGCGCAAGCGCCTGCTGGCCACGCTCGGCGAACTGCGCGACGGGCAACTCGAATTGCATGAAGCCGACGGCGTCACCACCCTCGGCAACGCCAGTGGTGCGCATGCCCTGCAGATGCAATTGCGCGTCATCGACCCAGGGTTCTATCGCCAGGCCGCGCTCAACGGCAGCGTTGGTGCTGGCGAGTCGTACATGGACGGACAGTGGCAATGCGACGACCTGGTCGCGCTGATGCGCCTGCTGTTGCGCAACCGCGATCGACTGGACGCGATGGAAACCGGCACCGCACGCCTGGGCGGTTGGGCGATGCGCAGCCTGCATGCACTGGCCCGCAATACCCGCAGCGGCAGCCGACGCAATATCGCCGCGCACTATGACCTGGGCAATCCGTTGTTTCGCCTGTTTCTCGACGAAAACCTGATGTATTCGTCGGCGATCTTCGTCGAGGAAGAGGAGGCGCAGGGCGAAGCGGCACTGGAGCGCGCGGCCACCCGCAAGCTCGAACGCATCTGCCAGAAACTGCGGCTGGGCCCGCAGCACCATGTCGTGGAGATCGGCACCGGCTGGGGCGGCTTCGCCCTGCATGCCGCACGCGAGCACGGCTGCCGCGTCACCACCACCACCATCTCGCGCGAGCAGTTCGAGCTGGCGACGCAGCGCATCGCTGCGGCCGGCCTGAGCGACCGGGTCAGCGTGCTGTTGCGCGACTACCGCGACCTGGAAGGCCACTACGATCGGGTGGTGTCGATCGAGATGATCGAAGCGATCGGCCATCAGTATCTGGACACCTATTTCGCCAAGGTCGGCAGCCTGCTCACTGACGATGGCGAGGCGCTGATCCAGGCCATCACCATCGAAGACCATCGTTATGCGCAAGCCTTGCGCTCGGTGGACTTCATCAAGCGCCACATCTTTCCTGGCAGCTTCATTCCCTCGGTGGCGGCGATGACCGGCGCGATCGCACGCGCCAGCGATCTGCGCCTGTTCCATCTGGAAGACATCGGGCCGAGCTATGCGTTGACGCTGCGCGCCTGGCGGCAGCGCTTCATGGCGCAACTGCCGCAGGTGCGTGCGCTGGGCTACGACGAGCGCTTCATCCGCATGTGGGAGTTCTATCTGGCCTACTGCGAAGCCGGTTTTCTGGAGCGCTCGATCGGCGATGTGCACTTGTGGTTGAGCAAGCCGGGCGCGCGTCCGCCGCAATTCGTGCCTGGCCTCGCCGATCACGCATGAAGCAGCTCGGCAACTATCTGGGCCTGCAGGTGCTGTGGCTGGTGGCGGTCAGCGCGGCCGCGCAGGCGCGCATCTGGCCGACCCTGCTGGTCTTGGCGCTATTTGCGCTGTATCAGCTATGGCCGTCGCGGCGCGCGCCAGGCGATGTGCAGCTGTTGCTTACGGCGTTGTCGTTGGGACTGCTGCTGGACACCACGCTCGCTGCTGGCGGTTGGGTCCGCTACGCCGCGCCCTGGCCGGGCACGCTGCTGGCGCCGGCGTGGATTCTGGCGTTGTGGCTGGGCTTTGCGCTCACGCTCAATCATTCGCTGGCGACGGTGATGCAGCGGCCGTGGCTGGCAGTGCTGCTGGGCGCCATCTTCGGGCCGTTTTCGTATTGGCTGGCGCAGCGCAGCTGGCGCGCGGTGGAATTTCAGTCGCCACCGCTGCAGGCAGTGATCGCGGTCGGTATCGGCTGGGGCTTGGCCTGCGGCGTGTTGTCGCTGTCTGCACGCCGCCTGGCGCGACCATCGCCCGAGCATCCGAGGGGAGAACTGCAATGAATGCCTGGCCGCTGCTGCATGTGGGCGTATTCGCAACTGGAGTGATGGTGCTGGGTTGGCTGTGGCAACGCCGCAGCGGCAACGCCGGCCCGGTCGATGTGTTGTGGGCTGCCTGCCTGGCGATCGCTGCGCCGTATTGCGCATGGATGTCCGATGGGGCACTGCTGCCGCGCGTGCTGGTGGCGGTGCTTGGCGGCGTGTGGGGTGCGCGCCTGGCGCTGCACCTGGGCGTGCGCGTGTTCGGCGACCCGCATGAAGATGGCCGTTATCGTGCCTTGCGCGAGCACTGGAACGGCGACCAACGCAAATTTCTGGGGTTTTTCCTCGCGCAGGCGGCGGTCGTGGTGCTGTTTGCAGTGCCGTTTCTGGCCGCCGCAAGCAACCCGTCTCCGACCTGGAGCGTGTGGAGCACGCTGGCCATCGCAGTGTGGTTAGTCGCGGTCGGTGGCGAAGCACTGGCCGACCGGCAACTGTCTGCGCACAAGGCCGACCCGGCCAATCGCGGCGTCACCTGCCGCAGCGGGCTGTGGCGGTATTCGCGCCATCCCAATTATTTCTTCGAGTTCGTGCACTGGTTCGCCTATCTGGCGCTGGCCGTCGGCGCCGGGCCATGGCCGCTTGCCCTGGCTGCGCTGGGGCCGGTGGTGATGTTCGTATTCCTGTATCGCTTCACCGGCATTCCCTACACCGAGCAGCAGGCGCTGCGCTCGCGTGGTGAGGACTATGCGCAGTACCAACGCAGCACCAGCGCTTTTTTCCCGCTTCCCCCTTCGTCCTGAGTCGCCTGGAGAGTCGTATGTCCACCGTTACCGTTCCGCCCTCCTCGCTGCCCGAAGAATCCTTGACCACCCGGCTGGCCGAGTCCGGCATGCTGCCCGACGCCGCGCTGCGCTACGGCATCCGCCGCCTGTGTGCGCAGCGGCTGCGAGATGAGCGCGGCGACGATGCCGACGGCAACGGCGAGCGCCAGCGCGCCTTCATCGACAGCCTGCGTGCCAGCGCCATCGCAATCGAAACCGATGCCGCCAACCGCCAGCACTACGAATTGCCGCCGCAGTTCTTCACCCTGTGCCTGGGCAAGCGGTTGAAGTACAGCAGCTGCTACTGGGACGCCACCACGCCGGATCTGGACGCGGCCGAAGAACGCATGCTGGCGCTGTACGGCGAGCGCGCCGAACTGGCCGATGGCCAACGCATCCTGGAACTGGGTTGTGGCTGGGGCTCGTTGACGTTGTGGATGGCCGAGCGCTATCCCGCCGCCACGATCACGGCGGTATCCAATTCGCGGCCGCAGCGCGCGCATATCCTGGAGCAGTGCCGCGTGCGTGGCTTGGGCAACGTGCAGGTCATCACTGCCGACGTCAACGCGCTGGCGCTGCCGCCGGGTAACTTCGACCGCGTGGTGTCGGTGGAAATGTTCGAGCACATGCGCAACTACCGCGAGCTACTCGCGCGCGTCGGCAGTTGGTTGGCGCCCGGCGGCAAGTTGTTCGTGCATATCTTCTGCCATCGTGACCTGGCCTACCCGTTCGAGGTGGCCGGCGAAGACAACTGGATGGGGCGGCACTTCTTCACCGGCGGGCTGATGCCGGCGGCCGATACCTTGCTGCATTTTCAGCAGGACGTGGTCATCGAACAGCGTTGGGTGCTGTCGGGCGAGCATTACGAAAAAACCGCCAATGCCTGGCTGGAAAATCAGGACCGCCACCGCGAACAGATCATGCCGCTGTTGAAGCAGACCTACGGCGACGATGCGCAGCGCTGGTGGCAGCGCTGGCGGATGTTCTGGCTGGCATGCGCGGAGTTGTTCGGTTACGACCAGGGCCGCGAATGGGGCGTGGCGCACTATCGCTTCGTCAAACGCTGATCGACCACGCACCAGCAACGCCAACCGCTACCTCGTAATCGGTTGGCTGCGATGGCATTCCCCCATCGAGGTTGCGGGATACACCGCCGAGCGCGCCGACGGCACGCTCGGCGACGCGCTCCTGTCGGTTGGCCATCCCGGGATCGCAGACCGCAGCCTTCGCAACCCGGCACCGTGCAATGCGCACGATGCCGCGCGGTCGCGCCGCGCTGGGCGCGTGCCGATGCGATCAGCCGGTTGCCGCAGTGACCACGATTTCCACCTTCCACTCCGGCTGCGCCAACTTGGCTTCGACGGTGGCGCGCGCAGGGGTGAACCCATGCGGCACCCATTCGTCCCAGGCCTTGTTCATGCCGTCGAAATCGGCAATGTCGGCCAGGAAGATTTCCGCACGCAGGATCTTGGTCTTGTCGCTGGCGGCATGCGCCAGCAGTTTGTCGATCTCGCCCAGCACCTGGCGGGTCTGCCCGGTGATGTCCTGGCTGGTGTCCTCGGCAATCTGGCCGGCCAGATAGCACACGCCACCATGGACGGTCATTTCCGACATCCGCGGACCCGCATCGAATCGCTGCACCATTTCAGACTTCCTACCGTTGATTGACCCCGGCATTGTCCCGCGAATGCGCCGAGCGTGCAGCCTCGGCACGCACGTGCCGTGCCAGCCATGCGCCCACCGCCACCATCCAGCCCACGATCAGCACGATGGCGGTCTTCTGGGTGATGCCGGGCGGCGCGCCGGTCACCGTGACGTGGCACAGCAACACCGCAAATGCGAGCAGCCCCAGGCTGAACGCCGGCACGAAGCGCTGTCGCCAAAAACGATCACGGCGGAAATACCACGACTGCAGCAACACCGCAGCGATCACGCACAGGAAGGTCGCATCTGCCGACAGCACATGCACCATGGGTGCGGCGTGCGGCGCCAGCTCCGGCATCCAGCTGTCGCCGATCGCCACCGCGCTCAAACCCGCCGACGCCGCCCAGAACAGTCCCACCACCGTGCGGCTGCGCGCGACCGGCGCGAGCGCGTCGTGCAGGCCCAGCGCCATCCATGCCATCACTGCCGCCAACAGGCAGTAGGCCGTGCGCAACAGCAGGCCGTAAGGACCGTGCAGATACGCGCTCAGTTGGGCGTCGATCCACCACAGGTCACCGCGTAGCCATTGCAACGCCAGCACCAGGCCGATGAAAGCCACGCCCATCCACACGGCGGCCACGGCAGCCAGGCCGCTCCAAGGTGGCGGTGCGGCGTGCGCGACGGTGCCGCGTCGGTGTGGAGTCCGCATCAGCACCCTGTCTGCCTTGCAACTGCGGTCCCTGCCATCTCCATCCTGTGCGGCACGCGTGTACGCCTTTGCCCTATGATGCGCCCGGCCGTCCCGTGTCGGCACTGTGTCGGCCCGACCGAGCCACCGGTTCACTCGACGGCACTCACGCGAGCACGCTGCATGTACCTTCAACCCGCCTCGCCCATGCAGACCCACCGCACCCGCGGCACACATCGTGCATGCACCTTCCTTCCCTTCCAGCAGATCCCGTTGCCCCCATGACGGATACCTCCGTGTCTTCCGAAGCGCCTGCCAGCGGTTGGCGTCGCGCCCTGCCGGTCATCATCAGCCTGGCGATCCTGGCGATGGCGCTGCATGCGCTGTCCTCGCAGTTCACCGACCATGGCTATCGCCAGATCCGCCAGGCGTTCCGTGCACTGGGCGTCGGGCAGATCGCGCTCACCCTGCTGCTGGGCTTGAGCAGCTACGCCTGCCTGGTGGGTTTCGACTGGGTGGGGCTCAAGCGCACCGGCAAGCGCCTGCATCCGGCACGCGTGGGCATCACCGCCTTCATGGCGCATGCGGTCGGGCAGACCCTGGGCTTTGCCGCGCTCACCGGCGGCGCGGTGCGGCTGCGTGGCTATGGCAGCGTCGGGCTGACCCTGGCCGAGATCGGCCAGGTGGTGTTGATGAGCACGCTGGGTTTCGTCTTCGGCGCCTGGGTGCTGCTGGGCCTGGCGCTGATGCTGGAACCGGACGCCGCCGCGCGCGCGCTCCCGATCACCGCAGACGGCATCCGCGCCGCCGGCATTGCCTTGCTGCTCGGCTATGTGGCGATGCTGGTGCTGGTGGGCAAGCAAGGCCGCGAATTCGGCATTCGGAGTCATCGCTTCTGGTTGCCCGATCGCTCCACGGTGCTCGGCGTCACCGCGCTGAGCGTGGTCGAACTGGGGCTGGCGGCCGCTGCGTTCTACGTGCTGCTGCCGCCGGATCCGGGCACCGGCTACTTCGGCTTTATCGGCATCTGGCTGGTGGCGGTGGTCGCCGGCCTGATCTCCACGGTCCCGGCCGGCCTGGGCGTGTTCGAATGGAGCCTGCTCAAGCTGTTGCCGCATGTCACCCCTGCGGCGGTGCTGGCGGCCGCGTTGGCGTACCGGGTCACCTATTACATCGTGCCGCTGCTGATTTCGGTGGCGATGGCGGCGGCCTCCGGCCTGGGCGCGCCGGTCCGCGCCAGCGCCAGCACCGCGCGCACGGTGTGGAAGGCCTTGCGCCCGTGGTTGCCGCAGATCCTGGCACTGGCCGTGTTCGCAGTCGGTGCGGCATTGGTGATCGACGGCACGCTGCCCACACCGCGTGCGCGTCAGCAAGTGGCGCCGTTGCCGCTGATCGAAACCTCGCATCTGCTGGTCAGCCTGGGCGGCATGTTGTTGCTGTTGATCGGCCAGGGCCTGCAGCGCCGTAGCCATGCGGCGTGGGTGCTGGCACTGGGTGTGTGCATCCTGCTGCCGCCGTTGTCGCTGTTGCGCGGCAGCCATATCTCGGTGTCGCTGTCGGCGGCGTTGGCGGCGGTTGCGCTATGGGCGGCACGCCGCGAGTTCTATCGCCAGGGCGCGCTGCTGGACGAAGCCTGGTCGTGGCGGTGGCTGAGCAATCTGGGCCTGGTGCTGGTGGCCACGTTCTGGCTGCTGTTCTTCGTCTACAGCCATGTGGAATACAGCAACGACCTGTGGTGGGAATTCGCCACTTCGGCCAATGCGCCGCGTGCGCTACGTGCTGCGCTGATCCTGAGCATGGGCGTGATCGTGTTCGGCATGGCGCGCCTGCTGCGTGGCGGGCGCCGCCCGCTGCCGGCCGCCAGTGCACAGACCCTGCAGACCCTGGCCCCGATCCTGGCCAGCGGCACCGACACCCAGGCCTGCCTGGCATTGACCGGCGACAAGGCGTTCCTGCTCGATGAGCAGGGCCGCGGCTTTGTGATGATGCAACGGTACGGCGGCTCGCTGATCTCGATGGGCGACCCGGTCGGCCCGCCCGAGGTGGCATGCGCGCTGATCTGGCGCTTCCGCGAAGAAGCCGACCGCATGGGCCTGCGCCCGGTGTTCTATCAGGTGGGCGAGAAATACTGGCAGACCTATCTCGACATGGGCCTGACCCTGGTCAAGCTGGGCGAGGAAGCGATCGTGCCGCTGGAAGGTTTCACCCTGGAAGGCCGCGACCGCGCCGATCTGCGCCAGGCCTGGAACCGCGGCAAGCGCGGCGGCCTGACCTTCCGCATGCTGCAGCCCGAGCAGGTGGACGAGGTCTTGCCGCGCCTGTCGGAAGTGTCCGAACAATGGCTGGAAGAAAAGTCCGGCGAAGAAAAAGGCTTCTCGCTGGGCAGCTTCGATGCAGCGTATCTGCGCCGCTTCCCGGTGGCGGTGGCCGAGGCCGACGGGGACATCGTCGCCTTCGCCAATGTGTGGTGGGCGCCGGCTGGCGGCGAGCTGTCGGTGGATCTGATGCGGCATAGCGCGCAGGCGCCCAAGGGCACGATGGACTTCCTGTTCATCGAACTGTTCCTGTGGGGCAGCGCCAATGGCTATACGCGTTTCTCGCTGGGCATGGCGCCGCTGTCGGGCCTGGCCGAGCATCGCCTGGCGGGCCGCTGGAATCGTTTTGCCGGCCTGGTCGCGCGCCACGGCGAGCGTTTCTACGGCTTCAGCGGCTTGCGCCGCTTCAAATCGAAGTTCGCACCGACCTGGCGTCCGCGCTATCTGGTCGCACCGGGCGGCATGCATCTGCCGGCCGCGTTACTGGATGTCACCCGGTTGATCTCGGTGGACCCCGGCCGGCAGGAGTAGCGCGGCGTGATGCCGGCCCCAGACCTGCGAAGGCCTGGGGGTTTTGCGTGGTCCACAGGCATGACGCCTAGCTGGAATCATGGCTTGCCGATCAGCAGCTGCGAAAAATGGGAGCGGTGCCGCGTCCGGGGCCGGACCCTGTGGCGGCATCGATGCCGCCACGGCGCCTTATCTGTTCGGATCCTGTCAGTCTCCAGGGACGCATTCTCGGCGTTTCCCGACACCGGATCGGGCGCCGCGCATCCACCGACTTCACGCACGAGGTCTGCCGGACTCGCACGAATGCGTCGCGCACGGCAGGCGCTTGCACGCCTGTCAGCGTCGAACACGCCGCAAGGAATCCCTGCACGCTTGATGCGGGAGCCATGCCGCATCCACGCCACACCGGCGTGCGCGCAAGCACCACCGGTTACCGTCGCCGGCTGAGGCAGCAGCGACGGCCGGCTTATTGACCATGCGTCGGCCGCGAGCCGGGCGAATCAGGTCAAAAAAGATGCCCGTACCGTCACGGTTTCGACAGTGCGTGCAACTGTTCCATGATCACCCTGGCCAAGGTCGCGTAATCGCCCTTGAAGTGGTGATCGCCCGGCAGCGCAACGCGCTTGGCGGTCTGCTCCGACAGGCTCGGGCAGAGCGCGTCCTGGTCGTCCTGGCCGTAGATGCACACGGTGGTGCCGGCAGGCAGGCGCTGCACTTCCGGCGCGATCGGCAGACCTTCGTCGTCCGAACCCAGCCAGTTGCTGACATGGAATTCGTAGTCGGCCAGTTTGCCCACCGACAACAGCGCGGTCATGCGCAGATTCTGCTTGGTGTGCGCGGGCAGCTTGTTGATCGCCGCCGGCAATACGTCTGCGCCCTGCGAGAAGCCGATCAGCACCACCCGCTGACGCTGCCAGCGCTGCGCATAGAAGCGCGCAATGCGGTCCAGATCGGTCGCAAAACCTTCCGGTGTGCGCTCGGTCCAGAAGTAACGCAATGAATCCAGGCCGACCACCGGAATGCCCTGCGCGGCCAGCGCATCGGCCACTTCTTCGTCCAGACCGGCCCAGCCGCCGTCGCCGGACACGAAGATGACGAAGGTATCGTCGTCGTTATCGCCGTCGCGGTTGGCGGCCAGCTCCACCACCGGCAGATCTGCCAGACCGCCTGGCGGCGGCGGCAACGCCACGCCCTTCTGCTCGCCCAGCGAGCGCGCGGCCGCGCGCAGACCCGGCAGGATGTCGCCCTTGGCCGAACGGGTGAAGGTACGCGCCTGCGGCACCTGCTTGAGGAACCCGGTTTCGGCCGCAGCCGGGCAACGCTTGTCCTGGCTGCCGGCAAGCACCCACGGAATCTGCAACGGCACCGGCAGCAGCGTGTTGCTGCCCGGACGCACGCCCGGCTGGCAGATCGCCTGGTCGGACACCGTGGCCGGGCACACCCCATCGGTCAGCACGCCGGCCAGCACATGCGGCTTGGCTTGCGCCCCGATCGCATAGGCCAGCGCAGCACCTTCGCCATCGCCGACCAGCAGCGGCAGGCGGTAGGTGGGGATGTGGTAGAAAGCCTGCACGTAGCGCGAGAAGTTCTCCACGTCGCCGACCGAGAACGCACAGGTGCCGCCGGCCTTGCGCAGCACCGCGTACAGATGCGCGGTATCCACCATCGCCACCATTGCGCCATCGGCACGCAACGCTTCGGCCTGTGCCTGCCGCTTGACGGCGTTGCCGGCACCGGCCAGCCAGATCACCACGCGCTGCGGTTGGCCCTCGGGCATCAGCACCGGCACCTGCTCGAAACGGCCGTGCGTCACCGGTTGCGCTGTCTGCGCCAACGCCATCCCCGACAGCGTCAACATCGCCGCGCCGCAGAGCGCGCTCCACATCTCAAGTCGTCGCATGTCGCACCATCGGGAAAAGTGGTTCAAAGATAATCGTTCCGGGCCGCGGCGCGAAGCGCAGTGCTTCGCTCATTGCGCAGGCGCCTGCTGACGCGCTTCCCATGCCGCCAACGCCTGGCGGTAGCTGGCCAGTTCGTCGGCATACAGATCGAGCACGCACAGCGGGCAGCCGCTCTCGCAGCACGCATTGGGGGCTGGCGGTTGCGGCGGTTGCGGACGTGGATCGGCAGGGGAGGCGGCGCGCTCGTGCATGCGCCCATTGTAGCGTGCGCATCCGCGGCACCTGGATGAACTGCCTGACGCCTGGAGCACGTGATGCAGGTTGAGATGGGAGGTGTTTACTGGCCCGCCGTGCGGAGCGGGCGCCGGCTAGGCACGCGTGCCGAGGCAAACCGCGGCGCACCCGCCCCGTGCCGCGACGGCCACCCCATCCGCAGCGCGGCCTGCGGCGCGCTTGGGCCGTCCTGCGCGCTTTGACGAAGCCGCCGGACTGGGCCGCAGCGCGCGCCTTGTCTCGACGTGCCGCAGCCAGCCTGGCACTCGCCTCGGCGTACATGACGCGCTCGTGAGGATCAGCGCTCCAGCCGCCGCTGCAGATTGACACGCGCGGCAGCATCGTGGCGCTGATGGAAGTGCTCGCTCAGAAAGATGCGCGGTCGCTTGAGCAAGCCGGCCAGAAACCGCCTGCGGTTGAGCCGGAACAACACACCCGGCACGTGCCCGCGATATTCCTCGGCGATTGCACGGTCGTAGGCGTCGAACACCGCTGCGGGCGCCGCCAGGATCGCCATATCGCAATCCAGGAATAGCGCCGCCTCTTCGTCCACGTCCTGCGGCTGCAGTTGCCCGTGGCGCGCGGTGAGCAGGATCAAGTCCTGCACGCGCTGCAGGTCCACCTGCGCCTGCGGCCACCAGCGCGGGATGCAGTCCGCCGCCCACAGCGCAGACTGCGCCTCGTTATCGCGACGGCCGGGCTGATACACCGCGTCGTGAAACAGCACTGCAAACCAGACCTCGGTCGGCTGCTGCCACCCCGGCCCGGCGGCAACCTCGGCGTAATGCTCCAGTAAGGCACGCACATGGCCGAAGTGATGGTAGGCGCGCGGCGGCGTCGCATACGCCTGTTCGAGCGCGGCCAGGTGCTGGGGAGGCAGCGGAAGCGGTGTGGTGAGGTCCATGCACGCAGGCTACCGCGTGCGCGTGCGCGTGCACACCAAGGCGGCGCATCAACCCAGCGACCAACACCCTTCGATCTGGTAGCGCGATTGCCCGAGAAAGCTGCGCACCAGCGCAAACTCGCGCACCGTCCAGGCAAGCGCATCGCACCGCCGTTGCGGTAACGCCTGAGCGCAGTACAGCAGCGTCATGTGCGGCGTGTATTGCGCATCGCCGGCAATGCCGACATGCGCCAGCTGGCGGCCCAGCGCACCTTGCAACTCGTACAGCCCGCGCACCCGCTCTTCGCCGCGCAACACACACGGCAGCTGCGAACGCCGTCCGCCGAACGTACCGACACGATCGAACTCGATCTCGAACGCATCCAGCGTCACCCGTGCGGCGGCCTGGCTGGCACGGCTCAGCAGCGATGGCGGCAAGCCACCGGCGTAATCGCCCAGGTGATGCAGGGTTACATGCAACCGTTCGCGCCCGAGCGGCCGGCCAACCACCTGCCCGCTCTGCAGCAACCCGTCGGCAATCCGCGACGCGCCCTCGGCAGCGTGCGCGTCGGCCATCACCGCAAAGAACAGCCGCTCGGTGGTCTTCTCTTCACCCAGGCCCAGCGACAACTG
The DNA here is from genome assembly GCF_014197275.1 of Xanthomonas sp. 3075. Classification (GTDB taxonomy): domain Bacteria; phylum Pseudomonadota; class Gammaproteobacteria; order Xanthomonadales; family Xanthomonadaceae; genus Xanthomonas; species Xanthomonas campestris_B. Next base: position 85,390 of record NZ_JACIFI010000001.1, on the reverse strand, counting down.
CGCGTCGGCCGATGACAGATAGAGAAACTGCTGCTTCATGGGTGTGCCACGACCGCGCCATGCGGCCTTGCCTGAAGAGGGGCGGCGGATACTAGCAGACACAGCGCACATCGAATACGCGCACGATCTGCCCGGCGCGCCGGAACGCCAAATCAGTGTGGAATCGCAACAATGCAGGTGTACGGTCACTGCACACAAAAAGAAACGGGCAGCTCGCGCTGCCCGTTTCTGCCTCTATCGTTTTACCCCGGAGCTGCATCGCATCGGTAGGCGATGCACTTCGGTCACGCCATCAACTTACGCAGCGCTTTTCATCGCATGCTTGCGGTTGCGCATTACATCATGGCAAGCGCGCACTTCCGGCAGCAGACGCAGTGCGGCGTCGCGGGCCGCAGCCGGGGTGTCCTGATGGGCGATGGTCTCGTCGAACGCCTTCAGCAGGCGATCTTCGGACTCTTCCAGCTCGGCGACGTAGCCGTACTTGGTATCGCCCAACGTTGCACGCACCTTGCCGTAGAACTGCTGCATGCTGCCGACCATGGTGCCGCTGGTTTCCGGCTTGCCGCCAACCGAAGCGACCACACTGCTCAAGCTGCTCACGATATCGCTCTTGACCCCGGCGATGCGGCGGAACAACGTCGCCAGTTCGGCATCGCCCACCTTGGCAGCGGCTTCGTCGTAGAAGTCCTTGCCGTCGCGGGAAATGGCGATGAGGTCGTTGAGGCTATGCTCGGTTTTGCTCTGAATGCTCATGTGTTGCTCCTTGTTGCGATGGGCCAATGCTGCGCGGCGTGCAATGCGCTCACATCGGCTTTCGGGATAAGGCAATCGATCTCTCGACTGCATGCCTTACGTTGTGTACGGCCTTAGCTTGGCGCGGCGACCATAATCCGCATGTGAGTTATCCGGGCCTCGTCGTCACGCCACCTTGCAGGCGATGAATCGCGATTCATCGATACCGGTGCGCATCGCCCTCACTTGGGTTGGCGGCTCGCCCACATGTTGTCGACCAGATTCGGATACGGGCGCCCTGCGGCTTCGGCACGCTGCCTGGCTGCGCGCTTCTGCGCATCGGTTAACGGCGTGGAGGCGGAGCGACCCTTGGGATTGGGGCGCTTCCACGGCGGTGGAGTGAATTCACTCATGGCACTGCTCGGTCCGCTTCTGGGCACAAGAGCAAGCAGTCTCGACATGCGCTTGTGAGCTTGCCGTGGATGGCGTGCATCGCCTTACGTCGCACGCTGCTCGCGCAACCAAGCACCTTGCTGCTTCAACGAGCGCAACCGCCGACTGCAGCGTCGACCCTCGCTCGCTCAGCAATTGGCGAACGATGCGCGCTGCCGACGCTCCTGCCACACCGCCAAGGCATACACCAGCAGACCACCCAGCGCCATCGACGCACCCACGTAGCCGGTAGAGGTCCAGCCCCAGCCGGCGGTGATCGCCATGCCGCCCAGCCATGGCCCGAGCGCGTTGGCGGTGTTGAAGGCCGCATGGTTGGATGCCGCCGCCAGCGTCTGCGCTTCGGCCGCCACATCCATCAGCCGGGTTTGCAGTGCGGGCGCCAACGCACCCATGGTGCCGACCGCCACGATGGACACGAACACCCACAGCCCCGAGTGCGCAGCCAACGGAAACGTCAGCAGTACCAGCAGCGACCACACCAGCAGCACCGGCACCGCGCGGAACTGCATACGATCGAACAACCAACCGCCCAGGATGCTGCCGAGCACGCCGCCGACGCCAAATGCGACCATGGCCAGGGGAATGCGCGCCGGTTCCACACCGGTCACGGCAATCAGGGTCGGCGAGAGATAACTGAAGACGCAGAACATGCCGGAAAAACCCACCGCACCGATCGCCAACGCCAGCCACACCTGCGGTTGATTGAACGCACGCAGCTCGCGCAGCGGCTGCTGACGCAGCTCATCGGGCGCCGGTGGCAGCAACACGGCAACGGCGGCGACCGTGCCGAGCGCAATCACCGACACCGCCGCATACGTCCAGCGCCAGCTGACAACCTGACCAAGCCAGGTCGCCAGCGGGTTACCGACCAACAAGGCAATGCTCAACCCCAACAACACGCGCCCCACTGCGGTGGCGCGTTGATTGGGCGGGCTGATCGAGGCGGCCACCAGCGAGGCGACGCCGAAATACGCGCCATGCGGCAAACCGGCAATGAAGCGGCACAGCAGCATCGTGTGATAGCTCGGCGCCAGCGCGCTGGCGAGATTGCCCAATGCATAGAACACCATCAGCAGCAACAGCAGGGTCCGTCGCGGCCAACGCGCGCCCAGGATCGCCAGCAACGGCGCGCCGACCACCACACCCAACGCATAGGCACTGATCACATGACCGACCTGCGGCTCGCTGATCTGCAGCCCCTGCGCGATCTGGGTCATCAGCCCCATGGTCGAAAATTCGCTGATGCCGATCGCAAAGCCGCCCATCGCCAACGCAAACAGGATCAGCACGTAATCGCGTCGGGGCACACGCGGCGTTGAGAGAGCGGTATCGGACATGCCCGACTCCGTAATGGCGGGGCGACCCATTATTGTGCAATGCAGCACCGGACGAAAGACCAGTGATCGAGACGATTCAGCGCCGGGGCCCGCTGCGCCCAGCCGCAGCCGGGTTGGCGGCCGTCAGGAGACGCTGTGTCCTATCGACATCGCTCGAAACAGGTTCAGTCCGCCACCATCGCTAGGGGGCGCCGCGATTGCCGTGGTGTCGCGCCTGGCGCGTGAGCTAACTCGATTGGTTGCCGATGTCCAAATCCACTGAATCTCCGTTGTTTTCCCCGGTGCGCCTGGGCGCGCTGGATCTTGCCAACCGCGTGATCATGGCCCCGCTGACGCGCAACCGCGCCGTCGCCGGCCAAGTGCCCTCGCCGCTCGCGCCGGAGTATTACGGCCAGCGCGCCACTGCCGGTCTGATCGTGGCCGAAGGCACGCAGATCAGCCCGCTCGGCCAGGGCTATCTGGACACCCCCGGCATCCACACCAAGGCGCAGATCGACGGCTGGCGTGCGGTGACCGAGCAGGTGCATCGCCACGGCGGCAAGATCGTGCTGCAGCTGTGGCATGTGGGCCGCGTCTCGCATACCAGCGTGCTGCCGCCGGGCGAACTGCCGGTCGCGCCCAGCGCCATCCGGGCCGAAGGCAAGACCTATACGAAGGACGGCTTTCAGGATGTATCCGAACCCCGCGCACTGGGCCTGGACGAAATTCCCGGCTTGATCGAGGACTACCGCATCGCCGCGCGCAACGCGATCGATGCCGGCTTCGATGGAGTGGAAGTGCATGCGGCCAACGGTTACCTGCTCGACCAATTCCTGCGCGACGGCTCCAACCAGCGCACCGATGCCTACGGCGGCGATATCGAAAACCGCACCCGTTTGCTGACCGAAGTGGTGCAGGCCATCGCCGACGAAATCGGCGCCGGGCGCACCGGCGTACGCCTGTCGCCGGTCACTCCGGTATACGGCATGCACGACTCCGATCCGCAGCCGTTGTTCGAGCGGGCAGTCGAACGTCTCAACCTGATCGGCGGCCTGGCCTTCGTGCACGTGATCGAAGGCGCAACCGGCGGCCCGCGCGACGACGTCGCCTTCGACTACGCCGCGTTGCGCGCGAAGTTCGATGGCGCGTGGATCGGCAACAACGGCTACGACCGGGCGTTGTCCGAAAAGGCGATCAGCAGCGGCTATGCCGATGCAATCGCGTTCGGCCGCGCCTTCATCTCCAACCCGGATCTGGTACGCCGCCTGCGCGAAAATGCGCCGCTGGCAGAATTCGACCAGGCCACCATGTACGGCGGCGGAGCCAAGGGCTATACCGACTACCCCGCACTGCCGGAACGCGCCTGACGGATATACCTGCCGCGCTCGGCACCAAGCGGGCGCGGTGGATGCTGCAGACCAGCGTGTCATGCGTGCACCCCCTCTGCATGCACCCTGGTTTGCGCACGCTGTCGCGCCTGCCCGCTTGAAGCGCGTGCAGGACGCGCGCATGCCCGATGACCATCGCGATGCGCTGGTCATCGGGATTTGCGATGCCACTGAATGTCGCTGATTATCTAGCGCGTTATCTAGCGTGCGTTGCTCACCGCCCTTGCACTCGCTACAGCAGACACGTTGCCTCGATGTGCGTGATGCATCGATTCGCAGCAGCGTTGCCAGGCAGCGCGCGATTGGGCCGCACATCGGGCGTTATGGCGGGCCGGTGCTGCGCCCGCCGGCTCCGAATGCCACGTGTCTGGATGTGCGCACTCTCTCCTGCATTGCATCAGCGCGATGCACGCACCCTGGCCCGTGCGGAAAACAATGGCGGCGGCTGGCACGGGACTGTCCGCAGCGAGCCGCGCACACGGATGCCAACGTGCTGGCCGCGCAAAGCTGCGGCTGCAATGGCGCGTCAGCCTATGTCAGCGAAGGCCGGCCAGGATCATCGACGCCTATGCCTTGCGCAGAAAACAGCTCTTCAACACCAATCCCTTGATCTTTTCCGAGTTGCCCTCGATGTGCTCGGCATCGTCTTCGACCAGGCGGATATTCCGGATGACCGTGCCCTGCTTGAGCGGAATCGACGACCCCTTGACCTTCAGATCCTTGATCACCGTCACCGTGTCGCCGGCCTGCAGCACATTGCCGTTGCTGTCGCGCACTACCGTCGTATTCGCCGCAGCCTCGCCTGCAGTCCATTCGAAACCGCAGTCCGCACAGATCGACAGCGCGCCGTCTGCATAGGTGTTGTCCAGACCGCATTGCGGACAGGCGGGAACGGAAGACATGCGATTCCTTGAGCGTAGAGGGGCGTGGATTGTAGCCTTCCGCCCAGGTGCTCACGCACCGGGGACGGCCACGGCGCGATAGTGCGCGGCTTGAAGAATGTCCTGCAGGCCGCGTGTGTCCACCCCATCAGCACCCCCTCCCGGCGCCGAGTCAGGCACCATCGACCAGCGCCCCGGTCCTGCCAACCCCACGCCTCCCGCTGCCGCAAAGGCCAAGGGCTCGCACCTGGTCGTCTACGTCGCACTGGCCGGCAACCTGGCGATCGCGGTGGCCAAGTTCATTGCCGCCGGCATTTCCGGCAGTTCGGCAATGCTCAGCGAAGGCGTGCATTCGCTGGTGGACACCATCAACGAAGTGCTGCTGCTGTACGGCCTGCGGCGTGCTGCGCGGTCGCCCTCTCCGACCCACCCGTTCGGCTACGGGCGCGAACTGTACTTCTGGAGTTTCATCGTCGCGCTACTGGTCTTTGCGATGGGCGCAGGCGTGTCGCTGTACGAAGGCATCGTGCATCTGCGCAATCCCGAGCCGGCCAAGAGCCATCTGATCGCCTACATCGTGCTTGGCGTGTCGATCGTGTTCGAAGGCATTTCCTGGGGAGTGGCATTGCGCGAATTCCGCGCCAAAAAGGGACGCATGGGCTATTTCCAGGCGTTTCGGCAAAGCAAGGATCCCAGTACGTTCACCGTGTTGCTGGAAGACAGCGCAGCACTGATCGGCCTGTTGATGGCCGTGCTGGGCCTGGCCGGCGCCCAGTTACTGGACATGCCCGCGCTCGATGGCATCGCCTCGATCGGCATTGCCGGTGTGCTCGCCTTCACCGCGTTCCTGCTGGCGCGCGAAACCAAGGGCCTGCTGATCGGCGAGCCCGCACATGCGCACGTCTCCGAATCGCTGCTGTGCATCGCCGCCAGCGACCCGGATGTGCGCGCCGCCAACGGTGTGCTCACCATGCAGATGGGCCCGAACCAAGTGGTGGCCGCACTGAGCGCCGAGTTCGAGGACAGCCGCACCACGCCGCAGATCGAAGCCTGCGTCGGCCGTATCGAAGCGGCTGCCAAACGCAAACACCCTGAGCTCACCGCGCTGTTCATCAAACCGCAAACACCGGAAACCTGGCACGCGCGGCGCACCCAGATCGAGCGCGGCGCGCACGGGCAATAGCGTGCGCGGATGGTGCGGGTGTGTCGTGTGATCCCAGGCGGGCGCAGGTGCAGGCGCGCACGTTGGCGTTACATGCCGTCGTGCACGCACTGCGTGCACAACAGGCTGACAGCGCCGCGACCAAGCTGATCATCGGCATAACCGCGCACGCCGCTGCGGTTGCATCATCCAAACCGATTGCCTACCGTGTGCGGGCATCATCTCCTGGCGTCGTGACTCAGCCGACGCATCTCCCTTTTTTCACTTCATGGAGGTTTCCAATGGAAATCAGCCAGGGTCGCGTCGCGACCATTCATTACACCCTTTCCGACGACACCGGCCAGGTGCTCGACCGTTCGACTCCGGACACGCCACTGAGCTATCTGCACGGCGCCGGCAATATCGTGCCTGGCCTGGAGCAGGCGCTGGACGGCAAGCGCGTCGGCGACACGCTGAACGCCGATGTGGCGCCCGAGCAGGGCTATGGTCCGCGCCATGAACAGCTGATCCAGCATGTCCCGCGCGAGGCATTTCCGACCGATGTCGAGGTCGTGCCGGGCGTGCAGTTCGAAGCCCGTACCCAGCAAGGACCGGTGCTGGTCACCGTGACCGAGGTAGGCACGGACAAGGTCACGGTCGACGGCAACCACCCGCTGGCAGGGCAGACGCTGCATTTTGCGGTGGAAGTGGTACAGGTGCGCGAGGCCACCACCGACGAACTGAACCAGGGCCACGTCGACGACATCGCGGCCTGATCCCCTGCGCTGCGTGCCCTGTGGGTGCGCGGCGCAACGGCCGCACGTTGGGCGCCTGCCGGTCTCGACGGAGGATGCGGCAGGCGTAGTAAAGTGCGCGGCCCGCTCACATGGCTTGCCTGCATGAAACTCGGCATCGACTTCGGTACCAGCAATTCCGCCGCCGCCGCGATCGTCGACGGACAGGTGGTGCCGGTGCGCTTCGGCGACGCCCTACAGTTCCGTACCACGGTGTACTTTCCAGACACCATGCGCGACCCGGAGAACTTCAGCCTCACCCCGGCACTGGAATACGAGGTGGAGCGCCTGATCGACTCGGCACGCCGCGACGCTACCGCTGCCGGCCGCACCTCCAATAACGACAGTCTGCGCCGCGATGCGCTCCGCATCGTGCGTCGGCAGTGGATGGAAGAACAGGTACGCGAGCCGCGCAGTTCCGCCGCCCTGCTGCAGAACGCGGTGTATGGCGACGAGGCGCTGGATGCCTACTTCCTCGAAGGCGAGGGCAGTCTGGTGCAGAGCCCCAAATCGATGCTCGGCTACAACCTGCATCCGCGCGCACGCCAGACCATCACCGGGATCGCCACGCATGTACTGGAGCACATCCGGCTCACCGCATCGCGCCAGTTCGACATCAATATCCGCAGCGCGACCTTGGGCCGCCCGGTGCAGTTCCGCAGTTCGATCGGCGAGGCCGGCAACGCGCAGGCACTGGAAATCCTGCAGACAGCAGCCATCGCCGCCGGTTTCGACAGCGTGGATTTTCTCGAAGAACCCGCTGCAGCCGCGATGCACTACCACGTCAGTCACGACACCCGCCACGACACCGTGGTGGTGGATATCGGCGGCGGCACCACCGACATCGCCCATGCCAGCGTCGGCGGCAGCGCTGCGCCCCAGGTGCATCGTGCCTGGGGCATCGCGCGCGGCGGTACCGATATCGATCTGGCACTGAGTCTGGCCGCCTACATGCCGCTGTTCGGCCGTGGCATCACCCGCGTGCCGACCCATCACTATGTGGAAGCGGCGATGGTGCAGGACATGACCCGCCAGCGCGAATTCCGCCTGCACACCTATCAGGACGTCCCCGCTCCGTTCGACAAGCGTCTGCAGGCCCTGCAGGACACCGGCAATACCGCGCGCCTGTATCGCGGCGTGGAGAGCTGCAAGATCGCGCTCAGCGAACGCGAGCGGCAGCAGACGGCGCTGGACTTCATCGAACGCGGGCTGGAGGTGGACGTGCAGGCCAGCGCGCTGGTCGCGGCCGCTTCCAACTATGTGGCCGAGCTGCAGGGGTTGCTGGCGCAGGTGCGTGCCGACATGGCTGCGCCGCCGGCAACCTTGTTCCTGACCGGCGGCATGTCGCGCGCCGGCTATCTCCGCGACACCGTGGCGGCGGCCTTCCCGGAATCGCGCATGGTGCAGGGCGATCCGTCCTTCGGTGTGGTGCAGGGTCTGGCCTGGGCAACGGCGCATGCGGCCCGTCCGTCGGACGGTTAACACACGCCGACGCCCCAGCCCCTATAATTAGTGGTTGTTGCTAGACGGCCCACCGTCTTGTCTGCAAGGCACGCCCGCCGTGCCGCCGCGATTGCGCACCGAACGCGATCGCTTCTCTCGACACCGCTTCACGCGCGCGCCACCCTAGCCGCACGCGGTGTCACCGCACTTCCCCGCTACAGGAGGCCACATGGCACGTCCCGCGACCAAGCAGAAATCCCAGCCCAGTATCGCTCGCAGCGAAGGTAAGTCGCAGCCGCTCAGCCGTGAGCGCATTGCTGCCGACATCGCCGCGTTCCGCAAGACCGGCGGCCGGATCGAAGTGCTCACCACCAACTTCGGCCCGGCGCGTAACGACGGCGACAAGATCGCTTAAGCGTTACCCCGAAGTAGAAGTCGTGCCCACGTGCCACCGCAAGGTGGCACGTGTGTTTCTGGCCTCAGTTGCTGTAATCGATGCGCACCGAGCCCGAATGCGACTGCAGGTGGATGTCGCCATTGCCCGCCCCCAGCCTTGCCTTCAGGCGCTTGCCGGGGCCGTACTCCGGTTGCGTCACCTGCCCGACCACCGAGCGGATATCGCCGCTGAAAACCTCCACGTCCAGCGCTGCCGACACGTTGCGCGGCACCCCCAGCGTGACCTTGCCGCTGACGCTCTCTGCGGAAATACTGCCCCCCGGCGCCAATCCGGCGACCGTCAACGCGGTACCGCCGGACACGCTTTGCGCGCGCAATTGCGACACCTGGCCTGCACCGACCTGGATCTGACCGGAAACGGACTCCACCGACACCACACCGCTTGCGCCAGAGGGCGCCTCGACCTGCCCGCTGACCGTCCCCAGGGTCAGCCGCCCGCTGGCCACCGTACTGCGCAATGCGCCGCTGACGGTTTCCAGTTGCGCTTCCCGGGCGCGTCCACCAGCGACCACATCGCCACTGACCGACTTGAGCTGCAACCGGGCCAGATCCACCTGCGCCACATCCACCGAGGCGCTGACCGCATCCACCTGCAGCAAGGCATCGCGCGGCACCCGCAATTCCAACTCGGCGCCCTTGCTATTGCGACTGTTGCGCGGATAGACCACTTCGAATTGCAGGCGATCCGCGCTTTCGTCGACCTCCAGGCGCTGCCCCTGGCCCAGGCTGCCGGTCAATGCAACCTCGTCGCGGTCCCAGCCGCGTACGCGGATCTGCCCGGCGATGTTCTCCAGCTCCACGCGTCCACCGCGTGCCAATGGATGGGACTGTTTGACCGCAGTCTGCGCGGCGGCCGGGGCCATGCACAGCGCGGCCAGAAGCAACAGGGAAAGACGGGCGTAACGCATGGGCAGGCTCCTCAGCTGGGGAAAGACGTCTCGCCCTGCGCGGCAAGACGGGTCAATTGCAGCCGCTTCGCATAGGTGCGTTGCAGTTGCGACAACAAAAATGCAGAACGCGGGTCCTTTGCGATGGCTGCGTGGATGACCTGCGCGCTGTGGTCCAGCTCGTCGAGCGCCGGGCGCAAATCGGCTGGCACCTGCTGCACCGGGTATGCGGCGATCGCCTGCAGGTATTGCCCGGACAGCGCTTGCGCTTGCGCAACCAATGCCGGCTGCGCAGGGCGTAGCGCCTGCGCATGCCGATCGAGCCCAGGCACGATGACCACCCATGCCAGCGCAGCGGCAAGCGCCACGCCCAGCGCAGGCCAGGCCCACGCACGACGGCGCGGGGCCACTGCGATTCCGTCGACGCGCGGCGTCAATGCCGGCGCGATGCGGTCCCACATCTGCACCGGTGGCTGGCGCTGTTGCGGCAATGCCTGCAAACGCGCGACCAGCGCAGCGTCGTCGGCATCGTACGGAGCATGCAGATCGTGATTCACGTGTGTTCTCCCAGCCGCGCACGCAGCAAGCCGCGCGCGCGATGCAGTTGCGCCTTGGAACTGCCGACCGCCATCTGCAGTTCGTCGGCAATTTCCTGGTGTTTCCAGCCTTCGAGATCGTGCAACACCAACACGGCACGTGCGCGCGGCGGAAGTGTTGCCAGCGCACGCTCCAGATCCATCCCGGTCGATTGGCAGCGCGTGGCGCCTGCAATCGCCGCGAGGATCTCGCCATCGGCATCGTCCACCAGATGGTCGCTCGACGCCGACCGCGCACGCAGCTCCATCAACGCGGTATTGACCGCCAGACGATGCAGCCACGTGCCGAGCGCGCTCTGAAAGCGGAAGTGCGGCAACGCCTTCCATGCGGCGATGAAGGTGTCCTGCAGCGCATCGTCGGCACGCGCCGCATTGCCACCGCATAACCGCCAGACCACCGCATAGAGGCGCGGCGAGTGGCGGCGGTAAATTGCCTCGTACGCAGCCCGATCTCCGGCCGCAGCCGCACGTGCCAGCACCGCGTCGTCGCGGTCGGCAGAGCTGGCGCAACCTGGAGCATCGCTGGGCATGGAGGTCTCGAGCATATCCAGTTCGATGCGCCAGGCAGCAAAAAGGTTTAAACCCGACGCACGCTGCTTGATCGAGGCGCAGCGATGCCCGGGCAGCGCTCGGGCGTGATGACCGCCAGACACCCGGTCGCCGAGCGAACGCGACGCCCACAACCACCGCGATCAAACGACACTGCATTCACCCCGCGCAGCTACAGCCCTTCGGCGGCCCCGTTACAATGGGCGCCCCCTGTGAACCTGCCTTGATGAGATGTCCGATGCCTTGCCCGCAATAATCCGCAGCCTGTTGCCGCACTGGAATCCGGGATGGCTGGCGGTCGCGGTGCCAACGGTCAAGATCGTCTTGATACTCGCTGTTGCCGCACTGGCGCGCTTACTGCTGCGGCAGCTGCTGCGCCGCCTGTGCACGCATTACAAGCTACCGGCAGAAATGACCATCGGCATCCGTCGCGTGGGCAGCTTCGTCATTTCGGTCACTGCGGTCTTGATGGTGCTGCACGTGCTCGGCGTGTCGAGCGGCACTTTGTGGACCGCGTTCACCGGCTTCGCTGCGGTCGGTGCGGTGGCGTTTTTCGCGGCGTGGAGCGTGCTGTCCAATATCTTCTGCACCTTCCTGATCATCACCACCCGGCCGTTCCGGTTGCACGATCACATCGAATTGCTCGAAGGTGGCGACAAGCCGGGCTTGAAAGGCCGCGTGATCGACATCAACGTGATCTACACGACGCTGGAAGAGACCGGCGATCACGCCGGCAGTGTGCTGCAAGTTCCCAATAGCCTGTTTTTCCAGCGCACCACGCGCCGTTGGCGCGAAACCAGCAGCTTCAACGCCAACTGACGACACGCAGCCAAGGCATCAACGCAGCTGACTGTCCTTGCTGCCGCGCCGGTTATAGCCGCCCTGCGCAGCCTGTTCGATGTCGTGCGCTTCCTGGCAGTTCACACACAGGCGCACCCCTGACACGGCCTTGCGACGTGCCTCGGGAATCGCAGCGTCGCACTCTTCGCACTGGGTCAGACTCGGGCCCTGGTGCAACTGGCTTCGCGCGCGCTTGATCGCATCGTCCACAGTGGCATCGATCTGATCCTGCACTGCTCCATCACCCGCCCATCCGGTCGCCATGATCGCCTTACCTCGCTGGTGAGAGGACAAATATGGTCATCGGCGCAGGAAAATCCAAGCCGCACGTGCACAGCGCGCTCAAGTCCGGTGCTCTAGCATTCAGAGCGGCCAACGGTTGCTGCGCTCACTGTCTAGCGGGCGCAGCCGCAAGCTGGAATCGGCAAGTACCGCGTGTACATCGTGGTGCCCCGGCTTGTTCGCTCCTGCCAACGGTCGCTTGCGACCTCTATTGGCCGCTCTCAGTCATTCGCACTCCCGAGGAATCTGCAATGGAACAACCCGTCCACCCGTTCTCCGAATTGTTCGCCCAGCTTGGCTTGCCGTCCGATGAGGCCAGCATTCGTGATTTTATTGCCGAGCACTCTCCGCTACCGGGTGACATACGGCTGGAAGAAGCTGAATTCTGGACGCCGGCGCAGGCACAACTTCTACGTGAAGAGCGCCTCGACGATGCCGACTGGATCGTGACCATCGACCAGCTCAATATCGCCCTGCATACCACCGCAGAGAACACAGGCGTCTGAGGGGATCAGCCGTCTGTACCGTCGGGATCGCCTCACGACGCGCCCACATCGGCTTCCGACACTTGCGACGAAAAAGGAGCGGCCACGGGCCGCTCCTTCGTTGTTTTCGGGTTGCGCGGCCGGCAGCGAACCGCCGGCCATGCGCTCCGATCTCAGGTCACCTTCTTGGCGATCGTCACACCCAGCACGAACAGCACGATGGCGATGATGATGCCGGCCCAGAACAGGAACTTGGCGATTCCCATCGCAGCGCCCGCCATGCCGCCGAATCCGAGCGCACCGGCAATCAGTCCGATGATGGCGAAGATAATGGCCCACTTGATCATGTTGCTGTCTCCTCATGCGGCACGTTGCCGGTGTTCAGTCGGTTGTTCGCGGCACGCAGCCGCAAAACATGCGCTGCACGCTACCCATCGCGATGTGCCGCATTCGTGAATACGCATGACACACGCCGACATACGCGCGCTTGGTTCAGAGCAACCGATACGCCAGTGGCGCGCAACAGGCCGAGCCTCGCCACAACATGCATCGCCTGACCGCCGTTCGCTTGCACGCAATCCATCCCCCTCACTGGCGCTCGCACCGTGGAGCGCAGGCGATGCGCGGCGCACCTGCTGACGGCGTCCCGCCGACCAGCATCGATTCGCATCCAGCACACGCATAAGCGATCATGCGTGCATCGCAACAGCCGATCGCCATGGACACTCTTCGTTACCTCGCCGGCTATCCGCCCAACGTCCTGGATCAGGTCCGCGAGCTGATTGCGCAGGACAAACTTGCAGCGGTGTTGGCGCGGCGCTACCCGGACCGACACGCGATCCGCACCGATCGTCATCTGTACGACTACGTCAAGGCCATGAAGGAGCGCTACATGCGCTCATCGCCCACCTTGCACAAGGCGATGTACGACAACCATCTACAGGTGGTGAAGCACGCCCTGGGCACACACACTGCAATTTCGCGCATACACGGCGGCCGCTTGAAGGCCAGCCGCGAGATCCGTATCGCCTCGGTGTTCCGCGATGCGCCGGAGCCGTTTCTGCAGATGATCGTTGCGCACGAGCTGGCGCATCTGAAGGAGGCAGATCACAACAAGGCGTTTTATCAGCTGTGCAACCACATGACGCCGGATTACCACCAGCTGGAGTTCGACCTGCGCCTGTATCTGACCCACCTGGCGCTGTCGGCGAACCGTTGATCGCGCCGGGTCGGCAATGTGCTTCGACACCCTGCATGCCGATGGCCGGCCCGATCCCGACGCACTGCACGCGGCCTGCCAGTCGTCGCAGGGAGCACATGGCTGGGAACCGCGTGGTTTCGACCGCAACGCCATCGGCATTGGTGAACAGATTCATACACAAGCCCCTGCCGACGTGGTTTAAAATGTTGCAGCGCGACGTGATCGGACAGGGTCTGCAGACGTCGCGTTTTTTGTTTCCCATTGCACGGGCTCCGGCCCGGCCTCAGGGAAGGCACATCACGCAGCCCCGCGGAGCCTTCGATGCTTTTCGAAACCCTCGACACCACCGGCCACGAGCAGGTGATTTTCTGTCACAACCGCGATGCCGGCCTCAAGGCGATCATCGCGCTGCACAGCACCCGCCTCGGGCCAGCGTTGGGCGGCGTGCGGATGCGCCCATACGCCAATAGCGAAGACGCGCTCAACGACGCGCTGCGGCTCAGCCGCACCATGACCTACAAGAACGCACTGGCGGGATTGAACGTCGGCGGCGGCAAGGCGGTGATCATCGGCGACCCCAAGACCGACAAGAGCGAGGCGCTGTTCCGCGCATTCGGCCGTTTTGTCGACACCCTGGGCGGGCGCTACATCACCTCCGAGGACGTCGGTACCGATGTCAACGACATGGAGCAGATCTACCTGGAGAGCGAGTACGTCACCGGCGTGCACCAGGTGCATCGCGGCTCCGGCGACCCGGCTCCGTTCACCGCCTATGGCGCGCTGCAGGCGCTGATGGCATCGCTCAATCGCAAACTCGGACACGAAGAAGTCGGCAAGGCCAGTATTGCGATCCAGGGCCTGGGCCATATCGGCATGGAACTGGTGAAACTGCTCAAGGAGCGCGGCGCCAAGCTCTATGTGGCCGATCTGAACCCTGCGCTGGTGGACCGCGCGGTGTCCGAGTACGGCGCCGAAGCGGTGAGCATCGACGAGATCTACCAGGTGCCGGCCGACGTGTTCGCGCCGTGCGCGCTGGAAGGTGCGATCAACGAAGACACGCTGCCGCGGCTCAAGGCCAAGATCATTTGCGGCACCGCCAACAACCAGCTCGCCAGTGCCGCCATCGGCGACGAACTGCACAGGCGCGGTATCCTCTACGCGCCCGACTACGTGGTCAACGCTGGTGGCGTGATGAATGTGTCGCTGGAGATCGACGGCTACAACCGCGAACGTGCGATGCGGTTGATCCGCAGCATCTATCACAACCTGGAAAAGGTCTTCGACCTGTCCACTCACCTGAACGTGTCGCCGCAGCAGGCGGCCGATCAGATCGCCGAGGCGCGCATCGAGGCCATCAGCAAGCTCAAACTGCCGCTGGGCCGCACCGCACCGCGCTTTCTGCATAAATTGCGCGGCGAATAAGCACGCCAATAGGCGGGCCGCGTTCGAGAACACGTGCGATGACGCAATCGCCGACGCACACCTGACGCCCGGGCATTGCACCCGGGCGTCAGGCACACCGATCAGAAATCGGCGCTGTACTTCAGGCTCAGCGCGCGATCGTCGCCGCGCTCGCCCACACGCTGGTCATAACCGAAACGCAGCTGGCTCTGATTGCCGAAGGGCGCAGAGGCCGCGATGCCGAACAAGCCGCCCGACCGTGCCGGCTGCATGCCGCGCAGCGGTGCCCAGGCATCCACACCGATGAAGCTGGCATCGAGCATCAAGCCTTCGCTGCTCAACGCCTGTTGCCACTCGGCATAACCACCCAACTGGATGCCACGCCAGCGATACGCCGAACGCACGCCGGCCAGAACCTGGGTACGCGAGGAGGTGCTTGCATCGGCGCGCAGCCCGAAGCCTTCACCACCGCTTTCGCGGAAACCTTCGCTACGCAGACGCACGTAATCCAGGCCCATGTACGGGGTCAGGCTTGCGCGCGCACCGCCCCAGCGATACCCGGTTTCCAGATTGCCGCTGAGATAACTGCCGCTGTAGTCGCTGAACGCGCTACTGCGCTCCTCGCCGAACTGCAGGCTGCGCTCGATCTGACGATCGACATTGCCAAACCCCAACTGGCCCAGCGTATAGGCCGAGCCCAGCGTGGTGCCCCAATACAGCTGACCTTGCACCTGACGATCGCGGCCGCGCGCGCCATCCAGATCGCCCAGGCTGTTGGAGCGCGTTTCGCCGAAGGCAAAGCCGGTGACCGCGCCGGATGCCAGGTGCAGATCGTTGCCCATCATCCAGCCGGAGGTCGCAAATCCCGCCGTGGTCACCCCGCCCTCGCCAGGCCCGCCCAGCGCACGCTGCCACACACCCAACACACGCGGCTGCTGCGACAGCGCATCGAAATGCGCGGCCAATGCACGCCGTCCCAGATCGATGGTGTCGAAGGTCATCGCAGCCGACTCGGCATGCGCACGACCGGACAGGCTGCGCAGCGAATCGGCCGCCGCCTTGGCGGTGGGCGATTGCTGCAAGGCGGCCGCAGCCCGAATGAAGCCACTGCTGATGGCGCCATTGCCCTTCAGCTGCTGCGCATCCACTTGCTGAAACGCCTGCTCCACGCGCACTGCCGACTCCATCGCCGCAGTGCCGGTCATGCCTAGCGTGTTGGCCACGGCAGTGACGTCCATACGCCGCAACGACAGATACGCATTGTTGCTGTCGTACGTCAGATTGGCATCGAGGAAGGTGACAGCCGGCCCACTACTCAGCGAATCGAATCTGCCCTGCAGGCCGTCGCTCGCTTGCAGCAAGGTATAGCTGTTGTTGTCGATCACGTAGTCCCGCCGGCCGAGCACTTGCAGATCGCCGGCAATCGTCGCGGTGCCCATGACGTTCATACGATCGCCCACGTTCAACGCCAGGCGGCCATTGCCGGTCTGGGTGTAATTGCCATTGACAGACAGCGTCGCACTGTTGACCTGCAGCGTGCCGGCGTTATCCACCCTGCCACCGATCGTGCCTGCACCGATCAGCGTCGCGCCATTGGCGATGCCGACGCGCGCACTCTGCAGACTGGCGGTCTGCAAGGTGCCGCCGAGGACCTGGGTGTCGCCGGTAAAGGTATTGGCGTCGCTGCTCAACACCAGCGTGCCGGTGCCGCGTTTGGTCAGGCCACCGGCGCCGCTGACGTCGTTGGCCCAGGTCGAGCGCAAGCTGTTGACCGTGACATCCACCGTGCCCCAATCGAAACGTGCCGGCCCCAGTACCGCCTTGCCCACGTTGAGCAGGCCGTAACCGAACGTCGGATCGACGCCAGCCGCGCCCAGATCGGTGGCGGTGCCCAACAACGTCTGTCGAACCAGATCGTTGTTGAAGTACGGAAATGCCTGCCACACCAATGCCGCTGCGCCAGAGACCAGTGGCGCGGCAAACGAGGTGCCGCTGCCGTACAAGTAACGGATGTTGCTGGCGGTGGCATCGGGATCGATGAATATCGAGGTCCCAGGCGCCACCAGGCAGTAACGCATCGCCACGCCGCAGGCATTGGAATACGACGCCAGCTGCGTGGGATTGGCGGTATCCAGCGCGCCGACCACCAGCCAGCCGCGCTCCAGATCGGCGGCCGGCAGCGTGCCATTGGGGCCGGGCTGGCTCGGCAACGCGGCCGTGTCCGACGGTTGCATCCTGGATTCATTGCCGGAGGCGAACACCACCAAGCCATCGTTATCGATCACGAACGACCGGTATTCCTGTGCGATCTGGTCGGTCACCGTCGGATTGGTCCAGTAAAGACCGCCCCACGAATTGTTCATGATGCGCACGCCTGCGCCGATCAGGTCGGCATGCACTGCGGCCAGGCCGAGCGGCCCATCGATTTCATTGCCGTTGCCGCTGCCGTCATCGTCCGGAGGCTCGTCGCTGATGATGCGTGCGGACACCAGTCCTGCGCCGCTGGCGATGCCACCCGGCCACTGGCCCACGGCACGCCCGGCCGCAAGTTCGGCGACCACCGTGCCGTGCCCCACCACATCGCCCACCGCGATGTTGTTCTCGCGCGGATCGACGTAGATGAAGCTGTCGCTGACCTTTCCCTGCAGCGCCGGATGCATGGCGTTGATGCCGGTGTCGATCACGCCGATGCGATAACCGGCGCCGGTGAAACCCAATGCCTGTGCGGCACGTGCATTGGTCAACGCCAGATGCGCGTCGATTGCAGGCTCTGGCGTCGTCGGAGCCGGCGGTGGCGGCGGTGGTGAGGTCGACGGCGGCGGCGGCGGCGAGGTCGGAGGCGGTGCGGTCGGTGTGGTGGGACGAATGCCACCACCGTTTCCGCCGCCGCCACCGCCACACGCGGTCAAGGCAACAGCCAACGCCGAGGCCAGGACGGTCCTGGCGACGTGTGTTTTGTTCATTTGAAGCGTTCTCCCCGAACCCATTCCATGGATAGGGCCCAACCCCGGGCCCGAACGCCGTCTTTATACTGCATCGGCGCGCCGCTGTCGCAGCCCTGTCGTGTGCTGGCGCGAATCGGCCACGAGGCAGATAATCGTTTCACTTTAAACGGTATCCACTCATGTCCGACATCGTCATCGTTGCTGCCAAACGCACTGCCATCGGATCGTTCCTCGGTCAATTCAACGGAGTGCCGGCACCGACGCTCGCCGCCACTGCGATCCAGGGCGCGCTGGCGCAATCGGGGATCGCGCCGGCCGACGTTTCAGAAGTCATCGTCGGCTGCGTGTTGCCGGCCAACCTCGGCCAGGCACCGGCCCGCCAGGCCGCCATCGCCGCAGGCATTCCCACTTCGACCGGTGCCACCACCATCAACAAGGTGTGCGGCTCGGGCATGAAGGCGATCATGTTCGGACACGATCTGATCAAAGCCGGCTCGGCCAGCATCGTGGTGGCCGGCGGCATGGAGTCGATGAGCAACGCGCCGCATCTGTTGCCCAACTCGCGCACCGGCAACCGCTACGGCAATTTCCAGGCGATCGATCACATGGCGTGGGATGGCCTGACCAATCCCTACGACGGCCAGGCCATGGGCGTGTTCGGCGAAGCCACTGCCGAAAAGTTCGGCTTCAGCCGCGCCGACCAGGATGCCTTTGCAATCGCCTCGGTCGAACGTGCGCAGGCCGCGCAGCGCAGCGGTGCATTCGCTGACGAAATCGTTGCGGTCACGGTCGCTACGCGCAAGGGCGAGGTGATTGTCGACACCGATGAGCAGCCGGGCAAATCCGATACCGCCAAGATTCCAACGCTGAAACCGGCGTTCAAGAAGGACGGCACCGTCACCGCAGCCAGTTCCTCCAGCATTTCCGACGGCGCGGCGATTACCGTGTTGATGAGCGCCGACGAGGCGCAACGTCGTGGCGTGACAGCGCTTGCGCGCATCGTTGGGCATGTCACCCACTCGCAGGCACCTGAGTGGTTCACCACTGCGCCGGTCGCGGCGATCACCTCGTTGATCGGCAAGATCGGTTGGCAACTGGACCAGGTGGATCTGTTCGAAATCAACGAAGCGTTCGCGGTGGTGGCGATGGCGCCGATCGCCGAACTCGGCATCGCGCACGACAAGGTCAACGTGCACGGCGGTGCCTGCGCATTGGGTCATCCGATCGGTGCATCGGGCGCGCGCCTGGTGGTGACATTGGTGAACGCGTTGCGCAGACACGGGGGCAAGCGCGGAATCGCGACGCTTTGCATCGGCGGTGGCGAGGCGACAGCCATCGCTATCGAATTGATTTAATTGTTTTTAACGGCGATTTTGCAAAACTGAATGCGCGTGCGCTTGACACTGGTCTTGTGGCCGTCATCATGTCGGGGGCGCGCAATAGCGCGTTGCCTAATCTAACGACGAGGATTGAAACAATGACCATTAACAAGCTGCTGATCGCAATGGCTCTGGGCCTGGCCCTGACCGCTTGCTCGAAGCCGGAACAGGCTCAGGACGCTGCTGCTTCGGCTAACGAAGCTGCTACCGACGCACAGACCGCTGCTGACCAGGCTGCTGCCTCGGGCTCGCAGTCGGCTGACGCCGCTCAGTCTGCCGCCAACACCGCTGCTGCTTCGGCCGACACCGCCGCTGACGCTGCTCAGGCTGCTTCCGGCGCCGCGACCGACGCTGCTGCCGACCAGGCTGCCGACGCTGCCAAGACGGCTGAAAACACCGCCGAAGCTGCTAAGGACACCGCTCAGGAAGCCAAGAAGTAATCACTTCTTAGCTCCAAGCGAGTTCGGAAAAAGCCGCTGGTTTCCAGCGGCTTTTTCTTTGCCTGCGCGTTGGGTGGGGGCATCTGGCGCGATTCAACCGGATCTGTTGCGTCGGGTAGGCACCGCATGCCGCCCGGGGGCTGAATGGCAGGCCGCGCATTGACGCAGGCTGCATCGGCTCGTGCATAAGCTCCGCCTTCCAACACCGGAACAGGAACAGGACCACCCATGAAGACGATCCGCATGCTGTCGTTGAGCGCCATTGCCGCCCTCACTCTCGCCGCCTGCCAGGGCCCTGACGCAGAGCAGGCACAACGCGATGCTGCATCCGCAGCCAAACACGCCGCTGCTGCAACCGAACAAGCCGCCGATCGCGCCGCCGTGCAGGCCAAGGCAGCCACTGCCGACGCACGCGTTGCCGCGCGCGAGATGGCTGCCGACGCCAGCCGCGCCACTGCAAACGCCGCAGACGCCACCGCCGACAAGACCCGTGAGATGGCCAACAAGGCCGAACAGAATGCCGACAAGCACGACGCCGAGCATACGGATCACTGAGCGCAACGCCTGACCGCATGATGTTGCAGACGCGCCGGCATCCAACATGCCGGCGCGTCCATCTTCGGGCAATAGTGAACTCGTGTTGTTGAGCCTGGCAGGCTAGCATTGGCGGATGCACTCTTCCCTCGTCTCGCGCTACCGCAACCAAGTTGCGCTGGTGTTCTCTGCGCTCATCTTCATTGCCATCGGCATCGGTATTTTCATCGGTGCGCGGCGCTCGTTGGCCGATGCCGCACTGGTGTCGCATACCCATGAAGTCATCGGCCGGGTCGACGAGATCCAGGCGCGCGCGCTGGATGCCGAATCGGCGCAACGCGGCTTCCTGCTCACCGGCAACGATGCCTATCTGCTGGATTACCAAACCAGTGTCGATCGTCTGCCGATCCTGTTCGACAACCTGCGTCGCCTGATTGCCGACAATCCGTCCCAGGTCGCCCACCTGGCCACCTTGCAGCGCCTGGTGGAGACGCGCCTTGAGCAGATCCAGCAAGTGCTCGATGCGTATGCGCAAGGCGGATTGGAGCCGGCTCGCACCAGCATCCGGCAAACCGCATTCCGCACCACCAGCGCCATCCGCGAACAGGCGTTGACCATGGTGCAGCGCGAACAGCAACTGCTGACGCAACGTGCACACAGCAGCGATGCCAGCGCCAGCCTGTTGCTGGTGCTGGCCCTGGCCGGCATCCCGTTCGGCCTGGCGGTGGTGGGCACGGTGTATGCGCTGCTGATGCGCGAACTGCGCAACCGGGCGCAGGCCGAACAGCTGGCAGCGCAGGCCAATCGCGAGTTGGGCGACAGCATCGGCGCGCTGCAGCGCAGTACGGCAGACCTCAATCTGCTCAGCCGTTACACCGGTTTATTGCAAAGCTGCATCAGCGCAGAAGAGGCGCTGGTGGTGACCAGCCGCACCCTGGCCAGTCTGCTGCCGGGTGTGGCCGGAAGCGTCTATCTGCTGCGCGCCTCGCAGGATCGTGCCGAAGCGATCAGCCATTGGGGCGAGCCCCTTGTCCACAGCGCGCCGCACCTGATGCCGGAAGAGTGCTGGGCATTGCGACGCGGCCAGCCGCACGTCATCGAAGACCTGCGCCGCGATGCACTGTGCGCGCATATCGATGCGCCAAAAATGGATGCATCGATCACCACCGCCTGCCTGCCGATGTCCGCGCAAGGCACCCAACTCGGTTTTCTGTTCCTGTCCTGCCCCGGGCCAGGCCCGATGCCACGGCTGGAGATCGCCGAAGCGGCCGCCGAGCAGCTGTCGTTGGCTTTGAGCAATCTGCACCTGCGCGAATCGCTGCGCCGGCAATCGATCCGCGACGCGCTGACCGGGCTGTACAACCGACGCTATCTGGAAGAATCGCTCAGTCACGAGTTGGCGCGCTGCGCGCGACGCGGTCTGCCGTTGTCGGTATTGATGCTCGATATCGATCACTTCAAGCAATTCAACGACAGCCAGGGGCATGCCGGCGGCGATCTGTTGCTGGCTGCGGTCGGCGAGATGCTGCTGACCCGCCTGCGCGCCGAAGATGTGGCCTGCCGCTACGGCGGCGAGGAGTTCACCGTGATCCTGCCCGAAACCGAGGGCGACGAGGCCATGCGCGTGGCCGAACAGATTCGTAGCGACATCGCAGTACTGGCGGTCAGCGATGGTGCGCGCTCATTGCCGCGCGTGACCGCCTCGATCGGCGTGGCGAGCTTTCCGGCCGACGGCGAACTGGGAGCGAACCTGATCAAGAAGGCCGATGCCGCGCTCTATGCAGCCAAGCATCGCGGTCGCAACCGGATCGAGCGCCACCGTGGCCAGACCGATATATCGGACTGAGTCGACGCGCTGTCGGTGTCGGATTGCGCAGGCTGTCACATAAAATATCGATCGACGCAGCGATAGTCGGGCCTTGACCCCCAGCGAGGCAGTCCGATGTCGATGTGGCGCGATCAAGGTCCCAACAGGAAAGACGGTATTCCGGCAGCAGCCGACGTCCCCGCCGCCGATGGGCGGCTATTCAATGCAGAGGCCAGCCCGGCTCCGCCGATGCCGGCCGCGGCGCCTGCCGCTGTTGCGCCCGCCGCTGCGACACCGCAGCGCCAGGGCGAGGCGAAGGAATCGCTGATCGCCGCCGACATCAGCATCGAAGGCAAGATTGAAGGTGCCGGCCATGTTCGTCTGGCCGGTCGCTTCAAGGGCGACGTCAACGTCAAGGGCGATCTCACCATCGAGCGCGGCGCCAAGCTCAACGGCGGCGTGCGTGCCAACAAGGTGATCATCGCCGGCGAGCTGGAGGGCAATATCGAGTCGGCAGCGCAAGTGGAATTGCAGACCTCCGGCGTGCTGGTCGGCGACGTCAAGGCCGGCAGCCTGACCGTGGCCTCGGGCGCGCGCATGCGCGGCCAGGCCGACTTCGGTTGGGGCGATGACACCGGCAAGCCGGCCAGTGCCAGCAAAGCGACTGTCGGCGGAGACAACGACGCCACATGAGTGCGCCCCGCCCGGGCACGCCCGGTGCCACGCGCAGCTGCCCGCATTGCAAGGCGACGATTCTGGAAAGCGCCAGCGTCTGCCCTGCCTGCAAGCACCACCTGCGCTTCGATTCGGCGGCTGTGCAACACGCACAGCCGGCGCCGATCGTGCCACTGAAGGTCGATGGCACCATCCGTCATCCCGCCGACGGCGATCCGTTGGAATACACCGTGGTGGTGATCGTACGGAACGGCAAGGGCGAAGAGATCCGTCGCCAGGTCGTGGATGTCGGCGCGATGCTGGGCGGCGAAGAACGCGGCTTTACCTTGGCGGTGGAGGCCACTGCAGTGCGTACGCCTGGACGACGTACGCGGCATTAGCGCGTGCGATGCAGGTGCGATGAGATGCGTTGGTCGTCTGCGGTGCGGAGCGTGCGCTGCATGCTGCCTGCCTGCTGCCTGCTGCCAGGGCAAGCGCGGCGGATCGCTGCGTGCCGCTGGCGGCCAATCCGCACGGAAACTGTGGCGCCTCACCACAAATCGCACGCGATGCGGTGACCTCTTGCCTACCGTGCGTATTGCAGAGCGCACGCACGCATAGACGCCTGGCTGCACGCCATTCTCATTCTCAGGATCTGCACACCGGCTTGGCCAGAGTTGCCGCATGCGCAACGGCGACGAAAAACACGGCGATCTGGTGGTGCTCGGGCCCGAAGGCCTGTATTGCCCGCAGGGCGACTTCCACATCGATCCCTGGCGGCCGGTGCCGCGTGCGGTGATCACCCACGGACACGGCGACCACGCGCGTAGCGGCATGGGCGAATACCACTGCACGCACGAGAGCTTGCCGATCCTGCAGTGGCGCCTGGGCGAACAGGTCTATCACACGCACGCCGATGGTGAAGCGTTTACGTTGGGCCGTGCGCGGGTGTCGCTGCATCCGGCAGGCCACGTGCTCGGCTCGGCGCAGGTGCGCATCGAAGTGGATGGCGAGGTCTGGGTCGCCTCGGGCGACTACAAGCGCCAGCACGATCCCACCTGCAAGCCGTTCGAAGTGGTGACCTGCGACACCTTCATCACCGAAGCGACCTTCGGGTTGCCGGTGTATCGCTGGCCGGACACCTCCGATGTCGCGGCCGATATCGTCGCCTGGCGCCGCGAATGCGCCGAGCGTGGCGAGGCGGCCATTCTGTATTGCTATGCCTTGGGCAAGGCGCAACGCGTGCTGGCCGAGTTGCGCGCCTGGGACACGCAACCGGCGTTGCTGCATGGCGCGATCGCGGTGGGCGTGGAGGTGTATCGCCAGGCCGGCATCCCGATGCTGGACACCCAACCGGTCAGCGAACACGCGCGTGGCGCCGACTATGCCGGGCAACTGGTGCTGGCGCCGCCATCGGCGGCCGGCAGTGCCTGGATCCGTCGCTTCCGGCATGCGCAACAGGGCTTCGCATCGGGCTGGATGCGCATTCGCGGCAATCGCCGCCGGCGCAATTACGACCGCGGTTTTGTGGTGTCCGATCATGCCGATTGGCCTGACCTGCTGCGCACCATCGAGGACACCGGTGCACGGCGGGTGATCGCCACCCACGGCAATACCGATGCGTTGATCCAGCATCTGCTGGAACGCGGCGTCGCCGCCGAAGCTTTCCGCACCGATTTCGGAGCCGAGGAGTGAACCCCTTGCCCGCACGACCTTATGCGCGCGCACGCCCACGTCTCCGTTTGACCGGCGCGCTTGCGTTTCATCGGCATGCATTGGCATTTCGCGTGCATCGCGCACGGCCGGCAGCGGTGATCGGGCCGCCACGGCCCTACCTGCGTCCGCGCTGCCTGAGCGTGTTTACGCGACGCGCACTGGAGCTGCGTGCCGCCGACAAACGCGCCGCATCGCAGGGCCTGCCGTGAAGCGATTTGCCGCGCTGTATCGCACCCTGGATCGCAGCACCGGCACGCTCGACAAGCGTGCGGCATTGGTCAGTTATTTCAGCAGCGCGCCGCCGTTGGATGCGGCGTGGGCGCTGTACCTGCTGGCCGGCGGCAAGGTGGCCGGCACGCGCATGCGCATCGCCAGCAGCGGCGAATTGCGCGAGTGGATCACCGAAACCGCCGGCATCGCCGACTGGCTGGTGGCCGACAGCTACGACCATGTCGGCGACCTGGCCGAAACCTTGGCCTTGTTGCTGGACGACCCGATCACCGAAGCGGCCGATCTGCCGTTGGCCGACTGGATCGAACAGCGGCTGCTGCCGATCGCCAATCAGGACATCGAGGTGCGCAAGGCCTGCATCGTGCTGGCGTGGCGCAGCCTGGCCTTCGACGAGCGCCTGGTGTTCAACAAGCTGCTGACCGGCGCCTTGCGCGTTGGCGTGTCGCAGCGACTGGTGCAGCAGGCGCTGGCGGAGATGTCCGGGATAGAGATCGCGCGCATTGCACAGCGCATGCTCGGCAACTGGCGGCCGCATCCGGCCTATCTGGCCAACCTGCTGACCGCCGAAGAATTGCCGAGCGATCGTCAACAGCCCTACCCGTTCTTTCTCGCATCGCCACTCGAAGCCGAGGTTGAAACGCTGGGCACGGTCGATGACTGGTTGCTGGAATGGAAGTGGGACGGCATTCGGCTGCAGCTGATCCGACGTGCCGGCGAAACGGCGTTGTGGTCGCGTGGCGAGGAACGCCTGGATGGCCGGTTTCCGGAAATCGAACAGGCCGCGCTGCAGTTGCCCGATGGCACGGTCATCGATGGCGAGCTGCTGGCCTGGCAACCGGAGCACGCCTTGCCGATGCCGTTCACCGCATTGCAGACGCGCATCCAGCGGCTCAAGCCCGGGCCAAAGACATTGGCGGCGGCGCCAGCGCGCGTGGTCGCCTACGATCTGCTTGAGCTCGGTGGCGAGGACTTGCGCGAGCGTCCATTGCGCGAGCGTCGCGCGTTGCTGGAAGGCGTGCTGACCACGCTCGCCGATCCGCGTATCGTCGCCTCGCCACTGGTGCAGGTCGGCGATTGGCAGGCGGCGGCGCAACTGCGCCTGGATGTCCGCGAGCGCGGTGTGGAAGGGCTGATGCTCAAGCGTGCCAACTCGACCTACCAGTCCGGCCGCCGACGCGGCGACTGGTGGAAATGGAAGATCGACCCGCTCACCATCGATGCGGTGCTGCTGTACGCGCAAGCCGGCCATGGCCGCCGCAGCACGCTGTACACCGACTACACCTTCGGGCTGTGGCACGAGGGCCAGCTGGTGCCGATCGCCAAGGCCTACTCGGGCCTGGACGACACGCAGATCCTGCAACTGGATCGCTGGATCCGCGCCAATACCACCGAACGCTTCGGTCCGGTACGCGCAGTGACCGCGCATCATGTGTTCGAGCTGGGATTCGAAGTGGTCAACCGCAGCGCGCGGCACAAGTCCGGCATTGCGGTACGTTTCCCGCGCATTCTGCGCTGGCGGCAGGACAAGCCGATGAGCGAGGCCGATCACCTGAGCAGCTTGCAGGCGCTGGCACGGTGAGTGCTGCACAACAGACACGCGGCACGCCCTTGCAGCAATGGCGTGGCTGGTTCGCGCAGCGCGGCTGGACGCCGTTGCCGTTTCAACGCGATGTGTGGAAGCGCTATCTCGCCGGCGAGTCCGGCTTGCTGCATACACCGACCGGCAGCGGCAAGACGCTGGCGGCCTTCGGTGGGCCGCTGCTGGAAGCGCTGGCTTCGCGCGGACGAAAGCCGGCGGTCAAACCCGCCACGACCGCGCGCCGCCAACAGCAACGCACGCTGCAGGTGCTGTGGATCACGCCCTTGCGTGCACTCGCCGCCGACACCGCACGCGCCTTGCGCGAGCCAGTGGAGGCCTTGGGGCTGGATTGGCAGGTGGGCCTGCGTACCGGCGATGCCAGCTCGCGCGACAAGCGGCTGGCACGCAGCGGCAAGCTCGATGTGCTGGTCACCACGCCCGAATCGTTGGCCTTGCTGTTGTCGTACCCCGACACCGCGCTGCAGTTGTCGGCGCTGCGCTGCGTGATCGTCGACGAATGGCATGAGCTGCTCGGCAACAAGCGCGGCGTGCTGCTGCAGCTGTGCCTGGCGCGCCTGCGCGGTTGGGTGCCGGAACTGCGCATCTGGGGCCTGTCGGCAACGCTGGGCAATCTGGCGCAGGCGCGCGACGTGCTGTTGCCGCATCGCCCGGATGCTGCGCTGGTCTCGGGCGTCAAACCGCGCGCAATGACCCTGGAGACGCTGCTGCCCGACAGCGGCGAACGCTTTCCGTGGGCCGGGCATCTGGGCCTGGCGCAGCTGGCGCGCGTGCTGCAGAAGATCATGCAGCAACGCACCAGCCTGGTGTTCACCAACACGCGCGCGCAGGCCGAGTTGTGGCATCAGGCCTTGAGTGCGGTGTGGCCGGACGATCCGGCCACGCTCGCGTTGCATCACGGCTCGCTGGATCCGTCCCTGCGTGCGGCGGCCGAACAAGGCTTGCGCGACGGCAGCCTGCGGTGCGTGGTCGCCACCTCCAGCCTGGACCTGGGCGTGGATTTCCCGGCGGTCGATCAGGTGCTGCAGGTCGGCAGCCCGAAGGGCATTGCGCGCCTGCTGCAACGTGCCGGCCGCGCGCGCCACCGTCCGGGCGAATCCGGGCATGTGGTGTGCGTGCCCTCGCATGCGCTGGAACTGGTTGAATACGCCGCAGCGCGCCGCGCCATCGTGCAGGGGCAGATCGAAGCGCGACCGCCGCCGCGCCTGTCGCTGGACGTGTTGGCGCAGCACTGCGTCACTCTCGCGCTCGGCGGCGGTTTTCAGGCCGATGCGTTGTTTGAGCAAGTACGCGGCACCGATGCATTCGCAGCGCTGGACCACGCCACCTGGCAGGCGGTGCTGGACTTCATCGTGCAAGGCGGCAGCGCGCTGGCGCACTACCCGGATTTCCACAAGGTCGTCCGCGACGAAGAAGGCGTGTATCGCGTCATCGATCGGCGCGTCGCGCTGCGGCATCGCCTGTCCATCGGCACGATCACCAGCGACGGCAGCGTGCGCGTGCAGTTCCTGCGCGGCGGCCGCCTGGGCGCAGTGGAAGAACAATTTATCGGACGTCTGCGCCGTGGAGACAGATTTCAATTCGCCGGGCGTTTGCTGGAGCTGGTGCGGCTGGAAGACATGACCGCCTACGTGCGCGTGGCCAAGGGCGGCAGCGGCGTGGTGCCCAAGTGGATGGGCGGACGCATGCCGCTGTCGTCGGCCTTGGGCCGCGAGGTCGAAGCGGTGTTTGCCGATCCCGGCGATGCGCCGGAAATGCAGGCGCTGGCCCCATTGCTGCGCCTGCAAGCGTCGCTATCCTCGCTGCCCGGCCCGGACCATTTATTGGTGGAAAGCATCAAGGCGCGCGATGGCCGGCACGTGTTCGTGTATCCGTTCGCCGGCCGCCAGGTCAACGAAGGGCTGGCGGCGTTGCTGGCGGCGCGCTGGGGCCGTCGGCAGCGCAACACATTTAGTTTTGCTGCCAACGATTACGGCTTTGTGCTGTCGCCGGCGCAGGACGTGGAACTCGATGCGGGCGTCTTGCAGGCCTTGCTGTCGCCGCAGGGCTTGTTCGCGGATCTGCGCGACAGCCTCAACCTGGGCGAACTGGCGCGCCGCCAGTTCCGCGAGATCGCGCGCGTCGCCGGATTGCTGTCGCCCTCGCTGCCCGGCCGTGCACCACGCAGCCTGCGTCAGCTGCAGGCCTCCAGCGGATTGCTGTACGACGTGTTGCAGCGTTTCGATCCCGAGCATCTGCTGCTGGCCCAGGCCGAGCGCGAAGTGTTCGAAGGCCAGCTCGAACTGGCGCGGCTTGCGCACGCGCTGGAAGACTGCGCACGGCGCGAACTACGCCTGTGCACACCGCGCAGCCTCACTCCGTTGTCGTTTCCGTTATGGGCCGAACGCGTACGCGGCCAACTGAGTACCGAAGACTGGAAGGCCCGCGTGTTGCGTGCTGCCGAACAACTGGAGCGCAACCATGGGCGATAGCGTGCAGCTGCAGCTGGCCGGCGAAACCGTGGAATTGCTGGGCGAACGCGCACTCTATCGGCCGGCACAACGCGCCTTGTTGATCGCCGACCTGCATCTGGGCAAGGCCGATGTGTTCCGTCGCGCCGGCATCGGGATGCCGGCCGGCGGTACCGCGCACGATCTGGAGCGGCTGGATGTGCTGCTGGAACAACGCGCGGTGGATGCGCTATGGATACTCGGCGACCTGCTGCACGGACCCGCCCCGCGCGCGGCCTGGCATCGCCGCTGGAGCGCATGGCGCGAGCGTCATTGCGCATTGCGCGTGATCGCCATCCGCGGCAACCACGACCGCGCCTTGGCCGGGGCCGATCTGCATATCGAAGCGGCCGGCGAACAGGTCGAAGATGGCCCCTTCGTGCTGCGCCACGATCCGCTGCCGCATCCGACCGGGCATGTGCTGTGCGGGCATCTGCACCCGCTGGCCGCGCTGCCGGGCATGTCGCGCCGCTGGCCGGCGTTCTGGTTGCGCGAGCGCGTCACCATCCTGCCGGCGTTCTCGCATTTCACTGCCGGCATCGTGCCAACGTTGATCGCAGGCGAGCGCCTGGTCGCCTGTGTGGAAAGCGACGCGCTGGCGTTGCCTGTGCGCTAGCAACTCACGGCAAGCGCCGATCAACGCGCCGACTACGCCGTGGATTCGACCTTGCCAGCCACCACCCGGGGCAGCGGTTGCGCTAACGCCTCCACAAACTCCGGCGCCAATGCCAGCTTGCCGAACCAACCGTGCTGGGTGCCACTGAGCACGCGCAACATATGTCCGCGCCCACCGGGAACGCGTCCCATCGGGCGCAGCAGCAGATCGCGTCCGTGCGCCCACAGATCGCGTTCGGACTGGAACAGCGGCGTCAGCCAACGGCTCCAGCGGTGATAGATCGCCACATGCGCCTGGCGCTCACGCTGATAGTGCTGCAGGGCCGCATCCAGGTCGGCGCCGACGCGCAAGGCATCGCGCATCGCCAGCGCATCCAGCAGCGCCATGTTCACGCCCTGCCCCAGCTGCGGACTCATCGCATGCGCCGCATCGCCGGCCAGCACGAAACGGCCGCGATGCCAGCGCGTCACCACCGCATCGCGATAACTTGCACGCGCCAATGCGCCATGCACTCGCACGGTGTCCAGACGCGCATGCGCATCCGGCCACATCTGCGCAATCTCCTCACGCCACGCCGTGATGCCGCGCTGCTCCCACGCAACAAAATCGCTGCACGGCAGGCTCCAGAAAAAACTCAATCGCGGCGTGTCGTCGCCCGGACGCGTGCCCACCGGCAGCAGGCCGATCATCTTGCGCGCGCCGATATAGCGCTGCCGCAACTCATCGACAAACGGCCAGTCGTCGCGCGGCAACAGACACCACAGTGCGCCCCACGGATACACCCGATCCAGCCGCGTGCCCTGCGCCTGCGCCCGCAAGGTCGATGCAGCGCCATCGGCGGCGATGATCAGATCGTAAGGGCCATGCCATTGCCCGCGTTGATCCTGCACGCGCGCGCCGTCGTGGTCGATCTCGGTGATCTGGGTATCCACATGCAGCTGCGCATGCTCCGGCCAGGCCTCGCGCAACAGCGTAAACAAGGCGCCGCGCTGCATCCCCAGGCCCATCAGCCGCGCATCCAGATCGCGATACTGCATGTCCATCACCGCGCGGCCGCACGGCGTCTCGCCATACAGCCGGCGCACCGGCGCGCCATGCGCGAGCGCCTGCGGCAGCAAGCCCATCTTCCATAGCACCTGCAAACCGCTGGGCTGCAGCAGAAAGCCTGCGCCCACCGGCCCGGGCGCGGCGGCGCGCTCGAACACGTCCAGTCGATGCCCGTCGGCGCCGAGCAGCACGGCCAGTGCCTGCCCCGCCGTTCCATAGCCCACCACTGCAATACGCAATGCTCGTTGCATCGTCCCTGCTCTGTTTCGCCTTTGCCGATCCGGCATGGATCGGTGCAAAAAAAACCCCGCCGTGGCGGGGTTCTTCAACCGCACAATCGAGTCAATTACTCGACCGGCGTGATGTTCGAAGCCTGGGCGCCCTTGGGGCCCTGGGTCACGTCATAACTGACGCGCTGGCCTTCCTGCAGGCTGCGGAAGCCCTTGGAGTTGATCGCGGAGAAGTGCGCGAAGACATCGGCGCTGCCGTCCTCCGGTGAGATGAAGCCAAATCCCTTGGCGTCGTTGAACCACTTGACGGTACCGTTCGGCATGGTGATGCGAGACCTTTGCAATAATTAATGGGTGGTGTACGGCGATGCGTACGCGCCGAGTATGCAAAGCTTATTCCCCAATGACAATCACCCGCGTGCAAGTTCGCCGATCAGCTCCGGCAACCCGGACGAGGCGGCATCGACATTGGCCAACACCTCGGCCATGGTGATTTCCTGCGCGTCGCCACAGCCGGCCGCCCAGTTCGCCACGATCGCCAAACACGCATATTCCAGGCCTTTTTCGCGTGCAAGACCGGCTTCGGGCATGCCGGTCATGCCGACCAGATCGCAGCCGTCGCGGCGCATGCGCGCGATCTCTGCAATCGTTTCCAGTCGTGGCCCTTGCGTGGCGCCGTAGCAGCCACCGGCCACCATCGTGACGCCGGTCACTTTGGCCGCGGCAATGACCTTGCTGCGAAACATCGGCGAATACGGGTGGCCGAAATCCACGTGCTGCACCTCGCTGCCCGGCTCTTCGCAGAAGGTGGACACCCGGCCCCAGGTGTAGTCGATCAGTTGATCCGGGCAGGCCAGCACGCGCGGGCCGAACTGCTCGGTAATACCGCCAACGGTATTGAGCGCCAGCACCCGCGCAGCGCCAATTTGCTGCAGCGCAGCGATATTTGCGCGGTAGTTGACCTTGTGCGGCGGCAGCGAATGGCCCTCACCATGCCGCGCCAGAAACGCCACGCGATGGCCGAGCAACATGCCGACGCGGATCGGCCCGGACGGCGCGCCGTAGGGCGTTTCGATCGCGTGCGTCTGCACATCGTCCAGCTGCGCGAGCTTGTAGACACCGGTGCCGCCGATGACGGCCAATGCGATGGAATTCAGGGACACAACCGACCTCTGCAACAAGGAGACATGCCGCGCGCGTGCAACCACGCGTGCGGTGGCCCGCAGCAACACGGGCCGAAAAGGCTTACTGCTTCATCGCGTAGATGGCAGGAATACCGCGCAATTGCTCATTGACGTCCATACCGAAGCCGAATACGTAACGGTCGGCCACTTCCACGCCCACGTAGTCGGCGGCGACACCCGGCACGCAACGGTCGTGGCGCTTGATGGTCAACACCGCCACGCGCACGTCGGTGGCGCCCTGCTCCAGGCACCACTGGCGCACGCCCTGCAGCGTGTAGCCCTCATCGAGGATGTCGTCGACCAGGATCACCCGGCGGCCGAACAGCGCGGTGGCCGGGCGATGCTTCCACACCAGTTCGCCGCCGGTGGTTTCGCCGCGATAGCGGGTGGCGTGCAGGTAATCGAACTGCAGGTCCTGGCCACGTGCGCCCAGCTCCAGCGCCAGCTGGCCGGAGAACGGCAGCGCACCGTGCATGATGGTGAGATACACCGGCACTTCGCCGGCATAGTCGCGTGCGATCGCGTCGGCGATGGTGCCGACGGCAGCGTCGATGGCAGGGCGGTCGACCAGCAGATCGGCCTGGGCCAGGGCCTGGGAAATGGTGAGCGTGGACATCAGGCAGTTGTTCCAAAAGGGGCAGAAAGGGAGGGAATGAATGCGCCATCCGAACCGGCGAGCAGGCCATCCCAGCCCAGCGCGCCGCGACCGATCAGGCCGATCAATGCTGCGGTATTGAGGCTGCGGCCTTCGACGGCGTGCAAGGATTCGGCGACCAGTTCCGGGTGACAGACCAGCACCACGTCGCAGCCGGCATCCAGGTGCGCGTGCACCCGGCCCGCCACGCCACCGGCACTGAACGAGGCAGCCATGCCGATGTCGTCGGAAAACACCACGCCGCGAAAGCCCATCTGGCCACGCAGGATCTGCTCGATCCAGCGCTGCGAGTAGCCAGCCGGTTCCGGCGCAACCTGCGGGTAGACCACGTGCGCCATCATCACCGCATCGGCGCCGGCCTCGATGCCGGCCACGAATGGCAGCAGATCTTCGGCCTGCAGCACCTCCAGCGGCCGTGGGTCACTGGCATGGTCCACGTGGGTGTCTTCCAGCACCGTGCCGTGGCCGGGGAAATGCTTGAGCGTAGCGGCCATGCCGGCGCCGTGCAGCGCCTGCACATAGGCGCGGGTGAAGGTGGCCACGATCTGCGGGTCGTCGCTGAAAGCGCGATCGCCGATGGCGCGGTTGCCACGGCCCAGATCCACCACCGGCGCAAAGCTCAGATCCACACCGCTGGCACGTACTTCGCTGGCCATCAGCTGCGCATGCGCGCGTGCCGCAGCGAGCGCGGCCTCGGGGTCTTGCGCATACTGCGCGCCGAAGCTCTGCAGCGGCGCCAGGGCGCTGTAACCGTCGCGAAACCGCTGCACGCGCCCGCCTTCCTGGTCCACGCAGATCAACACCGGGCGCGGTGCGGCGGCACGGATGGAGGCGGACAGCTCGGCTACTTGCGTGCGCGAGGCGAAGTTGCGCTTGAACAGCACCACGCCGGCAACCGCGTCGTGCTGCAGCCAGTCGCTTTCTTGCGCACTGAGTTCGGTACCGGCAACGCCGATCAGAAGCATGTTGGGGGACTCCCGGGCCAAGCGCCACGTTGGCGCAGCGCGGCATTGTCGCAGATGCGCGTTGCAGCGTCAGATCGCGCATTCAGGCTAGCCGGCATTCCTGGCCCCACCAGCCCCGTCCCGCGGAATTTGAGTTCTGCCATACGTCCGCCCTCAGAGCACCTCCAGATTCGCCCGCCAGTGCGCGGCCTGGGCCTGCACCTGTTGCAGCACTTCCGGTGCCATGTCGTCGAGCTGCCGGTACGGCAGCGCCAGGCGCGCGTTGGCACCCAGTAGCGTGCGCTGCCGCGCCAGGAAATCCCAGTACAGCGCGTTGTACGGGCATGCCTGCGCGCCGATCCGCAGCTTGCGCTGGTACCGGCAGCCGCCGCAGTAATCGCTCATGCGGTCGATATAGGCCGCGCCGCTGATGTACGGCTTGCTGCCGAGCAGGCCGCCGTCGGCGAACTGGCTCATGCCGACCGTATTGGGCAGTTCCACCCACTCGAACGCATCGATATAGACGCCCAGGTACCAGCGATGCAGCGCCTGCGGCTCCACCCCCGCCAGCAGCGCGAAATTGCCGATCACCATCAGCCGCTGGATATGGTGCGCATGCGCGTTGGCCAGCGAATTGCCAATGGCATCGGCCAGGCAGCGCATGCCGACCTGACCGTCCCAGAACCAGTGCGGTAGCGGCGCATGCTGGTCGAGTCGATTGGACTGCGCGTAACCGGGCATCTGCGACCAGTACACGCCGCGCACGTATTCGCGCCAGCCCAGAATCTGGCGGATGAAGCCTTCCACCGATGCCAGCGGCGCATGCCCGTCATGCCATGCCGCCTCCGCGCGCGCGATCACCTCGCGCGGATGCAGCAGCTTGACGTTGAGCGCGAACGACAGCAGCGAATGGAACAGCCGCGGGCTGCGCGTGCTCATTGCATCCTCGTAGCGACCGAAGTGCGGCAACGCATGCGTGATGAAGGCATCCAGATGCTGCAAGGCTGCGTCACGGTCCAGCGGCCATGGCAGCGCGTCGGCATTCGGCGCGCCGAAGCTGCGTACGCCGGCCGCCTCGATGCAGTGCCACAGCGCGCGATGGTCGTGCGCTGCGCGCCACTCCTGCGGCGCGGGCGGATCGCCCGGCCACGGCGCGCGGTTGTCGTGATCGAAATTCCAGCGCCCACCTTCCGGCTCGCCCGCGGCATCGAGCAGGATCCGGTGGCGACGGCGCATCTTTCGATAGAACACTTCCATGCGCCATTGGTCGCCGGCACGAAAACACCCGGCCACCTCACCGCGTTCGGCCAAGAAATGCTCGCTATCGACCATGCGCGTGGCGAACGGCTGGCGTGCGCACCAATGCTGCAATGCTTCGTCCAGCCGCCATTCGTCCGGCGCCTGATACTCCAGCTGGCTGGCGCGGTAATGCGCCATCAGCGCGTCCAGATTGGCGGGAATCGATTGCCGATTGCTGGGGTTGTCGATGGCCACATAACGCACCCGGTGACCGGCCTGCCGCAAGCGGGTTGCGAACGCGCGCATCGCCGCGAAGATGGCCAGAATTTTCTGTGCGTGGTGCAGCACGTAGTCGGTTTCTTCGCGCACTTCCATCAGCACGTAGACCACGCCTGCATTGGTCGCATCGAACCAGCTGTGTTGCGGGTTGAGTTGATCGCCCAGGATCAGCCGCAACGTGTGCGCGGCTGCCTGCGGATTGGAGTCGCCTGCGCGTGCCACAGCATCACTCCTGACCGCTGCAGGTGGCATCGCCAGTGCAGATACGCGCCGCCAACGCCACACCGCTTTGCCAGGCCCCTTCGACCTTGCCGCCGGCCAACCAGTCGCCGCAGATGCCAATGCTCAGCCGCGCATCCCAGGCACAGCCGATCTGCAACGGAGGATCGGTGCTGGCCACCGTCCAGCGATACGCATTGCAGGACGACGGCAACGGCAGACCAAGCGCGGCCAGCGCGGGCAACACACTGGCAATCACGGCTTCAGGCGTTGCGTCGAGATGCGCCTGACTCCAATCGGCTGTGGCATGCAGCAGCCAGGTTTCGGCGCCCACCCTCCCCGGTTTGCTGGAGTTGCGTGCCACCCAGCGCAATGGGCCGGCATTGACGAACAAGGCGTCGTAGCCGGGATCGACCGGCCTGTCGAAACGCAGCACCACCGCCCAGGCCGGCTGCATCCGTGCATTGGCGGCAAGCGTCGCAAGCGTGGATGCGAGGTCCGCCAGCAATGCAGCTGCAAGCGGTGCCGGCACCGCCAGCAACACGGTGTCGAAGGCGTGTGTGGTCGCGTCTCCCGACACTTCCAGCTGCCATGTGTCGCCATTGCGCTGCAGCGATCGCACAGAGCTGCCTGACCGGACATTGAGATCGGCCGCAAGCGCACGTGCCGGTGCAGCCATGTCAGGCACACCGACAAAGCGCCTCAGCGCGCTGCGCGAAACACGCATGTCGGTGCCATCCCAGCTGGCGACGCGCGCAGGCCAGGCCGCCGCAAGGCCGTCCGCGATCCACGCATCCACCACTGCGGCAAACCCCGGGTCGCGTGCGGTGAAATACTGCGCGCCGTGATCGCACTGCCAGCCATCGCCGACACAGCTGCGCATGCGTCCGCCGGGCGTATCGGCCTGCTCGAACAACGTCACGGCCGCTCCCGCCGCCTGCAGCCGTTGCGCACAGGCCAGCCCGGCCAACCCGGCGCCGATCACCGCAACCATCTTCGATCGGGTGGGCCGCGTCATCTCGTCAGTTGCGGGCAGTTGCAACACGCCGCCGGCCGTTCACACCGTGCAGCCGTCCGGCCCGCAGGCATCGGGACCACCGATTGGCGTCGATTCGGCCGCCAGCTGTAACAACGCCTGCGCGAAGCTCTCCGGCGGCTGCGCGCCCTGGATCAGGCTGCGTCCATCGATGACGAAGCTGGGCACCGCGCGGATTCCCAGCGCATTGGCCTGCGCCAGTTGCGCCTCGACGGCAACCACGCCTTCATCCGAGTCCAGCAGTGCGCGCACGCGCGCCTCATCAAGACCGCCAGCGGCCCCGGCAGCCACCAGCGTGTCGGTCGCACCGACGTTTTGGCCCTCGGCAAAATGCGCATGGAACAGCGCTTCGATCACCGCCTCGACATCGCCCTCGCGGCTGGCCAGCCAGATCAACCGATGCGCGCGCAGCGTGCTGACCTGCACCTGGCCGCGCCCGAAATCGAACGGCAAGCCTTCCGCGCGTGCGGTGGCCTGGGTCTGCGCCAGCATCTGCTCCACGCGCGCGGCACCGCCGAACTTTTGCGCCAGCGCATCCCGCAACGGCGTCGGCTCCAGGCCGGCATCGGGATCGAGCTGAAACGCGTGGTAGTGGATGTCCAGCGCCGGTGCCTGCGCACCAAGCGCCGCCACCGCCTGTTCGAAACGGCGCTTGCCGATCCAGCACCAGGGACAGACCACGTCGGACCAGATATCGATGCGCATGAGCGGGGATTGGAGATTCGTCATTGGGGATTCGCAAAGCATAAACCCAACACCAAGGCAGGGATTGCGGAGTCGCAACGCAATCAGCCCACGTCCGACGCATCACTTTAGCCTTCACGAATCCCGAATGCCCAATCCCGAATCCCGAACTACAAATCCCCGCTCCAATGCTTGAACGGGTGCGAGGCCAGCGCCAGGTTGTAATAACGCACATCGTCGGTGACTTCCGCGCCGATCCACTCCGGCTTGGCGAAGGCTTCGTCGGCATGTTCCAGTTCGATCTCGGCCACGACCAGTCCGGCGTTGTCGCCAAGGAATTCGTCCACTTCCCATACATGCCCCTGGTACTCGACCAGATGCCGGCGCTTGTCGATCAGACCGCCGACACACAGCGCCAGCAACGCACGCGCATCGACCACCGGAATTGGATACTCGAATTCCTGCCGGGTATGCCCCACCTCACGCGACTTGAGATTGAGAAACGCGCTCTCGCCCTGGATGCGCACCCGCACCGACGCATGTTGCGCACCACTGCGCAGCGCCGCCTGGTCGTTGATATACCCCTGCGCCATCGGGATCACCGCATGCGCGGCATCGCGCCAGCCATCGCCGGTCACCAGGAATTTGCGTTCGATTTCGATGGGCATGGGAATCGGGAATCGGGAATCGGGAATCGGGAATCGCAACAGCATACGGCGAACCGCCCTCCCCATTCCCGATTCCCTATTCACCATTCACCGCCGCTCAAACACCGCAATGCTCTCCACATGCGCGGTATGCGGAAACATATCCATCGCCCCGGCCGCCTTGAGCGTGAAGCCCTGTTCGTTGACCAGGTAGCCGGCATCGCGCGCCAGTGAGCCGGGGTGACAGCTCACGTAGACGATGCGCTCGAACTTTTTCAGCGGCAGCTGCTGCAGCACTTCCAGCGCGCCCGAGCGCGGCGGGTCGAGCAGCAGCTTGTCGAAGCCCTGCCGCATCCACACCGCATTGCGTTGATCCTGGGTCAGATCGGCCGCGTAGAACTGCGCGTTATCCAGACCGTTACGCTGGGCATTCTCGCGCGCACGCGCCACCAGCCCGGCATCGCCTTCCACGCCGACCACTTCGCGCACCCCGCGCGCCAGCGGCAGGGTGAAGTTGCCCAGGCCACAGAACAGATCCAGTACACGGTCGTCGGGCCTGGCGTCGAGCAGCGCCAGCGCATGCGCGATCATCTTCTGGTTGAGCGAGGCGTTGACCTGGATGAAGTCCAGCGGCCGGAACGCCAGCTCCACATCCCATTGCGGCAAGCGGAACGACAGCGGCACGTCCTGCGGCCAGAGTGGATGCACGCTCTCCACGCCACCTGGCTGCAGGAAGATCGCAAACTCCTGCGCCTGGGCGAACGCGGTCAGCGCCTGCAGATCGCGCTCGCTCAGCGGCTGCATGTGGCGGATGGTCAACACCACCGCATCGTCACCGGCAATGAATTCGATCTGCGGGATGTCGCGGTTGCCGTCCAGGCCTTCGACCAGCGCGGCCAGCAACGGAATCTTTTCGCCGATCTGCGGGATCACCGTGTAACAGACCGACAGATCGGCCACGAAGCGCGGATCGAGTTCGCGAAACCCCACCAGGGTCTTGTCCTTCTTCTCCACCCGCCGCACCGAAAAACGGCCCTTGCGCCGATAGCCCCAGTTGTCGCCGACCAGGGCCGGCAACACCGCCTGCGGGGTGACGTGGCCGATGCGCTCGAGGTTGTCCGTCAATATGCGCTGCTTGGCCACGATCTGCTGCGACTCTTCCAGATGCTGCAACACGCAGCCGGCGCAGACGCCGAAGTGCGGGCAGCGCGGGGCCACCCGCTGCGGCGATGCCTCCAGCACCTCCACCGTCCTGGCTTCGTCGAAATGGCGGCTGCGCGCGGTGGGTTCGGCACGCACCACTTCACCGGGCAAGGCGCCGCTGATGAAGGTGACCTTGCCGCCCTCGCCGTCGCGGCGGGCCACACCGCGCCCGTCGTGGCTGAGGTCGGTGATCGCAGTCTGGAACGGAGTACGGTCGAAGCGGTTTCTGGTTCTGGCCACGTGGCGACAAGCTGCGGGCAAAAAGGGTGCGTATTGTCGCAGATGCGATCACCGGAGGATGCCAAGCCTGCGCAACAATTGTCGCGGCCCACAAACACAGGCAAACTCCGCATGCGCGCGGTATCCAGGATCCCGCATCGGCTGACAAGGAGGCAGCATGAACATGGCCACACGCCAGAAACCCTATCCACGACTGTTGTTGGTGGAAGACGACCCGATCAGCCGCGGCTTCCTGCAGGCCGTCCTGGAAGATCTCCCGGCCCATGTGGATTGCGCCGACTCGTTGTCTTCGGCGCTGGATCGCGCGCGCGAACGTCGCCACGATCTGTGGTTGATCGACGTCAATCTTCCAGATGGCACCGGCAGCGGCTTGCTGCGTGCACTGCGCCTGTTGCACCCGGACGTGCCCGCACTAGCCCACACCGCCGACAGCAACATGGCGATGCAGAGCAGCCTGCTGTCGGATGGTTTTCTGGAAATGCTGGTCAAACCGCTGACCTCCGACCGCCTGCTGCAGGCGGTCCGTCGCGGTCTGGCGCGCGGCCGCTACAGCGTGGCACCGGTGGGTGTGCTCGATATCGCCGGCAGCGACTGGGACGAGGCTGCCGCGCTTAGCGCGCTCAACGGCCAGCAACATCATCTCAACGCGTTACGCGAACTGTTTCTGGCGGAATTGCCGGGCACGCGCGATGCGGTGGATTCTGCGTTGCAGATCAGCGACGACCAGGCACTGCGCAACCATCTGCATCGGCTGCAGGCCAGTTGCGGATTTGTCGGCGCCGCGCGGCTGGCCGGTGCGGTGCGTCTGCTGCGCGGCGATCCGCAGTCGAGAACGGCGCAGACCCAATTTCATGCAGCGGTGGCCGCGCTGTTGCATTGACGGATGCGCACGTCGCTGCGCCCAAGCGCGGCGTAGCATCGGAACGCGTGCTTCAGCGACGTCGCGCCAGATCCTCGAGCATTTCCCAGGATTTCAGCCCGCGCCCGTTCAAATGATGCAACAGCACGCTGCGCATGCTGCGACGCAGGCCGGGCATGTCCTCGGTTGCCGGCATCGTATCTTCGCTCAGGGCCAACAGCGCCGCGCCGGTCACGGTTTCGCGCCGGTCCTGCG
The DNA here is from genome assembly GCF_014197275.1 of Xanthomonas sp. 3075. Lineage (GTDB taxonomy): Bacteria > Pseudomonadota > Gammaproteobacteria > Xanthomonadales > Xanthomonadaceae > Xanthomonas > Xanthomonas campestris_B. Next base: position 45,416 of record NZ_JACIFI010000001.1, on the reverse strand, counting down.
CCACCCGCTCGCTCAACACCCGCATGGCGCCTTCCTGCGGATCGAGCCGATACCGCGCTGCCGGATCGATCGGCTGACCATCGCCGTCGTGTTGCAGATCGAAGGCAACGCCGAGGCCGTCCAGCACATCGCGCTCGAACTGGCGCAGCCCCCACGCCAGCGGCAAGCCGGAGGCCAGATGCGCGCGCGCCTGCGCATAGCATGCATAGAGCTCGGGGACCGGATCGTTACGCGGGGCCAGGCGCAGCAGCAGTTCGCTGATGTAGAAGCCGGCCAACATGGATTCGCCAGCCAGGCGCGGCGCGGTATCCAACGCCTCGGCCTGGCGCAACTGAGCCAATTCGCCACGCTGCACCGCAGTGAACTGGATCAGTTGCAACGGCTGCAATGCAGCGCGCAAGGCCTGCTTGCGTGGCCCGTGCACACCGCGCGCCAGCAGCCCGACGCGTCCATGCTCTTCGGTCAGCACTTCCACCAGCAGGCTAGTTTCACGCCAGGCACGCACATGCAACACGAAACCGCGCGCGTGTTCGATCAGCATGATCTGGCGTGCGACAAGACACGCAGTGGCAGGACAGCGGACGCGATGCCGGCAACGGCCGCTGCGCGTGGCTGTCGACGCAGCGCACGATTGCAGTCGCTAACAACGCCGACCGCACTGCCGAGACGGGAGACGGTCCATCGAGACATCGCTTGCATCGCAGCTCCACGCCATTGCTGGCTTACGCGATCGCATCCGCAGGCTGCCGGCACGTCATCAGCCCTATGCTGAGCCCAGCAACGGCCAGGGCGCCTTACTCGTACCCGAACGCCTTCAGCGCGGCCTCGTCGTCGGACCAGCCTTCGCGCACGCGCACCCAGGTTTCCAGGAACACCTTGGCGCCGAACAGCCGCTCCATCTGCAGGCGCGCCTTGCCGCCGATGTCCTTCAAACGCGTGCCGCCCTTGCCGATCACGATCGCCTTCTGGCCTTCGCGCTCGACCCAGATCACCGCGCCGATGCGCAGCAGCGCGCCATCTTCGGCAAAGCGCTCGATCTCCACGGTGGTGGCATACGGCAGTTCCTCGCCCAGCTGGCGCATGAGCTGCTCACGCACCAACTCGCCGGCCAGAAAGCGCTGACTGCGATCGGTGATCTCGTCCTCGCCGAACATCGCCTCGGCCTCGGGCACCAGCTTGAGCAGGTCGCCGACCAGCGCCTCCAGGCCCTTGCGCTTGAGCGCGGACACCGGATGCACCGCCGCGAACGCGCGCCCCTCGCTGACCTGGGCCAGGAACGGAAACAGCGCGGTCTTGTCCTTGAGCCGGTCGACCTTGTTGACCACCAGCACTACCGGCACCTTGGCGTCGCTCAGGACCTTGAAGGCCAGGGTGTCTTCCTCGTCCCAACGGCCGGCCTCGATCACCAGCACCGCCGCATCCACGCCTTCCAGCGAGCCGCGTGCGGCGCGATTCATCACCCGGTTCATCGCGCGCTTCTGCTCGCGGTGCAGTCCGGGCGTATCGACCAGCGCCAGTTGGCCTTCCGGGAAGGTGGCAATGCCCAACAAACGATGGCGCGTGGTCTGCGGCCGGTTGGACACGATGCTGACCTTTGCGCCGACCAGGGCATTGGTCAAGGTGGACTTGCCCACGTTGGGCCGTCCGATCACGGCAATGCTGCCGCTGCGATGGGGGGAAGAGGTTTCGCTCACGTAGTTGAATCCAGTTGTGCGATGACAAGAGTCGCTGCCTGTTGTTCGGCGAGGCGACGCGAGGTGCCCTGACCTTCGGCGCGGGCGACAGGCTGCTCCAGAATGCAGGCGACATGGAACTGCTTGGCATGTTCGTCGCCGCTCTCACTGATCAGCGCGTAATTGGGCAGCGGCAGTTGCCGCGCCTGCAGCCATTCCTGCAGCCGGGTCTTGGGGTCTTTTTCTGCCTTGCCCACCGGCAGCGCGGCCAGCGAGGGCTCGAACCACGGCAGCACCACCGCGCGGCAGCGCTCGAAACCGCAGTCCAGATAGATCGCCGCGACGATCGCCTCGACGGCATCGGCCAGGATCGAATCGCGGCGGTGGCCACCGGATTTCAATTCGCCCGGACCGAGCGTCAGCCGCTCGCCCAGATTCAGCGTGCGGCCGATGACGGCCAGCGCGCCTTCGCGCACCAACTCGGCGCGCGCGCGGGTCAGTGCGCCTTCGTCGGCCTTGGGCCAGCGCTGATACAGCGCCTCGGCGATCAGCAGATTGACGATGCCGTCGCCAAGGAATTCCAGTCGTTCGTTATGCGGTGTCCCGGCGCTGCGATGTCGCAGCGCCTGGGCGAGCAGACCCGGATCGGCGAACGCATGCCCGATCGGATCGCCACGCTGGAAGGTTCTATTGCCCACCACGCCCCGTCATGTCCTGAGAGGTCTCGAACTTACCGACAATATCCAGATTGCCGATCAACTCGCGGCGCACTTCGTAATTGACCTTCATGCGCCAACCACCGTCAACGCGCTCGAACTTGACGTCTTCTTTTTTGACGTTTTCCGAGTAGTTGATGTACAGCCGACGAAAGAACAGATCCTGCAACTTGGACGGATCCATGTTGGCGCTATCGGGTTCCTTGGCCAGGCCTTTCATGGCCGTGCGCACTGAATAGTATTCCTGATACATCGGAAACAGCTTCATCCCGATGTACAGGCCGAACCCCACCACCGCCAGCACCACCACGAACGACGTCAACGTCATGCCGCTTTGCTTGCGCTTCATTGTGCTTCCCCCGGCACGCCGTGCGTGCATTACTGGATTCCGGTCCCGATCCGCGACGGATCGAAACTCCCCTTGCAGAACCACCCTTCGCAATTGAGCCAGATCAGGAACGCCTTGCCGCGCAGGTTGGCCTCCGGCAGGAAGTGCGTCTGGGTCCAGAAACGGCTGTCTTCGCTATTGTCGCGATTATCCCCCATCACGAAATAGCTGTCCGCCGGCACGGTCCAGTCGCCCTGTCCGGCCGGCATGTTGCGGTCGATCCATTCCAGCACGGTGTGGGTACGGCCCGGCAGATCCTCGACCAGCAAGGTGGTGCCGGTCATCTCCGACCCCTTGCCCTTGCCGATGTACTCGCCCTTGACCGTATACCGCATCGGCTTGTCGTTGATGTACAGCGTATCGCCGTGGAAACCGATCTTGTCGCCCGGCAGGCCCACCACGCGCTTGATCCAGTTCTGATCCGGCGCATGCGGCGGCTTGAACACCACCACGTCGCCACGCTTGGGCTCGCTGGTCGCAATGAACTTGGTATTGGTGATCGGCAGACGGAAGCCGTACGCGAACTTGTTGACCAGGATGAAATCGCCGATCAACAGATTGGGCATCATCGAACTGGACGGAATCTTGTACGGCTCGGCCACGAAACTGCGCAGGATCAACACCACCGCCAGCACCGGAAAGAACGCACGCGAGTAATCGATGATCGCCGGCTCGCTGTCCAGCAGCCCGGCGCGTGCCGCGCGGCGCTTGGCCAGAAACAGCTTGTCCAGCAGCCAGATGAAGCCGGTGCCCAGGGTCAAGACAACCAGGACGATTTCAAACCATTTCATTGATGTTCCTTCGGAAAGGGAATCGGGAATCGAGAATGGGGAATCGGAACAGCAGGAGCGCTTGCGCCCTTACAATTCCCGATTCCCGATTTACCATTCCCAGCTACTTATCCATCTGCAAGACCGCCAGGAAGGCTTCCTGCGGAATCTCCACGCGGCCGACCTGCTTCATGCGCTTCTTGCCCTCTTTCTGCTTTTCCAGCAGCTTTTTCTTGCGCGAAACGTCGCCACCATAGCATTTGGCCAACACGTTCTTGCGCATCGCCTTGACCGTGGAGCGCGAGATGATCTGCGAGCCCACGGCGGCCTGGATCGCCACGTCGAACATCTGCCGCGGGATCAGTTCCTTCATCTTCTCGCACAGTTCGCGGCCACGCCGGTCGGCATAGCTGCGGTGCACGATGATGCTCAGTGCATCGACCTTGTCGCCGTTGATCAGCGTGTCCACACGCACGAACGGGCCGGCATCGAAACGCAGGAAGTGATAGTCCAGCGAAGCGTAGCCGCGCGAGACCGACTTGAGCTTGTCGAAGAAATCCAGCACCACCTCGGCCATCGGCAACTCGTAGCTGATCTGCACCTGGCTACCCAGGTAGTTGATGCCGATCTGGCTGCCGCGCTTTTCTTCGCACAAGGTGATGATGTTGCCGACGTAATCCGGCGGGGTGAGGATATTGGCGCGGATGATCGGCTCGCGGATCTCTTCCACGTTGTTGAGCGGCGGCAGCTTGGACGGGTTGTCCATCGGGATGATGCTGCCGTCGGTCTTGAGCACCTCGTAGACCACGGTCGGTGCGGTCGAGATCAGGTTGAGGTTGTACTCGCGCTCCAGACGCTCCTGCACGATTTCCATGTGCAACATGCCCAGGAAGCCGCAGCGGAAGCCGAAGCCCATCGCCTCGGAACTTTCCGGCTCGAAACGCAGCGCCGCATCGTTCAGGCGCAGCTTGTCCAGCGCTTCGCGCAGGTCCGGGTAATCCTCGGCATCGACCGGGAACAGGCCGGCGAACACGCGCGGCTGCATTTCCTGGAAACCGGGCAGCGCATGCGGCGCCGGGTCGGCGGCCAGGGTCAGCGTGTCGCCGACCGGCGCGCCGTGCACGTCCTTGATCGAGGCGTTGATCCAGCCCACTTCACCCGCGCCCAGCGCAGCAAGTTCCTTGCGCTTGGGCGTGAACACGCCAACCTTGTCGACCAGATGGGTGCGACCGGTGGACATCACCAGGATCTTGCTGCCCGGCTTGATCTCGCCCTGCATCACGCGCACCAGCGACACCACGCCCAGGTAGTTGTCGAACCAGGAATCGATGATCAGCGCCTGCAGCTTGTCGGTGTCGCGCGGCTTCGGCGGCGGAATCCGTTGCACGATCGCTTCCAGCACCAGATCGACGTTGAAGCCGGTCTTGGCGCTGACCGCCACCGCGTCTTCGGCATCGATGCCGATCACCGCCTCGATCTCGGCCTTGGCGCGCTCGATGTCGGCGGTAGGCAGGTCGATCTTGTTGAGCACCGGTACCACTTCCAGGCCTTGCTCGACGGCGGTGTAGCAGTTGGCGACCGATTGCGCTTCCACGCCCTGGGCGGCATCCACCACCAGCAGCGCGCCTTCGCACGCGGCCAGCGAGCGGCTGACTTCGTAGGAGAAGTCCACATGCCCGGGGGTGTCGATGAAGTTCAGCTGGTAGACCTGCCCGTCCTTGGCCGTATACGGCAGGGACACCGACTGCGCCTTGATGGTGATGCCGCGTTCGCGCTCGATCGGATTGGAGTCGAGCACCTGGGCCTCCATCTCGCGCGCCTGAAGGCCGCCGCACAGCTGGATGATCCGGTCGGCCAGGGTGGATTTCCCGTGATCGACGTGGGCAATGATGGAGAAGTTGCGGATGTTCCGCATTGAATCAGAGGACATTGAGGTGGGCGCCGGCGGTGCCGTCGTCAGGGTAACGCAGCATTATCGCACGGTCGGCCCCTTTGGGGCCGGGGATTGGGGAATCGGGATTGGGGAATCGCAAAAGCCAGCGATCTATCACCTCGCGGGGCCGCTCTCGCCATTCCCGATTCCCGATTCCCGATTCCCTCAATTAGCCGCCGGCCTTCAGCGCCACATAACTGGTCGCCTTGCCGTCGGTGACCAGCAGCATGACCACGTCGCCCTGCTTGTAGCTGGACAAGGCGCGGTTGAGTTCGGCGACGCTGCCGACCTTGGTGCGACCGACGCGGGCGATGATCAGGCCGGGCGACAATGGCGGTTGGGTGCTGCGTGCCGCTGCACCGGTGACCGCGGCGATGCGCACGCCCTCGCCTGCTTCCAGGCCCAGGCGACTGCGCTCGGCAGCGGTGAGATCGGCCACCTGCAGACCGAGCAGTGCCACGCTGGCCGGCGCGCCGGGCTTGCTGTCGTCGGCAGCGGTGCGCGGCGCGGCGTTGCCGGCCGGGTTGTCCAGCGGTGCCAGGGTGACTGCCACCTTGCGTGGCTTGCCCTCGCGCAGGACGTCCAGATTGACCTTGGTACCCGGCGCCATCAGCCCGATCATCGGCGGCAGATCGCTGGCGACATCGATCGGCTTGCCGTTGACCGCGCGGATCACATCGCCCACCTCGATCCCGGCCTTGCCCGCCGGGCTACCGGCAGGGATGTCGTTGACCAGCGCGCCGCGCGTATCCGGCAGCCCCAGGCCCTGCGCCTTGAGCGCATCGATCGGGCCGACCTGCACGCCCAGCATGCCGCGACTCACATGGCCGGTTGCCTTGATCTGCTCGGCCGCGCTGAAGGCCAGGTCGATCGGGATCGCAAAGCTGATCCCCATGTAGCCGCCCGAGGCGGAAAAGATCTGCGAATTGATGCCGACCACCTCGCCGCGCGTGTTGAGCAAGGGGCCGCCGGAGTTGCCCTGGTTGATCGCCACGTCGGTCTGGATGAACGGCACGTAGCGCTGGTCCGCATACGGATTGCTGCGCCCGGTGGCGCTGACGATGCCGGCGGTGACCGAGTGATCCAGCCCGAACGGCGAACCGATCGCCACCACCCACTGGCCCGGCTTGAGCGTGTTGGAATCGCCGATCCGCACCGTCGGCAGGCCCTTGGCGTCGATCTTCAGCAGCGCCACGTCGAACTGCTCGTCGCTGCCGACCACCTTGGCCTTGAATTCGCGGCGGTCGGTCAACTTCACGGTGACCTCGCTGGCGCCATCGACCACGTGGTGATTGGTCAGCACATAGCCGTCGGCGGAAATGATGAAGCCCGAGCCCATCGACTTGCCGGCGATGCCGCCATCGTCATCGCCACCTCCCTGTCCCGGCCCCTGCCGCGGGCCGCCCGGCATCTGGAAATCCGGGCCGAAGAAGCGCTTGAAGAACTCCGGCATCTGCTCGTCGTCCGGCATGCCGCCCTGACCGGGCATGCCCCCCTGGCCGCCGCGCCCGCCACGCGCCGAACGCGCCATCGCATCCTTGCGGGTGATGGTGGTTTCGATATTGACCACGCCCGGGCCGACCTGTTCGACCAGATTGGTGAAATCCGGCAGGCCCGCCACCAGTTGTGGTGCCGGCGTGGCGCTGCGATTGGCGGCGATCGGCGCGGCGTCCTTGGCGGCGGGCGCGGGCTGCTGCGCGCAGGCGGCCAACGGCAGGGTCATGGCGATCAGGCCGAACATCTGGGTGCGGATGCGTTGGTTCATCAGGTTGCCTCCGATGGCAGGGCGACAGGAGCCAAGCCCCTGCCACTGCAGGGGTCCGGCACGATAACGGGAGGAAGGACGCCGAACGGATGAAGACCGGCGTCGGGATCAGTCTTGCGGCGGCTGCACTGGCAGCGATGCATTGGGCGCCGGGCGGGCGACCGCCTGGGGTGCGGGCTCGAACGGGTAGAACGCCGGGCCTTGGCCACCCTGCCGGAAACTGGCGTTGAGCGGACTGTCGGCAGCTCCGGACAAGGCAGCGCGCGGCCAGGGCCGTGCCTGCAGCGTGGCGTCCGGGTGCGTGAACGGATTAGATGGCGTCGCCGGCCTGGAGGCCTCCGCCGCTGGAGCAGCCGACGCCACCATGCGGGTCGGGGCCTGCTGCTGACGCGACGCCGCACTGCGCGCCATCTGCTGATTGCGCGTCGCCGCGCCACGGCGGGTGGATGCCAGCGCTGCAGCCGGCACTGCCGCAGCGAGCGCGACAGCCTCATCGGGCGACGCCGGGCCGGGCGCAACTGGACCCTTCGGCGCCGCCGGTGCTGCTGTCTGCGCCGCCGAAGGCAGTTGCGCTGCGGTTGCGTACACCGGCGTTTCGGAGACAGGCGACGCGGCGTCGGGCAAGCGCTCGCGCGCCATGAACAGGGCGATTGCGGCGACCGACGCGGCAATCGCCGCGCCGCCGCCCCAACGCCAGCGTGCGGCCGAGCGCGGTGCCGGCTGTGCCTGCGGCGCTGGCTCATCGGCGATGGCGCTGCGCACGCGCGCGGCGAAATCCAGAGGTGCCGGCGCACTGGCTGCGCCGCGCAACACATCGCCGCACAACTGCCAGCGCTCGTGGCACCCGGCCAATTCTTCGTCGTGGGCCAGACGACGCAGCAAAAAACGCGATTCGTCGGCGTTCAATTCGCCATCCACCAGCGCAGACAACTGCTGCCGGTAATGACGTTCGAACTTGTCGGTGGTGGACATGACAGGGTTATCGCTCATACACGGTGTCGCTCACGGGTAGCGCTTTCGGTCTCCAGCAGAGGCCGCAGCTCGATGTCGATGGCCTCGCGCGCCCGGAAGATGCGCGAGCGCACCGTTCCGATCGGGCAATCCATCTTTCGCGCGATGTCCTCATAGCTCAGCCCTTCCACCTCGCGCAGGGTGATGGCCGACCGAAGTTCTTCCGGTAGCGCTTGGACCGCACGCATCACCGTTTGTTCCAGCTCCTGTCGCATCAGTTCACGCTCCGGTGTATCGGTGTCGCGCAACCGGGTCGCACCCTCGAACTGCTCGGCATCGCTGATCTCGATGTCGTCGGTGGGCGGCCTGCGGTTGTGCGCAACCAGATGGTTCTTGGCAGTGTTCACGGCAATGCGGTGCAGCCACGTATAGAACTGGGAGTCGCCGCGGAAACTGTTGATCGCACGATACGCACGTACAAAAGTGTCCTGGGCCACGTCCTGGCATTCGCTCCAGTCGGCGATGTAGCGCCCGATCAACGCAACGATCCGATGCTGGTATTTGCGCACCAGCACATCGAACGCTGCGCTTTCGCCGCGCTGCACGCGCCGGACCAGTTCCAGGTCCAGCTCCTGAGGTGTATCGACTTCGGCCATGTCGGGCCGCACTCCTGTCAGCCCACCGAAGTCGGGCAATAAGACCACCAATGAAAAGAAAAGTTCATACCGATCCGCACGGCCGTCACACATCAAGCTAGCGGTACCGCGAGGCCGCTGGCGACGCCTTGCACGACGCACACGCCGCCTTGCCGACAGGTATGGGTATTTGACGTGAAGGAAACAACCTCTGGATGATAACGATCTTTCCTTATATCTCCGGACGGCCAGACGCATGCTTCCAGGTTTCGACGGGCTCCGATTCAGCCATTGGCAGGCCGACCTGCGCGAGGACGGCGTGGTCGTGCTCAGCCTTGATCGCCAGGGCGCACCGGTCAACGCGTTTTCGCAGGAGGTGCTGCTCGAACTGGGCGCACTGGTCGAGCGCCTGGCGCTGGACCCGCCCAAGGGCGTGGTGCTGCGCTCGGCCAAGGCCAACGGCTTCATTGCCGGCGCCGACCTGAAGGAATTCCAGGACTTCGACCGCAAGGGCACGGTCAACGATGCGATCCATCGTGGCCAGAGCGTCTTTCAGAAGCTGGCCGAGCTGCCCTGCCCCACGGTCGCGGCGATCCACGGCTTCTGCATGGGCGGCGGCACCGAGATCGCGCTGGCCTGCCGGTACCGCGTGGCCTCCGACGATGGCAGCACGCGCATCGGCCTGCCGGAAACCAAGCTGGGCATCTTTCCCGGCTGGGGCGGCAGCGCCCGCTTGCCGCGCCTGATCGGCGCGCCGGCAGCGATGGATCTGATGCTGACCGGCCGCACGGTGTCGGCCAAGGCCGCACGCGCGATGGGCCTGATCGACAAGATCGCAGCGCCTGCGGTGCTGGTCGATGTCGCTGCGGCATTGGCATTGACGGGCACCAAGCGCCCGTTCAAGCAACGCGCCACCGCATGGGCCACCAACACCGTGCTCGCGCGCAAGCTGCTGGCGCCGCAGATGCGCAAGCAGGTGGCACGCAAGGCGCGCAAGGAGCATTACCCGGCGCCCTACGCCTTGATCGACGTATGGGAACGCGCCGGCGGCAGCGGCATCCAGGCGCGCCTGGCGGCCGAGCGCAAGGCGGTGGTCAAACTTGCCAGTACGCCGACCGCGCGCAACCTGATCCGCATCTTCTTCCTCACCGAGCGGTTGAAAGCGCTGGGCGGCAAGGACGCTGGCGCTGCGGCGCTGGCTCCGATCCGCCATGTGCACGTGATCGGCGCCGGCGTGATGGGTGGCGATATCGCCGCCTGGTCGGCCTACAAGGGCTTCGAGGTCACGCTGCAGGACCGCGAGCAGCGCTTCATCGATACCGCACTGGCGCGTGGTGGCGAGCTGTTCGACAAGCGCGTCAAGGACGAGGCCAAGCGGCCGGCGGTGGCCGCGCGCCTGCGGGGCGATCTGGCCGGTGCGGGCGTGGCGCAGGCGGATCTGGTGATCGAAGCGATCGTCGAGAACCCGCAGGCCAAGCGCGACCTGTATCAGTCGATCGAGCCGCAGCTCAAGCCCGACGCGTTGCTGACCACCAATACCTCGTCGATTCCGTTGACCGAGCTGCGTGGTCACATCCAGCGCCCCGCGCAGTTCGCCGGCCTGCACTATTTCAACCCGGTGGCGATGATGCCGCTGGTGGAAATCGTGCAGCACGACGGGCTGGATGCGGCCAACGTCGCGCGCCTGGCGGCGTTCTGCAAGGCGCTGGACAAGTTCCCGGTGCCGGTGGCCGGCACGCCCGGGTTCCTGGTCAATCGCGTGCTGTTCCCGTATCTGCTCGAAGCGGCCACCGCCTATGCCGAAGGCGTACCGGGCCCGGTGCTGGACAAGACTGCAGTCAAATTCGGTATGCCGATGGGGCCGATCGAACTGATCGACACCGTGGGACTGGATGTCGCTGCAGGCGTCGGCGCGGAGCTCGCCCCCTTCCTACATCTGCCGATTCCTGCCGCGCTGGCCACCGTGGAGCCGGGCAAGCGCGGCAAGAAGGACGGCCAGGGCCTGTACAAGTGGGAAAACGGGCGCGCGGTCAAACCCGAGGTCGCCAGCGGCTATGCGCTGCCGGCGGACCTGGAAGACCGCCTGATCCTGCCGCTGCTCAACGAAGCGGTGGCCTGCCTGCACGATGGCGTGGTGGCCGATGCGGATCTGCTCGATGCGGGCGTGATCTTCGGCACCGGCTTTGCCCCGTTCCGCGGCGGCCCGATCCAGCACATCCGCAGTGTCGGCGCCGACGCACTGCTGGAGCGCCTGCAGACCCTGCACGCACGATACGGCGAACGTTTTGCCCCGCGTCCGGGTTGGGATTCGCCGTTGTTGCGGGAGCCGGTGGTGTAGTCAGACGACTCTCCGACTATCAAAAAGGCCGCTACTGCGGCCTTTTTGATGTGCGTCGCTGCGTCATTACGGATGATGGTGCCCATGCGAATGCGCGTGACCACGATGATCGTCATTCGCAGAGGCTTGCGCGGCCGGTGCCGTGCCACAGGGCTCGGTACCGCAGTCGCCGCTTTCCACCTGCAAGGTGACGTGGTTGATCTCGAAGCGCGCGTGCAACAGCTCGGCGAGGGCATCGCGCAGGCGGTCGCGGTCGGTGGCCTCGCTGACCACCACGTGCGCGGTAAGCGCGGGCGTGCTGGACGCCAATGCCCAGACATGCAGGTCGTGGACGTCTTCGACGCCGGGATAGCTGGTCAGCGCTTGCTGCACCTGGGCCAGGGCGATGCCTTTGGGCACGCCTTCCAGCAGCACGTTGATCGCTTCGCGCAGCAGCACCCAGGTGCGTGGCAGCACCCACAGGCCGATCAGTACGGCCAGCACCGCGTCGATCCATTGCCAGCCAGTCCAGCGGATCAGCAGCGCGCCGATGATCACCGCCACCGAGCCGAGCATGTCGCTCCACACTTCTAGATAGGCGCCCTTGACGTTGAGGCTCTCACCGCTGCCGGCATGCAACAGCTTCATCGCGATCAGGTTGATCACCAGCCCGAAACCGGCGATCAGCAGCATGCCGCTGGAAGAAATATCCTGCGGCGCGCGAAAGCGTTGCGCCGCTTCCCACAGGATATAAGCGCCGACTGCAAACAACAGCGCACCATTGGCCAGCGCGCCGAGCGCTTCCAGACGTACATAGCCATAGGTGCGCCGCGCATCGGCGGGGCGACGGCTCAGGCGCACGGCAAGCAGCGCGATCATCAGGCCCACGGTATCGGTGGCCATATGCGCGGCGTCGGACAGCAGCGCCAGGCTGTTGGTGATGAACGCACCGACGACTTCCGCCAGCAGAAAGGTGGCGGTGAGTCCCAGCGCCCACCATAGCGGTGTCTCGTGGCGGATTTCGCTGGGTGCGTGGTTGTGGTCGTGTCCCATGGATGTGGTGGCCTCGTGCAATGCGCGCACCTTAGGCGCACGCGATGGCGGAGACTATTACACCTGTGCGTGATGAGATCACATTACGCACTTACAGGCCCGAGCATGCCATCGCGCGCCGATCACCCTGCTGTACGCCAGTACGCCCTATAACGTCGGGACTTGGATGCACCGCCTCTGAGCCTTGCCGGCAACAGCTGCCGAGCACTGCACAGACTGGCGTCGACGTAGAACGAGCAGGACGTTAGATGTGGAGCACAGCCAGTGCACCTGCCACGCCCGCCTGTCGACGGGCGCGGCCATTCTGGTCGCCGCTTATACCTTGGCCACCAACTTGACCACACTGGAAAAATCCAGGGCGCCATTGCCGGCCTGGCTGTTCATCGCATACAGGTTGCGTGCCAGCTCACCGAGCGGGATCGACACGCCGGCCTGCACGGCGGATTCGGCAACCAACCCCAGATCCTTGAGCATCAAATCGTTGCCGAAGCCGCCGCTGTAGCCGCGCGATGCCGGTGCGTTCGGCAGCACACCGGGCCACGGATTGCAGACCTCGGTCGCCCAGCTGCGCCCGGTGCTCACCGCCATCATCTGCGAGAGCACGGCCGGGTCCAGACCTTGCGCAACGCCAAGCGCAAGCGCTTCGCCGGTGGCGGCCATGATCACGCCCAGCGCCATGTTGTTGCACAGCTTGGCGACCTGGCCGGCGCCGTTGTCGCCCACGTGGAAAATATTCTTGCCCATCGCCTGCAGTGCCGGCCGCGCGCGCTCCAGCACATCAACGTCGCCACCGACGATAAAGGTCAACGTGCCGGCCGCCGCACCTGCGGTGCCGCCGGAGACCGGTGCATCCAGCATCGCCAAGCCACGCGCCTGCGCTGCAGAGGCGACCTTGCGTGCGGTGACCGGCGCGATGGTGCTGCAATCGATGACCAGGGCACCGGCAGGAATCTTCGCCAGGATGCCGGCCTCGCCCAGATACAAGCCTTCCACGTGCCGGCTGGCCGGCAGCATCGAGATCACGATCTCGGCATCGGTCAGGGTGTCGTGCGCGGAGCTGGCGGCATGCGCGCCGGCGGCGGACGCGGCGTCCAGCGCGGCGGGCACCAGATCGAAGACGCGCAGCTGGTGCCCGGCCTTGATCAGATTGGCGGCCATCGGGCCGCCCATGTTGCCCAGGCCGATAAAAGCGATCTTGCTCATGCGGTGAATCTCCGAGGTGGAACGATCAAAGGTGCTTGGACCAGGAAAGAAAGCGCCAGAAACACATCAGCTTCGCCTGGATTGGCTCCGCAGGGGGAATCGAATCGTAGTCAGATCTCCGGCCTTGGAATGAGCAGACACTGCGCCGTCCCATCAATCACCACGGCAAATTCGATGCAACGCGTTCCCAACTTTGCCGCGCATTGCGCCATAAGCGCTTGATAGGAGGCCGGGCCACATGTGTCGCAATCAGCGACGTAAAACGTGCTGAGGCTCAAATCGGACAACACAAACACGACTCCCGGCCCTATGGACAAGTCGGAAAATTTGGATGAAAGGCGAGTGATGTCTTCAGCCCGTCCATACACCCGGGGCTCAATCGCAACCCCCCGTGCACTGATGAATTCACGCAGAGAGTCCTCATACTCAGCCGAATAAACATCCGGCGGACATGCAACCTCAGCCGCTTTGGCCGTTGAAAAACCCAACGCCGACGCCAGAAGAAGAATCAGATACGACAATCGCATGCAGACCTCACTGTTTGAGTTCCACCTGTTCTTCCTGCACCTGAAGGTCGCCAGCCGTGTCGACTGCAATGCCTTTCCTCATGTCGATACGAAGTTTTTTACCGGCAATACGACTCCCCCGATCGAGCAGACACGTTCATGCAAGGCTGGTACTAGCTGCATGAGGTCGCCGTGCAGTACGCGCGTACTGACCGCTAACCGGCCATCGGCGATGCATTGCCGGCATGCGCTGAGCGTGGTTCGCGCGCACCAAGATCGGCGAGGGGATGCTGCGCTGCCGGCCAGGCGTCGGTAAGGAAGGTGGCTGCCCATTGCGCGTCAGCGTCTTCCAGCACGGCAGGCTGCCAGCGCGGCTGGCGATCCTTGTCGATCAGCAGCGCACGGATGCCTTCGGCAAAATCGCCGTGTGCGGCGGCATGCAGCGCCACCGCGTATTCGGTGCGGAAGGCGTCGGCCAGCGTGCGAGTGCCGGCGTGGCGCTGCAACTCCCAGGCAAGCCGTGCCGAACCAGGAGAGCCGGCGGCAAGCGTGGCACGCGCCGTCTGCAGCCAACCATCCTCGCTCTGCAGCGCCAGGATTGCGGCAACCACCTGCTCGACCGACTCGCCGGCGACCAGCTGTTCGATCAAGCCCGCATGCAGCTGCAGCGGACCAGGCTCCAGCGGTTGCGCGATGCCCTGCAGGAATGCGCTGAGCTGATTGCGATCGTTTTTCGCACTGCCTGTCCACGCGTGTGCGCTCAATGCATCCAGCACGGCTGGATATTGCGCATGCTCCAGCTGCACGTCGGCAAACCCCGCATAGATCGCATCGCTGGCGTTGAGCGGCGCACCGGTAAGTGCCAGGAACAGCCCTGCAGCGTGCGGGACACGACGCAGCAACCAGCTACCGCCGACATCGGGAAACAGACCGACACTGATCTCAGGCATCGCCAGGCGCGAACGCTCGGTCACCACGCGGTGGCTGGCACCGGCCATCAAACCGATGCCACCGCCCATCACGATGCCGTGGCCCCAACACAGCAGTGGCTTGGGATAGCTGTGAATGCGGTAGTCCAGCCGATATTCTTCTTCGAAAAACGCTGCAGCATGCGCATTGCCAGCGGGTTGGGCGCGGCGCTGTTCCGCATCGGGGACCGCATCGCGGTGCGCGCGCATGCTCTGGTACAGCCCATGCAGGTCGCCGCCGGCACAGAACGCCTTGTCACCGGCGCCACGCAGCACCACGCAGGCAATCTGCGCGTCGTCGGCCCAGGCACGCAACTGCGCATCCAGCAGACGCGTCATCTGCAACGACAATCCATTGAGCGCTTTTGGCGCATTCAAGGTCGCGATGCCGATCCGATGTCCGTCGGCGCACTCACGTCGCTCGAACAAGACCGGCGCTTCTTCGGCTGCGATTGCGCTTTCGTCCACCATCAGCGATCGCTCCATTGCGGCGCACGCTTTTCCAGGAACGCAGCAACACCTTCGGCCTGATCGGCCTGCTCGAACAGGTCGACGAAGGCTTCGCGCTCGGCAATCAGCGCCGCAGCGTGGGTGCCGTTCCGGGTCGATTGCACCAGGCGTTTGCAGGCCGCCACGCTCACCGGGCTCTGCTTGCCGGCACGCTGCGCCCATGCAACTGCCAGCGCGCGCGACTCGCCCTTGCCCACCACCTCTTCCACCAGGCCGATCCGGTGCGCGGTGGCGGCATCGACACGCTCGCCCAGCAGGATCATGCGCTTGGCCCAGCCCTCGCCGACCAGGCGCGGCAGATTCTGGGTGCCACCCGCGCACGGCAGCAAACCGACGCTGGCTTCCGGCAGCGCCAGGTTCGCCTGCTGTTCGGCAATGCGCAGGTCGCAGGCCAGCGCGCATTCCAGGCCGCCGCCCATGGCATAGCCGTTGATCGCAGCGATCGACACGCCACGAAACGCGCTCAACGCCTCGAACGCTTCGCCGAAGCGACGCGCTGCCTCGCGTGCGGCGGCCTTGTCGCCGTCGGCAAACTGCTTGAGGTCGGCGCCGGCGCTGAAGAACTTTTCGCCTTCGCCGGTGATCACCAGCGCATACACGCTGCGATCGGCATCCAATGCATGCACCAGGTCGCGCAAGGCGGCCAGACTCTGCACCGTCCAGGTATTGGCCGGCGGGTTGCTCAAGGTGACGATGGCCACATGCCCATCGCGCTCGACCTGCAGGCCGGTATGCGCGCGCCCTTCCCAATCGCTCATCGCAGTTCCTCCTCGCCGTTGAGCAGGTGACGCGCAATGATCATGCGCATCACTTCGTTGGTGCCTTCCAGGATGCGATGCACACGGCTGTCGCGCAGCAGGCGTTCGATCGGGTACTCGCGGATATAGCCATAGCCACCGTGGATCTGCAGCGCTTCATCGCAGATCGCAAAGCCGGCATCGGTCGCAAAGCGCTTGGCCATCGCACACCACACGGTGGCGTCGTGGCTGCCGGCATCGAGCTTGCGCGCAGCGGTATGCACCATCTGCCGCGCGGCCACCAGTTGCGTGGCCATGTCGGCGAGCTTGAACTGCAGTGCCTGGAATTCGGCAAGCTTCTTACCGAATTGACGGCGCTCGCCCATATAGCGACGGGCGGCGTCCAATGCACCTTGCGCCGCGCCTAGCGAGCATGCCGCGATATTGATGCGGCCGCCATCCAGCGCCTTCATCGCCATCTTGAAACCTTCGCCCTCCTTGCCAAGCAGATTGCTCGCGGGGATGCGTACGTTCTCGAAGGTCACCCCGCGTGTGGGCTGGCTGTTCCAGCCCATCTTTTCTTCCTTGCGCCCGTAGCTGATGCCGGGCGCGTCGGCCGGCACTGCGAACGCACTGATCCCGCGTGCGCCCTCTTCGCCGGTGCGTGCCATCACCACCAGCACATCGGTTGCGCCGGCACCGGAAATAAACGCCTTGGTGCCGTTGAGCACATAGCTGTCGCCGTCGCGCTGCGCGCGGGTCTTGAGCGACGCCGCGTCCGAACCGGCTCCCGGCTCGGTCAGGCAATACGAGCCCAGCTTGGCGCCGCTGGTCATCGCCTCGCCCCACTGCGCACGCACGGTGTCATTGCCATAACTGGCGATCAACCAGGTGGCCATGTTGTGGATGCTGATGAAGGCCGACGTGGACGGATCGACCGTGGCGAGTTCTTCGAACACCACCGCCGCATCGAGCCGACGCATGCCCAGCCCGCCCACGCCTTCATCGGTATACAGCCCGCAAAAGCCCAGCTCCGCGCCTTTGGCGATCGCTTCGCGCGGGAAGTGGCCTTCCGCATCCCAGCGCGCGGCGTGCGGTGCAAGTTCCTTGTCGGCAAAGTCGCGTGCGGCAGCACGAAACGCCTCCTGCTCGTCATTCAAATCGGCCGTATTGGCGTGTAACTGGATGGCTGCATTCATGGCGATCGGGTCACTTGAGAGAGATGGTGGTGTTGACGCCGTGCCCCAGCGTCTCGTCATCGAACCAGCGCGCGGTCACGGTCTTGGTCTGGGTGTAGAACATCACCACCTGCTTGCCGTACGGGCCCAGGTCGCCGAGCTTGGAGGCGCGCGAGCCGGTGAACGAAAACAGCGGCACCGGCACCGGGATCGGCACGTTGATGCCGACCTGGCCCACATCGATGTCTTCCTGGAAACGCCGCGCCGCGGCACCGGATTGGGTGAACAACGCGGTGCCGTTGCCATTGGGGTTGGCGTTGACCAGAGCGATGGCCTCGTCCAGCGTGGCCGCCTCAAGAATCACCAGCACCGGTCCGAAGATTTCTTCGTCGTAGATGCGCATGCCGGGACGGACACCGGAAAAGATCGTCGGGCCGACAAAGTTGCCCTGCTCGAAGCCCGGCACGCTCGGGGTGCGGCCATCCAGTTCCAGCGTGGCGCCCTGCTCCACGCCGGAGGCGATCAGCGCCTCCACGCGCTCGCGCGCCGCGCAGGAAATCAGCGGCCCAACGTCGGTGCCCGCCACGTTGCCGGCACCCAGTTTCAATGTCTTGGCTTTGGCCACCAGCTGCGGAATCCACTGCCGCGCCGCGCCCACCAACACCAGCGTGGATGCGGCCATGCAGCGCTGGCCGGCGGCGCCGAACGCCGCGCCGACCATCGCGTTGAGGGTCTGCTCCTGATTGGCGTCGGGCAACACCACCGCATGATTCTTGGCGCCCATCATGCATTGCACGCGTTTTCCGGCCAGGCTGGCGCGCTGATAGACGTGCGTGCCGACCTTGGTCGACCCCACGAACGACAGCGCCTTGATCTCCGGGTGGTCGCACAACGCGTTGACCACGTCCTCGCCGCCGTGCACCACGTTGAGCACTCCCTTGGGAATGCCGGCTTCCAGGGCCAGTTCCACCAGCCGCATGGTCACCATCGGATCCTGCTCGGAGGGCTTGAGCACGAAGGTGTTGCCGGTGGCGATCGCCATCGGAAACATCCACAGCGGAATCATCGCCGGGAAGTTGAACGGGGTGATGCCCGCGCACACGCCCAGCGGCTGCAGCAGGCTGTAGGTATCCACACCGTTGGCGACGTTGTTGGCCAGCTCGCCCAGTTGCAGATTACCGATCGCGGCGGCGTGTTCCACCACTTCCAGCCCGCGAAACACATCGCCTTCGGCATCGGCCAGGGTCTTGCCCTGTTCGGCGCTGAGCAGCGCGGCCAGCTCGGGCATGTGTTCGCGGATCAGCTGCTGGTACTTGAGGAAGACGCGCGCACGGGTGCCGATCGGCGTCTTGCGCCAGCTCACGAAGGCCTGGCTGGCCGCAGCCACGGCCGCGTCCACCTCGTTGGTGGTGGCGAACGGCACCTGTGCCAGCACGGACTGATCGGCCGGGTTGACCACGTCCTGCCAGTGCGTACTGGCGGAGGTCACGAACTGACCGTCGATCAACAGGGAAACGCGGGGGACGGATTCAGGCATTGCAGACTCGCTCACAGAAGGTCGATGCAGATGCTTCGCATTGTTTGCATCGCCGGCCGGCATTCCCAGCCTTCAACTGCTTAATCGCGCTAAGCTGGCGGCAGAATCTTGCGAATCTTGCAAATGCCCCAGTCCACTCCGTCGCTCCGCCACCAACTCGGCCTGCGCCTGCAGCGGCTACGGCTGCGCCACGGCTTGACCCAGGCCGAGTTGGCGCGCCGGCTCGGGCTGTCGCCGAGCTACCTCAACCAGATCGAGCGCAACCAGCGCCCGTTGACCCTGGCGATCCAGCAACGGCTCAAGGCCACCCTCGGCGATCTGGACGGCCTGCTCGATCTGGACGATCCGGCCGCATTGGTGGAACCGCTGGACGAATCGTTGCGCAGCCTGGGCCACAACCTGTCGGCGGCCGAGCTGCGCGCGCTCACCGGCAACCTGCCGCAGGTAGCCCAGGCGCTGCTGGATCTGCACCGCGCCCACCTGCGTCTGCGCGAACGCAACGCCGTACTGGAGCTGCAGATCGGCGCCGACCATGCGGCCATGCCCTCGCTGTCGCCGGGCGAACAGGTGCGCGACTACTTCAACCGCGCACACAACTATTTGCCGGAACTGGATGAGCGCGCCGAAGCGCTGTACGCCGAACTCGGCTTGACCCCGGACACCCTTGCGCTGCGGCTGCGCCAGCGCCTGGCCGATCGCCACGGCCTGCTGGTGCAGGACGCGCCGGAGCTGCATAGCGACAAACGCAACGTGGATGCGCAGGCGCGCGTGCTGTGGTTGCCTGCCCACCTGCGCCCCGGCCAGCAGGCGTTCCAGATGGCCGCGCAGCTGGCGTTGCTGGAATGCGCGCCATTGCTGGAGGCGCGCATCGCCGATGCCGGATTCGAAGATGCCGAGCGCATCGCGTTGTCGCGCATTGGTCTGTCGAATTATTTCGCTGGCGCGCTGGTGATGCCGTACGGCGCGTTTCTGCACAGCGCGCAGGCCTCGCGCTACGACATCGAATGGCTGGCCGACCGCTTCGGGGTGGGCTTCGAAGCGGTCTGCCACCGGCTCAGCACCCTGCAACGGCGCGGCGCAGCCGGGCTGCCGATCTTCTTCATGCGCGTGGATCGCGCCGGCAACGTATCCAAACGCCACTCGGCCACCGACTTCCACTTTTCGCATGTCGGCGGCGCCTGCCCGCTGTGGATCGTGTACGAAGCCTTCAATCAGCCCGACCGCATCCTGACCCAAATCGCGCGCATGCCCGATGGGCGCCGCTATTTCTGGCTGGCCCGCCAGGTCAGCAACGGCGCGCCGGGCTACGGCCGCCCGCGCAAAACCTTTGCACTGGCGCTGGGCTGCGACCTGCGCCACGCCGATCAACTGGTGTACGCGCGCGGCTGGGACTTGAACGCGGTGGATGATGCCGTGCCGATCGGCCCGGGCTGCCTGACCTGCGAACGCAGCGATTGCGTGCAGCGCGCGTTTCCTGCACTGCCACGTTTGCCCGTCAGCGCGCGCTAGCCGCAAGAGCGGCACGGGATGCGGCGCAGGGCAATCTTTCGCTTCAGGCAGACAACAACCCGGCAACCGTCGCGACACTGATTGACGCTGCATTGCAGCATTCCAACGCGAGATAGCTCACGCAAAATGCTTCATTGGAATGGAATGGCTTGCGCTTCTACCCTAAGCAGACACATGCAAGACAGGGGGACGCCAACGCGATCGCCGATCGCCGATCGCCGATCGTCGCAGCGTCATGCAAAGGCATACGGACGCTTGAATAACGCAAGACCGCATCACTCGCCACCCCTGCGCAGACGCGCCTGATCCGCGCCTGCGCCGGACGGCCGTCGCAACGGCCACCACTCCATTCGGTAACTTTTGTCCTGGGAGGGATCAAACGATGCCCGTTCACCACACCGGCCGCCCGGCCAGCCGGCGCCTGCGCCTGCCTGTCCGCGACGTGCTCTGCATCACCATCGCCTGCGTGCTGGCCAGCGCGTTCAGTGCGCACGCACAGGACACCGCGCCTGCACCTGCCGCACCGCGGGCCGGCGACGCCAGCACCACCGCCGCGCCGCCACCGGTCACGCTCGACAACATCACCGTGATCGGCCAGCGCGCCAGCCTGAATCAGGCCGTGCAGGCCAAGCAGATGTCCGATCACGTCATGGAAGTGATCTCTGCAGACAACATGGGCCAGATGCCCAACGTCACCGTGGCCGAGGCGCTGGTGCGCCTGCCCGGTGTCAACGGCACCCGCGACCGTGGCAACGAAAGCCTGGCCACCGTGCGTGGGCTTGGCCCGCGCATGACCATGGGCACCGTCAACGGGCGCGAAATCGCCTCCTCCGAGCCCAATCGCGCGGTGCGCTGGGAAGTGTTTCCCACCGAGATCGTCTCCACCGTCAAGGTCTACAAGACCCAGTCGGCGGACCTGGTGGCCGGCGGTCTTGCCGCGACCGTGGACATCTCCACCATCAGCCCGCTGGACTACACCGGACCCGGCTTCGTCGGCACCGCCGGCCCGGTGTTCTACGACCACGCTAAGGACGTGGACGGCTACAGCCCGTGGGGCAGCCGCTTCGGCGCCAGCTGGGTACACAAGATCAACGACAACCTGGCGGTAGCACTGGGTGCCACCTACCAGAAGCAGAAGAACTCAAACTCATCGATCGGCAGCTGGGGCTATACCGACGCCACCACCTCGCGCGATGTGGATGGCGACGGCAGCGTGGACCCGACCCCGTTCGGCGCGGCCGACCAGCTCAAGCTGACCGAGCAGACCCGTACCGGTGCGATGGGCACGGTGCAATGGCGCTCGGGCAACTTCGAGTTGAAGTTCGACGGCCTGTATTCGCGTATCGAGATCGACGAAGACCAGTTGCAGAACTGGTTCAATGGCCTGGCCTACAGCAGCTTTTCGACCGGCGCCAATCCGTACACCACGCCGGGCTCGTCCTACACCATCGTCGATGGCGATGTGGTGGCTGGCACGCTGGCCAATTCGAATCTGCAGGTCGATCACGTCATCAGCCACTACAACGAGGTCAAGACGCTCACCGCTGGCGGCTTGAACGCCAAGTGGAGCGGCGATGTGTGGACGCTGGCCAGCGACCTGTCGTTCTCGCAGGCCAAGCGCGACAACACCTGGCAGGCGGTGCGCTTCGGCAGCAACCCGGACACCGTCTCGTTCGATTTCCGCCGCAGCGTTACCCCCACCATCAGCACCAGTTCGGACACGCCCGAATGGGGCATTGCCGGCCAGACCGAGCCGCAGGCGCTGCGCGACAAGATCGCTGCGCTGGCGCTCAACGCCAGCCGCTCGATCGATGCGGCAGCCTTCACCTCGCTCGAATTCGGCGCACGCGCGGCACGCCGCGAAAAACAGAACCGCCACTTCGTCAGCAATCAATCCGGCTACGACCAGCCGATCTCGGCGTATCAGGATCTGATCTACCCGGTCAGCATGCCGGACTTGAACGTGCCCACGCTGACCGGCGGCAACATGGATGCCATCGCCGACATCGGCTTCGGCGGTTTCGACCCGGCCACGCTCAACGAGCAACTGCTCGACCACTGGAACGTCAAGGAAGACGTGCGCGAAGCCTTCGCCAAGGCGGTGTTCAGCTCGCAGCTGTTCGGCACCGATGTCACCGGCAACGTCGGCGTGCGCCTGGTCAACACCAAGACCACCAGCGATGGCTTCGATTCGGTCGGCGGCACCGTGCAGGCGAGCAGCGCCAGCAAGGAATACACCGACGTATTGCCCAGTGCCACCCTCAATTTCCTGATCGACGAGCAACGCATCCTGCGCCTTGCGGTGGCCAAGGTCATTGCGCGGCCACCGCTGGACGAGTTGCGCACTGGCCGTCGCCTGGACGACCCCAATGTCACCGTCGGCCAGCTCACCGGCAGCGGCGGCAACCCGCAACTGGATCCGTTCAAGGCCACCCAGGTCGATCTGTCCTACGAGTGGTATTTCCACAAGGAAGCGCTGGCCGCGCTGGCGGTGTATCGCAAGGAAGTCGATTCCAGCATCGGCTACCGCACCGATCGCGAAGTCATCAACGGTCTGGATTATCTGGTCAGCGCACCGTTCAACGGCGGCGGCGGGTATATCAACGGGGTGGAGCTCACCTTCCAGACGCCGTTCTATTTCATCCCGCACATGGAAAACTTCGGTGTCTATTCGAACTATTCGCTGGTGGATTCCAACCTCAAGGAATTCTCGCCGGAAGACAACCCGCTGCCGCTGAGCGGCCTGGCGCGCAAGACCGGCACCTTCGACCTGTGGTACAGCAATGGCACCTTCGAAGCACGTGTGGGCTACAAGTACCACAGCCCCTACACGGTGGTGTACGGCTGGAATGCGGCGCGTCTGGCACGGTTGCAGAGCGAAGGCACGGTGGACCTGAGCTTGAACTGGCAGTACAGCAAGCAGCTCGGCTTCCGCTTCCAGGCGGGGAACCTCACCAACGAACCACTGCGTGCCTACACCGACAACAAGCCCAACCGTCTGGCCAACCAGGACGATGGCGGCTATCAGGTGTTCGGCCGCCGTTACTCGCTGGAGGCCACGTACAAGTTCTAACGGCGGCTGACACCGCTGCTGCACGACCGCTCCACAGGTGCGGTGGGCATGCGCAATCGAATCCTGCATCGACGTTTCGATTGCGCACATCCGCCGCACGACAGCGCCACCACCAGGCTGTCACCCGCTCCACGTCTCATCTGTCGAGGAATTGCATGCGCTCCACACGCCGTCTCTGGACGCCCGCGCTGCTTGCGCTGGCCATCTCCACCTTCGCACACGCCGCCCCGGCCCCCGCCACGTTGTATCTCGGTGCGGACCTGTCCTACGTCAACGAGATGGAAGAGTGCGGTGTGCAATACCGCGAGAACGGCGTGGTCACCGATCCGTTCGAACTCTTCCACGCGCACGGTGCCAATCTGGTGCGCGTGCGATTGTGGAACGACGCCCGCTGGACGCGCTATAGCGACCTGTCCGACGTCAAGAAGACCATCGCGCGTGCGCGGGCGCAAGGCATGCAGGTGCTGCTGGACCTGCACTATTCCGACGATTGGGCCGATGGCGAAAAACAGCTGATTCCCAAGGCCTGGGCCAGCATCACCGACACCGACGAACTGGCGCGCACGCTCTACGGCTTCACCTACGACACGCTCAGCGCGCTCGACCGTGCCGGCCTGATGCCAGAGCTGGTGCAGGTGGGCAACGAAAGCAATTCCGATCTGATGGACAGCATTCCCTGGGACAAGAAACGCCCCATCGACTGGCAACGCAATGCCAAGCTGTTCAATGCCGGCATCAAGGCGGTGCGCGATATCAGCGCACGCTCCACCATCAAGCCGCGCGTCATGCTGCACATCGCCCAGCCGGAAAATGTGGAACCGTGGTTCGCCGCCGCCACCAAGGCCGGCGTCACCGACTTCGACCTGATCGGCATCAGCTATTACCGCAAGTGGTCGACCCAATCGATGGCGCAGCTGGGCAAGACCATCAAGCGCCTGCGCGGCCGCTACGATGCAGACGTGGTGGTGGTGGAAACCGCCTACCCGTGGACGCTGGAGGCCGGCGACAGCTCACACAACCTGCTCGGCGAAGACTCGCTGATTGCCGGCTACCCGGCCACGCCGCAGGGCCAGTCCAAGTACATGATCGATCTCACCCAGCTGGTCATCGACACCGGCGGCGCCGGCGTCGTGTACTGGGAGCCGGCATGGACCAGCAGCAGCTGCAAGACGCGCTGGGGCACCGGCTCGTCATGGGAAAACGCCAGCTTCTTCGACTTCAAGCACGCCAATGAGGTGCTGCCGGCGATCGACTTCATGCGTCACCCATACACCGGCGTGCCTGCGCCGCATCAGGCCGATGCAGGCAAACCTGCCGTAGGCACGCAAGGCAACGCTGCGGGCACCCGCAAGAGGACGCAGCCATGACCGGCATCAATCGCCGCGAGCTGCTGCGCGGCATGCTCGCCAGTGGCGTGAGCGCCGCACTTCCGGTCGGTACGGCCGGTGCGTTGCTGCCTGCCATCGCCGCTGCGGCACCGGCTGCAGGCAAGAACGCCACGCCACTCGCCACGCTGGGCGATGCTGCCTTGGCCCCACGCGAACGGTTGCTGTTCGACTTTGGCTGGCGCTTCCATCTCGGCCACGCCAGCGACCCGTCGCGCGACTTCGCCTTCGGCACCTTCCAGCGCACCTTCGCCAAGGCTGGCAAGGACACCGCCACCGCCGCGCAACTGGTGTTCGACGACAGCAGCTGGCAGCAGGTCGATCTTCCGCACGACTGGGCCGTCACCCTGCCCTTCCGCCAGGAACCCACCTCGGCCACCATCACCGAAGAAGACCCCGCCGCTTCGCACGGCTACAAACCGCTGGGACCGAGCTTTCCGGAGAACAGCGTGGGCTGGTATCGCCGCACGCTGCAGATTCCCGCAAGCGATCTGGGCAAGCGCATCGGCCTGGTGTTCGACGGCGTCTTCCGCGATTGCATCGTGTTCTGCAACGGCCACATCGTCGGGCGCAACGCCAGCGGCTATTGCGGGTTCGAGGTCGACCTCAGCGAAGTGCTCGACTACGGCAAGCCCAACCTCATCGCCGTGCGCGTGGATGCCACATTGGGCGAAGGCTGGTTCTACGAAGGCGCCGGCATCTATCGGCATCTGTGGCTGCAAAAAACCGACACGCTGCATCTGCCGCAGGATGGCGTGTTCGTGCGCAGCACCGTGCAAGGCGAAAACGCAACCGCGCAGCTGTCCACCGAAGTGCGTAACGACGGCACCGCCCCGCGCCAGTGCACCGTGCAGGCGCACGTCACCGCACCGGATGGACGCGTGGTCGCACAAGCGGCCAGCGCCGTCGTCACGGTTGCACCCGGCCAGGTACACCTCGTCGAACAGACCCTGCCGCTCGGCCAGGCCGCGCTGTGGTCGATCGACACCCCGCAGCTCTACACCCTCACCACCAGCGTGCACAGCGACGGCAAGGCAACCGATGCGGTCGCCACCCCGTTTGGCGTGCGCAGCATCGCCTTTGATGCGCAGCGCGGCTTCCTGTTGAACGGCACGCCGCTCAAGCTGCACGGCACCAACAACCACCAGGACCATGCCGGCGTCGGCGCCGCCATTCCGGACGCCTTGCACGAGTGGCGTCTGCGCCAGCTCAAGTCGATGGGTTGCAACGCGTATCGCAGCTCGCACAATCCGGCCACGCCCGCATTGCTGGCCTTATGCGATCGCCTTGGCATGTTGGTGATCGAAGAAACCCGGCGCATGTCTACAGACCCCGAAGCGATGGGCGAACTGGAAACCATGGTCCGCCGTGGGCGCAATCATCCCAGCGTGATCCTGTGGTCGCTCGGCAACGAGGAACCGCAGCAGGTCACCGAGCGCGGCGCGCGCATCGTCAGCCGCATGCAGCAACGCGTGCGCCAACTCGACCCCACCCGCCCAACCACCTTCGCCATGGACAAGGGCTTTGGCGATGGCGTCGGCCAAGTGGTCGATGTGGTCGGTTTCAACTACCGCACCAGCCAGATGGATGGCTTCCACGCGCAATATCCCGACATCCCCATCTACGGCAGCGAAACCGGCAGCACCGTGTCGGTGCGCGGCAACTACCAGCGCGACGATGCACGCGGCTATACCCGCGCCTACGACCTGGACCACCCGTGGTGGGCGAGCACCGCCGAAGCCTGGTGGAGCTATGTCGCGCAGCGCCCGTACATCGCAGGCGGCTTTATCTGGACCGGCTTCGATTACCGCGGCGAACCCACGCCCTATAACCGCTGGCCGAATGTCGCTTCGCAGTTCGGCGTGCTCGACAGCTGCGGCTTTCCCAAGGACAACTACTGGTACTACCGCGCGCAATGGACCAGCGAACCGGTGCTGCATCTGTTCCCGCACTGGAACTGGGACGGCCTGCTGCAGCCCGATGACAAGGGCCGCGTCGCCGTCTGGTGCCATACCAATCTCGACGCGGTGGAACTGCTGGTCAACGGCGTCAGCCAGGGCCTGCAACAGGTGCCGGCCTACGGCCATGTGGAATGGCGCGTGGCCTACGCACCCGGGGTGATCGAAGCACGCGGTTATCGCGGCGGCAAGCTGCTGCTCAGCGAACGCCGTGAAACCACAGGCAAGCCGGCCGTGATCCGCCTCAGCTGCGACCGCAACAAGATGCGCGCCGATGCGGAGGATGTGGCAGTGGTGAAGGTGGAAATCGTCGACGCGCAAGGCCGTCTGGTACCAACTGCAGACAATCAGGTGCAGTTCGCGCTGCGCGGCCCTGCGCGGCTGATCGGCGTCGGCAACGGCGACCCCAGCAGTCACGAGGACGACAAAGCACCACAGCGCAAGGCATTCAACGGCCTGTGTGCGGCGCTGTTGCAGACCACGCGCAGCAGCGGCGACATCGTGCTGCAGGCGACCGCGCCTGGACTGACCTCGTCCACGCTGCGCCTGCACGCAGACGCCACCACATCGCGCGCGTCGGTTGCTTGAGGAAGCGGTAGTCGCTGCGCGATGCGATGGAACGACGGCATTGCCGGGGCCAGCACTGGCCTCGGCACTGTCGTGCTGTCGTGCTGCCAAACGCCAGTCGAAGGCCATCGGTCGGCATTGTGCTAACGCCCTTGCATCACCGAGTAGATCATCCCACCCGAAGATCGCGGGCAGGGCTTGAACCGTGGCCAGCACAGGCTCGGCATTGCCGACCAGGCCAGCGCTTGCGCTCGCCCGTTCGGCAACCCTACATCTCTGTATGCCCCGCAGCCGAATCGCGCGGAAAATAGCGATTGAGTTTTTCTTCCCACGCCTGGAATTGCTCCAATGTGTAGGCGTCCATCGGGCGCGGGTCGTCGGCCAGCGCTTTCTTCTGGGCCACAAAGGCGATGCGCTGGGACGACAGCTCATCCCACGCCTTTCTGAGCGTGACCGGATCTGGATGCGAAACCAGCATCGCCTCCAATAACGTGGCCTGGGCCACGCGTGCGGCCAGCAGATCGCTAAGCGCCTCGGTCACGGACTGCATCCACTCGTGCTGTTTCTGTTCCATACCCAACCAGGTCGCCTGCATGATGCGCCGCACACCATAGCGCGTGATCCGGAACGGCGGTGTGCAAACGGTTCAAGACTCAGCTTCGCCACGTGATGTGAATGCAGCGAACTCTGCCTGTGTCGCTTCGCTTGACGCGTCTCAAGCCCGCGACACTCCGTCACCCAAGATGCCCCCACGCGGCGCATGGCCGCGTGGGATCGCAAGTTCATCGCAAGCGCGAGAATGCACCGATACCGGCAATCGCCAGCCGCTCGGCGGGCACCGCCGTTTCCGCGAACGACAGCCGCAGGTAGCGGATCTGGCGGACCTCGGGGAAATTCAGCCGCTGGGTCGAGAGCGCATAGGCGATATTGGACAACTCGCCGGCACCAGCCGGCTGCCAGCGCTGGCCATCTTCGCTGGTTTCGGCGCGATAACCCTTCGGTGGCGCCGCACCGTTCATCACCGTGCGCGAAGGCGTCAGGCTGAAACCGGCAACCTGACGCAGCGCGCCGAGGTCGATGGTCGCCTGCGCGGGGTGGCCGGGGGTGGGCGCGGGCGTGATCCAGACCGTGCTGGCATCGTCGTCGAGCAACTTGTCCGCCCCTGGCGCGCTGGCCTCGACGATGCGCCAGCCGGCGGAGGACAACACATCCGGCGCGTTCGCCGTCGGCCGCGCGACCGGCACTGGCGCAACGGCGCGGAACAGCGCGAATTCGCTGATCGCCGGGCACACCGGCGCCTCAAGCACGACCAGGCGCACCCGGCGTGCGGCGACCGGGCGATCCAGCCGCACGATGCGCTGTGCACCGATGCACTGCGCTTCGGCCAGCCGCCGCCATTGCCCATCGACCTCGGCTTCGACCGCGAAGCGGGTGACGCGCACGCCCAGCGGCAGGTATTCGCGCAGCCGGATCAAATCGAAACTGTGCGCCGCCGACAGCTCCAGCGTCAGCGTCGGCGTGGTGACATCGTCCGGCGAGGACCAGTAGCTGTCCGGCTGGCGGTCGAGCACGCGCGCCGGCTCGAACCCAGGCCCACGCGACGCGCTGGCGCTGGCCTTGGCACCCTTGGCCAGATCGATGGCGAAGCTGGCGCGGATCGCATCGCCAAAACTCGTCAGCACCGCCACGTCGTGGTCGGGGATGCGGCCGCGTCGGTCGGGCGGAAGATTGAGGTTCATGTTGGTGCCGCGCGCGACCGAGGTGTCGAAATAGCGCACCAGGTTCTCCGGGCTACGCACCTTGCCGTCTTCATCGGCATGGTAGAACCAGCCCGGGCGGATCGAGGTGTTGGTTTCGGCCGGCCACCACAGCGCCGCCCCGCGCACGCCGGAATTGCCGTTTTCCTGGGTATACGGCGCATTGGGCATGGTCGGCCAGGAGGGATCGCCGGCGATACCGTCCTCGTTGCCGCCCCAGCGGATATCGGCGCCAAGCGGGTCGAAGGTGCAGGCCATCGGCTGATGCTGATGCACCAGCTCGATCATCCGTGGCCAGTTGTAGTACGCGGGCGCATCGATCTTGCGCGATTCGCGCGCTCCACCGTAGTAGCCGTCGCCGCCATTGGCGCCGTCGAACCAGAACTCGAACAGGTCGCCGTAGCCCGTGCAGAGTTCGACGATCTGCTTGCGGAAATAGTCGAGATAGCCGGGGCGACCGTACTCGGCATGGTTGCGATCCCAGGGCGAGAGGTAGATGCCGAACGCCAGGCCGGCGCGTCGACACGCCGCGGCCATTTCCCCGACGATGTCGCCCTTGCCGTTCTTGTAGGGCGAGTTGCGAATGCAATGCTCGGTCAAGCGCGTCGGCCAGAGACAGAACCCATCGTGGTGCTTGGCGGTGAAAATAAGCCCTTTCAGATTGCCGGCCTTGGCAGCAGCAACAATTTGATCGGCTGAAAAATCACTGGGATCGAATTTGCGCGGATCCTCGTCGCCGTAGCCCCATTCCTTGTCGGTGAAGGTGTTCATCGCAAAATGCACGAACGCATATTGCTCCCACCGATGCCAGCGCAGTTGTCGCGCGCTGGGCACCGCGCCCCACGGTGCCGGCCCGCTGGCGCGCGGCGCAGGTGTGATCCGAGCTGCCGATGCAGTGAAGCTGGCGGCAGCGGCTACCACACCCGTGGCAAGAAAACTACGACGATCGATCATTAGCGCCTCCGACTCTGCACAAGTTTCGATCTTAGCTTTTCCAAAGTCGAAGAGTCCTAACGCCGAAGCAATAGACGGTTGGGCAAGGCACCGCACACAGGTCCACCAGGGCGATGCCCGTGAGGTCACTGAGCCTTCGTTGCCCCGCGAGAAGCGACGCACACCTTGCTGCCACGCCAAATCACTGCGTCGGTCATGCTCGGCTTTCCCACATCAAGCCCCCTCCCAGTGAGCGCCTGCTGATCGCAGGACAGCATTCGGTAGGGATTTCGCTTCGCCCAGAGGGCTTGGCACGATCGTCAATCGCCCGCCGGGCCCCATGACCGGCAGCAGCTCGACCCATAGCTCAGGGATTTTTCGGTGGGTGGGCTTAAACTTGGAGCCCGCGCCAACGTGGGGCGGCTCGTGGTTCCGTCATGTCAGCCACTCGCCCGTTTCATGGCGACATTGATTCATCCCGTTTCGAGGGTCGTCGCAACAAAAATCACCGCTCTCGACGCTACCGCCCATGATTGACCGCCACATCCCGGAAGAACATTTCTTGCAAAGCACTGATCCAAAAGAAAAAACCAAGAACTCCGGTGGGGCTGTCGAGCACACCCCGCTGATGAAGCAATTCTTCGCCGCCAAGTCGGACTACCCCGACCTGCTGCTGTTCTTCCGCATGGGCGACTTCTACGAGCTGTTCTACGACGATGCGCGCAAGGCCGCGCGGCTGCTCGATATCACGCTGACCCAGCGCGGCAGTTCCGGTGGTGCGCCGATTCCGATGGCCGGCGTGCCGGTGCACGCCTACGAAGGCTACCTGGCGCGGCTGGTGGCGCTGGGCGAGTCGGTGGCGATCTGCGAGCAGATCGGCGACCCGGCGTTGGCCAAGGGACTGGTCGAGCGCAAGGTGGTGCGCATCGTCACCCCGGGGACGGTCACCGACGAGGCGCTGCTGGACGAACGCCGCGACACCTTGTTGATGGCGATCTCGCGCAGCAAGCAAGGCTACGGCCTGGCCTGGGCCGATCTGGCCGGCGGACGTTTTCTGGTCAATGAAGTGGACAGCGTGGACGCGCTGGAAGCGGAAATCGCGCGCCTGGAACCGGCCGAGTTATTGGTGCCCGACGAAGACAACTGGCCGGAGTTCCTGCGCAGCCGCGTCGGCATGCGGCGGCGGCCACCGTGGTTGTTCGATGCCGACAGCGGCCGGCGTCAACTGCTGGCGTTCTTCAAGTTGCATGACCTGTCCGGCTTCGGCATCGACGACAAGCCCTGCGCCACTGCGGCGGCCGGCGCGCTGCTCGGCTATGTCGAAGAAACCCAGAAACAGCGCCTGCCGCATCTGACCTCCATCGCGATGGAAGTGGCCAGCGAGGCGATCTCGATGAACGCGGCCACGCGCCGCCATCTGGAGCTGGACACGCGGGTCGACGGCGACACCCGCAACACCTTGCTCGGAGTGCTGGACAGCACGGTGACGCCGATGGGCGGACGCCTGCTGCGGCGCTGGCTGCACCGCCCGCTGCGGCTGCGCGAGGTGCTGGTGCAACGTCACCATGCGGTCGGCAGCCTGATCGACAGCGGCGCCGACGTCGATGTGCGCGAGGCCTTCCGCGCGCTCGGCGATCTGGAACGCATCCTCACCCGCGTGGCGCTGCGCTCGGCGCGCCCACGCGATTTTTCCACCTTGCGCGACGGTCTGGCGTTGTTGCCGAAAGTGCGCACACTCCTCGCGCCACTGGATTCGCCGCGCCTGCAGACGCTGCATGCCGAACTCGGCGAACACGATGCTACCGCGCATCTGTTGCTCAGCGCTGTGGCCGAACAACCGCCGCTCAAACTCAGCGACGGTGGCGTCATCGCCACCGGTTACGACGCCGATCTGGACGAGTTGCGCCGCCTGTCCACCAACGCCGATCAATTCCTGATCGACCTGGAACAACGCGAACGTGCCAGCAGCGGCATCGCCACGCTCAAGGTCGGCTACAACCGTGTGCATGGCTATTACATCGAGATCAGCAAGGGCCAGGCCGAGAAAGCGCCACTGCACTACAGTCGCCGGCAGACGCTGACCAACGCCGAGCGCTACATCACCGAAGAACTCAAGAGCTTCGAGGACAAGGTGCTGTCGGCGCGCGAACGCTCGTTGTCGCGCGAAAAACTGTTGTACGAAGGCCTGCTCGACGCACTCGGCGGCGAGCTGGAAGGCCTCAAGCGCTGCGCCAGTGCATTGAGCGAACTCGACGTGCTGGCCGCCTTCGCAGAACGCGCGCAGGTGCTGGACTGGTCGCAGCCGGAACTGGACAGCGCGGCGTGCCTGCGCATCGAACGCGGCCGCCACCCGGTGGTGGAAGCGGTGCGCGACCAGCCATTCGAACCCAACGATCTGGAGTTGCACGCCGACCGCCGCATGCTGGTCATCACCGGCCCGAACATGGGCGGTAAATCGACCTACATGCGCCAGAACGCGTTGATCGTGTTGCTGGCGCATATCGGCAGCTACGTGCCGGCCAGCCGCGCGGTGATCGGGCCGATCGACCGCATCCTCACTCGCATCGGCGCCGGCGACGACCTGGCGCGCGGGCAATCCACCTTCATGGTGGAGATGGCCGAAACCAGCTACATCCTGCATCACGCCACACCACACTCGCTGGTGCTGATGGACGAGATCGGCCGTGGCACCTCCACTTACGACGGCCTGGCGCTGGCCGATGCGGTCGCACGCCATCTGGCGCATACCAATCGCTGCTACACGCTGTTCGCCACGCATTATTTCGAGCTCACCGCCCTGGCCGACGAATCGCATGCCGGCGGTAGCAGCGGCATTGCGAACGTGCACCTGGATGCGGTCGAACACGGCGAGCGCCTGGTGTTCATGCACGCGGTCAAGGACGGCCCGGCCAATCGCAGCTTCGGCCTGCAGGTCGCCGCGCTCGCCGGCTTGCCCAAGGCTGCCGTAACGCAGGCGCGCCACCGTCTGGCCGAACTGGAACAACGCGGCGGCGAAAGCCATGTCGCACAGATGGCGCCGACCGCACTGGATGCGCCGCAGCAGTTCGGCCTGTTCACCGCGCCTTCCTCCGCCGCGCAGGAAGCGCTGCAGGCGCTGGACCCGGACGAGCTCACACCCAAGCAGGCACTGGAAGCGCTGTACCGCCTCAAGGCATTGCTCTAGCCCACGCTGCGCACCACCAGACAGCAACCAGCAACACCGCACGCTCGCGGTGCCCGACCTTGGTACACCCAACGGTCGGCAGCGTTCGTCCACACGCGTTGATAGTTATGTTATATCGTTACATATGCCTGTCCCATCCATTTCCGCCGTCTTCGAACCGCTCCGTTCGCTCCAGTGCAACGCAACCGCCATGCTCTTCCCGTGCCGATGAAGCCTTGCGCCGATCCGCTGCTGGTCGGCGCGGCCACGCGGCTGGGCTGTGCGCTGCTGGCCGCGGCGTTGTTGTGGCTGGGCTATGCCTGGGTGACCTGCTGAGATGCTGGCCCTGCACGCGCTCAGTCTCGGCTACGGCTCTCAGGTCACCCTGCAGGCCCTGAACACGCGCATCGCGCGCGGCAGCCTGACGGCGCTGGTCGGGCCCAACGGCGCCGGCAAGACGACGTTGCTGCGCGCCATCGCCGGGGAACTGGCTCCGCTGGCCGGGCGCATCGAACGCGCAGCCGGTCGCATGTCCTGGCTGCCACAACGCACCGCAGTGGATACGCAGTTCCCGATCGATGTGCGCGGCTTCGTCGCGATGGGCTTATGGCAACGCATCGGCGCCCTGCGCGGACTGACAGTGGCCGACGCCGCGCAACTGGACCAGGCGTTGTCGGTCCTGGGTCTGGGCGCGCTTGGCAGCCGCCCGATCGGCACCTTGTCCGGCGGTCAGCTGCAACGCGCCCTGTTCGCGCGACTGTTGCTGCAGGACGCGGAGCTGATCCTGCTGGACGAGCCGTTCACCGCGATCGACAACCACACCACCGCCGACCTGCTGGCAGTGGTGCATCGCTGGCACCACGAGGGGCGCACCGTGCTGGCGGTGCTGCACGACCTGGAGATGGTGCGGCGGCATTTTCCCGAGACCTTGTTGATCGCCGGTCGCCAGATCGCGCACGGCCCCACCGCCACCGCGCTGAGCGCACACACCCTGGAGCAGGCGCGTAGCGCCGCCGACGCCTTGACCGGGTGCTGGGCACCGCCAGCGCCGTTGCAGCCACACAGGACCGCGCTGTGAGCCTGCCCTGGCAACCGTTCCTGGACTATGTGTTCATGCAGCGCGCGCTGCTGGGATGCACGGCCATCGCGCTCGGCGCCACCCCGATCGGCGTGTTCCTGATCGCGCGTCGCATGAGCCTGATCGGCGATGCAATGGCGCATGCGATTCTGCCCGGCGCGGCGGTGGGCTTCGTGGTGTCCGGGTTGTCGCTGGGCGCGATGACGCTGGGCGGTATCGTGGCCGGCCTGCTGGTAGCGGTGCTGACCGGTGCGGTGTCACGGGCCACGCGGCTGCAGGAGGACGCCTCGCTGGCAGCGTTCTATCTGATCTCGCTGGCGCTGGGCGTGCTGCTGGTCTCGCTCAAGGGCTCCAACGTGGACTTGATGCACGTGCTGTTCGGCAGCGTGCTGGCGCTGGACGACCCTGCGCTGGTCCTGCTGTGCACGATCGCCACGCTCACCTTGATCGTGCTGGCCATGCTGTATCGCCCGCTGGTGCTCGAATGCGTGGACCCGCAGTTCCTGCGCACCGTGGGCCGCAGCAGTCTGCTCACGCATCTGCTGTTCCTGGCACTGGTGGTGCTGAATCTGGTGGCCGGCTTCCAGGCGCTGGGCACCTTGATGGCGGTCGGCATCATGATCCTGCCCGCAGCCACCGCGCGCTTCTGGGCCCGGCGTCTGGCGCCGATGCTGTTGATCGCCCTGGCGGTGGCACTGCTGGCCTCGGTGGTCGGGTTGCTGCTGTCGTACCGCTTCGACCTGCCCTCCGGTCCCACCATCATCCTGGCCGCAGGCACCTTGTATTTGCTGTCCTTGTTACTCGGCCCGGAGGACAGTCTGGCCGCCAATGCGCGACCGCGCGGGCGCCGTGCTGTCGCGGGAGGCGCGCCATGAGCCGGCGCCTGCATGCCTTGCTCGGCATCGGCGTGCTGCTGGTACTGGCGGCAATCGTCGCGTTGTCCAATCGCGGGGAACCGACCGCGCAGCCGCATGGCGCGCAACCGCTGCGCGTGGTGGCCAGCTTTTCGATCCTGGGCGACCTGGTCCGTCAGGTCGGCGGCCCACGCGTCGCGCTGACCACGCTGGTCGGCCCGGAAGGCGATGCACATGTCTACCAGCCCACCCCGGCCGATGCGCGCGCGCTGGGAACCAGCGACCTGGTCTTCGTCAACGGGCTCGGCTTCGAAGGGTGGCTGGACCGGCTGGTCCACGCCTCCGGTTACCACGGCACCATTGTGGTGGCCAGCGACGGCGTGACGCCGCGCCGGCTCGACACCAGGGGCGCGCACGCCGGTCATGCGCATTCCGCGCTCGACCCGCACGCCTGGCAGAGCGTGCCCAACGTGGAGCGCTACGTGACCAACATCGCCGACGCACTGTCCAGGGCCGACCCCGGCGGCGCCCGGATTTACCGCGCCAATGCTGCCGCCTACCAGCTGCGCCTGCGTGCACTGCATGCGCAGATCCTGCGCAGCATCGCGGCGCTGCCGCCGCAGCGGCGCACCATCGTCACCTCGCACGATGCCTTCGGCTATTTCGCTGCCACCTACGGACTGCGTTTCGAGGCACCGCAGGGCGTGTCCACCGAGGCCGAGGCGTCCGCCCACGACGTGGCTCGATTGATCACGCAGATTCGGCGCGACGGCGCGGCGGCCTTGTTCGTCGAAGACATCACCGATCCACGGCTCTTGCAGCAGATCGCGCGCGAAACCGGCATCCGTATCGGCGGCACCTTGTATTCGGATGCGCTATCGCATCCGGGCGGGCCGGCGAGCACCTATCTGGACTTGATGCATCACAACCTCACTGCGCTACTGCAAGCGCTCGATCCTTCCAGGAGTTCGCCATGACTGCCCCGCAGATTCCCGTCACCGTGCTGACCGGCTTCCTCGGCGCCGGCAAGACCACGTTGTTGAACCGCATCCTCACCGAGCCGCACGGCCACCGCTACGCGGTCATCATCAACGAATTCGGCGAGACCGGCATCGACAACGATCTGGTGGTCAATGCCGACGAAGAAATCTTCGAAATGAACAACGGTTGCATCTGCTGCACCGTGCGCGGCGACCTGATCCGCATTCTCGATGGATTGATGAAGCGCCGCGACTTCGATGCGATCCTGATCGAAACCACCGGCATGGCCGATCCCGCGCCGGTGGCGCAGACCTTCTACGTCGACCCGGACGTCGCTGCCAGGACCCGACTGGACGCAATCGTGACGGTCGTCGATGCGGTCAATCTCGCCACCCACCTGGACGAGGCGCACGAGACCGCCGAGCAGATCGCCTTCGCCGATGTCGTATTGCTCAACAAGATCGATCTGGTCCAGCCCGCGCAACTGGAGACGGTCGAGGCGCGCATCCGCGGCATCAATCCCTATGCGCGCATCGTGCGCAGCCAGCGCTGCGACGTCCCGCTGGACGAGGTGCTCGGGCTGGCCGCGTTCACCCTCGAACGCGTACTGGAGATCGAACCGGATTTTCTCGACGAAGCGAAGACCCACGCGCACGAAGACGACATCGGCTCGGTTTCGCTGCAACTACAGCAACCGCTGGACCCGATGCGTTTCCAGCAATGGTTCGGTGCCCTGCTGCGCGACCACGGCACCGATATCCTGCGCTCCAAGGGCATCCTGGATCTGGCCGGCGAGCCGCGCCGCTACGTCATCCAGGGTGTGCACATGCTGACCGATGGCGACTTTCTCGATGCCTGGCCGCCGGGACAAGCGCGCGTGTCCAGGCTCGTGTTCATCGGCCGTGACCTGGAACGCATGCGCCTGCGCGAAGGATTCAGCGCCTGCGTGGCGGCATGAGCGCGCCGCTGCAACCGCAGGTCGCCGATCAGGCACCACGGACATCGGCGTCCGGTCTGTCCCTGCGCATCTCCGCGGTCCCGGTTGCCGTTGCCGTCAGCGGTGGACGCCTGGCGACGGCCTGGGGTGACGGCTGCATCCGCAGCTTCGCCAGGCAGCAGGCACCGGACTGCGTGCAGGTGCACGACGGCGCGATCCTGGCCTTGGCCGCAGACGACGCGGGTGGCCTGCTGAGCGGTGGCGACGATGGCGTGTTCGCACGCACGGATGCCGCCGGCATGCAGGTGCTGGCGCGTTTTCCCGGCCAGTGGGTCGAGCATGTCGGCACCAGCGCCGATGGCGGGCATGCGTGCGCGGTCGGTCGCCGCGTGCATCTGTGGGACGCCGCCGGCGACACTCAGGTGCTGGAGCATCCCTCCACGGTAGGCGGCATGGCCTTCGATCGCAGCGGCCGACGCCTGGCGGTCGCCCATTACGGTGGGCTCACGCTGTGGACGCGCAATGCCACCGGCTGGAGCGCATCGTCGTTGCCGTGCCGTGGCAGCCACCTCGGAGTGATCTGGTCGCCGGACGACAGGTACGTGCTGAGCAGCATGCAGGAGCAGGCCGTGCATGGGTGGCGCGTCGCAGATCGGATGCAGCTGCATATCGCCGGCTACCCCGGCAAGGTCAGGCAGTGGAGTTGGGTCGAGCCAGCACCATGGTTGGCCAGCGGCAGCGCAACCGCCGCCTTGCTGTGGCCCTTCGACGGCAAGCACGGGCCGCTGCAGCGCACGCCCCTGGCGCTGTTCCAGGACGACGGCCAGGCCCTGGTGAGCGCCTTGTGCACGCTCCCAGGCCGGCCCACGGTGCTCGCCGGCAAGAGCGACGGCAGCGTACTGATCGGCGAGGCGACCACACCGCAGCAATGGCATGTGCTCCGCCATGCCGGCGGCACCGCGCTGGCGCTGCTGGCGGTCCTCCCGCAGCCGTACTGGCTGCTGGCTGTACACGCCGACGGCTCGGTGCTGTGGATGCCCTTGCTGCCGCCATGAGCGCCATCTGCAGATCCACGGTGCCATGGCACGCCTTCCCGCTCGCTCCGCCTTGGCGCCGCGCAATCGCCTGGCCCACTCATCCCCTCGCTCCCATGCCTAGCTCCCCTATGACGCCCCGTTCCCGCCGCGCACACGCCTCGGCGCTGCCCGCCGCCTGGATTGTCTGCTTCGCCGTTGCAATCGCCCTGCCGCCCTGCACTGCCATCGCGGCACAGGGGCCGGATACCACTGCGCGTACGCTGGATGCGATCACGGTGCAGGCCGATGCTCCAGCCATGCCGTTTTTGCCCACGGCCGGGCGACTCGGCCTTTCGCCTGCGCAGACGCCGGCCACACTCGACGCGATCGATGCCGAGGCGATGCAGGCGCGCGGACTGCAAAGCGTCGAACAGGCCGTGACCACCCTGCCCGGCATCACCAGCGGCGGTTCGCCCGGCAACCTGTCCAGCCTGTCGATGCGTGGCTTCAGCGGCGGCCAGATCACGATGCTGCACAACGGCCTGTACCTGGGACCATCGAGCATGACCACGCGCCCGCAGAACAGTTTCAACCTGCAAAGCGTGGAAGTGCTCAAGGGGCCGGCGTCGGTGATCTACGGCCAGGGCGCGATCGGTGGTGCGGTCAACGTGATCGACAAGCAACCGGTCTTCGATACGCCCCGCTACGATCTGCTCGCCGGCATCTCGCGCTTCGGTGGCCGCGAGGCCGGCCTTGGCGGCGGCGGCCGGCTCGACGATACATTGGCCTATCGCGCCGATATCAGCCGGGTGTCCTCGGACGGCTTCGTGCACGCCGCCGGCTCGGACACGCTCGATCTCAGCGCCGCACTGCTTTGGCGGCCCAGCGCCACGCTGCGCGCGCAGCTGTCGGTGGATTACGCCAACGACCATCCCAGCACCTATTTCGGAACGCCATTGCTGCCCGCCGATGCTGCGCGCGCACCGCTGCACGATGCGCTGCGCAGCGCCGACGGCCGGGTCGTGGACGCAGCCCTGCGCCGCAACAACTACAACGTCGTGGATGCCGACATCGCCTCGCGCCAACTCTGGCCGCAGGCCTGGCTGGAATGGTCGCCGAGCCAGGCCATCCGCGTACGCAGCCTGCTCTATGCCTTCGACGCCTCGCGCCGTTGGATCAACGCGGAAAACTATGCCTACAACGCCAGCAGCGGGCGGATCGACCGCGACCGCTTCTTCGTCTTCCATCGCCAACACCTGTGGGGCAACCAGACCAGCGCGACCATCGACCAGCCGGTGGGCGGTCACGCCAATCGCCTGGTGGTCGGGCTGGACTACAACCGCATGCACTTCGTCCGCGAGCGCGGCTTTCCCGATGGCGACAGCGTCGATGCCGATACGCTGCGGCCGAGCGGTCTCTTCGGCGAGCGCCAGCCGCGGCGCAGTCCGACCCGCTGGACCAACACCGCGCTGTTCGTGGAGGACGCGCTGGACCTGGACGCCCAGCTGAAACTGGTGCTGGGCGGACGTTGGGAATCGCTGGATCTGGACCGTCGCAACTTCACCGCCGACGGTCAATTCCAGGCCGCCACCAGCTTTTCGCGGCGCTACCGCCCCAACAATGCCCGCGTCGGGCTGGTGTACGCGCTGACCCCGGCGTTGACCCCCTACCTCTCCTACACCACCGGCAGCGATCCGCCCGGTTCCAATATCCTGCTGGTCAATGCCGGCGAAGATTTCGGACTCAGCACCTCGCGCCAATACGAAGCCGGCGTCAAGGCCGCGCGCAGCGATCAACGCGCCAGCGCCACCCTGGCGCTGTACGACATTCGCCGCGACAACATCCTGAGCCTGACCGCCCAGGACGTGCTCAGCAACATCGGCAGCCAGACCTCGCGCGGCGTGGAGCTTTCGGCGTCGGCCAAACTCACTGAGCAATGGGCAGTGGACGCCAACGTTGCCTATACCGATGCCCGCTACCGCGACTTCATCGACAGCAGTACCGGCACCGACGTCTCCGGCAATCGTCCGCCCAATGTCCCACGCACCGTGTTCAACCTGTGGACCCATCTGGACGCGGTCGGCGCGTTGCCGCTGGAACTCGGGCTGGGCCTGCATGGCGTGGGCACACGCTATGGCGATAACGCCAATACATTGCAGTTGGAGCGCTACGTACTGACCGATGTTTACGCCACCTACCGGCTGACGCCAGCGCTGGCGCTGAGCCTGCGAGCGGACAATCTGTTCGACAAGCGCTACGTGCAGTGGGCCGACATCTCCTATCCGCAGCAGGTGATGCTGGGCCAGCCGCGCAGTTACGCGCTCAGCCTGCGTGGCACGTTCTAGCCGGCGCCTGTGGGCGTGGCTGGCATGGCTGCACCGTTGGTTCGGCGTCGCACTGTGCCTGGCGTTTGCGGTGTGGTTCAGCAGCGGCATCGTGATGCTGTTCGTGCCGTTCCCCGCCCTGCCCGATAGCGCCCGTCGCGCCGGCAGCGACCCATTGGCGCTGGCCCGGGTGCATATCGCGCCGGCCACGGCCCTGGCCATCGGAGGCGGTGGCGACGGCATGCGCTTGATCTCGGTCGCCGGACGGCCGCGCTATGTAATCGATCAGGCCACACTGGTGCGCAGCATCGATGCGCGCAGCGGCGCCCTGCTCGGCATGCTGGACAGCGCGCAGGCACGCACCGTGGCCGCGCGCTTCGCCCATGCGCGGGTCCGCCGGCTGGTCGGCCCGCTGCAAGTGGATCAATGGAGCGTGCACCAGCATTTCGATGCCTGGCGTCCGTTCTACCGCGCAGAACTGGACGATGCCGCAGGCACCGAGCTGTACGTGTCCGCACGCAGCGGCGAGGTAATGCAGCGTACCCGCGCCAGCGAACGTCGCTGGAACTGGCTGGGCGCCATTCCGCACTGGCTGTATTTCACCGTGCTGCGCCACGACTTCGGTGCCTGGGATCGCACGGTCTGGTGGGTGGCATTGGCCGCACTGATCGGCGCGGCGTCCGGCACGCTGCTCGGCCTGTACCGGACCTGGCAGATCCGGATGCGGCGGCGCGCGGGCTGGTCGGCCTTCGGTGGCGTGCTGCGCTGGCACCACGGCCTCGGCCTGGGCGGTGCGGCGATCGTGCTGGTGTGGATCTTCAGCGGCTGGCTGTCGATGGACCACGGCAGGCTGTTCTCGCGCGGTCAACCGTCACCGCAAGCAGTGAGGCGCTATGCGGCCGACTCGTTGCAACACGCACTGGCCGGCGTCGCGCTTGACGCACTGCAACCGCTGGACGGCAGCGGCGAGATCGCTTTCAGCGTCGTCGGCGGGCATGCATGGGCAAGCGGCCGTGGTGGAGCCGGCGACAACGCCACCCTGGGACTCGCCTCTGCCCCGGCGGCCACGTACCGCCTGTCGTCGCAGGCACGGCGCGCGGCGATTGTTGCCGCAGCGGCCCAAACATGGCCGCTGACGGCCGATCCAGGCGGCGGGCAGCCACGGCCCAACGAGACGCTCTATCGGGAGGCCGATGCCATTGCTGACGATGCCGTGCGTGTGGCACTGGCCTCGCCGCAGGGCGCCGCGCTGTACTTCGATTCGCAGACCGGCCGACCGCTGCTGCAACTGGACGCAAGCCGCAAGGCGTATGCATGGCTGTACTTCGCGCTGCACACCACCCGGGTACCCGGACTGGTCGCCTATCCACGCTTGCGCCTGGCGTTGCAACTCACGTTGCTGGCAATCGGCTGGTGCCTGAGCATCACCGGCATCGTGCTGGCCTGCAAAAGGCTGCGTTTGTGTGCACAGCGGCGGTCATCCACTGCCCCGAACGATCGTCGGGGACAGCAAGGGAACTGACTAGACGCCTTCGGACGCACGCGACGAGTGGTGACCGGTGATCAGCCACTGGCCATCGATCTCCTCGAAGGTAAACAGAAAGCGGGCATTGACCGGTTCGGACACGCCATTGCGTTCGAACACGAAGGTATACAGGCCGCCGATCACCACCGTGCCCAATCTGGCGCTGACCCGCTTCTTCTGCACGGTAATGCCACAGCTCAAGCCATCGACGGCCAGGAAGGATTCGAAATAGGCGCGGCGGTCCTCGTAACGACCGCGGATATCGTCGGACAGCGTCGGGACCAGGATGGCGTCGTCCGCGTAGAGCGCGAGCAATGCATCGATATCGCGTCTGCCCACGGTTTCCGCCCAACGCAGCAGCACCTTTCCGGCCTCGGTCAGG
This sequence comes from Xanthomonas sp. 3075, assembly GCF_014197275.1. Lineage (GTDB taxonomy): Bacteria > Pseudomonadota > Gammaproteobacteria > Xanthomonadales > Xanthomonadaceae > Xanthomonas > Xanthomonas campestris_B. The sequence goes on along the minus strand of NZ_JACIFI010000001.1, from coordinate 3,134 downwards.
CAAAAGGCGGCAGTGCGTGCGGCAACGGCGGGTTGGAAGTCGGCAACGGCGGCATCGGTGGTCATCGGTGGTTCCTTTCGCAGCAAGGGCAGGGGCGGCCGGCAGTTGCCGGACACAATTGTTACATTATAACAATTTGACGTGAGCGCGATGCGAGGAACCGTGTCGTCTCGGCCGCACTCGTTCTATCCCCGCCTTTGCGACGCGCCAGACAGCTTTCCCACCGAACCGGCGCCATGCTCCATCACGCAGCCGCCCTGAAGGGAGAGGCCCATTCCTTGCTGCAGATCGTCGCCGGTGTGCGGATTCGTGAAGGCATGCAGTGGATCGAACCAAATCGACGTGCTGCAATATGCAACGTCGATGCTGCGAATGCGCCGCGCCAAGCAGGCAGATCCATAGCTAGAAACTATCGAAGCAGTAATATCATTCTAATTCCGCAAATCGAGGCGACGTTTTATGGTGACCAGATGGACTAGAAGAGCCCGCCAGATGCGCCAACCCGCCCGATCGCTGCCCTTCCCGTCTTCCCACATCGCCGCTGATCTCGATCCATTCGTCCAGCGCTCTCTTCGCCCGCATGCGCCAGCCGCCTCGGCGCGCCACTCCCCAAGTGCACACGCACACAGGTAACCGCCATGACCACCGAAGCAAAGTGCCCCTTCAACCACGCCGTCGTCGGCACCGGCACCACCAACCGCGATTGGTGGCCCAAGCAGCTGCGCGTGGACCTGCTCAGCCAGCATTCGAGCAAGTCCAACCCGCTGGGCCAAACCTTCAACTACGCCGAAGCGTTCAAGCGCATCGATCTGGCAGCACTCAAGCAGGAACTGCGTGCGCTGATGACCGACTCGCAGGACTGGTGGCCGGCCGACTTCGGGCATTACGGCCCGCTGTTCGTGCGCATGGCCTGGCATAGCGCCGGCACCTACCGCATCGGCGACGGGCGTGGCGGTGGCGGTCGCGGCCAGCAGCGTTTCGCGCCGCTCAACAGCTGGCCGGACAACGTCAGCCTGGACAAGGCGCGCCGCCTGCTGTGGCCGATCAAGCAGAAATACGGCCAGGCGATTTCCTGGGCCGACCTGATGATCCTCACCGGCAACGTCGCACTGGAAAGCATGGGCTTCAAGACCTTCGGCTTTGCCGGCGGCCGCGAAGACACCTGGGAACCGGATCAGGACCTGTACTGGGGCCGCGAAACCAAGTGGTTGGGCGGCGACGATCGCTACGCGCACGGCTCGCCCGGTGTGGACGAAGCGCATGGCGTGCTGGTGAAGGACGACGACAGCGAAGTGCCGCACACCCGCGATCTGGAAAACCCGCTGGCCGCCGTGCAGATGGGCCTGATCTACGTCAATCCGGAAGGCCCGGACGGCAAGCCGGACCCGATCGCGGCCGCGCGCGACATCCGTGACACCTTCGCGCGCATGGCGATGAACGACGAAGAGACCGTGGCGCTGATCGCCGGCGGCCACACCTTCGGCAAGACCCACGGCGCCGGCCCGGCCGACAACGTCGGCGCCGAACCGGAAGCCGGCGAGCTGGAAAGCCAGGGCCTGGGCTGGCACAACCGCTACGGCAGCGGCAAGGGCGCCGACACCATCACCAGCGGTCTGGAAGTCACCTGGACCACCACGCCCGCGCAGTGGAGCAACGACTTCTTCGACCACCTGTTCAAGTTCGAGTGGGAGCTGAGCAAGAGCCCGGCCGGCGCGCACCAGTGGGTGGCCAAGAACGCCGACGCCATCATTCCCGATGCGCACGACGCGTCGAAGAAGCATCGCCCGACCATGCTGACCACCGATCTGGCGCTGCGTTTCGATCCCGCCTACGAGGCGATCTCGCGTCGCTTCCACCAACACCCCGACCAGTTCGCCGATGCCTTCGCCCGCGCCTGGTTCAAGCTCACTCACCGCGACATGGGCCCGCGCTCACGTTATCTGGGCGCGGATGTGCCGAGCGAAGAACTGTTGTGGCAGGACCCAGTGCCGGCCGTCGACCACGCTCTGATCGATGCGCAGGACGCAGCCGCACTCAAGCAGGCCATCCTCGCCTCTGGCCTGAGCGTGGCGCAATTGGTGTCCACTGCATGGGCCTCGGCGTCCACCTTCCGTGGCTCGGACAAGCGCGGCGGTGCCAATGGGGCACGCATCCGCCTGGCACCGCAAAAGGATTGGCAGGCCAACCAGCCCGAGCAGCTCGCCAAGGTGCTGGCCGCGTTGGAACGCATCCAGGCCGATTTCAACGGCAGCCAATCCGGCGGCAAGAAGGTCTCGCTCGCCGACCTGATCGTGCTGGCCGGCAATGCCGCGGTCGAACAGGCTGCACACGCCGCCGGCCACAGCGTGACCGTGCCGTTCGCGCCAGGCCGCACCGATGCCTCGCAGGAACAGACCGATGTCGACTCCTTCGCCGTGCTCGAACCGGTGGCCGACGGCTTCCGCAACTTCGCCAAGCGCCGCTACGCCGTGCCAGCGGAAGCCTTGTTGATCGACAAAGCGCAGCTGCTGACCTTGACCGCACCGGAGCTGACCGTACTGGTCGGCGGCCTGCGCGTGCTCGGCGCCAATGTCGGCGACTCCACGCATGGCGTGTTCACCACCCGCCCCGGCGTGCTGAGCAACGACTTCTTCGCCAACCTGCTCGACATGCGCACCGAGTGGAAGGCCACTTCCGAAGCGAAGGATCTTTACGAAGGCCGCGACCGCAGCACCGGCGAACAGAAGTGGACCGGCACGCGTGTGGACCTGGTGTTCGGCTCCAACTCGATCCTGCGCGCCGTTGCCGAGGTCTATGCAAGCGCCGACGCACAGGAGAAGTTCGTCCACGACTTCGTCGCGGCCTGGACCAAGGTGATGCAGCTGGATCGTTTCGATCTGGCGTGAGTTAATTTGCGAGTACTGGCACCCATCCGTGGGTGCCAGTACGACGTCCCCCCGATTTTGAGTAGCGCCTCAGTTTGGAGTCCAATTCCCTACCCCGAAGGAGATTGGACGTGAAGAAGCGTTTTACTGACGAGCAGGTCATCGGCTTTCTGCACGAAGCCGAAAGCGGCGTGGCGATCAAGGACCTGTGCCGGCGCCATGGCTTCAGCGAGGCCTCCTACTACCTGTGGCGCAGCAAGTTCGGCGGGA